>NZ_CP012159.1:5065500-6276500 GCF_001189295.1 Chondromyces crocatus
CGTCGCTCACCGCCATGAAGCGGAGCGTGCTCGCGACGCGGGTCCCGATGCGCGAGGACGTGGAGCTCGTCGTCGAGGGAGAGCGCCGGATCTTCGACGTCTCCGTCGAACCGATCTGCTCCGCGTCCGGGGAGGTCGTCGGGATCACCTCCATCGCCACCGACATCACCGAACGCAAGCACGCCGAGGAGGCGCGTCGAGCGCGTGAAGAGCGCATCCGTGAAGCGCAGCGCATCGAGAGCCTCGGGATGCTCGCTGGCGGCGTCGCCCACGACTTCAACAACCTGCTCATGAGCATCCTGAGCTTCTCCGAGCTCGCGCTCACCGACGTGCCCGCTGGCGCCGCCGTGTGCGAAGACATCGAGCGGATCCAGATCGCCGCGCGTAGAGCCTCCGATCTGTGCAAGCAGATGCTCACCTACGCGGGCCGAGGCCGCTTCCAGCAGAAGGGCTTCGACCTCGCAGAGCTGGTCCGCGAGATGCCCCGTTTGCTCGAGGTGGGGCTGCCGAAGGGCGTCACGCTGCGGTACGACTTCGCTCAAGGCGCCTTGCCGATCGCAGGGGATGCGACCCAGATCCGCCAGGTGATCATGAACCTCATCTCCAACGCGACCGACGCGCTCGGTGATGCGGGAGGCGTGGTCACCCTGGAGACCGGGCTCGTCGACGCCGACGCCGCCTGCCTTTCGCAGATGCGCTTCGGCGAGACCCTCGATCCCGGCCGCTACGTGTGCTGCACCGTGAGCGACGGCGGGTGCGGCATGGACGACCTCACGCAGCTCCGCATGTTCGATCCCTTCTTCACGACCAAGCGCGCCAGCCGCGGTCTGGGCCTCGCGACGGTCATCGGCATCGTTCGCAGGCACGGTGGCGCGATCCGGGTCGAGAGCCAGCCGGGCCAGGGAACCACGGTCCGGATGCTCTTGCCGTGCACCGGCAAGACGGCATGAGCTGAAGGCTCGGTCTTCAGGCGTCGAGCATCGTGTCGATGGCTCTCCGCTTCGCCAGGAAGACGAACATCGACGGCACGAGGAACAGCGACAGCAAGGTCGACGAGGCGAGGCCGCCGACCACGGCGAGGGCGAGGGGTCGGTTCGACTCCGTCCCGTGCTCGAGACCCAGGGCCACGGGCATCAAGCTGATGATCGTCGCCAGGCTGGTCATGAGGATCGGCGTGAACCGAACGCGACCTGCCTCGACCGCCGCCTCGACGCGGTCGGCCCCCGCCTGAAACACACGGTCCGCGTGATCGACGAGCAGGATCCCGTTCGACACGGCGATCCCGATGACCATGAGCGTGCCCATCATGGCCGGGATCGACAGCCCCTCCCGTGAGGCCAGCAGGGCCATCACGATCCCGACGAGACACACCGGGATGGTGAACAGCATGACCAGCGGCAAGCGCAGCGACTTGAACTGCGTGGTCATGATCATGAACACCACCATCACCGCCAGACCGAGCGCGACCCCGAGACCCGAGAACGTGGTGCGCATCAGCTCGACCTGCCCGGCGAGCGAGAACCGAGCGTCCCGTGTCCTGGGGTCCTCCAGGAGCCGGCTCTCGAGGTCTGCGGCGGTGGTGCCCAGGTCGCGCCCTTCGGTCTGCATCATCACCGTGGCCACCCGCTGGAGGTGGTTGCGCTCGATCGCGACCGGGCCTGCGGCGCGCTCGATCGTCCCGTAGCTCCCCAGCGTCACCGCGCCGGCGCTCGCGTTCGCCAGGATCGGGACCTCCCGCAAGCGCCCGGGATCCTCGATCTGCGCTCGATCGTAGGCCGTGACGACGTAGTACGACTGGCCATTCGCCGAATCGACCCACACCGACGGGCTGTTGATGTTCCCGAGCGTGGCCTCGAGCGTCGTCTGCGCCGCAGCGCGTGCCGTCACCCCCACGAGCCCCGCCCCCTGCCGGTCCGTCGTCACGCGCAACTCCGGGTAGTCGAGCTGCAGCGCCGGGTACACGTCGCGCACCCCGGGCACCCGCCGCGCCACGTCCGCCACCGCTTGCGCCTGCGCCTCCAGCACCTCCAGCCGATCACCGCGCACCTCGACCACGAGCGGCGCGTTGTAGCCGTTCGAGAAGACGCTCGCCACGAGGCCACCGGGAGCTTGCAGCATCTCCACACCCGGGAAGCGCCGCGCGAGCACCTCGCGCATCGCGTCCGCGATCTCTCGCTGGGTCCGCGCGCGCCGCTCCGGCGGGGTCAGTGCGAGGCGGATGAACCCCATGTGCGGCCCCGCGTTCGGGCTGCTCATCTTCGACCTCGCCTTGCTCGGCGACCCCACGTTCAGGAGGACCAGCTCCACGTCCTCCGGCGGCAGCTCCTCGCGCAGCGTCTTGCCCATCTCCTGGAAGATCCGCGTCGACTCGTCGAGCGACGTGCCGGGCGCGAGCCGCACGTAGACCCGCTCCATCGACTCGTCGATCTCCGGAAAGAACGAGCTTGGCAGCCTCGACGCGCCGTACACGCTGGCGGCCACGAGCACCAGCGTGCCCCCGACCACGAGCCAGCGGAGCCCGAGCGCCGCCCGCAGCGCCACCGCGTAACCGCTCGACAGGCCCTCGACCATCCGCTGGAGGGCGCGCGCGAGCCGGCCTGGCTCTCCGTGGCCGAGCAGGTAGCGGCAGGCGACGGGCGTGACCAGCATGCTCACCAGGTAGCCGGCCACCATCGCCGAGGCGACCGTCAGCGCGAGCGGGGAGAACAGCTTCTTCGCGAGCCCCGTCAGCAGGATGACCGGCAGAAGGACGGCGATGGTGCACAGCGACGCCGCGAGCGCCGGCCCTGCCACGAGCCGCGCTCCCCGGAGCGCAGCGGTGGCCGCGTCGTCACCTTCTTGCCTTCGGCGGTGAATGGACTCCAGCACCACCACCGAGATGTCGACCAGCGGCCCCATGGCGAGCGTCAGCCCGCCCAGTGTGAACGCATTGAGCGACTGGCCCGTCGCATAGAGGACGAGCAGGATCACGGCGAAGCTCAGCGGGACCGAGATGGCCGCGATCAGCACCGAGCGTGCGCTCTGCAGAAAAACGAGGATCACCGCTGCGATGAGGAAGAGCGCCTGCACGATCTCGCGCCGGAGCCCGGTGATGGCCCCCTTCACGAACGTCGACTGATCGAAGATCGGCCTCACGGAGAGGCCAGCCGGCAGATCTGGCAGGTGGGTGAGCGCCTCCTTGATCGAGTCCACGATCTGCACGGTGTTCCCACCCGGGATGCGCAGCACGTTCAGGTAGACGGCAGGCTCCCCATCCACGGCCACGAACTGCGTCGGCAGCGATCCGCCGTCTTCGACCTGCGCCACATCGCGCACCAGCACCGGCGCGCCGTCGACCACCTTGATCACCGCCTCCCCGATCTCGTCGACCCGGGGCGCGACGGCGTTCGTGTACACGTTGGCCTCGAAGCCTGGCGTCATCAACCGCCCCGAAGGGAGCAGCGCGTTCGCCTTGTCGACCGCGGCGGCGACCTCCGTGGACGTGACGCCCCGGGCCTGCGCGCGCGCTGGATCCACGAAGACGTTGATCTGCCGCTCGCGTCCGCCGTTCGGGGAGGCGCTGGCGACGCCGGGGATCCCCTCGATGATCGGCTCGATGGTGTTGACCGCGAAGTCGTAGAGCTGCGCGCCGCTGAGCCCACCGCCGTGGACGGCCACCTGGAGGACGGGCGCGTTCGAGGGATCGTACTGCAGCACGAACGGCGGAAGGACGCCGAGCGACTTCGGCACCGACGACATCGCGAACGCCACCTGCTGCTGCACCAGCGACTGTGCGGCGTTCAGATCGGTCCCCCACTTGAGCCACACATAGATGATGCTCAGGCTGTTGCGCGACTCGCTCTTGATGTGGTCCACGCCAGGAGTCGCCGCGATGAACTTCTCAAGGCGCCAGGTGATCGTCTTCTCGACGTCCGTTGGCCCGAGCCCGGACGCCAGCGTGCCCACGATGAGCACCGGCGGCGTCAGCTCCGGGAATGTGTCGACGCTCATGCGCGGCGTCACCACGGCCGAGAAGACCAGGAGAGCGAGCCCGATGACGAGCACCGCGAGGGGATTCTTCAGTGCGAGCCGGGTCATCGCGGCGGCACCGCCGGGATCACCGCAGCCGGGATCGGGGTGTGGGGCGGTCTTTTCGAGACATCTCCTTCCACCTTGGCGCGCACGACGTTTCCGTTCGCGAGCTGGCCACGCCCCTCCACCACCACGAGCGAGCCGGCGGGGAAGTCGGGCGTGACGAAGAGGCTCTTGCCCGCCTCGCCCAGCACCTGCACCGTCACCGAGCGCGCAACGTCCTCCTCGACCAGGAAGAGAGACGCCTTCCCGCCACGCACCGTCGCTGCGCGCAGGGGAATCTCGAGCGCCTCCTGTGCTTCTCCGACCTCCGCGCGCACCTCGGCCGTCGTCCCCACGGGCAGTGCGCGCTCTGGATCGGGCACATCGATCTCGACGTGCAGCGTCCGCGTCATCGGGTTGGCCGCTGCGGCTCGCCGCGACACCCGCGCCGTCATCGCGCGACCCGTGGCCATCATCCTCAGCTCGACCTCGGCGCCAGGCGCAACGGCGCTGAAATCGGCCTCTGGCACGTCGGCCGTCACCCGGACGAGCCCTCGATCGATGAGCGTCAGCAGCGCCTCGCCAGGTCGCACGAACGAGCCGGGGTCGATCCTGCGTCGGACGATCTCGCCATCGAACGGCGCCCGGAGCGTGCAGTCGTTCACCTCCAGGGTCTTGCCGGCGAGCTGTGCCTTCAGCGCCGCGAGCTGTGCGTCGGCTGCCGCGCTCTGTGCCCGCTTCTGCTCGGCCTCGTTCCTGGAGACATACCCTCCGCCCACGAGATCCTGCACCCGCGCCGCCTCGCTCGCGAGCGCCCGCTGCCGCTCGTCGAGCGCCCGCGCTTGCATCGCGACGCTCCTGTTCCCGGCGCTCGCGCTCCGACAGTCGAGGGTGGTCACCACCTGGCCGCGCTTCACGGCGTCGCCGGGGCGCACCAGCACGGTCTCCACGTACGCCGAGACGAGCTGCGGACCGATGTCGGCGCGCTGCCACGGTTCGAGCGTCCCCACGAAGCGCCGCGACGGTCGGTAGCGCGTCGCGTGCGCTGGCGTGACGGTCACCCCACGCGGCTCTTCCGAGAGCGCCGTTGCTCCCACCCCCTCGGCCCGTCTCAGCAGCGCCGCGCCCCCGCCCAGCGCACCCACCACGATCACGCCACCCACCCCCAGCACCCACCGCTGCGCTCGCGTCACGTGACCCATCAACGTGCCTCCGCGACCACGCGATCGAGCAGCACCCGCGCCCGCGCCGCCTCGAATTCCCCGATCGCCCGCTGGACCTCGGCCTCGACCCGAACGGCCTCCGCGTCGATCAGCTCCAGCACGGTGCCGAGCCCTGCCTCGAACCGGGCCTCGGCCTGCGCGTGGTTCGCGCGCGCCGAGATCGCTGCCCGATCGAGCGCCAGCAGCGCCACCTGCGCCGTCTCCGTCGCGATGTAGGCCTGCCGCACCGCCGCGATCTGTGCCAGGCGCGCGGCGCCGAGTTCTGCTGCCTTCACCACCTCGATCTCGCGCAGCGCGTCTCGGCGCGCCTTGATCGTCGGATCGTGGAGCGGAACGTTGAGGACCACCCCCACGCTCCAGTTCGGCACGATCGGCGCGAAGCCGTACCCTGGGATCGTTTCGCCGTTGGTGGGCGGTGCACCCCCGGCACGCCCGGAGAGCGCCGCCGCGAGGGCCAGGTCCGGGCGCAGCTGGGCCTCCAGGGCGCGCGTCTCCGCCCGGGAGACCTCCACCTGGGCCTCGGCTTGCCGCACCTCGACACTCTGCCGGCGCGCGCGCTGCAGGAGCTCCGAGAACGGGGGCAACGTCCCGCGTTCCTCACCACCTCCGCCTGCATCGAGCGCCTGCTCGGGGACACCCACCACGGCCGCCAGCAGCGCCTGGGCTGCGGCGAGCGCCCCCTCTGCCCGCACCTGCGCCACGTCGAAGCGCGCCACCTCCGCCTCGGCCCGCGCCACATCCACCGGCGTCCTCAGCCCTGCCTCGACACCTGCCCGCGCTGCCTCACGGTGAGCGCTCGCGCGTCCTGCCGCCTCGCGCGCCGCGACCTCCACCGAGCGCGCCGCACGCACCGCATGGAACGCCTCCGCCACCTGCAAGGAGACGTCGAGCTGCGCTCCGTCTTCCATCCTCCGGGCCAGCTCGGTCTGCGCGTCCAGCGCCGCGGATTGCGCCGCGATCCGGCCGAAGTCGAAGAGCTGCTGCCGCGCTCCCACGGCGACCAGCGACGACGCGTAGGGCGCGAGGTCCGGCTGCGTCGCGATGCGCGTCGCCCCGACGCGCGGAAGGCTCACCCCGTTGTTCGCCAGGATGGCTGCCGTCGAGTTGTTCATCGTCGCGCCGAAGAGCTGCGCCGTGCCGTTGACGCTGGGCAGCCACTGCGCGCCTGGCGCCTCCGCCGCGACCAGCGCGGCCTTCACCCGCGCGCGCGCCAGGTGGAGCGAGGGGTTGTGCGCTCGGGCAAAGCGCAGGGCTTCGCTCAGCGTGATCGCCTTCGCGTGGGGGACCCATCGTCCTTGGCTCACCTCCTGCGCTGCGACCGCGTGGGAGCCGCTCAGCAAGCCGGCCACGAGGAGCGCACACCGAAAGAGTACCCGGCCACACCGTCGTTCGAGCATCGCCCGGGTGTCCGAGCATCAACGATGCCACCTCCTCGACAGGCATCATTCCAGGCAGATCGTTCGAGTTCCACCCTGGCTGAGCCACACGGACAGACCCACACCACGGAAAATTTCCCGACCATCCTGGGAAAATTTCCGTGTCGTCACCTTTTGAGGGCCTACGATCCGGCTCCCTCCCGGATGGTACGGAGCGTGCTGTTCGAGGAGGGCTCCCCCATCTCGATGCTGCTCGGACTCCCCAGCCCCCGGCCCACGCTCGCGTCGAAGGCCGCTCGCTTCCTCCGCCGTGGGTGGATGGTCCCCTCGGTGGCGCTCGCGTTCGTGGCCATCGCGGCCATCGCGCTGCACGACGAGCAGCGCGACCACGAGGCCGCCCTCGAAGCCCTCGCCCGCCAGCAGCAGATGTTCGCCCTCGTGCTCTCGGACGAGCTGGTGGCGCGCCTGTCGGCTGTCCAGCGCGACGCCCACGTCGTCGCGGACGACCTCGCGGCGGCTCACGATCCACCCGCCAGCCTGAGACAGGCCTACCAGAGCATCGAGGTGACGCCCGCCGCCCAGCGCCTCCGCGAGCCGCCACCAGCGCAGTCGCTGCGGGTGGAGGCCCCCTCCTCGGACGGGCGCACCGTCGCGCTGACCGTGCCGGTCGCGTGGCTGATCCGCTCGTCGAGCCGCATCGAGCGAGGCGGTGACGTCGTCGTCCTCGTCCGACCACCCGGGGACACGCGCTGGCAGACCGTGAGCAGCGCCCAGCGCATCAGCGAGCCGCTCACGCAGGCGGTCGCGACGGGGAGCGAGACCGCCCGCCTCGAACCCCACGAAGCGGTCGCCCTCGGTCTCCCTGAACGGCGCGCCGTCGCCGGCGTCATCACCACCGACACCGGGCGGCTAGGCCCCTTCTCCGTGGCCGTCGTCGCCAGCGCTTCGCACGAGCGCGAGCGGTGGTATCGCACCCGCAGCCGCCTCCTCGCGGGCGTCCTCGTCCCCGGAGGCCTCATCGTCGCCTTCGCCGCGGTCGCCCTCCGACGGCAGCGCCGCGAGCTGGAGCTGGAGAAGAAGCTCGCCCTGGCCGCCCTGATCCGGGCCAGCGACGAACGCCTCGCGCGGGCGAGCCGCGCCGCCACCACGGGCACCCTCGCCATGGGCATCGCGCACGAGATCTCCACCCCCCTCGGGGTGATCGTCGGGCGCGCCGAGCAGCTCGAAGCTCGGGTCGGCACCGATCCGAAGGCTGTGCGCGCGCTCCACGCCATCAGCGAGCAGGCCGGCCGGATCAGCGAGGTCGTCCGCGGCTTCCTCGATCTCGCCCGTGGAGGCGCGCCCTCGCTGCGCCCGGTCGATCCCGAGGACGTCGTGCGCGGCGCCCTGCGCCTCGTCGAGCACCGCTTCCTCACCGCCAGCGTCCTGCTCGTGGCGGACATGGACGGCTGCCTGCCCGTGCTCTCCGGCGAGCTGCGCCTCCTCGAACACGCCCTGGTCAACCTCCTGCTCAACGCTTGCGAGGCGAGCGTGAGCGGGGCCCGCGTTTCCCTCTCCGTACGGGGGACGCCGACCACCGTGGACTTCCTCGTCGAGGATCGAGGCTCTGGCATCCGGGCCGAGAACATCGCCCGCGCCACCGAGCCCTTCTTCACGACCAAGCCGGAAGGAGCGGGCCTCGGCCTCGCCATCGCCCACGAGATCGTCAGCATCCACCGCGGGACCCTCTCGCTCGAACCCCGCGATGGCGGTGGCACGCGCGCGTACGTGCGGTTGCCCAGGGGAGGAGACCACGCCGATGCCTGATCGCGCCCGCGCTCCGCACGTCGTCGTCGTCGACGACAAGATCGCCATGGCCGAGATGCTCGCGGACGGCCTCGTCGATCGCGGCTTCTCCGCCGTCGCCGTCGCCACGGGCGCGCAGGCCCTCGCCCAGATCGAAGCGGAGCCGGTGGACGCCCTGGTCACCGACCTGCGCATGCCAGGCATGGACGGCGTCGAGCTGCTCGCCGCTGCCAGGCGCGCCGCTCCCGATCTCCCGGTGATCGTGATGACGGCCTACGGCGCCGTCGACACCGCCATCGAGTCGATCCGGCGCGGCGCGTACCACTACCTCACCAAGCCGTTCAAGCTCGACGAGCTGATCGTGTACCTGAGCCGCGCCCTCGACGAGGCGAACCTGCGGCGCGAGACCCGCACGCTGCGCCGCTCCTTGCAGGGCCAGGCGCCACGCGATCGCATCGTCGCCCGCAGCGCCTCGATGCGCGCCGCGCTCGACGTGATCGAACGCGTCTGCGGGAGTGATGTCCCGGTGTTGCTCACAGGCCCCACCGGCGCCGGCAAGGGCCTTCTCGCCCGCCATCTCCATGCCGAGAGCGGCCGCGCGAACGGCTCGTTCGTCACCGTCAACTGCGCGGCCCTCCCCGAACCCCTCCTGGAGAGCGAGCTGTTCGGCCACGCCAAGGGCGCCTTCACCGGCGCCTCCACGCGGCGCCCTGGCCTCTTCGCCGAAGCGGAGGGCGGCACCCTGTTCCTCGACGAGATCGGCGAGATGGCCCCGCCCCTCCAGGCAAAGCTGCTCGACGTCATCGAACGCCGCGTCGTGCGCCCCCTCGGTTCGGTGAAGGAGCTCTCCGTCGACGTACGCATCGTCGCCGCCACCCACCGCGATCTGCGCCGCCGCGTGGCCGAGGGCCTGTTCCGCGAGGACCTGCTCTACCGTCTCGACGTCGTCGCTGTGCGTGTGCCGCCGCTGCGCGAGCGCCGCGAGGACATCCCCGAGCTGCTCGAGCGGTTCCTCAGCGAGGCCCGGACCCGCCACCCCTCGGCGTGCGTGCAGCGGCTCTCTCCCGCGTGCATGACCCAGCTCCTCGACTACCCGTGGCCCGGCAACGTGCGCGAGCTCGCTCACACCGTGGAGCGCCTCGTGCTCCTCGGTCGGACGCCCGAGGCGCAGCCCCCGGACGCCGCCTTGCCCCACCCGGTGCTGGCAGACACCCCCGCTCCCGAGTTCGCTGGGCCCGTGCTCACCCTGCGTGAGCTGCAGCAGCGCTACGTCCGCTGGGCGCTCGTCGAGCTGGGCGGAAACAAGACCCGGGCCGCCGAGCGCCTCGGCATCGATGTGAAGACGCTGACGAAGTACCTGCTCTGATTCACACGGCAGGGCACGCGCCCCCGCCGCCCCGCCGAGCAAAGCGCGTCGGGGCCCCACCACCCCGCGATCCACCCGGGAAATCAGGCATGTCTCGCCGCTTCGGGCCTGACGTCGGGGCACCGAGAGGTCTGGGTCGGAGGACCCAGAGAGGGGGGTCGCCGACGGGGAAGATTGGGTCGGGCCACCGAGACGTCTGGGCCGGGGACCGAGAGGGATGGGTCAGAGGACCCAGAGAGAGGGGTCGTGGACGGAGAGGGATGGGTCGGAGGACCCAGAGAGAGGGGTCGTGGACGGAGAGGGATGGGTCAGAGGACCAGCGGTGGAGGTCGTGGACCCAGAGGGATGGGTCGGATGACGGGTCGAGATGGGTCAGGGCACCGAGAGGACTGGGTCGGAGGACCCAGAGACAGGGGCCGTGGACGGAGAGGGCCGAGGCGGGCGACCCCGCGGTAAAGGTCGAAGGACCCACGGGGCGCGGTCAGAGACCGATGGGTCGTGGTGGGTGGACCCAGCCGCGAGGGCCAGTGGACCGAGTGGCGTGTGTGGCTCGACGCCGAAGGCCGAGGCCGAGGAGCAGCTCACCTCGCAGGGGCCGACGGACCCGTTTTGCGCTCAGGCCTTCTGTGCGGCCGCGATCCAGAAGCCACCCAGGCGGTGGAGCGGCGAGTCGCAGAGCGCCCACTCCGCCCGGCGCAGGGCGTTGCGCAGCACGGGGACCCGCATGGCGATGGCCGCGGGCGTGACGATGCGCACCCCGCGCGCGTCCACCAGCCGAAGCCCGGGGGGCAGGTAACGCTCGGCCTGCTCGGGGGTGTCGAAGCGGGTGTAGACCGCGTCCTCGCGGGTGGTCGCGCTGATGGCGCCAGCAGGCCCGAGCCGCTTGGCGAGGCCCCGGAAGCTCCAGGGGTTGTAGAACTCGGCGAGGACGTGCCCACCAGGGCGCACGACGCGCGCCATCTCGGCCAGCGCGCCGCGGATGTCCTCCACGTGCGCGAGCACCTTGAAAGAGCAGGCGACGTCGAAGCTCGCGTCGGGGAAGGGGAGGGACGTGGCGCTGCCCTCCTGCACGTCGAGCCCTCGGGCGCGCGCGCGCTCGAGCATGCCGGGCGAGAGATCGACGCCGCTCGCCGTCCGCGCGAACGACTGGATGCGGGCGAGCAGGAGGCCCGTACCGCAGCCGACCTCGAGGACGTCCCGGCCGTCGCCGAAGCGGCGCACGAAGTCGACCTCCAGATCATCGACGAGATCGTGGTAGCCGCCCGGGTCCTTCCCGCCGCGACGATCCTCGTAGCGCGCGGCGAACTCGTCGTAGTAGCTGCGCGTCGCTGCGAGGTGCGGGTCGGTGTCGGCGGGGCGCGTGCCCGAGGCGGGCTCGGGGCGTGACGCCGGCGGAGGAGACGAAGACGATCCCATCGCCGCTGCTGTACCGCGCCTCGGGCCTGGTGTCTCGCGTGGGTAGGTGCCGGGGCGTCACCCGATAACCTCATCGAGGCGGCCCGGCGGCGAGCTGGATGGGCGCGTGTGAAGGAGCCGGCACCATTGCAATCCTACACCGCTCGCTCGACCCTCGATTCGCGCAGTGTGGCCCTGTGAGCAGCCCGCCGACCAACGAAACCATTTCGACGAATACCCTCCAGCGGGCCAACGTCGGAATGCCATGGCGGGCCATCGACGGCGCGCTCGGGGCAACGCACGATGCTGATCCACCTCGTGAAATGACGCCTCTTCGCGTCGTTGTGTGGTGCAACGATGCGATGCGACGGGACGCTGGAGAGCGGTCGTGTGCATCGCCCGCACACTGTCATGTTTCATTGAATTGATTATGCGACGGTCAGGACATCCGGTGCTGGGGTATGGCGTGTAACGAATTCGGTTTCGTTCGTTTGATTGGTTGCTTATAAGTGCTCTGGTTCAGGTCGGAGCGGACGTGGTGCCTGATTCGCGAGGCGTCGCGCGTCGTTTCGTGCTTATCGTCGACTCAAGCAGGGGTGGCCTCCTTCGGCGGCGGGATCGTGTGATCCTGCCGTAATGGGCAGGTCCATCTCGTCCGAGGTGGTGAATCATGGCAAAAGCTCGATCGTGGTGGCAGCGCTGTGGGTCGGTGATGATGTCGGGGCTGACGGTCGCCGGCGTCGCTGCCTTCTCGGTGCTCGGGTGTTCGGCCGAGCCCGCGTCTTCTGTGGGAGAAGAGGGCGCCGAGCGGACTGACGTCGCCGGGATGTCGTTCGACGAGTTCATGAAGCTCGTCCATCGAGAGCCCGATACGGGTCTATACATCATCAATGGTGACGAGCCCGTCATCAGCATTCGCGAGCTGGAGCAGATCCATCTGACGATGGTCCAGGAAGGAGGCCTCATCGTGCATCAGGTGGGCAGCTCGGACTCGAAATGGGACGACGTCCAGAGGCTCAATCTCAGGTATTGCGTGAGCACGGGCTTCGGCGCGAGCTACAACACGGTGGTGAGCGCGATGGCGGCTGCAGCGGCCGACTGGGAAGCGGCAGCCAACGTCAAATTCATTCACGACACCAGCCAGGATTCGGCGTGCAACGCGTCGAATCCCAACGTCGTCTTCGACGTCAACCTCGTCTCGGGTCAGCCGTACCTCGCGCGCGCGTTCTTCCCCGACTACCCGCGGAGCCTGCGCAACGTCCTCATCGACTCGAGCTCGTTCGGGCCCATCCCTCCGTGGACGCTCACGGGGATCTTGCGGCACGAGCTCGGCCACGTCCTGGGCTTCCGGCACGAGCACACCCGCTTCGAGGCCGGGTTGGGATGCTTCGAGGACACCAGCTGGCGCGAGCTGACGGTCTACGACGCCGCGTCGGTGATGCACTACCCCCACTGCAACGGGACGCAGACGGGGGATCTGGTGCTCACGGCGCTGGACAAGGAAGGGGCGGTGGCGCTCTACGGGACGGGATCCGGGTCGGAGCCGACGACGTGCACGCGCGACAAGTGCTCGGCGGGCCCTCTCCTGAACGGCGCTCCCTGCGGTGCATGTGTACAGAGCATCTGTGCGGCGGATCCGTTCTGCTGCGACAACTACTGGGATGACCTCTGTGTCGCACAGGTCTACTCCGTATGCGGCAGCGTGACGTGCAGCACGGGGACCTGCGCTCATGGACTGTGTCAGCAGGGCGGTCCGCTGACGAACGGCTGCGATTCGAACGGTGTCGTCGCGACCATCTGCGCCGCCGATCCGTACTGCTGCGACACGTACTGGGACAGCTACTGTGTCGGTCACGTCAGCTCCGTCGCTGGCAAAACCTGTGACTGAGCGGAGCGCGCTGCGCTGAACCCGCGCGAGCCAGCGTCGGGGATGGTTTCGTCGTGCAGTGCGTTTCAGTACGCTCGAACGCATGAGCAACGACGATCGCCAGTTCCCCGACTGGCAGCAGGTATACAAGGACGGCGCTGTCGAGCAGCTACCCTGGTACAACCCTGACCTCGACGCGGATCTGGCGCGCGCGCTGGAGCGGCTCGGGATCGCGTCCGGAAAGGTGCTCGATCTCGGGACGGGTCCCGGGACCCAGGCCCTTCACCTCGCGCAGCGGGGCTTCGACGTGACGGGATCCGATCTGTCGCAAGGGGCCGTCGCGTACGCGGAGCAGCTGGCCGCAGAGCGCGGACTCTCCATCCGCTTCGTGCTGGACGACATCCTGAACAGCACGATCGCGGGCCCCTTCGACGTCGTCTTCGATCGCGGCTGCTTTCATGTGCTGCCGCCCGAGCGTCGGGCCGACTACGTCGCCGCGGTCCGTCGTCTGGTCGCGCCCGATGGTCATCTCTTCGTGAAGTGCTTCAGTAGCCTGCAGCCCGGAGACGTGGGGCCGCATCGCTTCACGCCGGAGATGATCCACGAGATCTTCGGTGGCAGCTTCGAGGTGAGCTCGGTCGATCAGACCGTCTACCAGGGTCAGCGCGATCCCTTCCCGTTGGCGTTGTTCTGCGTCCTCCGGCCTCGTCCTGCTGCGAACGGTTGAGCGCATCCTCTCGGCGCCGTGCCTCGCACGGTGGGCTCGCGCCGCGGCCTTCTTGGCCCACCCGAGGGGCGCCTGATAGCCGCAGAGCATGCGCCCAGTGGATGACCTCCGCGTGGCGCCGCGATCGAAGCGCGTACGTGCGCTCGGGATCGCGGCAGCCCTCCTCGCCTCCTCGACACTCTCTCTGCCGACGCCGAGCGTCGCCGCACCTGGACCTCAGGGCGCACCGCCCATCGCCGCCAGCCACGCGACACAGCAGGTCACGCTGGCCGAGGTGAACTCTCAGGTCGACCCAGCGGCCACGCACTTGCCGGATCTCACCGACATCCTGCGCCAGTCGGCCGAGGCGGAGCTGCGCGCGATCGACTGGGGGAAGCAGGGGCTGCGCCGCGGGTACAAGGTCTCCGCGGCGATCACGCGCCTGGAGAGTGGACGCGAGGGGAAGACGCTGCGTGCCTCGTGCGCCGTGTCGGCCGCCGTGCGTGACGAGCGAGGCTCGCTCCTGGTCATTGTGGAAGGACGCGCCCGCGCCGAGGAGGAGGGCTCCTTGCTCGCCAGCGCCGAGCGTGGCGCGCTGGAGGGCGCGGTCCACGGCGCCATCCACCGCCTGCCGGAAGCCATCCGCAAGGCGCAGTGAACCCCCCGCCGACCCGGGCGTGAGGGGAGGGCGGGCGCCCTGCGAGGCGCCGTGTGCTATCCCTCGGGGATGCAGATCAAAGCCCGGGATGGAAAGGTCTACGACGTCAGCAGCGCGCCGCCAGGCGGCACGCACGAGGTGCGCCTCGGCGGATCCGTGGTGGGCACGTTCGTGCTGCTGCCGCGGGAGACTCAGGTGGAGGTGAAGAGCAAGCAGGTCGACGAGACGCTGCTCGTCGACATCGCGGACCGCTTCGTCGATGCCGGCGGGGCGCCGATGGGGATCCTCTGACCGAGCGATCCCCGGGCCCCGCCGAAGCGACGCCGCGTCAGCTGCCGGGGCTGAACATGATCGGGTACACGACGGTGACGATGCCGCCCTCGGGCTGCGGGAACGACAGCCCGTAGAAGGCGCGGACGACGCAGGAGACGACGCCCCCATCCGGCATGTCCGAGCCGCCGTTGCCGACGTTCGACACGGCGCCGTCACGACCGATGACGAAGCGCACGCCGACGCGGCCCTGCAGGTTCGGGTTGTTGCGCAGACCGTTCTCGTAGCAGAGGCGGAAGCGACCGAAGTTCTGCCGCACGATACGCTGGATGACCTCCGGCGGCAGGCGGCCGCTCACGGTGGTGGCGCCCATGCGCACCTGCGGGGGCTTGGTGCGGTGCGAGCCACCGAGGCGACCATGGCCCGAGCCGAAGCCCTGACCGGTGCCGGTGCCCGACCCGTGGCCGATGGTGCCGATGTTGCCGAGGCCGATGCCTTCGCCGCGGCCGCCACCGCCCTCGCCGATGCCGGAGAGGCCGAGGCCACCAGCGCCGAACGAGTCGCCGATCTCACCACCCCACATGTTGCCGCGCGCGCTCAGCGCGTCGTTGCCGAGCGAGTCGTCGCGACCCCAGGGCGCGGTCGGCGCATTGGGATCACCACCGGCGCCCGCGTTGAGCAGACCGATCATGCCGAACTCCGCAGCGTCACGGAGCGCAGCCTGGCGAGCGATGTGGGGGTCGGCGTTGTCGGCCGGGCCCTTCACGCCGTAGCGGTTGCCGGTCGCCTTGGTGTTCGGGTTACCCATGGAACCCTCTTCACCCTTGGCGCGCGTCCCGGTGCCGCCTTCCTTGTTGTCGGCGGAGTTCTCGGCGACCTGCTCGGTCTCCTTCTCCTCCATCTCCTTCTCGGCGGCGGCCTGCAGGTACTGCTGGATGAGGTACTGCTGCTCCGCGGAGATGCCCCCGTCCTCCGTCCCACCGAGCGGCGGCATGAAGAACGCCATCGCCGCGAGCAGGCCCGCGTGCACGCCGAGCGAGAGGCCTTGGTAGAGCAGGCTCTGCGTGTCGAACGAGAAGTGCCCCGCCACCGCGCGGCCCGCGTTCACCGCGGAGATCTGGAAGATCAGACCGTCCAGCTCGACGCGCGCCTTGGAGCCGCTGGGCAGCGCGACCTGATAGGCACCGGACAGCTCCGCGCAGGGCTGCGCGCGTCCCGTGTCGATCGCCTGCTGCAGCGTGATCTTCGGCTGACCGGGCAGCTCGATCGTGCCCGTCGCGCGCGGCAGGAGCACCACGCTCACCGCGCCGCCGCGATCCGCGAGCAGCACCGGCGCGCGCGTGGTGCCGAGCTTCTCGGAGGGGACGAAGTAGTCGCACTTGAAGGTCTTGCTCTCCTCCTCGCCGACGTAGAACGAGCGCGGGGGCGTCAGGTGCTCCACGTGCAGGACCGACTGGTCCCACAGGATCATCACCTCGACCGAAGCCGCGTTCGTCTCGACCTCCTCGTTCGGCACGTCCGGGCCCGCCTTGACGAGCGTGTACGTGTACGAGCCCTCGGGCGCGTCGTGAGGCACCTCGTCGTGCGCGGGGGGAGGCGCGAAGGGATTGGCGAGACCGAAGGGATCCGCAGCACCACCCGCGAACGGGTTGCCACCCGCGAACGGCGCTGCAGGGGCGGCACCACCGAACGGGTTCGCGGCGAAGGGGTTGGCGGCAGGCGCTGCGGCGAAGGGATTGGCGGCGGGCGCTGCGGCGAACGGATTCGAGGGGACGGGCTTCGGAGGCATGGCAGCAGCGGCAGCGACGGCGACGGGCTCTGCGCGCTCGACGACGATGCGGGTGCCACCGATCTGGATCTGGTCGCCGGCGTTCACCTTGCACTTGTTGACGCGCGCGCCGTTCACCATCGTGCCCGGCTCGTTGCCGAGATCGATGAGGGTGATGTCGGAAGGCGAGGTCACCTCGACGACCGCGTGCATGCGCGAGGCGAGCTCGTCGTCGATGCGGAGGTGGCTCTTCGGGTCCTTGCCGACCTTGATGATGTCCTGCGTGACCGTCTCGCGACGGAGCAGCGCTTCGTTCTGGTAGAGCGCGAATGTGATCGCGACCTTCTGCTTGCCTTCCATCTCCGACCCTTCCTGATGCGCCCTGGGGCGCCGTGTCCCCGAATCGGGGAGTATTCTACGCAGGGCGCGCCTGCTTTTGTCTTTTGTTTGGCTCTCGACGGGTTCGTTTCGCGCCGACGACGCGCGGCGCGCAGGGCTCGTGCCCCGGGATCTCAGGACGCCAGGAACGTCGAGGCCGACCGATGTGCGACTCGACAGCGCCTCGGGACCAAAGTTCCCGAGAGAATGTGGTTCTGAGTGTTTCCGCGGGAAAACCCGCGAATCGTGACGCGCGGGGCGGGCGAGGGGCTCCACGCCGCGCCTCTTTTTCCAGAGGGAGTGTGTGTAAGCCCCCCCATGACCCTACCGAGCCAGCGGTGCCTCGGGTGCGAGCTCGACCGTGATTCGGAGGCGAGGACGGAGCGGATGGAAGCGCTCGACGAGCATGGAGCAGGCTTGACGTCCTGCGCGGTTTATGGACGACAGCCCGGACGCGCGTGACGGCGGACGTCACCTGGCGAGGGCGGCGTAGGTCTTCTTGCGGAAGTTGGCGCCGAGATCGACGTGGCTGTGCGGCTGGAGCTGCGCCATGACGACGCCGACGAGCTTCTTCTGAGGGTCGACCCAGAAGTAGGTGTTGAAGAAGCCGCTCCAGGAGAACGTGCCCACCGAGCCCAGATCGGGGCTCTTGCTCGTGTCGGTGACGAGCCCGAAGCCCAGACCGAAGGCGTCGCCGTGCTCCTTCTCGGTGAAGGTGACGTCGGTGGTGTGGTTCTTCAGCATGAGATCCACCGTCTCCTTCTTCAGGAGGCGCACCCCGTCCAGCTCGCCGCCGTTCAGCATCGCCTGCGCGAACCGCGCGTAGTCGTTGACCGTGGAGACCAGGCCTGCGCCGCCGGAGTAATACTTCCCGTTCCAGTCGAGCGGGTAGCTCGCCGAGTAGACGGCGCCGTTCTTCTCCACGGGGCCGTCGGGGAGCCGCTCGATCGTCTGATCCTCCTTCGGCTGGTAGACCGCGGCGAGCCGGGTCTGGTGCTCCGCCGGCACCCGGAAGTGGGTGTCGTTCATCTGGAGCGGCTTGAGGATGCGCTCGTAGAAGAACTCCGCGAGGGCCTTGCCGGAGGCCACCTCGATGACGCGTCCGAGCACGTCCGTGCTCAGCCCGTAGCCCCAGTCCGAGCCCGGGTGGAACGTGAGCGGTGCGAGCGCGATTCGCCGCGCGCCGTCGGCCACGGTCCCCTTCGTCTCCGTCAGCCCGTCAGAGACGCCCGCGTAGCGGTACTGCTTCTGGAAGTAGGGGGTGGTCATGAAGCCGTAGGTGATGCCGGAGCGGTGGGTGAGGAGATCCTCGACGGTGATCTCACGCTTCGCGCGCTCGCGCTTGTACTCACCCTTCTTCTTCGGATCGGGCACACCGACCGTGATCTTCTTGAACTCGGGCACGAACTTGGACAGCGGGTCCGAGAGGGCGATCTTGCCTTCCTCGACGAGCATCATCACGGCCACGCTGGTGATCGGCTTCGTCATGGAGCAGATGCGGAAGAGCGTGGTCGCCGTCATCGGCGTCCCGGCCTCCGCGTCCTGCAGCCCGTGGGCCTCGTGGTACTTCACCTCTCCGTTCTGAGAGATCATGGCCACGGCCCCTGCGATCTTCTTGTCGGCAACGAGCCCCGCCAGGTAGGCGTGCACCTCCTCGAAGTTGTCCTTCTCGGGCTCCGCGTTCGCGTTCACCGTCGCGCTGGGAGCGGCTTGCGATGGACGCGGCGGGGTCGGGGCCTCCTGGCTGCCTCCGCAGGCGACGCCGTTCACGAGGATGACGAGAGGGAGGAGGAGGCGACCTGCTGCATTCATCGCAATGGGCATTCAAGGCTCCTTGGGCTTGCGGTTCTGGCGCGCGCTCCTGTCGTGCAGCACGCCACCGGAGGCGCTGGAACAGCGTGGGCCGAGGCTAGCATCGAAGTTTTTCTACGGCCACGCTCCGGCGTCGCCGCTTCCGGTGCGCGCGGCCTGGTTGCGCGTTCGATCGCGATTGGGTGTAGTAAGCGCGAGCCGTGCGTCGGTGACCTCCGCTCCCCGTGAGGACCCTCCGTCGCGCTCGCGTCCTTCCTGCGGTGCAGGTGACGCGGTCCCTCCGTCGCTGCTCCAGAGTCGTCCCCGTGTCCGAGCCTCTTCGCCCAGCGGTCATTCCCGCGCCTCCACCGCCTGACGCGCCGCGCCTTCTCTTCCGTCGAGGTCGCAGGTCACCGCGCGCCATCGCCTGGCTCGGGGCCAAGTCGTTCTGGGGGCACCTCTGGCACCTCGTGGCGAGCGTCATCGCCACCGAGGACATCGACAGCCGCGACTGGATGCGCGCCGACTCGCCCGAGGCCTTCACCTCGCGCGTCGCCGAGGAGCTGGGCGCAGGCCGCCCTGGGGCCGACAGCTTGACCGAGGCGCTCGGCGAGGATCTCTGGATCGATTTCGTGGCCGACACGGGGGACGACGTCTCGGTGAGCGCCGCCGTGGCGCAGCTCATCTTCTCGACGTACGAGGTCGAGGACGAAGCCGGAGAGCGGCTGACCCTGCCGCGCGGGCACGTCCTGCTCTTCGGCGGCGACACCGCCTACCCGGTGGCGACCGAGCTGGAGATCAACAACCGCGTCATCGCGCCCTGGAACGCCGTCCTCCGGCGCTTGCCTTCCGATGGGGCCTCGCGCGTCCTGCTCGGCGTCCCCGGGAACCACGACTGGTATGCAGGCCTCGACGGCTTCGGTCGCATGTTCCGAGCGCGCCGGGGCACGATCGACCGCGCATCGCGGGTGATGCCGCCGCCCTCCGAAGCTGCCCCCCCGTCGTACCTCGGACCGCCATCCCACACTGGACCCCTGTCGCACCCTGGACCCCTGTCGCACGCCGCGCCACGCTCGCGCGGCCCTGGCGAGGTGGGTGATCCCGAGGAGCGCGAGGGCAACATCGGTCACTTCATCGCCTGGGTCGAGGCCTTCAGCGTCGGGACGCTGGTCGCCAAGCGACCCGCCTTGCCGCTCGAGGGCTACACGCCGGTGCAGAACGCGAGCTACTGGGCGCTCCACCTCGCGCCCGGGCTCTCGCTGTGGGGGCCGGATCGGCAGCTGCGGGCCGTCGACTTCCAGCAGCGCCTCTTCTTCGCCGAGGAGCGCGCGCAGGATCCATCACGAGGCGTCGTGCTGTGCCTGGCCGATCCGGTGCGGGCCTACTTCGAGCCGAGCCGTGCGGGGACGGACATGCTCGCCGCGCTCGATGTCTCCATGGAGCGGGACGGCGTGCTCGTGCTCACTGGCGACACGCACCATTACTGCCGGGAAGTGGTCGGCGCGGGCCAGCACGTCATCGCGGGCGGCGGCGGCGCCTTCCTCCACCCGGCCCGCATCCAGCGCCGCGGCTTTCCCACCCCGGCGGCCGAGTTCCCCGGGCAGCGGGCCTCGCTGGCCCTCGCCATGGGGATTCCTTTCGAGGTCGCCCGCGGCCGCTCCGGGTTCCTCGTCCACTTCGGGATCGCCCTCCTCTACGTGCCCACCGTCCTCTCCGCGCTCGAGAGCGGTGCACCCGGGCTGACCATGGCGACCGCGACCGCTCTGGTCTGCTGGGTGATCGCGTGGGCCATCGGGGGCTGGCGCAGCGGCAAGGCCCTCTCCATTGGCATGCTCGCCCTGCCGACGGCCATCGGCCTCGGATTCCTCCCCGTCCTCGCGGCGAGCTTGCTGGGGCCCGTGGTGCGCGGCCTCGGCTTGCCGATCTGGGGTGGCCTCCTGGCCATCACCCTGGTCGCGGTGGCGCTCGGCGCCTTCCTCTTCGGCGCCTACCTCACGGCCTTGACCCTGCTCGGCCTGGAGCAGCACCAGGCGTTCAGCGCCCTCGCGCACCCGGGGTACAAGCACTTCGTCCGCCTCCGCGTCCGGCGGGACGGCAGCGCGATCGATGGCTGGGTCCTCGGCAAGATCGATCCCTTGTCTCGCGAGGAGGGGCCTGTCCTGGTCGACAGGTTCACCTGGCGCAATCCAGGCGCGGCTCCGGCCGGCCCGGGCTCAGGCACGCCACGTCGCTAGAGGGTAGAGGGGAACCGAGAAGGGGGGAGCAGGAGCGCCTGCTGGCGCGACGTCGAGGGGAGGGGAGGAGCCGCTCAGCGCCCCGGTGACGCCGTGTCCCAGGCCTTCGCCAACGCCTTCGCGGCGCGCTCGGCCTCCTTCGCACTGAGCCCGTGGGCCTCGCCGACGCGCGCCACGGCGCTGCGGAAGCGCTGGCGTGAGCGCACATGCTCGCGTGCGATGAGCACCAGGCAGAGCAGCGCGAGCAGTGCGCTCGCGCCCGGCGTGGGGAGTGACCAGGCCACGCAGACGATCGCCACCAGGAGCAGCAGGCTGCACAGGACCCAGGACTCGCCGAGGGCGCGCCCCTCCGTCGTCGCCGCCCGCGCGAGCGCTTGCACCGTGCTGGGTGGCAGATCCCCCAGCGCGACGCCCGCGGGGACGAACGTCGACGCGGGCGGCGCGCCGTGCGTCTCCAGAGGGCAAGGGTTCCCCCCGGCGCCGTCGGAAGCTGGCTCGCCCGGCGGTCGCGTGATCGCAGGCTCCGGAGCGATGGAGATCACCGCGTCGAGTGACGAACGGGTCATCGGTGTCGGCATCGGCTCCTCTCTCTTCGTCTGCGAGCCACGGGCTGATCCGTGGCTCTCTGTCGGTCGGCTCGCGGTCGGCGGGATGGATCCGACATCCGTTTGCCTGGTAGCCATGGGTCAGGAGGCGCTTGCTTGCGCGTCGGGCCGCAGCAGTGCCGGCGACGCCGCGTCGCGCGACGGCGGGATCGACGGCGCCCCGACCACGGGATCGCCCAGCGACGTGAGCGCCTCGGCGACCGTGGAGAAGACGCGCTTGTCGGTCACGTGCTCGAGCAGGCCGGAGCCGCGCAAGCGCGCCGTCACGCCATCGGACGCGCGCGTGATGATGGCCGCCGTCCCCTGCTCACGCAGCCGATTCAGCACCGAGCGGAACGCCTCGATGCCCGTGAAGTCGATGAGCGGTACGCCCGCCAGATCGAAGATCAGGTACTTGGGCAGCGGCCCGCCCTCGGTGAGCGACTGCAGCCCGGTGTGGGACGCGAAGAAGATCGGCCCCTCGACGCGGACGACGGCGACGAGCTGTGCGGCTCCTCCCGGCGCGCGGCGCGTCGCTCGATCGAGCAAGCGCGGCACCTCGCCGGGCTCGTCGGAGGCTGCGGTCACGAGCGACACGTCCACCCGGCGCTGCATGTGAGCGAAGTGGACGAGCGACAGCACGAGGCCCATCAGCACCCCGCCGACGAAGTCGGAGACGACGATCGACATCGCCGTCATCACGAAGACCACGGCCTCGAACCGCGAGACCTTCCACATGAAGAGGACCTGCCGCCAGTTGATCAGCCGGAAGCCGACCACGAGCAGGATGCCGGCGAGGCCCGCGAGCGGCAGGCGCTCGACGAGAGGGCGCGCGAGGAACAGCAGGCCGAGCAAGGTCACCGACTGGGTGAGGGCCGCGAGCCGCGTCGACGCGCCGCACTGGACGGCTGCTGCGGAGCGCACGATCGCGCCGGCTACCGGCATGCCGCCGACCAGCGAGCTCGCCAGGTTGGCGACGCCCTGGGCCATCAGCTCCTGATCGCTCGAGTGACGCGGCGCCTTGCTCTGCGCGTCGACCGCGACCGCGGCGAGCAAGGAGTCGATGGAGGCGAGCAGCGCGAGCGCGATGGCCTCCGGGAAGAGCGAGACGAGGTTGACGCCGTGGAACGGCGGGAACGCGATCTTCGGAAGCTCCGCAGTGATCGAGCCGACCGAGGCGGTGGTCATCCCGAGAGCGCTCACCAGGAGGATCGCTGCTCCCAGGCCGATCAGCCCTCCCGGCAAGCGCCGGTGCAGCTTGGGGAGCATCACCGTCGCGATCATCACGAGCACGCCCACGCCGACTGCGAACAGGTCGAGCTGGGAGGCCCATGCTGTGCCCGGCATCGATGAGACGAGCCGCACGTCATTCGGCAGCCCGAGCAACCTCGGTATCTGCGAGTTGAAGACGAGCAGCCCGACCGCCGCCATGAACCCGCCGATCACCGAGACGGGGATCGCATGGATCAACCGCCCCACCCGCGCCAGACCGATGAGGATCTGGAGGATCCCGCACAGGAACGTCGCGCACAGGAGCCCTTCATAACCGTGCCGCTGCAGGATCTCGAAGGTCAGCGGCACCAGCGCGACCTCGGGACCCGTCACCTGGAGCCGTGAACCGCCGATGAGCGCGGCGATGGCCCCGGTGATCGCGCCCGTGATCAGCCCGATATGCGCTGGCAACCCGCACGCCAGCGCAAGCGCCAGGTTGAGGGGGAGGGCGACGAACGCGACGGTGAGCCCACTGAGGAGGTTGTCCACCACGCTCTTGGGCTCGACCATCTCCTTCCAAGAGGTGAGTGTTTCTGTCCACATGGGGCGCCAGAACCCGGGCTCGGAGCTGGCTTGGTGGGCGGTCGGGGTTGTCATGACGCTGCGCGTTGTCTTCACGGGGCGTGCCAGCCCTGAAGGGGACCGCTTTCCGCCGACAAGTGCCCGGGGGGCGTCTGTCTTTACCGACAGACACCCGATGGAAAGACCGACGCTGTCGGTGAACCCCCACAGCTCGAGCGATCCATATTCACCTGGAAAATCGAGGGTTTACTCTGTTCGTTGCGTGCGTTTGATGACGCGATACGGCATAGTCGAAGCAGCTCATGCGGCTACTGACCCGGCTGGTGCTCTCTCACGCCGTCCTGGTCCTGGTGATGCTCGGCGCGCTCGCCGTCGTCCTCGGATCGCTGGCCGGCATCACGTCGTCTTTGCAGGAGCTCCTCGGCGGTGAGACGGTGAGCCTCCGGCGGGAGGCGACCCTCCACCGCGCAGCGTGGGCGGTCGAGCTCGCCATGCGCCACGGCGACGATGCCTGCGCGCAAGGCGTCCCCTGGGACGATGTCGGGGCGAAGATCACGCACCGCCTCGCTGCCCTCGACGCCGAGCTCGGCGAGCCAGCGCGGCCGACGGGCGGTACCATGCTGGCCGCGATCGATGGCTACCGCAGGCTCGCCCGGCGCGTGGTGGCCGAGGGCACCTGCGCTGGCCTGGTCGCTCCGGCGAGCCAGACCGAGCGCGAGCGCCTCGACGAGCAGCTCACCGACGCCTGGATCCAGCGGATCTTCGAGCTGCACGACGCCGTGCGTGCGAAGGAGGAAGACGCGCGCAGCGCCGGCGCTTCGGCGCTCTCGAGCGGGTTTGCCATCGCGCTCGCCGCGTGCGTGCTGGCCGCCGTCTTGGCGCACCAGCTCGCCCGGACCGTCACCGAGCCGCTGGCCGCGCTCGGCACCCAGGCCCAGCGCCTCGGCAAGGGCGACTTCGACGCGGGCGCCGAGCAGGTGGCCGGCCCCGCAGAGGTGCGGGATCTCGGGCACGAGATCGAGATCATGCGCCGCCGCCTCGCCGAGCTCGACACCCTCAAACAGGGCTTCCTCGCCTCCGTGTCGCACGAGCTGCGCACACCACTGACGAAGATCCGCGAGGCGATCGCGCTACTACAGGACGGCGTGGGCGGAGGCACGCTCACCGAGCGGCAGACCCGCATCCTCCACATCGCGCGGGTGGCTTGCGAGCGAGAGATCCGCATGGTGACCACCCTGCTCGATCTGTCGAGGTTGAGCGCGGGAACACCCATCCGGCTCCAGGCCGGCTCGGCCATCGACGACCTGGTCCGCAACGCCGTGCGCGACGAGGACGAAGAAGCCCGGGAGCATGGGGTCGTCGTCGACGTCGAGGCCCCGGGCGAGGTGCCGCTCTGCAGCCTCGACGTCGCCCTCGTCGAGCGAGCGGTCGCGAACCTGGTGCGCAACGCGATCTCCGTCTCCAAGGCGGGGCAGCGGGTGCTCGTGCGCCGGGAGCTGGTGTCCGGTGAAGGAAGCCCCGGACCGGGCCCCTGGGTGAAGATCTCCGTCTCCGACCAAGGCCCAGGCGTTCCGCCCGAGATCCGCCAGGCCATCTTCGACGAGTTCATGACCCACTCGGTGACGAACTCGCCCAAACGGGTCGGGGTCGGGCTGGGCCTGGCGCTCTCCCGGCAGATCGCCCGGGCGCACCGGGGCGAGCTGGAGCTGGATGGACTATCCGTAGGGACCGGGGCGACGTTCCGGCTATGGTTGCCCATCGCGGCGGAGCTATCCACCGCGGATGTCTCCGACGCGCTCCAACCCGCTCCCGCCCTTTCATGAGCCCAGCCCACCGGCCGCACATCCTCATCGTCGACGACGAACCCCATCTCTGCGAGCTCCTGGCCTTTCGCCTCGAGCACCACGGCTACCGGGTCACGACGGAGCTGACGGGCAAGGCCGGCATCGAGGCGCTCGGACGCGAGCGTGTGGACGCGATGATCGTCGACCTGCGCCTGGAGGACGGCGACGGCCTCGACGTGCTCACCGAGGTCCAGAAACGCTCCCCCGACGTCCCGGTGGTCATCCTGACCGCTCACGGCACCATCGAGACCGCCGTCGAGGCGATGAAGCGCGGGGCCTACGGCTTCCTGACCAAGCCGTTCCACGACCATGATCTCCTCCAGAAGCTCGGCCACGCCGTCGAGAGCGCGAAGCTCCGGCGCGAGGTGGCCGGCCTGCGGCGGATCGTCGGCGCCGAGAGCGACGAGATGCGCCTCCTCGGGACGAGCGATCGCATCGCTGCTGCCCGCGAGGTCATCGCCCGCGTCGCCCCCACGGACGCGACCGTGCTCCTCCTCGGCGAGTCGGGGACGGGCAAGGAGCTGGCCGCACGCTCCCTCCACGGCCTCTCCCCGCGGCGAAGCAAGCCGTTCATCGCGGTCAACTGCAGCGCATTGCCAGCGGAACTCCTGGAGAGCGAGCTGTTCGGCCATGTGCGCGGCTCCTTCACGGGCGCCGTGCGCGACAAGGAGGGCCTCTTCGCCTCCGCACACGGTGGCACCTTGCTGCTCGACGAGATTGGCGACGCCCCGGCCCCCGTCCAGGTCAAGCTGCTGCGCGTCCTGCAAGAGCGCCGCTTCACCCGGGTCGGCTCGATGGCCGAGGAAGAGGTCGACGTCCGCGTCGTCGCAGCGACCAACCGTGACCTCCTCGCCGAGGTGCGGGACGGGCGCTTCCGCGAGGACCTGTTCTACCGGCTCCACGTCGTCCCGATCGTGATGCCGCCCCTCCGCGATCGGGTCGAAGACATCCCCCTCCTCGCCGAGGTCTTCCTCTCGCGCGCCGCCGCGCGCCACAACCTCTCCGAGCCGACGCCCACCCCGGAGGCCCTGCGCATGCTCCTCGCGCACCCCTGGCCCGGTAACGTGCGCGAGCTGGCGAACGTCATGGAAGGCGCCGTCCTCCTCTGCCGAGGCCAGCGCCTCCAGCCCGACGACCTGCGCGCCTTGCTCGTCCCACCGACCCGCAAGCTGGAGACGCGGCCCAGCGAGGTCGAGATCGAAGACGCCGAACTCGCGACCGCGGCGGAGGCGAGCGAGGCCATGGTTCTCGCCCTCGGCGACCACTCCGTGGACCTCCCGCCCCTCCGCGCGGCGCGCGACGCCTTCGAGCGCGCTTACCTCGTCGAAGTCCTGCGCCGCGCGAACGGCAACGTGAGCGCCGCGGCGAAGCTGTCCGGCAGGAACAGGACCGACTTCTACGATCTGCTGCGCAAGCACGGCCTGTCGTCGGCCAGCTTCAAGGAGTGACCGGCGACGTCAGCGCCCGGCGACGTCAGCGCCTGGCAACGTCGCCGATGGGCATGCGCGGCATCGCACCTTGCTGACCGCTCGTCGTGGTGCTGTCACTCGTCGTCGAAGCAGTGCTCGTCGTGTTCTCGCTCGTCCGCTGGACGCGGATCTGGTTGTGCACGTCCTCGACCCCCCGGACGTTCTCGGCGACGTACTCGATGAACCGCTTCTGCTGGCGCTCGGGCACCGTCCCTTCGAGCGTCACCTCGCCGTCCTTCACCTGCACGGTCACCTCGCTCGCGTCGATGTCGTGTCGGTACGACAAGGCCTCGCAGATGTCCTCGAGGATCCGCTCGTCGGAGCGCTTGTAGCCCTTGGGCCCGCGTCCGAACGCCTGACGGACCTTGTCACCCAGCTCGCTCATCGCGCCCCGGAAGCTCTGCATCGCCGAGTGCCCCATCTCGCTCATCGTGTGCGAGGGCTCATGGCGCGTGCGCCAGGCATCATCACGCTGATGGGGATAGCCCGGCAGCACCTCCCGATCCCAGCCGACATCCCCGCGCCCATAGCTGAGGTTGTCGTCATGGGTGTACTCGTTGCCGTACCCACCCCCGTAGCTCCGCGCGCGCTCGGCGTGCCCCTGATGGCCCATGAGGCCGCGCCCCTCGCCGCCGCGAAACCCTCCGGACCGGTTCCTATCACGCCCGTAGCCCGCGCCTTGATCGCTCCCGTAGAGCCCCTCACCCCGTCGTTCGCGCGTCGTGAACCGTCCCTCGTCGAGGCTGTACCCCCCACCGCGCTCGGTCACGCCCTCGGGATCACGCCACATGCGCTCGTCGTCGCGGTCGAACTCACGCCCACGCCACCCGTAGCCGTCGCCCCTGTCGAAGCGGTCCTTCATGAGCTGGCCTCCTTCATGTCATCGTCAACCCACCGTGCCGGGCGCTACCGTGCAGTCGACGGTCGAAGGTCGCAATCAGCAGGACCCCTGGAAGACATCAGGATGCTCCTGCGGTGTGCACGCGCCGGTCGTAATTGGTGGCTGAGCGAACGGCGAAGCTCCGCGCTGATTCGAGAAGGGCCGGAACGCAGGCCGAGCCGACGGAATCAGACCTTCAGCGCCTTCTCGTGGCCCCGCGACCGCTTCTCCTGGCGAATCCAGGCGAGACACTCCCTATCTCCTGAAGAATCCAGGCGAGTCGCTCCCTTCTCTGACGAGCGCATTGCTCCGCTGCAATGGCGTACGCCTTTCGGTGTCATTCGCGGTCGGTATCACTCTCGTGCGGTCGGTGTCGCTCTCGGTCGGTGTCGCTCTCGGTCGGTGTCGCTCTCGTAACGACGTGCGGAGCCATCACAAGGACGTGCGGAGCCATCACAGCCGTAGATGCGCAGGCCACCAGGGCAACTGATCGAGGGGCACCGCAGCCACGCCGACCGCGCCAGGTCCCGCGTGCAGATAGATGCTGGGTGAGAGCGGTCTGAGCCAGAGACAGGCCACGTCCAGCCGCCTGCGCAGCTCCTCGGCCGCGCGCTGTGCCTTGTGCGGAGCATCCCCGTGAAAGACGGCCGCCGCCACGCGCCGCCCCTGGCCGAGCGACCCCGCGATCCACTGCGCGATCGCGATCCCCGCATCAGCCCGCGCGCTCACCTTCGACATCATCTTCAGCTCGCCGCTGGAGAACGCGATCAACGGCCGCAAGCCGAACAGGTTGGCGAAGAACGCGCGCAAGGCCGTCGCCCGTCCTCCCTTCACCAGATACTCCAGCGTCTCTACCACGAACCCGACCTGGATCTCGCGACGGCACGCTTCCAGGAGCTGCACCACATCCTCGAGGGGCATCCCCGCCGCGCGTGCCTCGCCCGCGAGGATGCAGGAGAGCCCGGCGCCGACGTCGGTCACGCCGGTGTCGAAGACCGTGATCTTCGCCCCTTCTTCCCCTGGCAGCCGCAGCAGCGTCCTCGCGGCGACCTGGGCGGCGTCGTACGAGCCGATGATCTTCCGCGAGGTCATGATCGCCAGCACCTCGCGGTCGTGGCGCAGCGCCGCCCGGAAGGTCGACACGAACTCCGCCGCCGTCGTGCCCACCACATGAGGGTGCTCTCGTGCGGTGCGAACCCAGCCATCGATGAGCGCGAGCTCGATCCCGAAGCGGGTGTCGTGGGACACGCCGTCGACCACGATCTGCTGTGGCGTGACCTGGATGTCGTAGCGCTCGACCAGCCCCTCAGGGAGGTTCGAGCCGGGGTTGGTCACGATGATCACGGAGACCCCTCGAACGGCGACCCAGCTCCATCCCACCACCGGGAGACGACCTCGCCGTGCTCGACCACGCTATCTGGCCCGCGCAGGCCGCGCCAGGCTGCGGGACGCGCCACAGGCGTGCGAGCGGGGAGCGGGCGGCGAGACGTGAGGGAGCAACGAGGGACGGGACAGTGGATTGCGTGAGGACCGGAACGAAGTTGCGAGCGGATTGCGTGAGGAGGGGAGTGGGGAGGCCGCGGGTTGCGAGAGAAGAGGCCGCGGGTTGCGAGAGGTTGCAGCACGAGTCGGGCGGCTTCGTGGTCGATGAGTCGTCGATGAGGCGATGAACATGGACAGCGTGTGCGGACGTCGTCGCGCTGGTCGTCGGGTCTGGAGAGCGACGAACCGGTCGGGGTGCTGTGGACGGCTCTCGCCGTGCTGGTGACCGATGCCGCGAGAGTGCTCGCCGAGAGGGTCTTCCAGCGGAGTCGCCGCAGATAACGCCGACTTTATATAATACGCAGGTTATGTACGACGCCGAGCTGCTCGAAGGCCCTGGTCGTTCGAAGGCCCGGTCGCTCGAAGGTCCTGGCAGGTCGGAGGCCTTCAGCGATCCGTCCTATTTGCATTTGGTGACCCTGGCAGCCCAGGTGTTCATCCGACCGTGAACGGAAGGTGACCTTGGCAGCCCAGGTGTTCATCCGCTCGCGGTCGGATGGCACGCCTGGGCGCCCAAGGTCTGATTTCCGGAGCAGAACGTGTAGCTCGAACTCCCGGACCCGGGCGGAAGGCGTGAGTTGGGGTCTCGGGGGCCGCGCGGGAGGGAGCGGATTGAGCGCTGGGGCTCGATCAGGTGCTCTCGGCGTCGCGTCCCTTGATGCTCTGCCACGCGCGCTGGGCGCCCGTCACCAGGAGCAGCGCGACGAAGCCCGCCGCGATGCCCACCAGGGCGTTCAACACGGTCGGGGTGAGGGCGGCGAGCAGGCCGCCGACGCCCGGGACCGCGGCGATGGAGGCTGCCGCGCCCTCGATGGTGTGGTGCAGCGCGGCAATGCCGTGCGTGATGATGCCGCCGCCGACCATGAACATCGCCGCCGTGCCGACCACGGACAGCGCCTTCATCAGGTAGGGCGTCACCACGAGCAAGCCGTCGCCGAGCCGTTGCTGCACGGCGCTGTCCTGCTTGCGGAGGTACAGGCCCAGGTCGTCCAGCTTCACGATGCCCGCGACCAGGCCGTACACGCCGACGGTCATGAGCACCGCCATGAGGGAAAGGACGAGGAGCTGCTCGATGAAGGTGGCCTCGGCGACGCTGCCGAGGGTGATGGCGACGATCTCGGCCGAGAGCACGAAGTCGGTGCGGATGGCGCCCTTCACCTTCTTGCGCTCCAGCTCCACCATGTCCACCGCGGGATCGGTGAGCGCGCGCAGGCGCTCGCTGCGCTGCGCGGCGTCTTCCTCGGCGTCGTGGTGCAGGTACTTGTGCGCCAGCTTCTCGAATCCCTCGAAGCACAGGAACGCGCCGCCGAACATGAGCAGTGGCGAGATCGCTGCGGGGAAGACCGCGCTGATCGCCAGCGCGGCAGGGACCAGGATGAGCTTGTTGAGCGCGGAGCCCTTGGCCACCGCCCAGACGACGGGGAGTTCACGCTCGGTGCGGACGCCGGTCACCTGCTCGGCGTTCAGCGCGAGATCGTCGCCGAGCACGCCGGCCGTCTTCCTGGCGGCGACCTTGGTCATCACCGCCACGTCGTCGAGCAGTACCGCGATGTCGTCGATCAACGTCAGGAGGCTGCTGGCTGCCATGAGAGCTTCCCCGATCCATCGAGAAGAAAGTGAAGTGCGGAAGGGCCGAAATGGGCGCTGCGCGCTCGCTGAGCGGACCACCTCGTTCGTTCATCGTCCGCGTGGCCTCGCGTGAGCGGCGAGTCACCTTACCCGTCCGTCGACCGATCTTCAAAGGCCCCACCATGCCCGTGCATCTCTCTCGCGATTCATCCCGGGATCCCTGCGTGGGTAGAGGGCCGGTCGCGGTGTGACGTCCGACGTCCCATGTGACGCGTTGCGTGCGTCAGCGCTCCCGGGTGTCGGGCGAATAGCGCCCCGCCTGCCCTTGCGGCTGGAGAGGGGTGCCTTAGGTCTCCCTCGTAAGTTGAATCAACGGCGAAGGGGGACCGATGGCAGGAATTACCTGGATCCTCATCTGTGATGCGAGCCGCGCACACCTCTACCGGGAAGAGCCGAAGGGGCGTGGCTTCACGTTGCTGGAATCGATGGAGCACGCGGACAGCAGGGCTCGCGTTCGCGATCTGATGGCCGATCAGCATGGCCGCAAGCCCAATGGCAACCCGGGCGGGGTCGCCAACGGAGGGCCTCCGGGCAGGACGACGAACGGCACGTACCTCGGGCGTCCTGGTGCGGCGCCGGAGACCGATCCCAAGGAGGTGGAGGCACAGAAGTTCGCCAGGGAGCTGGCCACGCGGCTCGAGCGAGGGTTGAACCAGCACGACTACGAGCGCTTGATCATGATCGCGCCCCCAGCATTCCTGGGGATCATGCGCGCCACGGTCTCGACGCAGGTGAGCAAGCACGTCGTCGACACCGTGGACAAGGATCTGAGCTGGCTGGACAAGCCGCGGCTGGAGGAACGACTCCGGACGCTGCGGGCCGCCTGACGAGGCTGAACACGAACTGAAGAGAAGAAAGGCTTGGGGACATCGTGGGCGGGTGACGGCCTCGAAGGGCGCGGTCACCCGCCCGCGACGGCGTCAGGAATGGCTCGCGACGGCTCGGACCTGCTCGCGGTGACGTGAGGGGAATCAAGACGCGGGCGGGGATGGGATGGGCGGTCGGGCGCAGGCGCTCTGGATCGATTGCAAGGCTGCATCGAGGGAGAGTGATTGCGACGCGCCGGAGCGGTCGCGAATGGCCACGGTCTGGGCGTCGACCTCTCTCCCGCCGAGGACCCAGACGAACGGCGCGCCACTCTCGTGGGCGTCGGCGATCTTGCGGGCCAGGCTCTCGGAGCGCCGGTCCAGCGAGACGCGCAGGCCGCGGGCGCGCAAGGCGTCCTGGATGTGGTGGGCATAGGCATGGTGGGCCTCCGCGATGGGGGCGACCACCACCTGGAGGGGCGCGAGCCAGGGTGGCAAGGCGCCATGACTGTGTTCCAGGAGGATGCCGATGAAGCGCTCCAGGCTGCCGAGGATGGCTCGGTGCAGGATGACCGGGCGCGCGCGGTTGCCGTGACGATCGATGTAGTGGGCATCGAGTCGCTCGGGCAGGATCATGTCGAGCTGGATGGTGCCGCATTGCCAGGCGCGGCCGTGGGCGTCGCGGAGCGCGAACTCGAGCTTGGGACCGTAGAAGGCCGCCTGACCTGGCTGATGTATCGGGTCGAGGCCGATGGCGTGTGCGGCGCGGAGGAGGGAAGCCTCGGCGCGATCCCAGACGGAGTCGTCACCCGCTCGCTCCAGGGGGCGGCTGGAGAAGGCCACCGAGACGTCGGGGAATCCGAACGCCAGGTAGACGCCGTGCAAGAGGGCGACGAAGGCCGCGATCTCCGCCGGGACCTGATCGTCTCGGCAGAAGATGTGCGCGTCGTCTTGCACGAAGCCGCGCACGCGGAGGAGGCCGTGGAGTGCGCCACGCTGCTCGTTGCGGTGGCAGACGCCGAACTCGGAGAAGCGCAGCGGTAGGTCGCGGTACGAGCGGATGCCGTGGCGGAAGAACTGCACGTGGCCTGGGCAGTTCACCGGCTTGAGGGCGAAGTCGCGCTCGCCGTCGTCGACGACGAACATGTTCTCCCGGAAGTTGTGCCAGTGGCCGCTCTCCTCCCAGAGCGAGCGCGAGAAGACCTGGGGGGTCCTGATCTCCTGGTAGTCGTGCGCGGCGAGGCAGTCGCGCAGGTAGGCCTCGACGAGGCGGTAGAGTGCAAAGCCGCGGGGGTGCCAGAAGATCATGCCCGGGGCCTCTTCCTGGACGTGGAAGAGGTCGAGGCGGGCTCCGATGGCGCGATGATCGAGTTCGTTCAACATGGTCGTGCTCCTCCTGGGTCGTCTTCGGGCCACGCCAGGGGTCGGAGCGCCGCGCCACAAAGCACGAAGGCCCCGCCTCCCGGCAGGGCCCTCGGTTCATCGTGGCGTGCGTCGCGTCAGTGCGTCGCGTACGTCACGACGACCTGGGTCCCGCCTGGGACACCGGTCGTCGTGGTCGTCGTGAGCGCGCGGAATGCGAGCATGCGCCAAAGGTTGCGCGCCTCGCGAGCAATGTCAAGCCGGTAGGCCGAGCGGCCTTGCGGGAGGCCAGGGCGTCGCCCTACACATCGCGGAGCTGGAACCACATCGCGGAGCTGGAACCACATCGCGGAGCTGGAAACCCGGCCGTGCAAAGGAGCTGCCCATGAAGCCTGGTGATCATCCCGATTTCTACCGCCTCGCTCCGCCGCCCGGCGCCTCGCGCGACAGCACCATCCGTCTCGATAAAGAGGGAAGGTTCTGGCACGACGGCGAGCGGGTGGAGCACCAGGCGATGGAGCAAGCGCTGCGGAGCTGGGTCGCCGTGCACCCGGACGATGGGCGGCCGATCCTCACGAATGGCTACGACTGGTGCTACTTCCAGGTGGATGACGCGCCGCTGTTCGTGAGCGCGCTCCACGTACGTGAGAGCGGGACGACGCTGGTGCTCTTCGATGGGACGGAGGAGCTGCTGGACCCATCGACCCTGGCGCTCGGCGCCGATGGCGTCGTCTATGCGCGCGCGCGTGGCGGGACGCTGGAGGCTCGCTTCTCGCGGCATGCGCAGACGCAGCTCGAGCCACTGCTGGTGGAAGCCGAGCCCCCGACGGTCTCGGTCGGCGGCAAGACGGTCGTGCTTCCCGACCGTCGGCGCGCAGGCTGAAGCAAGTCACGCGTCGCGCGTGGGTCGAGACGGTCGTGCTGCCCTCACACCGCGCGGTGGCGATGTCGATCGAGGGTAGGGAGGGGGGAGGGGAGGCAGGGCGTCGGTGGACGCCCGGCGCGCCTCGATGAGGAAGGCTTCAGCGCGTCAGTTCGACTCGCAGATGAAGCGGTAGTGCAGGTTGCAGGGCTCGTCGTTCCAGCCGTGGTCCGGGTAGAAGCGGTTGAGCTGCGCGCAGCCCTCGTTGCCGCCGGCGTTGTTCGGCTCGCCGGGGGCCCAGTTCACGTAGTTCGAGGACTCGCCGCTCTGCCAGACCCAGCTGCCCTCGACGGCCTGGTCGTTGTAGCCGATCCACCACTTCTGCGTGGAGAACATGTTCGCCATCGCGTGGAGCCAGCCCTCCTCGTTGATCGTGTTGATCGTCACGAGGTTCATGTTGAATTTGTCGCAGTACGCGGTGGCCGCGTCCCAGGACTTCGCGTGGTTGCAGAACACGTAGTCGTGGCCGTCGAACTCCTTCACGTCGGAGCAGGCCATCTCGCCGTCGCAGATGAGGATCTTCAGCTCGCAGATGACCTCTTGCCCGTTCACGTAGATGGTCTGGTAGACGATCTGCGTGATGCAGTTGTCCTCGGCGAGCGGCTTCGCGTCGCCGACGCCGCCGGGGATCCGCTCCTTCACGAGCATGCCGTCGTTGCGCAGGATCTCGATTTCCTGCGCGGTGAGGCCGGACAGGTTCTCCGCGCGCGCGGTCAGCACGAAGCTCTTGTTACTGGCCTCGTGCGGCGAGTAGGGGCTCGCCAGGAGGTCGGCGAGCGCCGTCGACATGAGCGCCTCCGACCCATCCTCGAGCTGAAGCGCGATCTTGCCGTAGTCGAGCGCGCGGTCGAAGTAGAAGTGGTAGAGCACGTCGCTCGCGCCGAGATCGACCTTCAGCGTCTCGCCGTCGCGGAGCTTCGCGAGGTCCGCGGCCGTCACCCGGACGTTCTTCGCGTCGACCTGCTCACCAGGTGCAGCGACCTCGTCGCCTGTACACCCGATGGCGGGAGCGAGAGCGAGCGTGAGCGCGCAGAGCGGGAGCGAGAGGACGCGAGCGACTCGGGCGATGTTCATGGAAGACCCTCCTGAAGTGACGTGCTGGGCGCGCGTCATGATGAGGGCCATGTTGGTGATGTCTCACGGAAGCGCCAACGTGGAAAGCGCGTTGTGGTCGCACTTTGGGAGGACCAACGAGTTCATCGGCCCACCTCTCCCACCTCGTACCCGAGGTGTGGGTGACGGATCTTCCCGTGGCGCCCAGGGCGCTCCCGATGGCGTCTCAGGGAGCGGTTGCACACGCGTCGCAACCACGGTCGAGGCTGGTTTTCGGCTCGGATCGCGCCTGTCGTCGTCGGCGTCGCCACACGACGCCGCTCACGCGCGGGGTGGCTCGAGGCGTGTCGTGTGCTGGTGATCCAGGGGACGTTTGAGGGCTCGGTCGAAGCCCGGGGCACGACTGCGCTGAGGCGTGCCGTGGCGGAAAGCTGCGTAAATAGTGGATCCATGTGTCACGCCGGTGTTGTGCGGCGCACGGTACTTCGCTGCCCTGCGGCGCGCGGCGCTTCGGTGTCGTGTCGCGCACGCTTCGATGACGTGCTGCGCACTGCGCTGCGTGTCTGGTGTCCTTGCGCCGTGTGCGCTGCGATCCGCGCCCATGGAGGAGGCGCCCATCGAGGACGGGCGTGAAGCGCTCGGTCGCGACGAGGCCGCCATGATCGTGACACGCTGAGCGAAGCGGGCGTTCCAGGGGGCAGGGGCGCCCGCTGCGCATGCTGCACGACGGTTTTCCACGCCGTTCGCACCTCGGTGGAGTCGCTCGATGTCGCGCGCGGGCCCGAGTTCACCCTGTGACCCCGTGGTCATGAGGCCGTAACAACCGCCAGGTAGAGCGCTATCCACCATGGCTCGGATCCTGGTGATTGAAGACGAACCAGCGCTCCTCAAGGTCCTCGATTACAACCTGCGCCAGGCCGGGCACGAGGTGCTGGCGACGGGGCTGGGAGAGGAGGGGATCAGGAAGGCGCGTGAGACGCCGCCCGATCTGGTGCTCCTCGACATGATGCTGCCCGATGTGCCGGGGACCGAGGTGTGCCGGGCGCTGCAGCGCTCCGAGGCCACACAGCGCGTCCCGGTGATCTTCGTCTCGGCGCGGGGGGACGAGGTCGACCGGGTGGTGGGCTTCGAGCTGGGCGCCGTGGACTACGTGGTGAAGCCCTTCAGCGTGCGGGAGCTGCTCCTGCGCATCCAGGCCGTCCTCCGGCGCTCGCGGGCGCCCGAGCCGGCGGCGAAGTTCACCGAGTTCGGGTGCCTTCGCATGGATGAAGGAGCCCACCGGGTGTGGGTGGATCAGCAGGAGGTGGAGCTGACGCTGCTGGAGCTGAAGCTGCTTCTCGCGCTCCATGACAGCCGGGAGCGGGTGCAGAGCCGCAGCGCGCTGCTGGAAGGGGTCTGGGGGGCCGACGTGAGCGTGACGACGCGGACGGTGGACACCCATGTGAAACGGCTCCGTGACAAGCTGGGGCGCGCGGGGAATTACATCGAGACGGTGCGCGGTATCGGCTACCGCTTCGCGGGGTCGCCGGATCTGGAGCCGGAGCGCTGCGCGAGCGACGGTGGGCGGTTCGCGGGAGACGAGGGATGAGCGGTCGGCGGTGGAACGACGGAAACGTTTCGTCGCCGTCACGCAGTTGCCACCGAGGGCGAGCAGGGTGCGCGCATCGAGATGGCGCACCAAAGGGTGTGCGCGGGCGGGCGCCGTGAGCGCGCGTGGATGCGGACGCCGTGAGCGTGCGCTGAGGCGCGCGTCGTGCGTCGTGCGTTCGCGTCGAGAAGGTCTGGCGTGCGCATCGAGAAGGTCTGAGGAGCGAGGATGCACCTTGAAACCTGGAGCGTCGGGGAGGCAGACCCCGGGCGAACGAAGCGGCTGGGGATCGGCGTCGCGGTCGGGCTCGGGCTCTTCGGGGCGGTGAGCCTCGCGGCGGCGAGCATGCCGTCGTCCTTCACCACCGCCGCGGAGGAGGAGCCCGAGGTGGTCGATGTGCGGCTGGAGACGGCGGTGCCGGAGACGGTGAAGCCGCCGCCGCCTCCTCCTCCGTCACCGGAGCCGCAGCCGATGGCCGCGTCGGTGGGGCCTCCGCGCAAGGCGCTGGTCGCACCGAAAGAGGTGCCCGCCGAGCTGCCCCCGGAGGGCGAACCCTCGAAGGGAGGGGGCGCCGATGAGGCGTACGGTGACAGCAATGGCGGGCCAGGGGGTGTGCCGGGTGGCACGGGACATGTGGCGGCCCCCCCGCCGCCGCCTCCGCCGCCGCCGCCTCCGCCTCCGCCGCCACCTCGGGCCCGGGGGCCGGTGCAGCTTCCGGAGAATGCGACGCCACCGTCGGCGCTTTCGATGAATCAGCCGGGCTACCCCGCGGCGGCGCGTACCGCCGGCGTGGAGGCGACGGTGGTGGTGAAATACGTGGTGTCGGAGTCCGGGCAGGTCACCCAGGTGACCGTGGTGCGCGGTCACCCGATGTTCGACGAGGCGGTGATTGCCACGGTGAAATCGTGGCGATTCAAGCCAGCCATGGTCGATGGAAAGCCGATTGCCGTCTACAGGACGGCGAAATTCCCCTTCAAGCTCCGAATGTGAGCCACTTCCTTCTCTAGCAAGGAGCGAATGCCATGATGCAATTCGATCTCGCGCATATCTGGGCCAGCATGGGGCTGCTCAGCAAGCTGGTTGCTTTCGCCCTGGTCCTCATGGGGCTGGCGAGCATTGCCGTGGTCGTGGAGCGGATGATCGCCCTCCGCAGGCTCGGCCTGGAGACGCGGCGGTTCGCGAAGGAGGCCAGGCCCTTGATGGAGGTCTGGGACACGGGCGCCATCGTCGACGTGGCCGAGCGGTATCGGCTGTCGGCGCTCGCGCGGCTGATGGCGGCCACGATCCGTCGCTATGAGCGCGCCTGCGACGAGGGGGATGGCGGCGTGCCCGCGGTGGAGCTGGCACGGCGTGAGGCCGGGCGGCGCCGCGAGGCGATCGGGGCCGATCTGCGCCGGGGGATGAACGTGCTGGCTTCCGTGGGATCGGTGGCCCCGTTCGTGGGGCTGCTCGGCACGGTGATCGGGATCATCACCGCCTTCCAGACGATCGCGTCGTCCGGCTCGGGCGGGCTCGGTGCGGTGAGCGCCGGCATCTCGGAGGCCCTCATCGTCACCGCGCTGGGTCTCGGGGTCGCGATCCCGGCGGTGCTCTTCTTCAACTACCTGAGCGCCCGAGTGTCCGCGGTGGAGCTCGCGCTGGAGCGCAGCGCGGGGGAGCTCATCGACGAAATGGAGAACGAACATGGGCGCCACAGTGGAGAGCACGAGATCGCGAAGGCCGCAGCTTGAGCCAGAGATCAACGTCACACCCCTGGTGGACGTGGTCCTGGTGCTGCTCATCATCTTCATGGTGGTGGCGCCACAGCTCGAGCACGGGGAGCGGGTGGAGCTGCCGGCGGTGTTCCAGCCGGACGCGAAGTCGAAGACCAAGCTCGACCCCATCTACGTGACGGTGACCGCGAGCGGACGGCTGTTCCTGGAGAAGGAGGTCATCGAGGACCTCACGGCGCTGGATGCGCGGCTTCGGGAGGTGCGGAGCGCGGAGCCGGAGCGGCGGGTGGTGCTGAAGGGAGATGGTTCCGTGAAGTACCAGAAGATGCGAGAGGCCTTCGCGCTGTGCCAGAAGCTGGGCTTCGCTGGGATCGCGCTCCAGGTGAGCCAGCGCGGCGGCGGCGCGGGTGTCCCGGAGGAGGGCTGACGCGATGGGCATGGGCGTCCAGGGGGGGAGCGGGCGAAAGCACGAGGTCAGGCCGAGCATGAACGTCACGCCGCTGGTGGACGTGGTGCTGGTGCTGCTGATCATCTTCATGGTGGTGACGCCGCTGCTCGCGAAGCAGATGTGGCTGAACCTGCCGAAGAAGGACGAGGAAGCGAAGAACGAGCCGCCGCCGAGCGATCAGGACAAACCTGTGGTGCTGACGGTGGACAGAGACGGGACGGTGCGGATCAACCGGTCCGCAGTCGACCGCGCGGGGGTGAAGGAGAAGGTCGGCCGCGTCCTCGCGGCGCGCTCGGACAGCGTGATCTACTTCGATGCTCACGATGAGGCGGATTACTCGGTGGCGGTCGAGGTGATGGATCAGGCGCGCATGGGCGGCGCCAGGACGATCGCGGTGCTCACGGAGAACGCGATGCCCTGAGTCGAGCGCGCGTCGGCGAGCGCGGTGCGCAGCCCAGGAGCAGGCGCATCGACGCGCGCGACGCGCTGCCCTGAGTCGGGCGTGTCGGCGAGAGCGGGTCGGGTCGACAGGAGACGAGGCGTGCGGTGCTGCGGACGCGAGAGGCGCCCGAGGGCACCCGTGTGCGCGCGGGATGCCGCGCGCGAGGGAAGACGTTCATGGTTCGTCACGGGAGCTGGGGGGTGGTTGCGGTGCTCGTCGCGCCGCTGGTGTGGAGCGGTGTCGCCCGCGGTCAGGAGCCGGCCGAGGACGCCACCGAGGCCCCCCCGGATGCGCCCGGGGAACTTGTTCCAGCAGAGGATGCGGGAGCCGAGGAAGCGGGCGCAGATCCAGCGCGGCCCCCGCCAGCGGGCAAGGGGGTGGTCTGGGGCGTGGTGATCGACGGGGCGACGAAGGAACCGATCTTCGACGCGCAGGTGTCGGTGGTGGGGGCGCCGCAGAAGACGCTGGCCGACGTGGATGGCCGCTACCGGCTCGAGCTTTCACCGGGGGAGTACACGCTGCGGGTCTGGTACGAGCTGTACACGGCGCAGCGGGTGCAGGACGTGCGGGTCGTGGTGGGGGGCATGTCGCGGATCGACGTGACCTTGACCGGCGATCAGCAGGCCGAGGACGTGATTGAAGTGGAAGCCGAGGTGGAGCGCGCCAGCGTGGGGACGCAGCTCCTCCTCCGGAAGAACGCGGCGCAGGTGGGCGATGCCATCGGGGCGCAGGAGATCGCGCGGACGCCCGACCGGAGCGCGTCGGAGGCGGCGCGGCGCGTGGTGGGCGCGACGGTGGTGGGGAATCGCTATGTGGTGGTGCGCGGGCTGGGGGACCGGTACACGAACTCCCTCTTGAACGGGGCGCCGCTGCCGAGCCCGGAGCCGGATCGGCAGGCCGTGCCGCTCGATCTGTTCCCCACGCTGATCCTCAGCGACATCACCATCCTGAAGAGCTTCACCCCGGACATGCCGGGCGATTTCGCTGGCGGGTCGGTGCGGATCAACACGCGCGAGCTGCCGAGCCGGCTGCTGGCACAGGCGCAGATCACGATCGGGATGAATTCACTGTCGACGTTCCAGGATCGGGTGAGCTACGAGGGCGGTGGGCTCGACTGGCTGGCGATCGACGACGGGGGGCGCGCGCTGCCCGCAGGGTTCCCGACGTTCAAGGTGGCCCGACTGAACCAGAAGCCGGACGGGAGCCGGGTGACGGACGCGGATCTGGTGACCTACGGGCGGGAGCTCGTCCGACCGATGGGGACGACGCGCACGCTCAACCTGCCGAACGGGAGTGGAAACCTGGTCCTCGGCAACACGTTCGAGCTGGGGAAGGGGCAGAAGCTCGGGTTCACCGCCGCGCTGAACTACGGGCGCAGGTTCGTGCGTCGGCCCGACGAGATCCTGAGGACATTCTTCCCGCCGCCCACGGCCAACTCGGATCAGGTGACGCTGCGCAACGTTTACGTGGGCAACACCGGCATCGATCAGGTGTCGTGGGGTGGGTTCGGCTCGGTGACGTGGAGCGCGAGCAAGGACCACAAGGTCAGCCTGACCGGCATCTACAGCCGCTCCTCGGAGGACGAGGGGCGAGAGATCGCCGGGTACAACGAGGAGCGGCGGGTGAACCTGACGGACACGCGGCTCCGGTTCATCGGCCGCGGGCTCGTGTTCGGGCAGCTCACCGGGGAGCACCGGATGCCGGACCTGGGTGGAGCGACGCTGACCTGGAATGCGTCGGCGTCGCTGGCGTCGTCGGACGAACCAGGGACGCGGCAGAACGTGTACACACAGGACGCGAGCACGGGGATCTTCGGCTGGGAGGAGAGCACGCTGTCGGGCTCGTACTTCTTCAGCGAGCAGTCGGAGCGCTCGCTGGGGGCGGGCTTCGACTGGCTCCAGCCGCTCACCTCGGGCGAGCTGCCGACGAAGCTCAAGATGGGTGGGCTGATGACGCTGCGGCGCCGGAGCTTCGACGCGCGGCGGTTCCGGTTCTTGCCCGTGCAGGACGCGGAGCAGAGCGATCTCCAGGAGACGTTCCGGCTCCCGCCCAACGAGCTGTTCACCACCGAGAACATCGGCCGGGCCATCTTCCTGCGGGAGGAGACGCGCCCGACGGACGCCTACGACGCGGACTACGACGTGTTCGCGGGCTACCTGATGACCGACGCGGCGCTGACGCGCGACCTGCGGCTCATCGTGGGGGGGCGCGTCGAGTCGTCGCGGCAGACGATCCACTCCTTCGATCCGTTCGCTCCCGAGCTGTCCCCGCTGAGGAACGAGCTGGCGAGCACGGATCTCCTGCCGGCGCTGAGCTTGCTCTACAAGGCGACGCCGAAGGCGAACGTGCGGCTCGGCATCTCGAAGACGGTGGCGAGGCCGCAGCTCCGCGAGCTGGCGCCGTTCGTGTTCACCGACTACTTCGGGGCGCGGGAGATCCTCGGCAACCCGAACCTGAAGCAGACGAGCATCTACAACGCCGATCTGCGCTTCGAGCTGTTCCCGGACACGGGCGAGGTGGTGGCGGTGAGCGCCTTCTACAAGCAGTTCTACGATCCCATCGAGCAGGTCATCCTGCCGGCGAGCCGGGGCATCGTGTCGTACCAGAACGCGCCAGGGGGCAGGAACGCGGGCGTGGAGCTGGAGCTGCGGAAGACGATGGGCTTCCTCGCGCCGGCACTCTCGGACTTCCAGCTCATCGCGAACCTGACGCTGGTGAGTTCACGGGTGGAGCTGGACACGGAGCGGCTGGGGATCCAGACGAACGCGATCCGGCCGCTGGCGGGGCAGTCACCCTACGTGGTGAACGTGGGCCTCGACTATGCAGGGATGGAGACGGGGACGCGCGCGCGGGTGCTCTACAACGTGTTCGGCCCGCGCATCGCGCAGGTGGGCTCGAACCGCCTGCCCGACGTGTACGAGGAGCCGCGGCACCAGCTCGACGTGACGTTCGCGCAGCAGATCGGCAAGCAGGTCGATCTGAAGCTGACGGTGGAGAACCTGCTCGACTGGCCGGTGCTGTTCACGCAGGGCCTGGGCCCGAGCGGCGAGGCGAACATCGTGAACCGCTATCGCCAGGGCGTGTCGGCGGGGCTCGGGGTGGTGGTCACCAACTGAGCACGGCGAGGCTGCTGCACGCCTCGTGATGTTGCGAATCGCGTCCGGGTTCGCCACGAGAACGTTGCAAGGAGCACGCGCTGAGGTCACTGGCGCAGTGCAGGCTGCGCCCCAGAGATTCCGGAGGTTCATCACACATGCGTATCAACGGTACGATCCTTCCTGGCTTCACGGCGCTCGGGTTGCTGCTCGCCGGGTGCTCCGACGCGGCCGATCCTCTGGCGCCAGGGGCGCAGTCGGAGACGACCCTCAGCGGCTCGATCACGGAGAGCCGGACGCTGACTGCGGACACGGAGTGGACGCTCGGGGGCGTGGTATTCGTGGAGGAGGGGGCGACGCTGACCATCGAGCCGGGGACGGTGATCAAGGGAGACGCCGCCAGCCTGGGGACGCTGGTGATCGAGCCCGGTGCGAAGCTGATGGCGCGCGGGACGGCCGACGCGCCGATCGTGTTCACGAGCCAGGCGCCTCCTGGCGAGCGGCGGGCGGGTGACTGGGGCGGGGTGATCTTGCTGGGCCGCGCGCCGATCAACGTGCCCGGTGGGCGGGCGCAGGTCGAAGGCATCACCGGCGAGGGCACCGAGTACGGCGGTAACGATCCCGAGGACTCGAGCGGCGTCGTCGAGTACGTGCGGATCGAGTTCAGCGGGGTCCAGCTCTCGCCCGACAACGAGATCAACGGCATCACCTTCGCCGGCGTCGGTCGCGGGACGAAGGTGGATCACGTGATGGTCCACCACACGACGGACGACTGCTTCGAGTTCTTCGGAGGCACCGTGGACGCCAAGCACCTGATCTGCGCGTACAACGGTGACGACGGCGTCGACTGGGATCTGGGCTACACCGGCCGGATCCAGTACGTGGCGGTGATCCAGGATCCTTCGATCGCCGACGACGCGAACGGATTCGAGGCCGACAACGACGGTGACGCGACGCTGAACCAGCCGATCAGCAATCCCACCATCTACAACGCGACGCTGTGCGGTCAGAACACGGTGGTGGACAAGCAGCAGTACGGGATGCTGCTCCGCCGGTCCACGCGAGGAACGATCGTCAACACGATCATGTCGGGCTTCGAGGCCTGTGTGGACATCCGGGACGCGACGAGCGCGCCGGTGGTGACCCACTCGATCTGTCACGGCAGCACGGCGCCGGGCGTGGACATCGCCTACGACGAGACCGAGACCAGCGACGACGCGAAGGGGAAGCCCACCTACGACGACGACGGTGGGCTGGACGAGGTGGCCTGGTGGAACGAGGCGGGGAAGGGGAACCGCGTGATGGATCCGCAGATCGCCGACTGCTTCAAGGTGGGGAGCCCCGACTTCCGGCCCCTGGAGACGCTGAGCGAGGGAGCGGCCACGCCGCCGAACGATGGATTCTTCGATAGCGCTGCGGCTTACATCGGCGCCTTCACGGCCGACGACACCTGGGCCACCGGGGCCTGGGTGAGCTTCGAGGCACGCTGAAGGCTGGGTCGTGCGCTGGATGACCCGGTGATGGTGACGTGCGTCACCCGGGCGTTCAGCGAACCCGGGCGGTGAAGCCCGAGATGCGGTGTTCGGCACACTGTGGGCGCGTGTCCGCGCTGTCCCGGAATGTCACCCGTCCGCACAGTTCGCAGAGACCAAGGTGCTCACGGTAGTACTCGCGGTCGGTCAGGACGGCTGCAGCGAGCACACTGAGCGCGATGTCCCCGAGAAAATCGATCTCGCGAGGGGAGGGTACCCAGGCCGCTTTGCCGTCCACGGCGGCACGCCGGACCCGCCCGCCGTAGATGGCCGCGTGCAGGAAGCGGTCGTCGGCGACGGGCGCGATGAGGCCCCGGACGGCCTCGAGGACCCGCCCCCGCGCGCGGAGAAGCAGCTCCTCGAAGCTGCTGTCGGCCTCCGCGCGGTCGTCCAGCCGGAGCGGCTTCGCCCCAGGCTCGCGCAGCACCATCGGCCGCTTCATCAGGCCAGGATTGACCAGGTGCTGCTGGATCCACTGGATGAGATCCGTCGTGGTCCACTCCGAGGCCGCGCCCTCGAGGAACTCGAGGACGGCCTGCACGCCACCTCCCACCTGCCCGGGGGACACAGCGAACGAAGACCAGCTTCGTGTGCGACGGATTCGTTGTGGCAGCTCTAGCTTGCGGGTGGTTCCCATAGGGTCGTGTTGGTTGACTTACTTCGGTTGTTTCCGGGTCGCGGATGGGTCTGGACAGATGCAGAGCAGAATTCATGCCGCCTGGACCAGAAACCGCGGAAGTCCTGGCTGGCCGGAGCTCGTCGGCGCCCTCGGGGAGTCGCCGCGCGGGGTGGTGGTGACGGGGTAACGGGTCGGCCAGCGGACCTCCCGTGTCAGGTCATCCCGTCGTTTTGGGTTAGGATAGGTCCGATGCAGACGACGGTCCGCGCGACCATCCCCGATCCGCCAACCTCCGCGGACGTGCCCGTCCCTGGCCTCGTCCTGGTGTTCTCCGGGACGCAGCCGGTGTGCAAGCCGATCCGGTTGGAGAATGGGGCCGTCGTCCTGGGGCGAGGTGGGCCGACCAGCGACGAGAAGCTGTCACGTCGGCATGCGCGGATTGCCTACGACGGCGCGATGTGGACCGTCGAGGATCTCGGGAGCACCAATGGGACGTGGGTGGACGACGAGGAGATCCTCGGTGAGGTGCGCAGGACCAAGATCCGGGTGATCCAGGCGGGGACCTCGGTGTTTCTCCCGATGAGCGACATCCGTCGCTTTCTGAGGCACCTGGTGCGCGTCGAGAAGGGAGTGGTGCAAGGCCCGGCCCTCCAGGAGGCGCACGCCGCGATCGCGCGCGCCGCCAGTTCGGGAGACAGCATGCTCGTCACAGGCGAGAGCGGCACCGGCAAGGAGCTGGCTGCGCGCGCCTATCACCAGGCAGGGGCGCAGTCCAACGGCCCGTTCGTTCCAGTCAATTGCGCCGCCATACCCGAGGGACTGGCGGAGCGCCTGCTGTTCGGTGCGCGCCGCGGTGCATATTCCGGTGCCACGCACGATACGGAAGGGTATGTGCAGGCCGCGCATAACGGCACGCTGTTCCTCGACGAGGTCGCCGAACTCGATAGCGCCGTCCAGGCAAAGCTCTTGCGCACGATCGACACCCAGCAGGTCCTGGAGCTGGGCGCCGTGTCGGCGAAACCGGTCCGGGTGAGGGTATGCGCGGCGACCCATGATTTGCGGGCGCGCGTGGCTGCCGACAAGTTCCGGGAGGACCTTTACTATCGCATCGGTCGACCGGAGATTCACTTGCCCCCCTTGCGGGATCGACCCGAAGAGATCCCCTGGCACCTCGCTGAATGCTGCAAGCATGTCGATGTCCCCCGGGAAATGAACGGAGGCCGCCCGCCCGTGCTGTCCCCATCGCTGGTCGTCGCCGCGCTGCTGCGGCGGTGGCCTGGCAACGTGCGTGAGCTGCTGGGCGAGGCCCGTCGCGCTGCTGCCAGGGCCATCGACGAGGAGCGGGTCGTCGTCGAGGAGCGCGATCTCGATCCGCGCGCCGGCATCGGAATCGGCGAGCCAGTCACCGAGGAGCAAGCCGGGGCGACCCGTGCGACGCCCCCGCCGTCCGACGAGACCTACGAGGCGATGGTCCTCGAGCGAGGGAACGTGTCACGCGCCGCGCGCCGACTGGGCATTCACCGCAACAAGGTGCGTCGCTGGATGGACAAGTACGGCGTGAAGCGCTCCGATTTCGAGTGAACCACAAGGCGTGAGCGACGTCGGCAGAACGTGAGCCACATCGGTGGGGCGACGCGCAGGAGCATCGGAGGGAACGAGCTCGGCGGGCAGAACATGGTTTGATGCGCTGCGATGAATGTTCCTCTCGCACAGCGTGGGCGGCTTCTGGTAACGTGGGAAGAAGTTAGCTCACATCATAGGTGAGGATCCGTTCAGGCCCGTCGCCCTTCGACTCGTTCCGACCCTGTGTCTCGCTGGAGGTTTCATGCGGCGCCGTCGATTCATTCCTGCCATTTTGGTCGTTCTGGGGGCCGCAGCGAGCGGCGCAGCGCTCGCCGTCGGGTGCAGTGCTGCCGGTGACCCCAGTGAATTCACCACCAGCAGCAGCTCGGGGCTCACCACCACCTCGACTGGCGGGGGGAATGGGGGGAGCGGGGGTGAAGGGGGAGGCATCGACCTCATCCCCGAGAATGATGGCGGCACCGACGCGGCGCCCGACGTCTTCGTGAATCCCTGCGGTACCGAATGCGGTCCCGTCGAGCTGTGCGATCCGGACCACCTCGGCCTCGACGACAACTGCAATGGCGTCGTCGACGAGGGGTGCGCCTGCGTCAGCGGGCAGGCGAACTTCTGCTTCAAGGGGGATCCCTCCTTCCGCGGATCGCCTGGCTGTTTCGACGGTGTACAGCGGTGCACCGAGAACGGGGACTGGGGGCCGTGCATCGGCGGCGTCCACGCGACGGAGATGTGCGCCGAGCAGAGCACCCAGGGCTGCCACGCCATCACGGCGGTGCCCTTCCAGGACGTCAACCTGAAGACGGGGACGGGCACCTTCAGCAGCAACGCGGTGACCGAGACCTGGACCGTGGCCTGCCCCCCCGGTGTGAGCCCTTGCCCCAGCGTGACGGGCTCGAATCCCACGGACGATTTCAAGCCGCTCCAGTCGGGTGAGTACACCGTCACGTACACGAAGACCGTGGCCGGCGGGGCGCCCGAGTCGTGCACCTATCCGCTCTTCGTGGGTGCCAAGGGGCTCCGCGTCGAACTGGAGTGGCAGAACGACAATGGGCTGTACGGCGCCGACATCGATCTGTACCTGCACCAGCCGAACAACACACAGCCGTGGAAGATCGGGGGCAATGCCAACTCCTGCGGTTATGGCAACTGCACGATCGGCAATATCAGCAGCATCCCCAACTGGTTCCCCCCGGGCAATACGCCGCCGGATCCGGTGAACTGGTACCTCGATCCCATCCCCGAGCAGAACACGTGCTACTACGCGCCGCGTAATGCCGGTCAGGCGTGGGCCGCCCGAGGTCAGGGCTGCCATAGCCCGCGCCTCGACATCGACAACATCAGCTGCACGGCCTCGGAGAGCAATCCCAACTCGTCGAGCTTCTGCGCGCCGGAAAACATCAACATCGATTACCCGCCGGTCGACGAGTGGTTCCGGGTGGGGGTCCACTACTTCTCGGGCACGCCGAACATCCGGCCGCGTGTGAAGATCTACTGCAACGGTGCGCTCTCCGCGGATCTCGGACCGCAGGGCTTCTACTCTCCGGAGAGGCCGCTCATCTTCCCCGCAGCCGGGAGCACCACGCTGTTCTGGCTGGCGGCGGATGTGCGGTTCAAGGACGGAGAGTGCGACAACAGCACCTGCGAGGTCGTTCCGCTCTACATGGACAACACCACGCGGGAGCCGTACCTGACCACGAGGAGCGTTGTCGAGGCGAACTTCGGTCCGCCCTATCCTCAGTGAGCCATACGCTGCTATCAGCTAGTCGATGCCTGCACGTTTCGTGCTGGAGGTAGAGACCGACTCCCCCGCCAGGGCTGCCACGCTGCGCCTTCTGGTTCCTGGTGGGGAATGTGTCGGAGAGCATCGAATCCAGCTCGATGCGCATCCCGTGGCGCGCTGGGAGGGGCTCTTCCACCCACGCCGGTACGTCCGCCGTGTCGCTCGCGATAGCCGACAAGCCGAGGTGTTGCTCGACGCCGTGGGGGCGTTCCTCGGGCGCACGGTGCTCGGATCTCAACTGACGCACGCGCTCGCGGCGGGGAGCGAAGCGCGGACGTTGCTCGTGCGGATCGTGGGCGAGACCGACGATCCTCTCGCGGCGGCGTTCGCTCAGGTGCCCTGGGATCTCGCGAGGCTCGAAGGGGATCTGCGGACGCTGCGGCAGCGGGGCGTCACGGTGCGGGTCCGTCTGGCGCGTCGAGACGAGCGCGCCGCGAAGAGCACGGATGGTGCATCCATTCCACCTCCCGAGGGGAGCGACGCGGCGCCGAGGCCGAGCGCCGCGACCCTGCCAGGCGCCGGAGAGCCCATCCGTGTGCTGCTGGTGTTCGCAGAGCCCAGAGGAGCACGCCCAGCGGGGGCTCGCATCGAGAGGGAAGAGCTGCTCGATACGTTCTTCCGCGAGATCGTGCCCCGTCGAGGGGTGGAGGTGGACGTGCTCTCCCACGGGGTGACCCGGGCGCAGCTGTGGGAGCAGGTGCGGAGCCGCGGTGGCTACCACGTGGTCCACTGGAGCGGGCGCGCGGTCGAGGGAGGGCTGGAGATCGAGCTCGAGCCGGGCGAGGAGGAAGACGCCTGCATCTCGGGCGAGGAGCTGGCCGATCTCCTGAGCGGCTCGGGCGGGGGTGAGGTGGCGCCGGCGCTGGTGCTGCTCAGCGCCAGCCGAGCAGGGGCGCTCGGAACCGCACGGGACTGGGACTCGGTGCGCACGGCCATGAGCGAGCCGGCCCCTGCCGCGGCAGAGCCGACGCTGGAGCAAGTGTTCGAGGTGCGCAGCGGGACGTCAGCGGTGGGGCTGGCCATGAGCGCCGCGGGCGTGCCGGCCGTGGTAGCCATGCGCCACGAGGTCGCCCCGAGCTATGCGAGGCGGTTCGGGCGCGGCTTCTTTCGTCGGCTGCTCGGGAGCGAGGGGAGGACCTCCGTCGAGGAGGCCCTGGCCGCGACGCAGCGAGAGCTGGCTGGAGCGCACGGTGTCGAGAAGGGGGAGAAGCCGCCGCGGGGCGCGGTGACGCCGAAGGAGCGCGGGGTGCTGCTGGCCGGCTCCTCGGCCTCCGTCGTGCGGGCGACGGGAGGCGACGTGATCGGGGGAGAGCTGCGCTCGGCGCGGCTCACGCCGAGGACGCCGGAGCAACCCATGCGTGTCGAAGCGGCGCCGCTCGCCACCGACAGCGGGCGGACGCCCGTGATGTCATCGTCGATCGAAGTCCCTTCGTCGGCGAGGACGCGCGCCGTCGGTGAGCCCTGGCAGGCAGATCTTCTGGACCAGTCCGCGCTGATCCTGCTCGGCGGGGCCTCGATCGAGGTCGCGCCCGAGGAAGGGCGGAGCGCTCCTGCGGCGCGGGTCGAGCCGCGGCCCATGCCGCTGCTGGAGAGTGGGAGCAAGGAGCTGGAGCCGTCTCCCGGCTTCGTCGGCCGCGGTATGGAGCTGGGGCGGCTCGCGCGAGAGTGGCTGGCTCCGGGCGGCAAAACGATCGCGCTGGTGGAGGGGCCGGGGGGGATGGGCAAGACGTCCCTCGCGGCGGAGGCCATCCACCTGTGGCATGGCCATTTCGACCTGGTGCTCGCGTTCCAGCCTTTCCGGGAGAGCTCCAGCACCACGCTGCGCGTGGAGGGGGACGACCGCGGAGGCGCGGCATCGGTGTTCGGAGGGCTCCCTCCGGAGATCGAGACGCTGCTGCGCTATGTCGATCGGCGGTTGCGAGAGGAGAGTCCCCGATACCGCGATCGCTGCGAGCGGGATCCGTTCCTCCGGGTGTACACGCCACCGGGGGAGGAGGAGCAAGCGGGGGCGCGCGCGGCGCGGCTGCTCGAGAACCTGGCCGAGTCCCTCGTGACGGACAGGGTGCTGCTCGTGCTGGACGGGGTGGAGCGAGGCGCGGGCACGGAGGGGCAGGAGGCGGATGCCCCGTGGTGGCAGCTCCTCGCCCAGCTACGCCCGCGGCTCGGCGAGGGCAGGGCGAGGATCCTGGTGACCTGCCGGCGCAGCCCCCCTGCGACGGTGCTTCCGGCCGTGTTCCGCCTGGCGCTGGGAGGTCTGCCGCTCGGTCACGCCGCGGTGCTCGCTGATCGGCGCTCGGCGCTTCGCGAGATCCTCGCCCGAGGCACGAGGGAGCGACGCGAGGGAGGGACGGCAGGGCAAGCAGAGCGGCTCGCGCGGCGGGTGCTCGAGGTGACCCACGGACACCCCCTGGTCTTGCTCCGATTCGGTGACGTGGCGGGCATGGGGCGGACGGTGCTGGAGGGCGCGCTCGATCGGCTGGGGGCCCTCGGGGACGGGTTGCCCCCGGACGCGCTGCCCGGAGGCCTCGGCGAGGCGGAGCGTCAGCGGGCATTGCTCGAGGACGTTGGCGCGGGGCTGTTCGATCTGCTGCTCGAGCGGCTCTCTCCGAGCGCGCGGCGGCTGCTCTGGGGGATGTCGCTCGCCAGCGAGCCGGTCCCCGCCTGGATGATCGAGGACCTCGGCGCGAAGCTGCTGCCCGGGGAGGAGCGCCCGCGGACGGCCCTCGCGGAGCTATGCGCGGCTGGCCTGGTGGTGCGGGAAGAGGAGCAGGCGCGAGGGACCGTCTACGCTTTCCACTCTCTCGTCGCGGAGCGGACGGCCGCGTGGATGACGCAGCACCTCGACGAGCAGGGGGACGCGTCGACCGAGGATCTCTACCGCTGCTTCGGTGAGCGGTACACGGCGGCGTTCAGGAATGCGCTGCCGATGCTCCAGCAGGGGCTTCTGACCATCCCTCCCGTGGCGGAGGAGCCTCGTGCGTGGACAGGGCCCGTCTCGAGCTCGGAGCCACGATCGAAGCCTCCCTCGGCGCCGAGCAGCGAGTCGAGGCCGCGCGCTGCGCGCAGGCCGCGGGAGCTGTGTGCGGAGCTGGGACGCAGGAGTGTCCGCTACCTGGTGCGGGGCCGAGCGTTCCAGGCGCTGTCGGCATTCGGGAGTGCTGCGCTGACGGGCGCAGGCGACGCGGTGTTGCTGTCCGAGGTGATGGATGACCTCGAAGCGGCCGCGGATCACGGCGCGGGGGCGACGCGGTGGCGTGCCCGGGTATCGCTGGCCGATGCGCTGCGGAGCGCGCGGCAGGTGGAGATGGCGCTGCCGCTCTACGAGCGGGCGGCGAGCGATGCTGCTGCGAGCGAGCACTGGGCGGACCTCGGCGTGATCCTCACCAAGTGGGCCGCAGCACTCGCGCAGGAGGGCCAGCTCGATGCCGCGCGAGAGCTTTTCGAGCGGGGCGCGGAGGCCAAGCGGAGGGCAGGGAAGCCGCTGGCTCAGGTGATCGGCGTCGAGCTGGAGGCGCTCCGGATCGACGTGCTGCGGCGGGGCGCGGCCGCCGCTCTTCCAGCGATCGAGGAGCGCGTCGCCACGCTCAGGGGGCTGTGGACGGGCCGTCCGGACACCGAGGAGAGCGCCCTGAACTCCGAGAGCACGCAGATCGGCAGCGCGCTCGCGACAGGGCTGGACGTCGCCAGGCGTGCGAACGCGGAGCTCGAGCGATGGGATGTGTGCCTCTCGCTGCTGGATGAGCTGGAGGCGCTGGACCGTGATCTCGGCGCCGCGGAGCTGGAGATGTCCCGCGAGCGGTTCCATCGCTGGACACCGCTGGCACGGCTCGGCAGGACGGCCGAGGCGACCGAGGTCATCGAGGGATGCCTCGAAGGGTTCCGTCGCGCTCGCGACACGCGTGGCGAGGTGCGTGCTCTCTCGGCGCTCGCGACGGTACACGCGGAGGTCGGCGATTTCGAGGCCGCCACGGGACTGGAGCGCGAGGCGCTGAGCGCCCGGGAGCGGTTCGCGAGCGCCAGCGAGCGCGCGGTGGCCCACTGTCGGCTCGCGAGCTTGCTGGTGCGGGCAGGGAGCGCCGTCGAGGCGATGGAGAACGCACTGGCAGCGGTCGCCTATCAGCTGGCGGCTGGCCAGGAGGCGCGCGCCGAGTTCCGCTTGCTGGCGATGTCCGCGCGGGACGCCGCGAACCTCGCGGTGCGGGAAGACACGGGCGACGTCGCCTCGTCTTCCGATGTGGTGCTCCAGAGCGGCGCGCGCCCCGTGCTGCTTTCGTCCGTCCCGAGGCTCACATCGCTGCTGGAACGCCCGCCGTTCGCCTCGGTGCGCAAATTCCTGGCGGAGCGTGGGGTCTCCATCGACATGCTCCAGGGACGCATCGACGAGCTTCTCGGGCACGCCGCGGACGATCTGGAGCACGGACCGATGCCGACGTTCTCCATGGAGGAGGCGGGATAAATTGCGCTGGCTCGCGACGGCGCGGGTCAGCGTGGAGGGGACCGCTTCTTCGCGCGCGCGATCGCTGTGCGGATGAGGGGAGCCGCCGGGGTGAGCGCGTCGACGAGATCGCCCACCTGCGTCGTGGCGCGCTCCACCCGTACCCATGCGGAGGAGAAACCGAGCGTCCCTGGGGGGTGTCTCTTCGCCAGATCGATGGCCGTCCGGAGCTCCGCCCCTACCTCGCGGATCCCACGGAGCCGCGCGGGATCCGCGCCGCGGGCGTGAGCGTCGGCGTAGATCACGCGGACGATGCCGAGCAGATCACGCGCAGGTTCGAAGGGAAAGGGATCGCGACGGATCGTGAGCACGGTGCTGCAGGAGACAGGGCTGCCCCGTGATGGTAGTCGCACGCCCCCCTCGACGACGAGCGCCCGATGATGTGAAAAACTGCCGTTTACTTCTGCCCGATCCAGCGAAGATCCGCGATGACCGGGCGATGATCCGATCCGAGATCTGGGCCGACCTGGGCGCGCTCCACGGACCAGTCCGCGTTCGTGAGAACATGGTCGATCCGTATCCCGAACCAGCGCGTCTGCTTGGTGGTGCCGGTGCCAAATCCCGCACGGGAGAAGGCGTTCTGCATGTCCGACCAGAAGCTCCGGTAGATGGCGCTCTCGACGGGCATGTTGAAATCGCCGGCGACGATCACGGGGCCGGGTGAAGCGTCGACCCACTGCCGTGCCAGCGACGACTCCCAGGTGCGGAGTTCGACATTGTCGTCATGCTCCGTCGCGCCCCGCCATGCTCGGTGCATCAGCGCCTCGATGGCGTCCCGCACCGTCTCCAGATGCACGTTCACCACGCTGATGTGGCGTGGGAGCCCGCCATCACCCGGGAGTTCGAGGTCGTAGCGGACGATCGCGCCGTTCCCCCCTCGCTTCCAGACATCCATGCGATCGCGGGCGACCACCTCTCGCACGGGAAACTTGCTGAGAAGGCACTGCCCCTGGTTCGTGCGGACCTCCCACCCAGGGAAGGTGCTCTGCAGCTCCTGCTCTTGCCAGCCGCACTCCTGGAGCGCGACGAGATCGGGGCGGTTCACTTCGACGAAGCGGCGAAGCGCCTCCAGGTCTCCATGCCGGGAGCGGGCGTTGAACGAGACGATGCGGAGCTGACCTGCTCGCTCGTCACGAAAGAGCTGTGACACCGGGACCTCGAACCCCAGGATCGGCCCCACCACGATCAGCGCGGCGACGGCCGACGGCACGAGGGCGCGGGGGCAGAGGACGAGCGCCGCCGGGACGAGGCACGCGAGCGGGATGGCCATGAGCCATCGCGGACCGAACAGCACCAGGGTCGCCGGCCACCAGCGGTCGCCCAGGAAGTGCAAGCCGAGCGCCCCGAGGATCACCGCGGCGAGGTAGAAGAGGGCGCCCACCCAGACGAGCGACCTGACCCGCCCCTTGAGGCCCTTCCACTGCAATTTCGTCGTGTGCCCGTCCACCATGTTGCTCTGCAACGAGCTTCGATGTCCGGCAGGGCCTTCCTGTCGCGGGTGAGCGCCAGCAGCGCCACGACGTGATGCGCTTTCCGCGAGAGAAGGGCCGCGGAGCGGTCAGCGGCCTGGCATGCGGCCGAGCGTGGTGGCCACGACGAGGACGAGCTCCGTGGGATCGATCGGCTTGGGGACGTGGGTCTGGAAGCCCGCGACGAGCGCCCGCGTCCGGTCTTCCATGTGGGCGTGCGCGGTGAGCGCGACCGCCGGTGTGCGCCCACCGTCTGCGGGAAGGAGGGTCCGCACCCGGCTGATGAGATCGTAGCCCGACTGCCCAGGCATCCCGATGTCGCTGATGAGCAGATCCGGGCGGGTGGTGCGCAGCGCTTCGAGTCCCTCCACCGCGCTCGGCGCCGTGGTCACCCGCGCCCCGCAAGCCTCGAGGATGGACGCGATCAGATCCCGAGCGTCTTGCGCGTCGTCCACGACGAGCGCGTGAATCCCCTGCAGATCGCAGCGCACACGGAGGTCTTCGAGCGCACCAGGGGACGGGGGGGCCTCGTCTTGTGCTGGCGGCAGCGCGACGGGGAGGCGGACGGTGAACCGCGCGCCGTGTCCCTCTCCCTCGCTGAAGGCCTCGATGGTGCCGCCATGCAGCTCGACGATGTGGCGAACGATGGCGAGGCCCAGACCGAGGCCTCCCTGAGGAGGCACCTGCCCGCTCTCGGCCTGACGAAAGCGCTCGAAGACGTGGGGCAGGAAATCCGGGGCGATCCCACGGCCGGTGTCGAGCACCGAGAGTTCCACCGCGTCGTCGACGCGGGAGAGCGCCACCTCCACCCTGCCGCCCCGGGGCGTGAATTTCACCGCATTGGTCAGGAGGTTGGAGGCGACCTGGAGGAGGCGATCGGGATCTGCAGGGATCGCGCCGGTCGCCGAGATCTCCGACCGGAGCCGGATCTCCTTCGCGTCTGCGGCGGGACGGACAGCATCGATCGCCGACTCGACGATCTTCACCGGGTCGACCTCCTGCACCCCGAGGCGCAGCTTGCCGGAGATGATCCGGGACACGTCGAGCAGATCCTCGATGAGGGCGAGCTGGTTGTGCGCGTTCCGCTCCACGATGTCGAGCGCGCGGGCACGCTTGTCGGAGGACAGCGCGCCGAGCTGCAGCATCCGGATCCAGCCGAGGATGGCGTTGAGCGGGGTACGCAGCTCGTGCGAGACCATGGCCAGGAACTCGTCCTTGGCGCGGTTGGCCTCCTCGGCGCGGGCGCGCTCCCGCTGCGCCGTCTCGAAGAAGCGCGCGTTGTCCAGCGACAGCGCGGCTCTGCGTCCCAGCTCCTCGGCGAGCTGCAGATCCTCGTTCGTGTAGCTCTGGTCACTCGACGCGAAGTACAGGAGACCGAGGGCCTGACCACGCGCGGAGAGAGGCACGATCATGGCGGAGCGGAGATCCAGCGTCGAGAGCTCCAGCCGGTGCGTGGGGCTGAGGGACAGCCGCTCGAGCACCTCGGCCGCGCCGTGGACGAGCTGTGCGCGCTGGGTGCGGAGCGCGGCCCGGAGGGGATGATCCCCGACGGCGGTGCCTCGGGGCAGGGCCCGGAGCCTCGCCTCCACCTCGGGATCGGTGTGGGCGAGCAAGAGCGGGGCGCCCTCCTCCGGAGCGCCAGCGACGAGTTCCACCGCCGCCAGCGTCGCCAGCTCGGGCACGGCGAGGCGCAGCACGCTCGCCAGCGTCTCCCCCATGTCGAGCGTCGCGCTCATCCGAGCGCCGGCCTCGGCCAGCAACCGCTGCCGCTTCTGATCGGCCCACGCGCGCTTGTACAGCCGCTGGAGCCGCGCCAGCGTGCCGACCCGCGCGCGCAGCTCGGACGGGTTGTACGGCTTCGTGACGTAGTCGTTCGCGCCGGCCTCCAGCGCCTCGACGACCTCGTGCTCTCGCGCGTGCCCGGTCATCATGAGGATCGGGAGCGTCGCCTCGTCCAGCGTCTGCCGGAGCGCGCGGCAGAGTTCGAGCCCGGACATCCCTGGCAGGTGCCAGTCGAGCACCAGCACCTCGGGCAACGAGTCGGCGACGCGCGTCAGCGCAGAGGCAGCGTCGGGCAGCAGCTCCACGTCGTGCAAGGGGGACAGCACGCGGCGCGCCAGCTCCGCCTGCGTGGGGCTATCTTCGACGACCCAGACGACTCCCCGCTCTGGTGTGACGTCCATGGCGGGGGTCGACGGCCTCTCCCCGTCCGTCGCGTCGGCCGCCATGCCCCTGACCTTACGCATTCCCATGCACCTTCACGTCTCTCTCTCGGCACCCCTCACGCTGGGCCTGGTCCGGCGTGAAGGCTCACCCTATGCTGCGTATCCAGCGTAGAATCCAGCCAGGAATTGCCGGCAACGGCAGTACGTCGTCGGCTCCATCCCGCGCGATCGCCTCCTTCGGCATCCCGAAGACGACCGAGGTTTGCTGGTCTTGAGCGACGACCCGGCCGCCGGCGCGGCGAAGCGCGACGGTCCCATCTGCGCCGTCATCTCCCATGCCACTCAGGATGACGCCTAGCGCCCGTGTGCCCAGGGTATTCGCCAAAGATCGGAGCAGCCACGTGCCAGAGGGGCGGAAATACCCCACGGGCGGCGCATCACTGAGCAATGTACGCCCCAGGGCATCGATCCCCAGGTGTCTGTCCTCGGGGGCGACGTAGGCACGCCCTGGTCGGAGCGCCTCGCCTTGCTGGGCCAGCGAGGTGGGATAGCCCGTCCTCTGGGCGAGCCACGATGCGAAGCCGGGCGCAAATCCAGGCGCGATGTGCTGCACGATCAGGATGGGTGGGACGATGCGTCGGGGCAGGTCGGCGAGGATGTCCGCGATCGCGTTGGGCCCACCCGCCGAGGCGACGATGCCGATGGCGTCGATGGGGCTCTTGCTCGGCGGCGCCGTCTCCGCGGAGGAGGGGAAGGGCCGGCGGCCCGAGGTGGAGCCGGCGCGTCCAGCCGCGCTCTCGGACGTCGACGGGACGCTCGTGGTCGACGTCGGCGGGCTTGCGGCGCTCGCTGGCGCCTGACCGACCCGCACCATCGCCATCGACCGGAGCAGCTGCGCGAGCGCGCGACGTCGCTGGACGTAGCCTGGCGCCGTGGGGGGAGGGAGCCCCTGGGTGACCGCGAGCGCCCGCGCGCGCATGGCCTCCAGGATGAGCTCGCTGCTTTTCGCGTCCGCGGCCGCCGTGATCATCACGATGGGGGTCGGTGTACGCGCCATGATCTCGCGCGCCGTCGCGAACCCATCCATCCCCGGCATGATCACGTCCAGCAGGACCACGGAGGGTCGCAGCCGGATCACCGTCGCCGTGGCGGCATAGCCGTCGGGGACCTCGCCCACGACCTCGACGCCTGGCTCCTCGGCGAGCGCGAACCGCAGCGCGGCGCGCTGGGTCGCGGAGTCGTTCACGATGAGCACCCGCAGCGGTTCGGCGGGCGGCGTCTCACCGAGCATCAGCGCTGTTATAGCAGCCGTTCCAGTGTTTCAAGCAACGCCTCTTGGTCGAAGCTGCGCTTGATGAGGTAAGAGCTGGCGCCGAGGTCGAGCGCGCGCTGGCGGTCGGATGGCTTGTCCAGAGCGGTCACCAGCACGAAGGGGAGCCGCGCCGTGCGAGGCGTCGCGCGGACGCGGGCGAGGAGCTGAAAGCCGTCCATGCGGGGCATCTCGATGTCCGACAGCACCGCGTCGACCATCGCCTGGCCCTGCCCCGAGAGGTGGCCCTCCGCCAGGATCTCCCAGGCGTGCTGCCCGTCGTGAGCGAGCGTCACGTCGTACCCCGCCGCCTCGAGGATGGTGCGCTCGAGCTGCCGTGTGGTCACCGAGTCGTCGACCACCAGGATTCTCCGGCGTTTCGACGTCTCGGTGCTGGTCGTGTCGTCGGAAATCGACGCGGGCTGCGCGACGCGGACCAGGTCCGCGGCATCCAACACCAGCGCCACTTCTCCGTCGCCCAGCACGGCGGCGCCCGAGACCAGCGCGGCGCGTCGGACGCGGTTCCCCAGCGGCCTGACGATCACCTCGTGGTAGTCGAGGAGCGCGTCCACCCGGAACGCTGCCCGCCGATCCGCCGCGGCGACGACGACGCAGGCCCAGCGTTCGTCGTCGACGAGCTGCGTGACGGGGCGCGTCGCGAGGCCCAGCGTGGCGTCCAGATCCGCGAAGGGCACGGCGCCGCCTTCGTCGCGGAGGTAGAGCCGGCCCTCCATCGAGATCAGATCGCTCGGGGCGACGCGCCGCAGGCGCTCGATCGCCGTGGCCATGAAGATCACACGGACGTCCCTGACCTGGACGACGAGCCCTGGTGAGACACTGAGGTCGACGGGCACCGTCAGCGTGAAGCGCGTGCCTCGCCCGGGCTCGCTCTCCACCTCCACCCTGCCATGGAGCTGCGCGATCCGCTGGCGCACCACGTCGAGGCCGACCCCCCGACCGGAGAACGCGGACACGTTGCGCCGCGTGCTCACCCCGGCTTCGAAGATCAGCCCCAGCAGGTCGCGGAGATCCACCCCCGCGGCCCCTGGATGACCGCGCGCCGCGGCAACCTGCCTCAGCGCCTCCAGGTCGACACCCTTCCCGTCGTCACGCACCACGATGCGCGCGTCCCGACCGCTGATCGACGCCTCGATGTCGACGCTGCCGACCTCCGGCTTGCCGTTCGCGCGGCGGACGTCGGGCGGTTCGATCCCATGATCGATCGCGTTCCGCACCAGGTGCAGCAGCGGCTCGCGGAGGCCATCCCGCACCCGACGATCGATCTCCACGCCCGCGGCGCGGATGGTCACCGACACGGGGCGATCGAGGGCGCGGATCAGCTCGCGCGCGGCGCGTTCGATCGCGGGAGAGAGCGTCTCCAGGGAGACCACCCGCAGCGCGCGCGCGCGGGAACTGAGCTCGCTGGCCCCGATCGTGACGTCACGCCAGGCCTGGTCGTCCTGCAGCTCGGCTTCGGAAGCCCACCCGGCGAGGGTCCGCACCGCGGTGAGGCAGCGGTCGACCAGCCGACGGGCCTCCTCCCGATCGAGATCCAGCACCTCGGTCGGCTGAGGGCGGAGAAGCTGCCGCGAGCGCGTGAGGTCGGCGGTCAGACTGCCCACGAGATCGGCGAGCACGGTGTGGCGCGAGAGCAACGAGCTCCGCCTCCCCGCCGAGGCCAGGAGATCCTCGGCCGCAGCGAAGAGGTCACCCAGACGCGCCACGGAGATCCGCACCGTCTCGTCGGATCGGGCGCCCGAATCGGCGGCTGCCTCGACCACGACGGGGGCAGGGGAGATGGAGGTCGCCGTGGCGCTGGAGGAGATCGTCGTGCCCCCCGACGCCGCCGGGCTGGCTGGCGGGCTTGCGGAGGTGGACCTGGTGGGGGCGGTCGACACCATCGTCGCCGTGGCGCCAGGCGCTGGGGGCGCCAGCGGTGCGGCGTGCGGAACCGGGGGGGGCGCGGGGGCATGCCCGCTGGTGGTGAGCGGCGCCGCTGCCTGGGGCTCCTCGGCGCTCTCGATCCGACGCTGCGCCTCGGCCAGGGCTTCGTCGTCCGGGTCTTCGCCTGACGACAGCCGCGTCACCGCAGCCCGCAGCGCGCCGAGCGCTACATCGAGATCCGATGCCACCTGGGCCGTGTCGACGTCGCCGCCGTTGCGTACCGGCGCGAGCCGGCTCTCGAGCGCATGACAGAGGTGCTCCAGGCCGGGGTACCCCACGGCGTGGGCCGCACCCTTCAAGCTGTGCACCGCCCGGTAGATCTCGGCGACGGCGGGCTGCACCTCGCTCGGCGGACCCCCGGGCACGAGCGCTTGCGCCTCGTCCTCCAGCAGCGCGACGGTGTCTTCCAGCTCCCCCCGGAAGACCTGGCGCAGCTCGGAGAGCAGATCGCGTCCCGTGGTCACGTCAGATCTGGTACTGCGCGGTCGCGTCGCGCAGCCGTGCGGAGAGTTCGTTGAGATCCCGCGCCGCGCGTTCGATCTGGCGCGTCCCCTCCACCGTCTGCGTGGTCGCTGCGCTGATCGCGTGCATGGCCGAGGAGATCTGGCCGACCCCGGCGACCTGCTGCTGGATCGACGCCAGGATCTGGGTCGCGCTCCCCGTCGCCTCGGCGATCGTCGTGGCGAGCTGCTCGATGCGTTCTCCGGCCTGTCGCGCCGTGTCCACCGCCGCCGTGACCGCCTTGCTCCCCTCCTCGGTCACCAGGACCGCCGCGGTCGTCGACTTCTGGATGTCCCCAAGGATGGACCGCACCTGACCCGTTGCGCGCTTCGACTGCTCCGCCAGGCTGCGCACCTCCTGCGCCACCACGGCGAAGCCGCGCCCGTGCTCCCCCGCGCGCGCCGCCTCGATGGCGGCGTTCAGCGCGAGCAGGTTCGACTGCTCCGCCAGCTCGTTCACGGTGGTGATGATCTGCCCGACCGTCTGCGCCTGCTCGGACAGCGCCAGGATCCGCTCCGCGATCGAGTTGACCTGCTCCCGCACCCGCGCCATCGCCGCCACCGTCCGGTCCACGGCCTCGCTCCCGGCGTTGGACACCTCGACGCTCCGCCGCGACAGCTCGGCCACGGCCTGCGCTTGCTGCGTCGTCTGCTGCACCGTCTGCGACAGCTCGTCCACCGTCGTTGCCGTCTCCGCCACGGCCGATGCCGACTCGCTGGCGCCAGCGCCATGCTCCTGGGTGATCGACAGGATCTCCGCCGTCGCGCTCGACAGCGCCCCGACCGCTTCGTGGGTGCGAAGCGTCATCGTCCGCAGCGCCCGCCCCATCGCGTCCAGGTTACGACCGAGCTGCGCCATGTCGCCCGCGCCCTCGGCCTCCAGCGCTCCCGTCAGATCGCCTCGCGCCACCCGATCCACGAACTCCGCGTAACGGGCAACCAACCGCGCCAGCGACTCGCGCGCTTCGGCCTGTTCCGTGGCGCTCTTGCGCTGCTCCTCGAGCCGCTCGGTGAGCTCGTCGGTCATGCGGTTGAACGCCGCGCCGAGATCCGCGATCTCGTCGTGTCCCTCCACGTCGGCGCGCACGTTCCGCTCTCCCCCTCGGATCTGCCGTGCCGTGACCGCGAGCTGGGAGACGCGCCCCGAGATGCTCTGCGAGAGCGCCAGCGCGATCCCCACGGCGAGCAGGACGATCAGCCCCCGGCCCACCGTCATGATCCAGCGCGACTGGCTCATCACGCCGTGCGCATCATCGTAGATGGTGCGCGTCCTCGTGACGGTGCTGCTCACCACCTTGTTCAGCTCCTCGAGCCCCTCGTCCAGGAGCGGCCCGGTGCGGGTCCGCACCAGCTTCACGCTCTCTTCGAAGTTCGCGTTGTTCCGGTTGAGCGGGTAAATCTCCCGGATCCTCCGGTTGGCCCACTCCCGCCGCAGCTCGCGCACCCGGGTCAGCTTCTTGATCCGCTCATCGTTCGACGGAAAAGCGCTCTCCGCCTCGTCGAGCGCCTGATCGAGGTCCCGCTCGAGCTGCGCGATCTCGCCCTCGATTCGCGCCATCTCGGTGGGATCCTGCGTGAGGATGTGCAGGTAGTTCCGCCCGCGGAGCCGCTCCATCAGCGTGGCGGCGCGGCCGAGCGCCTGCGTCGGCTTCACCCCGTATGTGTAGAGGCCTTCGAGCGCGTCTTCCGTGACACGATCTTGGGCGAACCCGTAGATGGCGAGCAGCAGCACGAGCGCCACCACGGAAAGGAACCCTGCCCAGAGCTTCGTACCAACGTTCCACCGCATCACGGATGTGGATGTTACGTACGGGCCATTCGAGGCAAGGGAATATCGATGAAGAGCCTCGAAGAAGCGAAAAGCGCATCGAGATCGAGCACCGTGGTGCCGTCGTGATCCACCCCGAGCAGCACGGCTGCCACCTCCGGGGCGACCGTGGGAGGGGGCTCCTGCAGTGACGCCAGGTCGAGCGGCGTCGTGCCCTCGATCGCGTCGACCACCAGCCCGACCATCTCGTCATCCTTCCCCAGGAGCACCATCCTTCCATGTTCGGGCAGCGCTGTGAGCGGCAGCCCGAGCACGGCCCGCAGGTAGAACACCGGCACGACCGTCCCACCGCGAACGGTGAGCCCAGCCACTTCCGGAGGCGCATGGGGAAGAGGGGTGAGCCGGAGAATCTCGGCCACGCCTCGGATGCGGCTGGTCTGCAGCGCGCATGGCTCTCCGGCGACCTTCACCCGCAAGACCTCCAGCTCCGGGCGCGCCTGGCCGACGTCGATGGGAAGCGCGATCGCGCGGGTGCGCGTCTCCAGCAAGGTCTTCTGTTCCGCGGTCCATCGGTCGAAGCCGTGCTCGCTCATGATGTTCCCTTCAGACCGCTGCTCGGCTTGCTACCGGCCCGTAGCGCCAGGGCTTGTTCGAGACGCTGACAGTAAGCCAGCGCGTCCACGACGAGTGTATCGCCGAGATCGGCGAGGCAGGCCCCCTCGGAGAGCCCGAGCAGCAGCGTGCGCGCATTGCGCAGCCCACGCGCGGCTTCGGCCTCCTCGCCGGTCTGTACTGCTGCTGCTGCGGACACCAGGTGTGCGGCAGGACTTTGCGGCGTGAGCATCATCGCGCGCCGCGCGTCCTGGCTCGCCGCCTCCGCCCGACCCACATCGAGCAGCACCGTCGCGCGCAGCAGGTACAGCGAGGTCTCCATGGGCTCGGCCACGATCGCCTCGTCGAGCAGCGTGAGCGCCCGCTCGGTCTCGCCAGCATTCGCGAGCCGCCGCGCCTCGGCAGCAGGTGGCTCGCCGCGCGCTGCCACGTCCACCACGCCACGCGCTCCACCCTCGGGGGCCAGCGCCGTCTCGGCGACGGCGACCTTCGCACGCATCGGTACGACCCTCGGCTGCGATCGCGGCGTCGGAACCGGCATCGAGGCGGGAGCCAGGGCAATCGAGGCGGGAGCCAGGGCAATCGAGGCGGGAGCCAGGGCTGCGGAGGGCGGCGGCGGGGTCCCGGCCGCGGTGTCTCCGGGCGCCGCCGCCTCGCTCCGCGAGAAGGGCCTCACCGAGGATCTCGGCGCCACCGTCGCCGTCGACCTCGCACACGCCTCCTCCTTCACCCCGGCATCGACTTGGTAGACGTTGTGCCCTCGCTCCCGGCGCGGCGTGAGGCCGCTGTCGCTGCCGGGCACCGGATCCGACGGCGCCAGGACCAGCCAGCCACCGAGCGACAGCGCCGCCGCCATGCGCAGGAAGAACGCGGCCCGCACCTTCTCGTCCAGGTAGATCAGGACGTTGCGACAGAAAACCACGTCGACGTCCGCCGGCCACGGCGCGCTGGGCCGGACGGCATCCGCCAGGTTCAGGGGCTCGAAGCGCACCAGCGCCTGCGCCTCGGGGGCCACCCGCCGCAGCGCGTCTTCCTGGATGAACCAGCGCCGCTGCACCTCCTCCGACACCCCCCGGAAGGACCACGGCCCGTAACGCCCTGCCCGCGCCCGCGCCAGCGCCGTCGGGCTCAGATCGGTGGCGAGCACCTCCACCCGGGCCCGCGCCGCCGAGCCGAGCAGCTCCAGTGCCACCAGCGCCAGGCTGTACGCCTCCTCGCCCGTCGCGCACCCTGCCGACCAGAGCCGCGCCTGTCCCGCCGGACGACGCCGCAAGGCTTCCGGGAGCGCCAGCTCGCGCACCAGCTGAAAGTGCTCCGGATGCCGGAAGAAGTACGTCTCTCCGACCGTCAGCGCCGACGCCAGTGCCTGCTGTGCCGTGGGCTCCCGCGCGACGAGCCGCTGCAGGAGCTGCATCGGGTCTGCCAGCCCGAGCGCTTGCATGGTGCGACCGATCCCCACGTCGAAGTCCCGCCCGCGACCTCGCGTGAACACCAGCCCCAGGCTCTCCTTGATCTCGGCCTCCAGCGCGTGGCGCACCGGCTCGGACAGCGCCGGCGCATCCCGGCTCGGCGTCATGCCGTCGCCTCGAGTGCGACCAGGCCAGCGTCGATGGCGCGCTCGTCGTCGAGCGACAGCGTCGCGTCGAGATCGTGGATCAAGAGGAGCCCCCCTTCGACCGACACGATCCCCGCCACGTGCGCGAGCGTCAGGGGCGGGGGCGACACCCGCTCCTCCGGCACCTCGAGCAGCCCCTCCGCCCGGTCCACGATCAGCGCCACCCGCCGCCTCGCGCCGCGGGCCACCACCAGGTGATCTTCCACCAGGGGAGGGCGAGGCGGGTGCCCCAGCCGCACCCGCAGGTCCACCGCCACCGAGAGTTCCCCGCGGTGCGCGATGACGCCGAGCACATGGGCCGCGGTCCCCGGCAACGGCGTGATCAGCACCCGCTGGACGACCTCCAGGACGCGTACCGAGGGCAGCGCGTACCGGACCTCGTCGAGGCTGAACGTGAGGACTTCCAGCACCGAGAACACCCTACCACGCGACTCCGGCGTCGGGCGACTCTGCGTGTGATCAGTCTTACGTGACTGTCGTTTGAGGCACCATGCCGGAATTTTCGACGCCCGAGCGGTCCTGGTCCCCCGTATCCCCGTTTTTGTGGGCGTCACTGCCCCTGGCGTCCCCGGTGATGTCAGCGTGCTGGCGTTATTGACAGCGATTCGAGGAACGACTTATGAGGCGATGAAAATGAATATCGACTTCTCTGCTCCGTTCCGCACCGCCGCCTCCTGGGGTCGTGGTCTGCGTGTCCTCCTCCCTGCGGCGGCGCTCCTCGTGGGCTGCGGCGGTGACGACGACGGCAACACCCAGCCCACCGACGACTTCGAGGAGAAGGCCGCGCCCGTCGTCGCCCGCTATGCCGAGCTGGTTCACAAGAACTACTCGGACGCGCTCGATGGCGTCGTGGCCATCCGCAGCTCCCTCGCGACCCTCGTGCAGACGCCGACCGCAGCCAACCTGGCGGCCGCACGCAGCACCTGGCTCGAGGCGCGCAACCCGTATGGCCTGACCGAGGCCTACCGCTTCTATTTCGGCCCCATCGACAACGACGAGGGCCCCGAGGGGCAGATCAACGCCTGGCCGATGGACGAGTCGTACGTCGACTACGTCGTCGAGCTTCCGGATTCCGGGATCATCAACGATCCCGGCATGCACCCGACGCTCGGCACCGAGGCGCTGGCCGCACTCAACGAGGTGGGCGGCGAGGAGAACGTGGCGACCGGCTACCACGCCATCGAGTTCCTCCTCTGGGGCCAGGATCTCAGCGACACCGGCCCGGGCGACAGGCCCCACACGGACTACATCGACGGCCCCGACGGCACGGCTGCGAACCAGACGCGCCGCGGCGAGTATCTCCTTGCTGCGGGCGATCTGCTGTTCGAGGATCTGGAGGGCGTGACCAACGAGTGGGCAGCAGGAGCGGAGAACTACCGTGCGACGTTCGAGTCGCGGTCCAAGCGCGACTCCGTGCGCGACATCCTCCTCGGCATCGGGAGCCTCAGCGGCGCCGAGCTTGCCGGTGAGCGCATGCAGGTCGCGTACGACACGAAGGAGGAGGAGGACGAGCACTCCTGCTTCAGCGACAACACGCACAACGACATCCTGTACAACGCCCTCGGCATCCAGAACGTCTACCTCGGCCGCATCGGCACCACCGACGGCCCGGGCATCGACGACCTGGTCGAGGCGCGCAACCCCGAGCTGAACAAGAAGCTCAAGGAGCAGCTCGAGGCGAGCATCACGGCCATCAAGGCCATCCCGGTCCCCTTCGATCAGGCCATCCTGGGTGCCGACACCGACCCGGGTCGCGTCGCCGTGAAGGCCGCCATCGACGCCCTGCGCGCGCAGACGCAGTCCATCGTCGAGGTGGCCGATCTGCTCGGCGTCGAGCTCAACCTGGAGGAGTAACTGCCATGTCGTCCGCGATTCGAGTACGAGCACGCGCTGGCTGGAGCCTGGCACTCATCACCGCCGCTCTGGCAGGTTGTGCCAGCGAGGAGCCCTCGGCACCGAAGGGCCTCGAAGCCGAGGTGGGTGAAGAACTGAGCGGTGGCGCGACCACCATCTTCGACACCTCTCCCAGCGCATTCTCGTACTCGGCGCGGAACATGACCTCCGCCCGTCGCAGCGACTTCTTCGTCGGCAACTCGTTCTTCCGCGACAACTGGGTCATCGCGCCCGCCTCCACGAAGGGGCGCGATGGCCTCGGGCCCTTGCACAACGCCCGCTCTTGCTCCTCGTGTCACTTCAAGGACGGTCGAGGGCGACCGCCGGAGTCCATCGAAGAGCCCATGGTCGAGATGCTCATCCGTCTGAGCGTCCCTGGCGTCGACGGCGTCGGCGGCCCCGCTCCGGAGCCCATCTACGGCGGCCAGCTCCAGCCCAACGGCATCCCCGGTGTCCCCGGCGAGGGCCGCCCCCAGGTGACCTACGAAGAGGTCCCGGGCACGTACGAGGACGGCGAGGCCTACAGCCTTCGGCGCCCCACGTACACGATCGAGGAGCTCAACTACGGCCCCTTCGCTTCCGACGTCATGCTCTCCCCGCGCGTCGCGCCTGGGATGGTCGGCCTCGGCTTGCTCGAAGCCATCCCCGAGGAGACCCTCCTCGCGCTCGCCGACCCCGACGACGAAGACGGTGACGGCATCTCCGGCAGGCCCAACCACGTCTGGGATGCCCACGAGCGCACCCAGGTGATCGGCCGGTTCGGCTGGAAAGCGTCGCTCCCCACCGTGGAGCAGCAGACCGCTGCCGCGTTCCTTCACGACATGGGGATCACCACCGAGCTGCACCCCGACCAGAACTGCACCGACGCCCAGGCCGAGTGCCTCGCCGCCTACGACGATGGTGAGCCCGAGGCGAGCGCCAAGATCCTCTCCCGGACCACCTTCTACTCCGCCACGCTCGCCGTCCCCGGCCGGCGCAACTGGGAGGACCAGACGATCCTCCGCGGCAAGGCGCTCTTCCACGATGCGGGCTGCGCCTCCTGCCACACCCCCAAGCTTCAGACCGGCGTCCTCGAGGACTTCCCCGAGCTGTCGGAGCAGACCATCCGCCCCTTCACCGACCTCCTGCTCCACGACATGGGCGAAGGGCTCGCCGACGACCGCCCCGACTTCGAGGCCGATGGCCGCGAGTGGCGCACCCCGCCGCTCTGGGGCGTGGGCCTCATCCCTGTGGTCAACCGCCACCAGTTCCTTCTGCACGACGGCCGCGCGCGTGGCCTGGCCGAAGCCATCCTCTGGCACGGTGGCGAAGCCGAGCGCGCCCGCGAAGCCTTCCGCGGCATGCCCAGCGAAGACCGCGAAGCCCTGCTGCGCTTCCTGGAATCTCTCTGATTTTCCCTGGAGTCTCTCCGATGTGGACACGAACGAACCGAGGCCTCGTGCGCACCGTGAGCGCCCTCGGCCTGGGCGCCTTCCTGCTCGCTGGCTCCGTGCGCTGCTCGTCGAGCGAGGTCGTCGACAACCGCGGCCCGGTCATGCAGGACCTCGCCCGCAACGTCATGCTGCCGACCGTCGAGGCCCTGGCCACCGCCTCCACCCGCCTCGCCCCCGCCCTCGGCGCCTTCTGCGCGTCCCCTGACCAGGCCACCCTCGACGCCGCGCAGGACGCCTGGCGCGCCCTCCGTCAGCCCTGGGAGCACACCCAGGCCTTCCTGTTCGGCCCCTCGGATCAGCTCGGCACGGCCAACGCCATCGACTTCTGGCCCGTCCGCACCGACAGCGTCGACAAGGCCGTCACCTCGGCCCCCGACCCGGTGACCCCCGAGCACATCGCCACCCTCGGCGTGGCCACCCGCGGCATGCCCGCCCTCGAGTACCTCCTCTTCAGCCCCGACGGCGGCGACGCTGCCGTCCTCACCTCCCTGGGCGCCGACACCCAGGAAGCCCGCCACCGCTGCTCCTTTGCTGCTGCCGTCGCCACCGTGATCGAGACCGACATCGCCGCCCTCGCCGACGCCTGGCGCCCCGAGAAAGGCGCCTTCGTCGACGACGTCGCCAGCGCCGGCTCTGGCAGCGAGACCTTCCCCCGCGCACAGGACGGCATCAGCCGCGTCGTCAACACCGCCGTCGAGCTTCTCCAGAAGGTGACCGACGGCCGCATCGGCGCCCCCTCCGGCACCCGCACCGGCGGCACCCCGCAGCCCGCGCTGAGCGAATCCCGCTTCAGCGACAACACCAACACCGACCTCATCGAAGCCGCCCGCGGCGTCGAAGCCATCTACACCGGCAGCGCGGGCGGCACCTCGGGCCTCGGCCTCTCCACCCTCGTCGCCGAGCGCTCCGCCGAGCTGGATACCGCCATCCGCAACCAGTTCACCGACTTCGTGAACACCATCCAGGCCCTCCCGGCCCCCTTGCGTCAGGCCGTCGAGACCGATCCCGCCGCCGTCGCTACTGCCCTCGAAAGCGGCCGCGCCCTCCGCCGCCTCATCGCCGTCGACCTCGCCGGCACCCTCAGCGTCACCGTCACCCTCAACGACAACGACGGCGACTAGTACTGCGTACCCTGGATCAGGGGCCTGTCGGCCCCTACGCTCCCGATGGTCGCTACCCCTGCTTTCTTCGCAGATCGCTTGGCCAAGGACCCGGGACGAACCTGGGGAACACGATGCCAGGTACTGCGTATCAGGGGCCTGTCAGCCCCTGCGCTCCCGATGGTCGCTACCCCTGTTTCTTCGCAGCCGCCTGACGGTCGACCTTCCAACCCGGCACCGCGCCCCCTGCGCGCTCTCCGCGCTCTGCGCGCCCGCCTCGCCGCCCCCGTCGACATCGCCTCCCTCGTCGCCTTCCGCGTCCTCTTCGGCGCGATGATGCTCCTCAGCACCCTCCGCTTCTGGGCGCGCGGCTGGATCCACGACGTCTACGTCGCCCCCACCTTCCACTTCCACTACTTCGGCTTCCCCTGGGTGAACCCCTGGCCCGCGTGGGGCATGTACGCCCACTTCGCGATCATGGCCCTCGCCAGCCTGTGCATCGCCCTCGGCTTCCACTACCGCCTCGCCGCGATCACCTTCTTCCTCACGTTCACCTGGGCCGAGCTCTGCGAGAAGGCCACCTACCTCAACCACTACTACTTCGTCAGCATCGTCGCCCTGCTGGCCGTCTTCATGCCCCTCCACCGCGCCGCCTCCCTCGACGCGCGCCGCGACCCCTCGATCCTCCGCCCCACCGCGCCCACCTGGGCCCTCTGGACCCTCCGCTGCCAGCTCGGCCTCGTCTACCTCTTCGCCGGCCTCGCCAAGCTCAACGAAGACTGGCTCCTCCGCGCCCAGCCCCTCACCCTCTGGCTCGCCGCGCGCCGCGACCTCCCCCTCCTCGGCCCCTTGCTCTCCGCGCCCTGGTCTGCCCACGCCATGAGCTACGCCGGCGCCCTCTTCGACCTCACCGTCTTCCCCTTCCTCCTCTGGAAGCGCTCTCGACCCTTCGCCTACCTCGCCGTCATCGGCTTCCACACCGTCACCGGCATCCTGTTCCCGATCGGCATGTTCCCCTGGATCATGATCGTCGCGACGCTGGTCTTCTTCTCTCCCTCGTGGCCGCGCCGCGTCTTCGCCCCCCTCCTGCGCCGCTTCCCCTCGCTCCTCCCCGCACCGACCGAGCCATCGCTATCGCTCACCTCGACCGAGCCATCACGCGCCACGGCCAGCCCCCCGACCTCCACACCGCCCTCTTCTGCAGCGCGAGCGTTCTCTCCAGCGGCTCCCTCTGCCCCCCAGCTCTCCCGCCTCGCCACCGCCGCCCTCTGCGCGCACTTCGCCATCCAGCTCGCGTTGCCCCTTCGCCACCTGCTCTACCCTGGCCACTCTGGCTGGACCGACCAGGGCTTCCGCTTCGCCTGGCGCGTCATGCTCATCGAGAAGACCGGCCTCGTGACCTACCGCGTCCGCAACCCCGTCACCCAGCGCGTCTGGGTCGTCGACCCGGTCGAACGCCTCACCCCCCTCCAGGTCAAGATGATGGCCCTCAGCCCCGACATGATCCTGGAGTACGCCCACCACCTCGCCGCCGACTTCGCGCGCCGCGGCGAACCCGACGTCCAGGTCTTCGCCGACGCCTACGCCGCCATCAACGGCCGCCTCAACCAGCGCCTCATCGACCCCACCATCGACCTCGCCCGCGAACGCGACTCCCTGCTCCCGGCCCGCTGGATCCTCCCCCACACCGATCCCACGCTGCGCTGACCTGCGCGCCGCACGGCCGCCGCGCCATCCGCGCGTCGACGTGCTCACCCTCTCTCGAAGCGCTCCCCGTTCGCCTCGGCGCTTCCCTCAACCGCTCCCCACCTCCACCCGCCAAGCGTCCTCGCCTTCCTGCTCGAACCGCGTCTTCACCCCCAGAAGCTGCTCCAGCAGCCCCGCATGCGTCCGCGTATGCGACGACGGCACAACCGACCGGAACGACCCCCCTCCCGCCAGCGCCATCGGCAACAGAAGCTGATCCGCCAGGTACTCCCCCACCGGCACCCCGGCCGCCTCGTACGCCTTCACCTCCTTTCCCAGCCGCTCCCCCACCACCTCGGCGCGCACCCCCCGCTCCCCGAAGCTCGTGAACACCTCCGTCACGTGCTCGCTCACCACCTCGGCGGTCACCACGTTCCCTGGCCCGGCCACCCCCTCCAGCACCTCCGTGTGCAGCCACGCCCGCTCCCAACCCAGCACCTTCGCGGCCGCCTCCACCTCGCGCCGCGCGACGTGCACCGGCAGGTTCGCCACCCGCGCCACGAGCCGCCGACTGCGCACTTCCCCTCGCTCCAGCAGCGTCAACTTCCCCAGCGGCGCTGGCGTGATCGAAACCCGCACCCGCCCCCCGCCGCCCGGATAAAACCCGTACCGCTCCAGCTCCGCCGTCACCACCGGCCCCATCCGCTGCAACAGCGGCAAGTACGCCCGCTCCATGAAGTCGAACGGCGGCGCCATCGGATTGTGCGTCCCGCCCTCCAGCACCAGCTCCGAATCCCCCTGCGCCGACAGCAGCGCTGGCAGCACCGTCTGCAGCACCAGCGTCGCGCTCCCTGCGGTCCCCACCGCGAACGTGTGCACCCCGGGCGCGATCGACCCGGGCCGGAACGTGATCTCCGTCGACCCCAGCGCCGCGCCACTCACCTCCGCGCAGCCCACCCGCGCCGCCGCCTGCACCGCCGTCAGGTGCTGCCGCGCCAGCCCTGGCTTCGCGCGCCCCGCCCGCACCCGCACGAGCTTCACCGGCGTCCCCGTCACCAGTGACAGCGCGAGCGACGTCCGCAGGATCTGCCCCCCACCTTCACCCGTCGACCCATCGATCGTCAGCATCCTCGCGCCCTCTTCCTCGACTCCAGCGAGTCCAACTCCATCCGACCACCGGCTCCGGCGCCCAGCGCCCACGCTCGCGGCCCCAGCACGACCTGATACAACCACAGCATGAACGAAGCACGACAGCTCCGCTGCCCCGCCTGCGGAAGCCCTGTTCCCTTAAGAGACGTGAACGCCGCGGCCGTGGCCTGCCCTGCCTGTCGCGCCACCATCACCATCCCCGACGCCTTGCGGCACGCGCTGTCCTCTCATGGTGCCTCTGCGGTCGCAGGCTTCGCCGCCGTGCGCGCCGAGGCCGCCAGCGCCGCCACCGAGCGTGCGACGAAGGCTGAGCAAGAGCGCCGCGGCAACCAGATGTACGTGATCTACGCCGTGGCGATGGTCGCGCTGATGATCCTCTCGTACGCCTTCTCATACGCTCGCGTCCCGAACTGGCTGGGCACCCTGATCTTCACCCCGGTCATGCTCCTGCTGATCTTCGCCATGCTCTGGTACCCCATGTCGGGGGCGGGGAAAGGCACGCCCGCGCCCATCGTGAGCCCGGTCGCGGCGCCCCTCACCTGTCCTGGATGCGGTGGTCCCCACACCATCCAGGCTGCTGATCCTGCGGCTCCCTGCCGTCACTGTGGAACCGCCGTCGTTCCGACCTCCCAGCACCTCGCCCACGCGAGCGCGACCGCCATGGCCGTCGTGCTGCGGGAGCGCATGGCCCGCTACCGCGAGGAGCGCCGGCACCTGCTTCGCTACAGGTGGAGCTACAACGTTCCTCCGACCACGGTGCAGCGCTGGGCGCCCGTCGTCGGGGGCGGGGTGTTCTCGCTGCTCATGCTGCCGCTGGCCGTGACGAGTCTGACGGGGGCCGCCGAGGGCCGGAAGAACATCGGAATGTTCGTCGTCCTCACCTGCGGAGGCGCTCTGTTCGCGTACTTCTCGCATCAGCAGAACCAGAACGATGTGCGCACGGAGCACGCCGTCAGTTCCATCGCCCACGAACTGATGACCGCGCGGAGCGGACAGGGGCTGCCGAACCCCAGCGGGTGGCTCGACGCCTGGTGGGCGGCTCCCCTCGAGGGCCACCTCTATCCCTGTGGCGCCCACTATCGGGTCATCGCACTCCAGCCCCTCGGCTATCAGGTGCTCCTCGTCCTCAACCTCCGCCATGTGGGCATGCACAAAGGGTTTCAACCCACGGTCCAGCTCATGCTGTCAGCCTGGATCCCGGGCATCACCGATCGCAGCCTCGAGGAACTCGGCACCGTCGACCTGCTCCGCCGCTCGCCCACCCACGTCAAGCTCGTCGACGCCATCGAGATGGCTGGCTTCCGCGTCGAGCCCAGCACCGGCGGCCTCCTGTGCTTCCCCAGCGACGAGACGATGCACGCGCTGCGCTCGCAACCCGAGAAGCTCCACGTGCTCCCCTACGTGCTCGACGCCCTCACCCTCCTCGCCACCTACCTCGGCGCCCAGCGCTACACGCAGCCCTTGCCCTGATCGGCGCCCTGTACTCCCCGCGCATCCCCCCCTTCCGAGCCCACCACCGACGCTGTTAGCCTCCAGCCCATGGGGAAGGGTGGGGGACCGACGACATGAGGAGCCACGCGTGATCGAAGACGTCTTCTTCGCATGGGAGGGAGCCCAGGGCCCCGACGGACCCTGGCGCCACCTGGATGTGCTCGAAGTCCGCGGGACGGAGGCCCTCTCCGCCCTCTACAAATTCGAGATCGAACTCGTACGCCACGAGAACGCACCCGACGTCGGCGTCGAAGACCTCGTCGGCGCCCGCGCCGCCTTGCGCATCGCCACCAAGGTCGAACCCGCGTACCGCCTCATCCACGGCGTCATCGCCTCCGCCGAGGAACTCGGCGAGATCGACCACGGCACCCGCTACCGCGTCGAGCTGGTCCCTCCCCTCGTCCGCTCCACGATGATGAAGAAGAGCATCATCCACCTGGAGAAGACCCTCAAAGAGATCCTCGAGAAGACCCTCACCCGCACCTCCTGGGGCGCAGGCCTCCTCCCCCGAGACGCCGAGGCCCCGGAAGGCCCCGACGACGACGGCGACTTCCGCACCTTCAAGCCAGCCCGCGCCGTCTTCTCCTGGCGCTGCCTCGACATGTCGCGCCTCGCCGACCCGAGCGCGCGCCCCTACTGCGTCCAGTACAACGAGAGCGACTTCGCCTTCGTCTCTCGCCTCCTCGAAGAAGAAGGCGTCGCGTACCACTTCGAGCACACCCGCGACGAGTGCATCCTCGTCCTCTCCGACTACGACGCCGGCCGCCGCCGCGTGAAGGGCCACCTCGGCCCTGGCATCCTCGGCCACGTCGTCGAGAACGTCCGCATCGGCAGCCGCTTGCGCCCTCGCTCCGCCTCCCTCGACGACTACGACTGGCGCAAACCCCAGCTCGACCTCCTCGCCCAGTCCCCCGCGGGCGTCACCGACTTCCAGACCCACGAGCACCCGGGCCGCTACGAGACCTCCCGCGAGCTGGGCGAACGCCTCGCCGAGAAACGCGAACAGCGCCTCGACACCGAGCGCACCTGGGCCACGGCCGACGCCAGGAACCGCATGGTCCACGCCGGCACCCTCTTCACCCTCGACCACCCCAACAGCCGCTGGAGTGGCGACTACCTCGTCACCGAGGCCCGGTACACCCTCCGCCAGCGCGGCAGCTTCTCCTCCAGGGGCAGCCAGGGCGACGACGACATCTACCACGTCCACCTCACCGCCCTCCGCTGCGGCGCCCCGGGCAAGCCTGGCGAGTCGAACTACCGCCCCGCCCGCATCACCCCCCGCCCCCGCATCCAGGGCAGCCAGACCGCCGTCGTCACCGCCGATCCCTCCGCCGCCGAGGCCGAGATCAACGTCGGCGGCCCTCAGGACATCGGCTGCATCCGCGTCCGCTTCCACTGGGACATCGACTCCGGCCGCCACGCCATCGAGCCAACCTCCTGCTGGATCCGCGTCAGCCAGCTCTTCGCTGGCGCCAGCCACGGCGGCATCTGGAACCCCCGCGTCGGCGAAGAGGTCATCATCGACTTCCTCGACGGCGACCCCGACCGCCCCCTCGTCACCGGCCGCGTCTACAACGGCGTCAACAAGCCCGCCGAGAGCCCCACCGCCCGCCCCACCTGGAGCGCGATCAAGAGCTACGTCAGCCCGCGCAACGACAACTACAACATGATCGCCTTCGAGGACCTGCAAGGCAAAGAGCAGATCGTCGTCCACGCCGCCCGGAACCTCGACGAGACCGTCCTCGCCACGCACAACACCGGCGTCGGCGGCGACCAGAACTACGGCGTCGGCGGCAACCAGAACATCTCCGTCGACCGGAACCGCGATGTAACCGTCCACGGCAGCGAGACCCACACGGTCGATGGCAATCGCGCGCTCATCGTCCACGGCGACCAGACCCACAACATCGACGGCTCGGAGAAGACCTGGATCGGCGTCGATCAGAGCGTGTTCGTGAGCGGGAAGCGCGGCGTTCTCGTCAACGGCGGTGACAACATGCTGAACGTCGCTGCTGGCAATAACCTCATGACGATCTCTGGCAGCCACAAATCAAAGGCAGGTGACGATCACAAGTTCATCTCGCATGGCTTCAAGGTCGAAGCGGTGCTCACAGACCTGACGCAGGCCATGCTGACGGCCCAGTCGGGGAGCGCCAAGATCAGGATGACCGACGGGCTGATCGTGCTCGACAGCGGCGGCGGTGCGACGCTCGTGATGTCCGGAGACTCGGTTGCCATCAAGGCCTCCAAGATCTTCCTCGACGGCGGCGGTGCCATGGTGATGTGCCACGGCCAGATCGACCTGCTCGCCTCGCTGATCAACGGCAAGGCCGGCAACATCAAGCTGAACGGCTGATCGCATGCTCGTTCGCAACAAATCCGGCCGGCAGGTCAGCCTCGCCCGGACCGTGGTGAATGACGACCTCTCCGTCGCTGCACTGGTCGTCTCATCCCATTACCGCGCCCAGAATGGCGCGCTCGACCCCCTCCGGGAAGTGCCGGTGCCCACCCCTGCTGACCCACCTGACCGCAGAATGATTGCGCTCTGGAGGGGCGTGAGTGTGACGGCGGCAGGAGATGCGTATTGCCCTGTGACACCCCCGTTCGTGCGACCCGTCGCCCTCCGGGTGGGCCCCGAGATCCGGCGCCTCCTCGTCTTTGGAGACCGGCGATGGACCCGCGGGAACGACGGCGGCCTATCGGTGACGGCGCCGGCGAAGTTTGACCCGATGCCTTTGTCGTTCTCTCGTGCTTTCGGCGGAAGCCATGAACTGGGGCCTGGCCTGTTCCCTGGTACCGACCTCCCGATGCCTCGGCTCCAGGTGGCCTATCCCCTGAATCCCGCCGGGGTGGGCTTCTACGAGAGCGTTGCTTCAGCCGAAGACCAGCTCCTTCCGAACATCGAGCTACCCGACCAGCTCGTGCAGCGGGTCGATGATCGGCCCGAGCCAGCAGGCTTCTCCTCCTGTCCGGAGCTTCCGGCCCTGCGGCTGACGGAGGACACGATGTCCTCGCGCGATGGCCAACCCCCGAGGGGCCTTCAGCCACTCTCCATCGAGCAGCGACTCTCTCTCAGCCTTCGCGCTCTCCACCACGCACCAGGTCGCCTCATCTTCGCGCGTGTCCCCGTGGGAACCGAGATGACACTCGATGGGCTCGGTGCCGCGGCAAGCGCGATCCGGTTCGAGGTGCCACGCTCGCCGATCCGTGTCGGCATCCGGCGTGGGAGAGGAGACGAAGAGATCGCGCCCTCGTTGCGTAGCGTTCACATCGACGCCCGCTCCAGTGTCGTGTCGCTGGTCCACGCCCACACCTTCCACCATCATCCCGAGCGCGCCCCGGACTGGGTACGCGTCATCGCGCGGGGCAGCGTATGAGCGCCAATTTTTACAACAACTGGGGGATGGTCACGGGGGTCGACGTCCACTTCTTCATCATCCCAGCCAAACCCCCCATCCTGCCCTGGCCGCTCGTGTTCGGTGCGCCTTTCGAGTGGGTTCCATCGTTCCACAGCAAGCGGACCGAGAGCATCACGTCGATGGATGCCTTGATGATCCAGGGCGGCTTTGACCTGTACCTCGTCATCCATGTCCCGCTCGGGCCGCCCCCAGGCGCCATTGCCCCTGTGGCCACCATGGCCAAGATACTGGCCCTGTCCGGCTCCAAAGCGCAGCTGGCAGTCCAGTCGGTCACGGGCGAGGGAGGCAAGCTCGCCTGCTGCATCGTCGGGATGTTGAGCAAGAACGTCGAATGCAATGACCCGATCGATATGCTGACGGGGAATGTGCTCCAGCTCAACACCGTGCAGACTCAGCCCACCGCGGGCGACTATGCGAGCGCTCTGGCCAGTTATGCGGTCGACGCTGCGCTTGGTTGGGGGATCGGCAAGGGAATCGAGAGGGGACTCTCGAAATTCAAGGTCCAGGATGCAGTGGTCGAGTGGTTCACGGATGTGATCATCAAGCACGTCTGGCGACGCACGCCCGACGTTGTGGGGGAACGCGTCGATCTTCCGAGCTGGGTCGGTGACAAGGTTCAGAAGTGGATAGACGGAGAGAAATGACCACGTCGTCCACCTCGTCGGCCCCGAGCCCGCACCTGTTCTCTTACCGGCTCCCTGGCGGGCCGTACCAGATCGGCCTCGTCGCCAAGCGCGCCTACCGCATCCCCCAGCGCGGCGCCGCCGAGCCCCTCGCCGACGTTCCCATCGTGTGGACCGAGCCCGACTGGATCGAGTCCCACGCCGTCCCTGGCACCCGCAGGTTCCTCCACGACAGCGACAAGTTCGCCACCGCCAAGCCTGCCACCGACGTCCTCCTCCTCGGCACCGCCCACTCCCGCCGGGGCAACGTCCGCGCCCTCGACACCGCCATCGAGGTCGGCCCCGTGCGCAAGACGGTCCATGTCGAAGGCGACCGCACCATCGAGCGCGCCCCCGACGGCGGCCTCCGCTTCGGCCCAGCCGAAGGCTTCGAGACCCTCCCGCTCACCTGGGAGCGTGCCTATGGCGGCCGAGACCTCGACGAAGAGCAGCGCCGCTGGCCCAGGCCCCGCGGCAAGATCGACCCCCGCGTGCGCCCTGACCCCAACGAGCCCCCGCACGGCACGCTCACCTACCCCCGCAACTACGTCGGACGCGGCTACCGCCTCGGCCCGGACGCCGAAGCCCGCCTCGTCGGCACCCTCGCCCCCAACCTGGAGGACCCGGCGCACCCCCTCGACGCGCGCCGCCTCGCCATCCCCGAGCTGATGGACTGGATCGATGGCCCCATCCCGGCCTGCTACGCCCCCATCGACTACTTCACCTTCCCCCGCGCCATGTTCGTCCTGCGCCCCGACTTCAACCCCCCGCGCCGGAGGCCCTACGAGATCGACCTCGGCGCCCTGCGCACCGAGGACCTCGACGAACCCGCCTCCCCGCTGCCCACCGGCGACCCGCGCGCCTACCTCTGCGCGCCCCCGGGCCTTGGATCCCACCGCCTCCTGGGCCACGAACCCGTCAAGCTCTGGAACCTCCACCGCGACCGCGACCTCGTCGCCTTCGACCTCCCCGGAGACCGCCCCACCGTCGCGCTCACCCTCCCTGGCGTCGGCGTGAGGACCCTCGAACCCCACCTCGCCACCGTCCTCCTCGAACCCGACGAAGACCGCCTCACCCTCACCTGGGGCGCCGCCCTCGACGTCGCCATGGTCTTCCCCGACGAAGCCCTCGCCGAGATCGGCGTCCACGTCCGCTTCCCCCGCTGACCTCTCACCCGCGTCGCGACCGAAGCCCCCCTCCAGTCGCGTGCAGACCGCGCTTCCCCCGCTCGCGCAGGCGACCTCTCACCCCGGCCGCTTCTGGAGCAGCTCCCGGTAGCGCCCCGTCAGGTGACGCCACCGCTGCATCAGCGCTGGATCGCGCGCGAGCTGCTCTTGCCAGCGCCGGTCCACCGCCCGCCAGATCGCCACGCTCGCCACCTTGTAGCGACCCAGCGCCTGCTCCCCGTTCGCTCCCCCGAGCGACCACTCCGCGCACAGCGCCGCGTACTCCTCCAGCGACAGCGACGGCAGCTCCTGCGGTAGTGGCGGCGCCTCCGCGGGCGCCCCCGACGCGGACCCCGCCTGCGCCCCGGCGAAGGGCAGGGGAGCGCCCGTCTTGATCATCCCCTCGGGCAACGCCGTCGTCTCCCCCAGCGCCCGGTTCACCGCGTGTGGAGCGGGCGACGACGTCGCCGGCGTCGTCCCACGCGACGCCTCCGCGGCAGCGGCAGCCGACGGCGCAATCCCCGCCGGACGCTCCGTGAACGGCAGCGGCTTCCCGCGCGGAATGGGCAGCGCATCCGCCGTCACCGCGCCTGGATGCGGCCCGACGCCAGCTCCACCAGGCCCTCCTTTCGCGCCCACCAGCGCTGGCGGCACAGGGGTGATCCCGGGCGGCAACGCCATGATGCCCGGCTTCTTCTCCCCCTCGGGCCCTCCCGACGACGCCCCCGCCGACGACGCCCCCGCCGACGAGAGCCCCGCGCTGCCACCCGACGGCGCCCCTGCCGCTGCCGACGCGGACGTCGCCCCTTGCGACGCCCCGCCAGCGGGCCCGCCCTCCTTGAGGTACGACGGCACGAACACCTGCCGCGCCGCCCCCTCGCCCGCGGTGACCGGCGCCTTCCCCAGCACCGGAGGCGGCACGAGCCTCGCGGCCGCGATCGCTGCATCGTCCACCGGCCGCAGATCCGGGAACGTGTCGGCCGTCGCCGGATCGTGCAGACCCAGCAACCCCGACGCTTCCCGCGCCCCCTTCGCATCACCCCCCGCACCCGACCCCAGCGCCGCGCCGCGCGCGACCGATGCCGCCGACGCCGCCGACGCTGAAGCCCCCAGCGCCGCCCCTCGTGCCGTCGACGCCGCCGACGCCGTGAGCCCCTTCGGCGCCGCCTCCTCGCCCCCGGTGGCACCAGGCAGCGGAGCGAAGTCCGGATCCTCCTCCGCCCCTGGCAACGACACCCCGGCGCGGCGTCGCAGCTCGTCGGCACAGCGCGCCCCGTACGTCGCGGCGAGCTGCGCGTCCCCCGCCGAGATCCGGTCGATCATCGCCTGCGTCCAGTGCGCATCGGCTTCCGCCCAGTCGCTCGCGCTCACCTCGGCGCGCGACAGGATCTCCGCCCGCGTCTCCGGATCGCGTTGCAGCCGCTGCGCCGACAGCTCCACCCATCGCTCGAAATCGAGCGGCGGCTCATCGACGTCATCGAACAGCGGATCCCGCTCCGTCCCTTCGCCCATCACGTCCGTTCCCTCGCCCATCGCGCCCAGCGTAACGGTGACCTCTCACGGCGTGAAGCGGGCGCGCGCGCGAAACTGGACCCCTCGGGATCTCCATTCTGGAGCCCCTCACCCGACCCGCGCCGCGCTACCGTCGCCTGACGATCGCAGCCTCGCCTCCGCAGCGATCCACAGCGCAACGCCGTTCGCGAGCACAGCACGGTCCGTGAGCGCGACGCCGTTCGTCGGGCGCGACGCCGTTCGTCGAGCGCAACGCTGTCCGTAGAACGGAGCGACCTCTCCACACCGCCCGAGGAAGCCCACCGATGTCCACCCACCTCAACGATCTCGGCCAACCCATCGGCTCCCCCTTGCCTGACTGGACCCCGCGCCCGCCGCCTGCGCGCGTGACCCTCGAAGGTCGGACCTGCCGTCTGGAACCGCTGGACCCCCAGCGCCATGCCGACGACCTCTTCGCCGCCTACCGCGCAGCCCCCGACGGCCGCGACTGGACCTACCTGACCGTGGGCCCCTTCGACACCCTCGACGACTACCGACGCCACGCCGAGCGCGCCGCGAACAGCGCCGACCCCTTGCATTCCGCCGTGATCGACCGCGCCTCGGGCCGCGCCGTCGGCACCTTGTCCCTCATGCGCCACGACCCGGCGAATGGCGTCATCGAGGTCGGCAACGTGACCTTCTCCCCCCTCTTGAAGCGAACCCCCCTCTCGACCGAGGCCCACTTCCTGCTCATGACCTACGTCTTCGAGACGCTCGGCTACCGCCGCTACGAGTGGAAGTGCGACAACCTCAACGCCCCCTCCCGCAAGGCCGCCGAGCGCCTCGGCTTCACCTTCGAGGGCATCTTCCGCCAAGCCGTCGTCACCAAGGGCCGCAACCGCGACACCGCCTGGTACGCCCTCCTCGACGCGGACTGGCCGCCCCTTCAGCGCGCCTTCCAGGCGTGGCTCGCCCCCGAGAACTTCGACGCGCAAGGCCAGCAGCGGCGTTCCCTGTCCGAACTCCGCTCCCGCTGACCCGCTGACCGCTGCGCCTCCAGGCCATCTGAGGGCGTTTGCGCCGCGTCGTGTTTCCGGACGCGCCGCGCTGCCTCGATGCGACGCGCCGCCGAGCCTTGGCGTCGTACGAGCCTGCGCGTCGTCAGTGGTACGAGCCTGCGCGTCGTCAGTGACTGGCGGCGATGAACTTCGACCCGGATGCCGGGGGACCGTGGATCGCGGACGATCGTAGTTAACGTTCGGCGGAGATAACGCGCGTTGTGCAGCGAGACGCTGTGTCTGGCAGACACATCGGCAGGCAGACCTACCCGCCGGCCATTGCACCCGCTGGCAGACGCACCCTCGGAGAGCGCACCTGGCAGGCGCAGTGGATGGCAACCGTCCCCGCTTGCAGCCGTACCTGCTGGCAGAGGCAGTGGACGAAGTGCGCCCCGTTGTCGCCCTGGGAATCATGCCCATGGAGCTCGCGGAGCCGGAAGAGTGAGGGAGCCGTCCGCGGGACCGTGATGCAGGGATGAAGCTGCCTGACGGAGCTGACCCGGCGGAGATAAAAACTCAGAGACCCCCCTCAGTGAGCTGACCCCTCGGAGTTAAAAATTCAGAGAACTCCTGATGGGAGTACACCCTCGTGAGCTAAAAACTCAGAAAAATCCTGAGTGAGCTGACCCCTCGGAGTTAAAAATTCAGAGAACTCCTGATGGGCATACACCCTCGTGAGCTAAAAACTCAGAAAACTCCTGAGTGATTCCGTAAGGGGGAGTTAAAAATTCAGAGAACTCCTGAATGAGCTGACCCCGAAGAGATAAAAATTCACGCAGCACCTGATGTGGATACAGGGCGTTGCTTGGTCGATTCAGGGAGTCCCTGAAGGAACACCTCCTCGCCTGACCGCCGGGACGTAACGCTCACCAGGGAGCGTCGGTCAGCGTCTCCGGCATCAGCCGACCATCTCCGCGTCAGTCGGCGTCAGTCGGCATCAGCCGACCGTCTCGGCGTCAGCTGGCGTCTTCGGGATCGTCGGCGTCTTCAGCGAGCCGTGACCACGGAAACGGCGCTGGTGCGGGCTTGTCGTTCAGCCCGATGCGCTCTCCGTCGAGCGCGATCTTGCGCATCGCCAGCACCTCGACGTTGCCTTCGCTGGCCTGCAGGGCGACGGCAGCAGCTTCGGTCCGCGCTTCGCCGCCGATCGTCGCGTGCCGGTCGCCAGCGACCTCTTCGCGCAGCGCGCCTCCAGCGCTCACCGTCAGGTCGCCCTCGGCGCGCAGGGAAAGCTCGGGCGCGGCCAGCGTCATCTTGCGCGCGGCGGTCAGCTCCACCTCGGCGCTCGCGAACGACAGCACGGGGCCGGCATCCGTCACCTCGATGCGCAGCACCACCTCGCCACGACGACCACGGATCACCAGCCGATCGGCCGGCTCTCCCGCGCTGATCTCGTAGCGCCGCCCGGACGTGAGGGTCACCTCGGCCGACGCACGCGGCGCATCCACCTGCGCGAGCGCATCCCCCCGCGACGACGCCACCTGCGCGAGCACCCGCTCCGGTGCCCCTGCGCTCTCCGGCCCTGCCGCGGCGTGCGCCCCCCCAGGGCCCGCCGTAGCCTCACCCTCCACGGCAGCCTCGTCCTCCACCCCGGTGGCCTCGGCGGGCGCCACCTGGCCCCTGGCGTCGCCCCCCGGCCGGCTCACGGCAGCGCCACCGGGCTGCGGGCGAGGTACTCGTCGTAGGAGCGGATGGTCAGGTCTTGCAGCCGCTTCGAGCGCAGGGCTTCCACCACGGCGCGGGCGAGCTGCAGGTCGGTGATCAGGGGCAGGCCGAGGTCCACGGCGCGGCGTCGGATCAGGTAGCCGTCGGGGCGACCGAACTGGTCGTACTCGACGGGCACGTTGATCACGAGGTCGACCTTGCCCTCGTCCATGGCTTGCATCGCGGTCTCTCCCTCGTCGGGTTGCTTCGCGAGGGAGGTGCAGGCGATGCCCACGGCGCGCAGGGCTTCGGCGGTGCCGGGGGTGGCGTAGATGGGGAGCTTCAGCTGGTCGGCGATCACGCGGGCTTCGTCGGCGAACCAGTACTTGTCTTGCAGGGGGCCGAGGGAGAGGAGCACGCCCTTCTGTGGGATGCGGAAGCCGGTGGCGAGGAGGGCGTGCAGGAGGGCTTCGTGCAGGTCGTCGCCGAAGCAGCCCACCTCGCCGGTGCTCGACATCTCGACGCCGAGCATCGGGTCGGCGCCGGTGAGGCGCGAGAAGGAGAACATGGGCGCTTTCACGGCCACGTAGTCGAGGTCGAGGCTGTGGCTCTCCACCTTGCGAGCGACGCCGAGCATGCGCCGGGTCGCTTCGGCGACGAAGTTCACGCCGGTCACCTTGGAGACGAAGGGGAAGCTGCGCGAGGCGCGCAGGTTGCACTCGATGACCTTCACGTCGTTCATCTTGGCGAGGAACTGGATGTTGAAGGGGCCGGTGATCGACAGGGCGCGGGCGATCTTCTGGGCGATCTGGCGCACGCGGCGGATGGTGGCGATGTAGAGGGACTGCGGGGGCAGGACCAGGGTGGCGTCGCCGCTGTGCACGCCGGCGTTCTCGATGTGCTCGCTGATGGCGGCGAGGACGATCTCGCCGCGGTCGGCGACGGCGTCGATCTCCACCTCGCGGGCGTGGGTCTCGAACTTGGACACGACGACGGGGTGGGTGGGGCCGACGGCCTTGGCGCGGGCGAGGATGCGGCGCAGCTCGTTGGGCTCGTGGGCGACGCTCATCGCGGCGCCGCTGAGCACGTAGCTGGGGCGCACGAGGACGGGGAAGCCGCCGACCTGGTTCACGATGTCCATGGCGGCGTCGACGTCGGTGACGTGCGCCCAGCGGGGCTGGTCGACGCCGAGCTGGTCGAGGAGATCGCTGAACTTCTTGCGGTCTTCGGCGGCGTCGATGCTGGCGGCGCTGGTGCCGAGGATGCGCGCGCCGGCCTGGTGCAGGCGCAGGGCGAGGTTGTTCGGCACCTGGCCGCCCATGCTCACCACGATCCCGTAGGGCTGCTCGCGCTCGTAGATGTCGAGCACGCTCTCGAAGCTGATCTCGTCGAAGATCAGCTTGTCGCACGTGTCGTAGTCGGTGCTGACCGTCTCCGGGTTGTAGTTGACCATGATGGTCTCGTAGCCAAGCTCGGAGGCGGCCCGGATCGCGTTGACGCAGCACCAGTCGAACTCGACGCTCGATCCGATGCGGTAGGCGCCGGAGCCGAGGACCATGATCTTCTTGCGCCAGGAGGGCGACACGTCGGACGCGGCGGCGTGGTAGCTGGAGTAGAGGTAGTTCGTCTCCGCGGGGAACTCGGCGGCGGTCGTGTCGATCTGCGCGAGGTGCGGGACGATGCCGAAGCGCTTGCGCAGCATGCGGATCGAGCCGCGCGGGGCGCCGGTGAGGGTGCCGATCATGCGGTCGCTGAGGCCGAGCTGCTTGGCGCGGCGGAGGACGCCTTCCTCGATGGCCTCCTCGGGCGGGGGCGGGCTCGCCAGGGTGGGCGGTGGCACCGTGGCGCGCGAGGGCGGGGCTGAGGGCGAGCCGTTCGACGAGGGGGCGACGGACGGGGAGCGCACGGGGCTCGGCGGGGCGACGGGGCGCGGGGGCGGGCCGGGGCGGAGGGCCGACAGCTCGCGGTGCATGTCGACGATGGGCTCGATCTGGTCGAGGAACCAGCGGTCGATCTTGGTGAGATCGTGGATCTCGTCGACGCTCATGCCTTCCCACAGCGCGCGCGCGACGGCGAAGATGCGGAAGGGGGTGGCGTTCACGAGCTGGTCGCGGAGATCGGGCAGCTCGAAGGCGAGGGGATCGAGGCCCTTCACGCCGATGTCGAGCATGCGGATGGCCTTCTGGATGACCTCGGGGAAGGTGCGGCCGATGGCCATGACCTCGCCGACGCTCTTCATCTCGCTGCCGATGCGCAGGGAGGCGCCCTTGAACTTGCCGAGATCCCAGCGGGGCATCTTGCAGACGAGGTAGTCGAGCGAGGGCTCGAAGAACGAGGTGGTGCGCCGGGTGATCGCGTTCGGGATCTCGGGCATGGTGTAGCCGAGGGCGATCTTCGCGGCGACGTAAGCGAGGGGGTAGCCGGTGGCCTTGCTCGCGAGGGCGCTGGAGCGGCTGAGGCGCGCGTTGACCTCGATGACGCGGTAGTCGGAGCTCTTCGGGTCGAGGGCGTACTGGATGTTGCACTCGCCGACGATGCCGAGGTGGCGCACCGTCTTCAGGGCGACGGAGCGGAGGAGCTGGTACTCGTGGTCGTTCAGCGTCTGCGAGGGGGCGACGACGATGGACTCCCCCGTGTGAATGCCCATCGGGTCGAGGTTCTCCATGTTGCAGACGGTGATGCAGCCGTCGCGGCCGTCGCGGACCACCTCGTATTCGATCTCTTTCCAGCCGCGCAGGCACTCCTCGACGAGGACCTGGGGGACGCCGCCGGCGAAGCCGCGCGCCACGGCCTCGGCGAGGACCTCTTCGTTCTCGACGATGCCGCTGCCCTTGCCGCCGAGCGCGTAGCCGCCGCGGAGCATGACCGGGAAGCCGATCTCGCGGGCGGCCTGCATGGCCTCGGCGGGGGTGCGGCAAGCGCGGCTGCGCGCGGTCTTGACACCGATCTCGTCGAGGCGGTCGATGAAGAGGCGGCGATCCTCGGTGTCGCGGATGGTCTTGATCGGGGTGCCGAGGACGCGGACGTTGTGCTTGTCGAGGATGCCGCTGTCGGCGAGCTCGAGGCCGCAGTTGAGGGCGGTCTGGCCGCCGAAGGAGAGGGCGATGGCGTCGACCTCTTCCTTGACGATGATGCGCTCGACGAGGTCGGGGGTGACCGCGCAGAGGTGGATCTTGTCGGCGAGGCCTTCGCTGGTCTGGATGGTGGCGATGTTCGGGTTGACGAGGACCGTGGCGATCCCCTCTTCCTTGAACGCCTTGATCGCTTGAGAGCCCGAGTAGTCGAACTCCCCGGCCTGGCCGATCTGGAGCGCGCCCGAGCCGAGGACGAGCACGCGGCGGGGCTTCTTGGGGAGGTAGGCGCCGTACATGGTCAGTGGCCTCCGCGGGTGTCCCGCGCGTCGTTGGACATGGCGCCGCAGAGGCGCAGGAAATCGTCGAAGAGGTACGCGGCGTCCTTGGGGCCAGGGTTGGCCTCGGGGTGGAACTGGACGCTGAAGAAGGGCCGGACGCGAGAGCGGATGCCCTCGTTGGTGCCGTCGTTGATGTTCACGAACCAGGGCTCCCAGTCGGCCGGGAGGGACTCGTTGCGCACGGCATAGCCGTGGTTCTGGCTGGTGACGTAGCAGCGGCGGGTGAGGAGGTCCTGGACCGGCTGGTTCACGCCGCGGTGGCCGTAGGGGAGCTTGAAGGTGTCACCGCCCGCCGCGAGGGCGAGGATCTGGTTGCCCATGCAGATGCCGAAGATGGGGCGGGTGTACGTGCCGAGGAGGCCGCGGATCTGCTCGACGAGGGCGGCGACGTCCTTGGGATCACCGGGGCCGTTGCTGATCAAGATGCCGTCGGCGAGGGCGGCGTGCTCGGCGAGGTTCGCATGCCAGGGGACGCGATCGACGGTGGCGCCGCGTTCGAGGAGGGAGCGGACGATGTTGTCCTTGGCGCCGACGTCGACGAGGAGGATGCGGAGCTTGCCGCCCTCGTGGAGGATCGGGGCGCTGGGCGCGACGGCCTGGAAGACCTCGCGCTTCATGTCGACGGCGTGCGCGCTGGTGCGGTCGAGCTCCTGGTCGGCCGGGAGGAGCCAGCCCTTCATGGTGCCGGCCTCGCGCAGCTTGCGGGTGAGGGTGCGGGTGTCGATGCCGGTGATGGCCGGGATGCCCTCGCTCGCGAGCCAGGCGCCGAGGGAGCGCACGGCCGCGTGGTGGCTGTACCGCTCGACGTAGCTCTGGACGATGAGGCCCTGGACCTGGATGCGGTCGGACTCGTAGGGGCCGTCGAGGGTGCCCGCCTTGCGGGGGGCGGGGACGCCGTAGCTGCCCACGAGGGGATAGGTGAGGGTGAGGATCTGCCCGCGGTACGACGGGTCGGTGAGGGTCTCGACGTACCCCGTCATCGCGGTGTTGAAGACGACCTCGCCAGTCACCGCGCGGGGTGACCCGAAGCTCGTCCCGACCATGGTGCTCCCGTCTTCGAGGACGAGCTTCATCCGGTGCGCGTTCATCAAGGCGGCGGGACTATCTTCCAAGCGGCCGGGTCACGCAACAGCACGCAGTGAGGGAGCGGCGGGCCTGCGGGCGGAGGCGGCGAAAGTGATGAGCCTCGGTCGAGCCTCTGCCACGCTCGGCCAGGCCGCACGGTATGCTGTTCGTGGCGACCCTCGGCCAGGGACAGCGGGGTTGTCCCGTGCGGGACACGGTCGCGTGGTGGATCGACTTGCTGTTCCGAGGCTCCTAGGTTTCCGGGGAAGCAAGAGCTGTGCGGGTTGTGGGGGCGGCCGCATAACCTGCTGGATCCAAGCTCCTCGACCCTAGCCAAAACGCGTTGGAGGTTTGATGCAGCTGGAGATCCTGAACCATCAGTGGATCATTGGGGAAGACGTCCAGCCATGTTGGCATTTCTTGCCATGCAGTCAGGCTGTGAAGCCGATGGGTGGTAAGCCTGAGAAGCTTATTGGGCTCCCATCTCGAAAGCCCTTCCTTTGAGGTCTCTGATGGCGAGGAAGGGCGTCTCTGGATGGGAACTACCATGGACGGTGATCAAGGTCGCCCGTGAGTCCAGCAGAGTGGCGTCTGGGCAACCCTGCACGTGGTTCGATGCCTTTGTTTGAAGGATGGGTGACTATAAATAATCACCGCCAAGAGCTAACTGCAGCTGTAGTACTGAAGGCGAGGAGGGACTAAGGCGTTCATATAGCGCGAGGGATACCACGCTACAGGTTGTAGGCGATGAATTTGGACGAAGATCGGAGTCAGTATGGCGAACTATAATTTTAACAAGTGGTTCCGTGCCATGCGCCACATGATTGCTCACTCATCGACAGCAGTTTGGGGCAGGCGGCGGAGCATTGCTCCTGGACAGAGTTCGTTCGTTAGTGGCACTGGAACCCTGCTAGAAATTCACGGCTGCCCGATAGTCATGACCTGTTTTCACGTTCTAGAACCGATTGATGACGACGTCATGTTTGCCACAGGACGCCTCACCGAACAGAGGGAACGAGTGCATAGTCATAGAGTGTATGATGAATCGATCGATCTAGGAGCAGCAATTCTAAATGATCGTTTTTGTCCTGGTGATCGTCGATTTGTTTCCGCGAGCGATGCGGTTTTGCAAAACATAGATCGTGGTGAACCTGTGATTGTTTATGGTTTTCCAATGGGTCACCGTAAGATCCAAGTAGGGGCCAAGGTTTCTGCCGACGAAAGGAAGGCTTGGTTCAAATCAATGACTTATCTCTCAGTGATAGGCTATGAGCGTTATAATACTGCGCTGCAAGGCTACTTTCCGACGATTGAGTGGCTGCCGGCATCACATCCAGACATGGTACGGATCCTTCAGGTTTCGATTCCTGCTGGTGAAGATATCGACCGACGCGGATTCAGTGGCGGACCCGTTTTCTTGGCGAATTCACGTAAGCTAATCGGTCATGTTACGCATGTTCGGCAAGATGGCGATAAATCATTTTTCTTCGTGCCAATTGCGCGGAGTTTGGATTCTCTTTCTAAGCGAATTAATACAGTGTACGAACTGAAAAGCTAGATGTTTGTTGCAATGAGTGCTCGTTTCCTGTAGTGGCTATTCGACTTGGTGACCGTGTTCTTTAGAGCGGCATCCCGGATCCCATTATGGTGCGAGCGCTGAAACGAGCCGGGCTCGTCCGAAAAAAAGACACTACGTTCCAGCGAGCAAGACCGGCCTCCGGTTCAACGAGCGAGGCAAGCGTTTCGGCGCCGCGCGCGTCGGCATGGGTCCACCAAACTGATTTTCATCGACGAGTTTGGAGTGAACCTCGGGCAAACACGACGCTATGGCCGAGCGCAGCATGGGCAACGAGTTTGCGGGCATGCTCCGGCCAAGACTGAGCCGAACATCACGCTGACCATCGGCTTGTCACTGCAGGGCATCGTGGCTCCCTTGGCCTCTGAAGGTGCGACGAACGGTGTGACCTTCGACACGTACGTTCGTACCCAGCTCGCTCCGCAACTGCACCCAGGCGATGTCGTCATCGCCGATGGACTCGGCCACCAGCGAATGCGCAGCGTGCGCCAAGCCGTGCATGACCGCGGCGCTCACCATTGGATCTTGTCGCCCTACTCACCGGATCTCAGTCCCATCGAGGAAGCTGGTGCCAAGATCAAGCACTTCATCCGAGCGGAAGGACCTCGTACGATGGCGGATGTCTACGAGGACTTCGGCTAAATAAGCGCAGGGCAGCAGCTCCTCAACGGATGCGGCAGGATGGTTCAGGCATCGCGCCGCGTACGCCTATCCTCGTACCAAACCATCTTGGCCGCCGCTCTAAGATCAAACACTTCATCCGAGCTGAAGGTCCTCGTACGACGGCTGATGTCTACGAGGCCCTCGGCCAAGCGCTGGGCAGCATTTCTTCAACGGATGCGGCAGGATGGTTCGGGCATCGCGCGGCGTACGCTTATCCTCGTACCAAACCATCTTGGCCGCCGCTCTAATACTACAGTTGGACTTGGCTCTTGGCGGTGATCATGCATGGTCACCCATCCCTCGAAGGCATCGAATGACACGCGGGGTTGCCCGGACGCCACCCTACTGCACGCACCGGCGGCCTTGACCACGGTCTGGGACAGCGCTTGGTCACACCTGCTCGAGCGCGTGGGCGTGCATTTCTCGCGTTCTGATGTGCGGACTCACGCTGGTGCTTACCTCAAAGGCTTGCTCAGCCCGGTGGAAAGAAAGAATGGCTGGCAGCTTGCGGAGGTCGTCGGCGACCAGACGCCCTATGCATTGCAGCACCTGCTGGGTCGAGCGCGTTGGGATGCTGATGCGGTCCGAGACGATCTACGTGGCTACGTCGTCGAGCATTTCGGCGATCCAAGCGGTGTGCTCGTGATCGACGAGACGGGATTCCTCAAGAAGGGCACGCACTCGGCGGGCGTACAACGCCAGTACAGCGGGACGGCGGGGCGTATCGAAAACTGCCAGGTTGGTGTCTTCCTCGCTTACGCCACACCGCACGGTCATACCTTCATCGATCGCGCTCTGTATCTACCTGCGTCGTGGCTCGATGACCGCGGTCGATGCGAGCGCGCCGGGATCCATGCGGATGCGACCTTCGCGACCAAACCGCAACTGGCCTTGCAGATGCTCGAACGAGCGCTGGATGCTGGGGTAACCGCTTCCTGGGTCGTCGGAGACGAGGTCTACGGTCAAGACAGCAAGGTACGACAGTGGCTAGAAGAGCGCCGGCAACCGTACGTGCTTGCAGTGTCCAGTCAGCATCGCATCTGGAGGGACTTTCGACGGCTCAAGCTCAGCGAGCTGGTGGACCAACTTCCTGCCAGGGAATGGCACCGTCTCAGCGCTGGCAATGGTTCCAAGGGACCACGATGGTACGACTGGGCGTACGCTTGTTGTGAAGGCCCGGAGCCCAAGTCTTGGCAACGCGGCATCCTGTTCCGTCGCAGCGTCACGGATCCGTCGGATGTTGCTTACTACGTGGTAGGAGCAATCGCCCCAATCCCACTCAAAGCGCTCGCCTGTGCGGCCGGCAGCCGTTGGACCATCGAGGAGAGCTTTGAAAGCGCCAAAGGCGAGGTCGGTCTCGATCACTACGAAGTGCGCAGTTGGACCGGATGGTATCGCCACGTCACCTTGGCGCTTTGGGCCCATGCCTTCCTGACGGTCCAGCGAGCCGCTGCAGACGCCGAAGCGCCGAGAAGAAAAAAAGTCCGCTTCACCGGCTCACGACGCTCCGCTGATCCCGTTGACGGTCCCCGAGGTCCGACGTCTGCTCTGGTGGCTCCATTGGAACGCGCCTCCTGAACCAGACGCCGTGCTGCGATGGTCGTGGTGGCGCCGCCACCATCAAGCGATAGCTCGCCGCTGTCATTATCGACGCCGAGGAGCACGGTCTGCGTAGGTACAACTGTAGTACTAACCGCTTCGACTGTCGGGAGCGACGACGTCAGAGGCGCCCGTCATAATATATATATATATATCATGCCTGGGGAGTTCGGCAGTACGCGTGAGTGCGAGCCCTGCGATCAGGCTTCGCTGAGGCGCAGGGCCCAGAGGCGCTCGCCGTCGGCCACATGATCCTTGTCGGCGGGGACGAGGATGAGGGCGTCGGCTTCGGCGAAGCTGGTGACGGCACCCGAGGCCTGGTTGGGGAAGAGGTGGGCGACGAGCTCGCCCGAGGTGACGTCGAGGCGGGCGCGGAGGAACTCGGTGCGGCCGGGCTGGCGGCGCACGGAGCCGCGGATGCGGACGGAGAGGCGCGGGGCGTGCGGGGAGAGGTCGCCCTGGAGGGCGCGGAGCAAGGGGAGGCCGAAGAGGGTGAACGTCAGCGAGGCGGAGGCGGGGTTGCCAGGGAGGCCGAGGACGTGGGTGGTGGCGTCGCCCTGGGTGGCGCGGCCGACGCAGAGGGGTTTGCCGGGCTTGATGGCGACGCGCCAGAAGTCGAGGGTGACGCCAGCGGCTTCGAGGGCAGGGCGCATGACGTCGCGGTCGCCGACGCTGACGCCGCCGATGGTGACGACGAGATCGGCGCCGCGGAGGGCGTGGCGTACGGCGTCGCGGGCGTGGTCGGGGTCGTCGGCGACGAAGGGGGCGATGCGGGCGATGGCGCCTGCTGCGCGGGCGGCGGCGGCGACGAAGTAGCCGTTGGACTCGGGGATGGAGCCGGGTTCGCCCGGGATGCCCGGGGCGCGGAGTTCGTCACCGGAGCAGAGGATGGTGACGAGGGGGCGGCGGGTGACGAGGAGGACGGGGCGATCGAGGGCGGCGGCGAGGGCGACCTTGCCCGGGGTGAGGCGGGCGCCGCGGGCGAGGGCGATGGCGCCCAAGGCGAGGTCGGCGCCGCGGCGGCGGATCCAGGTGCCGCGCTGAGGGGGCGTCTGGAGGGTGATGGTGTCGCCGGTGCGCTCGACGTCTTCTTGCGGGACGATGGTGTCGGCGCCTTCGGGGAGGCGGGCGCCGGTGAAGATGCGGCACGCAGCGCCGGGTTCGAGGGTGGGCAAGGGGCCGCCGGCAGCGCTCTCGCCGCGCACGGGGAGGGACCAGGGGGCGTCGCCGACGAGGGTGTCGAGGGCGAGGGCGTAGCCGTCCATCGCGGTGTGATCGAAGGGGGGGAGGGCTTCGTGCGCGAGGAGGTCTTCGGCGAGGATGCGGCCAGCGGCTTCGTCGAGGGGGACGCGCTCGGCGCCGAGGGGGGTGGCGGAGGTGAGGAGTCGGTCGAGGGCCTCGTCGAAGGAGATCATCGGTGGTGGTGGCCTCCACGACCCGAGGCGAGGGCGACGGCGTGGGCGAGGATGGGGGCGAGGAGCTGGTTGACGGCGAGGTCGAGGGCCTTGGGGCTGCCAGGGAGGGCGACGACGACGCGGCCGCGCATGACGCCGGCGAGGGCGCGGGAGAGGATGGCGTTGGGGCCGACCTGGTCCCAGCTCAAGCGGCGGAAGGCTTCGCCGAAGCCGTCGAGGGTCTTGTCGAGGAGGGGGGTGAGGGCCTCGATGGTGCGGTCGCGCGGGGCGATGCCGGTGCCGCCGGTGAGGACGATGGCGTCGGCGGTGTCGTCGTCGCAGAGGCGGCTCAGGGCCTCGGTGAGGAGGGTGGGCTCTTCGCGGAGGATGGCGTGGGCGACGAGGTCGAAGCCGGCGTCGCGGAGGAGTGCGCCGAGCAGGCGTCCGCCTTCGTCGTCGTCGAGGGTGCGGGTGTCGCTGAGGGTGAAGGTGGCGACGCGGACGGGGGGCCTGGAAGGGGCGCTCATGGGGAGGGGGCGCTCAGGAGGCCGTGGGTCGCAGGGCGGTGTCGGAGGTCATGTCGTCGTTCGCGGGCGGGGGTTCGCGGCGGACGGTGGCCTCGATGATCGTGATGCGGTGAGGCATGGTGAGGGCCTCTTCGAGCGGGCCAGGCGAGAAGTCGAAGCGCTTCTGGCGAAGGGGGCGCTCGGGGTAGATGAGGCGGAGGCGCACGTGGGGCGGGACCTCGGGCGGGCGCTCGGGGGCGAAGATGGTGCGCGCGACGACGCCCTCGGGGTACGGGGTGACGACGGTGATCTCTTCGGCGCCGCGGTTGACGAGGGTGTCGATGAGGGTGTTGTCGGCAGCGCCGCCGTCGACGTGCAGCTCGCCGTCGAGCCAGGTGGGGCGCGCGTAGACGATGGGGATGTAACAGCTCGCGACGATGACGTCGTGCATGTCACGGCGCTCGCGGCTGGAGTGGATGACGAGGCCAGGGGGCGCTCCGGGTGGCGTCACCTCGGCCGCGCGGGTCTTGCGGCGGAGGAAGGAGGAGAAGGAGCCGACGGCGAAGGGGACGGCGCGTGTGGTGGCGACGAGGAGTTCGGTGTCGGTCTGGTGCAGGCGTTCCTCGGGGAGGTAGCGCTCGAGGGCCTGGCGCAGGATGACGCTCATGCCGAAGACGCTCCGCTCGCCCTTGAGGTAGCCGAGGGAGGTGACGGGGGTCTTGGCCATGGAGCGCCACATGGTGGGGCCGTCGGCAGAGAGGCCAGCGACGGTGATGGCACCGCAGATGGATCCAGAAGAAGCGCCCGCGACGAGGTCGAAGCGCTCGCCTGCTTCGGCGAGCCTGGCCATCACCGCGAACTGGAAAGCACCCCGGCAGGCGCATCCGGGCAGCGAGAGCGCGCGCATCATGGGCGCGGAGCCTAGCCCAAAGCCGCGGACCGGTCACCGAAGGTCGGCGAGGTTCGGGGGTGGTCGTTCGTGGGCGGCGATGTTCGGTGGCCGTCTCCGTCAGGTGGCTTCGTCCGCGGCTGCGCGGCTAGCGGTGGCTTCGCCTCCGTCGCTGCGCTAGGGGAGGCGCCGTGGCAGAGCCCCTGATCCCGTTCATCAACGCGCCGGAGATCCCGCTTTCGTTCCTGGAGCACGTGCCGCTCCTGGGGAACTACATCAACCCGGCGAACCCGCCCTCGATCAAGCCGTTCGGCACGCTCGTGGCGCTCGGGGTGTACATCGGGTCGGTGATCGCGATGCGGCACGCGCGGGAGCGCAGGCTGGACGAGCGCAAGATGAACGAGTTCATCCTGTGGATCTTGATCGGCGGCTTCGTGTGCGCGCACGTGCTCGACGCGATCTTCTACCACCCGGAGCGGGTGCTGCGGGATCCGCTCTACTTGCTGCGGCTCTGGGACGGGCTGTCGAGCTTCGGTGGGTTCATCGGTGCGCTGGGTGGTGCCGTCGCGTGGAGGATCTCGCGTGCACACCCGATCCTGCCGTTCTGCGAGGTGGTGAACAGCGCGTTCCCGCTGGCGTGGGTGTTCGGTCGCGCGGGGTGCGCGTCGGTGCACGATCATCCGGGGCGGCTGTCCGATGCGTGGTTCGCGGTGCGGTGGCCGCACGGGGCGGGCTACGTGGGGCGGTTCGATCTGGGGCTCATCGAGATGGTGCTGACCATCCCGATGGCGATCGCGTTCCTGTGGTTGTGGCATCGCAAGCCGTTCCGGCCGCTGGGCTTCTACACGGGGATCATGTGCGTGGCGTACGCGCCGGTGCGGTTCGGGCTCGACTTCATGCGCGAGAACGAGTCGACGCTGGTGGGCGGCGATCCGCGGTACGGTGGGCTGACGCCGGCGCAGTGGGCGTGCTTCGGGCTGCTGGGGCTCGGGCTGTACTTCCTGCGGATGGCGATGAAGGGGGACGGGGCGAGCGGTGGCGGTGGCGCGGTGGTGCCCGCGGACGACGAGTCACCCGACAGCGAGCGCGAGAGCGATCCAGAGCCGCGCGAGGGCGGCGTGGTGGATGCGCCGGTGGTGCGGGGGTAGTCCTGCGTTCTTCACGTTCGTCCCGGGTCCGTTGCCAAGCGATCTGCGAAGCAAGCAGGGGTAGCGACCCTCGGGAGCGCAGGGGCCGAAGGCCCCTGATCAGGTGCTCTTGGGGTACGCAGTACTAGACCGCGAGCTGGGTGGCGTCGGCGCGGTGGGGGACGCGCTGGGGCATCCAGGTCTCGGGGGCGTAGCCCAGGCCGTGGTCCTTCACGTAGCGGCTGAAGAGGTCGAACCACTCGAGGCCGGGCAGCTCGCGGATCTTGGACTCGATGCGCGGGATCGCCGAGCCTTGCGCGCCGTCGAAGAGGAACGTCAGGACGTGACACGCTTCGGCCGTGGGGCACATGCCGTCGCCCACCGGTGTCCAGGCGATCTTCAACGCCTTGCTCGTCACGACCTGGGAGGTGCGGGAGGCGAGGAAGCGCCGGGCGCTGTGTCGATAGAAGGCGTAATGGCGGAGTTCCTGCTTCATGATCCGCTGGCAGATCGTGGTGAGCACGGGGTGGTTCACCCGCTCGATCAAGGCCTGGTAGGCGCTGTACGTCGTCAGCTCCTGGATGGTGCCCCAGACCATGTGCAGCGCAGGGAAGCTGTCGACGAAGACGTGAGAGATGACCTTCTGACCGAGCTCGTCGATGTACTCGTTGAGCGCGCGCTTGCGGAAGAACTTGTTCCGGTAGTCCTCGCCGATGTCCTCGCCGTAGGCCTCGAGGAAGCGACGGAACGCGCGGCCGTGGAACTCCTCTTCGTAGAGCCAGGCGGTGAGGAACGGGATGAACTCGGGCTCGCGCTTCGAGGTGTTCGTCTTCATCAGCGCCTTCGTGTAAAAGAAGGTCGATCCCTCGGTGATGAGGAAATAGCGGAGCGTGCGCAGGGCCTCGGGTGTGAGTGGGTAGCGGGGGATCTCTGCCCACGGGATGTCGGTGAGATCGACCTTCCCCGATGTCGTCATGAATCGCTCGATATCGAAATTCTCCGCCATAACTAAGACCTCGAACTGGTGTTAACATGGTTCGGGCGAGGACGGAGCAGGTCGGCTGTCGCTGATTTGCGGCTCCGGAGAGCGGGCCGTCGAGGAGGGGGGGGCCTGACATTCCGGCCAGAGGGGCCTCGGAGGCGGCCGACAATTTCGCTGCATCTGGCCCTGGCGGGTCCCTTGACGCGGGAGGGGCGCCGGATATCGTGGGGTTGAGTTCGCACCAGAAGGTCGTTCATCAGACTCGATGGTCGAAATCGGCGCCGTGTCTCCCTCCAGGTTGCTCCCCACCCCAGCACGCGATTCGAGCTGGCATGCATCCAGAAGGGGCCGCGGTGTGCTCGCTGGCAGTGACGTCGTCATCAAGTCCGGGCAGCTTCGATGGTGTCCGGCAAACACGATACAGAGGGACTCGAAGGGGAACTCCCCTAGGTTTTCAAATGGCTGAAGATTCGCGGAAGTTGTTCGTTGCGGGCTTGCCCGATTCCATCACCGAGGATGTGCTCCGACAGCTCTTCGAGGCGACAGGCGGAAACGTCGTCGAGGTGAGCCTCCCGAAGGATCGGGCGACCGGGCGTCCGCGAGGCTTCGGCTTCGTGACGCTCGCGACGACCGATGAAGCCAATGCGGCGCGGCAAGAACTCGACGGGTCGTTCCAGGGCGGCAAGTCGATCTCGGTGCGTCCGTTCCAGGCCGAGCCCCCGAAGCGCGAAGGGCGCCCGATGGGGCCTGGCGGCGGTGGGCCTCCGGGCGCTGGCCCGGGAGGGCCTCGTGACTCGATGGGGCCGGCGGGGGCACCCGATCGTACGCTCTACGTCGGCAACCTCCCGTACGATGCGTCGCCAGAAGAGGTCGAGTCTCTGATCACGGCGACGGGATCCGGGCCGGTGGTCCGGGTGCATCTGCCGATGGATCCGGATGGTCGCAAGCGAGGCTTCGGCTTCGTGACGATGGCCAGCGCAGAAGCGGCGAAGGGCGCGATCGATGGATTGCGCGGCGCCGACGTGCGCGGTCGTCGTCTGGTGGTGAACCTGGCGCATCCGAAGGGGGAGCGTCCCCCGCGTGAAGAGCGGCCCGGTGGCTTCGGCGGCGGCGGGATGGGCGGCGGCGGCGGTGGCTTCTCGCCTGGTGGCGGTGGCGGTGGCGGGTTCGGTGGGCCTCCCCCTCCGCAGCAGAGCAGCCCCCCGCGCAAGGGCTTCGAGGAGAAGCGTCGGCGTAACTTCGATGACGGTCCGCCTGGCGCCGGTGGAGCCGGTGGCGGCAGTCGTCGTGGTGGCGGCGGTCGTGCCAACCAGTGGGATCGTCGAGGTACGACGGACGACGACTGGGACGACTGAGAGAACCGCACCGCCCACGGTGAGTTGACCGGAAAGAGAGCCCTCGGGCTGTGCCTCAGGGGTCTCTTTCCGCCTGCGGTGGGCGGTGTTCTGGTTGCCTCCCGGTTGACAACCGCATCAATTCTCGTACGGTAGGCGCGCTCGTGGCGGGCGGTCGGGGCTCGCGCGGACGTGCAGCCGCCTCTCGTCGAACCAGGCTCCCCGGGTCGAGGGAAAGCCGATTCTGATGAGCCGGGCGGTGCCGGTGACCCCCGAGTCGTTTGGGTGACCTCACCCGTCCCACCGACTCACCATCCCGTTCCTGGAGAAGCTCTCATGCGCGACATCATCAAGCTCACCTGCGGTAACTGCGGCCGCGCGAACTACCACACCACCAAGAACAAGCGGACGATGACGGAGAAGTTCGTCATCAAGAAGTTCTGCCCGGCCGAGCGCAAGCACACCGAGCACAAAGAGGGCAAGATCTCGAAGGGCTGAGCCGTTCGTGAGCCTGGCCTCCGCGCACTCGCGCTGGGCACCTGGTGTCCATGCGTGGTGAGGGAGGCGCTCACGACGGTCGCCTTCGAAGAACACCAGGCCCCCACGATGTGGCATCGACCACATCTTTCAATGCGACACGAGCCTGTCTGATGCGATGTGCCCGCAACGCCGGGAGAGGGCGGCCCCTTGCTCCGGCGTCGGCCCGCAAGTGGGTCTCCGATCTGCTCTGCCGGAGATCGGTCGATTTGGCTTCAACGAACGTCCCTGACCTTCACGGGCAGGGCCTCTACGAACGCGCTCGAGCGGTGAAGGCGGTGCGATGATCTTCGACTGGCTCTACGGCCTGTTCTCGAACGATCTCGCGATCGATCTGGGTACCGCCACGACCCTCATCTACGTGAAGGGCAAGGGGATCGTCTCCTGCGAGCCCTCGGTCGTCGCGGTCCAGCGAGACACGCGGGGCGGCAAGAAGGTGCTCGCCGTCGGCCGTGAGGCGAAGGAGATGCTGGGCCGGACGCCCGGCAACATCCAGGCCGTGCGCCCGTTGAGGGACGGTGTGATCGCCGACTTCGAGATCACCGAGGCGATGCTGCGCTACTTCATCGCGCGCGCGCACAACCGGCGGACGCTGGTCAAGCCGCGGATCATCATCTGCGTGCCATTCGGGATCACCGAGGTCGAGAAGCGCGCGGTGAAGGAGAGCGCCGAGGGCGCGGGCGCGCGCGAGGTGTACCTGATCGAGGAGCCGATGGCGGCCGCGATCGGGGCCGGCCTGCCGATCACGGAGCCGAGCGGCAACATGGTGGTCGACATCGGCGGCGGGACGACGGAGGTCGCGGTGATCTCGCTGGCCGGGATCGTGTACTCGCAGAGCGTTCGCGTCGGCGGCGACAAGATGGACGAGTCGATCGTCGCCTACATGAAGCGCAAGTACAACCTGGCCATCGGCGAGCAGACCGCAGAGCGCATCAAGATCACCATCGGCAACGCCTACCCGCTGGAGCAGCAGCTCACGATGGAGGTGAAGGGCCGTGATCTCGTCGCAGGCATCCCGAAGACGGTGATGGTCAACTCGGACGAGATCCGCGAGTCGCTGACGGAGCCGATCAACGCCATCGTCGAAGCGGTGCTGATCGCGCTGGAGCGGACGCCGCCGGAGCTCGCAGCCGACATCGTCGACAAGGGCATCGTGCTCACGGGAGGCGGTGCGCTGCTGAAGAACCTGGATGTGTTGCTGCGTGAAGAGACCGGTTTGCCGGTGATGGTCTGCGACGACCCCATCAGCGCCGTGGTGCTCGGGAGCGGGAAGGCGCTCGATCACCTGGAGCTGCTGAAGGAGGTCACGATCAGCTAGGATCAGGGGGCGCGGAGGGAAGGTCGGAGCCGTAGAGGGGTCGTCGCCCCCGGGCTCGTCGGGGAATCGCCACCCGTTCACTGGGGCTCTGAGAGCACGGGGGACGGATGGTGCGGAGGCTACGTTGAATCTGAAACGCTACCGCGACTTCCTGATCGTGATCCTGGCGCTCGCGGTGCCGTTCTGGTTCCTGCGCGCGAGCATGCGCGATCCGAAGCAGAACACCGGCGCAGACCGGGTGCTCGTCCGGATCGCGGCGCCCGTGCAGTACGCGGCCGCGACGCTGGCCCGCGGGATCTCGCACATCTGGGGCGATTACATCTACCTGGTCGACGTGAAGGAGGACAACGCGCGCCTCGCGTCCCAGATGGCCCGGCTGCGTGAGCGCGTGCGGCGCCTGGAGGCGCTGGAGGAAGAGAACCGGCGGCTGCGGCGTTTGCTCGATCTGCGGCAGAGTTTGCCCACCGACGTCGTGAGTGCGCAGGTGATCGGGAAAGATACGAACGAGTTCTTCCGTGTGGCGCGTGTGACGCTGGATCGCGAGGCGCGGGACATCGGCCCGAACCTGCCCGTGCTATCGGCTGATGGCGTGGTCGGGACGACGTTGAAGAGCGCCGGGGACAGCGTGGATGTGCGGCTGGTGGTGGACGCCGGCAGCGGCGTCGACGTGGTCGTGGAGCGCACGGGGGCGCGTGGGTTCATCCGGGGGACGGGGGACGAGACGAAGTACGCCTGCAGCGTGGAGTACATGCAGCGCACCGACGAGGTCGAGGTCGGGGATCTGCTGGTCACGAGCGGCGTGGGGCGGCGGTTTCCCAAGGGGATCCCGGTGGGGACCGTGACGCAGGTGGTGCGGCGCGACTTCGGCATCTACCAGCAGGTGTTCGCAGCGCCGGCAGTGGACTTCTCGCGGCTCGAAGAGGTGTTGATCGTCACCACCCCTCCGCCGGAGGAGTCGTCGGCCCAGAACCGGAGGTGAGGAGGTCGGGATGAGAAACTCTGCGTTCCTCGCCGTGGGCATCACGCTGCTGGTGATGCAGTCGAACCTCTTCCGGTTGATCGGGAAGCTCGACATCCCGGGCGCGACGCCGAGCCTGCTCCTGCCGCTCATCGTGTTCATGGGCGTCCACGAGTACTCGATGGCGCGTGGTGCCGCGCTGGCGTTCCTGCTGGGTTATCTGCTGGATCTGTTCGCCGGGGCGCCTGTCGGACTGTTCACCTTCATCACGGTGACCACGTTCGTGGTGGCGCGCGCCGCAGGGGTTCGCCTTGCGGCGCAGACGTTCTTGACCAAGCTTGCCCTCGCCTTCGTGTTCGGGCTGGTGGAGGGCGTGCTGGTGGTCATTCTGACGGCGATCTTCGGGGGTGACGCGGCGAGGCCACGGGCGCTGGCGTTGCTCGTGGCGCCGCACGCGGTGTCGACGGCCATCGTGGCGCCGCTCGTGTTCCGGCTGGCCGAGCGCGTGCATCAGATCACGATCACCGTGCCTCGGCCGGGTGAGGGAGGCGCGCGGTGAGCTTGCTGGTCCAGCGCTCCGACGTCAGCGAGTTCCGGCGGCGCTTCCGCTGGATCGCGCTGTTCATGCTGCTCGCGCTGCTCGGTCTCATCGTGAGGCTGTTCTACTTGCAGATCCTCGAGTCGGACGAGAACAGCGCGATCGCGCGCGAGAACATCGTCCGGAGGATCACGCTGGCGACGACGCGCGGGATCATCCGTGATCGCAACGGCGAGGTGCTGGCGGCGAGCCGGCCTTCGTACAACGTGTACGTGGTGCCTCGGCGTCTCGACATGGAGACGGTATGGCCGAGGTTGATGCAGTACCTGGGCGTGGGGGTCGACGAGCAGGCGCGCCTGCAGACGTTGATCACGGCGATCCGCGCCGGCGACAGCCCGCGGAAGAACCAGCAGATCCTGCTCAAGGAGGACATCTCCCGCGACGCGGTGGCGAGCCTCAAGACGCACGAGGCGGAGCTGCCGGGCATCGACGTGGTGCCCGTGCCGGTGCGCTACTACCCGTTCGAGGAGGTGGGGTCGCACGTGCTCGGCTACATGGCCGAGGTGGACGCGGAGCGGCTCGCGACGCTGCGCAGCGAGGGCTACGTGGAGGGGGATCGCCTCGGCGTGGTCGGGATCGAGCGGGCGTGGGAGAGCTACCTGCGGGGGACGCGCGGCTGGGAGAAGGTGCTGGTCGACGCGCGAGGGAGGCGGCGCCCGGGAGGCGAGGGGATCATCGATGATCCGCGGCGGGTGGATCCGATCCCGGGGCGCGATCTGCGGCTGACGCTGGATGCAGGCATCCAGAAGTCGATCGACAAGGCGATGCGCGGGCAGCTCGCCGGCGGTGTGGCGATGGTGGACGTGCGGACGGGGCGAATCCTCGGGCTGTACTCCAAGCCAGGCTACGACTCGAACGCGCTCTCGGGCGGGTCGGGCAAGCAGGTGATCCGGGATGCGTTCCGGCGCCTCTACTCGGATCCGCTGAAGCCGGCGCTCGACAAGACGCTCTCGGGTGCGTACCCGCCGGGCTCGACGTTCAAACCGTTCACGGCGCTGGCCGCGCTGGAGAAGGGGCTCATCGATCCGCGGCAGGGCAGCCAGTGCCGGGGCGCGCTGACGTTCGGCAAGCGTACGTTCCGCTGCACGCACGTGCACGGCGCGGTGGCGATGCAGCGGGCGATCACCGTGTCCTGCAACGTGTACTTCTACCGGCTCGCCGCGGAGTACGGCGTCGGGATGGATCTCATCGCCGAGATGGGGCAGCGCTTCGGGTTCGGGGCGCGCACGGGCATCGGGATCAATGCCGAGGCAAGCGGGCGCATGCCGACGAAGGCGTGGATGACGCTCCGGAACAAGGGGCAATTCCGGCTGGGCTTCGGGTTGAATGCGGCCATCGGTCAAGGCGCGACGACGGTGACGGTGCTCCAGCTGGCGCTGGCGTACGCGGCGCTGGCCAATGGCGGGACGCTGTACCAGCCGCAGATCGTGCGCGCCGTGGAGACGTCCGCCGGGACGGTGGTGCAGGAGTTCTCGCCGCGCGTGCGGCGTCAGATCGAGCTGCGCCCGGAGAACCTGGATCTCGTGCACCGCGCCATGGTCGGCGGCGTGAACGAAGAGGGCGGGACCGCGTACCGGGTCCGCGTCGCCGGCGTCGACATGGCCGGCAAGACGGGCACCGCGCAGGTGTCGCACAAGCTCGCGCGCGGGCAGGAGGCGGAGAAGGTGTGGTACTTCAACCGCGAGCACGCCTGGTTCGCCGGCTACGCGCCGACACGGGCGCCCGAGGTCGCGGTGGTGGTGCTGGTCGAGCACGGCGGCGCAGGCGGTAAGCACGCAGCGCCGGTGGCGTTCGAGGTGATCCGGGCCTACCAGGAGCTGGAGCGTCAGCACCGCGAGGTGCAAACGAAGGGGCCGCCGAAGCCAGGCGCGAACCCCTCACAGGCAGGGTCGCGTCCAGGAGGCGAGCGGCCGCGCAAGCGTCCGGGTGGGCGAGGAGGTCCGCGATGATCAGCGATGGGCTGGCAGGTGAAGAGCGTGACCATTTCGACTGGCCGCTGTTCATCGGCACGGTGCTGATCGGTGTGCTCGGGGTGATCAACCTCTACAGCGCGACCAGCGTGTACTCGGGGGCGCGCGCCGAGCTGTACATCAGCCAGGTTTACTGGCTGTTCGTCGGTGGGATCATCGGGGGCGTGCTGGTCGCGATCGACTACAGGCACCTCGAGCGGCTCGGGTACATCCTGTACACCTTCGGGGTCTTCTCGCTGGCACTGGTGTTCGTCCTCGCGAAGGACGTGCGCGGCTCCGCGCGCTGGATCGAGTTCGGCGCGTTCCGCTTTCAGCCCAGCGAGTTCATGAAGATCTTTCTGGTGATCGCGCTGGCGAAGTTCCTGCACGACGATCCGCGCAACGAGGGGCGCACGCTGCGAGATCTGGCAATACCCGCGGCGTTGACGGCGGTGCCGGCGCTGCTGGTGCTGAAGCAGCCCGATCTGGGGACGGCGTCGATCCTGACCTTCGTCTTCCTCACCATCGCAGCACTGACCAAGCTGCGCTGGAAGAGCATCGTCCTCTTCCTGGGGACGGTGATCGCCTCGATGCCGATCATCTGGACGTATGTGTTGCTGCCGTACCAGAAGGACCGTGTCCGGGTGTTCCTCAACCCGGAGGGCGATCTGCTGCGGCGCGGGTGGCACGCCTACAACTCGCGTGTGGCGATCGGTGATGGGGGGCTGTTCGGGAGCGGCTACCTGAAGGGGACGCAGAACCAGTTCCTCTTCTTGCCCGACCAGTACACGGACTTCCCGTTCCCGGTGTTTGCCGAGGAGTGGGGTTTCATCGGCAGCGTGACGCTGGTGCTGATCTACGCCTTTCTCTCGCTCTGGGGGATCCGCATCGCGTCGCAGGCGAAGGATCGCTTCGGCGCGGTGCTGGGGATCGGGTGTTCGGCAATCCTTTTCTGGCACGCGCTCATCAACATGGGGATGACCTCGGGCATCTTCCCGGTGGTCGGTGTGACGCTGCCGCTGTTCTCGTATGGCGGATCGAGCGTCTGCACGGTGATGATCGCGCTCTCCCTCCTGATGAGCGTGTCGGTGCGGCGCTACTCGGGGGTGCCGTCGATGGATCGGCTCTAGAGCGCCATCTGGGCGAGGCGGGCGCCGATCACGAAGCCGAACGCCGAGAGCGCGTCACGGGCAGAGATCTCGGCTCCTGCCTGGGCTTTGTGCGTCAGGGCGCGGAATGCGAGGTAGCGCCGCCCATCCAGGCCGAGAAGCAAGGGAATCACCGCCGGATCCCGCGCTGCATGCGTGGCGCCGAAGAGGTCTGCGGCGTGCTCGGTGAGGCGGAGGAGGAGGGCGTCGGCCCGGAGGATTGCGCGGGCATACTGCCCGCCAGCGATGGCGCTCTCGACGTCCGCGCACAGCTCGCGCTCACCAGGGGGCCAGAGCAAGGCGAACGAGACGCCACGCCGTGAATCGATGGCGGCTTTTCGCAGGGCCTCCGAGGGAGGGATGTCGTCCTCGGAGGACGCGCGTGCGTCGAGATCCTCGAGCAGCGAGCCTGTGGCCGTCTCCGGGGGATCTTCGCCTGGCAAGGGGAGGAGATCGTTCTCGTCGCTCGAGACGATCGGATCGTACGACGAGGTGAGATCGTCCTCGCTGCCGATCCCGGCATCGTCACGGGGGAGAAAGAGTTCGTTGCCGTCCGGGATGACGGTCCGCGCCGAGCTGAGTTCGTCGGAGCTGACGGCTTCGGAGCTGACGGCTTCGGAGCTGAACGCGTCGGAGCTGAGCGCGTCGGAGCTGAGCGCGTCGCTGCCGAGCGTCTCGGAGCCGGCCTCTTCCGAGACGGGCTCTTCGATGGTCGCGTTCGGCGGCATGGAGGACCACGTGGTGTGCGGGGCGCTCACGCGGGAGACCACGGGCTCGTACGCGAGCTGGGGTGAGGCGTCGCGCAGCGCCGTGACGAGGCCGCCCTCGATGGCGTCGAAGGTGGCGCCGAAGCCGGTCACCTCTTCGGGGAGGCGCTGCTCGAAGGCGCGCAGGACCCGCTCGCTGATGATCTCCAGGCCTTCGAAGACGCCGAGGCCGGTACGCGCCGAGGCGGGAACGGAGATGGCGTTGAAGGGGTTCAGCATCTCGTCGAGATCCTCGATCGACAGGAGGTCGGGGAGATCTCGCTTGTTGTGCTGGAAGACGAGGGGGATCTGGCCGAGCTCTCGGCCTTGCTCGGCGAGGTTCTCGCGCAGGTTCTCGAGGCTCTCCAGGTTGGCGTCGGCGCGGGCAGACTGGGAGTCGCTGACGAACACGATGCCGTCGGCGCCGGTGAGCACCAGCTTGCGTGTGGCGTTGAAGTAGACCTGACCGGGGACGGTGAAGAGCTGGAGCCGTACGTTCATTCCACGTACGGGCGGGAGGCGGACCGGCAAGAAGTCGAAGTAGAGGGTTCGATCGACAGGGGTCGCCAGCGAGACCAGCTTTCCCCGGTGCTCTGGCTTGGTGGTCCGGTGGAGGTATTCGAGGGTAGTCGTCTTCCCGCCCAGGCCGGGGCCGTAGTAGACGACCTTGAAGACGAGCTCGCGGGAGAGCGGGTTTACCGAAGCCATGGGCTCGGTGCGGGACGATACCCGAGCGTGGGGCCAGGAAGCGAGTATGCAGACGACCGGAGGGTCGGGTAGGGTCGAGTCACCCGACGCACCCCGTCAGTGGACGCCCTTCAGCGGACGCCCTTGAGAGGAGAGAGCTTGCCGTCCTGCCCCATGAGAACCTTCAGGGCGACGGAACCTCGGGCTGCCTGGAAATAGTCCAGCCGGAGCCAGTGGGCTCCTGCGGCCAGCGTGACCTCGCCCTCGGCGGTCTTGGCGGTGTGCACGCCGTCGTTGTCCACGACCAGCTTGTCGTCGATGAAGAGCTTCGCCCCGTCGTCGGAAGTGAGCTGGAACTGGTACTTGCCTTGCTTGGCGATGTCGAAGCGGCCTTCGTACTTGATGTAGAACCAGTCGTTCTGGACGAGGGCGCCAGGGAACCCGGCCGAGAACTCCTGGGGCTCGATCTCGAAGCGGTCGGTGTAGACCACGGCGAACGGGACCAGGAGGCTGGTGCTCGTGGGGAGCTTCTCGGTGCTGTCCGGGAGGACATAGGCCAGCCCCTGGAAGGCGCCAGCGCGGCCGCTGCCAAAGGCGTTTGGAGAGGTGATGCGGGTCGCCGTCGCCGGGACCTTGGGGTGCTGGCGGGTGGTGGTGGTGGCGGGGGTCGCGGGGGTCGTGGTGTTGGTGGTCTTCCCGGACCGGGGAGGGGGAGGGGCGGGGGCTTTGCCGCGCTGGGCGTTTCCACCCTGCTGCGGTTGCTGGGCCCCGCCGCCGGTCGTGATCTCGAGCGTGCAGCCGCCGATCAGGCACGCCGCCAGCAAGGGGGTTACGAGTCGGGTCGTGGTGCGAAGCATGATCATCTCCTCGAAAGCGACGATGGTGCAGCCTTAGACGGTCGAGTGCGCCGGAGCAATCACCGGGGGCGGCAGGAAACTGGGTGTGCTGGTCCAAACAGCCGAAATCCAGCTGGTTTTCGAGGAGAGCGTCGTTCGACTTGGAGGACTGGTGGGCGCTGGTGCGGCGGGGTGACGCCCTCGCCGCATGGGCGCGAGAGGAGGGGGAGCCATGTGGAGGAGGAAGGCAGGAAGGGGAGGGCCAGCGCTCAGGTGGCTCCGGTCCGCGTCGGCGCGCGCGCTTCACGCTGGTCGGGGCGTGGGGCTCCGGGGTTCTCGCGGGGGGCCTCGGGGGTCTCGTGAGAAGAAGGAGCGCGGTTCTGACCGAGCAGGTCTTGTTCCCACAATCGCCAGTGAGGAGAGCGCAGCGCGAGGAGCACGGAGGCGATGCTGATGAGGAGCCCCAGCGCCGCCGAGAGGTTCACCAGAAACTCGACCCGGCTGCGGGGCCTGGCCTGGAAACCGCGCTGCCTGCCGGCGAAGACCAGACCGAAGATGATGCCCAGGAGGAGGCCTCCGATGTGTGCGGCATTGTTGGCGCGGATCATCAGTCCGAAGACGAGGCTGTAGAACACAGCCTGAACGGCGAACTGCTTCCACCGTGGGTCCCGCAAGCGCAGCAGGACGCCCAGGATCAACCCCATGATCCCGAAGATGGCGCCGCTCGCGCCGGCAGTCGGGATGGCATAGGGGCTCGGGGAGACGATCGTCCCCCAGAGCACACTCGCGAGGAAGCCGAAGATCCCGGTGCATACATACGTGATGACGAGCCGGGCCGACCCCACCGCGGGCTCTGCGATGCGGGAGAGGTTGATCAGCGCGAGCATGTTCAGCCCGAAGTGGAGCACACTGAAGTGCACGAACACTGCGGAGAGCATGCGCCAGGGTTCCTGGACGAGTGCAGCAGGGCTGATCAGCAGGGCGCCGAAGCGGAGGGCGCCGAGGATGACCACCTTGCTGCTGTCCAGCAGGATCGGTACCGAGCCGCGGGGGAGCCAGACCGCGAGCTGGCCGGCGAACACGAACGTGGTGAGCGCGAGAAGGACCTTCGAGGCCAGCAGCCGCTCGCCGCCCAGCCGGCCGCTCACGCGCGCTGCACCCACGGCCACGGCGGAAAGCGGCGTCCCGCATCGGATGCAGTGGTCGAAGTCGGCGCCGTTCAGGGCGTTGCATCGCGCGCAAGGGCGAAGGCGTGAGCCCCCAGGTTGTCCAGCGCTCACGTCGAACCTCCCAGGGGGACCCCGCTCGTCGTCCCGCTGGACGGGCCATCGCTCCAGGCGTTCATGGCGGCTCACTCTGGTCGCAGCCGTCCGTAAGGTCCACGGCTTTCCTCCGTTGTCCTTTCGTGGATGCTGTGGTCCTCGAACGAACCCTGCCACGGTCCGACCGGACCGTCTGGCCGTCAGGAGATGGCGGTGCGACGTCGGCCCCCATCGGCCTCCGCCCAGCCCGGGGGGCGGCGGAGCTGGTCTCGCGCCAGCATCGGCTCTTCTCGCGCGTCCCAGCTCGGGTCGCGGGGCGGGGGGCGCAGGTCGCTCCGTGGGAGGAGCGGAAGGCTGGGCGGGGCGTGTCGCGTCCGGCTATGGTCGCGTCCGTGACGGCGCAAAGGCCAGACCTGGAGGCGGAGCGGCGGCTGTGCGAGCGCGCGGCGCAGGGCGATCGGGTCGCCCTCGGTCAGCTCCTCCGCACCCACGGGCCGGTGCTGTACCGCTCGGTGCTGCTGCCGCGCCTCGGCTCGGAGGCCGTCGCGCAGGATGCGCTGGCCGAGACATATGCGCGCGTGGTCGAGAAGTTCGGCCAGTTCCAGTGGCAGAACTGCGGAATCTATCCGTGGCTCCGGGTGATCGCGTTGCGCATCGCACTCGACATGCTCCGGGCGCGGAAGCGGGAGACGCTCTTCGAGCCGGACGATCTGCAGCGCGAGATCGATGCCTCCGAGGCAGAGCCATCGGGCCGCGCGGATGTGGAGCTGTGCGAGCAGCGGGATCTCGCGGAGGCGCGGACACGTGTGGAGGTGGCCCTGGGGCGGTTGAACCCGCGGTATGCCAGCGCGATCCGGTTGCGGGTCCTCGAGGAGCGGCCGAGAGAGGAGGTCGCTCGTGAGCTCGGTGTCACGGTGGCGACGTTCGATGTCGTCTTGCACCGGGCGATGACGGCGCTGAAAAAGGCGCTCGGGGCAGGTGTCGTACCGGGCGCGGTGTCCGAGCAGGGCGCGTCCAGGGAGGCGATGTGATGAAAGGCGAGCACACCCTGCGGCCTTCCTCGGCGGACGAGCGAGACCTGTCGGCGGACGAGCGCGAACGGATCGAGCGTGACGGCGGCTTCGAGGAGGCGTTCGGGAGCGATGAGGCGCCGACGGAAGAGGAACTCCGTGAGGCGCAGGCGCTCGCCGATGCGCTGGAGCGCGGTGACGATCCACTGGCGCGCGCGCTCCGGGTGGCCTCGACGCCGCGCGCGCTCGGGTCGGAAGATCACGAAGTGTTGCTCGCCCGCGCGCTGGGTGACGAAGAGGCGCCCGCGCTCGATGCCGAGCGTCGCGCCGCCGAGGCGCTTCGCGACTGGCTCGAGGCTCCTCGGGAGCAGCCAGAGGCAAGCTTCGAGGGAGAGGCGGCACTGGTAGGCGCGCTGCGCGCCGCGAACCGCCCTGCGCCGCTGCTGGAGCTCCGGAACGAAGCGCTCATCGCGCGGGCTCTGGGCCGGCATCGCCGCGCCACGCCGCGCCGCGTGATCCCGGTGACCATGGCGGCGCTGTCGAGCCTCGCAGCAGCCGCTGCTGCGGTGGCGTTGCTCCTGGTGCAGCAAGCGGACGCTCCTTCTGCCAGCGCGCCGCTGTCGAGCGCGGCGATCCCGGTGGAGCTGATCCCGTCCCGATCGACGGCCGAGCTGTTCGACCCCGCGTCGCCGTTCCCACGAGAGGGAGGGGAGACGGCGCGCATCGATCGGATCGCCACGGCCAGGGCGGCGGACCTTCGCTCGAACCGCTATGCTGCGTGGGGGGTACGGTGATGCGCCGCGCCAGGTCTCTCGCCAGCGTCGCTCTCCTCGTCGTCTCGCTCGCAGGGTGCGGAAAGAAGCACTCCGATGCTCCGGCCGGGACCACGGCGGCCGTCTCGTGCACTCCCTGCGAGGGAGCCTCCCCGGTGGTGGATCCCACCTTGCTCGCCTTTCTTTCGAAGGCGCGTGCCGCGCATCACCGCGCTGATCTCGCGCTCGAGGCGCGGGATCAGGACGGGGCCATTCGCGCGCTCGAGGCGCTCGGCGCGGGGCATGCTCCTCCAGGCCGTCCCTCCGAGGTCGCCGAGGTGATGGCCGACACGCACGCGCGGCTGGCGGATCTGCGAAGCGGGAAGGGCGATTTCGACGCCGCGGAGCGAGAGCTGGAGGCTGGGCTCGCGCTTGCGGTCGAGACCACGCACTTCCGGGGGCACCTCATCGAGGTCCGTGGCCTGGTCGAGGAGCGACGATCCAGGGCGCTCGCTGCGCGCGGCGAGCTCGAGGCCGCCGAGCGTGCTCGAAAAGCAGCGGTCGCTGCGTATGAAGCGGCGATTGCCATCCAGGATCAGGTGATCGCCGACGCGCTCGAGTCAGCCTCGGAAAAGCCGCGCTGATCCTCCGCGCTCCCCTCGGCAGGGGGTGATGCCCTGGAACGGCGGGGGGTGATGCCTTGAAAACTCCTTCCGGGACAGGGGCTTACCCCGCTAGACTGCCGTCCAGGAGCAGCCCTGCCCCGATGAGCGTTCGTGTCCCAAGACCCCAGCCGGGGTGTGATCTGCGGTCTCTTCCGCTGACCCCTGCCGAGGCATTTCTCCTGTCCAGAATCGACGGTACGCTCAACGAGCGGGATCTCGCCGCGATCACGGGGATGCCGTCGAGTGCGGTCGAAGAATCGCTCCAGCGTTTGCACGAGCTGGGCGCCATTCACCTCGAAGGTGCGGTGATCGGGCGTACCTCTGCGTCCCCTGCGGGTCCCGCACATCGGCCCACGCCGTCACCGTCTTCGGCGGCGGTACCGCCGCCCGCGCCGCCTCCTGCGGCTCCAGGCGGCGTGTCGGCTGCTGCCACCCACCGTGCGCCGGCGGCTCCTGTGATCAACCCCGCCGATCTGGCCGAGCAGGTCGATCTCTCGCCCGAGAAGCGGCTTCGCATTCTGGACCTGCATCAGCGGCTCGAGCTCCTCACGCACTACGAGCTGCTCGGCGTTCCGGAAGCGGCCGACAAGAAGCAGATCAAGGCTGCGTACTATGCGCTCGCCCCCGAATTCCATCCCGACACGTACTTCCGGAAGCAGCTCGGGAGCTACAAGCAGAAGATCGAGACGCTGTTCAACCGGATCACGGTGGCGCACGACGTCCTGACGACGAAGGCCAAGCGCGCGGAGTATGACGAGTATCTCGTCCAGTCCCGTGCGAACCAGCAGATGGCGACGATGATGGACGCTTCGAGGGATGTCGCGCGCATCGCCTCGGCCGTGGACGCCTCGGCCGAGGCTGCCGTGGTGAGCCCTGCTCCTGCGGCGGCGCATCCTGCGGCCCCGGCTCGTCCAGCCGCAGCTCCTGGGCAGCCGCCGCCGAAGCCGAGTTCTCCCAGCATGCCGGCGATCACCACGAAGGAGCGCCGCGAACTGCTGGCCCGCAAGCTGGGTGGAGCTCTCCGTCGCCCTTCATCGATGACCATGCAGGCCGTCAAGCCACCTGCTGCCGGCGCCTCCGTCCCTCTGGACCGCCCCTCCGAGCCAGGACCTTCGCCCGAGTCGGCGCGCGCCGCCGAGGTTCTGAAGGACCGCTACGATCATGCCCGCAGCGAGGCCGCCCGCCTCCAGATCGAGCGTTACGTCGCGCTCGGTCGCGGAGCGCTGGAGCGTGAGGACTTTGCGAGCGCTGCCAATGCCTACCGCATTGCGGCCTCGCTCGCGCCCGATGACGAAGCGCTCCAGAGAGCGTGCGCCGAGGTCCAGCGGCTGGCAGCGGCCGCCCTGGCGGAGGGGTACCTCAAGCAGGCGCAGTATGAAGAGAACCACGAGCGCTGGGAGGACGCCTCCTTGAGCTACGTCAAGGTGTGTGCGGGCAGACCTGACGACCCCGCCCCACATGAACGAGCCGCCTTCACCTTGCTGAAAGCGGGCAGCAATACCCGGCGGGCGGTCGAGTTCGCCCGACGCGCGGTCGAACTCTCCCCGGAAGCTCCGGAGATGCGCCTCACACTCGCGCGGGCTTACGCGATCGTGGGCCTCGGGAAGAGCGCGAGCGGCGAGCTTGCGCGTGCGGCGGAGCTGGCCAAGGCTGACGCGCGACTTCGTGAACTGGTGGCGCAGACACGAGAGCAAATTCGGCAAGGGAAGCCGATCTAGCCGGCTCCCCAACCCGGCCCGGGTGCGACGGGAATTCCACCCACGGCCGGGTGGCGCCTGCCCATCGTCCATCCTCGCCTTCCAAGCCGGGTGTCGCCTTTCTCTCGGCGCCTGGTAAGAATGGCTGGGGCTCTGGCCCGAGGACGTTCTAGATTGGGTTGCTTCAGCGGCGTCTGAAAGACCGCGGAGACAGGACAGGAGCAACGAACCTCATGGATCGTGTCATCGGCATCGACCTCGGCACCACGAATTCGTGCGTCGCCATCGTCGAGGATGGCGTCCCCACGGTCATCCCCAACCGGGGAGGGTACAAGACCACGCCTTCCATGGTCGCCATCACCGAGGCCGGCAAGCGTCTCGTCGGCCACATCGCCAAGCGTCAGGCCATCACGAACGCCGAGAACACCGTCTACGCCGCGAAACGGCTGATCGGGCGCAAGTTCTCGTCGCCACAGGTCAAGAACGCGATCCTCACGGCCTCGTACAAGATCGTCGAGGGGCCGCATGGCGACGTGCGCATCCAGCTCCGAGACCGGCCTTACTCCGTCCCCGAGATCAGCGCGATGGTGCTGCAGGAGATGAAGCTCTTCGCCGAGGACTACCTCAGCGAGACCGTCTCCAAGGCGGTGATCACCGTCCCGGCCTACTTCAACGACAACCAGCGTCAGGCCACGAAGGACGCCGGCACCATCGCGGGACTCGACGTCATCCGGATCGTCAACGAGCCCACCGCCGCTGCGCTCGCGTACGGCTTCGGCAAGCACATCGACAAGACGATCGCCGTCTTCGATCTCGGGGGTGGCACGTTCGACATCTCCGTCCTCGAGATCAGCGCCGGGGGCGTGTTCAAGGTCATCGCCACCGCCGGGGATACGTTCCTCGGGGGCGAGGACTTCGATGCGCGGATCATCGACTGGCTCGTTCAAGGCTTCCAGGAGAGCCACGAGGTGGATCTGCGCCAGGACCGCATGGCGCTCCAGCGCCTCAAGGACGCTGCCGAGAAGGCCAAGTGCGAGCTCAGCGCCGTGCTGGAGACCGAGGTCAACCTCCCGTTCATCATCTCCAACGCCCGCAACGAGGCGCTACATCTGCAGCGCAGCCTGAGCCGCGCGACGCTCGAGCAGCTCTGCGAGGATCTGGTGGAGCGCTGCGTGGAGATCTGCGCCCAGACGCTCGATGACGCTCGGCTCGAGAAGGACGAGATCGAGGAGGTCATCCTCGTCGGTGGGATGACCCGGATGCCGAGAGTTCAGCAGTCCGTGCGTGATTTCTTCGAGCGTGAGCCCTGCAAGGGGGTCCACCCGGATGAGGTCGTCGCGCTGGGAGCTGCGGTGCAAGGGTCCGCCCTCGTCGACGAGTCGAAGCAGATGATCTTGCTCGACGTCACGCCTCACGCCCTCGGGATCATGACCTTCGGATCGCAGTTCGAGGAGTTGATCCCGCAGAACACGACCGTGCCCACGAGCCGGTCCAAGATCTTCACCACGAGCCGCGACAACCAGACGGCCGTGAAGATCCTGGTGATGCAGGGCGAGAGCCAGAACGCGCCCGACAATGATCTCCTCGGTGAGTTCATCCTCACGGGTCTTCGTCGCGCCGCCAAGGGGCAGGTCGAGATCGAGGTGACCTTCGAGATCAACAGCGATGGCATCGTGTCGGTCAGCGCGCGGGATCTCGAGACGAACCTGCACCAGTCCATCCAGGTTACTGCCTCCAGTGGTCTCACGAAGGAGGAAGTCCATCAGATGATGGAGGACGCGCAGGAGTACCTGGTCGACCGTCGGGCGAACGATCAGTTCGAGGGCGTGCGGCAGGAGGCCGAGCGCCTCATCGCGGAAATCGAGCGGATGTTCCCGCAGGTGGAGCAGATCGTCGCGTCCAGCGATTTCGGACGCGACGCCATCGGCAAGGCCCGTGGCATCGTCGAACGCTCACGCTCCGCGATCGGCAAGCGAGATGCCGCAGCCGTCAAAGAGCACATGGAAGCCCTCACCCGGACTCACCGCATGTTCAAGGGTGTCGTGGCCAGGCCCAACGGTTGAGGAGGGGGAGCTTGATAAGGGACCGTCATGCAGTCGGCGCCGCCTGATCCCGAGGGCCTGGACTCTGCCTGGGACGAGGACGAGGACGACGCCCCCGAGGACGAGTCCACGCGGCTCATCGACTCGAAGGAGCTCTTCGAGCGTGCGGGCTTCACCATGGATGAGGCCACGGCGGACGAACCACCGGCGCGCGCGCGCAGCGGTCGGATCACGGCACGTGCTCCCACGGAGGAGTACCGCGCTCACGTGAGCCGCGCCCGTCCTTCGGGCTCGCACGAGACGCCGAACGTTCCCCAGGTAAAGCCGGTCTCGGTGGCGCCTTCCGTGGGCGATAGTTACGAAGACACGCTGGAAGCTTTGCTCAAGGAGCAAGCCATCCAGTTCGAGCCTGACGGACCAGGTGCCTCGTCGCGCCGCGAACCAGTGGCTGGAATCGGGGCGGTGGAGTCGTCCTCGGTCGCCGGTGATGACGAGCTGTTCGGCGGACTCGAGCCGCCCATCACGGGGCCAGTAGCCCGCGAAGCGGCGCGTGTTCAAGAGCGTCCTCCGGTGGACATCGACCTCGAACTCGGGTTCGACGTCCCCTCGTTCGACACGTCCGCGTCCGAGATTCCAGCGGCGTTTCCGACGCCGATCCCCGGCTCCTTTCCTCCAGCGACCCCTCCCCCGGGGACCCTCCGCCTCGGTCTCATCGAAGACGAGTTCGACCCGCTCAATGCCCTCGATGTGAGCAGCGAGCGACACATTCCGCCCCCGGTCGTCTCTGGACGGGTACCAGTGCTTCGTGGTGGTGAGGGGCCCCAGGCTCATGCTCCCACGCTGATCCCAGGGGCGTGGCCACCTCCCAGGCCTTCACAGCCGGTGAGCGCCGTACCACCAGAGGCCAGGCTCGTCGCCTACGCGCCAGCGCCAGCGCCACTCCCCTCGACCCCCATCCCGCTCCCCTCGGTGCCTCCGGTCGACGATCGGCGGCGGCAGATGCTCCAGCGGTTCGAGGCAGGGGACTACAGCTCCGCCCTCGTCCTCGCCGAGTCCCTCCTCGACGAGACGCCGGACGATCCGACCCTGCGTCGTTACGCTGACAGCTGTAATGAGATGCTGCGTCAGATGTACCGATCCCGGATCGGTGACGGCTCTCAGGTACTTCGTATTGCCATCTCCAATGAAGAGATTCGCTCCCTGAATCTCGATCATCGCGCCGGCTTTCTTCTCTCCTGCATCGACGGCATGAGTTCAATCGACGATGTCCTCGATGTGTCCGGGATGCGTGAACTGGAGGCTCTCCGGATTCTCTACGAGCTGGTGCAAGAGAACATCGTCACGCCCTGCGACGATCTCCTGCGCTGAGGGAGCGTCATGCGGAGCGCTCTCCAGGTCGCTGGGGGCCTTGTCCTGGCCTTCTCCGCCGCTCAGGGGGCCAGGCTCCTGCCTCGGATCACCCCGGTGCTCCGGCCTCTGGAGGAGGGCGCTGGCGCGTTCGTTCACGCCCCCTCGGCAAACCTGCCTGATGTGGCGAATGCGCCGACCGAGACGGGCTCGGGCCGCCCGGGAGCGCTTCCTCCTTTCGATGGACGCCTCGCCGAGCACGCGACCTCGGTGGCCAGCTATACGCTTCGAGCGCAGCTCGATCCTGTCGCCCACGTCATCCAGGGAGAGGGGACGCTCGCCTGGCAGAACACGTCTCGGGTGCCTCAGGAGGCAATCTACATCCACCTGTACCTGAACGCCTTCAAGAGCCAGCACTCCGTCTTTCAGCGCGCTGCGCTCGACGGCTTTCGCGGAGAGGCCAGACCTGGTGAGCACGGCTGGATCGACGTGACCAGGTTTGCCGTCCGCGAGATGGATGGGATCGATGTCTGGCCCGGCGCACTCGCCACGTCGCCCGATGATCCGCACGACCAGACGGACATCCGCGTTGCCCTTCCGCGACCCGTCGCTCCAGGCGAGCAGCTCACCATCGATCTCGCGTGGAAGGCGCACCTGCCGCCCATCGTCCTGCGCACCGGCTACCACCGGAGCTTTCACATGGTCGCGCAGTGGTTTCCGAAGATCGCGCGCCTGGAACCCGATGGCCGCTGGGCGCACTTTCCGTTTCACCGACTCTCGGAGTTTCACGCGGACTTCGGGAGCTACGATGTGACCGTCGATGCTCCCGCGACCTTCGTGGTCGGCGCGACGGGTCACCTCGAGTCCGAGGTCCGGAGAGGCGATCGCATCGAGCGGCGCTATCTCCAGGCGGATGTCCATGACTTCGCCTTCGCAGCCTGGGACCACTTCCGAGAGAAGACCGCCACCACTTCGGAAGGGGTCGTCCTCCGCTGTCTTTACCCTGCCGGGCACGACGCGCAGGCGGCTCTCCAGCTCGAGCTTGCGCGTTTCGGCCTCCTCCACTTCGGAGAGCTTTTCGGGCGTTATCCCTACCGGACGTTGACCCTGGTCCATCCGCCGGCAGGCGCGACCGAGGCCGGCGGGATGGAATACCCGACCCTCATCACGACCGGCGGCACGTGGGACACCCTGTTCCATGGCGACCAAGGCCTCGCCAGCCTCACCCTGCACGAGATCGCGCATCAGTGGTTCTATGGCCTCGTTGCCACCGACGAGCACCGGTTCCCTTTCCTCGATGAGGGCCTCACCACCTGGGCCGAGGCCGACGCTCTCCGCACGCTTTACGGTCCAGGTTCCTACTTTTCGCGTGGCGGTTTGCAGATCGACGCGTCGACTGTCCACCGCCTCGGTGCGCTCGAGTCGAGCGCTGATGGTCCGCTCGGTCAATCCGCCGCCGGGTTCCTGTCGGGGACCGAGTACGGCAACCAGGTCTATGCGCGCATGGCGACCTTGCTCGCGACGCTCGGTCGGGTCTACGGGGACGAGGTCGTGCGCGCCGCCGTTGGACGGTACGCGCGCACCTTCCGCTTCGCCCACCCCACGCCGGAGGATCTCCTCGGCGTCATGCGTGAGGTCGCTGGTCCCACCGCGGCTGAAGCGCTTCGTTCGGTCCTCTTCGACGGGGCTCGCGTCGACTACGCGATCACCGAGATCCAGCCCCATGCACCCGAGCCGCTCCCTGGAGTGGGTGCCGGCACCGCATCTCCCGCCTACACCGGGCTCGTCGTCGTCCGGCGTCGCGGTTCCCTCGTCCTCCCCGTCGACGTCGTGTTTCATGCTGCGGATGGCAGCACGCAGCGCGTTCGCTGGGAGGCCACCGAGCGTGCTGCGCGCATCGTCTATCAGGGCTCATCTCCTCTCGTTGCTGCCGTCGTCGATCCCGAGCGCCGCGTCCTTCTCGACGAGGATCTCACCAACAACGCTCGGAGCCTGCGCCCTCGGTGGGTCGCGCCCCGCGTCCTCGAACGCGCGACCTTCGCTGCAGGCGCCGCCCTCTGGACGATCGGCCCGTGAGTTCCGACGACGTGCACAGCTCGCCGCCGCGCGCTCGTCACCCGGGGGTGTGTCGGCGTCCTGGCGTGGTCGCCGTCTACTTCGCCTACCGGACCCTCGCCGCGTGGATCCTCGCAGGGCCTCTCGCTCTCCTCGTCGGCGGCCTTCTCGGCCACTTTCCAGGCAATGACGCCGCCCTCTTCGAGCCTGGGGCCCTCGTCCTCTCGGAGGTCGCGCGTCTCTCGACGATCGCTGTCGCCCCCCTGAGCTTCCAGCTCGGGACGGGAGCCGTCCTCGCTGCGGCGCTGGGCCTTCTCCCTCTCGCCGTCCTCATCGTCGCCCTGGCCCACGAGGGGGCGCTTCACGCCACGTTCCTGGCAGCGCGCGTGGGGCGTGCCCTGGGGCCGCTGGTCCTCCTCTGGGGGATCGCCTCCGTCACGCAGCTCGTCGTGGCCGGCTTTCTGCTGGTGGCGGGTGGCAAGCTGCTCGTGCCCCTTGGCTTGACGGAGCAGGCCGCAGGGATTGCCCATGCGGTCCTCCTGGGACTTGCGCTCCTCGTGGCCGCCTTCATCGGAGCGATTCACGACCTGGGCCGGGTCGTTCTCCTGCTGGATACGTCGAGCCTCCTCGATGCCATCGAGCGCTCGTTCCGACTTCTTCGCGCGGCACCCCTCACCATCGTCCAGCCCTGGCTTTCACGCGTCGGCGCTGGGGCAGTCCTTCTCGGCCTCTCCTTCTGGTTGGTCCCCTACCTGGGCCTCGCGACGCCGATGTCCATCGGCGTGAGCTTTGTCATCCACCATGGTGTGCTGCTCGTTACTGTGTTGCTGCGTGCCTCGTGGCTCGCTGCGGCCATCCCACGAATCTCACCGCCAGATTTCAGGGGAACTCCAGAGAACGCATTTTCTCCCGTCGATCCACCTTGACAGAAATGACCAGCTGCGTAACTTAGCCCGCCCGTGACGACGCAACGATGACGTTGCTCGGAGCGCCCAGGTAGCTCAGTTGGTAGAGCAGGGGATTGAAAATCCCCGTGTCGGCGGTTCGATTCCGTCCCTGGGCACAAAGAGTCCCTAAATTCCCTGCAAATCCTTACGCAGCGCTTTCTCAACCGAGCACGGTACGTGGACAGCAAGTGACGACCTGACGTCACGGCGCCGTCACGTCGAATCCGTGGTTCTGGCAGCACATCTCGGGTCACGGACTGGCTGCCTGCATCTGGCGGCCGCACCCCGAGCGTCTCGACGAGGTGCGTCGCGCAGTATCGCCGCGCTTTTTCGTCGCTCGGGTGGCGAAGGCCCTTGCGAAGCTCGTCGAGAGCAGCCCGCTGCCGCGCGGAGCCAACCGTTTCCGGTGGTCGCTTGGGTGCGTTGTCACTCGGCCAGACCGTAACGGGTGTCAGGCGCAGACGTAGGCGACGCAGCTCCGGCCTGGGCACAAAGCACAGTGGAGAAGTGGAAGCACGGAGCTTCCGGTAGCGATGGCTTCGTCCAACGTTGCCTTCATGAAGCTGAGTCGAGCATTGCGTCGAGGGGTATGGAGCGTTCTCCAGGGACTGGCCCGACGGTTTCAGCGTCGTCTGAGTTCGTCCGAGTTTGCAGGGGAGATGGTGCGCCCCTCCACGAGAACCGAGCGGGGGGTAACGGGGAGCGAAGGGGCTCGAACTCCGCTCGAGCGGGGAGAGTCGGGCGCGGAGCGCAAAGCACGCACGACGGAGGGGCAGTCGTCGCGGCGATCGCATTCTCCGCGGAAGGGGGGAACCTCGGGGGGGCGTAACAGTGCGCGCGGCCGTGGGACCCTGAACCGTGGAACTCAGCGTCTTCAGGACAACGAGGAGGAGCTGGCCGTCCAGCCACTCCACCAGCGGCCGGAGCAGGTGGAGCCCCAGGCACGGGAGGAGCGGATGCCAGGCGGCACCCGCCACATGCGCTCGATGCGTCGTGGTGCCTGAGGTCGCGCGCATGGGAGACGTCCGAGCGCGGTGTCTCTCCGGTGCGAGGCCCGTCGACGGGGTACGCTGAGCACCGGGCCGAGTTGCGCTATGGTCGCGCGATGACGACCGTGACCTTGGGACCCCTGAAGGTCCACACCGTGGGGGGGGCTGACCGAAAGGGAGGGGGAGATGGCCCCGCCATCCTGCTTTGCCACGGATTTGGCGCGCCTGGAGACGATCTCGTGCCGCTCGCGCGTGTGATCGACGCGGGTGAAGGGGTTCGATGGTTTTTCCCCGAGGCGCCGCTCACGGTGAACCTCGGCTACGGGATGAGCGGGCGCGCCTGGTGGCCGCTCGATCTCGCCCTCCTTCAGCAGCAGATGATGGAGGGGCATGCGCGGGATCTGGCGCAGGAGACCCCGCCGGCACTCGCCGAGGCGCGCGCTGCGCTGGAGGCATGCATCGAGGCCCTGGTGACCCACCACGGCGTGAGGAGAGACCGCCTCCTCGTGGGCGGGTTCTCTCAAGGGGCGATGGTCACCACGGAGGTCACACTCCACGCGGAGGAGCCCTTCGCCGGCCTCGCTGTGCTCTCCGGGTCGATTCTGAGCGCGGACCGCTGGCGTGTGGCCTCGAAACGGACGGCGCCAGGCCTGAAGGTCCTGATGACCCATGGACGCGCCGATCCCATCCTGCCTTTCCCGAGCGCAGACGCTCTCCGCGCGCTGCTCACGGACGCGGGGGCCGAGGTGGACTGGCTGCCCCACGCCGGCCAGCATGAAATTCCGCGGGAAGCCCTCCTGCGCCTGGCGTCGTTTGCGCGAGGCTGCTTCCTTTCCGCGACAGGTTAGTCGTACCGCGCGACAGGTTCGCCTCAGTTGTCCGCGTGGTCCTCCGGCCGGGCTGGCCAGAGCCTACGAAACCCGACGGCGAGGAGGCCTCCCTGGTCTTGCTGGACGAGCGCTCCGTAGCGGCACTTCTCCACGAGCAGGCCCTCCCCCAGACCAGCGTCCGTCTGGTACTGGATCCGCTGTCCTTCGCTGAGCGCGCCGAACACGCAAGCGTCTGCGGCGATGGCGGCCAGCTGTCTTGGAACAGGGGGAGGCAGGGGGACGAGGGTATTGCGGTTCGTGCGACGCACGATGCCCGCTCCAGAGGGTGAAGCGCCCGTCGGTGGTCTTTCCAGCCAGACGTCGACCACGTCTCCAGCGGTGAACAGGACGACGCCCGGCAGCTCTTCACCGCCGGGAGTCGTGAGCATCACCAGCTCTCCTGCGCCCGGGCCCGTCGACGCGCGCCCTCCGAGTCGGGCACGCACCTCGTCCGCGGTCGGTCGTCGCGCCGCGCCCGGGGCAGGGGATCCAGGATCGCGCCCCAGGTTGAGCAGCGGGAGTGGCAGCTTGCGGCCCATGGCTGGACCTCAAGCTTAAGCATGCCAGTGCCTCAGCGGTAGGTCTGGCCGGCGAAGCTGCCCTGCGTGGTGGCGGGCTTCGTGACGCCCTGGCTGCTCAGCAGCTCTCGCTCGAGCTTGACCACTTTGTTGTACAGGCCGATGACGAGGAGGCTCGGTGCCCACTGGCCGATGAAGTTCGCCGCTTGCTTTTTGCCTGCGAGCATGAGGCCGGCGGAGGCGGCCATAGCCCCGATCGACAGCGCCAGGTAGGTGCCCGACGGGACTTTGCTGGTCCGCTCCTCGATCTGAGTCGTGATTTTGCCTTCTTCCTTTTTCTGGAACGACGTATCGAACGTGCCCATATCGCAAACCTCCTGGGCGCTGCCGCATTGCGACATCCAGGCCATGCAGGCACCTGCACGAACTGCCCAGCGGTGAGCGAGTGACCTCATTCCTTCCCCCGCTGAGCGCGTCTCTGAGCGGTCGTTCGGGGGGATCTACAGGCCGATCGCTCCGCGGTAGAGCCAGCCCGATTTGCCGCGATGTTCGACCTTGTACCAGTCGTTCTCCCGGCCGATCAGCTTGATGCGGGTGCCGCGCACCAGCCGGAGCACGACGTCACCGTTCTTGGGTCGGCTGCGGACCAGGGCCGTGTCCCACGCGACGTCGGCGGTTCCCGTCGTCCCATCTTCACTGGGAGCGGCCCCCTCTTCACCTTCGGCTGGTTTCGTACCGGCGCTCCCGGCTTCGTCGGGGTGCTTGCCAGGTGGATAGAAGGTCGCGGTGTACGCGAGCGAGTAGCGCGCGTGCTTGTGAGGGATGGCGTCGAGCGCGACGTTGGTGAACTCGCGCGCCGCGCACTGGAGGATGCCGTTGATGGTCGAGGAGGGAAGATTCGACTTCTTCTTCCCCTTCACCACCTGCACTTCGCTCTTATCGAAGTTGATATCAAAGCCGAGCGAGAGCTTTCCCTCCAGCCCGAGCGCCGAGGGGCACTGGGCGAGCTCCTGTAGCTTCGGCAGGGCGACGGCGTCGAACTTCAGCTCTCCGCAGTCATCGACCTTCTTGTTCTTCTTGTCGGCGCAGCGCGTGACAGACCCTGGGCCGACGACCACGAGCTGCTCGTTCTTGCGGCTGGCCTCCGCCGGAGGCGGCGTGGTCTCGGGCGCTGCCGTGTCAGGAGGCGGGGCGAGCGCAGGGGCAGCCGTGGGCGTGGCTTCTGCTTCGGTCTTGCGGCCATCCCCTGGAACGCTCGGCCCGATGCGCACGCCAGCGAGCCGTGGCCAGGCGACGCCGATCACGAAGCCGATCGCGGCGATGACGCCTACCCGCGTCCACACCGGCTGCTCCTCCGCGGGGCGAGGAATCTGCACGGTGACCGGGCGCTCCTTCTTCACGGTCCCCTTCACCATCGCCTGTCGCCTAGCACAGATGCCGCTGGGCTCAGAAATTGTCAGCGTATTCCAGCCGCTTCCAGGAGCGGACGGACCCTGGACTGGGCGATGACGTAGGTCGCCGGGATGCCTTCGCGCCGTGCGTAGTACACCGTGGTGCCACGGATCACGTCGCCGGCTCCCAGGGTGAAGCGGAGCGGCCCCTCCGGAACGTCACCCGGAGACAGGGCGATCTCGACCCGCAGGCGTGGTTTGTCCAGCCCCTGAGCTGCCGTGGGCGCCCCCAGAGACACCGCCTCTTCGGCAAGGAGGCCGTTCAAAGCGTCCCTGACACCGGCCGCCAGCATCGTCGCCTCCGCTCCTTCGTGCAGGGGTCCGCTGGTGAGGCGAAGCCCCCCGGGGCCAGCCGTGACCACGGTGGGAGTCCCACGTTCAGGAGTGAGGGTGATCTGGCGGATGCGGTCCAGGGGCGGCATGAACACCGCTCGGCTGAGCAACAAGCGCGAAGCGGCCGTCTCCAGGGAGGCTGGCGCGACGAAGACCGCAGGGGACTCTCCCGTGCGCGCATAGGCGCCAGACGTCGCCGGTGCGCCGAGTTCCACGCGGATCTCACGGGTCTGGCGGGCAGCGTCGCTGTTGCCGCCTTCGGCATCCTGCTGGATCTCCGCGGTGATGATGGCTCTGGGACGGGCGAGACCATAGCCGTTGCCGGCGTCCGCGCTCACCCAGCGCTGCGCCGAGAGGCCTGCAAGCAGCTCGGCGACGTCCGTCGCGAGCCCGATGTCGGCGACGAGTCCTTCGGCGCTGGGTTCGACGAGATCCCATGCACCCGTGGTCGTGCGCTGCAGCCGTTGCACACGACCGCCCACTTCCAGTCTCAGGGAGCGGATCTGGCTCGTCCGGAACGAGAAGATCTTCAGCGGTCGCACCGCGAGTTCGCTGGGCACGAGCGCTTCGGCTTCGGCGCGTGGGATCTCGAGGATCACGCCGTCCTCGGCCCGACGTACATGGACGAACTCGCCCACGGGAGCGCCGATGTCGAGCGTCTCGATCCGTTCGCCGGGGGTTTGCTGCCCGAAGGCAGGAGGCGTGGAGATGACCTTCAACGTGGCGCGCGGTGACTCCAGACCGCGGGCGTCGCCGGCGGGGATGATGCGAGCTGCCTGCACGTCGACGAGCGACTGGGCGAGCGCACGGCCCGCGTCGCTCGAGACCCTGCGATCTTCGGGGGCACGCTGATGCCACCCAGCGTCCTCGCGCGCGAGATCGAGTGTCTGCGCACCAGCCCAGGTCATCTCCACGATCTCGTCGATTGGTGCGGCGATCGGCCAGAGATCGACGTAGTCGTCCACAGGCCTGGTCAGTGCCTCCAGGACCGATGCAGGAACGCATGCTGCGGCGATCGTGGGCTCACGCCGTACGGCCACCACGAGGGAAGAAGCGGGATCGTCGTTCCCTGAAGGCGCGGCGGAGTCTTCTCCAGGGGGCTGTGCCGCGCGGGGGGTCGACGGTGTGAGCTTGGTGCGCGGGCAGTCTCCGCCCAGCTCGATGATGGCTGGCGCGTCCGCCGCATCGCGAGGCAACAGGGTGAGGGTGACCCTCGGCTTCGCGGATGCGGTGGCTTCGTCGCTGGACAGAAAAACGTCGGCCTGCATTTTCCCGAGAGCGATCAGCGTCCGATCGATGGCTTCGGCCCGCACCCGAGCGGTGCCTTCGGGTGTCGTCCCGTCGAAGCGGAAGCCATCTCCGCGGGTTCCGCCCCAGGGCGCCTTGGTAAACCGCCGGGTTCCACCTTCCCCTTCGAGACGCAGGCCCGAGAGCTGGGTCGAGAGGTAAGGGACGATGCTGCGAGAGCGAAGTCGCTCTATATCCAGATCGAGCGCCGTGGCGAGTTGCTTGGTGACGACGAACGTGCCGCGGCCCGCGACCTCAGCATACATGGCGCCCTGCGGTGTGGGCGCGCTCCCTCCCAGCGTGATGCGCTCACGACGAGCCCCCATGACGAGCTCGACGATGACTCTCGGGGTGCCCAGGCCGAGCGCGCTGGGGTCGGCGGCATCTGCAGAGACGCGACGTTCGGCGGTGGCGAACTCCAGCGTGCCGAGGAGCTGGTCCACCATCTGCTCATCTGCGGGGTGAGTGCGCCCGTCGAGGGTGACCGTCCACGGCTTCTGTCCGATGCTGTCGGGGGGACTGCGGCGAAGGATCGCCGTCTTGCCGCCGGCGGTCAGGGTGAGTTCCGAGATGTCTGCTGGACGCCAGGCTTCGAGGAGGTTCCGCTTGCGACCCTCGGCCTCGTCGGTCGTCACGACATCGCGGTCGACCACGAGCACCACGACGGCCGCGGATGCGGCGAGCAAGACCAGGGTCAGTGTGGTCGCGTGTCGACGCAGCGCGAGCTTCACGACGCGCTCTCCGATGCCCCGGGACGTGCGACGGCGTCATCAGGCTTCGACGACCCGGATGGGGTGGGCTCGTCGGGCTCGGATGGCTTGTTCGTCGCAGGGCCTCTGGGGCGGCGAGCAAGATGGACCGCCACCCCGAGCAGGGCCGCGGCGAGAGGCATGTAGAGCACGACGTAGCGGAAGATCGACGCCAGCGAGCCCTCGCTGATCTTCAAGCCAGCGACGATCGCTGCCTTGTCGGGAATGTCGAGGAGTGCCGGACGTGCCGACAGCCACGAGATGGCGCTGTCCACGAAGACCGCCGTGCCACGAAGCTCGGGGTTCTGCCAGTTGGCACCGAACAGCAGGCTGGGCGAGCTGACCACCACCATCCGTGGCCCGATCGACGAGGAGGAATTCTGCGGCCTGGGCAACTCGACGGCATACCCCACCGTGAGAGGCCCTCGATGATCGCCCTCGGAGGGCTTGGGCGCCGAGGGATCCTTGGCCCAGGCGAAGAAATCGACCATGCCAAAGGCCTTCTCGCTGGTCTCGAGCAGGCTCACCGGTGCCGCGCTGCCAGAGCCGGTGGGCCGGAGCGCGCTGGCGATCGTGAGGACGGGCTCGAGCCCGAGCTTGCGCGCCTGAAGAAGCCCTTCGGTCACCGGGTGGGGTCGCACGATGGGCAGGAATGTCTCCCCGTGGCCCTGCGTGGATCGGTGGGCGGGATCGAGCTCGAAGATGAAATCCTTCTCGAGCCGCACCCCTGCCAGCGAGAGCAGCTCGTCGAGGCCCAGCTCGAGATAGTGGCGATCGTCGCTGTCCGGGACCGGACCGGCCACGACGAGCGCGCTGCCGCCCTGCTCGACGTAGCGGCGCCACGCCGAGACCTCCGCCGTGGGGACGGGGTCGCTGGGCGAGGCGACGATCAGCAACCGGCAGGACGCAAGCTCTTCGGCAGAGGGCGTCCTGGCGCGAACGACGGCGCCTTGATCATCGTCGTGCCCGACCTCTTCACCGAGCTGGACGACCTCGAAGTTGTTCTTGTTGAGGCGATCGCGCAGAGCAGCGAGGCCCATCGTACCGCCCGCCTCGACGGAGCGCTCGGCGTGCCCACCCGTGAAGCAGATGCGCGGACGCTCGGTGGACAGCACGCTCCGGATGGCACCGGTGAGTGCCTGCTCCAGGCGAGGGCGGGAGCGGAGATCTTCCTCATCCTCGACGGCGACGAGATCACGCGCCGTGAGGTAGTGAGGGCGGTCGCCTCGCGCGACGATCACCACGGCATCCGTGATGATCTGACCCTCGTCGGTCTTGCCAGCGACCACCCCGAAGCGCTGCTGGACGGCGAGAAACTCGGCCGGATGGTTGTCGGGGTCGGTGTACTGCACCTGAAGGCGTCTGGTCTCTCCGCTGTAGGCTTCGAGCAGGTGCCGGATCGACAGATTGAGTGGATCGCTGGCGGGCAGAAGTACGTAGACGTTGATCGGCTCCTCGAGCGCTCTCAGCGTCTGCACGGTGGCATCGCTCAGGGTGTACAGGCCGCCCCGCGTCCAGTCCCATCGCTTGTAGTGCCGGGAGGCGAGCACGTTGACCAGCACCGCGAGCACCATCGCGGCGATGATGCCGGCGCTCGCGGAGAGCTTGGTCAGCAACGGCGTACCGTGTCGGGCGTGAGACGTGCGCTCGGACATCACCCCCACCTCCAGGCATCGACCGCGCGCACCGTGATGAACAAGGGAAGCGCGATGAGCGTCGCATCGAACGTGAGACGACGCAGGTCGACGATCCCCCTAGAAAAGTCATTCATCTGAGTCCACACCGAGAGGTACGCGCACAGATCGTGGACCGGGCCGCTGGGGACGATGAACTCCCCGATCCCGAGCATGAACAGCGCAACCAGTGTCATGGTGCTGAGCCCCGCGGCGAGCACCTGGCTGCTCGACATGGCAGAGGTCATCGTGCCGATCGCGAGATAGCCTCCGCCCACCAGGATGAGCCCCAGGTACGAGGCCCCCACCACACGCCAATCGACCTCGCCCGTCTGCTGGATGAGCACCAGGTAGAGCAGCGTTGGCGCCCACATGACGATGTACGTCACCAGGGCCGCGAGGTACTTGGCGAGCACGACGCCGGTCGTCCCCACCGGAGCCGTGAGCAGCGCCTCGATGGTCCCGCTCCGTCGCTCCTCGGCGAAGAGCCGCATAGTGAGCAGCGGACAGATGAAGAGGAGTGGCAGGTAAAGAAAGATCGTCTGTCCGAAGAAGCTCTGCACTGGCCCACCATCGGCTGCGAGATCGGCCTGGTTGGCGAAGTGAGTGACGATCAGGAAGAAATGCAGGCCTTGTACGACCAGGAAGGCCGTGAGCAGCACCCAGGCCAGGGGCGTGACGAAGAGCGAGAACAGCTCTCGCTTGAAGATGGGCCAGAAGCCTCTCATCGCTTCCCCTTTTTGCTCTTCCGGGGAGGCGTCGGCGTCCCAGGCACGCTCCCCGTGGACGCGCCTGGCTCGTGCGGGAGCGCTGCGTGAGTAGATTCGCCTCGTGTCAGCTCGGAGAAGACCTGCTCGAGCGACTCCGCACGATGGGAGATGGAGCGGATGCCGATGTCGGCTCCCACGAGTGCGCGCACCACGGCTTCGGTGACCTCACCCGCATCCACCTCTTGATCGAGCTCGACCTCGACACTCCCGGTGGCGTCGTCGCTGAATGCTGACGGCGTGAGCACGGTACGCACGCCCGTGACGGCGCGCGCTGCTGCAACCGCTCGCTCCGTGTCACCCCTGACGGCGAGGCACACGGCGGGTGGGCGACGCATCGCACGGATCTCGTCGATGGTCCCCTCGGCCACCAGACGTCCCCGGGAGATGACGATCGCGCGGGAACAGGTCGCTTCGACTTCCGAAAGGATATGCGTCGACAGCAGCACGGTGCGGTCGTCACCCAAGCGCCGGATCAGCGCGCGAACCTCGCGGATCTGGTTCGGATCGAGCCCTGCGGTGGGCTCGTCCAGGATGAGCAGGGGAGGGTCGCTCACGAGCGCATCTGCAAGGCCGACGCGCTGACGATACCCCTTGGAGAGGTGGCCGATCGGGGTGCTTGCGACGTGCTCGACGCCTGCGTCCCGCATCGCCCGTTCCACTGCACTGCGGCGAGCGGCACGCGGCACCAGCTTCAGCTCGGCGCGGAACGTGAGATACTCGGAGACGCGCATCTCCGGGTACAGCGGTGAGGTCTCGGGCATGTAGCCGAGCGCCGCTCGCGCTTTCAGTGGATCGTCGACGAGATCGTGCCCCGCGACGCTGACCCGCCCGCTCGTCGCACCCAGGAAGCCTGCGAGGATGCGCAGGGTGGTGCTCTTGCCGGCACCATTGGGGCCAAGGAATCCTACAATCTCACCCCGGTCGACCTTGAAGCTGATGTCGTCGACCGCCAGGTGGGTGCCGTACCGTTTGGAGAGGTGCTCGACCTCGATCATGGGTTCCGGGGCCTGGGGCGACGCAGGCTCATCCAGCGAAAGCCCTCTGGCGTTGCGCAACGGCTTAGCGCACCCTCCGGAGCAAAGGAAGCGGCCCTCTCGGACACCACCTCCTTCCATCCCCGAGTGTATCGGGGCATAACCCAGCGTTTCCTGGCGTCTAGCCAGGGTCGGGACTCTCTGATAACCCTCGCCCGGCGTTCGGGCAAAACCGATGGATCAAGCGCTTCTTCGTTCGTATTTCTCCACGATCTACGAGTTGCCGACCGCGAATGGCCCACTGCGGGCCTCGCTCGACGGCGAGATCGTCCAGGATCAGTCGTTGCTGCCCGAGCTGCTCAACCGGAAGTTCGCCGTGCTCACGGCCTACAATCCCCGGTCGATGCTGATCCCCCGGCGCGTCAACGATCAGCGCCACATGGTCCTGCGCGACCTGCTGATCCTCGGCTGCTACCGGGTCGAACCTTGCGTGGGTTCCGAGGCGGAGCCGGAGGGCGTGTGGCGTGAGCCTGCGTGGCTCGTCCACGGGATGGATCGGGACGAGGCCATCTCGTTTGGCCGTGTGTTCCGGCAAAACACCGTCGTTTTCGCACAGAATGGCCGGCCAGAGCTGATCATCACCGATCCGACGGCCGATGACATCGGAAGAACTTTTCAAGGGAACTGGCGGGTTCGCGCCTGACCGCATGCCCTGCGCAGGGCAGGACGGCAGCCTGTCGCGAAATATCGTTTCATCCCGAACCACTTCGCGGCTAAGCGAAGGTGCGCGCGATCCATATCCAGGAGAGGACAGCAGAATGCGGGATCAGGTCATCAAGGCGGCGCTCCTCGTCGGGGCCGGGCTCCTCGCCCTCGTGACCGGCTGTGGGCAGAACAAGATCTCCGAGTGCAATGCCCTCATCGAGGTCATCAACAAAGGCGTTCAGAGCCTCGAGAAGGGCCAGAAGGCCAACCCGGACCCCACCGGTGCTGCCGACCTGAAGGTGATGGCCGACGCCATGGAGAAAGTGGCGGCGGATGCCGCGGTGGTGAAGCTGACCCTCCCGGAACTGCAGAAGTTCTCGACCGACTATCAGGGCATGGCCAGAGAGGTCTCCAAGGCAGCGCGCGACATGGCAGCTGCCGCCGAGGCGAAGGACCCGGACAAGATCAACGTCGCGCAGGCCGCGATGGAGAAGGCCGTCAAGCAAGAGGACCCTCTCGTCGACGGCATCAACAAGTTCTGTCAGGCGCCCTGAGGCGCGCCGCGCCATCTCTTCCGACGGAGGAGGCTACGCCAGGAGAGCCTCCTCCGCACGTCGTGCTTCAAGCGATGAAACGGTAACCAACGCCGCGTACCGTGATGATGTGTCGCGGTGCGGCGGGGTTCTCCTCCAGCTTGCTTCGTAGCTGGAGGATGAAATTGTCGATGGTTCGCGTGGTCCCGTGGTGAGCCGGTCCCCAGACGCGCGCCTGGATCTGCTCTCGTGACAGCACGCGGCCGGACGACTCGACGAGACAGAGGAGCACGTCGAACTCGGTGGCCGTCAGCTCCACCAGCGTCCCCCCTCGCCGCACTTCCCGCGTGTCGCGGTTGATCTCCACCTCACCCGAGCGGAGCATCGAGCCGTCCGGCCTGGCGATGGCATCGCGGCGCAACACGGCCTTCACGCGAGCGAGCATCTCGGCGAGTCCAAACGGCTTGGTGATGTAGTCCTCGGCGCCGAGCTCCAGGCCCATCACCTTGTCCATTTCGGCACCCCGCGCCGACAGCAGGATGACCGGAAGCACATGACCTTCGGCGCGGAGGATGCGCAGCAGCTCGAAGCCATTCAGCCGTGGCAACATCAGGTCGAGGATCAGGAGATCGAAGTCATTCGACCGGGCCAGGGACAGGCCCTGCTCTCCGTCCTTGGCCACGGTGACCTGGTAGCCCTCGGCCTGCAGGTTCATCTCGAGCCCCATGGCGATGCTGTCGTCGTCTTCGACGACGAGGAGCCTACGCGCCGACGCGAGCCTGCGAGCCGTGGTGTCGTTGAAGACGTTCCCTCGCTCGGATCCAGCGATGCGGCGGCTGGGGTTCACGCTTGTCACGGCGGCTTCGTCTCCGTCTCCCTGGGTCGGGTGCTTCATGCGGGCTGGCTTCCTGTGACGGCCTGGGATCGTGATGAGAGCTTGCTGGGCAAGATCAACGTGAAGGTACTGCCCTTCCCCGGTTCGCTGTCGACCGTGATCCTGCCGCGGTGTGCTCTCATCACGTGCCGCACGATCGAGAGCCCGAGGCCAGAACCTTCTTGCTGCCTCGCGAGGAGGTCGTCGACGCGGTAAAATTTCTCGAAGATTCGCTTGTGTTCGCGGCGTGCGATCCCCTTGCCATTGTCGCGAACCGAGATCGATACGCCCTTGGGGATGGCCACCACGTTCACGCCGATCCACCGCGGTGAACCCCCGTACTTGTAGGCGTTCGACAGCAGGTTCACGAGCGAGTCGACGATGGCGCTCTTGTCGCACGAGACCTTGGGGATACTGGCGTCGATGGAGATCTCGAGTTCGACGTCCCGTCTCTCGCGCGTGGGCTCGAAGGCCTTGATGGCCTCGTCGATGATCTCGTGGATATGGTACTCACCCAGCTCGTAGATGCGTCGGCCGCTCTCCATGCGGCCCCAGTCGAGCAGGCGATCGATGAGCTGCTGGAGCCGAGAGCTCTCCTTCGTCAGCGCCTCGATGCACCTGTCCTCGCTGAGAGGATCCCCCCGCCGCAGCTGCAGGGTCTCGGTGAACATCCGGATCGAGGTGAGCGGCGTCCTGAGCTCATGCGAGACCTTCGAGACGAAATCGGCCTGAAGCTCGGACAAATTGCGTTCTCGGCGGAGAAACACCCAGACCAGGATCACACCGGTCGCCAGCGTCCCGCAGAACGTCAGCACCAGGATCCCCATCAGCAGGTTGTACTGCGCCTCGCCAAGCACGAGGAGGAGGAACCCCACGGCGCTGAGCAGCACGCCGGGGACGATCACCAGGTAGACGAGCAGCTGGATGATCCGGCGGTAGCCGAGCGTGGTGAGGTCGCGCCGAGGCCTGACCGCCATGTCCGTGCTCTTAGGCGTCGATCCGGTCGATGACCAGAGGAGAATCCGGGGCAGGGGAGGGGCCGAGCTGGAACGCCGCCTTGACCCGCTCCTGGATTCCCTCTCCGTCCGTCCGGCGACGGGCATGGATGTGGCAGAGCGGCTGCCCGCGCGTGACGCGAGTTCCCATCGGCGCGAGCAGCGTGAGGCCCACCGCTGGATCCACCTTCTGATCGGCACGCGTGCGACCGGCACCCAGCGCAACGGCGGAGAGCCCGATCTCGAGCGGATCGATGGCCACCACGTACCCATCCTGCTCGGCCGTGATCTCGAGCTTCTCGGGCGCCTCGGGGAGGCGGTCCGGGTGGTCGACCACCTTCGGATCCCCGCGCTGCGCTTCGATCATGCGGCGCAGCACCTCGGCCGCGGCGCCACTGGTGATCGCGCGCTCGAGGTGCGGGCGAGCCTCGGCGGCGGTCGGCGCCACGCCGCCGGCGACCAGCATCTCCTCTCCGAGGGCCAGCGTGCACGCGACGAGGTCTCTGGGGCCTCGACCATGCAGCACCTCGATGGCCTCTCGCGTCTCCAGCGCGTTGCCGACGGTGTGGCCGAGTGGCGCGTTCATGTCGGTGAGCAGCGCCGTGACCCGCTTTCCAGCCAGCGTCCCCACCCGCACCAGTGCCTTCGCGAGCGCCCGCGCATCGGCTTCCGTCTTCATGAATGCACCACGCCCGACCTTCACATCGAGGACCAGCGCATCGATCCCCTCGGCTAGCTTCTTCGAGAGAATGCTCGCCACGATGAGAGGGATCGACTCCACCGTGGCCGTCACATCTCGGAGCGCGTACATCCTGCGATCGGCAGGTGCGATGCGATCGGTCTGACCGATCATGCACGTCCCCACCTCACGGACCGTGCGTGTGAAAGCCTCGACGTCGAGTCGCACATCGAAGCCAGCGATGGCCTCCAGCTTGTCGAGCGTACCGCCGCTATGGCCGAGGCCCCGCCCGGACACCATGGGCACCGGAACACCGCACGCCGCCACGAGAGGAGCGAGGCAGATCGACACCTTGTCGCCGACCCCCCCGGTCGAGTGCTTGTCGACTTTGATCCCGGGGACGCTCGACAGATCGATGACATCACCCGAGTGGAGCATCGCCCGGGTGAGCGCCACGATTTCGTCCTCCTCCATACCGCGCAGGAAGACCGACATGAGCCACGCGCTCATCTGGTAGTCGGCGAGATCGCCATCCACATACGCGCGGATGAGCCGGGCAATCTGCTCCTCCTTCAGGCGCCCGCCATCACGCTTGCGGGCAATGAGTTCGACCAGGGTCTCCATGGGCACGAGAGCTTAGTACACGCAGCCTCCTGCCTGCCGCTGTCCTGGACACCGGGGTGACGATGAGGGACTGAAAGGAAGGGCTGGAGCACAGACGAAAGGCGACTCACGCCATGGCGCTCGCGCACGTCATCGCACCTCGTTGCTCGATTGCCACGTGGTGTGTTCGGTCCATGGCGCCTCAGGTGCGACCCGAGTCTCCGCGCGCAACGCCCGGATTGATGACTCGATGCAAGCGCATCTGGCAGAGGTCGTTCTCCCCAGTCGTCACCTGCCGTGTTAGGCTCCGGCCCATGTCCGCCTTTGGTTCTTAAGAGAAAGAGGAGGAGCCCGTACAGATGATCCGAAGCAATCCTCGCTCAGTTGTCCATGTGATCCTGGCAGCGGCCCTCGTCCCGGCGGCGGTCTTCGTCTCATGCACCGACTCTTACCGTAGCGACGTGTCTGGTGAGACCGGCGGTGGGGGCGTTGGCGCTGGCAACTCCGGCCCTGGAGGGACAGGCGGAGAAGGCGGAACGCTCTTCGGCGATGGAGGCGTGTGTAACAATACATGCTCCAATGACCTGAAGAAGGTCGTCGACTGCGAAGGCTCCCTGGTCAAGGAGTGCACCCCGGAGGAGGGGTGCGTCAACGCGGAGTGCGTCCCCGGACCCTGCCAGGCCGCGGTTGCTTCCAAGAGTTCGTATGGCTGCGAATTCTACGCAGTGAAGACGGCCATCAATGCGCCTGGCGCGTGCTTCGCCGCCTTCGTTGCGAATACCTGGGATCGTCCGGTCAAGATCTCTGTCGAGCGTAACGGGATCCAGTACAACGCCGCCAACTTTGCCTATATCCCCGTCGTTCAAGGGCAGTCGGTCGATTACGAGCCTTACGACGACGCCGCCGGACTCGACGTCGGCCAGGTCGCGATCCTGTTCCTGTCGCGTAACAATTCTGGCGGCCCTGTGGCGCCACCTTGCCCGCGTACTCCGGCTGTCTCGGCGGAGACGGGGGTGAATACGACGGGAATGGGTAACGCCTTCCGCATCGAGACGGATTACCCTGTCGTGGCTTATCAGCTCGTGCCCTTCGGTGGTGGACAGACCAACGTGACAGGGGCCTCACTTCTCCTGCCTACGAGCGCCTGGGACACGAACTACATTACGATCAATGGCTTTGCCTCCTCAGAGCCCGAGGTCCAGAATGGCAATCCCTCGTTGACCGTCGTAGCTTCGCGGGATGGAACCGAGGTGAACCTACTCCCGGGGGTCAATGTCGTGGGAGGCAATGGCATCCCGGCCACGGTGGCTGGAACGATGGCAACTTACTCTCTGGACAAAGGGAGGTTCCTCCAGATCACCCAACCGGAAGAACTCACGGGGAGTCCGATCTCCTCGAATCATCCAGTCGGTGTTTGGGGAGCTCACTCCTGCATGATGGTCCCCAACACGGGCGTAGCCGATTGCGATTCATCACAGCAGCAGCTTGCCCCCGTTCGCGCGCTGGGGAGCGAGTACGCGCCGGCTCCCTATGTGAAACGAGGCGCCAATGATCCTCCCTTCTATCGGCTCATCGGTGCAGTCGATGGAACACAGTTGACCTGGACTCCGAGTGCCCCTCCAGGCGCTCCGACCTCCCTCAGCTTGGGCCAGGTAGCTCAGTTCTCTGCGCCCGACGCCTTCGTTGTTCGCAGCCAGGACAGCAGCCATCCATTCTATGCCGGTCAATACATGACAGGCGGTGCACAGTTTGCTGGTTCGACGGCCGGCATCGGCGACCCCGAGTGGGTCACGGTGATCCCTCCTTCCCAGTTCATGGACTATTACGCCTTCTTCACGGATGCGACGTACCCCGAGACCAGCATCGTGGTCGTCCGGACACGATCGAAGGTGGATGGCTCTTTCGCTGATGTGACCCTGGACTGCACCGGCCCTCTGACGGGGTGGCAGCCTTTTGGAGACTACGAGTACACCCAGGTTCGTCTAGTCACGGGTAACTTCCAGAGCGTCGACGGCTGCATGAATGGGCGTCACGAAATGTCCAGTACGCTGCCGTTTGGCGTGACCGTCTGGGGGTGGGGGACGACTTCGACGACCTCTCTCGTGTCCTATGCCTACCCCGCTGGGGCTGGGTTCCAGCCCATCAACGAGGTCGAGATTCCGACGGCGCCTCAGTGAAGTGACGATGCGAATGCCTTGTGGGGCTTGGTCGACCGACGCAGGCCCCACAAGCGCAACGTCGTCAGAATCGCCGTACGCATCTCACACCGAGGATGACGCCTCTCGTGGTGGGATTCTCCCAGGTTCTACTCGCGCTCATAAGACCCGATGTGGTTGGAGCCCAAGCGCTTCCACCTTTCAGGATCTTGTTGGTTCCTGCGGTGAGTTGAGCACAGTCGTCACAGGGAAGAGGATAGTTCGGGTTGGTGCTATGCCAATCCAGCATCATCTCGGCAGCATTCCCAGCTAGATCTGCATGCCCCCACCGCCCATCACCAGCAGGTGAATACGTGCCTACTGGCCGCAGGTCATTTGGCGTGCATGAAGGATCGCCATCGCCGAGGCATCTGTATGACGTCCTCGTCGCGTCAAACTCCGAACCCCACGGCCATTGCCGTTGCTGACTGCCGCCAGCCGCCGCGTGTTCCCACTCGGCTTCCGTGGGGAGTCGACCTCCATCCCAGGCGCAGAACGCGAAGGCCTCGTACCAGGAGATGCACCCGATGGGACGCTGTTCATTGGGCCCCACGCCGTCGGTCCAGTTCCAGGTGTAAGGGCACTTCAACGCAGCCCTGAGCAACGTGGTGCTTGCCTCCAAGGAATCGTTCCACTCGTATCGCCAGCCACTCCCTGCGAGCGTCGGGTGGGCTCCATCCCCCTCCATCGGTGGGTCAGCCTTGGTCCCCTTGCCTGCCTCTACGAAGGCCCGGAACCGCCCGACAGTCACCTCGTAGACATCGAGGTGAAAGTCGCGCACCGTCGCGGGGTAACTCGCATCGTTGCTCCGGTTGAACTTCCCTCCAGGCACCAGCGCGCTTGCACAGCAGTCGCGATCACCCTCGAGCCCGCAGTTCGTCCCCGCACCAGGGCCTCCTCCTGCGCAGCTCGCGGGAACGCAGGTCCCTTCATGGCAACCTGGCTCGGGATCCGCGCACGTCGTCTCGAGCACCCAAGCGCCCTCCTCGCAGCGTCGGGGTCTGTTGCCATCGCAGCCCCGCTGCTCCTCGACGCAGACGACGCACGCCCCCCCCGCGCACACGGGGGCGCCCCCGCTGCAAGGAGCCTGCGTCACCCACACGTCGTCGGCACACTCACGTGGTGTGTTTCCCACGCAGTCACGCGCCCCCTGGGAGCATCTCTGCGCGCCTCCGCTCGTGGTGCTGCTCGTTGGCGCCTCTCCTCCTGCGCCACCTGCCGCTGCATCCACGAACTCGTCCAGCCCGAGAACCCAGCCGCAGCTCGCTCCGCCGAGCGCAAGCGCAAGCGCAAGCGCGCCACCTTCCAGGGCTTTTCGTCTGAGCATCGTCCCGATCCCACTGACGCTCCGCATATCGCACCGTGAGCGTAGGTCACCCGTGAGCGCGTAGAAAGCTACTGCGCTGCTTGCTGGCGGTTGCTGTGGGCGGGGATGTCCTTCCTGTCCGTGGCGCTCGACGGTGTCCCGCTCGGAAGCGCCGCTCGCTTTCACGTTCGGAGACGTTCGGAGGACGAGCTTTCCTGCCTTCAGATGAGTAAAGTCCGCGCACGAGCAGCTGACTGCGCCCGAGGGACAGGACCATGCCGCTTGAAATACGAAAAGATCGCTTGGAGGATGGAGAGAGGGTGATGCAGGGGAGAGATGTTCCGAGCCGCCAGCGGCGGGGGTGGGCGCGGCGCAGCGTTGCGCTGGTGGTAGCGGCTACGGCGCTCGCACCGGCGGTTGCGACGGCTCAGGACAGGACGTTCTATCTCGACCGGCTGCGCATCGGCGGCGCTCCCGAGGATGGCCTCGGCGTGTGGCGCCCCGAAATGGGCAAACAGACCCGCATCTTCGGTCAGCTCGGGATGGGGTTCTCCCTCAACCCCCTCCGCACCGACAACTACGTCGACGATGAGCGGCTCGAGGAGCAGCTCGCGGGCAACCCCGTCGACCGGCAGCTCATCACCTATTTCAGTGCCGGCGCCGAGTTCTTCGATCGCGTCGCCATTCAGGCCTCGTTCCCGCTGATCGTCAACCAGGCGGGGGCGGTCACGGGCGAGGGGGCTGACGGCAGACCTGTCCCAGGCATCCGTGAAGCCGTGGGACCCGCGCCGGTCGCCCCGATGGATCTCCGGCTCGACGCGCGCGTCATCGTGTTCCGCACGCCCGATCGTGCCTTCAAGCTGGCGGTGACGGGCGCCGTCTTCGTCCCCACCGGCAATGAGGTGGAGTACGGCGGCGACATCAACGTGGCGGGCTCCCTCGGCCTGGCCGCGGAGTACGACTTCCGCAAGTTCTTCGTCACCGTGAACGTCGGTGGCGCCATCAGGCCACCTGCGCAGCTCCACGAGTTCAACGTGGGCAGCGAGCTGACCTACGGCGCTGCGGCCTACGTGCCGCTGCTCGACGACCGACTTCGCGTCGGCGCGGAGATCTTCGGCTCGTTCGGCCTGCGCAGCTCGACGTTCGGCGAGCTCGACGCCTCGCCCATCGAGTGGATGGCTGCGGGCAAGTACTTCTTCACCCAGAAGAAGCAGGTCTTCGTCGGCGCTGGCGCCGGCACGCGTCTGTCGGGCGGTTATGCCCCTGATTTCCGCGGGCTCCTGGTCGTCGGTGGCGCCTTCAACATTGCCGACGTCGAGACGCGTGCGCCTGACTTCCGGTTCGTCATCGAAAAGGAGAAGGACACGGACGGCGACGGCTACCCCGACGTCATCGACCTCTGCCCGGAGGACAAGGAAGACGGCAAGGCCCCCAAGCCGAGTGATGGCTGCCCCGACATGCCCGATCGTGACGGTGACGGCATCCCGGACGTGGTCGATCTCTGCCCGGACGAGCCCGAGGACATGGACGGCATCGACGACCGCGACGGCTGCCCGGAGACGGACGCCGATCAGGACGGTGTGCCCGACGCCGAGGACAAGTGCCCGAAGGAGCCAGGCCAGCCTGTGGCCGAGGATCCGAGCAAGAACGGCTGCCCGTACTACATCCGCAGGATCACCGGTTCGGCCGAGATCCAGATCTTGAAGCAGGTCGAGTTCCAGTTCGACAGCTGGACCATCCTGCCCCGCAGCTTCCCGATTCTCGACGAAGTCGTGCGCCTCTTCAAAGCGAACCCCGAGATCAAGCTGGTCAGCATCGAGGGGCATACCGACAACCAGGGCACCGTCGAATACAACCAGAAGCTCGCCGACAGCCGAGCCAATGCCGTGCGTCTCTACCTCATCAACCGAGGCGTCGAGCGTCAGCGCCTGACCTCCAAGGGCTTCGGCTCCACCAGGCCGCTGGACTCCAACGACACCGAGCAGGGACGGCAGCGGAATCGCCGCGTCGAGTTCCACATCATCTCCCAGTCGATCGAAGGGCGCTGAGCCCCGGCGGGCTGACGCCTACCTCCTGGACAACGGTTCACGTGGCCCGGCTCCGCGCCGGGCTGCGTCGAGCAGCCTCAGCACCCCCCCTCGTCGCGCCAGCGACTGGAAGAATCTCATCTCATCCGGGAGCTCGCTCTCCGGCTGCGGTCGAGCATTCCTGCTCGCGTTCTCGAGTTCTCGCTCGACACAAACGTTAAAGATCCGCCCGCTGTGCACGCTCGACATTCGCAGGCGTAGACGTATGCTGCTTACCCACGTGGCCCCTGTCCTGGGGACATGCTTTGCATCGCCCTACCGGAGGCCTCGATGTCGCGATTCGCACTAAAAATGCTTGGTATTGCTGGAGTCTTCGGCGTCTTCGCGGCGTGCTCGGCGACGAAGGGGGGCGACAACTCCTTCGGAGGGTCCGAGACCACATCCAGCGACGGGACCTCGCAAGGGGGTCACGGCGCAGCGGGAGGAGACTCTGGTGAAGGCGGTATCGCCATCGAGACGGGCTCGGGCGGCGGGGGGTCTCAGCCTCCGTGCATCGATACCCCCGGCGTCGACGACGACGGTGATGGCTTCGCCGATCCCGAGGACTGCAACGACTGCGACCCCAACGTGAACCCTGCCGCGATGGAGGTCATGACGGCGGAAGGAGCCGATCCCGTCGACGAGGACTGCGATGGCGAGATCGACAACATTGCGGGGACTTGCGACGAGAACCTCCTCGTCGAAGACCCCGACCCCATGAGCGCCGTGCGCGCCCTCGACATCTGCCGAAATGCGCAAGGCCCCCGGGACTGGGGCCTGCTCGGTGCGGCCTGGGTGCGAGCGAACGGCACTCCTCTGACCGCGCCCACCAATCAGTACGGCATTCAGCCCAACTTCGGGCCCAATGTCTCGCCCCGCGGTGGCGATCGCATGCTGGCCATCTCCTCCGGCCGCGCCAGGCTCCCGGGGCAGACGGGGGCCTGCACGACCGAGAGCTGCAATGGTCACGGCCTGGGCACGGCGCCTTCAGGCTTCCCGCAGAGCGTGACGGGGTGCCCGGTCGGCAGCAGCATCAACGATGACGTCGGCCTCCAGGTCCACATGAGGGCGCCCTCCAATGCGACGGGCCTGCGATTCAACTTCCGCTTCTATTCGTTCGAGTATCCCGAATTCGTCTGCATGTCCTACAATGACCAGTTCATTGCCCTGATGAACCCGGCCCCCGCAGGTGCAGCCAACGGGAACATCTCGTTCGACAGCATGGGCAACCCGGTCAGCGTCAACGTCGCGTTCTTCGATGTCTGCGAAGGGTGCCCCCTGGGCATCGCCGATCTCCTCGGCACCGGCTTCGACACCCTGGACGATGCAGGCGCGACGGGGTGGCTGGCGACCACGGCGCCCGTGAAGGGCGGACAGGAGGTCTCTCTCCGCTTCGCGATCTGGGACACCGGCGACCAGCAGTACGACTCGACGGCCCTCATCGACAACTTCGAGTGGATCGCCACCGGCGGCACCGTTCCCGTGGGGACCACGCCGGAGCCGCAGTAACCGAGCGCCCTCGGTCGACGGTCGCTTCAGGGTCGATCCGTGCGACCCTCGCGGCACGATCGCATGAGGACCCTCTCTCTGCAGCTCTCCTGGCTGCTGACCTGCTTCCTGGCCCACGGCCTGGGCTGTGACCCGACGGAAGCGCCTCCCGAGACTCCCACCGCTCTGCAAGGGCCGACATCGGCCGGCTCCTCGGCTCCTCTGGCCTCTGCGACGGCTTCCGAGCTCGCACCGGCCGCTGCCACGGCGTCCCCCCCGGAAGCCCCCTCAGAAGCACCGCCCCCGTCCCTGGAGCCTTCTCCCTCGTCCCGTCCTTCCTCCCTCACTGCGACCGCCTCCGCGCCTTCCTCGGCAGGGGCAGCGCTCCCCATGGTCGTCCCCTCCACGACGGCCTCACCGGTGACCGCCGCCAAGCAGTTCGCCTGTGGAGCCAAGGGCCAGAAATCCTGCCCCATGCAGGGCTGGATGAAGAGCGTGCTGGGTCCTGCCACCTCGAGTGGCGACCCCGAGAAGCTCGCGAAGGCCCTCGCCTACGTCGCCACCAAGCCCCCGCCGGGCATGGGTGAGTGGGTGACCATCTCGAACGACGGCGTGGCCAAGGCGAAGGCTGGCGACATCGAGGGCGCCAAGACGAGCTGCAAGAAATGCCACGACCTCTACAAGGACACGTACAAGCGCACCCTGCGCGACAGCCCCTGGTGAACCCCCCCGGGCGGCAGGCGAACCGCAGGTGGCCGTGAGACCACCTGCACTGCGCTAGAGCGTCGGATCCGCCGAGAAGCAGCAGCGGAAGCCCGTGTCGAACAGTTTGAACACCTCATCGACCGTGTAGTACCGGAAGCTGCACGTCGCCCCGTTCTCCGCGGCCGTGTTGAAGGCGCCGCCCATCAAGGGATACGTGTTCGGCCCGCTCTTCGTGATCTCCCGCAGATTGCCGGTGATGTCGAAGAGATTGCCCCCGGCGCCCCAGTTGGCCCAGCAGTTCGACAGCAACGGAGAGCCCGTGACCAGCAGCGCGTCCTGATCACCTGGCAAGCTCGGGTCCGTATCGAAGGTCGGCCCCAGGTTGCAGCGCTTCGACGTGGTCGCCACCGTCGTGCAGGTGGTCCCGGTCGGGCTGTAGCCCCACGTGCAGTTGGCCCCGGCCTGGCAGCTCGTGGTCCAGAGCGACGTGTCGCACAGGAACCCGCCCACGGCCTGGCAGGTCTGCTCGGCCTCGACGGGCGTCACGTTGAACCAGGGCAGCCGGTTCTGGACCGAGCACGAGCGTGTCCGATCGAGCGTCACACCGCTGGGGGCCGTCGGCACGCCGGTGCAACCGTTCCCCGAGCAGTGGAACCCGTTTCCGCTGCCCGGATCCGTCGCGAGCGCGTTCGCGCGGCTCGACTCGTAGCGGTACATCCAGCGTGTCGGCGAGACACGCGTGACGGAGGGCCGGACGAAGTGGGTGGCGTTCTGGCCCTTGTCATTGAAGGTCTCGTCGACGAGGCCATCGCAGTCGTTGTCGATGCCATCGCACAGCTCGGTGCAGCCACCCGGAAGGGTGGCGCAGTCGGCCTTGACGGCATTGCAAGCGACGGCGTTCGGACCATTGCAGACGAAGGTGCCCGTGGTGCGGCAGGCCCCATGACCTGGCTGCACGCCATCGTCGCTGTTGCAGGGCTTGCCCCAGTTGGGGAAGTTCTCGTTGACGACGCCGTTGCAGTTGTTGTCGAGCGTGTCGCAGACCTCGGGGGTCGCGGCGCAGTTGCCGCCGGTGCAGACGCCGGGCGGGAAAGCGCACTGCCACGCGCCGTTGTTGCAGGTGACGGTGACGCCAGAGGTGCACTCGGGCCTGGTGGCGGAGGGGCTGACCCCGCAGACCTGGACGGGGGAGGGAGCGATGACGCCCTCGTCGATCTGGCCATTGCAGTTGTCGTCGACGCCGTTGCAGACCTCCTGTGCCTGGGTGAAGGTGCAGGCGTACTCGCAGAGGCCGTCGCCATCGAGATCCCAGTAGCCCGGCTGGCAGCCCTGGGACTGACAGACGCCGTTGACGCAGGCCTGGATGGAGTGGACGGCGCCCGCATAGCAGTTGTTGCCGCACGCACCGCAGTTGGCGACGTCGGTGTTGAGGTTGGGCTGGTTGGTGAGGGTGCCGTCGCAGTTGGCGTCGATGCCGCAGGTGTCGGAGGACGCGAGCGGTCCGACGGCCCCCTGGCAGGCGATGAGGCCGCCGACGCAGGCGGTGGTTCCCGCCGAGCACGGGCTGGTGGCGCCCTGCGGTGGCGGGGGATAGACCCCGCACGCATTGCCGACGTCGGAGGGCGGAGAGTTGGTGGCGACGGTGAAGTCGATCATGCCGTCGCAGTCGTCGTCGATGCCGTTGCAGATCTCGAGGCCCGGGGGCACGGCGCCGACGCAGGAGGGCGCGCCGTTGACGCACTGGAAGGTGCCGAGAGAGCAGGGGAAGATGTTGCTGACGCCGCAGGCGCCGCCGACATCGACGGGGTTGTTGTCGATGACGCCATCGCAGTTGTCATCGAGGTTGTTGCAGCTCTCCTGGAGCTGGTTGGGGACGATGACGTTCGGGCCGACGCAGGTGACGAGGCCGTTGACGCACGCGGTGACGCCGGCGTGGGCGGGGTCGGCGCAGACACCTTCGGCGCCGCCCTGGCAAGCAATGCCGATGGCGGGATCCTGGCTGAGATCGTCGGCACCATCGAGGAGGCCATCGCAGTCGTTGTCGATGCCGTCCCCGCAGAGTTCGGGTCCGGTGGGGAAGCACTGGTACTCGCAGCCCGTGGCGTAGACGCCGTCGAGATCGTGCCAGCAGTTGCCGGGCCCGGTGCAGTCGCAGGCGTCGATGGCGCAGTGGGTGTTGAGCAGCGTGCAAGGCGAGGCGCCATTGTTGACGCAGGTGGGGGTGCCATGGAGCACGTTGCAGGCGTAGCCACAGGCGCCGCAGTCGGTGACGCTGTCGCAGTAGTTGACCTCTTCGTCGATGAGGCCATCGCAGTCGTCATCGATGTTGTTGCAGATGCTCTCGGGCTGGCTGCCGCCGAGGCAGTAGTACTCGCAGGAGCCGTTGCCATCGAGGTCGTGGTAGTCGGCGGCGCAGCTGCCGACGCACTGACCCGGAGTCGTGCCCGGGTTCTGGCTGGGGATGCACTGGATGGTGCCGAGGTCGTTGTTGAGCAGCTCCTGGAGGCAGTTCTTGCTGCAGGTGCCGCAGGACGTGAGGCTTTCGTAGTCGATGCCGGGGATGTCATCGACGAGGCCATTGCAGTCGTTGTCGCGGAGGTCGCAGACCTCGTTGGGCGGATCGTCGGGGATGCAGTTGCCACTGCCGCCCTGACCGTCGGCGCCGCTGCCGCCGTTCCCGCAGTCGAGCAAGCAGCCGCCCTCGCCGTTGCCGCCCGTGCCCTGCGTTCCCGAGGACGTGGTGGTGTCCCCAGGGCAGTCGGTGAAGCAGTACGCCGGGTTGTTGCATCCCGCGGCGCCTGCCCCGGAGACCACCGCCGTGAAAGCGAGGGCGAGCGACAGCCAGCCCCGTTTCATTGCGGACCACCGACCCCCCTGCGCAGTGACGAAGGACGACGTGCTCATCGCACCACCTCCTGCGCCCCGCGCGCATCTCGACGTCTGCGCAGTGCGAGTGCGAGGGCCAGACCGATCCCGGCGAGGCCCCCCCACCCCTTCTGCTCCAGCGCTCCAGGACCGACCTCGCAGCTGCATCCACCGCCGCCGGTGGGCAGGCCCCAGACGCCGCCCTCGTCGCCGCCCTGGCCATTCGGGCCACCCGAGCTGGTGGACGTCGCGCCGCCCGCTCCGGTCCCGTTGCTGCTCGAGCCACCCGCGCCGCCGACCCCGGAGGACCCGTCGCGCTCGAAGCAGCTCCCCTCGCGGCAGACCTGACCCTCGGGGCAGATGACGCCGGAGCACGGGCAGTCGATGCACTGGCCAGCGGCGTTGCAGCACCCGCTCGCGCAGTCCGCGGGGCACTGCACGCAAGCCGGCGGTGTCGCGGTCGTGTCGCAGGCCTGTCCGGCCGCGCAGCCGGGCGTGCAAGCGACCTGGCATTCACCCAGGTGGCACGCCTGCCCGCTGGGGCAGCTCACCCCAACGCAGGAAGGCACGCACTCCGCGCTCGACCAGTCCGTATTCGGCTTGCAGCCCTGATCGGCGGCGCAGGGCGCCGTCTCACCCGAGGTGGGCACGCAGGGGTTCGTCTGGCAGACCCCATTGTGGCAGGCCTCGGCGCAGCCACCCGCGCAGGGGATCGACCAGCAGCTCACATCGGAGACGCACTGCCCCGCGTGTGGCCCGATCCTCGCGCACTGCTGCCCTGGGCTGCAGACCACGCCGAAGCACGGCTCCTGGCATCCGTTCTGGCCCTTGCACTCGCACTCGGGCACCTGACCGCACTGCGACGCGGCGGAGCCCGCGGGCGCGCAGACCACGTGATTGCCCGCGCCGGTCACCGTCCGGGTCGCGCAGTTGCCGCAGATGAGCTCCAGATCCGGCACGCAGTAGCGCCCGGACGCACCCCCAGGGCTGCTCGTGGCCTCCACGCAGCGCTGCCCTGGCGGACAGGGGAACTCGCCGCTGGCGCACGGCGGCGCGCACCCGCAGCCGCCAGGTCCTTGCACGCACTCCTTGCCCGCGCTGCACAGCGACCCACCCGCGGGCGGGTTGTCGACCGTGCCGTCGCAGTTGTTGTCCTGGCAGTCGCAGATCTCGGTGTGCGGGAGCTGGCCCCCCTGGCAGAGGACATTGCCGTTCTGGCACACGTAGACGCCCTGCGAGCAAGTCCCGACCGCCTCACCGCACGGCTGACCGATCACCCCCTGGCCGGTGATGCCGTCGGGCGCCGGTCCTGGCTCGTCGATGATCCCATCGCAGTCGTTGTCGATGCCGTCGCAGATCTCGGGCTGCGGGCCCACCCCGCCCACGCAGATCGCATCTCCGTTGGCATCGCACTGGAATACCCCCGGTGAGCACGGCGCTGCCGTACGCGGACCCGGGAAGAGCGTCGTGTCGTAGTAGGGAGTGCACGGTCCACCCGAGGGGATCCCGTCGTCGATCTGCCCGTTGCAGTTGTTGTCGAGGCCATCGCAGACCTCGGGGCTGGGCCCGACGTTCCCCACGCAGGCCAGCACGCCGCCCGCGCAGGCCAGCGACCCTGGCACGCACTCGCCGACGTCGCTGCCGCAGGGCAACCCGACCTGCGGGATGTTCCCCTCGTCGATCTGCCCGTTGCAGTTGTTGTCGACCCCGTCGCACACCTCGGCGAACGGCAGCGTCCCGCCCTGGCACTGCCACCCGCCGCCCGAGCACACCAGCGTGCCGCGGTTGCACGGCGGCGTCAGGGTCCCGTTGCCATTGCACGACGCCCCTGCCGGCGGGCACCACGTCACGCTCGGCGAGCCCGGAGGCCACTGGCAGCAGCTGCCCGGCATGTTCCAGCACCCCGTCTGGCCCGCGGGCGGTGCATCCGCGAGCGGCGCATTGTCGACCGCGCCATCGCAGTTGTTGTCGACGCCGTCGCAGACCTCGGGCTGAGGCCCGACGCCCCCCTGGCAGACCAGCACCCCGTTGACGCACGCCGTGGTCCCTGCCTGGCAGGGCGCCTGATCGATGCCGCACGACTGACCGACGCCGAGCACATCCTCGTCGATCTGCCCGTCGCAGTCGTTGTCGATGCCGTCGCAGATCTCCGGGCTCGGCCCGACGTAGCCCTGGCACACGCCGTTGCACGGCTGCGAACCCTGCCGGCACTGGCTGTTCCCACCGAACACCAGCCCAGGGGGCGCGCCAGGCGGCACGCAGGCCGTGGGCGGCACCTGGTCGTCGACGATGCCGTTGCAGTTGTTGTCGATGCCGTCGCAGACCTCTGGCTGCGGGTTGTTGCTGCACTGGCCGAACCCACCCGGCACGCACGCGCCCGGCTGCGGCACTGGCTGCGGCGTGCACGTCGCCGTCCCCGCGCAGTTGGGCGGGCTCGCCAGCCCGCACGCGACGGGCGCGATCCCGTTGTCGGCGATCCCATCACAGTCGTTGTCGCACCCGTCGCAGACCTCGGGGCTCGGCACGCAGGCCGCGCAGACCCCGCCCTCGTCGATCTGCCCGTTGCAGTTGTTGTCCGCGCCGTCACACACCTCGGGCATGGGGCAGTGCAAGGGGCTCCCGCACTTGACCATCCCCTCGTCCACGCCGGCCTGGCAGTTGTTGTCCGCGTCGTCGCAGATCTCGCCGGGGTTGTGGCAGAGCCAGGTGCTCGAGTTCTGCGACTGCACCACCGTGGTGCAGGGCAGCAAGGCCAGGTCCCCGCCAGGGTTCGCCGACGTGATCGACGCCGTGTAGTTGTTGATGCAGGTCGTGCGCTGGGCCGGCGTCGACCACGCGCAGCACTGCCCCGCGGGCTTCACGTTGCAGTAATGCTGGTAGCCCTCGTCGACGCACCCGTTGCAGTTGTTGTCGACGTTGTCGCAGACCTCTGGCGACGTCGCGCCGGCGATGATGGTCGCCAGCGCCTGCGAGAGCTGCACCTCGTTCGTGGCGAAGTGCGAGCTGCCCGTCCCACCCGCCGCCGCGATCGCGTTCGCGTTCGCCGGGCTCCCACCGACGAAGTTGATGACGAACGTGCGGACCTTGAAGTTCTTGCCGCCGACCGTGACCCCCGTCTGGTACAGCGCCGCCGCCGCGTTGACCGCGTCCTGGTGCGTGTCGCAGGTCTCGTCACCGTCCGTGATCAGGATGACGTTCACCGAGCGACACCCCGTCCCACCGTTCACCCCGGGTCCCGCGAGATCTTCCGCCGCGAGCGGTGACGGCAGCGCTACGCTCCCATCCGGCGGCACCCACGTCCCGGAGTAGTACCGGAACATGTCCCGCAGCATCCCGTTGAGCGGCGTGTTGCCCCTCGCGAACAGCTCCTGGCCGCCTTGCGGGAAGCTGCCCTGACCGCAGCTGTTGTCTGCCCAGTTGAGCATGGTGTTCACATTCGGCGCCGTTGGCGGCTGGCTCCAGAAGTGATCCCGGAGCATCGGCACCCGGATGTACGCGCCGGCGGAGGTCGTGGGGTCGTTGTTCAAGATGCCCCCGCAGCCGGTGCAGGGGGGGCGGGTCTGGAGCTCCAGCGGAAAGCAGCCGTAGCTGCACCCGGAGAAGCAAGCGTTCGTGTCGTTCGTGCACGGGCACGACGCCGCGTTGTTGCAGCTGATGATCCGTGTCGCGAAGGTCGCGAGCCCGAAGTTCACCTGCCCGCTGAAGGCCTGCACCGTGTTCCGCACCGCGCACCGGCCGTGGGACAGCCGGTTCGTCCCGAACTGGCAGCTGTCCGGGTGGGGCAAGCCGCTCTGCGTGACGGTATCGGCCATCGAGCCGGAGGTATCGAACCCCAGCATGAAGTACGGCTTCGACGCGGGCGGCCAGCGCGTCGGATCGGGCGAGGAGCAATCGTACTGTGCCGAAGCGGAGCCCGAGAGCGCGCTGAGAGCGATCCCGAACGTGGTGGCGGTGAAGAGACGAGGGATCGACGAGCGCAGGTTCGGAGAGCGCGGGACCGGGTACTGAGTGCGAGCCATCGCTGGGAGCTCCGCGTGGTCAAACGCCCCCGCTGAGCGAAACTCGCCGGAGTTTCTGCAACGGAGGCAAGGGCGCGAGGGTGGATCGTCCCACGGCTCGCCACGACCTACAAGGGTGAGAGGGCCATGATTCACGCTCTTTCGAGCGCGTCGATGCACACGAGGGCGCGTGGCGACGTTCATGGCGGCGCGTGGCGACGTACGCGGCGGTTCGTGGCGATGCGTGGAGACACGCCGTGACTCGTCGCGGGCGCTCCGGTCGGATGTCGACGCGGCGCGTCCGCCGGGTGCGAAACACCCGGCCGGAGGCGGAGGTGCGTTACTGGGTGGGATTGGAGGAGAAGCAGCAGCGGAAGCCGGCGTCGTAGAACTTGAAGCCCTGCTCCACCGTGTAGAAGGTGAAGTCGCAGCCCGCCGCTTCCTGGTTCTGGGTGCTGAACGCGCCACCCATCAGGCCGAACGCCCCGCCGGGCTTGACCGTGATCTCCCAGAGATTGCCGGTGATGTCGAAGATGCGCTCCGACGCCGGCGTGTTGCCTTGCAGGCCCGACCAGTCGGCCCAGCAGCTCTGGAGCGCGCTCGACGCGCCCGGCAGCAGCCCGTCCTGGATCCCCGGCGTGACGGGATCGAAGTCGTACGTCGACCCCAGGTTGCAGTACTTCGTCCCGGCGACGGCCGGCGTGGTGCAGGTCGTTGCCGCGCCGCTGTTGCGAGGTGCGTAGCCGTACGCGCAGTTCACCGTGGCGCGGCAGGCCGTCTGCCAGTCCGCGAGGGAGCAGATGGTGCCACCCATCGCCGTGCAGGTCTGCTGGACCTCGTCGGGGCTGACGTTGAACCAGGGCAGCCGACCCGGCACCGAGCAAGCCGGCGTCGCGTCGCGCGTCGCGCCCGCGATGGCTTGCGTCCAGTAGCCGTTCCCATGCCCCGAGTCCGTGCTCGTCGCGCTCGGCCGGCTCGCCTCGTACGAGTGGATCCAGCTGTTCGCCCCGATCCGGGTCACGGCGGGTCGGACGAAGTAGGTGGCGTTCTGACCCCTGTTGTTGAAGGTCTCGTCGACGAGGCCATCGCAGTCGTTGTCGATGCCGTCGCACAGCTCGGTGCATCCGCCCGGGAGGGTGGCGCAGTCGGCCTTGACGGCATTGCAAGCGACGGTGGTGGGGCTGGTGCAGGCGTAGGTGCCCGTGGTGCGGCAGGCGCCGTGGCCGGGCTGGATCCCATCGTCGCTGTTGCAGGGCTTGCCCCAGTTGGGGAAGTTCTCGTTGACGACGCCGTTGCAGTTGTTGTCGAGCGTGTCGCAGACCTCGGGGGTCGCGGCGCAGTTGCCGCCGGTGCAGACGCCGGGCGGGAAAGCGCACTGCCACGCGCCGTTGTTGCAGGTGACGGTGACGCCGGAGGTGCACTCGGGCCTGGTGGCGGAGGGGCTGACCCCGCAGACCTGGACGGGGGAGGGAGCGATGACGCCCTCGTCGATCTGGCCATTGCAGTTGTCGTCGACGCCGTTGCAGACCTCCTGTGCCTGGGTGAAGGTGCAGGCGTACTCGCAGAGGCCGTCGCCATCGAGATCCCAGTAGCCCGGCTGGCAGCCCTGGGACTGACAGACGCCGTTGACGCAGGCCTGGATGGAGTGGACGGCGCCCGCATAGCAGTTGTTGCCGCACGCACCGCAGTTGGCGACGTCGGTGTTGAGGTTGGGCTGGTTGGTGAGGGTGCCGTCGCAGTTGGCGTCGATGCCGCAGGTGTCGGAGGAGGCGAGCGGTCCGACGGCCCCCTGGCAGGCGATGAGACCGCCGATGCAGGCGGTGGCGCCAGCGGAGCAGGGGCTGGTGGCGCCCTGCGGTGGCGGGGGATAGACCCCGCACGGGTTACCGACGTCGGAGGGCGGAGAGTTGGTGGCGACGGTGAAGTCGATCATGCCGTCGCAGTCGTCGTCGATGCCGTTGCAGATCTCGAGGCCCGGGGGCACGGCGCCGATGCAGGAGGGCGCGCCGTTGACGCACTGGAAGGTGCCGAGAGAGCAGGGGAAGATGTTGCTGACGCCGCAGGCGCCACCGACGTCGACGGGGTTGTTGTCGATGACGCCATCGCAGTTGTCATCGAGGTTGTTGCAGCTCTCCTGGAGCTGGTTGGGAACGATGACGTCCGGGCCTATGCAGGCGACGAGGCCGTTGACGCACGCGGTGACGCCGGCGTGGGCGGGGTCGGCGCAGACGCCCTCGACGCCGCCCTGGCAAGCGACGCCGATGGCGGGATCCTGGCTGAGATCGTCGGCACCATCGAGGAGGCCATCGCAGTCGTTGTCGATGCCGTCCCCGCAGAGTTCGGGTCCGGTGGGGAAGCACTGGTACTCGCAGCCCGTGGCGTAGACGCCATCGAGATCGTGCCAGCAGTTGCCGGGCCCGGTGCAATCGCAGGCGTCGATGGCGCAGTGGGTGTTGAGCAGGGTGCAAGGCGAGGCGCCATTGTTGACGCAGGTGGGGGTGCCGTGGAGGACGTTGCAGGCGTAGCCGCAGGCGCCGCAGTCGGTGACGCTGTCGCAGTAGTTGACCTCCTCGTCGACGAGGCCATCGCAGTCGTCATCGATGTTGTTGCAGATGCTCTCGGGCTGGCTGCCGCCGAGGCAGTAGTACTCGCAGGAGCCGTTGCCATCGAGGTCGTGGTAGTCGGCGGCGCAGCTGCCGACGCACTGACCCGGGGTGGTGCCCGGGTTCTGGCTGGGGATGCACTGGATGGTGCCGAGGTCGTTGTTGAGCAGCTCCTGGAGGCAGTTCTTGCTGCAGGTGCCGCAGGACGTGAGGCTTTCGTAGTCGATGCCCGGGATGTCATCGACGAGGCCATTGCAGTCGTTGTCGCGGAGGTCGCAGACCTCGTTGGGCGGATCGTCGGGGATGCAGTTGCCAGCGCCGTTGCCGCCTTGACCGTCGGCGCCGTTGCCGCCGTCCCCGCAGCCGAACAAGCAGCCCCCCTCGCCGTTACCGCCCGTGCCCTGCGTCCCCGAGGACGTGGTGGTGTCCCCAGGGCAGTCGGTGAAGCAGTACGCCGGGTTGCTGCATCCCGTGGTGCTCGAGAGCCCCGCCAGGGAGAGCGCCAGAAAGCCCCACCCGCTCACGCAGAAGGACAACCCGCGCTTCAGCCAACGACTCGAGACGCGGCTCATCGCACCACCTCCTGCGCCCCGCGCGCATCTCGACGTCTGCGCAGCGCGAACGCGAGGGCCAGACCGACCCCGGCGAGCCCGCCCCATCCGCGACGCTCCCCGGCGCCGGGACCGACCTCGCAGCTGCATCCGCCGCCGCCCGTGGGCAGGCCCCAGACGCCGCCCTCGTCGCCGCCCTGACCATTCGGGCCGCCCGAGCTGGTGGACGTCGCGCCGCCCGTCCCGGTCCCGTTGCTGCTCGAGCCACCCGAGCCGCCGACCCCGGACGACATCTCGCCCTCGAAGCAGCTCCCCTCGCGGCAGATCTGACCCTCGGGGCAGATGACGCCCGAGCAGGGGCAGTCGATGCACTGGCCAGCGGCGTTGCAGCACCCGCTGGCGCAGTCCGCGGGGCACTGCACACAGGCCGGCGGTGTCGCGGTCGTGTCGCAGGCCTGCCCGGCCGTGCAGCCCGGCGTGCAAGCGACCTGGCATTCCCCCTGCTGGCATGCCTGCCCGTCAGGGCAGCTCACCCCCACACACGACGGGATGCACTCCGCGCTCGACCAGTCCGTGCTCGGCTTGCAGGCCTGATCGGCAGGGCAGGGCGCCGTCTCACCCGACGTGGGCACGCAGGGATTGGTCCGGCAGACGCCGTCGTGGCACGCCTCGGCGCAGCCACCCGTGCAGGGGATCGACCAGCAGCTCACGTCGGTCACGCACTGTCCCGCGTGCGGCCCGATCCGCGCGCACTGCTGCCCTGGGCTGCAGACCACGCCGAAGCACGGCTCCTGGCACCCATTCTGACCCTTGCACACGCACTCTGGCACCTGACCGCACTGCGACGCGGCGGAACCCGCGGGCGCGCAGACCACGTGGTTGCCCGCGCCGGTCACCGTCCGGGTCGCGCAGTTGCCGCAGATGAGTTCCAGATCCGGCACGCAGTAGTGCCCGGTGGCGCCTCCAGGGCTGCTCGTGGCCTCCACGCAGCGCTGCCCTGGCGGACAGGGGAACTCGCCGCTGGCGCACGGCGGCGCGCATCCGCAGCCGTTGGGCCCTTGCACGCACTCCTTGCCCGCGCTGCACAGCGACCCACCCGCGGGCGGATTGTCGACCATGCCGTCGCAGTTGTTGTCCTGGCAGTCGCAGAGCTCGGTGTGCGGGAGCTGCCCTCCCTGGCACTGGACGCTCCCGTTCAGGCACACGTAGACCCCTTGCGAGCAGGTCCCGACTGCCTCACCGCACGGCTGACCGATCACCCCCTGGCCGGTGATGCCGTCGGGCGCCGGCCCAGGCTCGTCGATGATCCCATCGCAGTCGTTGTCGATGCCGTCGCAGACCTCGGGCTGCGGGCCTACCCCGCCCACGCAGACCGCGGCACCGCTCGCATCGCACTGGAGCACCCCGGGCATGCAGGGCGCTGCCGTGCGCACCCCCGGGAAGAGCGTCGTGTCGTAGCTCGGCTGGCAAGGTCCACCCACCAGCGCGTCTTCGTCGGTCTGCCCGTCGCAGTCGTTGTCGAGGCCATCGCAGATCTCCGTCTGCGGCCCGACACTCCCCACGCAGGACAGCACGCCGCCCGCGCAGGCCAGCGTCCCTGGCACGCACTCGCCGACGTCGCTGCCGCAGGGCAACCCGACCTGCGGGATGTTCCCCTCGTCGATCTGCCCGTTGCAGTTGTTGTCGACCCCGTCGCACACCTCGGCGAACGGCAGCGTCCCACCCTGGCACTGCCACCCGCCGCCCGAGCACACCAGCGTGCCTCGGTTGCACGGCGGCGCCAGGCTCCCGTTGCCACTGCACGACGCGCCCGCCGGCGGGCACCACGTCACGCTCGGCGAGCCCGGAGGCCACTGGCAGCAGTTGCCCGGCATGTTCCAGCATCCCGTCTGGCCCGCAGGCGGCGCGTCCGCGAGCGGCGCATTGTCGATCGCGCCATCGCAGTTGTTGTCGACGCCGTCGCAGACCTCGGGCTGTGGCCCGACACCCCCCTGGCAGACGAGCACTCCGTTGACGCACGCCGTGGTCCCTGCCTGGCAGGGCGCCTGATCGATGCCGCACGACTGGCCGACGCCGAGTACATCCTCGTCGATCAGCCCATCACAGTCGTTGTCGATGCCGTCGCAGATCTCCGGGCTGGGCCCGACGTAGCCCTGGCACACGCCGTTGCACGGCTGCGAACCCTGTCGGCACTGGCTCGTCCCACCGAACACCAGCCCAGGCGGCGCACCTGGCGGCACGCAGGCCGTGGGCGGCACCTGGTCGTCGACGATGCCGTTGCAGTTGTTGTCGATGCCGTCGCAGATCTCTGCCTGCGGGTTGTTGTTGCACTGGCTGAACCCACCCGGCACGCACGCGCCCGGATACGGCACCGCCTGTGGCGTGCAGGAAGCCGTCCCCGCGCAGTTCGGCGGACTCGCGAGCCCGCACGCGACGGGCGCGATCCCGTTGTCCGCAATGCCATCACAGTCGTTGTCGCACCCGTCGCACACCTCGACGCTCGGCACGCAGAGGTTGCAGCCGTTCAGGCCCTCGTCGATCGCGCCGTCGCAGTCGTTGTCGCGACCATCGCAGACCTCTGGCGACGGGCACTGCAGCGGGCTGCCGCACTTGAGCATCCCCTCGTCCACGCCGAACTGGCAGTTGTTGTCCGCCTCGTCGCAGATCTCCCCCGGGTTGTAACAGAGCCCGGTGATCGGGTTCTGCGACTGCGGCACCGTGGTGCAGGGCAGCAAGGCCAGGTTCCCGCCAGGGTTCGCCGACGTGATCGACGCCGTGTAGTTGTTGAGGCACGTCGTGCGCTGGGCCGGTGTCGCCCACGCGCAGCACTGCCCGGCGGGTTTCACGTTGCAGTAGTGCCGGTAGCCCTCGTCGATGCACCCGTTGCAGTTGTTGTCGACGTTGTCGCACACCTCCGGCGCGACCGACCCGCTGATGATGTTGGAGAGCGCGATGCTGAGCTGGGCCTCGTTCGTCGCGCGCTGGGCCGAGAACGTCCCACCAGCGTTCGCGATCTGGTTGGCCGCGTCGCCAGCGTCACCGAAGTCGATGACGAACGTGCGCACACGCCAGAAGATCCCGTCTTTCGTGAAGCCGTTGTACAGCGCCGCCGCGGCCGCGACGGCGTCCGCTGGCTGGTCGCACGTCTCGCCCCCGTCGGTCACCAGGATGACGTTCACCGAGCGACACCCACGCTCCCCGTTCGCCGTGCTCGTCAGCGGAGAGGGGTACGTCGGGGGGCCCGAAGGTGGCAACTGCCACTGGTCCTGGTAGTACGTGTGCAGCCCGCGGAGGATGCCGTTGAGCGGCGTGCAGCCCGTGGCGAACAGCTCCCGGTTGTCCGAGCAGTCGTTGTCCACGTACGCGAGCAGATCCGCCACGTTGCTCGGCGGGTTGAGTCCGATGTCCTGCGGCAGCGGCACCAGGATGTTCGCGCCACGCCGCGTCGACGAGTTCGGCGCGCCAGGCGTCGGCTCCCACCCGCAGCCGCTGTCGCAGGTGAGTCCGGCCCCGTTGTTCGGGTTCCCTTGATCCCCCCCGCTGTTGTTCGGCAGATCGGCGTACGTGCAGAGGTGCGTGAACGGGTTCGGGTTGATGAACTGGCACGGCGACTGGTTGCCCGTGCAGGTCAGCATCCGCCGCGCGAACGTCGCGAGACCGAAGTTCGCCTGCCCGCTGAAGGCCTGCACCGTCTTGCGGATGGCGCAGCGCCCGTGCCCCAGCCGGTCGTTCGGGTAGGCACACGAGTTGTTCCCGTTGACCGTGATGGTCATCGAGCCCGACGTGTCCATCGCCAGCATGAAGTAAGGCTTCGCCGGCGGTGGCCAGTGCGCAGGGTTCGGTGAGCTGCAGTCGTACTGCGCATGGGCCGGCGAGGAGACCAGCGCCGTGAGCGCGCTCGCCACCCCAGCCAACGCCACGGTCATCGCCCAACGAGGGACCTGAGCCCTCCAACGGTGTGTGCTTCTCGTCATGAGCTGCCGGCCCTCTCTGGTGCGCAGCGATCAGGAGTCATCTGGAGCCGGATCGACCTGATTATCCCCAGATGATTTTTTATTCCCGAGCCTGGAATGCTCTCACGACTTTTGGATCGCCCACAAGCGGGGTCCCAGGTGCTTTTCATCGGTTTTCACCGAAAAAAGGCGCCCTTCCCCGTGCGGAACGGGCGCCTCGACCCCCCACCCGTCACCCACGGATCTCCCCACCCCTCCACGGCTGCCCACGGCGCACCCAGGAGCGCACCCTGGTCGGCCCCGGTGTCGACCTCCCGTGCCCCAGCACCCCCCGCGTATCCGGTCAGGTGTGGCCCCGCAGAGCGTGAGCCGAACCGCCTCACCTCCCGAGGAGAGTTCCTGTGATGTGGAGGCGCCATCCCCCAAGGTCACTCATGCGCTCGAGGGAACTCAGGATTTGTCCGATTTTTGTACTGCTACAGCAGTAGCAGGCTCAGGAGTTCTCTGAATTTTTATCTCGAGGGGGTCAGGTGACTCAGGAGATTTCCTAATTTTTATCTCATCGGGGTCAGGTGACTCAGGAGATTTCCTAATTTTTATCTCTGCACTCGTAAGGGATTCAGGAGTTCTCTGAATTTTTGTCTCGTCGGGGTCAGAGGGACTCAGGCATTCCCCTAATTTTTATCTCTGCACTCGTAAGGGACTCAGGAGATTTCCTAATTTTTATCTCGAGGGGGTCAGGTGACTCAGGAGTTCTCTGAATTTTTATCTCGAGGGGGTCAGGTGGCTGAGGGGGGTCTCCGAGTCTCGAACGCACCAGGATCGGGCACAAACAGCACGAGAACTCGCGACATCACGCGAGCCGAGACGCGGAGAGGGACCACGGGTTCGGGCGTGGAGATGACCGGTCGATGCGCTGCATCCCGTGCCGCCGGGGCCACCACGCGTCGCGCTCGCCAGCGGCCCTCGACCCACCAGGGGCAGACGGATCCAGAGCGGGTCCTTCGAAGGGGTAGGGACAGCGCTTCATGGCGGTCTCATTCCTCGTTCCTCTCCAGTCTTCGCGGGCGGGGTCGGATGGACCGCGGACCGTTGCGCTCACGAGTTGCTGGACGCGCCGGAGGGTCGGGAGCGTCGCGTTCATTCAAGGGAAGGCGCAGTGTGGGGCGACTCACGCCCAGGTGTCGTGGCTGCTCGTGGCGCGGAGCGGTCCGTGGCGCGACCTGGGGTCGGCGTCGTGTCCTGGGTGATGGCTCGCGGTCCGAGGAGGCGTTTGCCTTGCTGGTAGCGAGATGCGATTGCCGCCGAGGGATGTCGTTCGTGCCAGTGCTGGCGTGGGTCGTGGTGACCGGGTGCAGACGCGGTTCGTGGCGGCCGGGAAGAGTGTGAGCCAGCTCTGAAGCGGCGCTCGCGGCACCCCGGATAGTGCTTGGACGAGGCGGCCCCTTGAAGTAGAGCCCACAGGGATGCCCCGCGCCTCCCGCACCGGTCACGCCAGTGCCCGCGCGCCCTCACCTGCGACGAAGAAGTCCCGGCCTGGGGGTGCGTTCTCCAGCTCGAGCACGTCGCCTCCGCGGCCTCGGACCTCCTCGTCGCCGCCATCACGCGATGGTGTGCGCGCGGGAGCAGCGGGGACCGCCAAGGCCCGCACGTCGGCGGCGCCTGCGGCGCGGACGCAAGGCAGCGTTTCGGGGCCTGCGTCGCAGCGCTTCGCCCCGTCGGCTGCGGAGGATGACGACCTCGACCCGGACTCGTCGTCTTCTCCCTTCGACGACGGCGGGGCCAAGCGCGCGGTCCGTGGCCGCCCGCGCGGGCCGTTCACCCAGCACCGTCGCCTCGATGCTCTCCGCAGCTTGCTCCAGAAGCATCCGGCGGGGCTGACCATCTACGATCTCGCGCGTGAGCTCGACGTCACGCCGCGCTCCCTCCGGCGCTACCTGGCCGAGGTGCGGCGCGAGCTCGACCTCATCTCCGCGCCCGTGCGCCCTGGCGGGCCTCGCCTCTGGCGGCTCTCGCCGAGCGAGGCCCCGCGCCGCGTCGAGATGCGCCGCACCCAGGCGTACGCACTCCTCGCGGCCCGCCGCCTGTTCGAGCCGATGCGCGGCTCCACCCTGTTCGAGGAGATCGACCTGGCGACCCAGCGGCTCCTCGGTGTGGCCCGCCGCCCGGGCCGTGGCGCCAACGCGGGCGTCGCCGATGCCCGCCTCGAAGAGCGCTTCCTCTACCTGCCCTTCGCGCCCAAGGACTACGCCTCGAAGACCGAGGAACTCGACGACCTCTTCCAGGCCGTCGCCGATCTCCGCCCGCTGCGCTGCCGCTACCGTCGCGCGAAGGGCTCCGAGGAGCGCGTCACCATCCACCCCTACGCGCTGGTCCTCTACAAGGACGCCATCTACTGCGTCGGCCTCCACGCCCAGAAGGGCGAGCTGCGCACGTTCCTCCTCGACCGGATGCGCGACACCGAGTGCGCCGTGACCGAGCGCTTCGATCTGCCCGAGGATTTCTCCATCGACGATCACTTCCAGGGCCAGTTCGGCATCTGGCGCGGTGGTGAGCCCCGGCGCGTCATCATCGACTTCGACGAGCGCGTCACCGAGTTCGTGCGGACGCGTAACGTGCACCCCTCGCAGAAGATCACCAGCCTGCCTGGCGGCGGCGTGCGGCTGACCATGGAGATCGGCGACACGACCGAGCTGACCACCTGGGTGCTCGGCTTCGGCGAGACCGCGCGCGTGGTGGAGCCGCCGGACCTGGTGGAGCGGGTGAAGAAGGAGCTGCGAGGCGCCCTCGCCCTCTACGAAGCCGCTCCTGTCTCCGCGCCGATCCGCGAAGAAGCGAACTGACACCGCTGGCGAGCGCGGTGGACGTGCGGCGGCGCAGACGGTGCGCCGAGACGGCGACGTGCTCGTTTGGCTTCCGAGGTGGGTGAGAGGGGCGCGAGGGTGTCGCGCCAGGAGAGAGACGTAAGGAGAGGCTGGCGAGGGCCTGTGACGTCAGTCGGGGCGACCGCGGCCCGGCTCGCGCACGCGGCTCAGGGCGTCGTCGATCATCACCTGGTGCTGGCTGGGATCGGCCCAGCGGGCCTGGCCCTCGGGGGGGAGCAGGTCGATCGGATCGAAGTAGATGTAGCGCTGGCCGGGCTTCACGCTCGGGGCCTGGTAGATGGAGATGCCCGTCTCGCGGTCGTAGAACTCGTACGAGTGGGCGTCGCGCTTGCCGCCGCCGCCAGGGGCGTCGACGACGAAGGTCGGGGTGTTGAAGCCCGCCGTCGTGCCGCGCACGTGCTTCTCGAGCATGAGGCCCGTCTCCAGCGTGGTGCGCAGGTCTTCGACGCCCTGCACGAGATCGTGGACGTACACGTAGTAGGGATGCACGTGGATCTGGCCGAGGCGCTTCACGAGGAGCTTCATCGTCTCGGGGGTGTCGTTCACGCCGCGCTGGAGCACCGACTGGTTCCGGATGGTGATGCCGCGCTCGAAGAGGCGGTTCATCGCGTCACGGGTGATGCCGGTGATCTCGTTCGGGTTGTTGAAGTGCGTGTGGAGGACGACCTCCTTGTGCAGCTTGCGCCCGAGATCCACGCCGCGCGTCACCGCGTCGACCCACTCGTCGTCGGTGAGGATCTTCTGCGGCATGACGGCCGGGCCCTTGGTGGCCACGCGGATGCGCTGGATGTTGGGCATCTCCAGCAGCGTGGTCAGGATGAGCGTGATCTGCTCGGGCCGCAGGTTGTAGGCGTCGCCGCCGGAGACCACGATGTCCTCCAGCTCGGGGCGCGAGGCGATGTACTCGAACGCTTGCTTCCAGCGCGCTTCGTCGACGCGGAAATGCGTCTTCTCCACCTCTTCCGTGTCGATGCCCACCGCGTAGCTGCGCGTGCAGAAGCGGCAGTAGACGGGGCAGGTGTCGAGCGGCAGGAAGAGCGCCTTGTCCGGGTAGCGGTGCGTCAGGCCAGGGACGGGGGCGTCCGCGCGCTCGTGGAGCGAGTCGAGGCCGAGCTTGGGGTGGTCGGGCAAGAGGCGCGACGCCAGCGGGATGAACTGGATGCGCAGCGGGTCGTCGTACGGGTCGTTCCAGTCGATGAGCGACAGCATGTAGGGCGACACGCGCAAGCTCATGGGCGCGCGCTGGAAGCCCTCGGTCGCGTCACGGATGAACTCTTCGGAGACCAGGGAGCGCAGCGCGTCGAGCAGCTTGTCGGGGCGCGTGATCGACTTCTTGGACTGCCACTTGTGATCGAGGAACTGCTCCTCGGTGACGTCGGCGTACGCGGGGATGCGCCGCCAGTCGGGGGCGTCGATGAAGTTCTTGTGGCGCAGCGTCGCCGGGTCGACGGGCGGCTTGAGCGGCACGATGCCGGACGGCTTCGTGCCCAGCTCGATGAGAGGAGTGGGGGTGGTGGCGGTCATGTGGTGTGGCCCTCGCCCTTCGGAAAACGTGGTGTCTTACGGGTTCTAGTGGGCCGGCTCGACTTGCACAACCCCTGTCCGAAGGTCCAGGAGATCCGCCGGTTCCAGGGGTTCTAGCCTGGTTTCGGGTCGTGACGCGCGGCGCATGGAGTCGGCGCGGGGAGCGGGTGGGCGACGACGAGGAGCGTCATGCGTGGCGCGACGCGTTGTGACGGGTGCGGCGAAGTGCCGCTCAGGGTTCGGTCGACGCAGCGGTGGCGTCGCGGTTCGCGCGGTAGCGGGCGTAGTACGTACGGACGCGGGTCACGTAGGTCTGCGTCTCCTGGTAAGGCGGAATTCCGTTGTAGCGGAGGACCGCCCCTTCGCCGGCGTTGTACCCGGCGATGGTGAGATCGAGATCTCCGTTGAAGACGTTGGCCAGCACGCGGAGGTAGCGGGTGCCTCCGAAGATGGCCTCGCGTGGATCGAAGGCATCGCGGACCTGCATGCGCAACGCGGTGGGCGGCATGAGCTGCATCAGGCCCTGCGCACCGGCGGGGGACACGGCGCGCGGGTCGTAGTCGCTCTCCACCTTGATGACGGCGCGGATCAGCTCTTCGGGGATCTGGTACAGCGTCCCCGCCTGGCGGATCCAGGCGTCGTAGCGGGTGAAGCGATCGAGGCTGCGATCGCTGGGGAGCGTGGGGGTGATGCCGTTCCGCGAGGTGCCGCGTCGCTCCTGGGATTTGAGGTACAGCTTGAACTTGGGGTCGGCGCCGGCGCGGTTGGAGAAGTGGGTGACGCCGTCCGCGTCGGTGTACATGTAGATGTCGGCCTCGGCGCGGCCGGGGCACAGCGAGACGCAGAACGCGAGGGCGCCGAGCACCGTGGCGGCGCGGGTGAGGCGCGCGCGGCCGCCAGCGGCGCGAGGTGCGGCGGCGCGAGGTTCGGCGGCGCGAGGTTCGGCGGCGCGAGGGCGGGGGGCGGTGGTGCCGGGCTTCACGGGGTGGCTTCAGGATAGAAGCTGTCCGGTGGGTCGCGCAAAGGATCGCCACCTCGATCCGGGCGGGTTGCCAACTTGTCGCGTCGTGGGCGTTCCGTGCCGGATCGGCACGCCGCAGGAACGCGGGTCGGTGCCAGGCTGGCAGGCGCTCGGTGGGCGCTCATCACGGCGGTCGCCGGCTGCCAGCGCGTGGCTGCGGAGGGCGCTGCCGTCAAGCGTCGAAGCTGCCTGTCACCTTGAAGCGTTGCCAGTCGGCAGCGCGTGGCAGTGTCTCGCGGTTGGTGCGCCGCAACCATGCGGACTTGAAGTCCTTGGCTCGCCGTAGCAGCTCTCGGTCGGAGAGCTGCGGCGCTTCGAGCTGTGCGAGGAGATCCCAGACGGCGGCGCCCCGGGAGAGCGCCCGCTCGGAGAACGTGGCGGCCAGCTCGCGCATGGAGGCGAGTCGCCTCGGTTCGTCGCGTGGACGCACGATCTGCACCACGTCGAGCAGCGCGGCGGGGTGGAGCGCGAGCAGTTGCTTCGCGGCGAGCACGCCGATGAACCACTGATCCTCCGAGCAGAGCAGCACACCCCCACCCGCTGAACCTACCTTTTCTTCCAGCTCGCGCGCGACGCAGCGGTCGTGCCGCAAGACGATGTCGCTTCGCCTCGGCTCGTCCTGGAGCGCCACGGCTTCCGTCGATACGATTCGCTGGGAACCAATCTCGTAGCGTTTCGCGAGGGTCTCCAGCGACTGTTCGACGACGCGACGCAGGCGCCGCGGCTCCTGTGACCACCTGTCGCTCTCCCAGTCGTGGGGAAGGCCAAGATCCTGCAAGAACTCGTCGAAGCGCACGAGGGTTGCGGGCTCGCTCCGGCGCTGCGCCACGGCGTGGAAATGCGCCACGTAGAAGTTCTCGGAGCGCGCCAGGTCCTCGTCGACGCCGATGAAGGAGCGGTATCGGCGTGCCGCCTCCAGGAGGTGTGCGGCCATCTCCTCGATGTAGACGCTCGGAATGACGGCCATGATGCCGCGTTTGCGCAGCGCCTGGTGGAGTTCGACGGCGCTCTCCGAGGTGGTCCAGCCGTGCGCGACCCGATCGAACATGCCGCACAGCATCGGGAGAGCGACGGAAGCATCCAGCCAGATCGTGAGATCGTTGCCGTGCGTGAGCGCCGTGGCGAGTTCGTCGCTCTCGCGGCTCGTCATCTGGATGAAGAGTTCTGCCGCTCCGAGGGCCTTGCCATAGGGGGACGCCGATACGACGTCGACGAGCTCCTTGAGCGCCTCGCTGGAGGTGCCTCCTCGCGGCATGAGATGATCTGCAAGGCGCCGCTCGACCCGGTCGAGGCGCCTCGTGAGTTCTTCCGAGGTGCGCCCGGTCAGTGCGCTGGGGGGGACTTCCCGTACGAGGAGGCCCAGATCGTCGAAGACGTCGTCCACGGCGCTCCTGCGCCGCTCGGCATCGTGAATCCGCCCTTCCAGCGCCTCGATGCAGTCCTCGCGCAGGCGCTCGGCAGCGGCGGCCTGGATGTCCAGGGCCGCCTTCGTCCGCGCCGCGAGCGTGCGGGTCGCGGCGACCTCGGCTTCACGTACCTCGACGAGGCCCTCGGCCGCGAGGGTATCGAGTTCCCGGCGAAACAGGCGCCGAACCGACGTACCGATCCCCGCCGCATCGACCGCATGGCTCAGCAGCGCGTCGACCGAGATCGGTGTGCTGGTCCGGTACAGACATGCCGCGAGTACGCTGCGTGCGACCTCGGCACGAAAGTCGCCCGAATTCTCGTGGAAGAAGGTGAAAGCCAGGCGCGCGTCCACGGATGGGCTCCAGGGGCGCGGTGTGGCTCTGGCGGCCGAGGCGCCGATGATGCGCGCGAGCACGGCATAGACCTCGGGATACCTGTCGGGCTCAGCGGCGAGCGATGCGATGCTGCGCGCGTCGTAGAACTTGATCACGACGCCGTACTTCATCTCGAGCTGCGCGAGCTTTGGCTCCGGAGCGGCTGGTGTCTGGGCACAGACGAAGAACAGCCGGCCGCTCGTCCGCAGTAGTTCGTATCTGTCGAGCGCCCCCGAAAGTTTCACGTCCCAGGCCTCCTTGAGGCCGGAGTGGAGCTGGACAGGCTTTCTACCTGCCTGGAACTCGATCCAGGCATCGGCGCCGCCGTCTCCCGTACCGTCGGCGAGCAGGACGGGCGTCCCGTAGAGCGCACGAAGCGTGGCGAGGGCGACCTCGTTGAAGGCTGACGGCGACAGGACGTTCTTGATGAACTCGACCCAGTCATTCGTCAGCATCGCGGCCTCCCTCGGCGCACCAACCGTGGTTCACGGCAGCCCGGACTCGGTTTCGGCGCGTCCCATGGTGTGCACCAGCACGTTACCATGGAGGAATCTTGCAGTGCAGCTCCCTCGGCACTGCGCCTCCGCCCTCACGTCGGATGATGATGAGGCCAGGCGGGGCTGACGTGGCGCGCGACGCGCAGGATCAGGGGGCCCAGAAGACCTTCGGGATGGCGTTGCGGTTCATGAGGGAGAGGACGTCCATCAAGAGCGCGACGGTGACGTGGACGATGAAGCCGGAGTAGATGCTCTTCGTGCGCATCGCCAGCGAGCCGAGGGCGATGCCGGCGATCACGGCGCCCGCGGTTTCCAGGTACGGCTTGCCGAAGTGGATCATGCAGTACGGGACGATCATGGCGAAGATCGCGCCCGAGCCCATGGTGCGCCGGAGGCCCGACAGCCAGAAGCCGCGGAAGAAGATCTCCAGGGCGAAGAACTGGAGGAAGTACATCGCCTCCCAGACCATGAAGTCGAACCAGGACCGGGAGCTCTGCTTGTAGAAGGGGTAGTAGTTGCCGAAGTCGGGCGAGCTCGCGACGATGAACACGGCGGGGACGACGACGGCGAGGCAGAGGCCGTAGATCCAGGCGTGGCTGAGCAGGCCGCGGACGCGCAGGCCCATGTCGAGGAGGCTGTCCTTCCGGAAGCAGATCTTCCAGGTGACGAAGGGGATGACCACGTAGCCGAGCACGCGGGTGAAGGTCCACCAGCCGTAGCTGTAGAGCTCCGTGTACTTGCGGAGGGAGACGTACTGCCCGAGGCCGCCAGGGTGGAGGGCTTGCTCCAGCTCGACGCCGCGGAGCCAGGGCTTGATGTGGTCGCCGAAGAAGTCGCGTCCGCCGAAGTAATGCTGGAGGGTGAGGACGAGGGCGGTGATGGTGAACAGGACGGCGGGGCGGTAATCGTACTGACCCGCGGCGAGGGTGCGGCGCTGGTGCTCGTGGGCCTCGACGTCCAGCTCGCGCCAGGTGCGCCGGAAGAAGAGCCAGAGCACCGGGGCGATGGCCACGTAGGCCACGATGGGGAGGGCGACCTTGAACAGCGTCTCCGCGAGGGACGGGCCCTCGGGGACGGGCAAGGGGAGGGGAGGCACGGCCTTGGCGGCCTGAGCGAAGAGCCAGCGGCCTTGCTCCAACATGCGGCGCCTCTACCACGGTCGCCCAGGGAGGAGCGGAGATTGGTGGCGCGCGAGGGAGAGATTCGCCGGAGCCAGGGCGCGGAGGTCGGCTGGAGGGGGAGGCGCGGTTCGTCGGAACGGGAGGGGCGCGGAGGGGTGGTGGGGAGCCAGGGAGGCGCGGTTCGAGGGGCGAGGGAGGAGGCTCGTCGGTCGAGGGCGGAGGCTCCGGTGGGGGGCGGGCCAGGCCGCGGGTGGGGGGACGCGGCATTCGGTCTTTCGGCCGGCTTGCGTGTGCGCGCGCTGCTCTGCTAGATCGGCGCCCCACACAAGCCGCGCGAGTCATCTCGCGCCACCAGCAGAAGGAGACGACCATGGCACGCAAAAGCCCGATCTCGATCGTGAAGGAGAAGTTCGGCGAGAAGTCGAAGCTCGTCGAGGCCCTCAAGCAGCTCACCGGCGACGCGCTGTGGCTCGACCGCACCAACGCCGACCGGGGCGGCGCGAAGAGCCTCGAGCACGTCTCGAACGCGAAGCTCCTTCGTCTCCACGCGACGTTCTCCGAGGTCAAGGAGAAGTTCGGCAGCCGCGCGAAGCTCGTGGACGCCATCCTGGAGACGGAGAAGCGCGCCAAGGACGCCGGTTACCGCAAGCGCCTGGAAGCGTGGCCCGTGCCCCGCCTCTACGACCACTACAAGTCCGCCGCGAAGCGCGCCAAGGCCGCCGCTGCGAAGACCCCGGCCCAGGCCTGACCCCAGGCCGAACTTCCCCCCGGGACCCCCCCTCCGCCACCGCACACCGCACTGCGTCGGCTGGTCTTGAAGGACTTGCCCCCTTGTCGTATTGAGCCGCAGCGCGGACGTGCGGGGGTCTCTGCCGTCCCACATTCACACGACCGTTTCACGTTGCCCAGCCGGCCACGTCCAGGGTTCGAACGCTGCTTTTGAGCGGCCGATGAAAGCCGGGCGTGGCCTCTTTAGCTCTCCGTCGCATCGACGAACGACCCTCACCGCGGCCTCAAGGAGGCAAAGAAGTTGAGCAGTACGCAAAAGCAGGAGCCCAACGCGTGGACCACGGACGACGCGAAGGACCTCTACATGATCGACCGCTGGGGCCGGGGCTACTTCGACGTGAGCCCCGACGGTAACATCACGGTCGCGCCGCTGCAGGAGCGTGGCAGCAAGATCTCGATCGCCGACGTGGTGAGGGCTGCGCGTGAGGAGGGGCTGCGCGCGCCGCTGTTGATCCGGTTCCAGGATCTGCTGCACCACCGGGTGCGGACGCTGAACGAGGCGTTCAACCGGGCGATCGCGGAGGTGAAGTACCGCGGGCTCTACCGCGGGGTGTTCCCGATCAAGGTGAACCAGCTCAAGGAGGTGGTGGAGGAGATCCTCGAGGCCGGAAAGGCCTACCACTACGGGCTGGAGGTAGGCTCGAAGCCGGAGCTGTTCGCAGGGCTCAGCGTCCACACGGACAACGAGTCGCTCATCGTCTGCAACGGCTACAAGGACGAGAACTTCATCCGTACCGCGATGCTCGGCCGCAAGCTGGGCAAGAAGGTGATCCTCGTCGCGGAGAAGCTCTCCGAGGTGCGGACCATCGCGCGCGTGGCGAAGGAGATGAACGTCGAGCCGCTGGTCGGGCTGCGCGTCCGGCTGATGACCGAGGGCGCCGGCAAGTGGGCGGCGAGCGGTGGTGAGCACGCGAAGTTCGGGCTGTCGACGGCCGAGATCCTCGCGGCGTGCAACATCCTGAGCGAGGCGGGCATGAGCTCGGCGTTCAAGCTGCTGCACTTCCACATCGGCTCGCAGGTGCCCGACATCCTCATCGTGAAGCGCGCGGTGCGCGAGGCGACGCGCCACTACGCGAAGCTGCGCAAGATGGGGCACAAGATCGAGTACATGGACGTCGGTGGCGGTCTGGCGATCGACTACGACGGGTCGCGCTCGACGTTCCACTCGTCGATGAACTACTCGGTCGAGGAGTACGCGCGGGACATCGTCCACAACATCGCCGACATCTGCGACGACGAGAAGGTGCCGCACCCGAACATCGTCTCCGAGTCGGGGCGCGCGATCGTGGCGCACCACTCGGTGCTGGTGGTGCAGGCGTTCGGCTCGATCGAGAAGACGCCGTCGACGCCGATCGACATCCAGGCCGAGGAGCACAAGCTCATCCAGGCGCTGCTGGAGACGCGGGACAACCTCACGGCCGCGAACCTCGCGGAGTCGTGGCACGACATCCTCCAGGTGAAGGAGGAGTCGCAGAAGATGTTCGAGCTGGGGCTGCTCAACCTCGACGTGAAGGCGCGGGTGGAGACGCTCTACTGGGAGAACGCCGAGAAGATGGCGCTGCTCGCGGGATCGCTCGATCAGCAGGAGGCGCCCGAGGACGTGGTGCAGCTCCGCACGCAGCTCGCGGATCAGTACATCTGCAACTTCTCGGTGTTCCAGTCGCTGCTGGACCACTGGGCGCTGGGGTCGCTGTTCCCGGTGGTGCCGATCCACCGGCTGAACGAGCGCCCGGGGTCCGACAGCACGCTGGTCGACATCACCTGCGACTCGGAGGGGAAGGTGAGCAAGTTCATCGACCTCTCGGATGTGCGCGACACGCTGCCGCTGCACGTGCTGCAAGGCGAGGAGCCGTACTACCTGGGCATCTTCCTGACCGGCGCGTACCAGGACATCATGGGCGACATCCACAACCTGTTCGGCCGGGTGAACGAGGTCCACGTGTTCCTCGATTCGGACGAGGACTGCGGGTACTACATCGAGGAGATGATCGCGGGGAACCAGATCCGCGAGGTCCTCGGGCTGACGCAGTACGACACGCCAGGCCTGATCCAGCGCGTGAAGGCGCAGGTGGACGGCGCGATCAAGCAGGACCTGATGAAGCCGACCGAGGGGATGCGACTCCTCGCCGACTACGAGCGCGGTCTGAAGGATCAGACGTACCTCAGCTTTTAGTCCCGACGAGGGGGCTCGCGCCCCCTCGCCCCGATGGGCGTGAATCCCATCGGGGCCCCACACCCCGCGAACCGCTCGCGTTTCATGGAGCGTGAGGGCCCGTCGGCAGGGCGCATCGATGCAAGGAGTCGATGGCTTCGGGGCGCGCTGGCTTCTGGGCTCGCGCTTCTTCGCTCTGGCGGGCGTGAATCCCGTCGGGGCCCCACGCCCTGTGATCGGCAGGGTGCACCTTCGTGCAAAGTGCTGATAGTTCCTGGAGCGTGATGGCTTCCGGGCAAGGCGCCTCGATGTGCGGTGCGGCGGGTGACCTGCGATGAAGCGGCCGGGGTGGTTGCAGCAGGCGCTGTTCGTGGCAGGCAAGGATCTGTCGATCGAGCTGGCGACAGGGGAGATCATCACCACGAGCGGGTTCTTCGCGGTGCTCGTGGCGGTGATCGCGTCGCTCGCGTTCTTCGCCGGGCAAGGGGCGGCGGAGCAGGTGGCGCCCGGGGTCATCTGGGTGAGCGTGACGTTCGCGTCGGTGCTCGCGCTGAGCCGGACGTGGCAGCGGGAGCGAGAGGATGGGGCGTTGCTCGGGCTCCTGGTGATGCCGATCCAGCGGAGTGCGATCTTCGCGGGGAAGGCGATCGGGGTGTTCGTGTTCGTGGCCGCGGTGGAGATCATCGTGATCCCGGTGTCGGCGCTGCTGTTCTCGGTGGATCTGCGGCTGGTGGGCGGGGGGATCGCGCTGTTCTGTCTGGCGGCGACGCCCGGGATCGCGGCGAGCGGGACGCTGTTCGGGGCGATGACGGTGCGGACGCGGGCGCGGGATCTGGTGCTGGCGAGTGTGCTGTTTCCGCTGCTGGCGCCGACGATGCTGGCTGCGGTGGCCGGGACGCGCGAGCTGTTCGGTGGGGCGTCGATCGGGGAGCTGACGGACTACCTGGTGCTGATGGGGGTGTTCGACGTGGTGTTCGTGGCGGGTGGGGTCGGGATGTTCGAGCTGCTGATCGAGGGGTGATCAGGCGCGGGTGAGGGCGAGCCGTCCAGGCGGAGATCAAGCGGGGGCGCGTGTGGCGTCGAGGATGTCGTCGACGGCGACGCGGGCGCTTTCGAGGAGCGCGGCGAGATCGAAGGGGGCACCAGTACACTCGCCGACGGCCCAGACGCCGTCTGCGGCGCGACCGCGAGGATCGGTGGTCACGGCGTAGCCCTTGTCGGCGAGGTAGGTCAGCGAGGCGCCGGCTTGCGCGGCGACCTCGAAGGCGGGGGCGCCAGGGGCGGCGAGCGCGAGGGCGACGGCCTTCACGGTGCGGCGCTTCGGGGGATCGCCTTCCTTGATGAACACGGCGCTGACCTCGGAGCTGCCGCGCACGCCGAGGAGGGAGGGGAGGGGGACGCGCATGGCGAGGCGCTTGCCGAGGCGGATCGCGGCTTCTTCGGCCCAGAAGCCTTCGCCGGCGAGGACGACGGGGCCGGTCGGTTCGAGGCCGCTGGCGAGGAGGCGACAGAGGGCGCGGGCGGAGAGGACGCCCGGGAGGTCGTTGTTGGGGAAGGCGAGCATGCCGTCGTGGGCGCCAGTGGCGAAGACGGTGGCGCGGGCGCGGAGGAGCACGGCGCCTTCGTCGCTCGCAGCGAGGAGTTCGCCGTCATAGACGCCCGCGGCGACGTGGCGGAGGAGCTGCTGCACGCCTTTCAAGGGGTGGGCGGCGAGCAGCTCGGCGGCGCGGTGGGGGGCCTTCGGGGTGGTGGCGCGGGCGCCTCGCAGGTCTTCGCAGAGGGCGAGGCCGTCGTGGACGAGGGCGACGGTGCGGCCGTTCGCGGCGAGGCGCGAGGCGACGGCGACGCCTGCCGGGCCGCCGCCGACGATGGCGGCGTCGACGTCGAGGCGGCGCGCAGGGCGAGGCTTCAGGGGTTCGTTCGGGAGACGGCCGAGGCCGGCGATCTTCTGGGCGAAGGACTGCATCACGTCCTGGAGGCCAGGGATGCCGGCCATGAGGTGGTGATGGTCGAGGCCGCTGGGGAAGAACCAGTCGGTGACCCGGAGGAGGTCGGCGTTGCGGGAGCCGATGACGTTCTGGGTCTCGATCTGCTCGCCGCCCCGGGCTGGGCGGGCGCAGGTCATGACGTTGGGGACGCCGTCCACCCGGGCGAGGCAGCCGTCGCAGGCGCCGCGCAGGCAGCTGGGGCCGCGGGGGCGGTGCAGCTTGGGGCTGCGCGCCAGGCGGACGTTGTCGGAGGCGAGCAGGGCGACGGCGAGGGGCTCCCCCCGCTCGGCCGGGACAGGATCGCCATCGATCTGGACGGTGACAGGGTCTCGGAGCGCGCGGGTGCGCCGGAACATGGAAGGACCCTAGCGAGCGGGGGGCGGCGCCGGAAGGGGGGAGGCGTCAGAACACTGTCCCCGGTTTTCCGGGGTGGTCTATGCTGGCGCGACATGCGCCTCGGCATCCTTGGCCCGGCCCAGGGCGATCTGCCCGCCCTCGCTCGCGCGGCGCAGCGCCTCCTGGACGAGGCCCACGCGGACAAGGTGCTCTACATCTCCGACGATGACGCGCTCGACCAGGTGGTGGCGGGCTGGGCGCGCGGGCTGGTGGGGGCCGATCCCTCCGAAGCGTCGCTGTTCGCACGGGCGTCCCGGTGCGCGGAGGCGGGGTCGGAGGCGATCGACGCCTTCGTGGTCTCGGAGAGCGCGCGGCTGCGGCTGCGGGTGCTGGCGAGCTTGCCGCCCGGGCAGCGGACGATCGAGATCCTCGACGGGCGGGTGGTGCTGTTCGTGTTCGACAAGGCCACGCTCGACGAGGAGGACATCCTGCCGGCGTCGGTGCTGGTGGTGGGCAAGAGCCCGACGCCCTTCATCCGGAAGGCAGGGGCGAGGACGTTCCTCGCGCCCGGGCCGATCGGGTCGCAGGATGGAGGGGCGGCGCTGCTCGATGATGGCGGTGGGGGGATGCGCATCGAGGTGATGAACCTGCGCGGTGCGGTGACGGCGCGCGAGGTGGTGGGGGCGCCGCATCAGAGCGCGAAGATGCGGGTTCAGGGGGGATAGGAGTCGAGGTGGACGAGGTGGTGGCGCGTCCTGCGGAGGGCATCGGTGCGGCGCGGCGGGTGGCGATCTTCGGAGGGAGCTTCAACCCGCCGCACGTGTCGCACGTGCTGGCGGTGACGTACGCGCTGTCGGTGGCGCCCGTGGACGCGGTGGTGGTGGTCCCCGTGTTCCAGCATCCGTTCGCGAAGGAGCTGGTGCCTTACGAGGATCGGCTCGAGATGTGTCGGCTCGCGCTCGGGTGGATCCCGTCGGTGGAGGTATCGACGGTGGAGCGGGAGCTGGGCGGCGAGAGCTTGACGCTGCGGACGCTGGAGCACCTGGCGGCGGTGCACCCGGGGTGGTCGATGCGGCTCCTGGTGGGCGCCGACGTGCTGCCGGATCTGCCGAAGTGGCATCGGTTCGATCGCATCGCCGAGCTGGCGCCGCCGCTGGTGCTGGGGCGCGCGGGGATCGGGTCGGAGGGGGGCGCGGCGCATGGGCTGTCGGCCCCCGAGGCGGTGTTGCCCGAGGTGTCGAGCACCGAGGTGCGTCGTGCGCTGGCGGCCGGTGATCTGGAGGCGGTGCGCTGGCAGGTGCCGCGGGTGGTGCTGGAGTACGCGCTGGAGCGCGGGCTCTACGGTGTCGGGCGGGGATGAAAGCGAGAGCGAGCAAGGTGAGCGCAAGCAAGGCGAAGGCGTCCGGCGCGAAGGCGGCGGGGAGCAGGAAGACGGCGACCGGCGCGGGGAAAGCGGCGGGCAAGGGAAAGGCCGGCGGCACCGGGAAGGCGGCCCGCAAGGGGAGCGCGCCCGGCAAGGCGAAGGGCGTCCGCAAGGTGAGCGCTTCCACCAAGGCGAAGGCCGGGAGCGACGTGAAAGCCTCTCGCGCCGCGGCGGTCCGCAAGGTCGGGGCGGGTCGCGCCGAGCCGGTGATCTTCATCTACGGTGGCGGCAAGGTGGGGCGCGGGCTCCAGCGGGCGCTGCGGGCCGTCGGGGTGTCGGCTGCGCTGCGGCCGGCCCGTCGTGGGCTCCCTCGGCGTCCGATCGATGCCGATCTGGTGATCGTGGCGCTCCGGGATCGCGACATCGCGACGTGTGCGGAGGCGCTGCGGGCGCGAGGGTTGATCGGTCACCGGCGGTGTGCGGTGGTGCACTGCGCTGGTGCGCTGGGGCCCGAGGCGCTCGAGGCGGTGCGCAGCGAGCGGGTGGCCGTGGCGCAGATGCACCCGATGATCTCGTTCGCGTCCACGGTGTCGACGCCCGGGTTGCTGCGCGGTCAGCTCCACGTGGATGGTGACGCCTACGCGGTGCGGCTGTGTCGGGCGCTCGGGAAGCAGCTCGGGATGAGCCCGCGGACGATTCCAGGTCTGGATCGGGTGGCCTATCACGCGGCGGCAGGCATCGTCGCGAACGGTGCAGCGGCGCTCGCCGCAGGGGGCGTGGGGTTGCTCGAGCGAGCCGGGGTGGCGCGGGCGACGGCGGCGGCGATGCTGGGGCCGCTGCTGCGCACGGTCGCGGACAACGTGGAAGCGCTGGGGCTGCCCCAGGCGCTCACGGGGCCGGTGCGTCGAGGCGATGCGACGGGGGTTGCGCGGCACCTGGAGACGCTGCGGCGGCTCGCGCCGGAGCTGATCCCGCTGTACGAAGCGTCCGCGGCGATCCAGCTCCCGCTCGCGAGGGAGCTGGGCGAGGCGAAGGACGAGGCGTTCGACGCGGTGGAGGCGGCGCTTTCGGGCGCGTCCTGAAGTACCGGAAGAGAGCGCGGGGCGCTTTCGGGCGCTCCAGCCGCGTGCGGACGCTTCCAGCGGAGGGAGGCCGTGGCGAGGCCGTAGCAAGGCCGTGAGGAGCGCCGGCATGATGGAAATGCAGCCGAATTCTTGTCGCGCCCGGTCGCGGTTTTTCTTGTGGCTGCAACTCTTTTCGAGGCGCGGCGGCGCTCCGAAAAAAGGCGTCACGCTTCCATAGACGGGCGAGGTTCGAGGCAGGTAGCCTGGGAGGCGCCTTGCGAAACGCCGTCGCTGCTAGCCCTCTGCCGACGTCGGTCGAACCTGGCGGGTTCCGCCTGCTCGACGATCTCGCGCGCGCTCCGGCCTCTTGCGGCTTGCACTACCTCCACGGTCCTCGCGCCGTGCTGGATGCGAGCGCGGCGCACGTCGCCCGTCGGGCCCGTGCGTCGGGGAGGCCGCTCATCTGGGTGCGCTCCGGAGATGGGTGCGCTTTCCGTGAGCTGTCGATGCGCTGCGGTGTGGTCACCGCGGATCCGCTCGTCGCGGCGAGGGAGCTGCTCTCCGCGATGGATGGAGCGCTGCTCGTGGTGATGGAGAGCGCCGTCACGAGCTGGGGGAGGGCCGTCGCGGAGGAGATGACGCGCCTTCTTGCGGTGCAGCCGTCGCGGGTGCTGGTGCTGGTGTGCAACGAGGGGGCGCCGACGCCGTGGGCCCACGCCATCACGATGCGTGGCTCGATCGGCAAGGAAGAGCTGCACCTCTGGTGGGAAGCGCTGGCGGGCGACGCGGAGCGGCACCTGGTGGCGCGCTTCGATCGTCTGGACGCCCTCGATGGATGGTGGACGTCGGCCCTGTCGGTCGAGCCTGGAGAGACGCGCGCATGGCCGAAGCTGCGGGCCGGGGCGCAGCGTCTGTTCTCGCGGCTCGCGCTGAGCCGGATGCCCTGGCGGGCGGCGCACCTGGGGATGCTGCTGTCGGAGGGCGAGGGGAGCGTCCTCGAGGCGCGCGACGAGCTGCTCTCGCAAGGGCTGATCGAGAGCGATGTGCGCGGCTGGATCGTCGCCATCGCGGCGGCTCCGGCGGAGACGGTCGAGCGAGAGGACGTGCTGGTGGTGGCCGCGGCGCTGGAGCGGCAGGCGGCAGAGCCCTGGGCCTGGATCCGCGCGGGCGAGCTGCTGGCGCAGCTCGGGTCGATGGAGCGGGCCGAGGCGGCCGCGGTGCGCGCGATCGGTGGGGCTGCAGAGCCCGCGGCGCGCTCGGACATCTGGCGTCGCTGGACCCAGACGCTCGAGGCGCTGCCCACGGGGGAGTCCGGGGCGTTCCTGCTGCGGGCCGCGCAGCTCGCCATGCGGGTGGGCGATGTGGATCGCTCGTTCGAGCTGGCGCGTGCGTCGGTGGCGCGTGAGGGGGAGGGCTTCGAGCCGCTGCTGACGCTGGGTCGAGCGGTGATGGCGCGCGGCGATCTGACCACCGCGGGCATCGTCCTGGGCAAGGCGATCGAGCGGGCGGCGGGCCCCGCGGCGCGAGCGCGGGCGGTCGTGCAGATGGCCGACGTGCACTACAAGGCCGGCGATTTCGAGGCGGCGCGTCGGACGGCGGATGCTGGTCTGCTGGAGGCCGCAGATCTGGAGACGCGGCTCGCGGCGCGCAATGTGCTCGGCAAGCTGCTCCTCGCCAGCTCGGCGTGGTCGGAGGCGGAGCGGCACTTCGCTGCCGATGGATGGGAAGCGGCGTGCGGTGGGGATCTGCTGGGAGAGCTGCGCGCGCGGATGAACCGCGCCGTGGCGCTGCTCTCGAACGGGTCGGACGACGAGGCCCGGGCGATGCTGCTCGGGGTGCTCGAGGACGGTGAGCGCCTCGGGGAGCTGCAAGCCACGGGGTTCGCGCTGAGCAACCTTGCGGTGATCGCGACGCAGCGGACCGATTATGCCGAGGCCCTCCGGCTCTCGGAGCAGGCGATCGACGTATCCCGTCAGGTGGGCGATCGGGTGGTGCTCGCGAACTGCATCGCGAACCTCGCGGAGCTGCGTTTGCGGGTCGGGCTCATCGCCGAGGCGGAGCAAGCCCTGGCCTTCGGTCGCAAGGTCTGCAGCGCCGGTCTTCCGGGGACGTGGGCGCCGCACTTCGCGCTGGTGATGGCGCAGATCCGGCTGGCGCAGGACCGGACGGAGGAGGCGCGGACGGAGATCATCAAGGCCATCTCCTCGGCCTCGGGCTCGAACCACGGCGCAAAGCGGGCCGAGTGCTACGCGATGGCGGCGAGGATCGCGCTGGAAGAGGGAGATGTCGCGCGGGCTTCGCAGGCGCTGGAGAAGGCGCGCAGCGATCTCAACCCGCCGGCCACGGTGGCCGAGATCGCGATCCTGGAGGCGGAGCTTGCGCGTGCGGCCGGAGAGCCATTCGGCGAGCTTTCGCTGGTCGCGCTCGAGCGATCTCGCAATGCGAACGACGACGAGCGCGCGCGTGCAGCGCACGTGCTGCTCTACCAGGCGGCCCTGGTTGCCGACGATCGCCGAGGGGCCAGGGCACACCTCGCCGCAGCGGGAGCGCTCCGGGACCAGCTCGCGGACGCGCTCCCCGCCGATCTCAAGCCCAGGTTCCTGGCGCGTCCGGGGATCGCGGCGCTGAGCCGCTGGGAGGCGGCGCTCTGCTTCGAGGAGCGCGAGTCGAGCCGCGGCAGCGTCGGTGGCGTGGAAGGAGAGCCCAGCGGGCGTCCTTCGGTGCCGCGGCCGTCCTTCATGGCGTCGAGAGATGCTGGCAACGCGGCGCCGGCCGTCCAGAGGATGGCGGGTCGTGCGCCCGCCGTCGTCTCGCTGATCTCGCAGATGCACAAAGTCGGTCCGACCGACGCGACGGTGCTGATCTTCGGCGAGAGCGGGACGGGGAAGGAACTCGTCGCGGAGGCGCTCCACGAGCTGAGCCCGCGGCGCGCAGGCCCGCTGGTGAAGGTGAACTGCGCAGCGCTCGTGGAGACGCTGCTCTTGTCGGAGCTGTTCGGGCACGAGAAGGGCTCGTTCACGGGCGCGGCAGCGCGGCGGCGTGGTCGTTTCGAGCTCGCGGAAGGCGGCACGCTGTTCCTCGACGAGATCGGCGACATCTCGCCGCGCACCCAGGTCGCGCTGCTCCGGGTGCTGCAGGATCGCTCGTTCGAACGGGTCGGCGGGGTGACGCCCCTCCGCGCCAACTGCCGCATCGTGTGCGCGACCCACCGTGATCTCCGCGCGATGGTGGCCCGTGGCGAGTTCCGAGAGGATCTGTACTACCGGCTCCGTCAGGTCGTCCTGGATGTCGCTCCGTTGCGACAGCGCATCGGAGACCTCCCGCTCATCGCGGCCGAGATCCTCTCGCGGATCGCGAGCGAGCGCCGGGAGCCGGCAAAGCGTCTCTCGGAGGAGGCGACGGCTGCGCTCTCCGGGTACGCATGGCCCGGCAACGTGCGCGAGCTGGAGAACGCCCTCCGCGCCGCCGCGCTGTTCGCCGAGGGCAACCTCATCGAGCTTCTGGACATCACATCCAACGTGGACGACCTCCGCGGTCTTGCGGCGCCCAGCTCCTCCACGGACGTGGCGGGTGTGTCCTCGATCCGGAGCGTGGAGCCCCTGAGCAGCCCTGGCCCCGTGTCGGTCGATCCTCGGCCCTCGGAGACGGGGCGGACGCCCGTCGAGGCCGCTTACGCCCATGTGCGCGCGGGGGTGAGCCTGAGCGACATGAAGCGCGAAATCGAGCGGGAGTGCATTGCGAGGGCTCTTTCGGAGAGCAACGGGAATATCACCCGCGCCGCAGCCCTATTGGGAATGAAGCGGCCGCGGCTGTCACAGCTAGTCAAGCAGTACGGCTTCGGCGGATGCTCGGAGGACTGACCATGAGCGGTTGGAGGAGAGGGTGTGGTTCGGTGAAGCCAGCGCTCGCGCTCGTGCTTGCGACGATGCTGGGTGGCTGTGCTTTCCAGCCGCTGGACTCCGAGGAGATGGACCTGCTCCTGGGCGAGGAGCTGAGCGAGCTCGGTGTATCCCCGGAGGAGGAAGGTGATGCGCTGGTGGGGGGGACCCTGTCCCCCACGCCAGAGCAGGTGACCGATCCGAACCCGAACCCGTGGAAGGATCTGACGCTTCCCACCAGGATCCAGTTCGATCCGAACCCTACGCCCTGGGAGCCAGGCGGCTCGTCGACGCCCACGACCGAGCCTCCGACGTCCACGCCTTCGAACTCCTCCAACAAGAAGCGCTGAACGCCTCGAGCGGGTCGAGGAGGCACCGCGCCACGCGGTGACCTGATCCGCTCGTCTCTCGTCCTCGCCTCCCACGCCCGCGGGTTCTCTGCGCTACGCTGACGGCGTGCCGCCCCTCGGCTTCGATCTTCGCACCCGGACCGCCCTGGTCTGCGGATTCCTGGCGCTCGTCATCGCTGCGTCGATCCTGCTCCGGGGTCATGTCCGGAAGGTGCACCTCTTCTTCGCGGCGTTCGCGGCGGACATCGGGCTCTGGTACCTCGCCCAGTTCTTCTTCGGGTTCTTCCAGGCCTCCATCTGGGAGCGGTTCACCGGCCTGCTCGCGGTGCTGCTGCCGCAGTTCGCGCTTCATCTGTTCGACGCGATGATCCCCCACGAGGGCAACCGGCCGTCGCGCCTGCTCCGGGTGGCGCACGTGCTCGCGATCCCGCTCTCGGTGCTGGTGTTGATCCGCTGGGAGGCGGGCTCCTGGCCCGACTGGATCGCGCGCATCGGCGTGTTCCTGTACGTCTTCACCCTGCTCACGTGCGGGCTGTACACGCTGGGGCAACGGGGCAAGCGGAGTCCCTCGCGGGCGACACAGCGCAGGGTGAGATTCCTGGTGGTCATCGGCGCGCTCGCCGGGCTCGCCAGCGTGGCGGATTTCGCCTGGTTCTTGCGCGCGCAGCTGCCACCCGTGGGCGCGGCGCTCTCCATCGTCTTCCTCTTCGTGCTGGCGCAGGCGCTCCGCCACGATCGGTTGCTCGACGTCTACGAGATGCTGGCGCGTCTGCTCATCGCCACGGCCGTGGCGTTCCTGATCGCGCTGATCTTCTACATCGTGCTCACGTTCCTCGGTGGCTACAACACGATGTACCTGAACGCCGTACTCGCGGCGATCGTGATCCTGGTCCTCTCCGATCCGCTGCAAGCGCGTGTGGAAGAGCAGATCCAGCGTCTGTTCTTCCGTGAGCGTGTCGACCTCGAGCGGAGCTTGGCGGAGGCGAAGAAGCGGCTGGTCCACACGCTCGAGGTCGACGAGATGGGCGCGATCGTCATGTCGGCGCTGGAGCAGTCGCGGCGGGTCACCGCGGCGGCGCTGTACCTGCACGATCAAGACGGCACCGGCTTCAACAGCCTGGCGTCCCTCGGGCCTCGCTCACCGGACAGGATCGAGGTGGCCACGGCGCGAGCGCTGCTGGAGCGGTTGGACCGAGGATCGGTCGTGCTGGAGACGCTGGAGCGGGAGGCGCGCGAGGCCCGGGAGCGCGGGAACGTCAACGGGGCCGATCAGGCGGTGCTCGCGGCCGCGGACGTGCTCGGGAGCCTGCGATCCGCGGTCGTGCTCTCGGTGCGGGACGAGGAGGGTGAGCTCATCGGTCTGCTCGTCGTCGCCGACACGCGCGTGCGTGACGCCTTCTCACCCGAGGAGATCTCCCTGCTGGAGACGATCGCCGCACAGATCGGGGTCGTGATCGAGAACAGCCGGCTCTACGATCAGATGAAGGAGCGTGACAGGCTCGCGCTGCTCGGGCAGATGGCCGCCGGGATCGCTCACGAGATCCGGAACCCCCTGGGCGCGATCAAGGGGGCGGCGCAGCTGCTCGCCGATCCGGTGACCGAGGCACACCCCGATCCCTCGTCGCGCGAGTTTCTGGGGATCATCCTCGAGGAGGTGGATCGTCTCGATCGGGTGGTGCGCTCGGTGCTCGACCTGGCGCGTCCTGCGCAGGACACGGTCGGCCCGACGGACGTCAACGCGGTGGTGCGTCGAACGCTGCAGGTGCTCTCGACGGAGCGGCAGAGCGACGATCTGGTCATCGATGCGGTGCTCGATCCTGCGCTGCCGCGGGTGGTGATCGATCCGGAGCAGCTGCGGCAGGTGCTGATGAACCTCTTCCGCAACGCGATCCAGGCGATGAAGGGGCGCGGCAAGGTGGTGGTGAGCTCGCGGGTGCGCTTCGGGCGAGGGACGCGCTCGGGCTCGGGCTCGGCGGACGAGCCGTTCGTGGAGCTGACCGTGGCCGACAACGGGCCCGGGATCTCGCAGAAGGTGCTGGAGAACATCTTCCTGCCGTTCTTCACCACGAAGGAGAAGGGGACGGGCCTGGGGCTGGCCATCAGCCAGCGCATCGTCCAGGGGGCGGGTGGGCGCATCGAGGTCCGCTCTTACGAGGGGAAAGGGAGCACGTTCGCGGTGATCTTCCCGGCGGTGACCGACGCACTGGGGACGCCGTCGCCTGGCCCCACGGCGAGCGCTGCGTCCGACGCGACGAGCACGCCACGGGTGCTTCCACCGCCGGAGTCGTCGGCGTCGGGGATCTCGGTTTGACGTGCAGTGAGGAGGGCAGGGCGACCGGGATCAGCGTCCCGGTGCCCTGGTGGTGGGGAGAGGGCTCAGTCGTCGTTCTGCATCAAGCCGCGGATCCGGCCATCCGGGAGGAGCTTCACCCGTAGCGCGGCCGGCTCCTTGGGGAGGCCGGGCATGGTCATCATGTCGCCGGTCAGCGCGACGACGAAGCCTGCGCCAGCGCTGAGCCTCAGCTCGCGCACGTTGACGTGGAAGCCGCGGGGGCGTCCGTGGACGTGGGGGTCGTCGGTGAGGGAGAGCTGCGTCTTCGCCATGCACACCGGCAGCTTCTCGCCCCCGAGCGCTTCGATCCGCGCTCTGTCCTTCTCCGCGCCGTGGCTCAGCGTGATGTCGTCGGCGCCGTACACCACGCGAGCGATCTTCCGGATCTTCTCGTCGAGCGGATCGCTGAGTTCGTAGGCGAAGCGTGGGTTGGGAGGGGCCTTGTCGGTGGCTTCGGCCGCCTCGGCGACGGCGGCCGCGAGATCCAGAGCCCCCTCGCCGCCGCGCGCGAACCCCTCGCAGCGGGACATGCGTACGTTGCGCTGCTGGAGGGCGCTCTCCACGGCCGTGAGTTCCTCGGCAGTGTCGTTGGGGAAGACGTTGATCGCCACCACGACGGGGAGGCCGAAGAAGGTGGCCGTCTCCAGGTGCTTCGTGAGGTGATCGATGCCTCGCGCGAGCGCCTGAGCGTCTGGCTCTCCAGCGCGCTTCACGGGCGCGCCGCCGTGCATCTTCAAGGCCCGAAGGGTCGCCACCAGCACCAGCACGCGCGGCCAGATGCCAGCGGCGCGGCACTTGATGTCGAGGAACTTCTCGCCGCCGAGGTCGAAGCCGAAGCCGCCTTCGGTCACCACGATGTCGGAGTGCCGCGCGCCCAGGCGGGTCGCGAGGAGGGAGCTACACCCGTGCGCGATGTTCGCGAAGGGACCGGCGTGGACGAGGGCGGGCCCTCCCTCGGCGGTCTGGACCAGGTTCGGCTTGAGGGCGTCACGCAGCAGCGCAGTCATCGCCGCGGAGGCGCCCACATCGGCGGCCGTGACGGGAGCGCCGCCGAGGGAGGTGCCGACGACGATGCGGCCGAGCCGCTCCTCCAGATCGGCATAGCCCGACGCGAGGGCCACGATGGCCATCACCTCGCTCGCCGCGGTGATGTCGAACCGGTCTTGCCGGGGGACACCGTCGGTCTTGTGGCCCAGGCCCAGGACCACGTGGCGCAGTGCGCGGTCGTTCATGTCGAGGGCGCGTCCCCAGGTGATCCGGCGCGGATCGAGGGGGCCCTTGTCACCGCAGGGCACGCCGAAATGACAGGCGTTGTCCGCCATCGCGGAGAGGAGATTGTGCGCTGCGGTGATGGCGTGCAGGTCGCCGGTGAAGTGCAAGTTGATGTCGTCGGCGGGGACCAGCGTGGCGCGTCCGCCGCCCGTACCGCCTCCTTTGACGCCGAACACGGGGCCGAGCGAGGGTTCGCGTAGACAGAGCGCGACGCGCTTGCCGAGGCGGCGCAAGCCCATCGCCAGGCCGACCGAGGTGGTCGTCTTGCCTTCGCCCGCCGGGGTCGGGTTGATCGCGGACACGAGCACGACGCGGCCTGCGCCATCCTGGGGATGAGCGAGGGCTGCGAGATCGATCTTGGCCTTTCCGCGGCCGTACACCTCGACGTATTCCTCGGGGATGCCCAGCTCGCTGGCGACATCCTGGATGCGCTGAGGGGAGAACAAGCGGGTGCTGGTCGACATGCTTCCTCCTTGGTGTTGCGTTCTCTCGGGGGTCTTCGGATCAGCCATACCGTGCAGCGAGCAGCTCGCGCAGGGCGGGTAGGCCGCGGACGAGGTCGAGGGTGTGGTCGGCGTGGCCATGGGCGTAGCCGTTGCCGATGAAGAGGTCCACGTCCCTGCCGATGCCTTCTGCGCCCAGCGCGGTGGCGGTGAAGCTGGTGCTCATGGCGAAGTAGTAGACCTTGCCGCGGTCGCGTGTGCCGACGATCGCGGACAGCTCGACGCCGCCGACATTGACGCAGGACAGCGTGAGATCGGCGCCGGCGCCTCCGGTGAGGGGGAGGATGGCGTCTCGCACGGCGAGCGGATCGCGGGCGTCGACGACCGCCACCGCATCACAGATGCCGAGGGCACGCAGGTCGTCGGCGAAGGCTGCCGAGGACTCGAGCCCGATGACCCGCCCCTCGGGGCCTACCCGCCGTCGGGCTTCGGCCGCGCAGAGCAGGCCGGATTTGCCGCCCGCGCCGAGCACGGCGACGGCATCGCCGGGGCCCGCGAGGCGGGCCACCTGGGGGGCCGCGCCGGCCACGTCGAGGAGGGCGAGGGCGAGGCGCTCCGGCATGTCGGATGGCATCCGTGCGAGGGGCGCCGACAGGAAAAGGATGGCGGTGCCCTCCACGTCGACCTGTGCCGAGGCGGCACGAACGGCCTTGATGCGCTTCAGCGCGAGGGGCGTCAGGGAGAGGGAGGCCAGGGTGGCGATCCGATCGCCCACGGAGAAGCCGCGGCTTCGCGCCAGCGCACCGACGCTCCGGATGGTGCCGAGCAGCATGCCGCCGGAGCCGGTCACGGGGTTGTGCTGCTTCCCGCGCCTCGAGACGGTCTCCTGGATGAGGCGAACCACCCCGTCCAGGTCCCCACCGGAGGCCTCCTCCATCTGACGGAAGCTGGCCGCGTCGATGTTGAGGGTCTCCACATCGACGACGATCTCGGTGGAGAACTCGCGGTCGATGTCGGCGTCCAGCCGTTCGGCAGGCTGGGGCATGGCGCCGGGGGGGCTGAGCACGCGGTGGGTGCCCAGCGGATCGCCGGCCTGCGGGGTCGAGCCAGGGGGAGGGGAGGTTTGCTCGTGGTTCACGTCGGCCCGATTAGCACGAGCCCGGGTCGGCACGGGCCCAGGTCGGCAACGGCGCTGGCGGGCACACGCTCCAGCGGACACGAGCCAGGTCCGAGGGAGAGGACCCGTGCGAGAGCGAAGACGCGGCGTGCGTGGGGAGGGGAGATGAGGTGACAGGCGTGGCGGTGGTGGAGGTGGAGGCGTAGAGGGGCGATGAATGGGAAGGAGAGATGGTGGGAGCGTTTCTAGGGGCTTTCCCGATAGCGTCCGCGGTCAACCTGGGCTCTCCGGCGAGGCTTCCGAGAGACGAGGTGCCTCCGGGTCCGGGAAGGGGTCGTGTGGAGACCGCTGTAGAAGGCTCTAATTGACGTAAATGACGGCATCCTGCCGACGAGCGCTTGACCTTCTTCGCCACGCGAAACTAGACTCTCAGCCTTGCTGGCGTTCGCGTAGCGCGACGAAGCTCCTCGCTCTCTCCGATGGACAATCAAGCTCCCAAGGTGTCGCCGCGCAACCTCGCGCTGCGTTTCATCTCGGGGAAGTATCAAGGCGGCGAGTTTCCCCTGGCGGAGAATCAAGAGATCTTCGTCGGGCGGTCGAGCGACCTCGATATGGTCCTCGTCGAAGACATGGTGTCGCGTCGCCATGCTCGAATCGCTTGTTCAGGTGATCAGATCCACATCGAGGATCTGGGCTCCACGAACGGCACCTTCGTCAATGGCGAAAAGATCAAGAAGACGGCCCTGAAGGAGGGCGACCGGGTGCTCATCGGTACGAGCATCCTGAAGGTCGTCTCCGTGGATCCGTCGGCTCCCGCCCCTCGGCGTCGCCTGGACGAGCCGTCCATGCGCACCGGCCAGACGAAGACGATGTCGGGGTCGATCGACGAGATCCCCCTGCCCGACTTGCTTCAGCTCTTCGGCACCTCGAAGAAGAGCGGCGTCCTCGTGATTCGTTCCGAGGAAGACGTCGGCAAGATCTACCTCCGCAAGGGGATCGTCACGTACGCGACGATCAACGATCTGGCCGAGATGCCGCCGATGAAGAGCATGTACCGCGTCCTTACCTGGACCGGTGGCACGTTCGATCTCGAGCCCGCCGAGGAGCGGGTGATCACCGGCGAGATCAGCGCGACGGTGCAAGAGCTGCTGATGGATGGGCTCCGGCAGATCGACGAGCTCAACAACATCCGTCATCAGCTCCCGGATCTCACGGCACAGCTCACGGTGCCGCATCCGTTGAAGCCGCAGCTGCGTGACCTGACGCCGACCGATCTGGATGTCTTCCAGATCGCCTACAACCATCGCTTGATGGCGACGGTGCTCAACAAGAGCCCGGCGACAGACCTGGAGACCGCTCAGTCCGTGCTGAAGCTGATCCAGGGCGGCTATCTCCGCGCCGAGTAGGCGCGTTCAGCCCCCATCACTGACCTCGAGGAACGAGGTTGCGTCGACGCAGCCTCGTGCTGCTGTTCCTGCACGACGGCGGGGGGGCCCGCGTGAAGGTGCAGACGTAGGCCGAGTGGTCATCTCGCTCCGCGAGTGCGCGGAAGCGAAGGCGTGACGCGAGCGCCGACGACGCTCCCCGGATGCGCACAGCGGTGGAGCCGCTGAAGTGAGATTCGAGCGGCCATGACGCTCGCCGCGGGCGCATGGGGGTGGCGCCGCCGATTCAAAGGAGCGCGTCGGGCCTCGTGTCGCCCGAGGGTGAAAGCGCCGCGAGGGGGAGGCTCGCCCGGCGTCTCAGGCGCGGGGACCGGCGAAAGCGTGTCTCGGGGAGACGACAAAAAGCGAACGGCCACGGAGGCGGGAGCCACCGTGGCCGCTCAGCCGATCGGTTAGATCAGGTCAGTTCCTGCAGGACGGCAGGTCGTAGATGCCCCTCACGTCGTCGTCCACGCACAGGTTGTAGGCGCTGATCGCCTGGCGCATGAACTCCACCGTCGACACGTAGCGATCGAGGATCGTGCACGCACGGTTCGACTCGCAGGTGCAGCTCTCGTACGCGGCCTCTGCCGGGAGGTTGTTGGTGACGGGCTCGCAGCCCGGCCGGCTCGTGGAGATGATGCCGCTCTCCGGGTCCACGTAGCGGACCGAGGGATCGTGCTTCACCAGCGGCTTGCCGTTGGCGATCACCGGCTTGTACCAGACGGTGCCGTTCTGGTGGTTCACCGTCGTCACGACGTACGCTTGCGCGAGCAGGCTGTTGGCGTACTCGAGGATGCGGGCCGAGATGCCCTTCTGCACGGTCTTGCCGAAGATCTGCTCGGTGCCGAGCGTCTTCGCCAGGTAGACGCGGCCGTGGGGATCGTGGAACTCGATCCGGTTCTCCCAGGCGGGGTCCTGCGTGGTCTGGCGCTCCCAGATCATCATCTGGTTGAGCCAGTTCCGCTTCTCGTTCTCGGGCAGGTACTGCAGGGTCATCGCGATCAGGAACTTGTGCTGTTCCCACCCGACCTGGGGGTCGAGGATCGCGGTGTTCGCAGGGGCCTGCGGGTTGAACGGATCGCTCGACGGGTGCCCGTAGGAGCTGCAGATCGTGGTGCCTTCGCCAGGGAAGCACGCCTCGGGGCCGTTCTTGGCCCACCAGGTGGTCCAGCCGATACCCATCGCGGGGAAGCCCTGGTTGTCGACCAGCGGGTTGCCGCTCGCGTCGGCAGCGACGCGGACACCCTTGATCTCGTCGTCGAGCGTCAGGTTGTTCGCGAGCCAGCGACGGTAGCCCTCGGGGAAGAGGTCGGCGAGCGACACGGCGCGGTAGCGCGCGTCGAGGTAGTCGGAGCGCGAGGCGCTGATGAAGTTGTCGACCGACTCGGTCATCAGCATCGGCGCCCAGACCTTGTCGTAGTACGCGCCGGCGTTGATCGTGTACTCGGAGTCGTACTCACCGTACTTGTCGGCGAGGCCGTTCTCGAGCGGCTTGCCGCCGTAGGACACGTTCCCGTAGTAGCCCGTTGCGCCGTTGGGAACGTTGACCGTCCGGCCTCCGAGCGGCGGGGTGCCGTAGCTGTCCTGCTCCGAGCGGAAGACGGATTCGTACGTCGGCTTGAAGTGCATGCCCGGCTCCGGGCGCGCGACCGTGCGGGTGAAGTGATCGAACGCCAGGCCGGAGGCCAGGATGTTCTCGCGGTACTGCGCCGACGCGATGTAGGGCCACAGGCCGGTGAAGTCGTACGAGTTCTCCAGCGCGAAGTCCTTGTAGATGTTGTACAGCAGGCCGAGACCCTTCGCGCCGTCACGCATCTTCGCGTTGTAGCGATCGAGGGTGCGGTTCGAGGAGGTGCGCACGCTGAACGACTGCCGGCCGCGCCGGTAGTTGTCGAAGATGTGCCCGACTTCCTGCTGGGTGATGAAGAAGCTGAACAGCTCGTAGGCGTCCGCGCCGTTGTCGTGCCGGTACACGGACAGGTTGCCGAGGTCGGCCCAGCGATCCGTCGCGAAGCCGTAGGGCACGCGCAGGCGGTTCGTGGTGTCGACCGAGGGGCCACCGCGGTAGAAGTTGCCGTACTCGCTCGGGACGGGCATGCGGAGCGACTTGTAGGGCACGTAGTCGACCCGCTGCTGCCTGCAGCGGCTGTACGTCCCGTTGACCTTGACGATGTGGCCGTCGATGACGGGGTGCCACAGGCCGTCCTTCTCCTCGTTCCACGTGGCCGGCTTGAAGGCCTGCACCGCCGCGTCGTCACCGGACCAGTAGCCCGAGCCATCCGGGCCGCAGTCGAGGACCGCGTACTGGTTCTGGATCTGCGAGTAGTGGATCGGCTCGTCGTTGATCTCGGGGGAGAGACCGACGATCCCGCCGAAGTTGTCCATCTTCCAGCGCAGGAGGCTCCGACCGCGGGGTCGGTTCGAGTTGAAGTTCCCGTCCTCGAACACGGCCACGGCGTCGCCGTAGAACATGCGCGCGGCCGCGAAGTCGTACGCGCCGAGGCCGAGCAGGTCCTGCGAGCTCTCGCCGGCGTAGTCCATCGTGGACGAGTTCATGAACATCCACAGCATGTTGTCGGTCTCTTCGGCCGTCATCGGGTCGAAGTACCGGGGACCGATGCAGGACGAGCCGTCCGCCACGAGATCGGTGCACTCGTTCTTGACGGTGCCGTTCTTGGTGCGGAGCTGCCAGTACTGCGGCCGGTAGTTGAAGGCGTCCGACGAGCTCACGAAGTTGTGGCGCTCACCGATGGAGTGCCCCATCTCGTGCGCGATGACGGCGAAGTGAGCGCGCTGCGCGAGGTAGCGCTGCATCTTCGCGGCCCGCGCGTACTGCGTGGTCTTGTCGTCGTCCTTGTTGAATGCGCCGAACTTCGCCTCGAGCGCGTCAGCGAGGCCGACCATCGAGATGGGCGCCTCGGCCATGTCCGAGCCCATGGCGCAGGAACCACGCTCGGCGAGCGCCAGCTCCTTCATGTGCCTGATCTGGCGCATCGCGCTCGGGTTCAGACCACGCAGCGGCGACGCGGCCTCCAGCATGCCGTCGGTGGAGGGGAGCCCGTCGACCCCAGCGTACTGCTGCATCGCCGTCGTCATGAGCTGGGCCTCGAACTGCGTGCCCCGCGCGTTCTGACGGCGCATGTTGTAGATCGGCTGAGAGACGCTCGCTGCCTTGGCGTCGGCCGACACCGCGCGCAGCTCCGTCTTCATCTCGTGGATCTTCTGCATCAGGCCCGCGTCGGGCAGCGTGGTCGGGATCGCCCCGCTCGCCTTGGTCAGCGACTCGAGCTGGTTGTCCAGGGTCGCACGGTTGACGTGCTGGAACCCGCCACCTCGGGCCGCCTCGCTGGCAGCCGCCCAGTCCCTGACGTACGTGCCCTCGGTGACCTCATCGGTGCTCAGCTCGCCCTTGATGTAGCGGAGCTGATCGATGACGCCCTGGCTCCAGAGGTCGTTGATGTGCGTCCAGACGTTGATGGAGGCGCTGATCTTCTCGCCGGTCAGCGGATCCTCGGAGTCGGTGTAGATACCCCACGCCGACGGCGTCTGCGGGTCGTTGATGTTGTTCACCGTGTGGTAGCGCAGGTCGCCCATGCGGACCGACTTCGCGCCTTTGCAGACCTGCTGGATGAACTTGTCACCGTTGCGGGTCGCCTTGAAGCAGTCCGCCGCCGAGATGTCCGCGGGCAGGCGCTCCGAGCGAGCGCCGCACGCCTCGGGGTCGTCGTGCTGGACGGGGCTGTGGCAGAGCACGAGCATCTCGGTCTGCTTCGCCACTGCGATGACGGCCGGATCGTAGTTCCGCTCCTGACCGATGCGGTCGGCCAGCGCGTTGCAATCCTGGCCATCGTACGCCTTGCCGGCGCGGCAAGCGTCGACCTCGCGCGTGAGCGCGACGGCGTCGGAGTTGTCGTCCTGCTGGCCGTGCCACACCGGGAACTTCCCGGCGCAGTTTTCGCCGCCCGTGCGTGAGCACTCGGCGTACTTCGCGACCTGGACTGCGGAGCGCAGCGCAACGTCCCACTCGTGCGTCGCCCACTCCGTCCCGTCGTAGTACTCCGGGTTCGAGCCCTGGGTGACGTACCAGACCTGCGGGACCTCTTTGCGGGCCTGGTAGGGGAGGGTGCACTTCTGGCTGAACTGGTCGCAACGCGAGCCACCGAGTTTCGTCGCTTCCAGGACGGCCTCGCACTCGTCGGCCGTCCCGTTGCCATCGGTGTCACGGTTCGGGTCGGCGCCGACCGGCGTCGTCTCGGGCGTGTAGCACTCGACCGCACCGGTCATGGCGGCGGGGTTCTTGTAGAAGTGGCTGCGCTCCCAGATGTTGTAGAGCGTGGCGAAGCGGTGCCACTTGTCGTCGCTCATCCCGTAGTTGCGCGAGTACCCGTACCGCTCCTTCATGAACGGCCCGTACGCCTGGAACATGTAGCCGTCCCAGTCCTTCGGCTCGTAGTCCCGGTTCTCGACGCGGCGGAACGAGTGCCGGATGGTCAGCTCCACCGGATTGCAGCTCGCGGAGGGCGCGCTGCCACCCAGGAAGTCGTTGTCCAGGTAGCACGCGGGGAACTTGCTGATGCCCCAGCCGAAGCTCGACAGATCGATCAGCTGCGGCTTGGCGAACGCCTTCGTCGTGATGTCGAAGTAGCCGCTCGTCGCGTCGAAGTGAGGCGCGTCCTCGTCGTTCGGGTCGTTGACGTAGTAGGCGAGCGGCTCGTACTCGACGCCGCCATAGAGCCCAATGAGGCTCAACGTGTCGAAGTCGTACGAGCCCGTGTTGAGGTTCTGCGAGAAGTCGACGCGCATGTACTCGCGCTGGTTCCAGGCGCGATCGATCGTGTTCTCCACGACGATGTTCATCTCTTCGCCCGTGGTCGGGTTGTAGTCCCGCCGGATGTCGAAGTGCGACAGGATGCGGAAGGCCACGGCGATGACGCCCTCCTTCGCCTTGCCGCCCACGCCCTTGCCGTCGCTGTCCTCGATGCGCTCGTAGGCGATGCGGCCGAGGAGCACGTCCTCGGTGATCTGCCACTTGATGCGGGTCAGCTCCGCCTGCGCGTACGACGCGGAGAAGAGGCCGTCCTGCGAGGCGCCGTAGCCGACGTCGACCACCATCGCCCGCGAATAGAACTCCGGGTCGTCATCCGGGCTCTGCAGGTCGGCGCCGACGAAGAACGACTTTGCCAGCGCGTTGGGCTGCACCCTGTTGATAGGGTCGCGCTGTTCGGCGCACCCCACGTTGCTCCCGGCCGCAAGGCCGAGGGCTCCGCAGAGGAGCGCCCGTGTCCACATCCATCTCATCGAGGTTCCTCCTTCACGGCCGACCCATGGGTCCAACCACGAAAAGCCTTCGGCGCCCGCTGGGCGCCCAGATTCCAGAGCCGAAGCAACACTGATGCCACCTTCTAACCCGATGAATTTACTCGGGTTGTCTGTCAAGAAATGGTGATGACGAGGGCAAGCCGTTAGCTCTTTGACCCCCTCTGTTAACGATCGCCCACCGCGCGACCTCCGTGCGGCAGGTCATGAAGACAGACGGCGGCAGCGCCGTGGATCGGGCGATCCGCGGCCAGGAGCACCTGGTTCGCTGACGCAGACGAGCTGCTCGCCCTGGGGGGCGAGGCGGCTCCGGGGGGGGCGACACACAAGGTAGAGAGAAGGGGTCAGGTCCAAGAACGCGGCGGAAGCCCTGCAGCGGCCGTCGGGGAATCCCGGCGACCGGCCATCAGGTCCTCGCTGTACGTAACACATGGACTTACCTGAGGGAACGGTTGCTCGGAAGGAATCCGGCTCAAAAGTGCCTTCTTCTCCGGGTTTTCCTCGTCCCGTGAGGGAAGTGCTACCGTCCTCGCATCATGCGCCTCTTTGGTCCTGATCCCTCGCTCGGACAGCGCACGCCGGCTCCCGCTGGATCCACGCGGCTCGGGACGGCTGGACGCATCGTCGCTGGCGCGGCCACGCTGGCCTTCGCGGTGGTCGCACCGCTCGCGGGCTGCCGCGGCGGCGACATGTGCTTTCTCAAGGTCTGCGTCGGCAAGAATTGCCGGTGCTCGCTCTCGTCTTGTGGCGAGGGGGCGGGTTTCGACATCCAGCAGAACCGCTGCCGCTGTCTCAAGGGCCACATTCCCGTGGCAGGACAGTGCCTCACCAAGCCCGACGCGGACGCCTACTGCGGTCTGGGGCGGCACTGGGAGGACAGCGGTTGTGCGCAGGACACCTGCCGACCGGGCGACGAGATCGACCAGCGAACCGGGCTCTGCGTGCCGCGCGAGCAGGTGAACCAGGTCGCGAGCGGGATGGGCGTCTCGGTCGGCCAGGGCGAAGTGCTCGGCTGCCCTGAGGGGACTCGCCTCATCGTCGATGGGCCGACCGCCGCCTGCGTCCCCCTCTCGCAGACGTGTGCGCCGGACGAGACCTGGACGGGCCAGGCGTGCGCCAAGTCGGTGCGCTGTGCCACCGGGTCGATCTGGGATCCGCAGCGAGGGCAGTGCGTTCAATACGCGCAGGGATCGAGCTCGGACGAGCTGCTCATCGACGTCGCGAGCTGGGTCACGGCGAGTTACGGCCCAGCGGGGGGAACAGGGACGGCGTCTTTCTGCAGCGGCTTCGCCAACAAGCCGCTGAGCTTCGGCATCCTGGAAGGATCGACGGCGGTCGTGCGGGTCGCGATCACGCTCGCGTTCCCGGACCGCGAGATCGCCAAGGGGGTCAGCCAGACGGTGTCGGTCTTCGACGCGAGCGGCAACCCCGTGCCGGCCAAGGGGGCCGCGGACGTGGACGCCGCGGCGCGTCAGATCGCGACGCCACTGATCCTCGGCGGTGGTCGGGCCAGTGCGCAGTCGGCGACGACCACCGTGAAGTGCCCCGTCACCCACGCCGCCAAGCCGCGCCCGGTGCCCGCCGTGGGCGGGATCTAGCGGGTCAGCACGCTGAGGACGCGGGTCGCCGCGAGCGCGCCCAGGCCGCGGCAGCTCACGACCTTGCCCCCCTCGACGATGAAGTTCACGCCCGGCTTGTCATGGGCCGGCTCGATCCGCGCGAACTCGACGCTCAGCCGCGCGCCGTCGTACCGGGCGCGCAGCGGGCGGCCCTCGGCGCTGCTGCGCACGTCCTGGCACGTCCCGCGGGCGCGCTTCGGATCGAACTTCAGCCCCGTCGGTGGGTAGAACCGGATGTGATCCTCGACGGCGAACACGTCTGGCTCGTCGGGGAGGGCGCGCAGCAAGAAGCGCACCTCGCCAGTCTCGTAGTCCTGCGGGGCGAACTGCTCGGGATCACGCACACGGAACTCGAGCGCGTCGCCCGCCTGCACCGCGTCGAAGTCTCGCCCATTGCTGGTCCAGCGACCGCTGAGCGTCGCCAGCGTCGGGGGACTCGCGACCGCGCCTGCCTCCTGGCCGGCGTCCACGTGCGTCGCCACCTCCGGGGGGACGGCTGCTGGGTCCGGTACCGGCTTCGCGGTGTCACCCGAACGCCGCTTCCCAGGTAGCAGCTCTCCCGCCATCAAGAGCGCCGCGGCGCCTGCAGCCAGCACGAGCGCTGCCAGGACGAACCCGAGCGCGCGCCGCGAGCGAGGCCGCACGGGATCGACCGGCGTTGGCATCGGAGGACGCCCGGTGGTGCCATGGATCGTGGCCGGCGCTGGCGGCCTCGAGGCCATCTGCGCTCGGGGCGGTGGCGCGTACACGTCACCTGGCGCCGTCCGCTCCGCACCTCCTGGAGCCCCTCCGTACGTCTGACCGTACGTGGACATCGCGGTGACCGTCCGGCGCCCGAAGCCATCCAGAGCGGCCAGCAGCGCATCGCAGCTCGCGAACCTGTCGGCGCGATCCTTGGCGCACGCGCGCTGCAGGAACGCATCGAGCTCGGGAGGCACGTCGGCGCGCTGCTCGCTCACCCGCGGCAGCGGCGCGTCGAGGTGCTTGCGCATGATCTCCGGATCGCTGTCCGCGTCGAAGGGGACGTGTCCGACCAGCATCTCGTAGAGCAGGATCCCCAGCGCGTAGATGTCGACGCGCTTGTCGAGATCGCGTCGACCGATCACCTGCTCTGGCGACATGTAATAGAGCGAGCCGATGATCCCGCGCGTCAGACCGCGCCCGGCGATGGCGTCGGCCTCTTCCTTGGCGATACCGAAATCGGTCACCTTGGCGATGCCGTCCTTGCTGCGGATCATCACGTTCGCGGGCTTCAGATCGCGGTGGATCACCCCCTCGCCGTGCGCTGCGCCGACACCGGCGGCGACCTGCCGGAAGAGCCCCAGCGCTTCCTCGAGCTGGAGCGGACGCCCTTCGTGCGCGCGGCGGCCGATCAGCCGGTCGAGGCTCTCCCCCTCGATGTACTGCATCACCAGCCACAGCGTGCCCCCCTCCTCCACGACGGCGTTGAGGCGCACCACGTTGGGGTGATCGATCTGCGCGAGCGCCCGTCCTTCGGCGAGCATCCGGGCGCGCATCTCCTTGCGGTGAGCGATCTCCTGGCGGACGGCCTTCACGACCACGTGGAGCCCTGTGTGGACGTCGCGGGCGAGGTACACCACGCCCATCCCGCCTTCGCCGAGGACGCGCTCGATCGCGTATTTCTGGTCGACGATGGCACCGGCCGACAGGAGCGCCGTACGCCGCGGCTGCGAGCCGGCCAGCGGCGCGAGCGCGGGAGGAACGTGGCCCCGAGAGGCCTCGTCGTCGCGTGGGGTCGGGACGGGGCCGGCATCCCGCTGCACCGCGACGGGAAGCGGCTCCTGAGGAACGGTCGCCCCGGCGCCTGCGGCCGGACTGGGGGACGGATCAGGGGGGTGGGAAGGGTCCCGCACGATGCGGACCGAGGCTCACGTCCAGTGACCCGCCCGGAGGGCGGCGGAGTCGAGCGTCTTGATCTTCGGCGCGAGCGCCTCGCGGAAGATCGCTTCGTCCTCGTCGTCCACGTCGTTCTCCCGGAACCCGGTGGCGACTTCCATCGCCGTCGCCAGGATCCGCAAGAACTGCTGGAAGCTCGACGCACACAGCTCGGGCTTCAGCGATTCCGTTCCTTGCATGCAGGTGAAGACCGGACAGTCCCCTTCGGCGTCGAGCTTCGAGATGTCGAGGAAGTAGGGATCGCCGAGCAGGGCGCTCCGGCCGATGAGCACCCAGGATTTCCTCCAGCCAGGGGGAGCGGCTGCTTCCCCGTTGGTCACGCCCACCTGTTCGGCGGCCAGCTTGCTTGCCGGGATGAGGCGGACCCGCTCGACGGGCGTGGCGGTCTCTACGTCGACCGGATCCGCTTCCAGCAGGAACGCACGGTACCGAGAGGGAATCCGCAGCGTCTTGCGCAGCTCCTCGATGACCGCCGGGTCCGACTTACCAAACGTCGCCGGGATGCCTCGCCGGGTGAAGATGTCCTTGAGCGCGGCAACCGACTCGGCCAAGTCGCTATCCACAGAGCCCTTCCTTCTGCGAGTCCAGTGGGGCCCGCGCCAGGCGGACCACCTCGTGTTCCGAGCGCGCCGTCACCCTCCTGAACACCACCCGCTGTGGTCTCCAGGCTCGGGCTGAGCCCCAATGGACGCTGGGGTCCTGGCGCGCGCCCCAAGGCATACCGCGCGCCGGCTCAAGTAGTGTAACAGAAAAACAATGATCGACGTCGCTTACGCTGAGAGCCGGTTCAGGGCCCCGGAGCTGGCCCACCAGTACGGGGCGGGTGTTCACCTCCTCGACGACCCGCTGGCCTGGACCTTGCTCGCTCGAGTTTGTTCGCCAGAGACCTCGCAGCCGGACGTCGGGCGCCTTGTTTCCATGCTGTATCAAATCCTGGCCCGGGCTGTGCTTGCGGCGGAGTTCCCGCGGAGCCGGGTCGACGTACCCACCCGGATGATCAGCTCCCACCCGGAGGCCATCTACCGGGGCACGGCCCTCTCGAAGTCGACGAAGGCCGTCACCGTCGGCATCGCGCGAGCAGGGACCATGCCATCCCAGGTGGTCTACGACCTCATGAACGAGGTGCTCGACCCTGCCCTGGTCCGGCAGGACCACCTGTTCATGAGCCGGCAGACCGACGCCCAGGGGGCGGTGACCGGGGCGACCTGGCACGATGCCAAGATCGGGCGCGACGTGGAGGACCGGTACGTCCTGTTCCCCGATCCGATGGGCGCGACCGGGTCGTCGATGGTCAGCGCGGTCTCCTATTACAAGACGGCGCTCGAGGGGCGCCCGGCCAGGTGCATCGCCATGCACCTCATCGTGACCCCCGAGTACATCCAGCGCGTCCACGAGGCGCACCCGGACCTGGGCATCTACGCCCTCCGTCTCGACCGCGGCCTGTCGCCGGCCAGGGTGCTGCGCACCGAGCCCGGCACCCACCACGCGGAGGAGCGTGGGCTCAACGAGCACCACTACATCGTCCCCGGGGCCGGCGGGGTCGGCGAGATCCTCAACAACGCCTGGCTCTGATCGCGACGCCCGGCTCTGAAACGACGCCCGGCTCTGAAACGACGCCCGGCTCTGAAACGACGCCCGGCTCTGAAACGACGCCCGGCTCTGAAACGACGCCCGGCTCGGAGCGTCCACGGCGCGTGGGACTCAGCGGCGCTTGCGTCGCACGCGCGGGTTGTGCAGCGCGGCGAGCGCCTGGTAGTCGACGCGCTCCGAGGGGCGCGACACCGGCGGGCGTAGCTCCAGGGCCATGCGCTGAAGCTCCGCCACCATCGCCCTCAGATCGCTCGCGCCCCCGATGCGGCGCTGCATCAGCTCCTCGTACGCGGTGACGATCGCCGGGATGCCCTGGCCAGACACGTGGCCGCGGCGCGACAGGTCCAGGTAGCTGCGCGCGAGGGCGGCGCCGTCGAAGTTGTGGGCCACGACCAGATCTTGCGCGACACGGAGGACGGCCTGCGGGGAGAGCCGCCCCGCCTCGTGGAGCACCAGCGCCGCCTGCAGGTAGTTGTAGAAGGGGACGACGCGGCTGCCGAAGACGCGGAAGTCGGAGGGGGACGACTGCCGATCGAGGTGGATCAAGATCCTCTCCACCACGGGGCCCTTCTCGACGTAGCTGGCGTAGCGGAGCGCATCGAGGATCGTGTCCTCGTAAGCGTGGCCGAGGCGCATGATCGCGGTGAGCTCTTCCGGACTCACCGCGCCGGCGCTCACGTCGGCGTAGAGCGAATAGACGAAGGCGTCGGCCTCGGCGTCGTCGCCGAGCAGCACCTCGTGGACCAGCGCGCCCGACGTGTCGCGCTGGGCCACGAGTTCGCACCGCCCGCGCAGGAGGGCCGGCAGCTTGTAGCCGAGCTGGCCGCGGAGGGCGCGGAACCGGAGGCGAAGGATGTTCTGCAGGTTCGGCTTGAGGGTCAGCGTCGCCCAGCGCACGCCGTCGAGGCGGAGCTTCTGCTCGATGCGCGAGCGGAGCTGATCGGGGCTCCCCGACAGGATGTGCGTCTCGACGCCGGCGCGGCCCAACTCCCGGAGGAGTGCCGCGGCACCGGGGACCGTGCGCTTCTGATCGGGCCGCTCCACCGCGGTGCGCAGGAGATCGCGCAGCGTATCGAAGTCGGTGCGCAGGTACGTCTTGTCCAGATCCCACCGCGCCACGAAGCTGGGCCCCGTGGGGCCGTCGCTCGGCGCGGGCCCTCGATGACCTTCGGCGCTCGCCGAGGTGGGCTTCCGCGCGTCGCTGGGATCCGCTTGATCGTTCGTCACACCCTCGTCGTCCTGTTCAGCGCGCCAGCCACTCACGGCGCATGGTGTCCAGGGATTGCGCGAGATCGGGCTCGGAGATCTGCCGCGCGATGTCGAGGGCTTCCCGCAGGTAGACGGACGCCTCGCTCCCGCGCTCCCGCTCGCGCGCCACGAACGCCAGCGAGCCGAGCACCAGCGCCCGATCGGCCCCGCTCGGCCCCGCGAGATCGAGCGCCTCCCGCAGCACGCCGTCGGCGTCGGTGAGATCCCCCGCGCGCGCCAGCGCTTCGCCGAGCTTGCGGCTGAAGATCAGGACGGCGCGCAGCGGATCGTCGATCTCGCCGCGGAACATCTCCTGCCGTGACAGCTCCAGCCCCCGACGGAGCGCGAGCACCGTACCGCTCTGGTCTCCCCGCGCCGTCGCCCGATCGGCCACCTGCTCGATGAGCATCAGCGCCTCGAAGGCATTCTGCGCGTGGTAAGCGTGCAGCGCCTGGACCTCGATCGGCAGCGGGAGCGGATCCCCCGCGTCGTCGATGGGTGCCCGCGCATGCAGCTCTCGCCGCACGCCTGCCGGGATCGTGGTGAGCGTGACGTCACGGACCAGCGGATGGCTCGTCCTGAACCGGGAGTGCCTGCTGTGGTTCCCGCCACGTCGTGACGAGGCCCCGGGCCGCCCGTACAGCGCCTGCTCGGCAGGATACTCTTCGATCATCCCCGCCGAAGAGAGCGCACGGAGCAAGGGCTCGAAGCTCCCGATGTCGGGCAGGAGCCGCTGGAGCAAAGGCTGGTCGGCCTCGTCGCCCACGACGGCGAGCGCCTGCAACGTGCGGCGCGCGTCCTGGGGGAGCCGCTCGATGCGCGCGGCGAGCAGATCGGCGATGCGCGCCGGCGGGTTGCTTCCACCCTCCAGGCCGAAGCGCACCAGCTGATCCACGTACAGCGGCAAGACCCTGGGATCGTCCTCACCTTCGGTCTGCAAGATCGCGCGCAGATCGGCGTTCGGCGAGCCCTTGAGCAGCGCGGCCGCCGTCGCCTCGGGGAGGCCCTCCAGAGAGCGCACCCAGCCGCCCCAGTCGGGATCGAACTCCGGCGGATGCGTCGCCACCAGGAGCAACGGCACGAGCGGCGGCTCGGTCACGGCGTCGATGAACGCGCCCCGGCTCGCCCCGTCGACCGCGTGGAGGTCGTCGATGACCAGGACCACCCGCCGCCGCGGCGCCGACTGATGGGCCGCCGAGATCGCCCAGCGCAGCGCCTCGGCCGCGATGAAGCGACGATCCTCCGGCGAGAGCGTGCCCGCCGGCGGCTTCGACCACACGTGGAGGCGCCGCGAATCCGACGAGCGCTCACCGCGCCCGAAGATCTCCAGGAGCCCTCGCCGCGCTTCCGGCGAGGCGCCCGTCCACTCCGCTGGCGTTCCCCCGTCCAGCGGCAGCCCCGCGAGGCCGATGAGGGCCCACCGCAGCGCGTAATAGCTCACGTCGGCGGACCACGGATCCGGGCCGGTCTGGATGACCACGTCGCCCTCTGCCTCGCAGAGCCGCAGGAACTCGCGCGCGAGCCGCGTCTTCCCGACGCCCCCTTCTCCGACCAGGCGAGCCGCGACCACCGAGCTCTGCACGTCCATCCGACAGGCCTCGAGCCACTCCAGATCCGCCTCCCGCGCGGAGAACGGCAGTGGCAGGCGTGGCGGAGCGTTCGAGTGCGGCGCCTGGTCTCGTCGCTGCGCGATCTGCGCGGGCGCACGCGGGGCGGGCGCTTGCTGGACGATCCTCGAACCGCACTCGCCACAGAACTTCTGACCCCGCGGGACGATGGCCTTGCACGCGGGGCAGGTCACCGTGGCCTCGCTCCAGATGAAGCGGCCCGACGGCGTGTCGAAGGTCGCCTGCGCCGCGCGCAGCGCCTCCGCCAGCTCCTCGGCGTCCATGTACCGGCGGTCGGCGTCCTTCTGCAGGGCACGCAGACACACGTCGACCAGCGCGTCCGGGATCTCGCGCTCGGGCGAGATCACGGCCGGGTTGGGCGGCGGGAGCGAAAGGTGCATCAGCACCACCTGGGTCGGCGACTCCGCCTCGAAGGGGAGGCGCCCCGTGAGCAGCTGGAACAGAATCACGCCGACGGCGTACAGGTCGCTGCGCGCGTCGATGGAGTCGCCGCGCCCTTGCTCCGGCGACATGTAGTCGGGGGTGCCGCAGACGATGCCGGGGCTGGTGATGTTCGTCGCCGAGATGTCGGCCTTCATCTTGGCGAGGCCGAAGTCGACGACCTTCACGAAATCTCCGCCGGAGCGCATCGGCTCGAGGACGATGTTCTCCGGCTTCAGATCGCGGTGGATGATCCCGAGGTGGTGCGCCTCGCCCAGCGCGGCCAGCACCTGGCAGAGCACGTCGACGATGCGCTTGAAGCCGAGCGGCCCGTCCTCGTAAAGGACGCGGGCCAGGTCGCGGCCCCGCAAGAACTCCATCACCAGGTAGAGCTGCCCCCCGTTCTTACCGAAGTCGATGACGCCGACGGAGTTCGGGTGGTTCAGCCGGCTCGCGGCGCGCGCCTCGGTGATGAAGCGGACGGAAGCGCTCTCGTCACCGAGCAGGTGCGGGTGAATGATCTTCACCGCGACGGTGCGCCCGAGCGCCTTCTGCTCCGCCCGGTAGACACGCCCCATGCCGCCGACGCCGACCAGCTCCAGCAGCACGTAGTTGCCCGGCAACGTGGTGCCGATCAGCGGATCCTCCACGCGCCGATTCAGCTCGGACACAGGGAACCCGCAGACGGGGCAAAACTTGTGGGTCTGCTCGCAAGGGTTGGCACATTGCGGGCAGATCACCGTGGACACGGGCCGGACCTTACCACGATCGGCAAACTGATGGTGAGGGGGTGTAGGGCGCAGCCTGGTTGCATCGGGACGAGGAAGGGCCGGACCGGTCTGTGCGAGGCGCCCGTCCGGTCGGACCAGACAGGACCAGGCTCGGTGCTGGAGCGGCTGGAGGGAGGGGGGCGGGAGCGGTCCAGGGGGAGGGGAGGGGAGCCAGGTTCGGCGCCCGTTGGGCCAGGTATTTGCACTTGGGGTAACCTCGCCCTCGATGTCGACGCCTCGGATACGCCTCGGTCAGTTGCTGGTCGATGCGCGCATGATCTCGCCGGAAGCCCTCGACGACGTGCTTGCGGTCCAGCGCACCGATGGTCGGCGGCTCGGGACGCTGCTCGTCGAGCGCGGGACCATCAACGAGATCCAGCTCACCCAGATCCTCTCTCATCAACTCGCCGTCCCCTGGGTGTCGCTCCTCCACATCGAGTTCTCGAGGCAGCTGCTCGATCTCGTCCCCCGTGAAGTGGTCGAGCGGTACTGCCTGGTCCCGATCTATGTGCGCCGCGTTCGTCGGCAGGGCGACACCCTCTACGTGGCGATGGACGACCCGACCAACGAGGACGCGCTCCGGGAGTGCTCGACGTACTCCGGCCTACCCGTGCGAGCGATGATCGCGCCTCCCAGCGACATCGGCGACGCCATCCGCGCTTACTACGGCGCCAGCGTGCGACCGCCGATCCCGGCGACGACCTCGGAGCCGCCGTCGACGCTCCCCGATCTCCGGACGCTGCCCGGGTTCAGGGAGGCACTCGACGGTCCGGACATCGACATCACCGAGGAAGAGGTGGAGGACTTCACCGCGAGCGAGCTGGAAGAGGCGACGTCGCGGGAGACCCTCGAGTCGATGCCGAGCGACGATCTCATCGAGGCGAGCCGCACCGAGCCGCCCGTCGCCGACGGTGAGCTGGTCTACGAGGAGCTGGAGCCGACGATGGACGCGCCCCTCAGCTTCGCGCCGGCATCGACACCGTCGTCCACGTCGCGGGATCGGGCGCCCTCGACGCGGCGGGCGGGGACCAGCGCGCAGCTGCCGCGTCAGGTGGCCGCATTGCTCGGCGCCGTGCTGGGCTCTCCTGCGTCTTCGTCGAACCAGGCGGAGGCGGTCGAGCCGGAGGTGCCGCCCGCTCCCCCCTCCGATCCCGAGGTGATCTCACCCGCACAGATCCCTCCTCCCCGAGGAGGGGGACCTCGGCGTCGGATCTCGCTCACGCTGCTGGATGGCACGACGATCACGCTGCCGATGCGTCCGCGGCGACCTCCTCAAGAGCCGCCTCCCGTCCAGGTGCAAGTCCAGGTGGTGGAGATCGAGGAGCCGCCTCCGGCGTCGAGCAGCGAGGAGGTGTCCTTCGGCGACGAGGCGCCGCCCGTTCCCGTAGAGGAGCTCGAAGAGCCCGTGCTGACCGCGCGCGATCTGGTCGCCGCCCTGCGGGCCGTGTCCCACGGCGCCGACGCCGCCGACGTCCTCGGCGACAACGTCCGGTGGGAGGCCATGTTCGCGGCGCTGCTCTCCCTGCTCCTCCGCAAGCACGTCATCGCCGACTGGGAGTTCGTCGAGGAACTGAAAAAGATCTGAAGCAGGGGCCCTGCGGCCCCTACGCTCCCGCTGGTCGCTACCCGCAGAAGCAGGGGCCCTGCGGCCCCTACGCGCTCGTCACCCCTGGCGCGCCACGCCCGCTCGAAGCAGCGACTCGATCTCCTCTTCCGACAGGCCCCCGTCCCTCAGGACCTCTCGCGTGTGCTCTCCGGAGAGAGGTGCCGGCGTGAACGCGTCGTCCTTCGGCGTGACCGGCGTGCGCAGCTGCGGTGTCGGCCCTCGCGGGGAGGGGATCTCGAAGAACATGCCGCGCGCCGCGAGCTGAGGATCCTGCGGAAGCTCTCGCGGGTGGAGGACGGGTTCGAGGCAGCAGTCGCGCTCCTTCGAGAAGGCGATCCAGGCTTCCCGCGTGCGGCTGCGGAACAGGCCGGCGACCGTCTCTTTGAGGGCGACCTGATGCGGCCCCGGGACGAGCGCGCCCATGTCGGGTTCGAGGCCGACGCCAGCGCAGAAGGTCGCCCAGAACTTCGGCTCCAGCGCGGCCAGGGACATCGCGTGGCCGTCGCTGGTGACATAGGTGTTGTACGGAGCGATGCCGCCCGTCAGCGGCTCCGTTCCGCTCCCCAGCGGGGGCTGTGCCGCCGGGTCCGCGCCGCGATCGGAGAGAGACGCGGCGAGCATCGTGCCGAGCGAGACCGTCGCGAAGCCGAGCACCCCGTCGGCCATGGCGAGGTCGAGCGTCGCGCCTTGGCCCGTCCGATCGCGCTCGCGCAAGGCGGCGAGGATGGCGATCACGCACCACATGCCGCCGCTCACGTCGGCGAGCTGGAAGCCTGGGGCCTGCGGCGGACCTTCGGCCGGCCCTTGCGTCCCGAGGAGCCCGGCGCGAGCGAGGTAGTTGAGGTCGTGTCCTGCCCGCTGGGCGAGGGGTCCGGTCTGGCCATAGCCCGTCAACGCGCAGACGATCAGGCGGGGGTTCTCCGCCCGCAGGACCTCGTGCCCCAGGCCGAGACGATCGAGGACACCAGGGCGAAACTGCTCGAAGACGACGTCGTAGGAACGCACCAGCTTCCGCAGGGCGTCTCGTCCTTCCGGGCGCTTCAGATCGAGGACGGCGCTCCGTTTGCCCCGGTTCAGCAGGTGAAACGCCGCCGCTTCACCGGCCACCTGGGGCGGCATGTGCCGGAGGTAGTCGCCCCCTTGCGGGTCCTCGACCTTGTCGACCCGCGCGCCGAGATCGGCGAGCACGAGCGTGGCGTAAGGGCCGGGCAGGAGGCGTGACAGATCCAGGACCCGGAGGTCGGAGAGCGGTCGCATGGTGGTGTGGTGGAGAGGAGGGGGAAGGAGGGCGGGGAGCACACGCGCAGGTCGCGCGCGAGGAGCTACTTCTTCAGGTCGAAGAGCTTCTGGAGCTTCATCGCCAGCATCTGGTTGCCGGTGATCTTGAGCTTCCCGGCGAAGAAGAGCTGCATGCCGTTCGCGCCCGGGTTCTCGTAGAACTTCTGGAAGTCCTCGGCGCTGATGGTGATCACGCAGTCGGCGCCGCCCGGGTTGCCCGCCTCGGCCTTGACCTCGTCCTTGGTGTTGATGAACCACTCGCCGCCACCGTCGCCGGTGACGTTGATCTGGAACGTCGCACCGATCTGCTTGGCGGCGTCGGCGTTGTTCGAGAGCGTGGCGGGGAGTTCTTCGTTGAAGAGCTTCTGGATGTCGACGGCCATGGTCGTGCCTCCGGAGAGTGGGGTGTACCGGCGACAGGCCGGCAGGCCGCCGATGTACCCGCGCTCTCCGGTGCGCGTCAAGCGAGAGCTCAGCAGCGGGCACGGGGTGGCTGCGCCGTCGGTCGCGGCGCTTTGTCGAGCGCCGAGCGGATGGGCAACATCACCAGCCGATCCACCGCCACACGCTGCTCCGTCGGCGGGGGATCCTCGGGGGGGCCCTGCATCAGGCGCAGATCGCGCAGCGCGCGTCGATCCAGGGACGCGAGCGAGACGCCTTCCCCTTCCGGGGATGGGGTGAGGCCCGGCATGAGGCAGACCAGAACGATCTCGTTCGTCCCCTGGCGGATCCACGTTCCCTGGTACAGCGCCACCGCTTGGCCGATGGGCTCCTGGAAGACGAAGGCGCGCCACTCGATGGACGCTCTCAGATCGAAGGTCCTGCCCCCCGCGCGCAGCTCGTGGCCCTCCAGCCCGACGGTCAGACCGCGCGCGTCGGTGAGCAAGAACCGCTCGCGGCACCCGGGTGACAGGGCGGTGAGCTGGTCGAGGAGCGTGGCGAAGGCGTCGGGGGCCAGCAGGAGCGGCTCGCCATCCGGCCCGATCGCCGAGAGGCCTCCCTCGTCGGCGGTCACGATGGTCGCGCCCTCGATCAGCGGTGCGAAGGCGCGGCGTGTGGCAGGGCCGAACCCGGCGCCGATGTAGAACGTCCCCGAAGGGGAGCTGAGGAGCACCACCACCCGCTCGCGGCGCGGCGAGGCGAGCAAGGTGACGCCGAAGAGCTGGTTTTCGTCGAGCAGGACGGCCGGAGGTTGCCCTTTGCGTCCGTGGTAGGTGAGGCGCCCGCCGGCCAGGTGCAGGCCGCGCTTCTCTGGCAGCGCAACCGCGCGTCGTCTCGCGCGGATGCCCAGGTAGCGCACCACCCCCCCCAGCCCGGCGAGGATGAGAGGAACGATGATCCGCGCCAGCCCCTGGCCCAGCGCGACGAACAGCAGCGCCGCCACGAAGAAGGGAGGCCAGGGCCACGAGCGAGGGCGCTGCGGCGGCGGGGCGTCCGGGTCGATGGCGTCGAACCAGCGCCCGGAGGCGTTGCGGGCAGGCCTGGCCAACCCTGCCACGGCAAGGAGTGGGGCGCCTGCTTCGGGGAAACTTCCCTCGCGCTTGGCCTCGAGTCCCATACCACCTCCCGTGCCGAGCTGCGCGTCTCCTGCCGAGGTTAGCACGCGGCAGAGCGGGGAGAAGCTGCTCTTCGATGCGCCGTGGTCGCGTCGCGGAGGGCCGGTGCGCCAGGCGACATTGTCGTGCCGTCGTGCCGTCGTGCCGTCGTGCCGTCGCGCGGTCGCGTGCCGTCGCGCGGTCACGCGCCGTCGCGTCACGCACCGTCGGCCTCACGCCTCGTGCCATCGGCCTTGCCGCCATCGGCCTCGCGCCTCGCGCGGTGGACCGGGCGTGATGCGCGCGTGTCGTCACGCTTCCTCCTGGTCGAGCTGCTGAGCTTTCCTGTCGGCGCTCCAGGTCGCGTCAGGGGCAGCCATCGCTCCCGCCCCTTTTTTTGCTTCTCGCTCTTGCCCCGCTCTTGCCCCGCCCCACGCCCCCCGCTCTTGCCTGCGCGCACGCCCGGCGGGTCGCGCCCGCCCCGCCCCGCGCGCGTCCGAGTCGTCCCGACTCGTCTCGCCGGGCCGCCCTTCGGGTGGCGGTTGCTGAAGGGTCGGGCCGGTTCAGCTTGTAGGGCAGCTATCATCCTTTGCTGGTCGGCCGGGGACGGTCGGCGACCCGTGGGCTTCGGGGCGCGACCAGCTTAGACTTCCGACACTTTGCACCAGACCCCGGTCACACAGCGCCCAGCCCCCGTGGTCCCGGCGCGGCCGCGCGCGACCATCCTGGGCTTCGGGGCCTGGGGCCCGCTCGGCGTCGAAGCGCTGCAGATCGCCATGTGCGCGCGCGCGGGCCGCATCGAGCCGCGCCCCACCCGCTTCTTCGATCAGCGCGGACATCGCATCAGCGTCTCGCGTTCGGTCGCGCTCTCGGACGACCTGCTCGGCACCGCGCGCATCGCCGCGCTCGGCGCGCACGCGCTCCGCGAGGCAGCCCAGGGTCTGGAACAGCGCGTCCCTGGGCTGGTCCACATCGAAGGGATGGCGCCGCCGCCTTCCAACGGGGCGGCCCGAGCGACGGGCAACACCCCTCCCGGGCTCCCCTTGATCGTGGCCGTTTCCGACCGGGTCTCCGAAGAAGACGACACGCTCCTCGCATCGCTCGGCACGCTCAGCGCGGTGAAGACCGATCCTGCGCGCTCGACCTTGATCCGTTCCGGCCACGCGGGCTTCGCGGTCGCCCTCATGCGCGCGCTTGCGCTGCTGGAGGAAGGCGTGGCGCCTGCCGTCCTCGTCGGCGCGATCGACACCTACTACGACGAGCCATTCCTCCTCTCCCTGGACCGGGCGGATCGCCTCAACGCGCTCGACTGCCGGGGTGGGATCACGCCGTCCGAAGGGGCCGCGTTCCTCGCGCTCGGCTGGGACACCTTCGCCAGCTCGGCGCTCGGCTGGGTGCGCTTCGTCGCCAGCGATCAGGCGGGCCCTCGCCCCGAAGAGGGCGAAGCGATGGCGTCGCTGATCGAGCTGGCCGCTGCGAGCACGGGTCCCATCGGCTGGCTCCTCAGCGACGTGAACGCCGAGCCGACCCGCACCGCGGCGTGGGCCGCAGCCGAGCATCGCGCCGCGGGAGCGCTCGCCGCCCAGGCGCGGAGCGAGCAGTGGATCGAGGAACTGGGCGAGGTCGGGGCGGCCACGGGGGCGCTGCTCTCGACCATCGCGTGCGCGTACTGGGACGTCGGCTGTGCGCCGCGCTCGTCCACGCTCGTGGCGCTGCACGGTGACGGCCCCGAGCGCGCAGTGCTCGTCCTCGAAGAGATCCCGCGCGTCCCGGCCCAGGGCGTCTCTCGGCCTTCGATGACGCCAGCCGCCGCGTTCGCGGAGGCAGCCTTCGACGGTCCGGACTCCTCCATCCCTCCACCGCGGCGCGCGCCGAGCGTCGCGCCACCGCCTTCCTCGTCGACGGTCCAGGCCACGCCACCGTTCCGTGCGAGCGTGGGGGTCCCGTCGCTGCATCGCTTCGCGCCAGCGAGCGCTGGCGAGGCACCGGACGAAGACGTGCGCCCGCAGCTCCGTCGCCTCGCCCGCGACAGCCTCGAAGACATCGCCATCTTCGGTGACCTGTGGCGTCAGCGCGAAGAGGAGCCGGCGGCCTTGACGGCAACGCTGGAGCAGCAGGTGCTCGACAACCTCGACGCCCTCGTCGCGCTCGTGCGCCGTCGCCCCGCGCCGGAGGCCGTGAAGGAGATCAACCACTGCGCGCTGGAGATGTCGTTCCCCGATCGAGGGCGTGGCTTCGCGCTGGCGCTCGCGCTCGGGTGCATCGACGACGAGGAGGCCGCGCGCGCCGCGATCTCGGCCATGCGCAAGGCGCACCCCGGCACGCTGCCCGCGTGGGAGACGGGGCTCCGCCTCGCGTCCAGCCCGGAGATCGAGGCCGCCGCCGCGCGGCTCCTGCGCAGCGAGCGGACGCCGCTCGTGCGCGTCGCGCTGGAGGTGCTGCGCGCGCGCCGTGCCGCGGACATGGAGATCATCATCCCGCTGATCTCTCACAGCGAGGGCCGCGTCCGCGCCGCGGCGACGCGCTGCCTCGCCAGCATCCCCGATCCCGACACGGTGCGACCGCTCCTGGAAGCGCGCCTCACCGACCCTGACGATGGCGTCGCCCTGGCGGCGGCCGAGGGGCTCATCGTGCTCGGCGTGCCTTCCGGGATCGCGTGGGTGCGGGAGCGGCTGGAGCACGACCTCACGACGATCGGTGGGATGAGCCGGGAGCAGCGCAACACCGCGGCGCGGCTCGTGGCCCTCGCCGGGAGCGAGCGCGACTTCCAGCTCCTGGTCGACGTGGTCGCATTCGACACGCGCGCCGCCGAGATGCTCGGCTGGTACGGCCACCCCGACGGGGTGGATCTGCTCATCGATCTCCTCGATCAGGTTCACCTCGCCATCGCGAGCCGCGAGCCAGTGCGCGGCTCGGATCTCCTCATCAACCGCGCGCTGCACCGGATCACCGGCGTCACCCTGGAGCCCGATCCGGTCGCCTGGCGCAGCTGGTACGAGGAGAACCACAGCAAGCTCCCGAGGGCACGGCTCCGCTTCGGTGCGCTGTACACCCCCTCGCTCAGCCTCGAGGAGCTGTCCCGCGAGAACACGCCGCTCCGGGTGCGCCGTGACTGCGCCCTGGAGCTCTTGTTCCACCTGGGTCCCGCGGGGCGGATCGAGGTCGACGGCTGGTCGATGCTCCTGCTCGAAGCCATCTCCAGCCTCCGCGCCTCCCTCGCATCCGGCGAGATCCGGACCGCCCCCGCCGGGACCTTCCCCGCCGACGCGCGCTAGCGCACGACCCGCAACGCACCCTCTCGCACGCCTGCGACCACCGCGATCTGCAGCGTCCCGCCCTCTGCATCGGGAGGCGTCTGGATCAACGGGAGGCCCTCGGGGCGCTGCAATTCACAGAGCGTCCTCGCGGCGTTGGGCACGATCACCACATCGTCGCGCTCGAAGTCGGTCATGAAGCCACGGGGGGCGTAGTCGTCCCTCAACACCGAGAGCAGGCTCTTCTCCAGCGTCACGGCCGCCTCATCGTACGCCTGCGCGTACGCTCGTACTTTCGGACCCATCTCGTCGACCAGCGCTCGCACATCGCCCGCGCGCATCCGATCGCGCAAGAGCACCGCGTAGTCCCGTAGCGCATCGTCGTCGGGCAGCGCGGGGGCGTCGAGCAGCTCCGCCGAAAAGTCCGGGCCTTCGTTGTCGAAGGCGAGCGAAAACCGCTGCGGGATCGGGAGTTCCTCGTCTCGCTCGGCTGCGGCCTCACGCCGCTGCACGAGTTCGGTCATCACCGGGAGGTCGACGAGCAAGGGCCCCTCACCTGGAGCCACGGCGTCCCCCTTTCCGTACACGCGCACGGCACCGTGGAACTCCACGGCTTCGAACGTCTCGTACGAGCCGTCTTCTCGTTCCAGGGGCCAGACGTCGACGTCGATCCGGTTGCCTCTGCCGACCAGGTAGAGGTTGATGGGAGGCGCGAACCACTCGGGTTGTTCGCCAGCGGCGCTCATCTCCACGGCGGGGACCTCGTTGATCCGTATGCGCACGCGGCAGCGCTCGAGCTTCGCTTCCAGGTGATGGATCGGGAACGTGGACATGCGACGGGTTCCTTCCTCCGACGTTCGCTCGCGCGAGCGAAACTGCAGCCTCAACCCGTGAGCGTCTGCAGCGGGCTCGCCCCCTGCTTCAGGTGCTTGGCGAGGCTGTATCCGTCGACGGCGTCGTCGACGTAGCGTTCGAACCGCGACGCCTCGATCCAGTCGCGCCCCCAGCGCGTGCCCAGCGCGTCGAGGTCCTGTCGGATGGCGTTGGCCAGTGCGTCCACCATCTGGGGGGTGCGATGGAAGGCCGTGTCACGCTCGATCCGGTCTGCGAGCTTGCTGGTGATCCGGTCGAGGGACCACTGCTCGTCAGGAACGAAGGTCTTTCCGGAGGTCGTGAAGACACGGACATCCCATCCATTGGAGAGCACCTTGACGAGGATCGCCTTGATCGCGTTTCGGCTCAGGAACGGGGGCTTGTACTCTTCCTCGCTGGGCCACTGGAATTTCATTCGCTCGCTCTTGGGGATGAGCGTGCCCTTCCAGACCTTGGTGCCCGCGATTCCGAAGGCGCCAATGGACCCCTCCGCCTTGCACTGGATCCCCGTCCAGACGATCCCGCCGTCGATGCTGAAGACGTGCGAGCGGTTCGGCATGTTGATGCCGATCTCGAAATCGACCTCCAGCGCGCTCTCCATCGTGGCCTTGAGCTTCAGGACGTGCCCCGCCTCGACGCGGGCGCCAACCGCGACGGAAAACGTGCGGTCGGCGTTCCCCGAGAAGCCGGGGAGGCCATCCGGCTTGTACTTCTTGCCGCTGATCTCCGCCCCGAACGAGCCCGAGAACTGGGCGAAGGCTTGCGCCTTGAAGGAGTAGGCGCTGACCCCGATACCGATCTCGAAGGTGAGCGCGAAGAGGTCGAGGCTCGCCTTGATGTCGATGTAGCGAAAGACGCGGTGGTCTTCCCACTCCTTCCAGTACCACTCGGCACCCAGGCCACCTTGCATCACCTGGAGGTTCAGATCGAAGTACCACCCGACCTGCGGCGCGTACTCCTTGATGGTGTCGACCAGCTTGAGGACGCTCTCGACGAATTTGAGGATGCCGCCCAGGATCTCGAGGACGTTGATCTTGAGCGCTCCACGATCGCGCTTGATCACGATGGCGTCGACGAACTTGCTCTTTTGCTCCGCCTTGGCCTTGAGATTGACCTCGACGCTGCTCTGGGTGCTGCTGTCGACCGTCTTGAGGGAGCCGCTCGCCTCGACGGAACTCACCTTTCTCGACGAGGGCTCCCAGCTCTGCGCGGACGCCTTGAACTCTCGCTTCACCGTCTGTTTCTTGACGAGCGAGAGTTCACCGAGCGACTTGCCCTCGATGGCACTCGACGAGCTGCTGTACTTGTAGCCAGCCTTGAACTTCTCGAGTGGCGGGAACTTCAGCTCGATTTCGAACTGGCGTGGATTGAAGACCTCCACCCCGATCGAGCGCGGCCCTGGTTCGATCGTGTAGGTCGTGGTCTCGTTCAGCGCTCGCCAGAAAGGGGAGAACGGGAAACGCATCTCGTGGAGCGCTCCTCGGTATTCGACCTCGCCGGTGTACGCCGTGTAGCCTCCCGACTGGCCACCCTTCGTGGCGCGCGTCTCGGGGCGTCCCGTCGTCCTCACGGTCAACGCATCGGGCAGCTCTGGCCGGTAGTCGTCGCGCCAGTGGACGGTGATGGTGTCCTTGGTCTTGCCCATGTCCGGCACCACCTGGATGCGCGTGCCACGGTCGAAGAAGGGACGCTTGCCGGCTGCGTGGTGCTTGCACTCGAGCTTCCACTCCTGGAGCTTCTCCTCCTCCTTTTCGTGCTTCTCGATCACGGGCTCGGTCGGCTCGGCCTCCTCGATGCCTCCCAGCGGGCCGAGCGCGGGGCGGCGGCACCGCACCAGGACCAGCGTCCCCAGCTCCAGCTCTCGTGTGATCCAGTGACACAGCCCCTGCTCATCGGGCGGCGTGATCACCCCGAGGCGATCCCGTGCGAGCGCCCGCAAGAGCTTGTCTCGGTTGTCGGAGATCGCGAGGTACTGCCGGATGTGGGGCTCGAATTCTTCGCGCGCGACCGGCACACGGACGCCGTCGAACGCGAGCCGATCCTTGCCCGAGCGCAGCTCGAGGTGCTCCCGGAAGGGACCGTACAGGAACTGGATCATCGGACCTCCCCGCCACCGCCCCCGTCCGGCGACATGCTGGGCCCAGCAAGGCCCTCACCAGCGCGCCGGAGGCAGGATTGTGAGACGGCACGCTCATCGGAGCCTGCGCCGTCGCGATGGTCAAGCCCGAAGGTGTGTGTCCGCGTACGCTCTTCGCGCGCGCTTCGCTGCGGGGTGGCTTCAGCGCAGGTTGCCGCGGCCGGCCTGGACCCACGGCGAGAGGCTGGCACCGTGATCGGGGATCGAGACCTCCCGCGCGGTGCGACGCTCGGCGCGGGACACGGCCACTGCGAGCGCCGCGGCGAGGTGCGCCTCGTCCTCGGTGGGGACGCCAGCGAACCCGCAGAGCGCTGCAGTGTGCTCCTGGATGAAGCCGGTGTGGTAGCGGCCCGCCTGGAACTCGGGGTGCGCCATCAGGTTCTGATGGAACGCGAGGTTCGTGCGGATGCCGGTGACCACGTACTCCGACAGCGCGCGCTGCATCCGCGCGATCGCCGCGCGCCGATCCGGCGCCCACACGGAGAGCTTGGAGACGAGGGGGTCGTAGTGGCTGGGCACCTCGGACCCCTCGTAGAAGCCGCTGTCGTCGCGGACCCAGGGGCCGCTCGGGGGGCGCAGGGCCTCCAGCTTGCCCGGGCTCGGGAGGAAGCCGGAGCTCGGGTCCTCGGCGTAGATGCGGCACTCGATGGATGCACCGCGCCGCACCAGGGTCTCCTGGCGGACCGAGAGGGGCTCGCCCGCCGCGACGCGGACCATCTCCGCGACCAGATCGACGCCGGTGATCCACTCCGTGATGGGGTGCTCGACCTGGAGCCGGGTGTTCATCTCCAGGAAGTAGAAGCTCCCGTCCTCACCGAGGAGGAACTCGAACGTGCCTGCCGAGAAGTACCCGACGGCGAGGGCCCCGCGGACGGCGACTTCGCCCATGCGACGGATCAGCTCGTCGTCGGCGGCAGGGCAAGGCGTCTCCTCGACGACCTTCTGGTGGCGCCGCTGGATCGAGCAGTCGCGCTCGAAGAGGTGGACCATGTTGCCGTGCCGGTCCCCGAGGACCTGGATCTCGACGTGCCGCGGCCGGACGATGGCCTTCTCGAGGTAGACCGTGGCGTTGCCGAACGCGCGGGCGGCCTCGCTCTGGGCGCGCTCGAAGGCCGCGGGCAGATCCTCGGCGCGCTCGACGAGGCGCATGCCCTTGCCGCCACCGCCGAAGGCCGCCTTGAGCATGACCGGGTAGCCGAGGCGTGCGGCGGTCGCGAGGGCCTCTTCGGGGCTGTTCGCGTCTCCACCTGGCGTGACCGGGACGCCAGCGGCCATCATCTTGGCGCGGGCTGCGGTCTTGGAGCCCATGGCGCTCATCGCGCTCGCCGGGGGGCCGATGAAGATGATGCCAGCGGCCTCGCACGCGGCGGCGAAGTCGCGGTTCTCCGAGAGGAAGCCGTAGCCGGGGTGGATGGCGTCGCAGCCCGCGCGCCGGGCGACGTCGAGGATCTTGTCGATGCGCAGGTAGCTCTCGGAGGCGAGGGCGGGCCCGATGAGGTAGGCCTCGTCGGCCAGGCGCACGTGGAGGCTCCCACGGTCGGCCTCGCTGTAGACGGCGACGGCCTGGATGCCCATCTCGTGCAGGGTTCGGAGGATGCGGACGGCAATCTCTCCGCGATTGGCGATGAGGACCTTGCGGATCACCGCCGCCCTGTAGCACGGCCACGCGCTGGCGTACCCCTCCGAGGGACGTCCGGACGGGACGGCTACACCCTCGGTGTGTGATCCGGGACCGGCGAGGCAGGGGGCGAAAGGGCGAGGGGTCGACCGTGCGCCGCTGCAGGGTGTGTGCTTCCTGCGCTTCCGCGCGCCGGGGAGCGCCGCCTCGGGGAGCGCCGCGGTGTTCCCACCGTTCGTGAGGGCGCTCAGGGGGTCGGAGTGACGTTTCCAGATGTCGCAACGGCGCTCCATCGCGTCGGAGCGTCATTTCTAAAGTTGGAAACGGCGCACCAGCGTGTTGGTGCGACGTTTCTAAATGTTGCAACGGCGCACCAGCGCGTTGGAACGTCATTTCTAAAGTTGGAAACGGCGCTCCAGCGCGTTGGAACGTCATTTCTAAAGTTGGAAACGGCGCACCAGCGCGTTGGAGCGACGTTTCTACATGTTGCAACGGCGCACCAGCGCGTTGGTGCGACATTTCCAAATGTAGAAACGCGTTTCTGGACGTTGGCGCGCCATTCCCACATCCGGGAGCTCCGCTCCGGAGCGTCGCGCTGGTGTCCAGAACATGGGAGACGGAACTCCTGGCGTTGCGCTGGGGTTCGAAACGCGGGAGACGGAACTCCTGGCGTCGTGCTGGGGTTCAAAACGCGGGAGACGGAAGTCCGAGCGTCGGCGTCGATGTCTCTGCCAGAGTCGGCTGCGTCCTCGCACGCGCCGCTCGCGCTTGCTGGCATCCAGACGTCGTCCTCCTGCGGTGGTGCTGCGCATCACCCTCTCGGAGCACGAGAACGCGCGTCGCATCCGACGCGGACCGGAGCAGGCCTCCGTTGGCCCTGGTCCCGAGATGCCATTTCATGAGGCACTTCATGAAGTCAGGGTCTCCTGGACGTGATGCCTGGTACGATCGAGCCCTTGCGGCGCCTCGATAGGTACTTCATGAAGTGACCTGGGCGTCCCTGGAACGCCGGGGTGGATGGAAGAAATCGCCCGGTCGGGCTCAGGTCTGCGGCTTGCGTTCGAGGGACCTGCCATCGCGTGGTCGCGTGTCATTGCGCGGCGTCGTGCGGCAACGAGGACCACTCCCATGCTCAACCGCTCTGCATGCCTCTCGCGTCCGCTTCGCGCCGTCTTCGCGTCCTCGGTGGCGATCGTCGCGCTGGCTGCTTGCAGTGGGTCCGACGCCGGGAAAGGCAGCTCGGGGGAGCCGCCCGAGGAGGGCGCGGGCGGGTCGCCTGCGGAGCTGCCACACTTCGACGCGCTGCCCGTGGGGACGACCAGCGTGCTCCGTCCCGGTGGCGAGACGACCTGCTCGCGCGGCGGTGAGTTCGCGTTCATCGTGCGACCCGGCGATCCGACGAAGGTCATCGTGGAGTTCGAGGGCGGTGGCGCCTGCTGGAACGAGCAGACCTGCTCCTTCGCGGGGGCGATCTTCAAGGAGACGGTGGACACCGAGCGGTACACGGCGTCGCCCCCCGGGGGCTGGTACGACCAGTCGCGCGAGGGGCACCCGATGAAGGGGTGGACGCACGTCTACATCCCGTACTGCACGGGCGACATCCACTGGGGGGACAACGTGCAGACGTACGGGCAAGGCGAGAAGGCGGTGACCATCCGCCACAAGGGCGCGGTCAACGTGCGGGCGGCGCTCGACTGGGTGTACCGGGAGCTTCGAGCCCCGGAGAAGATCTTCGTCACCGGATGCAGCGCCGGCGGCTACGGGAGCATCTGGTGGGCGCCCGAGCTTCAGCGTCACTACGGGGCGTCGCGCGTCTACCACTTCTCGGACAGCGCGGCCGGCGTGATCACCAGCGACTTCTTCGAGAAGAGCTTCCCCTCGTGGAATGCGCAGGCGAGCTTCCCGTCGTTCGTGGGCGATTTCCGGGAGGCCACGTCGCTCTCGGCGCTCTACCGCATGATCGCCGCGCACTACCCGGAGAACGTGTACTCGCAGTTCAACACGCTCCACGACGACAACCAGACGTTCTACTTCACGGCGATGGGCGGCGGCGGGACCGACGCGTGGACGGCGCAGATGCTGGCGAGCGTGGCCTCGATCGAGGCGGCCGCGCCGAAGTTCGGGGCGTTCATTGCGGGCGGGGAGCAGCACTGCATCCTGCCGTACGAGAACTTCTACACGGCAGAAGCGGGCGGAACGAAGCTCACGACGTGGCTCGCCGACATGGTGAACGATCGGCCCGTGGAGAGCGTGTTCTGCGAGGACTGCTCGCCCTGACGTGCTGCGCGACGTCGCCGCGCGAGGCGGGTGTGTGGCGCGTGTGGCGCGCTGCATGAAGGAAGAGGCCAGCGCGCGTGGCGAGCCGGCCTCTTCGCCCGGGGTCACAGCGTCGGGACGCCGACCCGGTTCTCGCAGTTGGCGCTGGAACCGCAGGTGGTGCTCACGCTGGTGTACCAGGCGCTCTTCCTGGTGCCGTACTGGCGATTGTCGGCGTGGACGTGGGCGCCGTAGGACTGGCCGGTGGATCCGACCAGGCCGAGGGCGCAGCGGTCACACGACTGGGTCTTGGAGCTGCCGTTGGAGTTCACGTGGAGCTGGCGGAAATCCCAGCCGCTCCCGCCGGAGACGACGTAGTAGTTGCCGGCGCCGCCGTTGCAGTTGGGGTTGGGCGGGGGGTTCGCGCAGTTGTTCGCGCAGCCGCCGGAGTACTTGTAGTTGAAGGTGCCGAGGAGCATGCCTCGGTGGTTCCACGAGCCGCACGTCTGGTTGCTCATGTCGAGCGCGGTGTGCGAGCTGCCGTTGCACGAGTAGTACGTCGTGGAGCCGACGCGCGCCTTCGCCTCGCAGATCGGGCCGCGCGCGGTGGCGGCTTCGATCGGGGAGGGCATGGTGACGGCGAGCGATGCGAGCGCGCCGATCGCTGCGAGCTTCAACCCCAGCTTGGTGATCCGATTCATGGGCATCCTGTCTCCTCTGCTGTGCTGTTCCGGTCTGCCCGCGCCCCTTGCGCGGGTGTCGATCTATGGCTTGATGCGCTGCTTCTCTCGCAGGACGAGCGACCACTCTTGCAGGTTCATCGACAGGGCCTTCAGCCAGGCGTCGATGTCGGGGCCGAGGGTCGAGTCGATGCCGCGCAGCGACTCCAGGATGGGGACCGCGCCGCCGAGCCGCAGATGCACGATGCCCTCCAGCATGGCCGCGCGGACCTCGGTCGTCGTCTCGCCGGGGTAGTGGGTGATGAGCGCTCGTTCCGCCGTGCCCGCGCTCGCCGCAGGGACGCCGCCGAGGGCCTTCGCTGCGGCGGCGCGCACCTCGGCGTGCTCGGAGCGGAGTTCCTTGACGAGCGTCTGCACGGCGTCGGGGCCCACTTGCTCCATGGAGGTGCCCGAGAGGAGCTTGGCAGCCGTCTTTGGATCGGAGCAGGCCGAGGCAGCCTTGACGGCGGCCTCGGAGACGCCTCGATCGTGGCCGAAGTAGATCTTGCTGTTCTCGTGGAGAAGGTTCTCCACGGCGGCGTCGCGCACCTCGGGAGAGGGATCGCGCATGAAGTCTTCGTAGGAGATGCGCTTCTGCTGGAGGACCTCGACGGAGGCGATGCCGCGCATGCCACCCAGGGCCGCCGCGCGCAGCTTCGGGTCGGCCTCGGCGCGGGCGCGGTCGATGACGGGATCGAGCAGGGAGAAGTCGCGGGTGTTGCTCGCGCGGGTGGCGAGGGCGACGCCGAGGGCCTCGACGAGGCCTGGATCGCGTTCGCCAGCGAAGAGGGCGCTCAGCTCCTCGGGCGGCATGGCGAGGGCGGCCTCCTTGATGAGGAACTTCATGTAGCGCTGGAGCGCAGGAGAGCCGTCCTTGAGGGCGCCACGCAGGGTGTCGACCATGGCCGGGAGGGAGCACCCGACGAGCGCGGGGAGCGCGGCGGGAGCGCCCGGGGCGCCGGGGACACCTGGTGGCGAGGCGGCCGACGTGGGCGGGTTGGGGTCGCTCGGGAGCGCGGGATCGGCCGCGCCGAGCGCCATCGAGAGCGAGGCGGCCGTGGCGGCACACAGGCCGAGGGAGACGAGACGACGCTTCATCAGTGGGGCATCCCTTCTTCGAGCACGCACTGGTGCCGCTCGACCTTGCCCATCCAGACACGCTCGAAATCGACGGTGCCCGCCGCGTAGATGGCCATGAAGTCCTGGTGGTCGTCCTTGAACCGCGGGTCGAGGGCGGCGTAGGCGGCGAGGATCGGCATCGCGCCCGCGCCGCCCACGCGCACGGTGAAGCGGAAGATGGCCCAGCGTACGCACTCGTCCTGCTCCGCGGGGAACGCTTGCTGGTAGATGGCGAGCACCTTGTTCGGTGAGCGGGTGACCGAGAGCCGGTGGGCGGCCATCTCGCGGACGCTGCGATCCGGGTCGGTCATGAGGAGCTTGGTGAGCACCTCCAGATCGTTGTCCTCCAGGATCGGGTCTGCGTACGAGGGCATCTCCAGGGCGAGGAGCTGCACGCCAGTCTCCGGCGAGTCCTTGCCGACCGACAGCAGCTCTTTCCAGTAGGCCTGGTAGCTGCCCGTGCGCTTGAAGTCCTCGTTCATGACTCGCCCGAGGGTGCGGGTCGCGATCCAGGCCGCAGACTCGGCGTCGTCGTCCATCGCGATGGCCTTCATCCGGCCGATGGAGGCTTCGTCGAGGCGGTGCTGCGTCTCGAGGGCTTCGAGCGCAGAGCCGCGGAGATCCGAAGCGGCGGACTTCTGCTCTCCCGTCGCGAGGAGCGCCGAAGCGACCCTGGGATCGCGCACGGCGGAAGATTCCTTGATGGAGCCCATCAGGATGCCGAGTTCAGGGCCCGACGCCTGGGTCGCCCACCCGAGCACGGTGAGGGCGGTGTCGGCGTTGCCGCCGATCATCTCGGCGAGGCGGTCACGCAGGTACTCGGCGAGCAGGGGATCCCCCTGGGCGACGGCGTTGGAGATGGCGGCGCGCAGATCGGTGAGGCTGGCCTTCTTGTCGAAATCGACGAGCCCCTGCCAGCAACGCGGCATGGGGATCCGGTCGCCGGGGGGCGGGCCCTCGTCCTCGCCGCTCGCCTCGTCGGCACTGTGGTGCGAACCACCGTGGCGGTGCCGTTCCCCTTCGGGAGAGGCGGCGCCGAGCTCCTGGTTCGGTTGAACCGGTGGATCAGGTGTACCTTTCGGCCAGAAGAGGAACCAGAAGCCAATGAGCAGGAAAATTCCTGCAATGGTACCCGCCAGACGTCGACGCATGCGTGATTGAACAACAATCACGATCGATGGATGCACGTCAATGCCGAGACCGCATCGAACGGCTTCGAATCGAGGTGGTTCCTGAATCGAAGATAAGTGCACCCCAATGCAGGAATTGCGCACATCGGGCGTGATGTGCTCCCTGGTCACGAACCGGTTCAATCATCCAGGACAGGGAAGGTTGCTACGCGCTGCATCGTTTTCTTCGCAGATCCAGGCGGTGTGATCGCGGGAGCGGCCGCATCCCGATTCGCCACGCCTTCGACGAGCATTCGACGTCCCATTGCAATGCGCACCGCGTTCGAGGTGTCGCACACGAGCGATGACGGATGCGCTGACGCAGCGAGGATGCAAACGCATCGGAGGTGCAGGTGTGAGGTGAAGGCATGAGCGTGCAGGCGTGAGGTGGGCGCAGGCATGAGACGGGTGCAGGCGTGAGCGTGCAGGCGTGAGGGGCGAGCGTGAGCGGCGAGGGTTGGCGTCGCGTGAGGGCGTGCGTGCAGGCGTGACGTGGGAGGTAAAGGAGGAACGGCGCGAAGCCTCTGAATGAGGAGAGACGGACGAGAAGGCCGACGTCGTGAGCGCAAGGCAGACGCGAAAGGCCTGAAGGAAAGACCTGACGCGAGACGCGAAAGAGGTCGCGTCGGGTGCGCTGGGTCGCGGACCGATGCCCGAGAGGCTAGGCAGACGGCGCGGGGCAGGGTAGGAGTCAAGGGTGCAGCGTCGTGAATCGCCGCCGGACTCGTACGCAGCGGGCCGCTTCGAAGGTCCGGATTCGGCGTGGGAGACGATGGTCCCCGTGTCGGGGCCAGGGCCGGCGTCTGGACCTGGCAGCGGTGGCGTGCGTCGTCCGTCGTTCGATGGGGAGCCCGAGGTGCTCTCCGTCGGCGAGCTGGACAAGCGGCTGAAGCGCCTCCTGGAGGGGTCGACCAAGGACCTGCGGGTCGAGGGCGAGGTCTCCGGGCTGAAGCGCGCGTCGAGCGGGCATGCCTACTTTTCGCTGAAGGACGAGCGGGAAGAGGCGTGCATCGAGTGCGTGATGTACCGGACGGCGGGGCCGCGCTCGCTGCGGCTCCTGGCGGACGGGACGCGGGTGGTGGTGACGGGGCGGGCGTCGCTCTATGTGCCCCGCGGGCGGCTCCAGTTCATCGTGGAGCAAGCGGCGCCTGCGGGTCGTGGCGCGCTGCTGGAGGCGCTGGAGCGGCTGAAGGAGCTGCTCGCGTCGGAGGGGCTGTTCGCACTGGAGCGCAAGCGGCCGCTGCCGAAGGAGCCGCGGGTGATCGGGGTGGTCACGAGCGGGAGCGGAGCGGCGATCCACGACATCGTGACGGTCGCGTTCCGGCGCGGGGGCGCGCGGCTCTTGCTGGCGCCGGCACCGGTGCAAGGGGCCGGGGCGGGGGCCCGGATCTGTCGGGCGATCGGGCTGCTGGAGCAGGTGCCCGAGGTGGACGTGATCATCGTGGGGCGCGGTGGGGGATCGGCCGACGATCTGAGCGCGTTCAACGACGAGGCGGTGGTGCGGCGGGTGGCGCTCGCGCGGGTGCCGATCGTGAGCGCGGTCGGGCACGAGGTGGACGTCTCGCTGACGGATCTCGCGGCCGACGCGCGGGCGGCGACGCCGTCGCAGGCGGCGGAGATGCTGGTGCCGGACGCGGGGGCGCGGAAGCGAGAGCTGAGCTTGCTGACGCGGCGCCTGGCGCGGGCGATGGGGCACACGCTCGACGCGGCGCGGGCCGATCTGGATCGGCGGATGGCGTCGCTCGGGTCGCCAGAGCGGCTGCTGGCAGAGCCTCAGCAGGCGCTGGATGATCTGACGGCGCGGTTGGAGCGCGCGATGGAGCGGCGGCTGACGGGGGATCGGGCGGGCCTCGCGCAGCTGGAGCGGCGGCTGGCGGGTCGTCATCCGCGGGCGGTGATCGCGGATGCGCGGGCGTCGCTGGGGCCGCTGACGGTGCGGCTGGGGGCGGCGACGCGGCGGTACGTGCGGGGGCTGCGTGGGCAGTTCGCCGAGGATGTGGCGCGGCTGTCGGCGATGTCGCCGCTGTCGGTGCTGGCGCGTGGGTACGCGATCACGACGGATGGCGAGGGGCGGGCGATCCTCGACGCGCGATCGGTGGGGGTGGGGGAGCGGATCACGGTGCGGGTCCACGAGGGGGCGCTGCGGGCGACGGTGACGGCGACGGCGGGGCCAGGGGAGCCGCTCGACGAGGGGGCAGGGGGCGGGTCCGGGGGCGGCGCGGCCGGCGGCGGCGGCGCAGGGAGACCCCGGGGTGGACGCGCGCCGCGGCGGCGGGCGCCGCGGGTGGAGACCGAGCAGCTTCGGCTCGGGCTGGAGATCGCGGAGGAGCCTCGCGCTGATGGCTGAGCGACGGTTGTTCGTGCTCATCGGGCACCCGGTGCGGCACTCGGTGTCTCCGGTGATGCACACGGCAGCGTTCCGTTCGCTTCACCTGCCGCACATCTACAGCGCGTTCGACGTGCCGACGGAGGCCGATCTCCGGCAGATCGTGGGCGAGGTGCGCAGCGGCGTGATCGCGGGCGCGAACGTGACGGTGCCGCACAAGCAGACGGTGCTCTCGATGGTCGACGCGATCGACGAGAGCGCGGCGGCGGTGGGGGCCGCGAACGTGCTGGTGCGGACGCCGGACAAGCGGGTGGTCGCGTACAACACGGACGCGCTGGCGCTGGCCGACGAGCTGGACGAGCTGATGCGGGAGACGGGGCCGGTGGTGCCGAGCAGGAAGGCGCGCGGGGGAGCCGCCGAGGTGCCAGGGATGGGACGCGCGGTGAGCGCGCCAGCGGTGAGCGATCCGGCGGTGAGCGATCCGGCGGTGAGCGATCCGGCGGTGAGCGATCCGAGCTTGCCTTGTCCGCGGCGGCGCGCGGTGATCATCGGGGCGGGGGGCGCGGGGCTCGCGGCGATCGTCGCCTGTCAGCGTCTGGGGATGCACTTGATCAGCGTCACCACCCGCTCGTGGACGAGCTCGGCGGTGATGCTGGAGTCGGCTTCGGGGGAGCGCGCCCGCGCGCTGGGGGCGCTCACGGCGCCGTGGCCGGGGCGGAGCACGCCGATCCTGAGCAAGGCGTCGCAGATGCTGCGGCTGAACTGGAGCGAGACGGCCGCGACGGCGGATCTCATCATCCAGGCGACGAGCGCGGGGATGCTCGGGGGGCCTCCAGGGGACGACGTGACCGGGATCGTGCCCTGGGACATGCTGGCTCCGCATGCGCGCGCGTACGATGTGGTCTACAACCCGCCGGTGACGCCGTTTCTCCGGTTGTCGGGGATGCGGGGTCTTCGAGCACGGGATGGTCTAGGGATGGTGGTAGGACAGGCTGCGCGGTCATTCACGTTGTGGACGGGGATGGACGCGCCCGTGGAGTTGATGCGGTCGGCGGCGGAGGAGTCGCTCGAGAAGGCGGCGAGCGTGCGATGAGGCGGAGCGCGCCGGGACTCTCCGACCTGAAGCAGGCGCTGGCCAGCGACGAGGCCGTGCCTTCCCCGTGGCCTCACGTGGTGGTGCGGGGGGAGCTGGGGCTGGCCCGGCAGGAATGGCTGCACACGAACGGCGCTGGCGCCTTCGCGAGCTCGACGGTCGCTGCGATGCACACGCGGCGCTACCACGGCCTGCTGGTCGCCGCGCTGGATCCGCCGCGCGGGCGCCACGTGATGCTGTCGCACGTGGACGTGGGGGTGGATCCGAACGAGCCCGGGGTGCGCCGGCGGCCGAAGTGGGAGCTGGGGATGCACCAGTTCCCGAGCGTGGATCCCGAGGACACGGCGTTCTACCTGGCGTGTTTCGATCAGGATCCGCTGCCGCGCTGGACCTACGAGGTGGGCGGGGGGCAGCTCGAGGTGTGTCTGGCGCTGGTCCGTGGCGAGAACGCGGTGGTGCTGCGGTACCGGTGGCAGGGGCCGCAGTCGGTGCGGTTGACGTTGCGGCCGCTGCTCGCGGTCCGGCACATGCACACGCTGCTGCGGGAGAACGGGGGGATGTCGAACCGGGTGGAGCTGCGGGTGGGGACCGCGGCCGATGGGGCGACGTACAACGAGGTGCGTGTGCAGCCGAACCGGCTGCTGCCTCGGCTCTGCTTCCGTTACCAGGGGACGTTCGTGGGATCGCCGGACTGGTGGCGGCGCTTCGAGTACCTGCGGGAGCAGGAGCGGGGGCTCGATTTCCAGGAGGATCTCTGGACGCCCGGTCACGTGGACCTGGTGGCGGAGCCGGGCTCGTCGTCGTACCTGGTGGTCGCGGTGGAGTCGCTGCCCGAGGGGGAGCCGGAGGCGCTCCTCCAGGCGGCTCGGGCCGCGATCCAGGCGGAGGATCCCGGGCCTTCGGCGCCGGTCCTGGTGCGGCGGCTGAGCATCGCGGCGGAGGCGTTCCGGTGCGATGAGGGGGCGAACCCCGGGGTCATCGCGGGGTACCCATGGTTCGAGGTGTGGGGGCGGTACGCGCTGATCGCGCTGCCCGGGCTGTACCTGGTCCCCGGGAAGGTGGACGGGGCGATCCGGGTGCTGCGCGGGCTGATCGAGCAGATGCAAGGGGGGCTCGCGCCGAACCGGCTGCCGGACAGCGGGGGGGCTCCGGAGTACCACGCAGCCGACGCGACGCTGTGGCTGTTCGAGGCGGCGCGCCAGCTGGTCGACGTGGTGGGCGAGGAGCACCCGTTCGTCGTCGAGGAGCTGCTGCCGGCGCTGCAGTCCGCGTTCGAGGCGGTGCTGCACGGGACGCGCCACGACGTGCACCTCAGCGCCGACGGGCTGTTCGCTGCAGGGCGAAAGGGGGAGGCGCTGACGTGGATGGACGCGCAGGTGCGCGGTGAGCCCGTGACGCCGCGCGTGGGGTGCCCCGTCGAGCTGCAAGCGCTGTGGGCGAAGGGAGCGGAGACGCTGGCGAGGATCGCGCGTGCGGCGGGGGACGACGCGCTGGCCACGCGGGCCGAGGCCGCCGCGCAGACCACGCGGAAGGCGTTCCAGCGGCGCTTCTGGTGCGAGGATACCGGCTATCCATACGACGTGATCTCCGCGGAAGAGGCGGGGGTGGGCGCTGTACGGGATGCGACGATCCGGCCGAATGCGCTGATCGCGCTGGCCGTGGACCCGGACTGCTTCACGCCGGACCAGGCGACGGCGCTCCTCGAGCGGGTCCGGCTGGAGCTGTTGACTCCAGCCGGGGTGCGCTCGTTGTCCCCCGCCGATCCGAGCTACGTGCGGTGGTATGTGGGGAACGCGGAGGAGCGGGACAAGGCCTATCACCAGGGGGCGGTGTGGCCCTGGCTGCTGGGGTTCTATGCGCGGGCGGCGCGGCGGTCGTCGTCGCTGGGGGAGCATGTGCTGCCCCTCTTGCGGCGGTTCCTGGCCTCGGCGGCGGGGAATGCGCTGGCGCTGGGGTTCGTGGCCGAGCTGTGCGACGGGGAGCCGCCTCATACGCCGCGGGGGTGCGTGGCGCACGCGGCGGGGGTCGCGGAGCTGTTGCGGGCGCTCCTGTGGGATCTGCCCGACGGGGAGCCCTCCTCGGGGTGACGGACGGGCGAGAGCGCCCGTCGCGATGGCGGAAGACGCGGTGGGGAGGGGGGCTGGAGTACGCGCCGGCGCGACGGAAACGGGCGGATTCGTGGGTCGATCCGCGCGAAGACGGGGAGACGGGGAGGTGATGGTGGATCGAGGGATGACCTCCGCGGTCGGGCGCTGCTAACGTCCAGCAGACGAGAGTGCTGCCTGGGGTGCGGCCTCCGTACGATGTGGTGCAAGCGCTGATTCCTCCGCCGCTGAAAGTCGTTCCACTGCAACCGCTGGCGTGCGGCCGCACCTTGTGGCGTGCCGCCGGCGCGCTCCGGGCGACGGTGTTCGTGAAGGCCACGTTCGCGATGGCCGATGGGCGCGACGCATGGCCGATCAAGCCACAGGACCTGGTCCGGGAGGATCGTCACCGCGAGGGGGATCCGGGGCGATCGCTGGTCGAGGCCATGGAGACCGCGCCGTTTCTGTCGAGTGCGGGGGTTCTGGTCGAGGGGCACGCCTACGCGCCGCCCGGGCAGACGGCGACGGCGGTGATGGCGCGGCTCTCGGTGTTCAGGGACGTGCGCCTCCTGGAGAAGACGGTCTACGTCTACGGGGATCGGGCGTCGGGGACCGCGTCACCGCAGCCGTTCCGGCAGATGCCGCTGGTGTACGAGCGCGCGTACGGTGGGCCGGGGTTCCCGGACAATCCCGTGGGCGTGGGGTTGCCCGGGACCGCGGGGCTGCCCAACCTGGTCGATCCTGCGGATCCGCGACGCCCGGCGGGGTTCGGGCCGCTCTCGCCGAGGTGGGGGCAGCGCACGCGGCTGCTGGGGCCCTCGGTGGGGCCGGCGCTCGACGCGCCGATCGTCGAGATCCCGGAGGACCTCGACTGGCGGGCGCTGAGCGCGGCGCCGTCGGACCAGCAGCTCCCGTACTTCCGGGGAGACGAGTGGCTGGTGCTCGACGGGATGACGCCCTCGACGCCGCGGCTGTCGTGTCGTCTGCCGTCGGTGCAGGTGCAGGGGCGGCTGTACTTGATCAGCTCGCGGGGGGTGAGCGAGGGGAGCCGCGTCTCGTTCAACGCCGACACCCTGGTGATCCAGGCGGATCAGCAGCTCTGTAGCCTGGTGTGGCGCGCGCAGCTCCCGGCGGACGCGCTCGCCGTCGGGAGCGCGATACGGGTGTTCGTGGGGATGGAGCTTCCGGGGCGTCCGGTGAGCTGGCCCGATCCGGAAGATCTGGTGGTGACCGCGGATGAGCGGTCGTCGGTGGGCATCCAGGTGCCCGCGGCCGTCCTCGGATCTGCGGGGATCGCGCTCGGTGGGCCGCCCGTCCTCGGCGGGCCGCCCGCAGGCGCGGCCGTGCCGGCGAGGGTCGGGGCGCCGGCCGGGGTCGCGGCGCCAGCGGTGGTGTCGTCTCCGGCGGGGCAAGGAGGGGTGGAGGCCTCTCGCTCTCCGTGGGCTGGAATCGAGAACGAAGCGACGGTGGAGGGGTTCGATCTGCCGGAAGGGGGCGGGGGCTCGGTCGCCGGGGCCCCTGGGTTTGCGGGTCCGCCTTTCCTCGGAGCGCCTTCCGTCGCGCTTCGTCCAGCCGCCGGGGAGCGCGGGTCCGATCCGAACATCACGGCGTCGGCGCCCATGGTTCCTGCGCCGGATTCTTCGCGGAACCGGCTGGGGACCTTGCCTGCCGAGGCCTTCGCCCGCGCCGCGCTGCCGTTCCTTCAGCGCGGTGACATGCCCCTCGACACCACGGTGGCGGGAGCGCGGCCTGCGGCGGCTGCCGCGGTGCTGCCCTTCGCGACGGCCGAGGCGAGCCGCGCCGAGGGATCGTCGTCAGCGCCTCCGATGCCCGCGCTCGGGCGGCGGAGCGTGTTGCCGTTCGGCGCGATGCCTCCGCCAGCGGCGCCCACCGGGGGGCCTCCCGTGCGGTTGACCCCTGCCGTGGGGATGCCCGCGGTCCGCCCGCCCGAGGGGGGCGAGGCGATGGACCTGAGCGTGACGGCGCCGGCGAGGCCGAGCCCTCTCCGAGACGCGCTGCCGTTCATGCGGCCAGAGGCGGTGAGGGAGCAAGGTGGTGCGCCTGGTCTCGGTGGCGCGGGCGCTCCGGGGAGGCCGGCGCCGGTAGGAGGCTTCACGCCAGGGCAAGCTCAGGGTGCTGCGCCGGGAGTCGGTGGTGTGCGCCCGGAGCTGGTGCCAGCGCACCTCGGCGAGACGGTGGCGTCGTCGGTGGGGCGGTCGACGGCGGCGGCCGATGCGGTGGGGGGACCTCGGCGGAGCACGCTGCCGTTCATCAAGGCAGACGAGGTGAGGGCTGCGATGGAGGCGGCGAAGCGGCCGGAGGGGGGGCAACCTCCGGAGCCGGCGCGGCCGTCTGCCGTGATGGCTCCGCCGGCGCTGGTGACGTCGCCCGGTGCGGTGATGCCACCGCCGGTAGTAGTGCCGCCTGGTGCGGTGATGCCGCCGCCGGTGGTGGTGCCGCCTGGCGCGGTGATGCCACCGCCGGTGGTGGTGCCGCCTGGCGCGGTGGTGCCGTCGGATGCGACGCAGCGGCCAGGCATGGTCCTGCCGCCCGAGGGGGGGAATCCGTCCGAGCCCGTGGAGGCGGTGCTGCAAGCGCCGCGGCTGGGGCAGGGGTCGTCGCTTCAACAGCTACGGCTCGGTGGGGGAGCGGGGGAGCTTGGGTCCGCGGGGGCGAGCAGTTCCGCGGCGCTCCAGGAAGAGGCGTACCGTCCGCCTTCAGCGTCCGTGGCGCCAGTGAGCTCGGTGGATGCTGCGGCGCACGCCGGCGAGGGGGGCGGGGGGCCTGGTGCATCGGAGGACGGCGGAGCAAGGCACGAGGGGGCCGCCCATGAGGGGCTCGCTGGAGGCGCGCTGGCGCAAGAGATCGGCCCCGCAGAGGGGGGTGCGGTGGCGCTGGGGGTCACGGCGGCGCCGGCGGGGTCTGCTGTGCCGGCAGCGTCGGTGGAGGTCGCGCCGTCCGTGCGGGGGACCGATCTCCGAGAGTCGCCGCTGCGGCTGGAGATCCTGGAGCGTTTGCGCACCGGGCGCTCGATCCACGATCTGGCGCTCGCGGACGCCGATCTGGAGGGGATCGATTTCCGAGGGGTGGTGCTGTCGCGCTGCAACTTCAAAGGGGCACGTCTTCTGCGTTGCGGGTTCGCTGGCGCTCGTCTGAGCGAGGCGCAGCTCGCCGGTGCGGATCTGACGGAGGCCGATCTGACGGGCGCCGACCTGACGGGCGCCGATCTGTCACGCGCGGTGCTGGCGCGGGCGCGGCTCGATGAGGCGCGGCTGGTCGACGCGAACCTCGGGGGGGCGCGGGGGCCAGGGGCGAGCTTCGCGGGGGCCTCGGCCGCACGCGCGACGTTCGCGCGGGGGGTCTGGGAGTCGGCGTCGTTCAAGCGGATGGATGCGCCGAGCGCGGACTTCGGAGGCGCGACGCTGGACGGGGCGAGCTTCGAGGAGGCGACGCTGACCGAGGTGAGTCTGGAGGACGCGCGCGGGGTGGAGACGCGCTTCGAGCGGGCGCAGATGCCGGACGCGCGCGCGCAAGGGATGGTGCTGGAGAAGGGGTCGCTGGAGGGGGTGGTGGCGCCGCGATCGCACTGGGACGGGGCGACGCTGCGAGGCTGCTCGCTGGCCGGGGCCGATCTGGAGGGGGCGGTCCTGCAGCGGGTGATCTGCGTGGAGTCGGGTTTCGCGGGGGCCAACCTGCGCAAGGCGAACCTGCAGCGGCTGAACGGGGATCACGCCGAGCTCCGTGACGCGAACCTGGAGGGGGCCGATCTGCGGCAGGCGCGGCTGCGGGAGGCGGGCTTCGAGGGGGCCAAGCTGGGCGGGGTCGTGGCCGGGAAGGCCGATCTGGCGGGGAGCCGGTTCTCGCGCGCGGATCTGACGAACGCGGTGCTGCGGGCCGCGAAGCTGAAGGCGGCGGTGTTCTCGCAGTGCGTGCTGGAAGGGGTCGACATGCGGGACGCCGATCTGGAAGGCGCCGACATGCGTGGCGCGTCGAGGAAGACGGCGAAACTGAACGGGGCCAACCTGCGTGGGCTCGTGGAGGATGCGGCGACGCCCGAGGGGTCGGGCTGACGCGAGGCATGCCGCGGGGCCTGGTGCCCGCGGCGCTGGGTGGGCTCGGGGGCGAGAGCGTGTATGGACCGCTGGGTGCCTGGTAGCGCCCCGGCGGCGCGAACGAGGGGTATGCTGCGCGTCATGCGACAGCTCACGTCACCCCCCGAGGCGCTCCTCGATGCCGGCACGCGCGCGCTCCACGCTGGTTCGTTTCGTGGAGGGCTGCCGCCCGTCGATTTCTCGGTGCTGGCGCCGCGGGCGATGGACCGGCTGCTCCGTCACAAGCGCTGGCTCTACCTGTCGCTGATCTCCGAGGAGGTGATGGTGGCCGTGGCGCTCGTGCGGCTCGGGTACGCGGCGAATGCGTTCGCGTTCGTCCACGGTCGCGCGGAGGGGCGGTTGCTCGCGGATCGCAGCGCGCTGGGGCTGCCGGTGGGGGTGCGGGTGTCGGATGATCCTTCGCTGCTCGCGGGCGAGGGGCGGCTGCCGGGGGCGCGGATCTCCGTGGGGCGTCGCGGCAAGGGGGAGGAGCTGGTGCTCGAGGCGCAGGTGCACGATGTCCGCATCTCGGCGCGCCTGGATGCCGCGTCGGCGCCGCCTCCCATCGCCGCGATCGCGTCGCTGCCCGAGGACCGCGCGGTCGCGACGGAGAAGGGGGCGCTGCTGCGTGTTCGAGGCGAGGTGCGCTGCAAGGATCGGTGGTTCTCCCTCGATGGCGCGCTCGGTGGTTACGACTACTCGAACGGTCTCTTGCCGCGCCGCACGATGTGGCGCTGGGGGTTCGCACAGGGGTGGGCGCGCAGCGGGGAGCGGGTCGCGCTGAACCTGGTGGAGGGGATGTCGGGCGCGGCCGAGTGCGCGCTGTGGATCGATGGGGAGATGTTCCCGCTGGAGGAGGGGCGATTCGTGTGCAACCCGGAGCGGCCGCTCGATCCCTGGGAGGTGCGGACGGAGGATGGGGCGGTGGACCTGCGCTTCTCGCCCGGCGGAGCCCACGAGGATCGCACGGACCTGCGCTACGTTCGCTCCAGGTTCCTCCAGCCCACGGGCGTCTATTCGGGCACGATCCGGGTGCCGGATGGGCGGGTCCTGGAGCTCCGTGAGGTGCTGGGGGTGACCGAGCTCCAGGACGTGCTGTGGTGAGTCAGCCTTCGTTGCCGGCGGCGTTGCGCCGCTCCTCGATGAGCTGCTCGAGCTGCTCTTCGGTGATGAGCTTGGTGCCGTATTTGCGCGCCTTCTCGGCCTTGCTGGAGGCAGAGCTGGGGTCGGCGAGGATGAGGTAGTTCAGCTCCTTCGTCACCGAGCCGAGGACGCGGCCGCCGTTGCTCTCCACGAGCTGGGTGAGCTCTCCGCGCGGGCGGGTGCCAGAGCCGGTGAAGCAGAAGGTGAGGCTCGCGAGGGGGCCCTCGGCGGCGAGGGTGACGGGCTCGATCCCGGCGGCGATGAGGCGATCGATCTCGTCTTTTCGGGCGGCGAGGCCGCGCACGATGTTGGCCGCCTTGATGGTGCCGAGTCCCGGGATGACGGCGAGTTCGGCCTCCTTGGCCGTGCGGATCTTGTCGAGCGTGCCGTACCCGGCAGAGACGAGGAGCCGCGCCGTCTGCAAGGCGAAGCCCTCGATGCCGAGCGCGGTCAGGAAGACCGGGAGCGTGAGGGGCAGGCGGTTCTTGATCTGGTCGAGGCACTTCTTGGCGATCTTCTCGCCGCGGCGCTCGAGGCCGGCGATGTCCTTGACCTGGAGGTTGTAGAGGTCGAGGGGCTCGCGGACGAGGCCCGCTGCCACGAGCTGTTCGATGAGTTTGTCGCCCCACTCGAGGGCGCCGATGGCATCGATCCAGTTGTGGATCCTGCCCTCGATGAGGGCGCGGCAGCTGTTGTTCCGGCAGAGGATGTACTCGCCCTCGGTGACGAGCGATGCCCCGCACACGCTGCAGGTGGTGGGTGGCTGCGCGGAGGTGCCCCGCTTCTCGACGACCTCCTCGACGTAGGGGATGACGTCGTTGCGGCGGGAGACGAGGACTTCGTCGCCGACCCCGATGCCGAGGCTGCGCACGTGCGCGGCATTGTGAAGCGAGGCGCGCTGCACCATCGCGCCGGCGAGTTCGACGGGCTCCACGATGGCGACTGGGGTGACGCGGCCGCTGGGGCCCGTGTCCCAGAGGACGGAGAGCACCTTGGAGACCTTGGCGGGGGAGGCGAACTTGAAGGCGACCGCTCCGCGCGGTCTCCGGTTGAGGTCCCCGAGCAAGGTCTGCACGTGGAGAGAGTCGACGTAGACGACGAGGCCGTCGATCTCGTAGTCGAGGGCGGCGCGGCGTCCGCTGGCGTAGTTGCGGTAGAGTTCGATGACGTCGTCGAGCGTGCTGTGGCCTGCCTGAGGGGTGCCGAACCCGAGTTCGCGCAGCCAGTCGAAGCGCTTGCGGCAGGTGGGAATCTCGGCGTGCTCGGCGACATCGTAGAAGAGCACGGTGCAGTGCTCGGCGCCCTGGCCATCGAAGCGCTTGGAGAGGCCCGCGGCCATGTTGCGGGGGCTCGTGACGCCGGGGAAGTGTCGCTTCATGTCCGACAGGCGGAGGATGATCTCGCCGCGCACCGAGAGGTGGCCGCGCTCCCGGATGCGTGCCGGGACGCCCTTCATCCGCGCGACGTTGGCGGTGATGCGCTCGCCCCACTCACCGTCGCCACGGGTGATGGCGTCGACGAGCTTGCCGTCCTTGTAGAGGACCTCGATGGAGATGCCGTCGAGCTTCTCGGCGACGAACAGCTCGCGTTCGACCGGGGAATGAGCCTCCTTGGCGAGCAGCTCTTCACAGCGCGCGACCCAGGCGCGAAGCTCGTCTTCGTTGACGACCTTGTTGAGCGATCCCATGGGGATCTCGTGCCGTGCCTTCTCCCACTCGGTCACCAGAGAGGCCGAGCCGACGCGGGCGAGGACCGGGTGGGTCGGCGAGAGCGCGCGCAGCTCGTCCTCGATGGCGTCGTAGGCGGCGTCGGAGATCTCGGGGTTGCCGGCGTAGTAAAGGGCCCGGTGACGTTCGACCCGCTGGGCGAGATCGTCGATGCGCTCGCGGTGCGCGGCGTCGGTCTCGACGCCACCCTGAAGCGTGTGTTTGCCGGCGTGGGCCTCGAAGAGGTCAACCTGCTTCATCGATTTCTCATCGTTGGTGGGGAGTTATTCGAGGATCGCCTCGCCGTCGCCGCGGCGGGCAGCGTCGAGCAGGTCACTCATGTTGTGCGCGATTTCCCGGGGAAGTTCGTCGTCTGTGAAGAGACGGACCTCGCGGATCTCGAGCGGGTTGATCGGCTGCCGTGTCGGCTCGGCGATCTCCGCGGTGACCAGTACGGTGACGGCGTGGAAGCGGACGTCCCTGTCGGGTCGTGAGTAGACGCCGATGAGGCGACCCACGGTGGTCTGGGTGACGCCCCCCTCTTCTTCGAGTTCGCGGACCACGCAGGACCGCAAGGTCTCGCCCCACTCCAGGGTGCCGCCTGGGAGGCCCCAGGTGCCGGTGTCCCCGCGCCGCACCAGGAGCCAGCGGCCATCCGGCGTCCGCGCCGCCGCCGAGACGCCCACCACGGGACGGCGGAGCAGCGCCTTCGCGACCTCCTTGGCGAGGCCCATCACAGAGCGAGGAAGAATGGAGAGTGGTGCGAGCGGCATGAGAATTCCTGGTGAGGTGGCGCAAGGATAGTGGGGTTCATCCAGTCCCGCGAGTGGGGAGATGTGGCAGCGTCGCGAGGTCTCGGGCGTCGGGTCCAGGACCCGACGAGACGCTGGGAGGGACGCCTCCGAGGGCGGGCCTGGGTATTCTTGGACGCATGAGGAATGTCCTGGCGCTCGCCGGGAGCGTCTCGGCGCTCGTCGCGATCATCGTGAGCTGCGGTGGGGGCGATGAGCTTCCACCTCCGCGAGGCGGCGCAGGCGCAAGCGGCGCCACGGGGGGCACGACGACCACGACCACGACGAGCGCAGAGGGGCCAGGAAACATCTGCGAGTGCGCTGCGGCCTATGGCGGCTCTCGGGCCACCTGTGCCGACTGCGTGAACGCGGCCACGGCGCCGGGCGCCGCGTGCAAGGCGGTGAGCGACGCTTGCAGCGGCGCGGCATGTACGGACATCAGCCTTTGCCTCTCGGCGTGTGGCCGTGACGTGACGTGCCAGCGGGACTGCCTGTTCCCGGCGGTCGAAGGTCCGGAGCATGCGCTCTACCGTGAGGTGATCGCGTGCGCGTGCGACGACTGTGGGTCGCGGTGCCGGCACAGTGAGCCGCTCGAGTGTCCTGCGTGGGGCAGCGGGGGGGGGGGAGGCAGTGGGGGCAGCGGTGCTGGCGGAGAAGGGGGCTCCGCGGGCGCAGGCGCCGCGGGGAGCGGTGGGAATGGCGGAGCATGAGGATCGCGTCGGCCTCCAAGCGGTGAGGGTGGTAGGGTCGCCTCATGGCGCAGCCGGTGGTGTGGGGCGCGGTTCAGCTGTCGAGCCAGGGTGAGATCGAGGAGAACCTCGATCGCGTCGCGGCACTCGTGGACGAGGCCGCCCAGCGCGGAGCACGCACGGTGCTGCTTCCCGAGAACTTCGCTTACATGGGGGACGAGGACGGCAAGCGTGGCTTCGCGGAGGACCTGGACGCGGCCAACGGTCCGATCGCCAGGCGGATCGCCGAGATCGCGCGGAGCGCAGGTGTCACGATCGTCGCAGGCGGTTTTCCCGAGCGCTCGGATGATCCGGCGAGGCCGTACAACACGTGCGCGGTGTTCGGTGCCGACGGGGCGCTGCGGTCACGTTACCGCAAGATCCACCTGTTCGATGTCGAGACGACAGACGGCATGCGGTACTGCGAGTCGGCCTCCACGATGGCGGGGAGCGAGGCCCAGATCGTCGAGATCGACGGCCTCCGGGTGGGGCTCTCGATCTGTTACGATCTGCGCTTTCCGGAGCTGTACCGGCGCCTCTCTGCGGAGGGGTGCGAGGTGATCGTGGTGCCCGCGGCGTTCACGCTGCTCACCGGGAAGGATCACTGGCTCGTGCTGCTTCGGGCGCGCGCCATCGAGGCGCAGGCGTATGTCGTCGCGGCGGCGCAGTGGGGAACGCATCCCCATCGCCGCGCGACGTTCGGCAAGTCCTGCATCATCGATCCGTGGGGTGAGGTGATTGCGCAGGCTTCGGAGGGAGAGGGGGTGGTGACGGCGCCGCTCGATCTCGCCTACCTCTCCCGTGTCCGTGCGCGCGTGCCGGCGCTCGAGCACCGCCGGCTGTAGGTGGGCCTCAGCCGTCCTGGCCAGCTGTCTCGGGTGCATTCACGTTCGACGTGGTGGCATCATCCGGCACAGCGCGCTTGGCGAGGAGGGAGCGCAGCTCGGCAGGGCGTCGGAAGCCGACCCGGCGTGCGACTTCGCCTTCGGTGAGGCCCTCGCTCAGGAGGAGCCGAGCGCGCTCGGCGCGCACCTCGTCGTAGTACGTGTGCGGTGATCGTCCGAACGCCGCACGGAAGAGCCGAGCGAAGTGGAACTCGGACAGGTCGAGGTCGAGCGCCACTTCATACGATCGGATCCGCTGGCCGGACTCGGCGGCCTGACGGATTCGCTCACGGCCGAGCTGAAGCCGCTCCGGGGTGCTCCTGGGGGGAGCGGGGGCGGGGCGGGCCGGGAGTGGAGGCAGAGGGAGCAAGGGCACGCGCGCTCCTGCGGCTTGCGAGGACGGCGAGCCGAGCCGACCTCCAGAGGAGACGTGCGTTGCCGGGAGTGCAGTCCGATGCGAAAGGGAAAGCGCGTTGGTCACAGCGTACCTCTCCAGCGTTGGGGCCAGCCTCGGCAGCGCCGCGCTGGTCGCTCAGAGGTGATTGCAACCGTCAGGCCGCAACGCGGCTCGGCCGGCGAAGTGGCGCTGTTTCCCCCAGAAACAAGGCATCACGATGGGAGTTTCCACATCGAGCCCTGCCGTGGATGCCATGGGGGTGTAGCCGCTGGTTCACGCGATGGAGCGTCGTCTGTCGCGGGTTGATCCGTGATGGTGGGGGCGGTGCGCAGGGGGGTGCGCACTGTGCGCGAATGCCATTCAACAGGCTCGAAATCAAGGCGATCGGTGTTGGACGGGGCAGGCGCTCAGCGCTTCAAAAAGAGATGAACTCAGACGTCGATTTCTGCGCCCGAGGCGCGCTCCATGATGAAGCGGAACCGGGCCTGAGGGTCCTTGCCCATCAGCTCGTTCAGGATCCGGTCCGTCTCCAGCTCGCCCTCGATCACCACGCGCAGCGGACGCCGACGCCGGATGTCGAGCGTGGTCATGCGGAGATCTTCGGCGGGCATTTCACCGAGGCCCTTGAAGCGGGAGATGTCCGCTTTCGCTGATTTCGGGAGTCTGGCGAGGATGCGATTCCGCTCCGCGTCGTCGAGAGCCCAGTGCGTCTCTTTGCCGACGTCGATGCGGTAGAGCGGAGGCTGCGCGAGGTACACGTGGCCGCCGCGCAGGAGTCCGGGGAGGTGGCGATAGAAGAACGTGAGCAGCAAGGTGGCGATGTGCTGTCCGTCGCTGTCGGCGTCCATCAGCAGGAAGATGCGGCCGTAGCGGAGCTTCGAGGCGTCGAAATCCTTGCCGAAGCCACAGCCGAGGGCGCTCACGATGTCCTGGAGTTCGCGGTTTCCCAGCACCTTGGAGGTGGACGCTTGCTCGGAGTTGAGGACCTTGCCCCGGAGGGGGAGGATGGCCTGGGTCCTTCGATCTCGCCCCTGTTTGGCCGATCCGCCTGCGCTGTCGCCCTCGACGAGGAACAGCTCACTCTCGGCAGGATCCGTCGAGGAACAGTCCGCGAGCTTCCCGGGCAGGTTGAGGCGATGGGACACCGGCGTCTTGCGGAGCACCTGAGCCGTCGCTTCTCGCCGGGCTTCGCGCGCTCTCGCCGCGAGGATCGCCCGCGCCACGATGGCCTCTCCGGACGAGCCGTTCTCGAGCAGCCACTGCTCGACGGCCGGCCGGATGGCACCTTCGACGGCCGGTGCCACCTCGGTGTTGTTCAGCCGGTCCTTGGTCTGCCCCTGAAACTGAGGATCCGGAACGTACACGGAGAGCACACCGACGATGCCTTCGCGGATGTCGTCGGCGGTGAGCGTCACCCCCTTGGGCTGGATCTTCTTGGCCTCGATGAACGCGCGCACCGCCTTCACGATCGCCGTGCCGAAGCCGGACTCGTGCGTGCCGCCCGAGTGCGTGGGGATGCCGTTGACGTAGGACCTGACGTAGTCGTCCGTCGATTCGGTCCACTGGAGCGCGGCCTCGATCTTCATGACGCGCGGCTCCGTCTCGCCTGCACTGTCTGTGCGCAAGGTCGCTTCACGTGCGATGAAGAAGAGGTTCGGGTGCGTCACCGGCTTACCCCGCTGCGCGATCAGCTTGGGGAGGAAATCGGCGATCCCGTTGGGGTGAGAGAACTCGACGGTCTCCTTGGTGGCCTCGTCGTGAAAGATGATGGTGAGGCCGGCGTGGAGGTAGGCTTTGGCCTCGAGGCGCTCGCGGATCTGGTCGGCGTTGAAACGCGCGGTTTTGCCGAAGATCTGTGGATCGGGGCGGAAATGCACGGTCGTTCCGTGCTTGCGGGTGGTGCCGCCGCGCTTGAGCTTCGTCGTGGGCTGGCCGCGCGAGAAGGACTGCGTGTGCTCGAAGCCGTCGCGCAGGACGCGGATGTCGAGTTCTTCGGAAAGCGCGTTCACGACGCTGGAGCCGACGCCATGGAGCCCGCCCGAGACTTTGTAATTCGAGCTGGAGAACTTACCACCAGCGTGGAGCGTGCACAGGATGAGCTCCAGCGCCGAGCGCTTGTACTTGGGGTGGATGTCGACGGGCATTCCGCGGCCGTCATCGCTCACCGTGGCGCCCTGGTGATCGGCGTCCAGGTGCACCTTGATCTCGCGGGCGAAGCCGTTGATCGCCTCGTCGACGGAGTTGTCGACGATCTCCCAGAGGAGGTGGTGGTAACCACGCAGGTCGGTCCCGCCGATGTACATCGCCGGTCGCTTGCGGACGGGTTCGAGTCCCTCCAGAACCTCGATGTCTGCGGCGGTGTACCGAGGCGTCGTCGTCGCAGCCATGTCAGCTCACCTCCAGGGTCGGCGCCACGACGGGGGTGGGCACACCACGGGCGAAGCGATCCCGCTTGACGATCGGGTGGCCCTTGCCGCCACGAGCCCCGGCGATCTTGTCGGCACGGAGGTCCAGGATTTTCCCCTTGTCGGTCTCGACGGTCAGGACCTCATTGCTTCCGAGAGCGAGCGTCGTCGCGATCAAGCGCTCTCCCTCCTCGAGTTTCATGAGCATCGAGCCCTTGCCCGGCCCGGCGAGGCTCGGGAGTTCTCCGGCCGAGACGCCGAGCGCGTGACCATCGCTCGATGCGCAGAGGACGATGTCCTCGTCGCGCGCACCCGGGGGCAGCACGGCGAACACCTCGTCACCTTCGTTCAGGCGAGCGAAGCGGCGGCCGGCCCGTGTGGAGGGGTCTCGGTGCGGGCGGAGGGAAAAGCGGAAGCCCTGGCCGCCGCGCGTGACGGCGACTGCGAGCGGTGGCTCCGGATCGGTGGCTCCCTCCGATGGTGGCGGTACTTCGAGTGCGCGCGGATCGAAGGAGTACATCGCGATCATCCGTTCGCCGTCGCCGAGCTTGAACAGCTTCTGCACCGGATCGCCGTACCCGCTGGATGGAGGGACGTCGTGGATGCGGCACACGTAACAGGAGCCGAGGTTGGAAAAGAACGCGACGGAGGCGCGGGTCGAGCCGGCGATGGCGGCGAGGACCGTGTCGCCATCTCGGAGGCGGGTCGTGGAGAGGTCCCTCACCTCGCGGACGCGCTTCACCCATCCCTGGCTCGAGAGGATGACGTTGGCATCCTCCGCGATGATGAAGTCCTCCTCCTGGTACTCTGGCTCCTCGATGGCCCCGACGACCTTGGTGCGACGCCGGTCCGAGTACGAGCGCCTCAGCTCGAGGAGCTCGTCTCGAACGAGGTGCCAACGCTTCGTGTCGCTCGCGAGCAAGGCCTGCAGCTTGTTCGCTTCCGCCCGCTTCTCGGCCAGTTCGCGCTGCACGACCAGGATCTCCAGGCGAGCGAGGCGGTAGAGGCGGAGCTCCAGGATGGCGTCCACCTGTTCTTCGCTGAGCGCGAAGCGCTTCATCAGCTTGTCGGCTGCGTCTGCTTTGCCCTCGCTCCGACGGATGATCTTGATCACCTCGTCCAGGGCATCGAAGACTTTCTCGAACCCTTCGAGGATGTGGATGCGCTGGCGCAGCTCACCGAGCTGGAATTCGATGCGCCGGGTCACCGTCGTGTGACGGAACTCGAGGAAGTTCGTGAGGATCTCGTGGAGGTTGAGCCGCCTGGGGGTGGAGACGTCGGCTTTCTCCGTGGGGACCAGGCAGGTGAGGTTGACCTGAACATTGATGGCGAGCGGCGTGTGCTTGTAGAGGTACGCCATCACGAGCTGCGGATCGCTCGCGCGCTTCAGCTCCAGGACCACGCGGACCTCCTCGGTGGACTCGTCGCGCACATCGACGAGTGCTGGGAGCTTCTTGGAGAGGATGACGTCCGCAATCTTCTCCACGATCGCCTTGCGCTCCACGGCGTAGGGGATGGAGGTGATGATGATCTGGGGCGCGCCTCGCTTGTCCTCGGGCTCCTCCAGCTGCCACTCGCCGCGAAGCTTCAGCGAGCCCTGGCCGGCCGTGTAGACGGTCTCCAGCTCCTTCTTGGTCGCATGGAGCTGGCCACCCGTGGGGAAATCCGGCCCTTTGATGTTCGTGAGCAGTCGGAAGATGCTCAGATCGGGGGTGTCGATCAGGGCGACGCAGGCGTCGATGACCTCGCCGAGGTTGTGCGGCGGGATGCTGGTCGCCATGCCGACGGCGATCCCCTGGACGCCGTTCACGAGGAGGTTGGGGAACCGCGATGGCAGGACGATGGGCTCGGAGCGGGTCCCGTCGTAGTTCGGGCGCCAGTCGACCGTGCGCTGACCCAGCTCGGAGAGCAGCTCCATCGCCAGAGGTCGAAGCTTGGCCTCCGTGTAGCGCATGGCCGCAGGGGCATCGCCGTCGATGGAGCCGAAGTTGCCGTGTCCTGACACGAGCGGTGCGCGCATCACGAAGTCTTGTGCGAGGCGCACCATGGCCTCGTAGATCGAAGAGTCTCCGTGGGGGTGGTACTTACCCATCACGTCGCCCACGACCGCGGCGCTCTTCCGGAACTTCGCGTCCGGGGTGAGGCGCAGGTCGTGCTGCATGGCGTAGAGGATTCTCCGCTGTACGGGTTTCAGCCCGTCACGCACGTCGGGCAGCGCGCGCGACGTGATGACGCTCAAGGCGTAGTTCAGGTAACGTCGCTGCGCCTCGAGCGCGAGGGGGGTGGTCTCGGCCTCGGGCGGCTCGGGGGGACTGCCGCCAGGCGGGCGGGCACTCCGGCGTCCCCGGCGCGGGGCTTCATCGTCTTCGAGCGGCGGCTGAGTACGTGACACGCGTGGCTCCTTGGCCGCCGGTTGCGATGGTGCACCGGCGTTCAGGTGGAGGTGGCACGTGGGCATTACCCACGGAAGTCTGCCTGGTCAAGGATTGGAGAGGTGCATCTCGTGCGCCTGCAGGAGGAGCTGGTGCTCCTCCGACACGCAGGGTGACACGAGGGACGACGGCGTGACGGCCACGCCTGGCCGCTGGCGTGAGAACGCAGCAGAGGAGGGCGCTCCGCTCCGCGTGATGGCCAGGGAGAGACGGTCACGGCTGTCTTCCGCGCACGGACGCGGACAATGGCGGCATGTTCGGGGCGCTCTGGACCACCAGGACGGCGGATTGGTGCGTTTTTGCGAAGGGTTGAGCGACCGCCCCTTGAGACGGCTCCCGCGCTGGGCTACGCGGGGGCGCCTTGTACGAGACTGGTTTCCGTTCACAGATTCTCCTCCAACGCGCGTCGCGGCTCTTCGGGCTGTGGACCGCGCTGTGGGTCGCGCTGGCCCCGCTCCCCGTGGCGGCGCAGACCCCTGCTCAGCCGAATGCGGATGAGCAGGAAGGGGAGCCTGGTGACGCCGTTCCGCCCGCACAGCCGGCGGCGCCCGGCGCGCCGTCAGCTCCCACGACCAGCGCCCAGGACAGCGACGCGCCTGACCTCGTCCCCACGCTGCCGCCCACGGAAGCAGAGCAAGCGCGTGGTCAACCCGTTGCCAAGATCACAGTAGCCGGCAATCGGCGCATCTCGACCGACGACATCTCGGCGTATCTAGGCCAGACCCGCATCGGAAGGGCGTTCAGTCCCGAGGGGCTCTCACGGGACGTGCGTGAGCTGTGGGACTCGGGGCTGTTCGAGGACATCGAGATGGACCTCACACGCCGGGATGACGGCGTACACCTGCGTCTCCTGGTGCGCGAGCGGCCCAGCATCAAGGCCATCGAGTTCAAGGGGAACAATGAGGTCGACGACGAGGATCTCACCGAAGCGCTGTCTGCGGAGGTGAAGACCGGGACGATCCTGAGCTACGCGGCCATCCGCCGAGGCATCCAGAAGATCCGCGACAAGTATGCGGAGGAAGGCCACTTCCTCGCCGAGGTCGAGAACGAGGTCGTCCCGCAGAAGGACAACCAGGTCACGCTGCGGTTCACGATCAAAGAACACGAAGCGGTCACGGTCCGTCGGATCACGTTCATCGGGAACAACAGCATCCCTGATGCCGAGCTGCGTGAGGTGATGCTCACCGGGCAGGACAGCCTGTTCAACTTCGGGACCGGCGGGCCGTTCCGTCAAGATGCCTTCGAGCGCGACGTCCTCGTGCTCAACGCGCTCTACTACGACCGCGGGTTTCTCTCGGCGCAGATCGCGACCCCACGCGTGATGCTGACCCCCGACCGCACGGGCATCGAGGTCACGCTCTCGATCAACGAAGGTCCTCGGTATCGCATTCGCTCTCTGCGCATCCAGGAGCGTGACGCCGATGGTCGCGACGTCGAACCGCTCGGAGGTCGCAGGCGGATACGAGAGCTCGTGCGGGCCAAGCCGGGCGACTGGTTCAACCGCGCCGAGCTCGCCAAGGATCTCGCCGCGATTCAGACGCTGTACCGCGACGAAGGCTACGCCAACGTCGAGGCCCTCCCCGACACCAACCTGGATCCCGAACAGCGCGAGGTCGACATCGCGGTCGTGATCCGGCGCAACCAGCCCGTGTACTTTGGCCGCATCGAGATTCGCGGCAACACGAAGACCCGGGACAAGGTCATCCGTCGCGAGATGGAGATCTACGAGACCGGGCTGTTCAGCGAGAGCAAGCTGGAGAAGTCCAAGCGCAGGATCACCGCCCTCGGCTACTTCGAGCGCGTGGACATCTCCACCGAGCAAGGTGATGATCCACAGCACGTCAACGTCTACGTGGAGATTGGCGAGAAGCCGACGGGGACGTTCCAGATCGGCGCTGGCTTCTCCAGCATCGAGAACTTCATCGCCACCGCGCAGGTTCAGCAGGCCAACCTGTTCGGAAACGGCCAATCTCTGGCCATCCAGGCGCAGATCTCAGGGCTTCGTCAGCTCGTCGACATCCGCTTCATCGAGCCCTACCTGCTCGATACGAGGTTCTCGGGGTCGGTGAACGTTTACGATCAGCTGCGGATCTACAACCAGTTCTCTCAGACGTCGACGGGCGGCTCGCTCACCCTTGGCTATCCGATCATCGAACCCCATCTCCGGGCATCACTCGCCTACACGCTCGAGAACAACCGTATCTCCACGTCGACGACGTCGACGTTCCTTGGGACGGCGTCGGCTGTCTCCGTATTCCAGCGCCTGCCCCTCGCGAACCTGTTCAACGACGGCATCACGTCGAGCATCCGTCCTGCGATCACCTACGACACCCGAAACAACCAGCTCTTTCCGACGGCTGGCATGTTCCTGCAGGGATCTGCGGAGGTGGCCACGAAGTACCTGGGTAGTGACAACCAGTTCTGGCGCTACCGGACCACAGCGCGCTTCTACTACCCGATCACCGACAGCATCGTCATCAAGCTGAACTCCGAGGCAGGGCTGGTCACGAGTCCGGACCCGGCGGGTGTGCCGATCTTCGCGCGTTTCTTTCTCGGCGGCATCTTCGATGTCCGTGGCTTCTTCCTGCGCACCATCGGCCCGCGTCTGCCCCTCCGGGCCACGCTCGACGACCACGCTCCACCGATCGCCGAAGGCGCCAACATCGGTGGCAACCTGATGTACTACCAGAACCTCGAGTTCGAGTTTCCGATCATCGACGCCGTCCAGATTCGCGGCGTGGTGTTCACCGATCTCGGCAACGCATGGAACCTGGAGCAGCTTTACTGCAACGCGGCGCCAGCCTCTCCGTACGACGTCTCGAATCCCTGCTTCACGTTCAGCCGCCTGCTGAACGTGAGGACGTCTTGGGGTTTCGGAATCCGCTGGTTCTCGCCGCTCGGCCCGCTCCGTTTCGAGTGGGGCTTCCCGTTCTCTCCGCTGCCCTACGAAGAGAGCAGCCGTTTCGAGTTCACCATCGGGAACTTCTTCTGAGAGACACCTCGAGCGACCCCACCGGATACGCGCTGAGCGGCCGGACGAGGAGTTGCCAGAGTGCGTCGCGTCAGTACGCTTGAGACCCATGGACGAGCGAATGACGATGGGCTTTCCGCGACCGGGGAGAGCCCTCATCGGCGTGATGGTGGCCATCACGTGCATCTGGGTGATGTTCGCCGTCGGCCTGAACTTCGGTGACGTGAGCAACGCCGTGCTCGCTCCCTTCGTCGGAGACGTCGACAAAGTCCTGCACGGGCAGGTGTGGCGCCTGCTGACAGCTCCGCTGATCCACGACCCGCGCAACCCCTGGCATCTGCTGACGACGCTGATGGGGCTCTACTTCCTCGGCACACCCCTGGAGCAGCGGTGGGGCGCCAAGCGGACCCTGCTCTTCCTGGTGGGCTCCGCGGCCTTTGCCTATGCCGTTCAGGTGGCTGCCACGGTGCTCGTGCCCAGGGTCGGGCAAGCGGGCTTCTACGGTGGGCTAGGGATGGTCGAAGCAGTCGCGATTGCCTGGGCGCTCGCTTACCGAAATGCGACGGTCCGGCTCTTCTTCGTCCTGCCTGTGAGCGGGACGATGCTGCTCGTCTTCGTGGTCGCGATGTCGGTTCTGAACCTCATCTCCCTGCGTGCACCGCCCGAAGGTCTCATCACGCCCTTCGGCGGCATGCTGGCTGGATGGCTGTTCGGGGAGTTGTCCCCCCTGCGTCGCCTCCTCGTGCGCCTCCGCTTCAGGCAGCTGCAGGGGAAGTCAGATACCCTGCGCCGCATGCGGACATCCTCCCCGCGAAGCCGCTCAGGGCCTCCGCTGCGCGTCCTGCCTGGCGGGCAGAAGTCGAACCCCAAGGACAAGCGCTGGCTCAACTAGCCGCGCCAGCGCCGACCGTTCCTGTGAAAGCTCGAACAGGGAGCAGGGAAGGGGAGCCGCTCACGGTCTGGAGCACTGGTGGATCTGATCCAGTGACCTGGCAGCGAGCAGGCACTCCAGCTCCATCTGGCTGACCCGCTTCCCCGCGAGGTCTCGCTTGCACTCGGTCAACCAGTCGGAACCCAGGCGCTCGCCTTCGCTCAGCAGGACGCCGGACGCCTTCGTGGGCGCCTGTCCTCCTGGAGGTGCGGCCTTGCGGACCTCCTCGATCCACGTTCGCTGGAGGCTCTCGCCCACCCGACGGCAGTCCTCGTCCGTGATCGTCTGACCACAGGCGCACAGAGCAGGGAGGATGAGCAGGAGGGACGTCGCGCTCCGGAGAGAGGTGGAGCGCGACCGGTGGAGGAGCATCCTCACCACACTCAGCTGTCGATGAAGCTCTTGAGCTGCTTCGAGCGGCTCGGGTGACGCAGCTTCCGCAGCGCCTTCGCCTCTATCTGTCGGATACGCTCGCGCGTGACCTCGAAGTCTTGACCCACCTCTTCGAGCGTGTGGTCGCTCTTCTCGCCGATACCGAACCGCATCCGGAGCACCTTCTCCTCGCGCGGTGTGAGCGTCTTCAGCACCTTCCTCGTCTGCTCGGCGAGGTTCATGTTGATGACGGCGTCTGCCGGCGAAATGATGCTCTTGTCTTCGATGAAGTCGCCGAGATGTGAGTCTTCCTCTTCACCGATCGGTGTCTCGAGGGAGATGGGCTCCTTGGCGATCTTGAGGACCTTCCGCACCTTGTCGAGCGGAAGCTCCATCTTCTCTGCGATCTCTTCAGGCGTCGGCTCACGCCCGTATTCCTGCACGAGGTAGCGAGACGTTCGGATCAGCTTGTTGATCGTCTCGATCATGTGGACGGGGATACGGATCGTCCGCGCCTGGTCTGCGATCGCGCGTGTGATTGCTTGCCGGATCCACCAGGTCGCATACGTCGAGAACTTGTAGCCGCGCTTGTACTCGAACTTGTCCACGGCCTTCATCAGGCCGATGTTCCCCTCCTGGATCAGATCCAGGAACTGGAGCCCGCGGTTCGTGTACTTCTTCGCGATCGAGACCACGAGGCGGAGGTTCGCCTCGACCAGCTCGGCCTTCGCCTTCTCGGCCATCCGCTCGCCCTCGCGGATGTTCTCGTAGGTCCGCCGGATGGCCTCGACGTCGATGTTCAGCTCTTCCTCGACCTTCTTGAGACCCTTCTGGGCGTTCTTGATGGTCGCTTCCCACTCGAGGAGGTCCTCGCGTGTGACGTTGAGCTTCCGGGCGAGGCGCGCTTCCGCGATCCTGTTCCCCTTGACCTTCGCCAGCTCACGCTTGATCTCGCCCTTCGAGAGACCCGTGCGCTTCTCCAGCTCGGTGGCGCCCGCTTCCGCCTTCTCCACCTTGGAGATGAGGCCCTTGAGCTTCTGGACGATCTTGTCGATCGTCCGCTTGTTCAAGCGCATCTCTTCGAGCGTCGTGACCAGCTCACCGTTGACCTGAGCCACCTCTGCATCGAGCTGCTTGCGCCGGGTGTCCGTCTTGACACCCTCCTTGCGCTCGTCGATGAGTTCAGCCTTGCGCTTGTCGAGCCGCTTGACCTTGTCGATCAGGCGGATGATGCGGCGGTCGGCCTCCTCCTCGTCGAACTCCTGGTCGTCGTTCTCCGCGTCCTTGATGATCTCCTTGACGCGGATCTTGTGCTTCCGGAGCTTCTCACCGAGATCGATGATCTCGCGGACGGCGATCGGAGAATCGAGGATGGCGGCATTGACCTTCTGCTCGCCTGTCTCGATCCGCTTCGCGATCTCGACCTCGCCCTCGCGCGTGAGGAGCGAGACGCTCCCCATCTTGCGCAGGTACATCCGGACGGGATCGTTCGACTTGGAGTAGTAGTCGACGTCCTCTTCTTCGCGATCCGACGTGAGGAGGAGCTTCTTGTCGGACGCTTCCTCGTCGGCGATTCGCTTGGGAGCAATCTTGACCTGCGTCGCCCCGTCGACGATCTCGATGTCCTCGTCGCCAAGGGCACCGACGACATCGTCGATCTGGTCGGGGGAGACGTCCGCCGGGAGCGCGTCGTTCACCTCGTCGTAGGTGAGGAAGCCCTTGCTCTTGCCGGTCTCGACGAGCTTTTCCAGGGCCTTCCGGTCCTTCTCTGCCCGCTCCGTGCGCAATGCGCCATCGGGCTTGGAACCACTGCGGCCTCCAGAGGACGCCTCGCGCGTCGCTCCACCCTTCGCACCGTTTGCGGTCCCGCCCGCGCCCTTTGCGATGCCGCCCGCCCGACCAGAAGACTGCTTGGCCTTGCTCGCCATTACCTCATGCTCCATTGGTAGCGGCTCGGCCGCCCCACAGGGACTTCAGTTCCACCAGCTCTGAACTAACGAGAACATGGTTGGCGCCATTGGACTGCCCCGGGGTGAGAGGGCCAAGACGCGCGTCAAGAAAGCCCGAGCTTCTCGCGGGCCCTCCGTTGAACTTCACGCAGCATGGATTCCTCGGAAGCGACGTCCCCCATCGCCTCTCCCTTTTCGAGCTGGTGCACCACGGCGGCGTTCGCACGCTTCAACGTCAGCCGCCTCAACTTTCGTGCATTCTCAAGGAGTTCCGTCTTCGCCTCGGCCGCCCCCTCGAACCCCGGTGCGGCAAGACGTCCAGCCGCGAATGAATGGATCGCGCTTGAGATTTGCGCAAGAAATTCGTCGGCGGCAAGTCCCTTTTCGGGAATGAAGTACCGTCGTGCAGCGACGACTGCGAGCGCCACATCCCCCTCGAGGACCTCCAGCGCGGGAACTACCTCGGGATCTGCCAGGATTTCAGGGCAGTCGATGACGGCGCCGAGGATGGCGAGCCGGATCTGGTCTTCGCGCGAGAGATTCCGCCCGTGAGCTGAAGCAGGATCCGGGCCGTAGCTCTCGGGACCCTCCGAAAAGCCCCCTCCGTGGTCAGGGGGTCGGCGGCTGGCGGTCGCGGAACGGCGCGCTCCTGGTCCTTGGGATAGCGCCTCGTCGACGATCCGCTCGAGCTGGAGAAGGTCTGTGGGCGACCTGTCGCCGATGATCAGCTTCGAGGACACGCGATCCGCATAGAGCTTGCTCATCAAGCGGAGGTTGGGATCGTCTTCCTCGGCGAGCAGGGCCGCGACTGCCTTGATGCGTGCCATCTGGTCCGGAAGTGACGCGCCACTGAAGTCGTCCCCGTTGAGGGCGGCGTCGATGAGGTACTCGAGCAGCCCACGGGCATCCTTGACGAGCCGCTGGATGGCTTCAGGGCCCTTCTGGCGCGCGAGGTCGTCGGGGTCGAGCCCGGGCGCGAGCGCAGCGACCCGCGCCGTCAGTCCCGCCTCACGACACGGAACTCGGGCGGCCCGGGTCGCCTTCCGTCCCGCTGCATCTCCGTCGAACAGGAGCACCACGCTCGGGGCGAAGCGCTTGAGCAGACGGGCTTGCGCTGTGGTGTACGCCGTCCCGAGAGGTGCCACGGCATTGGTGATTCCGCGGGCGTGGAGCGCGACCACGTCGAAATTTCCCTCGACGAGGATGGCCTCTCCGCGCTGTCGGATCGTGTGACGCGCCTGGTGGAGTCCGAACAGGTGCTCGCCCTTGGTGTAGATGCGAGACTCGGGGCTGTTGATGTACTTGGCCGGTGCCCCATCCGTAGTGGCCGCCGGACCTGAGAGCCTGTGCGCGGTGAGCTCGGCGGGCGTGGGGTCGGGCAATGCTCTGCCGCTGAACGCGATCACCCTCCCCAGCACATCGGTGACCGCGAACATGAGGCGGTGACGAAAGCGGTCGTAATGCCCACTGCCGGAGGAGCGGGGGACGAGGAGACCCAGGCGCTCGGCTTGAATCGGTGAGATGCCCTGACGCTTCAGGTGTGAAGCCAGCCCATCCCACCCGTAGGGCGCATAGCCCACGCGAAACGCCTGGAGCGCGTCGGCAATGGAATCTGGCGCCTGTCCATCGCTGGACAGCGGAAGTCCGCGTCGAGCGAGTTCCTCGCTGGCGTAATGGGCGAGGGGATGGGCGGGGGTGGAAGGCCCTCCGCGGAGCTGATGCTCGAAGAAGGTCGCCGCGATCCGGTTGACGTCGTAGAGGTCTTCTTTTTCTCTACGGGCGCCCTGCGCTTCGCGTCGCTCTGCATCCGTGAAGGTGTCGACGATCTCGATGCCGGAGCGCTCTGCGAGCGAGCGCACGGCTTCGGCGAACGTCTGGCCTTCGATCTTCATCACGAAGTCGACGGCGCTGCCGCTCTCTTTGCAACCGAAGCAGTGATAGAAGCCGCGCTCTGCGTTGACGTGGAAGCTGGGACTCTTCTCCTTGTGAAAGGGACAGAGGCCGGTGAAGCTTCGACCCCGACGCGTGAGCCGCACCGTCTCGCCGATCAGGGCGACCAGATCGGTCCGCTCCTTGACGAGCGCAATCGTCTCCGGCGAGATCATCGTGGGTTGCGAGTTCTCCAGCGCAAGGCTCTGCGCTCCGTCGCGACATGTAGTCTTCTGCGGCGGAGCCTTACGCGCAAGGGGGGACGCCGAACTTTGGGAGCCCCGGAGGGCTCCCTCGATCCCGGAGCCGGCTACTTGGTGTCAGGGAAGGCGGATCCAGGACTCTTGTGATCGGTCAGGCTCTCATCGGGCTGGGACGAGGCTGCCAGTTCCTCCTCCGGCGGCGGCTCGGCATGGTTGACGAGGAACCGGGTGTCCTCACGGACCATGGGGGGCGGAGGATCACCGATCAGCTCAAGCTCGGTCGCCAGCCACTGCTCTTCCTCGATCAGCTCACGCCGTCGTGGATCCGTCAGCTCTCCGTGCCAGTGATCCAGCTCTTCATCCACCTCCTTGAGGCGCATGCGGGTCTTCACCACGTCCACGTCTTCCGCCCGGGCGAAACGCTCGGTGAGGAGGAGGGCGACATCCGCCGCGACCTCCACGAAGCCATGGTGCACGGCGAGCCGATGCTCACGACCTTCCTTGTGATAGGTCACGAGCCCCGTCCGCAGAGCCGCGAGCAGCGGCAGGTGGCCCGGCAACACGCCGAACTCACCCGCCACGCTCGGTGCGGTGACGTCGGTGACCTGCTCTCGCAGGGCCACGCCCGTCGGGGTCACGATCTCGAGCAAGATCGTCTCGGCCATGGCGCGCTCAGGCCGCCTTCCGTGAGGAACGGGCCTTCACTTCGTCGAGCCCGCCGGCCATGTAGAAATCCTGCTCGGAGATGTGGTCGAGCTTGCCGTCGAGGATCTCCTCGAAGCCCGAGATGGTCTCCTTGAGGGGGACGTACTTGCCGACGCGACCCGTGAACTGTGCTGCCACGAAGAAGGGCTGCGACAGGAACTGCTGGATGCGACGCGCACGGGAGACGACGAGCTTGTCGTCCTCGCTGAGCTCGTCCATGCCCAGGATGGCGATGATGTCCTGGAGGTCCTTGTACTTCTGGAGGGTCTGCTGCACGCGTCGAGCCACGGAGTAGTGGCGATCGCCCACGATCTGCGGGTCGAGCATCGTCGACGACGAGTCGAGCGGGTCGACGGCCGGGTAGATGCCCAGCTCGGAGATGGCGCGCGAGAGCACGGTGGTCGCATCGAGGTGGGCGAACGCCGTGGCCGGAGCGGGGTCGGTGAGGTCGTCTGCGGGCACGTAGATGGCTTGCACGCTCGTGACCGAGCCCTTGGTCGTCGAGGTGATGCGCTCCTGGAGCGCGCCCATCTCGGTCGACAGGGTGGGCTGGTAACCGACGGCGCTCGGGATACGGCCGAGAAGGGCGCTCACCTCGGAGCCGGCCTGGGTGAACCGGAAGATGTTGTCGACGAAGAGCAGCACGTCCTGCCCTTCCTCGTCGCGGAAGTACTCGGCGACGGTGAGCGCCGAGAGCGCCACGCGGGCGCGTGCGCCGGGGGGCTCGTTCATCTGGCCGTAGATGAGCGCCGCCTTCGAGATGACGGGCGCGCCGCTCTCCAGCTTCGACTCGCTCATCTCCAGGAAGAGATCGTTGCCCTCGCGGGTGCGCTCGCCGACGCCGGCGAACACGCTGACGCCGCCGTGCGCCTTGGCCACGTTGTTGATGAGCTCCTGGATGAACACGGTCTTGCCGACGCCGGCGCCGCCGAAGAGGCCGATCTTGCCTCCTTTGCGGTAGGGCGCGAGCAGGTCGATGACCTTGATGCCCGTCTCGAAGATCTCGACCTTCGTGGCCTGATCGACGAATGCCGGGGGATCCCTGTGGATGGGGGCGAATTTCTTCGCGTTGACCGGGCCGGCCTCGTCGACGGGATCGCCGACGACGTTGAGGATGCGCCCCAGGCACTCCTCGCCGATCGGCATCATGATCGGACTTCCCGTGTCCTTGACCTCCATGCCGCGGGTCAGACCCTCGGTGGACTCCATGGCGATGGTGCGCACGGCTGATTCGCCAAGGTGCTGGGCGACCTCGAGCGTCAGGTTGTCGGCCTCAGCGGAGATGCTGGGGTTCGAGACCTTGAGGGCGTTGAGGATCTTCGGGAGCTGACCCGGCGGAAATTCGACATCGACGACCGGGCCGATGACCTGCGTGATCTTACCGACGACCATGGAGCTGGAGCCTCCTGAGGAGATAGCCGCGGAGCGCGCGGCTCCGTACTTGGGGACGCTGAGCGTCGCGCGGGCCACTAGCACGGGCCTGCGCGCATGACTAGGGGGGGATGGTGTCGTCCGGGGACCGCTGCAGCCGGATGCTGTCGAAAGTCTCCTTCGACGCCCTGGTCACCCTGTTGCCCTCACCGATCACGGTAGGCCGCGATCCTGGCGAAGGCCTCGACGTCGAGCGTCTCCCCGCGAGCATCCAGGGAGATCTTCGCGTCCTGTGCATTCCGCTCGAGTTCTTCCAGGGTCCAGCCGTAGAGCCCCCGCCAGGCATTGCGGAGCGTCTTGCGTCGGGCACCGAAAGCTGCCCGAACGGCGAGCCGAAAGGCCTCGGTCTCCTCCGCACGTCGGGGTCGGATGGGGGTGAGGACCACCACCGCCGAGTCCACCTCGGGCCGAGGGTAGAAGGCGCCGGAGCGGGCGGTGAGCAGGCGTTTCACCTCGAAGGCGGCGCGCACGAAGACGGTGAGGGCGCCGTAGGCATGGCTGCCCGGTGAGGCGAGGAGGCGCTCGGCGACCTCGAGCTGCACCATGAACACGGCGCGGTCGATCTGATCGGCGACCTCCGTGGCCCGCTCGAGCAAGCGGCCGGTAATCTGGTAGGGCAGGTTGCCCGCGATGCTCCAGGGGCGGAGTGGCTCGACGCTGGACAGCGTCGCGATCCAGTCGAGCTGCGCCGCGTCGGCCTCGAAGATGGTCAGCCGGCCTTCGTCGATGACCGCAGCGAGTTCCTCGTGGAGGATGGGGACGAGGTCACGATCGCGCTCCACCGCGAGCACCCGGCCAGCGCGGTCCAGGAGCGGCCGCGTGAGCGCACCGAGGCCGGCACCGATCTCGAGCACCGTGCCGCCGGCAGGTGTCGTCGCAGCTTCTGCGATGCGGCGCGATGTCTCGTCGTCGACCAGGAAGTTCTGCCCGAACCGCTTCTTGGGGGCGAGCCCACGAGCGCGCAGGCGCCCCGCCGCCGAATTCTGTCCGCCGCTGGACATCCGTTGCTCCATTACTTGCCCGTGGCGCCATCCGGCGTCGGCTCGGGCGGGATGAGGTGCTCGGCACGCGCGTGCTGCGAGATCGGCCGGATGCGCGAGACGCGCACCCCGAGACGTCGGAGTGCGGCCTCGCGTCGTGCTTGAGCCACGCGCGTCCTCAGCAGGACGGCTTCCGCCGCGATGGGGGCGGCGTCCTGGAATGCATCGCGCGCAGGGACTGCCGTCTCCTGCTCGTCTGGGTCCCAGTCGTGATGGCGCGCTGGCGTCCACGGGGGGGTCAGCGCGGGCTCAGTGTCCGGCGTCGACCAGAACACCATGGCGCCTCGCCGCGTGAGCCTGCGCAGTGCTTCGGGGAGCGGGCCAGTCGTCACCTCCTGAGGAGGCGTGGCCATCACGTGGACGATGCTGGCGCGGGGCTTGGCGCGGGCGATCGTCGTGAACACCTCCCCCAGCATGACGGCGACATCCCGGTGATCCGGCTCGAGTCGGGGAGGGGACTCGATCCCGTAGCTCGCGAGGTAACGTCGGAGTGTGCGGTCCCGGGGCGAGCGCCCAGCAGGCGCTGCGGCCGCGAACGGCGCACGCGTGCGCATCGACTCTGCCCGCGCCGCCAGCCGATCGAGATCGCTGCGTCGGACGTCGGACAACCCTTGCGCGTCGAGCGGACGGAGGTGTTCCAGCACGCGGACGGCGACATCGGCTTCGTCGAGATCGCTGCGCTCGGCATCATAGGTGCTGCATCCGACGAGGAGGGCCTGGGCGAGCTTCTGACCGTGAACCGGCCCGTGATCGGGCGGCAGCAGGGTGCGGATCCCGTTTGCGAAGATGACGAGCCCCACCCGATCTCCGCGCCCCAGATGTCTCGTCGCCACCGTCGCGGCTTCGTCGATGGAGAAGTCGAGCGGAGCTCGTCCGACAGGGCCCGCCCACAACTCGACCGAGGCGTCGAGCACGACCCACACGACGTCTCGCTCTTCCCGTTCGAGTTCTCGAACGAGCAGGACCCCCCGTCGGGAGCTGGCCTTCCAGGCGATCTTGCGAAACGGATCCCCGTGCTGATGCTCGCGCAGCTCGCGCAGCTCATCCCCTTCTCCGCGCGCCCGCCCCGGCCTCCCGACGGCTGCGACGAGATGGCTGCGCCCTCCGCGCGGTTGCATGAGGTACGCCATGAAGGGTCGTGGAAGCACCTCGATCCCGTAAGGATTGGCGAAGGTGAGCGGGACCTCGAAGAGCCCGGGTGCCCCATGCACCTCCAGCGCGAGGCCATGCAAGCCGTGGTGACCGACCCTCGGTGCGCGCACGACCACCTTCACCTTGAGCCGCCCCGATGCCATGACTTCACCCCGATCGGGGTGAATGCTCACGTCGAGCTGGGATGAAGCGACCGCGCGCAGTCTCACGAAGCGCGCGGCGAGGGTGTCACGGTTCCGAACTTCGGCGTCGATCTCCACGACGCCACCCCGTGGTGTGCGGACGAGTCGACGCTGCCCCGTCCAGAGCATCTCGAAGCCCGCGGCACGGATCCGTGCGACGGAGACCAGCGTCACCGCGCGGGCCAGCGCGAGCGCGACGAGGATGGCCCCGCCCCATCCGACGATGGCGGGCTCACGTGCGACGAGCCCCACGCCCACCACCGCCGCTCCGGCGACGGCCAGGTGAGCCGCGGTGCGAGTGGGGTAGAGCTGCATGCGTGGCTCAGGCTGGGCGCACCGCGCGCCGGTAGCCGACACGCTGCACAGCGTCCTCCACGATGGCGTCGCGCGCACGCGGATCGCCCTCGGCCTCGGGTACGAGCACCAGCCGGTGAGCGAGGACGGCGCCCGTCATGCCACGCACGTCGTCCGGCGTGACGAATGGGCGCCCACCCAGCACGGCCGCCGCCTTGGCCGCCTGGATCAGCGCCAGCGAAGCCCTGGGAGACGCCCCCAGCAAGACGCGTGGATGCGTCCGCGTGAACGCCGTGAGGGCGACGGCGTACTCGTAGATGTCGTCCTCGACATGGATGCGCCGAGCGATGTTCTGCAGCGACAGCAGCTCCTGCACGTTCAGCACGGCCCGCCCCTTGGGCGGATCCACGTTGTGGGCGCGGAGCATGGCCACCTCGTCTTTGTGCAGCGGGTAGCCCAGGCTGACGCGGATGAGGAACCGATCGATCTGCGCCTCGGGCAGGGGATAGGTGCCCTCCAGGTCGATCGGGTTCTGGGTCGCCAGCACGATGAAGGGGGCAGGGAGCTCGAAGCGATCTCCTTCGATGGTGACCTGACGCTCCTGCATCGCCTCGAGCAGCGCGGACTGCGTCTTGGCAGGTGCGCGGTTGATCTCGTCGGCGAGCACCACGTTGGCGAAGATGGGCCCCGGTCGGAGCGCGAAGGTACCTTCCTTGGGCGACAGCACGTACGTGCCGGTGATGTCCGCGGGCAGCAGATCCGGGGTGAACTGGATCCTCCGTACGGTGGCTCCCAGTCCGGCGGCGAACGCTTTGACCAGCGTCGTCTTCGCGACGCCGGGCACGCCCTCGAGCAGAACGTGTCCCTGAGCCAGCAGCGCGGTCAGCAGCACATCGAGGGTCCGCGTCGACCCGATGTAGACGCGCAACACCTCTCTCCGGAGGGCATCGAGCCGCTCCTTCGCTGCCGTGATCTCATCGACGGCGACGGCCTGCGTCATGCGGCCCCCTTGCCAGGGGAGCTCTCGACCCCGAGTCGCAGCGTCCCGTCGGCGTGACAGGCGGCGAGGACGTCCCGCACCACCTTCGCCGCGTGAGAGAGCGCTGGACGGGAAACTGCCGTTGGCTTGCCGGCAACCACGGACGCTTCGACTCGCTGCATGTTGGACAATACTTCCTTGAAGTCCGAGAACGTTCGCTCGTCAAGGCCTCCCTCGCGCGCCACGAGCTGCGTCAGCGCGTCGACGGAGGGATCGGCGCCGAGGCCGAAGCGGAGCGCCATGGCCTCGAAGAGCGCGCTTTTGAGTTCGAGGAGCATCAGGCTTCTCGGCGACGTGGGGGCCGCGAGCACCGCGAAGCGCCCAGCGACGCCTCCCTGGGCGACCAGGGGCACGGGTCGAGCGTAACGCGGCAGGGGGCTCCGGTAGGGCCGCGCGGCCGTACGCGCCACCCAGACGGCCACGCCCAGCGCCGCCATCGCTGCGAGCGCGAGGAGCATGGCCGCCGGGAACCCCTCTTGCCGCGCCTCTTCGAGCATGCGCAGCAGCGCGGCGACCTGCGCATCGAGCTCCTTGCGCAAGGTCGTCTCTCCCCCGAACGTCCCTTCCTGGTCGAACCGGTTGGCCACGATGAACAAGCGCCCGCGCTGGGCCTGACTCCCGTCCTCGTCCACCAGGTAACGCACCAACCCGACCCCGAACGCTCGATTGCCCGGATAGCGGAGCATGAGGTTGATGAGGGCGGACGGGTCGCTCATCGCGAAGAGACGACCCTTCTCGACCTGACCTGCCACGGCGATGACCACGTCCGGCTCGTTGATCGCGCGGATGCGCAGCACGGGTGACAGGTTGGGATGACGAAGACCCGTGGGGTGATTGGTCACCAGCTTCTGGACGTTGCTCACCACCGGGTGGGGTCCCACGGCCTGGCCCCCCACAGCGTCGATGACGGGCTCTGCCAGCGCCAGGGCGGCGCGTCCTCGCAGCGACGCCACCGGACGGCTGGGCGTCGCCGTCCGCTCGATCTTGAACCGCTTCAGCGTGTCGTCGCCACGCCCGAAATCGTCGACGATGGCCAGACGTCCGCCGGCCTTCATGAACGCCGTGCTCTCTTCGGGATCGATGGGCTGAACGGGGTGCAGCACGAGCACCCCGTCTTCGGGCTGCACCCGACTCCAGTCGAGCACGGCCACGGCGCTGACCCGCGCGCTGCCGAGCTCTGCACGCGCGATCTCGAGGAACTCGGAGCATCCCTCCCAGGTGTTGTCGTTTACATCAAAGGCACCCGCCAGCGCCGTGAGGGGCGTGGCGAGCACGAGCAACGCCGCCAGCGCGATGCCCACGCTCGGGGATCGCGGCGCGCAGAGCCTTTGAAAACAGCCGTTCAAACACGCGCGAAGTCGATGGAGGACGGCAGAGCTCCTTCGCTGTGTGCGACCCATTCGACTGCCGTGCCGCGTCATGTGCGGTGCGAACATACCACTGTCGGCCAGAGCGATAACCTTGACCCGCCACCCTACATTGCTAGATTCGCTTTTAAGAGCGGGGTGCCTTTTCAAGAGGCCTCGTTCCTCCGACACCGAAGAGAGAACATCACCAGAGGTGGAGGGGCGCCGATGCTTCCCCCGTTCATCATCGAGCAAATAAGGCAACGCGAAGAAGAGAAGAACCGGGCCAGACGGGAAGACAATGAACGGCCCCGTCTCGAGCTACCGCTTGAACGCTATCCGTCCCCACGTCGGGCACCGGAGGACGAAGACGACCCGAATCGAGGCGTCATCATCCTCGACCTGGGCTGAGGCCACATCCGACAGACGCCCCGCAGACGAGGTGCTCATCTCCCCGCGCCTCGTGCTCATCTCTTCTTCAGTCCCCCTCCTCGTCCGAATCCTGTCTGGTCATCTCGCATCCAGCGAAGCTGGGAAAGATGGCCCACGCCGCGTCCCTCTTCCGTCCACAGCCCGAGATCGAACGGGCGCAACCCCTGAAATCCCGGAACGCAGGGTTGACGGACGATGCCGTTACGCCTACTTTGCGCGCCCCGCGCCTGACGTGATATTGCGCCCAGGCATGCACTCCGCCTTCACCTGTACTTCGTTCGAGGGTAGAGAGCAGGGATAGCGCAACCACCAAGGCGCCAGATCTGGGGCGCCTTCTCACTCACGCGCTCGTTCAGGAGAACCCGAGGTTTACCGATGGCCGTTCATATCCGCCTCGCCCGCGCGGGCACCAACAAGATGCCCTTCTACCGCATCGTCGTCGCCGACCAGCGCAGCCCGCGCAACGGCCGGTTCATCGAGCGGGTGGGCACTTACGACCCGCGCCGGCCCGAGATCCGGCTCGATTTGACCCGCGTCAATCACTGGCTCTCGAAGGGCGCCCAGCCCTCGCACACCGTCTCGTTGCTCCTGAAGCGGAGCAACAAGCAGGTCGAGCCGGCGGCTACCGAGAAGTGACCATGGCTTCCGCGTCCCCTCTTGTGGATCTCGTCACGCTCGTCGCCCGACAACTCGTCGATCGCCCCGAGCAGGTGGTGGTCCGTGAAGTGACCGGTGACCGTTTCCCGCGGATCGAACTCAGCGTCGCCCGTGAGGACATCGGCAAGGTGATTGGCAAGGACGGGCGGACGGCACAGTCCATCCGGACGTTGCTGAGCGCCGCCGCGAGCAAATCGGGCCGTCGCGCGCACCTCGACATCCTCGATTGAGAAACGCGGTCTCCCCCGTGGAGCGAAGGTTCGTCCCTGTCGCGGAGATCGCGAGGCCTCACGGCGTGCATGGCGAGATTCGCCTGCGCGTCTTCAATGAGACTTCCGATCTCCTGGTCCGGCGCCTACCCATCCGGCTTCGCTTGTCGGATGGGTCGGAGCGTGACGCCAAGCTGGAAGCGGTCCGTCCCACCAACAAGGCGCTTCTCGTGCGCATCGCAGGCGTCGACGACCGAGACGCGGCGGAAGCGCTGCGTGGCGCGTTCGTCTGCGTCTCTCGCGACCTCTTCCCTCCTGCCGAGGACGGAGAGTTTTACGCATGTGACATCGAGGGCGCAGAGGCCGTGACTGCCGAAGGGCAGGCGGTCGGTCGGGTGACGGGTCTCGTATCCTACCCGAGCTGCGACGTCCTGGTGATCGCCCTGGGTGATCCGCCCGAGGCCGGCAAGAAGCCCAAGGTGGTCGAGGTGCCTCTCATCGACGCCTACGTCTCGTCGGTCGACGTCGCGCGTCAGGTGGTCACCCTCGTCACGCTCGAAGGCTTGCTCTAGAGCGTCCGTCGCCCGACGGCGCTGCATTCTCATGCGTATCGACGTCATCACCCTATTTCCGGAGCTGTTCGAGCGGTTCCTTGCTGTAGGCATGGTCGGTCGGGCCTTCTCGACGGGGGCTGCGCAGGCGCGCCTGCGGAACCCCCGCGACTTTGGCCTCGGTCGTCACCGCAGCGTCGACGACACGCCCTACGGGGGTGGCTCGGGGATGGTGATCCGGGTCGACTGCGTCGTGAATTGCATGGAAGCGCTCGACGCAGAGGCCGTCACGCCTGGCGAGACCCCGGTCCGCGCTCACCGTCTGCTGCTCACCCCGCAGGGGCAGCCATTCACTCAGCAGAAGGCGCTCGACCTGGCGAGCCGGCCTGCCATCGCGCTCCTGTGTGGGCGCTACGAGGGCTTCGACGAGCGCGTCCGCAGCTTCGTGGACGAGGAGATCTCGCTCGGTGACTTCGTGCTGAGCGGAGGCGAGGTGGCCGCGATGGCGGTGATCGATGCCTGTGTCCGGCTCCTACCTGGGGTGCTGGGGAACGCCGGATCCATCGAGCACGAGTCTCACAGCCCCGCGCTGGGAGGGCTCCTCGAGTATCCGCACTACACGCGACCCGTCGAGTTTCGAGGCTTGCGGGTGCCCGAGGTGCTGCAACAAGGCAACCACGCCGCGATCGCGCGATGGCGGGGCCAGCAGGCCGAGATGAGGACCACCGAACGCCGCCCCGATCTCTGGGAGAAGGTGAAGAAGGAGAGATCGTGACGAGGATCGCGCTGGCGCTGGTTCATTACCCCGTTCTGGACAGGGCAGGGGAGCGGGTGACGACGGCCATCACCAACCTGGACCTGCACGACATGGCAAGGAGCGCTCGAACCTATGGTGCCGAGCGGCTCTTCGTCGTGCACCCGGTCGAGGCCCAGCGTGCCCTGGCGACGCGCATCCGAGAGCACTGGATCGAGGGCTCGGGGGGTCGTCGGATCCCCGACCGCGCCGTCGCCCTCGAGGTGCTCCAGGTGGTGCCGACGCTGGAGGACGCCTACCAGGCGCTGGCCACCCCCACGGAAGGACAGCCCGCGCGACGTGGCATCGAACTCTGGACCACTGCCGCTTCGAGCCGCTTCGGCGACGTGACGAGCATGGCGACCGCGAGGGCACGGATCGAGCAGACCGACCGGCCGATCCTCATCGTGTTCGGCACGGGGTGGGGCCTCGCGCCGGAGATCTTGAGTGACGCCGACGTCCGGCTCGAGCCCATCCGCGCCCGCGCGGACACGGGCTTCAACCATCTCAGCGTCCGCGCTGCGTGCGCCATCACGCTCGATCGGCTCCTCGGCTGACCCGAGGGGATGGGGGCGGGCGAGCGGGATGCAGCCGGAGCTCGATCGGCGCGTGAAGGCAGAAGCCCTGGCGCTGGGCTTCGACGTGGTGGGGGTGGCGCGCGCCGACGAACCCCTCGAGACCGAGCACACGCGCTACCGCGAGTTCATCGATCAGGGAATGCACGGCGAGATGACCTACCTCGCGCGCTACGTCGAGGAGCGGAGGCGGCTCGACACCACGGCCATCCTGGAAGGCGCGCGCTCGGTGATCTGTGTCGGGCGCCGCTATGCCCGGCCACGCTCGGACGAGTCGGAAGATCCCTCGCTCGCGCAGGGCGTCGCTCGCTATGCGCGCGGCCGCGACTACCACAACCACCTGAAAAAGAAGCTCCGGCAACTCGCGAAGTTCGTCGCGTCGCTCGCCGAAGGCGCTCGCGCGCGCGCCCTCTGTGACATCGAGCCCGTGCTCGAGCGCGCGTGGGCGGCGCGCTCCGGCATCGGCTTCGTCGGCAAGAATGGCCTGGTGATCACCCCGGGACAGGGCAGCTACCAGATGCTCGGAGAGGTCGTCACCACCCTCGACCTGCTCCCCGACGAGCCGATCCGCGAGCGCTGCGGCTCATGCACCCGCTGCCTCGACGCATGTCCCACCCAGGCGTTCGTCGCCCCGTTCGTGCTCGACCCGCGCCGGTGCGTCGCCTACCTGACCATCGAGCAGCGCACCGCCCCAGAGCCGGCGCTGAGAGAAGGCATGGGCGAGCACCTCTTCGGCTGCGATGTCTGTCAGGAGGTGTGCCCATTCAACCGGACCGCACCACCACCACCTGCGCGCACCGCTCCCTTTCATCCCCTCGCGCGCTGGGAAGGGCGCGCTCTCGACGAGCTCACCACACTCGACCAGGCTTCCTTCGAGGCGCTGACCGAAGGGTCCCCCGTGCGCCGCGCCCGCCGTGAAGGCCTCGCACGCAGTGCCACCATCGTCGCCGCGAACCGCCTTGCTCGCGGCGCCTGCTCCGACGACGAGACCGAGACGGCGCGCAGAGCGCTCCACGCCGCGCTCCAGCACGACGACCCCTCGGTGCGCGAGGTCGCTCGCTGGGGCCTCGAACACGCCCGAAAGGCGCCCACGGAATGAGCCATTCCTCACCTCACCCCCGAGCCGAACACCCGGAGCGCCTCCGAGGTGCACCGCAGAGCGAGCCCACCACGCCCCCTGCTCGGCCGCTGCATGCAGCGATCCCGGCCAGACTGCGCGCCCTGCTCCACGACCTGACCCAGCACGACTCCGTCATCTGGCGTCGCGCCATGCAGACCGGTGTCGAGCACGGCCCAGACGCCCTCGTACGGTACGGCCCCACGCTCTTCGGCGTCGCCTTCGCGGCCACCCTCCCTCGCCACCGCGCCGCGGTCCGCCGCAACCTGCGCCTCGCTCTGGGCCCTCTCGGCCCGATCCAGGAGGCACGCCTCATCGCCGAGGTCTTCTCCAACTTCGCGGCCTCCCTGACCGACGCCTTCGTGGCGGGCAGCGACCGTCGCGATCGACTCATCGGCGCCTGCGTCAACGAAGAGCACTACCAGGCCGCCGTCGCCCGCGGGAACGGCGTGATCTTCGTCACCGCACACACCGGCGGATGGCACGCTGCCGGACCTCTCCTCCAGTCGGTCTACGAAGCCGATGTCCTCCTCGTCATGCAGCAAGAGCGCGACGAACGCGCGCAGGCGATCCAGGACGGCGCCCGCGATCGCATCGGTGTTCGCGTCGTCCGTCCCGAGGACGACCCCCTCGCTGCGCTCCAGCTCGCCTCCCACCTCCGCCGACGCGGCGTCGTCGCCGTGCAGATCGATCGCCTGCCCCCTGGCATGCGGGGCCGCACCGTCGATCTCTTCGGAGCCCCCTGGCAGATGCCCGAGGGCCCCCTCCAGCTCGCCGCCGTGACCGGAGCCCCCATCCTTCCCATCTTCACACGCAGGGTGGGCTACATGAGGTACGAACTCCTCATCTCTCCCCCCATCGAGATCGGCCGCCGTCCCACCGAAGCGGCGCTTTCCGTGGCGGCGCGGCAGATCGCCGCAGAAATGGAGAGCTTCGTGCGCGCCCACCCGACCCAGTGGTTTCATTTTGCCTGACGTCACGCGGGCCGCTGCATCGGAGCCCGAGGTGGGCTAAGAGTCGCGCCGATGGCGCGTGTGCTCGTTGGGCTCCCTGAGTTTCAGGGAAAGATTGAGAAATACAAAGAGCGGTTCGACATGGTCGAGATCCGCCCCGTGGACACCTCCGTCCCGCGTCCACCGACGCTGCGTCGATGGAGGAAGGCTGCTTCACCCACCTTCGTGTTCAGCGTGATCTTGCCTCGCATCGTCGGCAGCCTCGAGACAGGCGAAGCCGTCGACACCGCGCTCGCCGACACGCTCCAGGTGGCATCGACCCTCGAAGCACGCTGCATCGTGCTCCAGACCCCGCCGGACGTCCGCCCCACCGCCGCCAACCGCAAGAAGATCGCCGCGCTCTTCGCGCGCATCCCCCCCGAGGGCGTGGTCCGCTGCTGGGAAGCTTCGGGCGTGTGGGAGCAGGACGACGTCATCGCCACGGCCCGCGCGGCGGGCGTTCTCCCCGTGTTCGACGCAGCCCGTGACGATCTGCCCTCTGGCCCCATCGTGTACACCCGCCTCCGCGCCCTCGGCAAATCGGCCTCCCTCAGCGAGACCTCGCTCCAGCGTGTCGCCGACGCCCTTCGTGGGCGCCGCGAGTCCTTCGTCATCGTCGAAGGCCGAGGTGGCGTCCGCACCCGTCAGGCGTTGCTCACTGCCACGGCGCGCTCCCGCGCCGAGCCGGGCGATGCGGCCACCGTGCGCCCCGTGATCATGCCGATGCCGCTCAAGGCCGAGGACGAAGAGCAGTGATCCGCGGAATCGCCGCCACCGCGAGCGATGGAACCGCGGCGGAGGCTGCGCAGAACGCGCTCACTGCAGGTGGCAGCGCCGCGGACGCGCTGATCGCAGGCTTCCTCGCCGCGGCCGGCGCGCGCCCTGGCGTCCTCCTCGCCCCTGCCATCGCCCTCGTCGCAGGTACCGGCGTCGGCGCGCGCGTATTCGACGGCCGCGCTGCCCAGCCTGGCCTGGGCGCCGCGCGACCCCGCGGCTTCGTCGACGCCGCGAGTGTCCCTCATGCAGCCCGCGTCGCCGCCCCGCGCACCCTCGGCATGCTCAGCCTCCTGCACGGCTACCTCGGCCGCACCCGCATGGGCGAGCTCGCGCGCAACGGCATCCTCGCGGCCACCCACGCTGGCGCCACCGAGCGTGCAGAACTCATCAAGCAGGTCGGCGCCTCCGGCGGCGCCACCCTCCAGCTCCGCGCCGTGAGCCGCGCGCTGCTCGCAGCGGGTGGCGTGATCGCGGGCGGCACGTTGACCGAAGACGACCTCCGCGAGAACCTCCCTGGCAGCGGCGACGCGCTCACCACCGAACTCCCGGGCGACCCCGAAGGCAGCGACCCCATCACCCTCGTGCGCTCACCCTTCCCCGCCGGCGCCGAAGCCAGACCTGCCGAGATCATCGTCGCCTGCGACGGCCGCGGCATGCTCGCCGCCCTCGCGTACGCGCCCGCCCGCCTCGGCGTCATCGTCGCCGAACTCGAGATCGAACTCGGCCACGACGCCGTCCCCGTCCGTCGCGGCGTCCCGCGCACCACCCCGGGCACCGTCCTCCCCATGGCCACCCCGATCGCCGTGCTCCAGCGAGGCCGCTTCGCCGCGGCCGTCGGCCTCGAGCGCCTCCCGGGCATCGACAACCGCACCCTGACCTCCCTCACCGAGCGCCTCACCTTCGAGACCGGCTGGGACGCCTCCTTGGAGACCCGCCTCTCCGAGCTCCGACTCCAGACGAACGCCCGCCGAGCCCTGGCCGCCGTGCGCGACGGCCAGAACGCCAAGGCCCTCATCCAGGGCAAGATCACCGACGACTGAAGAGGGAAGGGGAGGGAGGACGACCTTCCCCGCATCGCTTCCCAGGGAGAAGGATCACCTCCCTGGTGCCGCGTGGGCTCGCTCCAGGGAGGAGGACCCTCTCCCTGGCACCGCGTGGGCTCGCTCTGGCGCGGCGCTGACCCGCTCGTGCGCGATGCCCACACGCTCTGGATGGAAGCGAAAAAGCGGCGACTCCCCGAGGGGAACCGCCGCTCTCTTCAACACGCTCGTGCGCTATCACGCCCGAACGTCACGCACACCCTTCGGTGTACGCCGCGCCCCTCAGAGGGCGACGCCGTAACGCTGGGCGTACGCGAGCAGGCCGATCTTGTCGATCGTGCGGATGTCGCGCGTCGTCACCTTCAGCGTCACGAAGCGGTTCAGCTCAGGCACCCAGAGCCGGCGCGTCTGGATGTTCACGTGCTGCCAGCGCTTCGTCTTGATGTTGGAGTGAGACACGTTCTGCGCCAGCAGCTTGCGCTTCCCGGTGATATCGCTTCTCGCCATGGGGTCCTCGGGGTCCTCTTCGTTGGGGCGCGTCCTCCGCAACCCACGCTCGGGAGCGGCGCAAGGTGAAGGAAACGACCCTGCTTGTCAAGCGTTCATGTGAGCCAGTCGTTGCTCGACGGCTGCGTTGGCTTCTTGGCCTCTCGTGGCGGCCGGTGCAGGTTGATCCGCCGCGCGGCAGGGGCCAGACGCCACGCGAGGATCTGGAAGAGACCTATCGAGGTCAAGGCCGATGTGGCGGCGAACGCCACCCCTGACCCGATCACCGCCCCCACCTCTGCTGCCTGGAGCCCTTCGACCCCGGACAGCCCGTCGAACACCAGGTCTCCGGCGAGCGACAGGTTCACCGCGAGGGCCAGGTACGCCCCGGCGCTCGTCGTTTCCTCCCCCATGAAGCCGAGCAACCCGGCCGTCATCGCCAGGATCACCAGGATCGCTCCTGCCTCGCCGAGCCCGATCTGGTGCGTCGTCAACCGCAGGATCACGGACACCGTGAACGGCAACGCCGCCGCAAACGCTGCCCCCAGCAGCCAGCGAGCGCCCGCATACGCGCGGTAACGCGCCCGGAACGCGAGCGCCGCTGGCAGCGCCGCGGCGGCGATGGCGCGCGCCACCCCCCACGCGAACCCGCCCGCGTCGATGCCCACCGCCGGCCCGGAGCCCACCAGGCCGAGCAGGGTCGACGTCAGCCCGATCCCCAGCATCGCTGCCGCCCGCTGCCGGTACGTGATCCGCGTGAGCGCCAGGACCAGCGTGATGGCGCCCAGCACCACCCCCATGAATCCCGAAGCCACGCCTCCCGGACGGAGCGCCGTGACCTGCAGACCGCCCAGCACCACCAGCGTGAGCCCGACCGCCGCACACCACAACCGCGCCGCATCCCGGGCGGGCTCGATCGGCGCCAGGTCCTCCATCAGTGCCTCGGAGGCGAGCAACGGCGGCCGGTTCAGCGCCTCGCGACCGGCCTCCTCCTCGTCGAACGTCCCCTCGTCCGACGCGCGCTCTCCTGCGCGCTCGGGCGAGCCTGCCTCGTGACCCGCCTCCTTTTCGTCTGCCGTCTCCTCACCCGAAGCTCTCTCGCCCGAAGCGCCTTCGTCCGAAGCTCTCTCGCCCGAAGCGCCTTCGTCCGAAGCCCCTCGCGCGGCAGCAGCCTCGTCCAGCTCTCCCTCGCCCGCCGACCGAACCGCTGCTTCCCCGTCGCCCTCCTCGCCGGTGCCATCCACCGACGCCGCGCCCTTCACCGACGCCGCGCCCTCCCGGAGCAGCGCTCCTGCCGGCGCGGACGGCGGCGCTGACCCGGCGTGCTCCTCGGCCGCTGCGTCCTGCTCGGCCTCCGACGACCGACCATCCTCCCCGAGGCCACCCTCCAGCGGCGTCTCTCGCTCCGTCTCCTGCGCGTCACCCTCCTCGGGCGGCAGGGCCGGGGCAGGGAAGCTGCTCCCGCCGCTCCCTCTCTTCTCGACGTCTCCACTCGGCGTAGGCATGGACGACCGGGGCGGGCTCAGGCGGTCACGTCGAGCTGCCGCAGGCGCTCGAGGAACTCGGGGGACGCGAGACGGGTCACCAGGGTGCGACCGAACTCGCGCATGGCGTCGAAACCTTGAGTATCCAATCCGAGCGATTGCTCGTCCATGTACAGGCGGCGCGCAATCTCGATTTGCACGGCGTGCACCCTCTGATCCGGCCTGCCGTAGTGGGCCGTGCTGAACCCCCCTCGGTAAGGATCGTCGTGCCGCACCGAGAGACCCCTCTCCCGGCAGTGCCGATCCACCTCATCGATGAGCAGCCCAGCCGCACTCGTCCGGCCGCGCGTCCCGGGCACGATGTCCGCCCGCGCCGGGATGGCCCCCGCATGACCGCTGCGCGCCACGCTCGGCATCGAGTGCGCGCAGAGCAGCACCGCCACCCCGAACCGGGCCCGCTTCCGCGCCAGCAGCTCCGCGAGCCGCGCGTGGTAGGGCCGATAGATCCCCGACAGACGCCGCTCCAGCTCTTCCCGCGGCAAGCGCCGCGACAGCACCGCATCCCCGTCCGTGGTCAGCCGCCAGATCAGCCCCCGCGGCCAGTGCTGCATCCCCCCGCCCTCGACCGCCTCGCAGTCGACGTCGCTCTCGCTGCGGTTCAGATCCACCACCAGCCGGCTCGTGCGGGCCACGAGCAACGTCGCCCCGGCCTCTGGCGCATCCGCGAACAGCGCATCCACGTGCAGATCGGCGTCCCGGCCGATGCTCCGCGCTGGCGCCACCGTCCACGCGAGTGACTCCGGATCGAGGTAGAGCCCCGCGTGGGGAACCTCCACCACGACCGGGCTCTCCCGTCGGGGCTCGATCACCTCGAACGCGGACAGCACCTGTGCACTCTTACCCATTCCGAGCCGGACCGGGAGGGGGGTTGGCATCGCGTCCCCCACGCACTCCGCCCATCGCATACCGACAGCACCCCAGGTCTCGCCTTTCTGGCCACCGCCCGAAGCACCGCGCTACCCTGTGACGGTGGATCTTTCTGGCTGGGTCGACGTTTACCTGGACCACCTCCGTGTCGAGCGCGCCCTCGCGCCCTTGACCCTCGATGCGTACGGCCACGACCTCGCCCGCTTCATCGCGCATGCCGAAGCGCACGACGTCACCACGGCCGAGAAGCTCGACGCCACCCTCGTCGGCACCTACCTCGTCGCCGCTGGAAAGGAAGGCCTCGGCGCTCGCTCGGCGGCGCGGCACCTCTCCGCCGTCCGCGGCTTGACCCGCTTCCTCGTCCGCGAGCGCGTCCTCGACGCCGACCCCTGCGCCCTGGTCGAGCGCCCCAAGGTCGGGCGCCGCCTCCCGCGCGTCCTCGGCGTCGACGACATCCTCCTCCTCCTCGAAGCCCCGGACGCCGTGAGCTTCCGCGGCCTGCGCGACCGCGCCATGCTCCAGGTCATGTACGCGACGGGCATGCGCGTCACCGAGGTCGTCCGCCTCAAGCTCGGCGACGTCGACCGGCGCAAAGGCCTCGTCATGGCCCACGGCAAAGGCGACAAGCGCCGCCTCGTCCCCCTCGGAGAACCTGCGCTCGCCGCGCTGGACAGCTACCTCGCCGAGCGCGCCGCCCACCCACGCGCCGCATCCACCTCGGCCCTCTTCCTCTCCCCGCGCGGCGGCCCGCTCACCCGCCAGGCCATCTGGAAGCTGCTCACCGGCTACGCGCGCGCCGTCGGCATCGACAAGCCGAGTTCTCCGCACAAACTCCGGCACTCCTTCGCCACCCACCTCCTCGAAGGTGGCGCCGACATCCGCACCGTCCAGACCCTCCTCGGCCACGCCGACGTCTCCACGACCGAGGTGTACACCCACCTCGCCGACGATCACGTCCGCGCCGCCTACCGCCGCGCCCACCCGCGCGCGTAGCGCATCCGTCGAACGCGTGACGCGCCGCCCACGCGGAGCGCGTCGCCTGCGAAGCACATCAAGCACACCGTGGTCAGCGCATCGCGTCGCCCACGCAGCACACCACGCTCGCCGTGGTCAGCGCGTCGCGTCGCCCGCAGCGCGCCGACCCTCGCCGAGCGAAGGCCTTCGCGCGCCGCGTGCCGCGTTCACTTGCACTTCTTGAGGAACTTCCCGCAGTTCTGTTTGGTGGGCGTGGCGACGGGCGTCTGCGTCGTCGTCGTCGTCTGCCTGGGAGCCGCGGCGAGCGTGATCTCCTTCTCCAACGGCTTGCCCGGCTCGACCACGATCGTCTCCACGTGCGTGACGAAGCCCGCGCGCTTCGCCCCGAGACGGTAGCTCCCGGGGGCGAGCTGGATGTCCCCGCTCTCCACCTTGGTGTTGATCGTGATCGTGTCGCACGCCTCTGGCATGCACGTGATCTTGATCGGCACCTTCGCCGTCGCCGGATCCTCGGCCGGAGGCTCCTCGGGCTTCGCGGCGCTGTCGTCGGGGGGCGTTGGCGGAGGCGTCTCGTTGGTCGCCACCGCCTCCGTCGGTGCGCCGGTCTCGGCCGGCGGCGGAGACTCGGGCGTCGACGTGCTGGCCGTGTTCGTCGCCTCGGGCGTCGCGCCACTGTCGGAGCTTCCGATCAGGTACCAGGCCGTCCCTGCCCCGATCGCCAGCAGCACCGCGGCCACGCCCACCACGATCGGCATCGCCTTCCCGCCAGGAGCGCGCGGCGCGCCGCCCGCTTGACCGGCGCCACCGGGCAGCGGCACGTGCGTCTGCTGCGTCGAAGGCGGCATGTCCGGACCCGGCGGCATGGCCTGCGCCCCGCCTCCGAAACCACCTCCCGCTCGCAGCGCGTCGACCGACGGATACCCACCGGAGAGATCGCTCCCCCTCGGCCCAGGAGGCCCAGGATCCACCGCGTACGCCGACGAGTTGCTCGGGATCGCCAGCGTGTTCGCCTGACCGAGCCCACTCGGGAACCCTCCGAACGACGCCGCGAACTCCGTCATCGAGCGGTAACGCTCCCGCGGATCGAGCGCCAGCGCGCGCGCGAAGATCGGATCCAGCCCGGGATCGAGCGGCGCACCCAGCTCGTTGGCGCGCGCGGACGCCGGCACCCGCGGCGACAGGACCTCCTGCTGCCACGAGCCCAGATCGGGCGCCCCCTGGCACGAGCGCCAGTACGGCCGCCCCACCAGCGCATAGAACGCCACCAGCGCCGCCGAGAACACGTCCGTCGCTGCGCTGGGCGGCACGCCGCCTTGCACCTGCTCCGGCGCCATCCACGGCGCCGCAACGACGTACCCCTCCTGCGTCGGCAGCACGCTCCGCGCCAGGATCGTCCCGAAGTCGGTGACCTTCAGGTTGCCCGGTGAGTGCGCGTCCACGAAGAGGTTCGTCGGCTTGAGCCCCAGGTGGAAGAACTCCCGGCTGTGCGCCGCGTCCAGCACCGCCGCCAGCGTGCGCAGCATCGCGCTCACCTCGTCGGGGGACATCGGCCGACGCGCCACGAGCTGTGCCACCGACGGGTTCGGGATGAACTCCGTGACCGTGAACGGCGCCGCCGTCGCCTGATCGTAGCCAGCCTCCAGGACGTGCGCGGCCAGGTCCGCCGGCAGCGAGTTCGTCGCGGCCACGTACTGCTGGAGCTGCCCCATCAGATCGGGCCGCTGCCCGATCATCGGCGCGTACGCCTTGAGGGCCACCTCCCGCCCATCCGCCGACATGGCACGGAACGTCGCGGACGCGCCTCCGTAGCCGAGCAGCGCCCGCACGGTGAACTTGCCCGCGATGGGCGTACCGGGTGCGAAGTTCGGTGCGCTCACAGCGTCACTTGCCCGCGACGGCGATCGAGTCGATGGACTCCAGGATGGAGGCGTCGGAGCCCGTGCTGTCGTCCTCCGGCACGAACCCGATCCCGAGGAGCACCTTCCCCTCGCCCGTCGGGCCCGCGAAGATCAAGAGCGGCCCCTTCTTGTCGCCGCGCGCCGCGCCATCGATCTGCCAGAGGCCGATCTTCAGGTCGCCGACGGCCTTCTCTTCGAGCGGCTTCTTCCAGGTCACCTTCTTCTTCGGGACCGTCACGCCGATCTGCTTCGCCAGCTCCTCGACGGCCTCGTCGCGCTTCGCAGGCTCCTGCTTCGCGTCCGTGCCCGTCTCCACCTCGGCGATCGCCAGGGCGGCGCCGTCGGCCGAGTGCTGAGAGACCGTCGCGTCCGCACCTTGCGCGTAGGTCCAGCCGTTGATCGGGTGGATCACGTGCGAGCTCTTCGCGATCTTCGCGCGCGTGTCCGCGCCCGACTCACACTTCTCCTCGAGCGCCTCGCAGGGTTTCGGCTTGGGGGGATCCGGCGTCTCCTGCACGGGCTCCGGGATGTCCTGCGACGGACTCTCGGGCGCCGGCGTCGAGCTGCATGCGGAGGACAGCGCCGCAGCGCTGAGCACCAGGAAGGTCCAGGTTCGAAGCTCCATATCGCGATGCGAGCCTCGCAGAAGCCGGCCCGCCGCCGCAAGTAAAGAGATGGGGCTCCCGGGGTGGACCCGAGGCGCCCTGGGGGACGGGTGGAGAGCCGGACCGGGGCAGGGAAGGCGGCGAAAGGAAGCGGGGGCCAGCGGGGCCTGGGGCAGGCCATCGAGGGAGGGCCTGCGGGGGTCGAGGAAGGGCCGCGTCGGGCGGGAGTGAGGCGGTCCCAGCAGAGCCGCCTGACCCAGCAGCAAACAACACGCTTGAAAGTGGGAAGGGATCGCGGGGGGGTAGAGCCCCCCATGCCGACGCGACCCGGCGGCGGAGGCCCACGCGCCGGGGTGAGGAACGAAGCCGCTCGCCGCGGGTTACTTCACGACCGCGCCGAGGTCCTGCTCGACCTGCTCTGCCACGGTCGCGGGCACCTTCCCGGGAAGGCGGAGCCGCTCGGTGACCAGGTAGTACTCGGGCTTCCCGCCCTCGGCTGCCGGCCCCTTCTGCAGCTCCACATACCCCAGCTCGCCAGCGGCGCCGGTGTAGTCCACCCGCACCACCGTCGTGCCGCCCTCGGGCGCGCTGACCACGTACTCGGTCGGGCGGAGCCGATCGAGCTTCGTCATCCAGTTCCCGGCCGTCTCGTCGGCTTGCCCCTCGCTCGCGGGATCGGCCCAGAACTTCTTCCCGTCCGCCCCGCTGCTGCGCGACAGCTCGCGCGACTTGTCCCCGGCCGTCACCTTGGCCCGCGACACGTCGACGTCACGCCACTCGTGCAGATCGCGCTCCATCAGCCGCGACTCCGCCTGATCCACGTCCCGGAAGATGTCGCCCTTGACCGCGTACACCTCACCCGTCGCCGGATCCCGCACGTACCGGTCGGCGCCACCGGGCGTCGCCGCACCGAACTCCAGCTTCCGCTCGGCGCCCTTCAAGGTCACCGTCAGCGTCCCTTCGGGCGCGTCCAGCCCGAACTCCGCCGCGCGCTCCTCGCCGATCTTCCCGATCGCCCGCAGCGCCTTGAGCGGCGAGAGCAGCTCCGCGAGCTTCGTCCCGGCGCCCACCGACAGGAACGTCGTGGACTTGGCCGGCTGCGGCTCGTGATCGTGCGCGTGATCGTGACCGTCTTCCTCGCCCTCGGGGTGCGGCTTCGGTGCAGCCGCCTCCCGCTCGCTCGTCCCGAGGAAGTAGCGCCCGGCCTTGTCCTGCTTCGCTTCCAGGACGACCTTCTTCTTCTTCCCCTCGAAGACCACGCGCGACACGTCGTCTGCCCGCCCTTGCCACACCGTCACGTCGGCCTGGGACAGGGCAGTCGCCTTCTTGTCGCGCGTCCACACCCCGATCGCGCACACCGCCGCCACGACGAGCAGCCCGAGGTGCACGAAGAAACCGCGATCCACCTTCATGCGCTCCTCCCACGCCGACCACGGCGCGTCACGATGAGCCCCAGGCCCAGCACCACGGCCGGCCCGAGCGCGATGGTCCCCCAGAACCAGAGCTGATCCTTCTCCTTCGTGTGCTCGATCCGCGCGTCTTCCGCCGTCGTGATCGTGCCGGCGAAGCTCTCCTCGCCGCCCAGCCACCGGATCGCATCCAGCACCAGCACCACGTTGGGATCGTTGCCGAACGCCGCGTCGCTCAGCGCGTCCGCGTCGGCGACCACGAACGCCCGCAGCTCCTTCTTGTCGTTCCCCTCGCCGCCGATCTCCTTCGAGACCGCTGCCGCCAGGTTGTACGTCGACCGCTTCTCGCCGTCGGCGTCGAACGTGAAGTTCCCGTTCGGATCCTCGAACGTCTCCCCCATCGACTTGATGGTGAAGTCGACCTTCTCGCTCCCGCCCTCGCGCTTGTCGAGCGACGACACCCCGGGGAACAGCGTCGGTGCCCGCGCCGCGTTGCGGCTCAGCGTCGACACCGAAGCGTGCGACGAGTACCGCGTGCTCACCAGGTTCGAGCGGTCCGCGTCGTTGTACCGACGCCGCACGTAGACCTTGTCGTTCGCCAGTGGCGTGGGCTTCCAGGTGAGGCCCACGATCTCCGCCAGCGGATCCAGGTCCACCTTCGCGTCCGGATCGAGCCCCATGAGGAGCTTCCCGCCCTCGTCGGCGAAGCGCTTCAGCGCCGCGACCTCTTCCGGCAGGAGCGCCTTCGCCGGCCCGAGCACGATCACCAGGAACGCGTCCTTCGGGATCTCGCTCCCCAGCCCTTGCCCGAGGCCCAGGTCCTTCACCACGTAGTTCTGCGACTCGAGCAGCTTGCGCAGGTTCTTCGCGCTCCTGCCCTCCTTCGCCTCCGCGCCCGTGGCCTCGTTCAGCTCCCCGTGGCCGACGGTGAAGTACGCCGTCCGCTGCGAGCGCACCACCTTGAGCAGCGCCTTCTGGAAGTCCGCGTCGAGCGTCTTCAGCTTCGCCGCCGCCGTCTTGATGTCGGCGCCGACCGTCACCAGCTCCCGTGCAGGCCCGCGCGTCAGCACGATGACCCCGTCCTGGGTGACCTTCGCTTCCTTGGCCAGGGCCGGCACGACCAGCCGATCCTGCACCTCGACCTCCAGGCTCGGCGCGCCCTTCGCGAGCTCGCGCAGGTAGCCCTCGACCTCCACCCCCACCTCGTTGAGCTGAGGGAAGAACGCCGTCACCTTCACCGGCTCGGTCAGCGACTGCGCCACCTTCAGCGTCGACTCGCTCGCCCGCGACGTGCGGAAGTACGAGAAGTCCGCCTTGATGTCGAGTTCACCCGCCGCGTACACGAACAGCGCCGTGTAGACCGCCGCGAACGACAGCGCCATCGCCGACAACGTCGCCGCGCGGACCCGCCGCCCTTCGAGCTGAGGCGCCCGCCGCATCGGCGCGAGGGCCAGCTCCCCGAAGAACATCGGCAGCGTCGCCACCACGAGCAGCCCGATCCACCCCACCGTGGTCGCCCCGTGGATGCGCGCCCGCGTCTCCGGCGCCGCCTTCGCCACCCCGAGCAGCGCCCGCCCCGTGTCCGTCGTGCTGAAGTACAGCCCGATCGCCACGAGCCCGAGCAGCGACAGGAGCGCCAGCGCGCGCTCGATCGCCGCCCGCTCCCCGCGCTCCCGGAGCGCCGCCACGAAGCGCAGCGCCGTCACCAGCGCCACCAGCGCCACGCCGATCCCGGACAGCGTGTACCGCGCCGCATCGAACGTCGGCACCACCCGCTCCCCGAGGAACAGGAGCAACAGCGCACCCAGGTACGCCGGCACCATCCACGCACCCGGCTGCACCTGGAACGCTGCCGGCGCTGCGTGCGCCTTCACCGGAGCCTTCGTCTCGGCTGCCTTCGCGGAAGCCTTCTCGTCGGCCGCAGCCGACTTCGGATCCTTCTCGTCCTTCACCGCCACCTCCGCGCCTTCAGCGTGTGCGTCGCGGCCAGCAAGAAGAAGTAAGCCACGGCCACGTAGTAGAGGACGTTCTCCAGCCGCAGCACCCCGTTCAGGAACGGCCGCTGCCGCTGCGGGTACAGGTTCAGCGCGAACAGGAAGTCGTTCACCGGCGGCTCCGTCACCCGGGCCACCCAGAACAGGAGCGCCAGCGTCACCAGGATCGCTGCGCCCCCGATCATCGCCACCACCTGGTTCGACGCCAGGGTCGACGCGAAGATCCCGATCGACAGCGCCGCCCCGCCCGCGAGCAGCACGCCCGCGTAGCCGGTCAGAATGTGCCCGATCGACACCTTCCCGTTCACGAAGATCAGGAGCGGCATGTACACCGTCGTCAGCGTCATCAGCCCGATCAGAGCGAACGCCGCCAGGAACTTCCCGGCGATGATCTCCCCGTCACGGATCGGCGCCGTGCGCAGCAGCACCAGCGTCCCGTGCTCCCGCTCTCCGGCGACCAGCCGCATGCTCAAGATCAGCGCCGCCACCATGGTCACCACACAGGTCCCGTCCAGGAACCGGAGCAGCACCTCCGACGACAGCTTCGGCCCCGACCCGAGCCCGTACGCCTGAAAGTAGATCCCCTCGATCAGCAGCGCCCCTGCGGCCACGATGTAGCCGAGCAGCGATCGAAGGTACGCGGAGAGTTCTCTCCGCGCGACGAGCAGCGCCCCTCTCATGTCGACTCTCCCTCGTCCTTGCTGGCGACCACGGCCTTCGCCCCGGCAGCCTTCTTCTTTTTCAGCGGGCTCGCCCCGCCCCCTTCGGCGCCGCCCTCTCCGGACGACAGCCGCAGGAACACCGTCTCCAGCTCCCGCTCGCTCCGGCGCAGCTCCAGGACCCCGAGCCCCTTGCCGACCAGCGTCGACACCAGGCTCGCACGCACGTCCTTGCTCGCCTCGATCCGGAACGCCTGCGCGTCACCCGGCTCGTTCGACGACGTGCTCTCCACGGCCAGCACCCCCTCGATCGACCGAAGGATCTCCGCCGCCGAGCCCCCGCCACTCGCCTCCCCGATCACCGTGATCTCGAAGCGCACGCCCTCCAGGAGCTTCGTCGACAGCTCGTCCGGCGTCCCTTGCGCCCCGATCGCGCCGTCGCGGATCACCAGGATCCGGTCGCACGTCTCGCTGATCTCCGAGAGGATGTGGCTCGACAGGAGGATCGTGTGCTCCCCCTTCAGGTTCCGGAGCAGGCTCCTCATCTCCACGATCTGCACCGGATCGAGACCGCTGATCGGCTCGTCCAGCACGAGCAGCCGCGGCTTGTGGATGATCGCCTGCGCGATGCCCACGCGCTGCTTGTACCCGTGCGAGAGCGAGGTGATCGGATCGTCGGCCACGCGCGACAGCTCCGTCATCTCGAGCACCTCGGGCACCCGCCGCTCGGCGGCCGAGGCCTCCATCCCGCGCAGCCGCGCGGCGAAGGAGAGGAAGGCCCGCACCGTCATCTCGTCGTAGAGCGGCGGCCGATCGGGCAGGTACCCGATGCGCGACCGCACCTCGTGGGGGTGGTCGACGACATCGAGCCCATCGACCAGCACCGTGCCCGACGAGGGCAGGAGGTCACAGGCCAGGATACGAAGGGTGGTGGTCTTGCCGGCGCCGTTGAGCCCCAGGAGACCGACGATCTCGCCGGCCTCGATCGTGAACGAGAGGGGCCCGACAGCCCGGCGGTCGCCGTAGTATTTGTAGAGATCGCGGATCTCGATCACGAGCGCACCGTCCAGGTTGGGGTGGCACTCGGGGGGGCCGCAAACGCTGCCGGCCGCCCGAAGCGCCAGCGGCCCCTTACAACGGAGAGCCCGGGAAATCATTCCCGAGGTCGCTCCCTGGGCCCCGATCCCTGCCTCTCCACCTGGTCCTGCCAGCCCGATTCTGGGGCCTGCCAGAGAACCTCCACCGTCGCCGCAGCATCCTACGGCTCGTGCAAAGACCCCCGAGGCGTCATGGGCGTAGCTCGGAAAGACATGGGCAACCCTCGGCGCTTCGGGACAATGACCCCATGGAGAAGCGCGACGGCGACGCCGTTCCTGTCCCCGGCGCGCTCGATGCGCACCACGAAGGGGCCCCGCAGGACCCAGAGCCCACGCTGGATCGCCGCGGACGTGCCGCCGTGTTCGTCGTCTTCTTCGTCAACGGCGCCCTCATCGCCCACTGGTTCTCCCGCATCCCCGCCGTGAAGGCGAAACTCCAGGCCACCGACGGCGCGTTCGGCCTCGCCCTCCTCGCCACCGCCTTCGGCGCCCTCATCTCCATGCCCCTCGTCGGCGTGTGGACTGCGCGCCTCGGCAGCCGCGTCCTCACCGTGGCCAGCGCCATCGGCCTCTGCCTCTGCAACGCCGCGCTGCCCTTCGCCCCCAGCCTCCCGCTGCTCGCCGTCGCGCTCCTCCTCTGGGGCGCGAGCAACGGCGCCCTCGACGTCTCGATGAACGGCCAGGCGGTGACCGTCGAGAAGACCTACCGCCGCTCCATCATGTCCTCGTTCCACGCGGCCTTCAGCCTCGGAGGCATGGCCGGCGCCTTGCTCGGAGGCCGCATCGCCGCGGCCGACGTGGGCCCATCGCCTCATCTCGTCGGCGTCAGCCTCGTGAGCTTGCTCCTCTTCCTCGCGGCTGCACCTGGCCTGGTCCACGGCGCTGGCAAGGCGCGTGCAGCCGGCCCGGCGTTCTCCTTTCCTGCGCGCTGGTTGCTTTCCCTCGGCGTCATCGGCCTTTGCTCCATGCTTGGCGAGGGCGCCGTCGCCGACTGGTCGGCCGTGTACCTGCGCGAGGTGCTGGGGACGAGCGAGGGCTACGCCGCGATGGGCTACGCCGCCTTCAGCTCGACCATGGCCGTGGGCCGCCTCGCTGGCGATCGCCTCACCGAGCGCCTCGGCGCCGGCACCTTGGTGCGCGCCGGAGGCTGGCTCTCCGCGGTGGGCCTCTGCGTGGCGCTGATCTCCGGCACCCCCGCGATGGGCGTCGTCGGCTTCGCTTGCGTCGGCGCCGGCCTCTCGATCGTCGCGCCCCTCGTGTTCGGCGCCGCCGGCCGCAATGCCAGGAACTCGGGCCAGGCCATCGCCGCCGTGACCACCACCAGCTACCTGGGCTTCTTCCTCGGCCCGCCACTCATCGGCTTGCTCAGCGATGCGCTCACCGTGCGCGGTGGCCTCGGCGTGGTCGTCGTCACCTCGGTCCTGATCGCCGTTCTCGCCAGCGTTCGCTCCACACGCCTGAACGGCACCTCTTCTCCCGAGGGAGAGGAAGGACGCCACGACGACCCGCTGGAAGAGCCGACCTGAAATCCCTCTGGCCTCGTCGTCCCTGTCGCTCCTCGCGTCGCCGCCATCGTCTCGGGAGAGGACCCGCTTCGTCTTGCGCGAGAAAGCGCCTCGTTCGCACGAGAAAGCGCCTCGTTCGCACGAGAAAGCGCCTCGTTCGCACGAGAAAGCGCCTCGTGAGGACGGATGCGGGCGTCGCGCGGGCTCCCTGAAGGACGACGCGGTGTCGTCCCGAGGACGCGATGACGCCGTGAAGTTCGTCGCCTTGTCGTCCCGAGGACGACAAGCCTGACGAGATGACGGAGGAGAATCCGCGATGGTCGTCATGATGTCGTCCAGGATGGCGGATGCGACTCCGCGATGGTCGTCGTGATGTCGTCCCGAGGACGCGACGACGCCGTGAAGTTCGTTGTCCTGTCGTCCCGAGGACGACAAGGCTGACAAGATGGCGGATGGGCTTCCGCGATGGTTGCAGTGCTGTCGTCCCGAGGCTGCGATGGCTCCGTGAAACGCCTCGTGCTGTCGTCCCGAGGACGCGACGACGCCGTGAGTTTTGCTGTCCTGTCGTCCTCGGGACCTCATGGATCCGCGCGGGGACGAGGTCGATGCGTCCCACGAAGGGGTGAACGGAGGCCGATGGCCCGACGTCTCGTTCGAGGACCAACTGCACCCGAGCGCGCGCGGGTCGACCGGCGACGACGGGCGTGTGGAACGTGGAACGTGCGGTGAGGACGGGGGGAAGGGGGACGCGGTGATCCGCCACTTGCGTCCGCTGGGCCAACATCCTTGACTCGCGGCCATGCGCTTCTCGCTTCGCGCTCCGGGTTTCCGGGCAGCGCCGTTCGGCCTCGCCGTTCTCTCGTTCGGTCTCGCGTGCGTGCAAGGGGCCCGCGCGCCTCAGGTGCCGACGCGAGGGACGCTGGCGCCAGGCGACGGGGAAGGGATCGCGGTGGAGGCGGGGGGGCCGTTCCGGGTCGTGTTCGGCTCGCCTTCGGGAGCGACGCAGGAGGCGACGGAGATCAGCCTGGTCTTCAACCGGCCGATGCGTCCGCTGGATCTCGCGGGTGAGGAGAAGGCGGCGCCGGCGAAGCTCACGCCGTCGGTGCCAGGGCGCTGGAACTGGGTGGGGACGAACGCGCTCACCTTCGTTCCCACCGAGCGGCTGCCTCGCGCGACGGAGCTTGCGGTGGAGGTCCCCGCTGGGACGCGCGCGCTGGATGGGTCGGCGCTGGAGAGCCCCTACGTGCTGCGCTTCAGCACGCCACGGCCGCGGCTGGTGGGCACGGAGCCGCTGGAGGGGGCGGACCTCACGCCGACGTCGCGGATCACGCTGCGGTTCAACCAGCCGATCCCGGATGCTTCGATCCAGCAGCACGTCACGCTCTCGGCGGGGCCACCGGGCGCCCAGCGTGGGTTCGGGAAGGGGCAGGCGCTGAAGTTCGAGGTGCGAAGGCCGGATCCGGAGAACCGGATGCTCGCGGAGATCGTGCCGGCGGCGCCGATGCCGCTCGATCGCGAGCTTTCGCTGGTGGTGGGGCAGGGGCTGCGTGGATCGGAGGGGCCGCTGGTCGCGGACAAGGAGGAGCGGATCCGCTTCCGCACGTACGGGCCGCTGCGCGTCGAGACGCTCGACTGCAGCCGCGAGACGCCGCACAAGCAGTGCTCGGCGGAGGGCGGTCTGTCGCTGGACTTCACGAACCGCGTGAAGATGCGTGACCTGAAGCAGGCCTTCGCGACGGAGCCGAAGGTGAAGATCCGCTGGCCGGAGTGGATCGGCGACGACGACCTGGTCCGTTACCTCTCGCTCTACGGGCAGTTCAAGCCCGCCCAGAAGCTGCGGGTGAAGGTCGCGGCCGGCCTGAAGGACGAGCACGGACAGGCGCTCGGTACGGCGTTCTCGCAGGATCTCGTGTTCGATGATCGGTGGCCCGAGGCGCAGATCGGGGTGGTGGGGAGCATCTTCGATCCGTCGTCGCGGCGAGACATCCCGGTGGCGTCGGTGAACGTGAAGTCGCTGGAGCTCGCGACGGGGGCGATGACCGAGGACGCGATCCTCGCGCTGGAGGCCGACAAGCACATGCCCGGGCGCAGCCCGCGCCTGGAGGAGATCGCGGCGCTGCCGAACGGCAAGCGCGTGGTACTGCGGCCTCAGGCGGCGCTGAACAAGCCGGCGACGCACCCGGTGCGGATCGAGGACGTGCTCGGGGGCAAGGACAAGCGGGGGCCGGTGGCGATCGGGATCAGCTACACGTCCCAGCCAGGGACGAACCGGGCGCGTGTGGAGTCGGAGGCGCGTATCGTCCAGGTGACGGATCTCGGGGTGAGCGCCAAGGTGTCGCCGCACGGGACGTTGGTGTGGGTGACGCGGCTGTCGAGTGCGGCGCCGGTGTCGGGCGCCGAGGTGACGATCCGCAGGCCCGACGGGGCACCAGCGACGGCGCGCACGGACGCGAACGGGTTCGCGACGATCCCGGCGAGCGCGTGGACGCCGGATGCGCACCTCCGGGAGCGGTCGGTGCTGTTCGTGCGCTCGGGGGAGGACTGGACCTACCGGCGCGTGGACGACACGGTGAACGGGTGGCGTTACGGGGTGTCGTACGACTTCAACCCGGACAAGCCGTTCGGCCTGGTGTTCTCGGATCGGGGGATCTACCGGCCGGGTGACACGGTGAAGGTGAAGGGGATCTTCCGCGAGGAGGCGGGCCGCAGGACGACGACGCCGGCGGGGCAGATGGTCCTGGTGTCGCTGGACGGGCCGGAGGGCGAGACGCTGCTCCAGGCCGAGCCGACCTTGAGCGCGTTCGGGACCTTCTCGCTGGACATGAAGATCCCGGCGACCGGGAAGCTCGGAACCTACGCGGTGAACGCCTCGGTGGTGGGGAGCGCGCGCGGGTGGCCCGATGCGACGTCGACGGTCGAGGTGGCGGAGTACCGGCCCGCGGAGACGAAGGCGTCGGTGGAGCCGGATCGGCCGAGCTACGTGCGCGGGGACAAGGCGACGTTCGTGGCGCGAGGGGACTACCTGTTCGGCGCGCCGATGGGAGGAGCCGACGTGCGGCTCAGCGTGACGCGCACGCCGACGTCGTTCTCACCGCCAGGGCTCGACGACTTCGTGGTGGATGCGTCGGTGTTCACGTCGGCGCTGCCGGACGCGGAGCCGCGCGGGGAGGAGTTGCAGAGCGCGCGGACGAAGCTCGACGCGAAGGGGGAGGCGCCGATCACGACGTCGCTCGCACTGCCAGGGCAGCGGGGGCCGGAGTCGATCACCTGCGAGGCGGAGGTGATGGACGTGTCGCGTCAGTCGGTGGCTGCGAGCACGACGGCGATCGCGCATCCGGGTGAATTCTATGTCGGGATCAAGTCGCCGCAGCTCTTCGTGAAGGCGGGCGAGACCTTGAAGCCGGAGATCGTGGCGGCGGATCCGAAGGGGAAGCGGGTCACGCAGGCCGCGGTGAAGGTCGACCTGGTGCAGCGGACGTGGACGGTGGCGCGGCAGGTGAGCGGCGGCGGGTACCGGAGCGTGAGCGCGCCGGTGGACAAGGTCGTCGGGAGCTGCTCGGTGACGACGGCGCAGGCGGCGCAGAGCTGCTCGGTGACGGTGCCGTCGGCCGGGTACTTCCTGCTGCACGCGACGGCGAAGGACAAGCGGGGGAACGCGGTGGCGTCGGCCGTGCCGGTCTACGCGACGGGCGAGGGGTCGATCGGGTGGGGAGACAGCGATCGCTCGCGCGTGGAGCTGCTGCCGGATCGAGAGCACTACGAGGTGGGGCAGACGGCGCGGATCCTGGTGAAGTCGCCGTTCACGTCGGCGGACGCGCTGGTGACGGTGGAGCGCGCCGGGGTGTACACGCGGGAGCGGGTGACGCTGACCGGGGCGGCGCCGATGCTGTCGATCCCGATCACCGACGATCTCTTGCCGAACGCGTTCGTGTCGGTGCTCCTGGTGCGCGGGCGCTCGACGCCAGCGGGGGCGAAGGCGACCGGAGGGAAGGCGACGCCGGACATCGGCGCACCGACGTTCCGGCTGGGCTACGCGCGGCTCGCGATCAACCCGACGTCACGGCGGCTCGCGGTCGACGTGCGTCCCGACAAGTCGGAGTACCGGCCCGGGGCGCCGATCACGGTGGACGTCGGTGTGCGTGACAGCGCGGGCAAGCCGGCGCGCGCCGAGGTGACGCTGTACGCGGTGGACGAGGGCGTGCTCTCGCTCATCGGCTACAAGACGCCCGACCCGCTGGAGGTGTTCTCGGGCGCGCGGCGCTTGCAGGTGGCGACGATCGAGTCGCGGGAGGCGCTGGGGCGCGTGCGGAATCCGTTCGCGGATCTCGGCGAGGACAAGGGGCTGTACGGCGGCAGCGGGGCCTCGGGGGGGCTCGGGGTGCGCCGCGATTTCCGGCCGAGCGCGTACTACAACCCGTCGCTGGTGACGGATGCTTCGGGGAAGGTGCGGGCGTCGTTCAAGCTGCCGGATGGCCTGACGACGTACCGGATCATGGCGGTGGTGGCCGCCGAAGACGATCGCTTCGGCTACGACGAGGAGCGGGTGGTGACGAGCCGGCCGCTGATGGCGCGGCCCGCACTGCCGCGGTTCCTGCGCGCAGGGGACGTGATCGACGCGGGCGTGGTGCTCACGTCGAAGGGGATGCCGAAGTCCGAGGTGGAGGTGACGCTGACCGCCGAAGGGCTCTCGCTGGGCAGCGCGGCGAAGCAGTCGGTGACGCTGGAGCCAGGCCTGTCGAAGGAGGTGCGCTTCGCGCTGTCGGCACCGGCGGTGGGCACGGCGAAGCTGCGCTTCGAGGCACGCGGAGGCGGCAACGACGACGCGGTGGAGGTGACGCGGGAGGTGAAGGCGCCGGTGTCGCCCGAGGCGGTGGCGCTCTACGGGGACACGACGACGGCGAGCGCCGAGCAGCTCGGGGATCTGTCGGCGCTGCGCAGCGACGTGGGCGGGCTGGAGGTGAGCCTCGCATCGACGGCGCTGGTGGGCCTGGAGTCGGGGATGGAGCAGCTCCTGGAGTACCCATACGGGTGCACGGAGCAGCTCGTGAGCCGGCTCGTGCCGCTCTTGCCGCTGCGGGATCTGGCGCGCGATTTCAAGCTGCCGTTGCCGAAGGATCTCGACGGGGTGATCACCAAGACCGTCGCGGCGATCGTGGCGAACCAGCGTCACGATGGGGCGTTCGGGTTGTGGGGGGACTCCACGATGTCGAACGACTGGGTGACGGCGTACGCGGCGTGGGGACTCGGAGAGGCGCGTCGGCACAAGGTGAGCGTGCCGAAGTCGTCGATCGAGATGGCGACGCATGCGCTGCGGCAAGTGCTCTCGCGGGACGTCAGCAAGGATACGGTGAGCCGCGCGGCAATCCCGTTCGTGCTCGATGTGCTGGCCGGCCTGGGGAGCCCAGATCCGGGGCGGGCGTCACGGGTGTTCGAGCAGCGGGCCGAGCTGCCCATGTTCTCGAAGGCGCTGCTCCTGCACGCCCTGGTACTCGGCAAGGGCGATCGAGGGCAGATCGACACGCTGGTGCGCGAGCTGGAGAGCACGCTCCGCGTGGACGGGGCGGTGGCGCGCGCGACGGTGAACGCGGGCAATGCGTACGCGGAGCTGATGGACTCGGAGACGCGCAGCTCGGCGCTGGTCCTGCGGGCGCTGCTCGCGGCGCAACCGCAGCACCCGATGGGGGCGCGGCTCGCGGCAGGTCTGCTCGCGGTGCGGCGCGGCGGGACATGGCGGAACACGCAGGAGGCGGCGTGGTCGCTGCTCGCGCTGGATCAGTACCGGAAGGCGCAGGAGAAGACGGCGCCGGACTTCGACGCGCGGGTGTTCCTGGGGCAAGCAGAGATCTTCATGGCGCCGTTCCACGGGCGCGACGTGAGCCAGGCGAGGACGGCGATCGCGGCGGCGCGGCTGGTCGGCGCCGGGGGCGCGCCGCTCGCATTCTCGGTCGAGGGGTCGGGACGGCTCTTCTACCAGGCACGGCTGCGGTACGCGAAGAAGGAGCTGCCCGCGAAGCCGCTGGAGCGCGGGTTCTTCGTGCAGAAGACGCTGCGGCCGGTGACGGCGGAGGAGCTGTCGCGGGCGCTCGGTGAGATGGGAGCGCGCTCGGCGAGCCAGTTCGTGGGCGGTGATCTGGTGCTCGGCGAGGTGGTGGTGGTGACGCCGTCGCCGCGCGACTTCGTGGTGATCGACGATCCGCTGCCGGCCGGGTTCGAGGCGGTGGACGCGCGGCTCGCCACGACGGCGGGGAGCCTCGACGTGGACCGAGGGGACGAGGATCGGTACGACGACGAGGAGGAGGACATGGACGCGCGGGCGATGCGTCGCCGGTACGATCGGAGCGCGTTCATCCGCGAGGTGCGTGACGACCGGGTGCTGTTCTTCGTGGATCACATGAGCGCGGGGATGTTCCGCTACCGCTACCTGGCGCGAGCGACGACGCTCGGGAAGTTCGTGCTGCCGCCGACGCGCGCCGAGGAGATGTACCAGCCCGAGGTGTTCGGTCGGACGGGGGCGGGCAAGATCGAGGTGGCCGCGAAGCGATGAGCGTCGTGGCACGGCGAGGGCGGCGGGCGCTGAAGGTGGCGGTGGTGCTGCTCGTCGCGCCGTGGCTCGTGCTCGCGCTCTGGGCGGTGGTGACGCCGCTGCCGTCGGAACTCACGGAGGGGGCCGAGGGCTACGACGTCTCGGTGGTGTTCCGGGATCGGCACGGGGTGATGCTGCGCGAGCTGCGGGCAGGGGACGGGGCGCGGGCGCGCTGGGTGCCGCTGTCGGCGATGGGAGAGCGGATCCAGCGGGCGTTGCTCGCGGCGGAGGATCGGCGGTTCGCGGTGCACCCGGGGGTGGATCCGCTGGCGATGGCGCGGGCGCTCGGGCAGCTCTGCGTCGAGGGGCGGGTGGTGTCGGGGGCGTCGACGCTGACGCAGCAGCTCGCGCGGACGGTGAGGCCACGGCCGCGTACGGTGCGGGGGAAGCTGTCGGAGATGGCGCTCGCGCTGCGCATCGAGGCGTCGCTGTCGAAGCGCGAGATCCTGGAGCAGTACCTGAACCGGGTGATGTTCGGGCCCGGTGTGCGCGGGGTGGAGGCGGCGAGCCGGTTCTACTTCGACAAGGGGACGGCGGAGCTGTCGCTCGCGGAGGCGGCGGCGCTGTCGGCGTTGCCACGAGGGCCGGCGCTGTACGATCCGCGGCGCGGGACGGAGCGGCTGCTGCGGCGGCGGGATCGGATCCTGGAGCGGATGGAGGCCGGAGGTCTGGCGACGGCCGAGGAGGTGGCGTCGGCGCGCGCGGAGCCGATCGGGATCGCGCGTCGAGGGGGGAGCCTGGGCGCGCCGCATCTGGTGTACGCGGTGCTCTCGGGGGCGGCGGATCCGGTGGTGGGGGCGCTGCGGGATCGTGCGAGCGAGGTGACGCTGTCCATCGAGCGGGGGCTGCAGCGAGAGCTGGAGGTGCTGTCGCAAGAGGTGGTGCAGTCGCTCGCGGCGCGGGAGGTGTCGGCCGCGTCGGTGGTGGTGCTCGACAACGCGACGGGGGAGATCCTGGCGTATGTGGGATCGCCGGACGCGGAGGACGCGCGGCGGCTGGGGCAGAACGATGGGGTGCTGGCGCGGCGGCAGCCCGGGTCTTCGCTGAAGCCGTTCGTGTACGGGCTCGCGATGGAGCGGCTCGGCTACGACGCCGGGACGGTGCTGCCCGATGTGGCGCTGGAGCTGCCGCTGCCGTCGGGGGGGAGCTACGCGCCGCAGAACTACGATGGGCGCTTTCACGGGCCCGTGCGGCTGCGCGAGGCGCTGGCGAACTCGTACAACGTGCCGGCGGTGTGGGCGGCAGCGGCGCTGGGTCCAGAGCGGGTGCTGACGCGGCTGCGGGAGGTGGGGCTGTCGACGCTGGACCGGGAGGCGTCGCACTACGGGGTGGCGATCGCGCTCGGGGATGGAGAGGTGCGGTTGCTGGATCTGGCGGCGGCGTACGCGACGCTCGCGCGCGGGGGGCTGTTCTTGCCGGCGCGGGCGGTGCTCGGTGCGCAGGATCGCGCTGGAGAGGCGCTGGCGCTGCCGGTGTCGCCCGCGCCGGTGCAGGTGCTCGATGCGGTGCGGACGCGGATCATCACCGACATCCTTTCGGATCGGCGCGCGCGGATCGGGGCGTTCGGGGAGGGGAGCGTGCTGGAGCTGCCGTTCGAGGCGGCGGTGAAGACGGGGACGTCGAAGGGGTTCCGGGACAACATCGCGGTGGGCTACACGCCCGCGGTGACGGTGGCGGTGTGGGTCGGTAACTTCGACGGGTCGCCGATGAACGGGGTGAGCGGGGTGACGGGGGCAGGGCCGCTCTTGCACGAGGCGCTGGTGGCAGCGTCGCGGGTCCGGCCCGCCATGCCGTTCGCGGCGCCGGATCCGGAGGCGACGGTCGAGGTGGAGATCTGTGCGCTGTCCGGGCAGCGACCAGCGTCTGTGTGTCCGCACCGGCGGCGCGAGTGGCTGCCGCGCGAAGAGGTCGCGGCGCTTCCGGCGTGCGAGATGCACGAGGTGGTGCGGGTGGATCGGCAGACGGGGCTGCTCGCGGGGCCGCTGTGCCGGGGGGACGAGGTGGAAGAGCGGGTGGTGGAGCGGTTCGACGCGCGGCTGTCGACGTGGGCGCGCGCGGCGGGGCGGCCGCTCGCGCCGGAGGGGGTGTCGCCTCGGTGCGGTGAGCTGCCGGTGCGCGAGGGGGCGGCGTCGCGGGGGTTGGCGCTCCTGTTTCCGGCGGATGGGGCGCGGTTCGTGATCGATGCGGCGGTGGGATCGGTGCAGGCGATCCGGCTGCGGGCGGCCATCCCTGCCGGGGCGCGGAATGCGCGCTTCGTGATCGGGGGGAGGGTGATCGCGGCGCCGCTGGGGTGGGCGGACTTTCAGCTCGTGCGCGGGGTACACCGGGTGCGCGCCGAGGCGGACGGCGTCGCGCCGAGCGAGGTGATGGAGTTCTCGGTGGAGTGAGCGGAGCGGACGCCCGACCGGCCGCGCAGGACATGCGCCGCGCGCTTCCGGTCGAAAATCTCGCTGAGGGGGGAGGAGTGAGGGGCCGCGCGAGGAGCGCTCAGCCGAAGAACGGCAGCGACTCGCTGGTGTCGGTGAGCTCGAACTCGCGGGCGATCTCGGTCGTGTCGATGCCGGCGAGCTTGCGGAGCGCCTTGTGGACGTGGCCAGGCGTCATGCGGATGCCGCTGTCGGAGGTCTCGAGCGTCTGCGGGTTGACGTTGTGCGCCGCGTGGCGGTCGTCGGTGGTGCCGATGACGCGGTTCCCCACGATGCCGGGCCCCATCATCATCATGCTGGTGATGTTCCAGTGGTCCTTGCCGTTGCCGCTGTTGTAGCCAGGGGTGCGGCCGAAGTCGGAGCCGATGACGACGTAGACCTTGTCGGCGATGCCCGAGGCCTCGGCGAATTCCATGAGCTGGTCCACGCCCGTCCAGATGCGGCTCAAGGCGGGGATGTGGTCGTTGTCATGGTTGCCGTGGGTGTCGAAGCCGCCGGTGCTCAGGTTGGCCGTGACGCAGATGCCCGCCTTGTACGCGGCGATCGCGACCTGGGCCTGCCGGGCGATGCCGTTCTGGTAGTAGGTCTCGGGCAGGTACTGGATGAGCTGCTTCAGCTCGTTCTGGCCGAGGCGTGAGGTGTAGAGCGTGCTCATCGACTGCCGCAGACGGGGCAGGCGCTGCTGGTTGAGCTTCACCTGGTGACGCTCGGCGCGCGCCGTGGCGATGCGATCCATCGTCGCCTCGGTGTGGTAGAAGCGCGTGTTCTCGTCACCCGGCTCGATCCGGTTCGGGTAGGCGACGCGCCCCAGCGTGCTGGTGTCGGGAACGCGGGTGACCGGCACGAGGCTGGCGGTGAAGTCGTAGCCGCCGTTCGAGATGAACGACATGGCCTGCGTGGGGGCGTGGACGCCAGCGAGCATCGCCGCGAGCGAGGGGCGGCCTTCGCTGAGGGTGCCGCTCCAGGTGGTGCGGACGCCGGCTTCGTGGCTGTTCGTGCCGGTGTCGATGCCGTTGATGACGAGGAGCCGGTTGCCCCACTTGGTGAAGAACTCCGCGTTCGTCCCGACGGGCGCGTACTTGATCGCACCGGCGGTCTCGATCTCGGACGTGAGGTAGTTGTTCATCCGGTCGGGGTCGTCGAGCGACTTCGCCCCCTTGGGATCGCAGAAGCTGGTCGGATCCCAGCCGCCGCCCGCGTGGACGAAGAGCCAGAGCGGGCCGGTGTAGGGATCGGCCGCCCTCGCTTCTCCGGAGAACTGGCTCCCAACGGCGACGCCGAGGCCAGCCATCGATGTCAACTTGAGGAAATCTCGACGGTCCATGGCTGCTCCTGTCACTGATAAAGGAAGCGGTAATCCGACAGCAGGTACGTCATGACGCTCATCCAGGCGCGGACGGTGTACGTCTCGTCGCCAGCGACGTGCATCGCTTCGGGGAGGGGCTTGGCGCTCCAGAACTCGTCCCTGACGTGGCACTGGCCCGGCAGATCGCGCGGGATGCGATCGGGATCGCCCTCGGGCTTGGCCATGCCGGCGGTGCCCTCTTGCCAGGTGCCGAGGAAGAGCTGGTAGGTGCGCTCGATCTCGGGGTGGCTGAGGTCGAGCACCTCGCCCAGCACCCGCTTGTGGAGGTACTGGATGTTCTTCTTGATCGCCTCGATGGCGGGCTCGACGTCGAAGCCGTTCCTGTCCTTCGGCTCGAAGGTGACGTCGACATAGGGGAACAGGAGGCGCTCCTCCTGCGGGATCGAGAAGTCACGCGGCACGGCGCGGCACGACATCTCGTTCGCCATGCGGTCGGAGACGTTCGCCATGATGCCGTTCGGCTCGCCGATGCGCTGGAGGACGTCGAAGTGGTCGACGCCGCCGTAGAGCAGCTTGTAGCGGTTGCCGCTGAGCAGGTAGTCGGTGCCGAAGCGGCCTTCGCGCCAGGGGTAGCCGCTCACCGCCCAGATCTTGCGGTGGAGCGCCTCGGGCGTGAGGAAGCGGGAGCTGGCGAGCTGCAACAGCTCGAACTGGCGCGCTCCGCTGAGGTCGCCGCCGTAGTTCCGCGCGCGGAAGTAGGGGCTCTTGATGATCGACTTGAACACCACGCGGATGTCGTAGTTGCTCGCCTCGAACTCCTCCGCGAACTGGTTGAACATGTAGTACTGCGCGAGGTACGCGCGGAACTTGTCGCTGAAGTTCTCCTCGCCGCTCATCGGGGAGAGGAGCGGCTTCTGGCCGGTGAGGCCGGTGAGCACGTTGTAGATCTGCGAGAGCGCGAAGCGCGGGTCCTTGGCGAGCCGCCCGGCACCCCACACGTTGGCTTCGGCGAACTCGCCATAGGGCATGTTGTCGCGGTTGAAGCCAGGCGGGATGAGCGTCTCGGGCCAGTTGCGGTCGACGCGGTAGGCGCCGAGGTCGCCGAACTTCTGGAACCAGCCGGCCACGGGGTCGATGTTGTTGTGACACACCGTGCAGTTGGGGTTGTTGAGCGTCGGGTTGAAGTCGGTCACCGCCGAGGTGTCGATGCGGCGCTCGGCCAGCTTGAGGACGTCGGTGCCCAGGAAGACCTGGTAGACCATGCGCGCGCGGTGCCGGTTCAGGTTCGTCGCCGAGGTGGGGTGCCGGGCGAGCCACATGGGGGAGCTGAGCACGCCGCTGTGGGGGTAGCCGTCGCGCTTCACCTCGACGAACTCCGCGGGATCGGCGTCGTTCTCGAAGGTGGGGGCGAGGCCCCAGGACCTGGCCGAGAACGGGTTCACCATCATGTAGTCGGCGGTGACGACCTCGGTGAAAGGCCGGTTCTCACGGACGACGTGGGCAATGAGCTCGAGGGGCTCGCGGGCGACGCCCTGGACCGTGAAGCGGCGCAGCTTGTTGATGAGATCGTTCCAGCTCGTCGCGCCGTACTTCTCGATGAGGTCCGGCTGGTAGGCGACGTCTTCGTACCAGCGCGGGTTGTACTCCTCGCTGGAGAGGAGGTTCACCGCGTCCTCGCCGTTGAGGTAGCGATCGGTGTGGAAGATGTCCCCGTAGATCTCCTTGAGCCGGGTGTAGAACATCTCGTCGTGCATGTACTGGTCGAGGAGGACGTCGAGCGCGCCCATGCCGCCTTCCTCGACGGCTTCTTCCTCCTCGGGGGTGGGGAGGCGGCCGAGGAGTTCGAGCGCGGCCATGCGCAGCGTGTCGGGCGCGGACGCGAGCTGGACGCCGTGGAAGAACGCGGTGGTGTGCGTCTCGCACGCCGACGGCTCCTTGTAGCGCTGCACCATCTCGGCGAGGATCTCGTACTCGCGGCTGCCTTCCTCGATCACCTTGCCGCCGCCGTGGGAAACCTTCTCGGTCGGCTTGAGCAGCGCGAGTGACTCGCCGCCCTGCTCCAGGGTGGCGACGTGCCGGAAGATGTCCATGTTGGTGCTGAGGAAGCCGGCCTCGCTGGAGTTCTTCAGCACGAGGCTGGTGTTGCCAGCGAGGCCTTGCGGGTTGTGGCAGCCGATGCAGCTCGCGGTGAGCACCTGGGCCCAGGTCTGCTCGGCGAAGAACATCTCGTCGGAGACGCAGGCCTCCTCGCTCTCGCCGCTGCTGCAGCCGCTCCCTGCGACGGCGCCTGTCGCGGCGAGCGTCGCGAGGCCGAGGGCCCCAAGATAACTGTGAAGTCTTCGTCCTCTAGGCATGTCGGCCTCGTCGGATGCCGGGAGCGGCGCTCCGGGTGAAAGGATCAACGAGCAAGCTCACGTCCGCGTGTTCGACTCGTGACCGGAGCAACGCGGCGCGCTCGGAGAGAGACGCGACCGTGTTGCGCTTCGGCGAGATGCGGAACGCTCCGCAAGTCGCCCGGGTCGTTCACGTGTCGAGCACGAAGCGTACCGTCCCGTGACGCGAGGTTTCCAGCAGCAAATCACGGCTGCGAGCGCCTGATCAGGTCGATCGCCCTGGACCTTTTCTGGTCCAGGGGACGTGTCGGTGTCCCCGGTGCGGGCGGTGTGGGGGCTCGCGTGCGCTGGTGTCGCGCGGTGCGTCGCGCGTGCGCCGCGTGTGGTGGTGGGTGTCGATGTCCGGGCGTGGTGGAAGGATGCAGCGGTGTGGCCGTGTCCGCTCGAGTCGCGCTACCGTGGCTTCATGAGCGCGTTGAGCGACGCCACCCGCGCCCGTGCGGTGCAATGGTTCGTCCGTGGGGGGAACCTCGTTTTGCCAGGGCGAGAGGCGATCCGGATCGGGGTGTCGCCGGTCGTGATCGGGCGTGATCCGAGCTGTGCGGTGGTGCTGGACGATCGCGAGGTGAGCGCGACGCACTGCGAGCTTCGCGCGGAAGGGCCTGGGGTGCTGCTGCGCGATCTTGGCAGCCGTAACGGCACGTTCGTGGGCGGGGTGCGGGTGAAGGAGGGGATCCTCACGGCGCCGTGCTCGATTCACGTGGGGGGGAGCGTGCTGGGGTTCGAGCCGCTCGAGAAGGAGCGGGTGGAGGTGGGGTTCGACGAGAACTTCGGTCCGCTGGTGGGATCGTCGCCGCGGATGCGGCACCTGTTCAGGCTGCTGCGGGAGGTCGCGCCCACGGATCTTTCCATCCTGGTGACGGGGGAGACGGGGACGGGGAAAGAGCTGGTGGCGCAAGCGGTGCACGAGCACTCGACCCGGCGCGCTGGGCCGTTCGTGGTGCTCGACTGCGCGTCCATCCCGGGTCCGCTGGCGGAGAGCTTGCTCTTCGGGCACGAGCGGGGTGCGTTCACCGGGGCGATCGAGCGGCGGAGCGGGGCGTTCCAGGACGCACACAAGGGCACGATCTTCCTCGATGAGCTGGGAGAGCTGCCGCCGGAGCTGCAGCCGAAGCTCTTGCGGGCGCTGGCGGAGCGGAAGGTGAAGCGGGTCGGCGCGAGCGCGTACGAGGCGGTGGACGTGCGGGTGGTGGCGGCGACGCGGCGTGATCTCGGGAAGTCGATGAACACGGGGCAGTTCCGCAGCGATCTGTTCTTCCGGATCGCGCAGATGCGGATCGAGCTGCCGCCGCTGCGGGAGCGGCGCGAGGACATCCCGCCGCTCGTGCAGCGGGTCTGCGAGCGGATGGGTCGACTGGAGCGGGCAGAGGACGTGGTCGAGCTGATCGCGAGCATGCTTTCGCAGCACGACTTCCCGGGGAACGTGCGTGAGCTGGTGAACGTGGCGAGCGTGGCGGCGAGCTTGCCGCCAGGCGCAGAGGCGGTGGCGTCGTTGCTGCCGCTGGAGGGAGGGGGCGAGGTAGCGCCGGCGCTGAGCGCGTTCAGCGAGGCGAAGCGGGCGGCCGTGGGGGCGTTCGAGCAGCGCTACTTCAGCGATCTGCTCCGGGCCACGGATGGGAACGTGAGCGAGATGGCGCGCCGGGCAGGGATGGAGCGGCACCACGTGCGCGCGTTCTTGAAGAAGTACGGGCTGTCGGCGCGGTAGAGGTCAGAGGGGTTCGGCGCGCGGGATCGGGCGCTGGGGCCGAGCAGCACCTGACCTCGTCGATGCAGGTCGAGGCGCCGCCCGTCTCGTGGATGCAGGGCGAGGTGACGGCCGTCTCGTGGATGCAGGGCGAGGTGACGGCCGTCTCGTGGACGCAGGATCAAGCGCCGCCGTCACCGCCTGCACCGCCAGCGCCGCCGTCACCGCCGGTGCCGCCCGCGCCGCCGGTGCCGCTGGTGGTCGTGGTGGTGGTCGTCGAGGGATCGTCGCAGTCGCCGCAGCCCGCGCCTTCGTTGGGCTCGCAGGTGCCGTTGTTGTTGCAGTCGGCGAGCGGGGGGCAGCGGGGGTGGCTGCCGTAGCAGTCGTCGCAGGTGCAGTCTTCGTCGCTGGGGTTGTCGGGATCGTAGGTGCAGACACCGTCGTTGTTGCAGGTCTGCTGGCAGCGGGCGGTGAGCGTGCAGTCGGAGCATTCACAGGGCTCCGGATTGCCTCCGCGGGCGTTGCAGTAGCCGTCGGCTCTTCCGCCGTTGCACACGAAGCGGGTGTCGGTGCTGCCACCGACGGAGACGGAGACGGTGGCGTCGGCGTTGAGGTCGTCGCCGCCCGTGCAGCCGCCTGCGGCCGTGATGGAGACGAAGAGACAGGAAGCGAGCAAAGCTAGCCAGGAGCGCATGGGGTCCGAGCATCTCTCGCCGCCGCGCAGATCGTCAAGCGACGACGGAAGGTCTGCCGCGTCAGCGGAAAGCGATGCTCTTGTCCGATGTGTGCTCCTCGATGGCGGTGCGTTCGCGAGCGAGGAATGCCCGGACGGCGGCGTCGAGGCGAGGGTGCGCGAGGTGATGGGCGCTGTGGGTGATGGTCGGGAGGAAGCCGCGGACGAGTTTGTGCTCGCCGCCGGCGCCGGGCTCGAAGCGGTCGAGGCCGCGCAGGATGCAGTCTTCGACGGGGTGGTAGTAGCAGACGTTGAAGTGGAGGAAGGGGCGCTCCTCGGAGGCGCCCCAGTAGCGTCCGAAGAGGGCGCGGGGGCCGGCGAGGTTGAAGGCGCCGGCGATGGGGCGCTGGCCGTCGCGGGCGAGGACGATCTCGATGGCGCCGGAGAGGCGGGTGGTGATCTCTTCGAAGAAGGCGCGGTTGAGGTACTGGCGGCCCCAGGAGAACTTCTCGACGGTGGAGACGTAGTAGCCAAACATCAGGTCGACGATCTCGGGGGTGACGTCGGCACCGCGGAGGGTGGTGAGGGTGATGCCTTGCTGCTGGATCTCGCGTCGTTCGCGGCGGATCTGGTGGCGGCGCTTGGCGTTGAAGCGGGCGAGGTAGTCGTCGAAGCCCTGGTAGCCGTCGTTGGTGAAGTGGAACTGGAGGCCGTAGCGGTGCGCCATGCCGGCGTCGCCGAGGGCGGTGGCTTCGTCCTGCTGAGGGAAGAGGACGTGGGCGCTGGAGATGTCGAGCGCGGCGACGATCTGGCGGAGGGCCTGCGCGAGGACGGGGAGGAGCGTGGGGCGATCGTCGGGGCGCTGGACGAGGAGGCGGCGGGCGGTCGCCGGGGTGAAGGGGACGCCGACGACGAGCTTGGGGTAGTAGGGGGCGCCGATCTGGTGGGAGGCGGAGGCCCAGGCGAAGTCGAAGACGAACTCGCCTTCGCTGTTGGTCTTCACGTAGGCCGGGGCCGCGCCGAGGAGCTGGTCGTCGCGCCACAGGGTGAGGTGGTGGGAGATCCAGCCGGCTTCTTCGCTGACGCAGCCGGTCTGTTCGAGGGTGTCGAGCCACTCCCAGGAGAGGAAGGGGGCTTCGGCCACGCCGTCGAGCGCGTTCCAGGTGGCCGAGGGGATGTCGCGCATGGAGCCGGCGACGCGGATCTCGATGGGTCGCCCTTCTCGCTGCGGCACGTCGGTGGGAGCGTATCGCGGGGCGGGCCGAATGCCAGGGGGCTCAGGGGGAGGGGAGGGCGGCGCCGCGGAGCTCGGCGATGGAGCGCACGCCCGCCTCGGCGACCTTCGCAGAGAGGTCGCGGAGGAGGGTGGCTGGCAAGCCAGGGCCGCCGTAGATGAAGCCAGTGTAGAGCTGGATGAGGTCGGCGCCGGCGCGGATCAGGTCGAGCGCGTGATCGGCGGTCTCGACGCCACCGACGCCGATGATGGTGGCGTGAGGGCCCAGGCGGGCGCGGGCTCGGGTCACCAGGGTGAGCGCGCGGTGGCGGAGGGGTGGGCCGCTCAGGCCGCCAGCGCCGATGGCGTCGACGGCCTCGGGGGGCGTACTCAGGGGCGAGCGGTGGGTGGTGGTGTTGGTGGCGACCACGCCGTCGAAGGCGCTGGCCTCGACGACGGTGAGCAGCTCGTCCAGGGCTTGGTCGTCCAGGTCGGGGGCGATCTTGAGGAGCAAGGGGCGGCGGGGGCCGCGCCGGGTGTTCTCTTCGGCGATGGCGCCGAGGAGGGCGCGGGCCATGGTCGTGTCCTGGAGGGTGCGGAGGCCCTGGGTGTTGGGGGAAGAGACGTTGACGACGACGAAGTCGGCGACGCGCTGCGCGGCGCGGAAGCTGACGAGGTAGTCGTCGATGACGGGGGTGAGCTGGTCGACGGGAACCGTGCGGGACTTGCCGATGGAGACGCCCACAGGGACGCCGGTCGTCTTCGGAAGCTCGCGGGCGAGGATGCGGTCGGTGACGCGCGTGGCGCCCTGGTTCGGGAAGCCGAGGCGGTTGATGAGGGCGCGGTCGGCCGGGAGGCGGAAGAGGTTGGGGGGCGGGTTGGGTGCTTGAGGCGTCGCGGTGATGGTGCCGAGCTCGAGGAAGCCGAAGCCGAGTGCAGCGAGGGCGCGCGCGCGCTCCGCGTTCTTGTCGAAGCCTCCGGCGATGCCGAGGGGGGAGGGGAAGGAGAGGCCCATGGCGCGGGTGGCGAGGTGGGGATCGGGAGGGGAGGTGCGTGCGCGGACGATCGTGCGGAGCCACGCGCTGTGCTCCAGCGGGGCGAGCGCGAGCATCCCGAGCTGGTGCGAGGTGTGGGGCGGGAGCGCGAAGAGCAGCGGTCGGAGCCGTCGGTACATGCGTGCTCGATCGGTAGCACACCGGTCCCGCCGCCGAGGGGCGAGCGCTCTGCTATGCTCCGCGACCCCATGGAAACGAAGGAGACACGCGAGTCCAACGCGGGCGAAGGTCAGAGCAATCCGTCGACGCAGCTCGGGGAGCGGTTCCCGAAGTCGACCGAGGAGCTGGGGCGGCTGCGCGCTCTCGGGGTGGAGGCGGCGCGCGATCTGTGCGGGTTCGTCGATCGGTCGCCCACGCCCTGGCACGCGACGGCCGAGGTGGCAGCGCGTCTTCGAGCGGCTGGATTCACGGAGCTGAGCGAGCGGGATGCGTGGGCGCTCGCGCCGGGGGATCGGCGGTTCGTGATCCGCGGTGGGTCGTCGATCGTGGCGTTCGTGGCAGGGCAAGAGCACCCGGCGGTCGGCGGGTTCCGTCTCGTCGGGGCCCACACGGACTCACCCAATCTGCGGGTCAAGCCGAACGGGGATTACTCGAAGAGCGGCTACCAGCAGGTGGGCATCGAGGTGTACGGCGGGGTGCTGTACTCGACCTGGCTCGACAGGGACCTGAGCATCGCTGGGCGGGTGATGCTGCGGCGCAAGGACGGGACGCTGGAGGCGCGGCTGTTGAACCTGCTCCGGCCCGTGGCGCGTGTGCCCAACCTGGCCATCCACCTGAACCGAGGGGTGAACAGCGAGGGGCTGGTATTGAATGCGCAGAAGCATCTCGCGCCGATCCTGGGCCTCGGGAAGGAGTCGGAGCTGAGTGCACTCGTCGCGCGTGAGCTGGATGTTCCGTCGGATGCGATCGCGGGGTTCGATTTGTGCCTCTACGATGTCGCGCCGTCGACGATCGGCGGGGTCCGAGACGAGCTGATCTTCGCGCCGCGGCTCGACAACCTGGCGAGCTGTCACACGGCGACCCAGGCGCTGCTCGCCGTAGCCGGGCAGCCGGCGTCGGCGACCCGTGGGATCGTGCTCTACGATCATGAGGAGGTCGGGAGCCGCAGCGCGGTCGGCGCGGTGGGGCCGCTGCTCCGGGATACGTTGACCCGGATCGTCGAGGCGTGGACGGGCCGCGAAGAGGTACAGGGGCTTCGCAGGGCGCTGGCCGGGTCGCTGCTGGTCTCGGCAGACATGGCCCACGCGGTGCACCCCAACTACGCGGATCAGCACGAGCCCCGTCATGCGCCGCAGCTGAACCGGGGGCTGGTCATCAAGTCGAATGCCAACCAGGCCTACGCGACGGACGGCGCGACGGCGGCGAGCTTCGTGGGATTCTGCGGGGATGTCGGCTTCGCGCCCCAGCGGTTCGTGGTCCGCAGCGATCTGCCGTGCGGAAGCACCATCGGGCCGATCACCGCAGCGGAGCTGGGGATCGCGACGGTGGACGTCGGCGCTCCGATGCTGAGCATGCACTCGTGCCGCGAGATGGCCGGGACGCTGGACGTCCACCTCGCGATCGAGACCTACCGCCGAGCGCTGGGCTGAAGCGGGCTGCAGCGCGTACGCCCGCGCTCACGGGAGAAGGCGCTCGCGGAGATGCGCAGGGGGGACCTGCTCAGCGGCGGGTGACTCCAGCCGTCATCTTCGGGGCGCGTGCGCCGCCCGAGCCGCCCTGAGAGAGTCTGGTGAGGCCGATGAGCTTGTAGAGGAGGCGTGCGCCGACGTTGGCGTCCCACTCGTCCTGATGCGCTCCGTTCGAGCCATCGTTCTTCTGGAACGAGGGCCCAGGAGCGACCTCGTTCAGATCGAAGCCCACGACGCGGCGACCGCTGTGGCGGAGGCGCGAGAGCAAGGCCGTCACCTGGCGGAACGAGAGCCCTCCAGGGACGGGGGTGCCCGTGTGGGGACCCTGGGAAGGATCGAGGCCGTCGATGTCGAAGCTCACGTAGACGTCCTGCGGGAGCGCGTTGATCACCTCATCGGCGATCGCGTTGAAGGGTTCGCCATCGCAGAGGCGCTCGCCGATGACGGTGTCGTAGAAGGGGATCACGCGTCCTCGCGAGTTCTCGATGAAGCTCACCTCTTCCTCGCACACGTCGCGCAGGCCCACCTGGACGAGGGGACCGACCGAGGGCAGCCGAGTGAGCACGTTGTAGAAGATCGAGGCGTGCGAATCGGTGAAGCCCTCGAAGGCGTTGCGCAGGTCGGCGTGGGCGTCGATGTGCAGGATGCCCATTCCGGGATAGCGCTCCGCGTAGGCGGCGATGGCCCCGTACGGGCAGGAGTGATCGCCGCCCACGATGCCGACGATCCTGCCTCGCTCCAGCCAGGCGCGGGTGAGCGCTCCCACCCGGTCATTGAGCTGCGCGGACAGGACGTTGACCCGGTCGACCCGCGCTTGAAGCTCGGGGTCTCCCTCGACGTCGCCACCCACCGCAATCACCGGCTCCGAGGCCGCACAGGCCTCGGCATTCCAGCGGACGATGTCGGGATCGACGTCGAGCATGGCGATGCCTTCCTCCCAGGCGCGGCCGTACTGGAGGTCGAACAGGTCCACCTGCTGGCTCGCACGGAAGATCGCGGATGGCCCGCGGGCAGTGCCGCGCCCGTAGGACGTGGTGGGCTCCCAGGGGACGGGGATGAGGATGAATCTCGCCTCTTCCGGCGTGAAAGGGAGACCATAGATACCGTCTCCCCGGCGGATGGAGCTGAGTTGAGAAGTGCTCACGGCAACTAACGTTGGCCGCCCAGGTGAGCGACGTCAAGCGCACGGCAAGCGAACGATCATCGCCTTGTGGTGACATGCGTATCGTCCGGGCTGCGAACCGTGACACGCACTGGCGCGAGGATGGGTGCGCGGAGGGAATCGCGCCAACGGCCGTACATTGCCGCGCACGACCGGAGCAAATGCGGTACGTAGGGGGCGTCCCCATCCGTCGGGACCGGCATCGCCTGCCCGACTCTGCGCCGAGGAATCTTCCCATGCTTCGCTACCGCGCCGACGTGAAGACGCTCGTGTTCGTGGCGACCTATTTCGTGCTCGTCGCCGTGCAGTGGATCTACGCGCCGAAGGCGCTGTGGCTGGCCATTCCGCTGCTCATTCTCACTTGCTGGTTCTCCTTCTTCGGGGCGGTGGCCACCCACAACACCGTGCATTCTCCCGTGTTTCGGCAGCGCTGGCTGAACCGGGTGTTCCAGATCGTGCTCACGTTGACGTACGGCCACCCCGTGAGCGCCTACGTGCCTGGCCACAACCTGAGCCATCACAAGCACACGCAGACGCGTCGTGACGTGATGCGGACGACGAAGACGCGCTTCCGGTGGAACCTGCTCAATGGGCTGCTGTTCATGCCCACCGTGGGCAAGGACATCCTGAACGCCGACATGCGCTACTTCTTCGCGATGTTCGGCAGGAACCGGCCCTGGTTCTGGCAGATGACGCTGGAATGGGTGGTCTTCCTCGGAGCGATGGGCGTCCTTCTCGCGCTCGACTGGCAGAAGTTCCTGATCTACGTGCTGATCCCCCATCAGTACGCCGCATGGGGCATCGTCACCATGAACCTGCTCCAGCACGACGGCTGCGATCAGGACAGCGAGTACAATCACTCACGCAACTTCGTGGGCAAGCTCGTCAACTGGTGGACGTACAACAACGGCTACCACACCATCCATCACATGGAGCCGGGCCTGCACTGGAGCCTCCTCCCCGAGGCGCACGCGCAGCGCGTCGCTCCGCACATCCACCCCAACCTCGATCAGCCTTCGCTGCTCGCCTACCTGTTCCGGACCTTCCTCTGGCCCGGGAAGCGGCTCCGCTACGATGGAACGCCGCTGGTGCTCCCGAGCGAAGGGCCGGACGAGGAGTGGATCCCGCGGCCCAACGAGACCCAGGGCGACCTGGGTGCAGTTCCCGGCTGATCGGTCCAGCGCGCGATCTCGGACAGGGTAGACTGGGAGCGCCATGGCGTTCTCGGTCCGTGTCGTCGGCGTAGGCGACGCCTTCACTGCCAAGTACCACAACGCCTGCCTGCTGCTGGAGGCAGGCGGCGCCAGGGTCCTCGTCGATGCCCCACCGGCGCTGGCGCGTGCGCTGGCGGATGTGGCGCGTGCCACGGGGGACTCGGTCGGCCTCGACTCGATCGATCACGTGATCATCACGCATCTGCATGGTGATCACATGGGCGGACTCGAACAGCTCCTCTTCTACCAACGCTTCGTGACGGGGCGGAAGATCGTCTTGCACGCCATCCCCGAGGTGCTGGCAGGGCTATGGGACACGCGCCTTCGCGGCGGCATGGAGCAGCTGATCGAGGCGGCACCAGCCGGGGGAGCGCTCCCCTACCTCGAGCGCAAGCTCACGCTCGAAGATTACGCGCAGGTCTTGCCGCTGGAGCCTGGCGTCAATGCCCTGGGGCCCTTCCAGGTCGAGTGGCGTCCGACGGTGCATCACATCCCCACGTCGGCTCTGAGGTTCTCACGCGAGGGCCGAACCCTCGGCTACAGCGCAGACACGGCCTTCGATCCATCGCTCATTGCGTGGTTGAACCGCAGTGATCTCTTCTTCCACGAGACCAACCTGGGCGTGCATACGCCGCTCGCCTCCCTCGTGGCCTTGCCCGAGGCACAGCGAGAGCGAATGCGTCTCATCCACTATCCTGACGCTCACGACGTGAGCAATTCACCCATCCCCTGTGCCAGGGAGGGTGAGCGTCACGATCTGTAGGGGACTTGCAAGTAGCTGGAGCGTGGAGCGGGGGAGGATTTGGTGCTGCGCACGCGCGCGCGGGCGTCATTGCTTTCGCCCGTGCGCGCGCGCCCGGCACGCCTCGCCTGCCCTGGGGACTCCAGCGCGCTCGAATCGGCAGCCGGCTTTCCGACTTACGGATTCTGACTCAGGCGACTGGTCGGAATCGAAGATTCCCCCCTGGGGGAAGCGCTGAGAGCTCAGCGCTCCTCCCCGTCGGGCCCGTCGGGCGGCGCCGGCGGTTGCGACTTCGAGCCGCCACGGGACTCGCCACCCTTCCGGCCGATTTCCGCCATGTGCTGCCGGTCACCACTGACGGCCTCGCCACCCTTCCGACCGATGTGCGCCATGTGCTCTCGGTCCTGGCTGACGCGCTCTCCGCCCTTCCGGCCGATGTCCGCCATGTGTTTGCGGTTCTGGCTCACGGCCTCACCGCCCTTCTTGCCGGCAGCGCGAGCCTCCTCGCGGGTGAACTCGTGCGCCGTGCCCTTCTCGTGGGCCGCCCTGCCGCCTTTGCTGGCGATTTCTCGCTGCCGGGCGATGTCCATCGCCGCGAACCCCCGAAGCTTTTTCGTAGGGGCAGCGGGCGGCGGCGTCGCAGGCCTTTCGGCCGTGGCCGAAGAAGACTCGTTGTTCGACTCGTTCACCGGAAGCATTCCGCGATCATCCATATCTGGCCATCCTCTCTTTATCGGTTCCTGTTGGTTGAAACATGCGCACGACGAAGGCTGCTGTGTCCTTCTGCAGAGCGCTTTGTGCCGTGTGAAACAACGTCAAGCGGGCTCGGGGCTACTATCGTTGAAATCGTACGCCAGGCAGGGTGATTCCCTGGAGAACAGGGGGAGCCTGGCTTCTCTTCCCCCGATGAGGGGAAATCGAGCGTCAAGCCCTGGCCACGAAGGCCTTCATGAACTCCACGAGCCGCTCCACGGAGGTCACCTCGATCGCGTTGTAGATTGAAACGCGAATACCTCCCGTGGAGCGATGCCCTGCCAGTCCGACCATTCCTTCTCGGGCTGCCTCCGTCACGAATCGCTTCTCCAGCTCCTCGGTCGGGAGCCGGAACACTACATTCATGAAAGAGCGGCTTTCGTTTTCGACAGGTGCCAGGAAGAAATCCGGGCGCTCGTCGATAGCGCCGTACAACAACCCGGCTTTATGCCGGTTTCGCCGCTCCATCTCGTCAAGACCGCCAGTCTCGACGGTGTAGGCAAGCACGTTCCGGACCAGGTAGATTGCGAAGGTCGGAGGCGTGTTGTAAAGCGAGTTACTGGCGGCATGGGTGGCATAGCGGAAGATGACGGGTACGTCCTTCCGGCCCCCATCGATCAGATCTTTCCGCGCGAGCACGACTGTGACCCCGCTTGGGCCAATGTTTTTCTGCGCACCAGCGTAGATCAGTCCGAAGCGGCGGACGTCGATCCGCCTCCATAGAAAGTCGGATGACATGTCCGCCACGAGCGGCACATTTCCCGTGTCTGGTAGCCAGTGCCACTGGGTTCCAAACAGGGTGTTGTTCGTGGTCATGTGCAGATATGCGGCGCTTGGATCGAGCTGGAGCTCCTCCTGCCGCGGGATGCGCGTATACCGTTTGTCCACCTCCGTGGACGCTGCGATGCGCACCGTTCCGACACGGCCAGCCTCCTGATACGCCTTCTCGGACCAGCCTCCCGTGAGGATGTAGTCGGCGCTTTTTCCTGGAGGCAGAAGGTTCAGGGGGACCATCGCGAACTGGTGGCTCGCTCCGCCTTGCAGGAAGAGGACGTGGTAGTCGTCCGGCACATCGAGGAGCTGTCGGACCAGCGAGATGGCCTCGTCATGCACCGCCTCGAAGGCCTTCCCCCGGTGGCTGTGCTCCATGATCGACATGCCGGTGCTGTCGTAGTCGAGCAGCTCGCGCTGGGCGCGCTCCAGGGCAGGCAGGGGTAGCGCAGCAGGGCCGGCATTGAAGTTGTGGACGCGGGTCATCTGCAGGTTCTCCTGTAGGGCGGACGAGCCGGTTCGGGAAGTCCGGGGCGGCGCTATAGCACGGGTCGTCAGGTCGTCGCGGTGCCCAGCCTGTACAAAGGCGGAAGAACCGTACAGACGCGGCAGGAATTCCCCAGGCCTAACAAAAAAGAGCCCTTCGGCGGAAACAGCCGTGGGAAGCGGAACTGGAGTGTGGTGGGAACTACTTGATCTTGAGACTATCGATGAATTTATCGAAGTCTGCCTTGGCGGCCGTCACGGTCTTCTCGGGGCCAGTGAGCTTGAAGAACCAGCTCTCTCCCGCGACCGGCGTCTCGACGATGGCGCCAAGGAGTGCCCAGTCGGGCTTCGGGACGGTGGGGCCCATGCCCGGCATCCCGGACTTGTACGTCCCCCGCGCTTCGACGACGGTGACCTTGAGGTCTCCAATCGAGCGCTGATGGCGCGGATTCTCGGCGCCCGGCTTCTGTTCGAACTGTCCTACCCACCGCTGAAGGTTCTGCTCGACCGAGCCACCCGCCTGGCTCACGCTGAGTTCGGCGTCCTCGGGATCTCCGTCCACCTTCTTGACCTTGAAGGTGGCCTTCCTCATGGCGCTGGGGTTGGGGGCCGACTCCCAGCCGCTCGGCACCTCCCAGCCGAGCTCCGTTCCCCCCTGGGCGGGCCTCGTGGCCGCCGGGTGGCCGCCGGTGGGGGCAAGCGCTCCTGGAGGAGCTGCAGGCGCGTCGGGTTGGGTGGAAGCCGGCGGCTCAGGGGTCTTGGAGCACGCCGTGGTGGCAGCAGCCAGGGCAACCGTCAGTGCGGCGGCCCAGGAAACGCGGGGTCGCAGAGGGCTCATCAGGGGTTCCTCGTGAAAGAGGCCGGGACTCTAGCAGCCTCGCCCGCTCTGCAAGTAGCCCTCCGTCTCGGATCCGCTAGTAGCCCTCCGTCTTGGAGATGATCTCGTTCATGATCTCCCGCGTTCCTCCGCCGATGGGGTAGAGCCGCGCGTCCCGGAAAAGGCGCTCGACCACGTACTCGCGCATGTACCCGTAACCACCGTGAATCTGAACCGCCTGGTCGCAGACGGCGGAGCACATGTCCGTGGCGGCGTTCTTGGCCATGGCCGCGAGCCCCGTGACCATCTCGCCTCGCAGGTAGCGCATCAGGGTTTCGTGGGTCAGTGCACGGGCCGCTGCGATCCGGGTGGCCATGTCGGCCAGCTTGTGACGGGTGACCTGGAACCCGCTCACCGAGCGCCCGAAGGCCTGCCTCTCTCGCGCATAGGAGACGGACTCGCGGTAGGCGAGTTCGGCGATCGATACGCAGTTGCTCGCGAGCAGCAGGCGCTCGACCGCGAAGTTCGCCATGATCGGCACGAACCCCTGGTTCTCTTCGCCAAGCAGGTTCTCGGCCGGCACGCGGCAGCCATCGAACGCGATCTCCGCCGTATCGGAAGCCCACCAGCCCATTTTTGCCAGCTTCCGGCTGACGGTGAAGCCCTGCTCCCGTTCGATGGCGAGCAGCGAGATGCCACCGTGTCCCTTGTCCCCCGTGCGCACCGCCGTGACCAGAAGATCGGCGCGGCAACCCGAGGTGATGAACATTTTTGCGCCGGTCACCACGTAGTGATCGCCGTCGCGCACAGCGCGCGTCGTGAGTGCGGCGACGTCACTCCCGCCACCAGGCTCGGTGATGGCGAGGGCCGCAATGCGCTCCCCACGCAGCACAGGCGGGAGGAAGCGCGCCTTTTGAGCGTCCGTGCCGACGGCCAGGATGGGTGGGAGCGCGATGCGGTGGCTGCCGAGGCCTGCCGCGACGCCCACGCTCTTCCCTTCGAGGATCAGCTCGTCGGCCTCCGCCAGCACGTGGGACAGGTCGCCCCCCACTCCCCCGAGGGGCTCCGGGTAGCCGACCCCCAGCAGACCGGCAGCTGCGGCGCTGGTGTACAGCGCGCGCGGGAACTCTCCTCGTTCTTCCCACTCGTACGCGTGGGGCGCGATCTCGGTCCGAGCCCAGCGCCTCGCCGCACTGCGCAGCGCGGCGTGGGTTTCATCTTCGAACAGGGGAGGAAGAAGCGGCATATCGAGTCGTCTCCGCGCCCATGCTATGGGGGAACCCCATGGATCCGTACTTCCGGCGGGCATTCAATCAGGTTTTCCGGCCCGAGCTGTACCAGGAGTACATGCGCCGCCTCGAGCAGCGGCTCCAGACGTCCATCGCCTTTCGCGTGGCCGAGACACCGCTCTTCATCCCCCCTTCTTTGAGGGATCGCCTCGCGCGTCACGCCACCGAGATCGTGCGTCAGATCTCGGAGCCGAGCCTGGTGGAGAAATTGAAGAGAGCCATCCCCCCTCATCTCGACGCGCCTGGGATGGATCCGCTTCCCAACTGCGTTCAGGTGGACTTTGCCATCGTCCGCGGTCCCGACGGCGAGCTGGATGGCCGGGTGGTGGAACTCCAGGCCTTCCCTTCACTGTATGCGCTCATGGTCGTGCAGTCCGAGATCCTCGCCGACGTGCTGCGTCCCTATCCCGAGCTGGATCGGAGCTGGTCCGTCTACTTCAATGGACTCTCCCGCGATGGCTTCGTCGAACACCTGCGCCGTACGGTGCTCGGGGGTGAAGCGCCGGAGAATGTCGTGCTTCTCGACCTCAATCCACCCACGCAGAAAACGTTCCCCGACTTCACCGCCACGAAGATGCTGCTCGACGTGGACTCCGTCTGCCCGACCTCCCTCCTCCGGGAAGGACGACGCCTGTTCCGCAAGGTCGACGGGAAGCTCGTCCAGGTCCGGCGCATCTACAACCGGGTCGTCTTCGATGAGCTCCAGCGCACCCGAGCCGAGCTGCCGTTCCGCTACACGGACGAGCTCGATGTGAGCTGGTGCTCGCACCCGAACTGGTACTGGACCTGGTCGAAGACCACGCTCCCCCATATCGATCACGTCGCCGTCCCTCGCTCGTGGTTCGTCAGCGAGCTTCTGGAGCCCCCTCACGACCTCGAGAACTTCGTCCTCAAGCCGCTGTTCTCCTTCGCTGGCGCAGGTGTGAAGCTGGACGTCACGCTGGAGGATCTCGCCGCCATCCCGCCCGAAGAGCGGTCCGGCTGGCTCCTCCAGGAGAAGATCACCTACGAACCAGGTCTCGTCATGCCTGACGGCAACCGGGTGAAGGCGGAGATCCGCATGATGTTCCTGCGCGCCCCGGGCGAGGCCGAGCCGAAACTCACGCTCAACCTCGTCAGGCTTTCGCGAGGCAAGATGCTCGGCGTCGATCAGAACAAGGATCTGACCTGGGTCGGAGGCACGGTGGGCATGTGGCCCACCGAGAGCTGAGTCAACGAGCCCACGCGAGCTGCCAGGAGCCGACCACCACACCGGCAGCCAGAGCGCCGAGCAGCGGCTGCATCCAGCGCCGTCGTGACGTCGCCCGTCCACGCAACCCGAGCGCAGCGACGAGCCCGATCACCCCACCCATCAGCAACCCGAACAGGTGCGCCCCCAGATCGGCCCGAGGGCTCGCACCGAGCGCACCGAGGAGGGCGAGACCCCCCACGGCGGGCGCAGCGATCTGCCAGATCGTCCTCTTGCTACCGGCTGCTTGAGCGCGGTCGAGCAGGAGCTGCGTTCCAGCGAGCAGACCGATCGCGCCGAAGACGGCCGTCGAAGCACCGATCGATGCATGCCCCTGGCCCAGCACACCGCGGTGCCACAGCGCATTGGCAAAGTTCCCCAGCGTCCCCGAGGCGACGACTGCCAAGGCCGCGCCCCCCGGACCGAGCCGCCGCTGCACGGCGGAGCCGAAGATCGTCCCCGAGATCACGTTCCCCAGCATGTGCGCCGTGTCCGCGTGCAAGGTCAGGGCAGTGACCGCGCGCCACGGTTCGGCGTGCAACACGAGATCGGCGACCGCCGAACCTCGACGGAACCACTGGCTTCCACCCATGACAGGGCCGGTCACCGAGAAAAACAGCGCGAGAGCCGCGAACATCACCACCGCCACGGCCGACTGCGGATGGCGCGGTCGCTCGCGCTGCGGGCGAGGCGGCCAGTCACGGTTCTCCGCCTCGTAGCGATCGATGGAGCCCGACGCGCGCACATAATCCTCGTCCCGGACGAGCAGCACCCAGCCAGCCCGGGTGTGCTGGACCAGATGCCAGATCTCGCTCGACTGGAGGACCAGCGCCCACTCGCGCGCTTTGCGTTCCCCGTACACGGGGCCCAGCGCCGTCAGCCCGAAGCCAGGCCCCGTCTCGTCTCCCCCGTCTCCTGTCCCTCCTGGAGCAGGCAGGGCCGGCGCGCCAATCCAGCGGGGAGCTGGTGACACCGGGCTGTGAAACAGGAGGCGGGGCAGGGGGCTCGGGCTGTTGCGATCGCTCACGGTGGTCGCCAGAACGTGCGGACGACCTCTCTTGCTGTCAATCACGCCCCCTTCGATCGGGCACGTTCGAGGGGCCTCCACAGACGGGCCCATGCCGCTTCCGCTCGCCCCTTGTGCGCGCGTCCTGACAATGGCACGTCCTTGGGCGTGTCGACCGCCATCACGCAGGGCATCCGGGTCACCGTCTCCACGGCGTACGTCCCGGCGCAGTCCTCACCTGCCGAGAAGCGCTACGTGTTCTCCTACACCGTGCGTATTGCGAACGAAGGCTCCGAGCCTGCCCAGCTCCGGACCCGCCACTGGATCATCATTCATGGCAACGGCAGGACGGAGGAGGTGCGCGGTCCCGGTGTGGTGGGGGAGAAACCGCTGCTCCGACCAGGCCAGCACTTCGAGTACACCAGCGGCTGCGTCCTGGAGACACCCCGCGGCACGATGCGCGGGACGTACCAGATGTACCGATCTGATGGGACGACGTTCGACGCGGAAATCTCGCCGTTCGAACTGGCGATGCCTTACTCCCTGAACTGACCGGACACATCGGCCGCGTCGGCTCCAATCGATTGGCCAGACGCGAGCCAGCCGGGAGCAGGAAACGAGAGCACACTGGAGGGGTTGCCTCCGCGTGCTCTCGTCCCTCGCGATGGGGCCATCACCGCGCCAGCCGCGAGCGCAGCTGGCGGAGGCGCGGTCCTCCCGAGAGGCCTCTCAAGCGATGGCCGTCGGCTCGGCGCGCGGCACCGCCGCCTCTTCTGCCCGCCTTCGGGTGAACGTGAAGGTGAACGCCTTCCCATCGTGATCCACCGTCACCGTGCCGCCGTCCTCCAGCTCTCCGAAGAGCAGCTCGTCACCCAGCCGACGCTTGATCTCCTGATCGATCACCCGCCCCAGCGGACGCGCGCCGTTCTGCGGATCGTAGCCCTGCTTGCCGAGTTCTTCTCGGGCGCGCGGGCTCACCTCGATCGTGACGGACTGATCGGCGAGCTGCGCGCCCAGCTCGAGGATGAACTTGTCCACGATGCTGCCCATCACGGCAGGGTCGAGCGGCCCGAACATGATCCGGGCATCCAGGCGGTTGCGGAACTCGGGGCTGAACGTGTTCTTGTAGGCTCGATCGTCGTCGCCGGACACGCCGCGCTGGCCGAACCCCACACGCACCTGCGCCAGCTCTCGCGCGCCCACGTTGCTGGTCATGATCAGGACCATGTGCCTGAAGTCGCTCTTCTTGCCGTTGTTGTCGGTGAGCGTCCCGTGGTCCATGACCTGCAACAGCACCTGGAACACATCCGGATGCGCCTTCTCGATCTCGTCGAGCAACAGCACGGCGTGCGGCGTCTTCGCGGCGGCTTCCGTCAGCAGGCCGCCGCGATCGAATCCCACATAGCCAGGTGGCGCCCCGATGAGGCGAGAGACTGTGTGGCGCTCCTGGTACTCGCTCATGTCGAAGCGCAGGAACGAGATACCGAGCTGTTTGGCGAGCTGCTTCGCCAGCTCCGTCTTCCCCACGCCCGTGGGGCCGGTGAACAGGAAGCTACCGATCGGCTTCTCGGGAGCGCGTAGACCGGCGCGTGACAGCTTGATCGCCGTGGCGAGCTGCTTCACCGCGTCGTCCTGTCCGAAGATCACGGACTGCAGGCTCTTCTCCAGATCCTTCAGCTGCCGCTTGTCGGACACCGACACCTGTCGCGGCGGGATCTGCGCCATCTTCGCCACCACCTGCTCGATGTCGCCCACCTCGATCACGTGGCCCTCGCCGTGCGCGAGCCGCGCCGCAGCGCCGGCCTCGTCGAGCAGATCGATCGCCTTGTCCGGCAGGCGCCGATCCTGGAGGTAACGAGAGGACAGCTTCGCTGCCGCCTCGATGGCCTCGGGGGTGAACGTCACCGTGTGGAACTCCTCGTACCGCTTCTGCAGCCCGCGCAGGATCTGCACCGTCTCGTCCACGGAGGGCTCGAGCACCTCGATCCGCTGGAAGCGTCGCGCCAGCGCGCTGTCGCGTTCCAGGTGCCCACGGTACTCCTGGAACGTGGTGGCGCCGATGCAGCGCAGCCTCCCCGTGGCGAGCGCGGGCTTGAGCAGATTCGAGGCGTCCATCGTGCCCCCGCTCGCCGCCCCCGCGCCGATGATCGTGTGGATCTCGTCGATGAACAGCACGGCCCCGGGCTGCTTCTCCAGCGCCCGCACCACGGCCTTGAGCCGGTTCTCGAAGTCGCCCCGGTACTTCGTGCCGGCGAGTAGCGCGCCCATGTCCAGCGCGTAGACCGTCGCGTTCTTGAGCGGCCCTGGCACCTCACCCTGCACGATCCGCTGGGCCAGCCCCTCCACGATCGCCGTCTTGCCGACGCCCGCGTCCCCGATGAGCAGGGGGTTGTTCTTGCGGCGTCGCGCCAGCACCTGGATCGTCCGCGCGAGCTCGTTCTGGCGCCCGACCAGCGGATCGATCCGACCCTCCGACGCCTCCTTGTTCAGGTTCATCGTGAAGGCGCCCAGCGGGTCCTTGACGGGCTGGGGTGCCCCCTGCTCCCCGTCCGTTCCTTCCGCGCTGTCCTCGCGCAGCGGATCGTCTTCTCCCGTCTTGGAGATGCCGTGGGAGATGAAGTTCACCACGTCGAAGCGCGTGACGCCTTGCTCCTTGAGCAACGTCACGGCCTGGCAGTCCTGCTCGTTGAAGATCGCGACGAGCACGTTCGAGCCCTTCAGCTCCTTCTTCCCGGAGGACTGGACATGCATCGCCGCACGCCCCACGACCCGCTGGAAGCCGAGCGAGAGCGTGGGGGTGGACTCTCCCTCGTCGGGCATTTTCTCGAGCTCCTCTTCGAGGAACTTCTCGAGGTTCTTCTTGAGCTGAGCCCCGTCCCCTCCCGCATTGCGGATCACCTCTGCCGTCTCCTTGTCGAAGAGCAGCGCATACAGGAGGTGCTCGATGGTGACGAACTCGTGCCGACGACGCGCGGCCTCGCGCGTGGCCAGGGAGAAAGCGATCTCGACTTCGGGGCTGATACGCATATCACTCACTCCGGCTCGGCCGTGAGGCGTAGGGGCATCCCGTGCTGCTTTGCGTGATCCGTCACGCGGGCGACCTTCGTCTCGGCGACATCTTTGGTGTACACGCCAGCGACGCCGTGACCACGGTGGTGGACGCTGAGCATGATGTGGGTGGCTTCCGTCTCGGTCCTGTTGAAGAACTTGATAAGCACGAACACGACGAAGTCCATCGTCGTGTAGTCATCGTTGTGCAAGACGACCTGATAGCGTCGCGGTTTCTCGACCTTGCGATCGGCCTCTGTCGCAAGATCCCCCTGGCGCTCTTCGCGGTCTTCTCGCTCCTCAGCGTTCTTACTCATAGAGACGGACGAAAGGATAGCAAGAGGCAGAGCCCGTCCCAACCCCTGCGCCGGACGATGCGTCTCGACGTCACCGCAGGCGAACCCGTAAGCCCCCGTCGGGGTTGCCCGCAACGACGTGACCCAGCACAGGTCGCCGTCACGCGTCTCGTCGTGAGCATGCGCGCCAGGCGAGAGCGACCCACTCATGCCTGCACGAGGGACCCGTCCAGGTCGTGCGTCGGATGCCAGGCAGAGAAGCGGACGCCGGGACGCTACGGCAACCGCGCGGTCAGACCTTGCGTATCCAGCCGTCCGACGACCGCATGCCGTTCGGACTGGGGGTGGTACTCGGAGCTGATCATGCTCCAGGCGTGGCCTGTGATCCGATCTTGGACGTCGGTGTAGAACCGCATGACGCCAGTCCCCACCCCTTTCTGGGTGAGGCTTCCCGTCACGCGGCTGTCGTCGTTGCCGTGCTTCGTGCTCGTGGAGTCGAGGACGTGCACCTCGTACTCCGTCACACCCCGGTCTGCCTGTGGCACCCCCTGCCGCGGGATGGGCGCCCTCTGCACGATGGCGATGTGGCCGGTCGACGTAGGATGACTGGTGTACCGGATCGCGAGGACGTCACCCGCCCGGATCTGCGAGACCCTGGGAATGATGGTCCAGCCGTCCTCGGCCTCGATCAAGTCGTGATACCGATGCGCCGTGGGGCTCCGTTGCTCCGTCCACGCCAGCATGTCGCTCTCGTCGAGCCCATACGCTTGCCTCAGCAGATGGGTGAGCAAGCTGTTGCACTGCGTATTGTTCTCGTAGCGCGTATATCCGTCGATGCCTGCCCAGCGGATGTAGTGGGAGCTGCCGTCACCGTACCGGTTGTCCTGGGGCAGGATGTTGTCGACGAGCAGCTTGCCCCACGCCAGGTGGGCTGGCAGCGACTGCGGCATGGCGGGGGGCGCGTAAACGAGGAACGCCAGACAGAATGCTAAGAAGCGCAGGATCCAGACGAGATCACGGCGGATGAGCATGAATCGGTCTTCTCCTCAGGGCTGGTGCCCGGAACACCGGGCAGCGCTCGTCCGCAACGCGCAGCGCATGCGTCACGCCGTGCGCGGCGCGCATGCAGCACAGGCGTCGCGCAGGCGAGCCGAGCCATTGAGATGATCGACCGCTCGTCTCTCGCGGCAGGTTCGAGCTGATAAATCGTGGAGATGTACCGCAGGTTCGCTGCCCGGGGCGGGGGTTACTCCGCGTTCCTCGGGACGTGCAGAGGGGGTCTCGCGGCGCGTTTTCCGGACGAATTGTGTCGTGTCGAAGCGCGCGCCGCCCAGAGTCGCCGGCTCAGATGCGCGATTGTGGCCCGTCGAGAACTATCGCGACCGGCTCCACCTTCCAGATCTCCTGACCGTACTCGCGGATCGTGCGGTCCGACGAGAACATGCCCATCCTCGCGATGTTCAGCGCGGCCTTGCGGGACCACCCGGTACGATCGGCGTGAGCCACCTCCACCTCCTTCTGGCACACAGCATAGGCGCTGAAGTCGCCCAGCGTGAGATACGGGTCGATACCCATCAGCGCGCTGAGGAGTGGCTGGAACAGCGTCCGATCCTCGGGAGAGAAGAAGCCGGAGGCAATGAGGTCGATCACCTCCCGCAGCAGCGGATCGGACGCATAGGCCGTGCTCCCCTTGTATCCAGCGCGCCGCTTGGCCTCCACCTCGTCGGCGTCCAGCCCGAACAGGAAGAAGTTCTCGGGCCCGACAGCCTCGCGGATCTCGATGTTCGCCCCGTCGAGTGTCCCCACCGTGAGCGCACCGTTCATCGCGAGCTTCATGTTGCCCGTCCCCGATGCCTCCATCCCTGCGGTCGAGATCTGCTCCGACACGTCGGCCGCCGGGATGATCCGCTCTGCCAGCGACACACGGTAGTTGGGCATGAAGGCGACCCGGAGCGCCTCCTGCCGCCGGTCCGCGTTCACCACCTCCGCGACGGCGTGGATGAACTGGATGATGAGCTTCGCCATCCGGTAACCCGGCGCGGCTTTCGCACCGAAGACGAACGTGCGCGGCGTCACCGCCTCACCGTGCTTGGACCGCAGGTACAAGGCGACGATGTGGAGCGCGTTGAGGAGCTGGCGCTTGTACTCGTGGAGACGCTTGATCTGCACGTCGTAGATGGACGCAGGATCCACCGTGATCGACAGCTCGTCCTGGATCAGGCGCGCGAGATCGCGCTTGTTCTCGAGCTTCACCGTGGCCAGCCGATCGAGGAAGTCCGGATCGTCGGCGTGCTGCTCCAGCTCGAGGAGCCGGTCCAGATCGGTCACCCAGCCCGCTCCCACCTTCTCCGTGATCAGCGCCGCCAGGGCCGGGTTGCACGCGCTCAGCCATCGCCTCGGCGTGACCCCGTTCGTCTTGTTGTTGAACCGCTCGGGCCACAGCTCGTTGAAGTCCCGGAGCAGCCGCGTCCGGACCAGCTCCGAGTGCAGCCGCGCCACCCCGTTCACCGAGTGCGACCCGACCACCGCGAGGTGCGCCATCCTCACCCGCCGCTCGGGCCCCTCCTCGATCAGCGACATCCGCTGGACCCGCGCCTCGTCGTGGGGGAACGCGCTCCTCACCTCGCGCAGCACCCGCCGGTTGATCTCGTAGATGATCTCCAGGTGACGCGGGAGCAAGCGCTCGAAGAGCGCCACGGGCCAGCGCTCGAGGGCCTCGGGGAGCAACGTGTGGTTCGTGTACCCGAACGACCCCACCGTCTGCTCCCAGGCCAGCTCCCAGGGAAGCAGGTGATCGTCCATGAGCACCCGCATCAGCTCCGCGATGGCGATCGCTGGGTGCGTGTCGTTGAGCTGGATCGCCACCTTGTCCTTCAGTCGCCTGAAATCGGCGTGCGTCCTGTTGAAGCGCCCGATGATGTCGGCAATCGAGCACGCCACGAAGAAGTACTCCTGCCGCAGCCGGAGCTCCTTGCCCGCGTCGAAATTGTCGTTTGGATACAGGACCTTGGAGATCACCTCCGTCTGGTTCTTCTGCTCCACGGCGCGCACGTAGTCGCCGGCGTTGAACAGCCCGAAATCGAACTCCTGACCGGCGCGCGACGACCACAGCCGCAAGGAGTTCACCGTGTCCGACCCGTAGCCTGCGACGGGCGTATCGAAGGGCACCCCCAGCACCTGCTGCTCGGGCCGCCAGATCACGCGGAAGCCCCCGTGCTTGCTGGGGACGCGCTCCGTCACCCCCCCGAACGACACCGGCACCACGTGCTCCGGCCGCTCGATCTCCCAGGGGTTTCCGAACCGGAGCCACTCGTCGGCCAGCTCCACCTGGCAGCCGTCGCGGATGACCTGCTCGAAGATCCCGAACTCGTAGCGGATGCCATACCCCGTCACGGGCAGCGCCAGCGTGGCCGCCGAGTCCAGGAAACAGGCCGCGAGCCGCCCCAGACCCCCGTTGCCCAGTCCCGCGTCGGGCTCCACCCCCACCAGATCGTCGAGATTGACGCCGAGATCCCGGAGCACCGCCCGGTAGGTGTCCTGGATCCCCAGCGCTTGCAGGTTGCTCCACAGCGCCCGGCCGAGCAGGTACTCGGCCGAGAGGTAATACGCCCGCTTCACATCGCGCTCGTAGTAAGTGCGCTGCGTCTTGGCCCACCGCTCGACCAGCCGGTCGCGCACCGCGTGCGCCAGGGCCACGTAACGATCGTACGGCGTCGCCTCGGTCAGCTCGTGGGCGCGCGTGAGGTGCAGGTGATCGGCAAAGGCCCGGCGCAGTGCGCGGGGATGGAGCCCGGTGCGGGCGTCGTGCAGGATGGCATCTTGGCGGCGAGCGGCCTCCATCAGCGGGGAGGTGGCTGCGTCACGCGCCGGAGGCGTCGAGGAATCCGAAGTGTCGGCCATGGAGCCGACAGCTTACGGGGGGTCACCCAGCCTTGGTAGAGGCGCGGAGGGGCGTCGAGCCCTCCGCAGGTGGGTCAGCCACACTGCCCATCTTGCCCGCAGCGCTGTCCGAAGTTGCAGAGCATCCCGTCGCACATGCAGCGGCCCATCATGCAGACGGCGCTGCCCGGCGTGTCGTTGTCGCACGACGCATCCGTGGAGCAGCGGCATTGCCCCTGCGAGCAGGTGAACGCCATCGGACATACGTTGCCGCACGATCCACAGTTCTGGGTCGTCGTGATGCTGGTCTCGCATCCGTCGTCCTGGCCCGAGGTGGGCCGAGTGCAGTTCGCGAACCCCGGCGTGCAGGTCGAGTTGCAGACCCTGTTCGCGCAGCTCCGCGCCGCCACGCGGAGATCGGAGCATCGGCGCCCACATTCGCCGCAGTTGTCCACGTCGCTGGCCGTCCGGGTCTCGCACCCGTCATCTTCCTCGTCCAGCCCCGGCTGGTGGCAGTCGTCGTAGCCGAAATCGCACTCCGGGACGCACTCCCCCGCCACGCACGCCACGTCGTCGGCATGCTCGCGGGAGCACGCCCGATCGCAGGCACCACAGTGCTGTGTGACACCGATGGATTGCTCGCAGCCGTTGGACGCATCCTCGTCGCAGTCGGCCCTCCCCTCCGGACAGGTCACCGCGCCGCAGACCCCGGCCTCGCACTCCGCGACGCCGCAGTCGTTCCCGCAAGCCCCACAGTTGCGCGCCGACAGCAGCGACGTCTCACAGCCGTTCGCGTCGTCGTTGTCGCAGTCGGCGAAGCCGCTCTCGCACAGCCGGACGATGCACGCGCCCTCCGGGGAGCAGGTCGCGTCCGCGTTGGCCAGATCGCACGGGGAGCAGCCCTCGCCACACCCGTACCTCACGTCCAGCTTCGCCACGCACCCGCCCCCGCAGCGCTTCTCCGTCGCGCCGCAGACCTGCTCTGGATCGGAATCGAACCGACTGAAGTCCTGGGTGCAACCCGAGGGGAGGACAACCACGGCAGCGGCGGTGATCACCGCGACCGAGATCCACGAACTGACCCGCATCGAAACGCCTCCGCGCCCCTCTGCGCAGAGGGGCGCCACCAGGCTACCACAGGCTGCCCGCCGCGGATCAGGCCGTCGCGCCCTGGGTCATCTCGACCTTCTTCCGGGCCACCGGCCGCTCGCTGACGTCGTTCAGAACGACCCCCAGAAGCCGACGATCCCCGAGCTGCGCGATCGCTCGCGTCAGGCTCTGCCCGCGGGTCATCGAGGCGCGTGCCACGAGGACGATGCCGTCAGCAGCATCTTCCAGCACGTTCGCATCGCCCGAGCCCAGCACGGCCGGCCCATCGATGATCACGTAGTCGAAGCAGCGCCGCAGCGACTGGAGCGCCGCCCCGAAGTGAGGCGAGTTCACCACATCCGGGTACGTCTCCCCGAGTGCGGGCTCCGCCAGCACCCACAGGGACGGCCCGATCCGCACCACCCCGAGGGGCGCGAGCCCGTTTCCGCGCCCCTCGTCGCCCGTGGGCGACCGCCGATGCCCCAGCATCCGCTGCCGGATCTGGTACGAAAGCCCCGCGTACCCAGGCAGCTTCAGCCCGAGCGTCGAGGCCACCCGCGGCCGCGCCAGGTTTCCGTCCACCAGGATCACCCGCGCGCGCTCCGCCTCCGCCAGGGTCATCGCCAGCCGCGCGGCCAGCGTCGTCTTTCCCTCGCCAGGCCCGGGGCTCAGCACGGACACGATCATCCGGCCTTCCCCGCGGTAGCGCTCCATCCGGTGCCGGAGCACACGGAGCGACGCCAGCGCGTGCTGAGGCACATCGCGGAGGAGCCGCAGCGCGTCCTCGCCCTCCTCCGCAGGATCGTCACCGATCTCCTGTACCTCGGGATCGTTCAGCGTCTCCCGACCGCCGCCGAACGGCGCCACCACCCGCGCCAGCGGATCGGGTGCCACCCGTGCGAGCGGCGCCTGCATCTGCGCGACCTGAGCCGCCTGAGCCGCCGCTTGTGCCGCCCGCGCTTGCGCGTCCTCCGCGATCTGGGCGGCTTGCGCCCGTGCCGCGGCCACCTGCGCTGCCGCTTCCCGCCGCATCTCTTCCATCTCCAGCGGGCTACCCCAGCGCAGCGTTTGCGTGTGCAGCCGCTGATCCCGCGGGGGCGGCGGCGGCGTCACCACCTGCGTGTCGGCGTCCTCGTAGTCGTAGTCCTCGTACTCGTCCATGGACGCCGCCGTGGGTGGCTCTTGCACCGGCACCATCGCCCTCACCCGAGGCGGCTCCACCGCAGGGATCGCAGGCATCGCCGCCAGCACCGGCAGCCCCCCGAGCGCGCCCACGTCGGCCTCGTCGTAGATCGTGTCGTTCAGGAGCACACGCGCCCCGGCCAGGCCGAGCGCGAACATCAACGAGAGCGCCACCCCCACGAAGAACACCCGCCCGCGCCCCTTGTCGGGTCGTGACGGCAGGTAGGCGGGATCGAGGATCGCCATCTCCGTCTCGCCCTTGCTCTCCACGGCCTCGGCCACCATGTTGGCGGCCCGCTCGTTCGCCTGCGACGTCTTCAGGTAATCCCGCGCCCGATCCAGGTTGAGCCGCAGCCTGTGCCACTCGGTCTCGAGCTGCACCACCTCGGGCACCACCGGCTCTTGCGTTCCCTCGGCGGCGGCGGCCGCGGGCTTCGCTGGCGTCTTTGCCGGAGCCGCAGCGGTCCCCTGACGGTCTGCCTGCAGGCGGTTGCGGCGCGCCGCGATCTGCTGGAACAGCGACGCCCGCTCACGCTCCAGCGGCGCCCGCTCCTCGGCGCTCAGCGAAGACGGCGCGTCCGAGGGCGGCCGCACCCCACCGCGCGCGGCCCGCAGCGCGCTCTCCGCGTGCGCGAGCTCCCTGCGCGCCGTCTCCAGACGACCCTTCGCCAGCACCGCGTCCGGGTGCAGCTCGGTCACCACCCGCAGCTTGTCGGCGAGCCCCGCCTCGGCGGCGCTCACCGCGGCGGCTGCGGCGTCACGCATCTTCTGCGCCTCGGCGACGTTCGCCGGCGGCGCGGCCTCACCGGCAGGCGCAGCCTGCGGCGGGTTCAGCTTGGCGTCCACCTGGGCCATCCGCCGCTCGAGCGACAGAAGCTCCGGATCGACGATCCTCGGCACCGCGGGCGCCTGAGGCCGCGCTACGGGCGCGTGGACCGGCCCCCCTTGCGCCTGCGGCGTCGGCGCGTACGGCGAGTCGCCGAGCCCCCACTGGAACTGCGGATGATCGGCGAGGAACGTCGCCAGGAGCCGGCTGGCCTCCTCGACCTGCTTGCTCGCGCCCTCCAGCTCACGCTTCCTGAAGTCGAGCGTCATCTTCGCCGACGTCATGTTCTCGCGCTGGTAGTCCTCGATGATCAGATCGGCCAGCCGCGCGGTCACCTGCTGCGCCACCATCGGATCGTGGTGAGAGAAGGAGATCACATACGAGTCGCTGTCGCGGCTGCGGAACCCGAGGTTCGTCTGCATCTCGCCGACCGCCTCCACCATCGAGCGCGCCGTCTTCTCCGGGTAGAGTCCGAACTCCTCGATGACGCTGGAAAGCTTGGGCCGCGCGTAGATCATGTCCTTCAGCTTCGGCCCGAGCCGCGCCGTCCGGGTGCCCGCCGGTTGCCCGGTCTGGATGGTCTCCCGGTAGAGCAGGGTGGTCTCGCTTCTCCAGACCCGCTTCGTGGTGAGGGCGAACACCAGGGAAACCGTCACCCCGAGGGCAACGATGATCGCTGTGGATCGCCAGTACATTCGCACCCGCCGCAGCAGGCTGAGGAGCCGCGAGAGTCGTTCGCGGGGTGTGCTGTCCGTGCTCAGGAATGCCATGGATCCTCGCGCTGGGACGTTCTCGGTGTTTTTTCCGCGCGCCTGGCGCGGCCTGCTTCGCTACAGGGCAAAGGCCGTGCTCAGCGCACCAGCGGACGCGTGTACCCGCATGGACGGTCCGCGCCCTGCGCTGACCCGAGGCCTGGCGACGGCTTGCTGCTCGGCGCTTGCCGACGCGCCGTGCCGCCCCGCACTGGCCCGCCCTACCGAGCGTGGACCCCTCCGGCGACGCTGGCGCTCCAGCGCTCAGCGGAAGACGCGGAGGCCCACGTAGATCGCGACCAGCAGGGCCATCATCCCGCCGCAGACCAGGACGACCTCCAGGAGGGAGATCCGCACCGAGACCCGCTCGTCCTGCGCCTTGGCGGCCCCGTACAGCGCCGCCGAGGCGCCGATGGCCATGTACAGAACGTCCTTGTAGCTCCAGGACAGGAAGAAGATCCCGGCGAAACCCCCGCACAAGCTCACGAACACCGCGGGCGCGAAGCGCTCCACCACGGAGTCGACCTCGTAGTCGCCGAACCAGATCACCAGCGGCACCTTCACCGCCGAGTACAGCGTGAGCCCGAACAGGCAGGCCCCCACCAGCCCCACCTCCGCTGCTGCGAGCAGGTACGCGTTGTGCGCCGTGAGCCCGATCGTCGTCTCGTACCCGAACTGCCCGGCCCCCACCCCGATCCCCTTGGTGTGCCGGATCATCTCCAGCCCCTCGCGGAGCAGCTCCATCCGCTCCCCGGAGCTCTCCTCGGCCTCCGAACCGCTGCGCCCCCCGAGCAGCAGCATCGGCGGCCCCACCAGCAGCCCGAGCACCACCCCCCAGGCGCCGGCCCGCTTCACGAAGTAGAGGCCCAGCACCACCAGGAACACGATGACCCCGGTGCGTGACTTGGTCATCACCACCATCACCGCGATCGCGATCAGCAGCGCGATCACCGGCAACGCGCGCAGCCCCGTCCCCACCCGGTGGAGCAACCGATCCGTCAGCAAGAGCGGCAGCGGCACGGCCGCGCCCATCATCACCCCGCCGCCGCTCCCGGGCTCACTCCACCGAGGGCGACTGGCGCGCCCCTCGACCTCCGACCCCGTCCCTGGCGACGACGCCCTCGTCACCTGCGCCTCGTCGGCCGCGCCCGTCTTCAGCGCTTCCGCATCGTTTCCTTGCGAAGCGTCGCCCGGGGAGCCCTCCTGCGGCGGTGGCGCCTCCTCGAGGACCCCGTCCTCCCGCGCGCGTCGCCTCCGCCCACGATCGGCGAGCGCGAACGCGAACGGGATGGTCATCCCCACCATCAACGCCAGCTCGTTCGGATCGGCCAGCGACCCCCGGTAGCGCACCCGACCGCGGACCGTCGAGGTCCCGAGGGGTCCTTGCCGCTCGCAGCGGTAGCTCGCCTCCGGGTTCGGCGCCCGCTCGTAGCAGTCGTCGTCGACCGCACACGACCGCCCATCCGACCGCAGCTCGCCGGTCCCCATCCAGTCCTCGTCGTCCACGGGCGTCATGCACTGCAGCGGCCCTCGCCCCTGCACCAGCGCCACCCCCGTCACCAGGACCCCGCAGGCCAGGAACGTCACGGCGAACGCCTTCAACCCCATCGACGACGCGCTGCCGATCCCCACCGCCAGCAGCACACCGACCCCCGTGACGAAGAACGCCACCCGCTCCGACAGCGTGTCCGGCACCTTGATCGCCGTGGTCAAGAGCGCCCACGCGAAGAACGCGAGCGCGAACGGGATCTGAGGCGACAGCGCCGGCCTCACCCGACGCCAGCACACATCGAAGACGACCAGGACCGCGGCCGCCGCGAATGCGATGTAGAGGAGAGGCAACCCGGCCAGCGCCGGGATGAACTCCTGCGGCTTCAAGATGACGAGCGCACAGAGCGCGCAGACGACCCACGCAGCCATCCATCCACCACCCGACCGAGAACCCTCGGCCGCCCTTCTGGTTTCGTTGCCGGAGGGGCGTTTCGCGTTGCTGAAGTCAGACAAAGCGCGCGCCCTCGCGCCCCAGCAGCATCCAAGCAAGGTAGAGCGGGCGTGGGCGGAACCACCGACGCCCACCTCGAGCTTTCGGAGGAAACAGAGGCCATGACCCGTGCATCGACCCGACCCGTCCCCACGCCCCCGCCCCCGAACGGCGGCCCGGGAAGGACGACCCCTACCGCGCCCGGGAGGCGCTGGTCGACGCGCCTCGTGATCGCGCTGCTCGCCGGGGCGGCGCTGGCCGGCTGCGGCGGATCCATGCCCAAGTTCGACTACGACGCCGAGCGCAAGGCGACGAGCAAGTACAGCATCGGCCCGGGCGACATCCTCGAGGTGCGCGCCTGGAACAACGATGCGCTCAGCGCACGGGCCACGGTCCGACCGGACGGGTACATCACCGTACCGCTCGTCGGGGAAGTCCTGGCCGCTGGACGGACCGCCATCGACATCGCCAACGAGGTCGCGAACCGCGCCGAGAAATACTACACGCAGAAACCCGTGGTCAGCGTCGAGGTGGCCGAGCTGCACAGCTACCGCGTCTACGTCGTGGGGGAGGTCGCGCGACCCGGCGAGTTCACCCCCACCGCCCAGGTCACCGTACTCCAGGCCATCGCCCTCGCGGGGGGCTTCAGCCGGTTCGCCGATCCGGACGACATCGTCATCGTGCGCCGCGACTCCTTCGGAGAGCGACGCATCCCGTTCCCTTACAGCCGCGTCGTCGAAGACGGCCAGCTCCGCGCGAACCTACCGCTCCAGTCGAACGACACCGTCGTCGTCCCCTGAGGTGTGGTGGGGAGCCTCTCCGTCTCCTCGGGCCCGTGCCGACTCCTCGGGCCCGTGCCGAGCGCCGGCCTCTTCTTCCCACGATAACCCAGTTCCCGATCACGCCCCGCCTCGACTACGCTCTCCACCGATGCGGGCCATCGCGGCGGGGCTGTCGGACATCGGCAGGGCGCGGCTGCACAACGAGGACCGCTTTCTGCTCCTCCCGGAGTACAGCGTCTTCCTCGTTGCAGACGGCATGGGAGGTCATCGCTCGGGCGAGGTGGCGAGTCGCATCGCCGCCAGCACGGTTGCCAGCTACTTCCGCGGCAACCACGCCCCACCGGACGAAAGGCCGGGCGCTCGCCTCACCGCCGCCGTCGTCGAGGCCAACGCCCGCATCTTCGCCCGCGCTGGCGACTCGCGCGCCCACCGCGGCATGGGGACCACCGTCGTCGCTGCCGCCTTCGCCCCCGAAGAGCAGACCCTGCACGTGGTCCACGCCGGCGACAGCCGCTGCTACCTCCTCCGCCAGCACCACCTGAAGCAGCTCACCCGCGACCACTCCCTCCTCGAAGACGCCCTCCGCGAGCGCCCCGACCTGTCGCCGCGCGATCTCGCCTACCTCCCTCGCAACGTCATCACCCGCGCCCTCGGCATCTCGGCCACCGTCGACGCCGACGCCTGCGCCGAACCCACGAGGCCCGGCGACGTGTTCGTCCTCTGTTCCGACGGCCTCCACGGCTTCATCGACGAGACCGACATCACGCGCATCCTCGACGACCAGCCCGTGCTGACCGAAGCCTGCGCCCACCTCGTCGCCCTCGCCAACGAGCGCGGCGGCCGCGACAACATCACCGTCGTGCTCATCCGCATCGAGGACGGCGGCGCCCCCTGGACCCCAGCCGCCCCTTGACCAGGCGCTACAGAATCCCGGCCGAGGCCCGATCGAGCAGCGTGTCGAGCTCGCCGAGGAGCGCTCGGTTGCCATCCTGCGCGTAGCTCGCGAGCTTCTCTTCACACCCCGGGAGCGCCGCCAGAAACCGCTGGATCACCGCCGGATCGTCCAGCGCCATCGCGTACTGCCCGAACCCCTCGCGCTCCAGATAGCGTGCGTTGAGCACCTGCTCGAACTGTCGCCCGAGCGGCACCGCCAGCATCGGCTTGTGCAGGTACACCGCCTCGCCCATCAGCGTGAACCCACCGCCCGCGATCACCCCTCGGCACGACGCGAGATCATCGATGAACCCCTCCTCGCTGAACGGCCGGAACCGCAGGTTCCCCTCCACCTGCTCCTCCGTGAGCCCGCGCCGCATCCCGTAGATCCGGCACTCCACCCCCGACTGCGCCAGCGTCTCCAGCAGCCGCCCGTATCCCTCGGCCGTCTGGTACACGAGCAGGTGCTCCCCCGCGCGCCGACGCGCCGACAGGATCTCCGGGCGCAGGATCGGCGGCACCAGCGTCGTCCGGTCCTTGCGCACCGGCGGGTAGAAGAACGTCGAGATCAGGTAGTGGTCGCAGAACGGCAGCTTCCCCTTCACGAACGCCTTCGTCACCTTGAAGTCGCTCTGGTGGCCCTCGATCACCGCTGGATCGTGCGAGCAGCGGTTGATGATCTGCATGTTGTCGATCGAGACGATGGGCAGCCGGTGCGCCTTCGCATACAGGTACGTCCACGACTCGAAGTCGCTGATCACCACCTCCGGCTTGTAGTCCTTGATGAGCTCGAAATAGGCGGCGATGTTCTTGGGCAACCCCGACGTGCCGGCCAGCGCGTTGGACCACAGCGTCTTTCCTCGCCGGACCCGGTTCTCCTCGTAGATCATGTGCAGCCCGTGGATCCGGTTCACCCCCTCGAAGCGCTTCGACAGGAACTCCGTCGCCCGCCCCGAGGCCATGATCTCGATCTCGTGCCCCTCGCCGAGCAAGTGCTCCAGCACCACGCGCGAGCGCATCGCGTGCCCCATGCCCTCGCCGACGACGCCGTACAGGATCTTCATGCACCGAAAGCCTAGCGCGGTGTCGCACGCGGGACCTCACCCATGAACAGACGCCGCATCTGGAGCGAGCTGCTCCCCCTTGCCGAGGTGGGCTCCCCCCCCGTCCTCCGCCTCCTCGCGCGGTACGGCCTCGACCTCGCCATCGCCGTTCGTCCCGACACCTTGCCCGAGCTACCCGCCCTCTGCCGCGCCGCGGCGAGCGCCGGCGTCCCCGTCGCCGTCTGGCCGATGCTCGACGACGCTGCGGGGCGCTGGGCCAGCGGCGCGACCATCACCCCCTACCGCGCCTTCATCGAAGAACTCCTGGCCACGCTCACCCGGGAAGACCTCACCCCCGCCGAGATCATCGTCGACCTGGAACCTCCGATCGGCCATGTCCAGCGCGCCCTCGACGACCCCCGCGGCCTCTGGTCCCTGCTGCGCAGCAGGGCAGGGGACGACGGGACCTCGGCCGTCGCTGCCTTCCGCGCCCTCGTCGAGACCCTCGACGCGCGCGGCATCGTCGCCTCGGCGGCCATCGTCCCCTTCCTTCTCCGCGACGGCTCCTGGGAGCGCACCCTCGGCACCCCCGTCACGGGCGTCGGCTTCCGCGGCATCCACGCCATGCTCTATACCTCGATGATCGAAGGCTGGTCGCGCGGCCTCCTCCGCCGCGCCGACGTCCTTGCGCTCCTCGCCCTCCTCTGCCGCGCTGCCCGCCTTCGCTTCGGCGACGCCGTGGGCGCCTCTCTCGGCGTGGTCGGCGTCGGCGCGCTCGGCGACGAGCCCACCTACCGGGATCCCGAAGAGCTGCGCCAGGACGCGGCCATCGCCCGCGCTGCAGGCATCGACGATCTCGCCCTCTTCGACCTCGCCGGCGTCCTCTCGCGCCCTCCGCCCGAAGCCTGGCTCGACGCCTTCGTCGACGCCTCGCCTCACGCCACGCCTGCCCCGACGCTCCGAGCCCACGGCGCCCTCGCCGCCCTGGATTGCCTCCAGCTCCTCTCGCGACTCCGGCCCTTCTCGCGGACGCGTTGACGTCGCCGCCCGCGCCCGCGGTGACGGCTCATCTCGCGGTCATGCCCGACCGGTACGGCTCAGAAGCGCCGGCCCTGCTGCACCAGGACGTAGCCCGACGTCGGCATGTAGCTCCGACGACGGCTCGTCCCCACCGACGGCGGCCTCAGCAAATAGTTCATCGCCAGCCGCTCATCGTCGAACACCTCGGCGTCCACGTGGTCCTCGCGAACGTGCCGCTTCACTTGCAGTGCGCCCACCGCCGTCTTCACCACCAGCGCGATGCGCGACGCATGGCGGAACATCCGATCGCGCAACCTGGCGCTCGCCGCCTCGAAGGCCGGATCGTTGCGCAGCGGCACCGAGCGCAGGTCCACGAGCAGTCGCCACTGCCCCTTGACCCCGTCGAGCACCGTACCGATCACCGCGATCTCCCCGTCCAGCTCCTCGATCGTCCGGTAAGGCACCGCGTTCCGCGTGAGCCGGACCAGGGACCTGGAAAGATCGTGTTCGATCGTGCAGTACGCAGTCGCAAGCAGTTGCATGCGGGACGCTCCCACCGCTGCGCCCATGCAAGAACCGTAGCCGGGCGAGAGTGCGGAAAACGCCCAGGTCTCAACGCCGCTCACGGGTGGTGCGCCTGACCCTGGCGGCCCCCCCGACTGGCGGACCAGGCGGACCCTGACAGGGGACGGGCAGCGGCCGCGCACCGCTCCCGTTGGGAACAGTCACGGTCCTTCACGCTGCGTACGGGAAGCATCAGGAGCCCCGCGCGCTGCGTACAGGGGGCATCAGGGGTTCGACGCAGCCCATCGGGAGCTTCCCCATCGCCCGCTCGGCCCGTGGTAGCATCGCCTGGCTCGACGTTCAGAGCGGGAGAGCGGAGCGCGATGGCTGCGAGGGGTGCGAGGATTCAGAGCATGCCGGGACGGAGCAGATCAGTCGGAATCGGGATCGCAACGTTCGCCCTCGGCGTCACCCTCGGGGCGTCCCCGGCGTCGGCCCAGACGCAGGAAGAGCTGGACCGCGCTCGCGTCGAGTTCCGGCAAGGCGTCGCCTTGATGGCCGCGAACAACTGCGCCGCAGCGCTGGCGAAGTTCCAGGAAGTCGCCCGCGTCAAGCGCACCCCGCAGGTGCTCTTCAACATCGGCGAGTGCGAAGAGCGCGTCGGCAAGCTCGTCTCGTCCCTGGGCAACTACCGCCTCGCCGCGGCCGCCGCCGAGGGCGACAAGAAGGCGCAGGACGTCACGAACCGCGTCGGCGATCGCATCGCCGCGCTGGAAGAGCGCATCCCCAAGCTCAACGTCCGGCGAGGCACGGGCGCGGAGACCGCGGCCATCTACCTCGACGGCGTCGAGATCGGCCAGAGCGAGTCCACCGCCGAGATCCCCGTCGACCCCGGCACCCACGTCGTGGCCGCGCGCGTCGGCGACAAGGAAGCCTTCCGCGAGACGGTCTCCATGGAAGAGCGCAGCGCGAAGACCGTCGACGTCACGATCGAAGTCCCCGAGCCCGAGCCCGCCGCCGTCGAGCCCGAGCCCGTCAAGCCGCCGCCGCCGCCGCCTCCGCCGAAGGGCTCCAAGGTGCCCGGCATCGTCGTCCTGAGCGCTGGCGTCGCGAGCACCGTCGTGGGCGCCGTGTTCCTCGGCCTCCGCGGCGGCGCCCTCAGCGACCTCGACAAGGTCTGCAACAGCGACAACGCTTGCCCCCCCTCGGCCGAGTCGACCGCGGACAGCGGCCGCCTCTACACCGGCCTCGCGCAGGTGACCCTCCCGCTCGGCGTGGTGGGCATCGCCGCCGGCATCGTGATGCTCGTGACCAGCGGCAAGGGCGGTGACGCTGCACCGTCCGAGGAGACCACGTCCGGCGAAGCCTCCAGCGAAGCCAGGCGCCGTGGCCCTCGCCGCGCCGCCTACAGCACCTGGTCTCCGTCGCTCGTGCCCGCCGCTTCGGGCGCCAATGTCGGCGGCCTCAGCGTGCGCATGCAGTTCTGACCCTCGCCAGCGAGCGCGTGCAGCCTGACCTCGTCACGCACCGGACGGGCACGCGCTCCATGCGCATCGACGGGAGGCCGAAGCGCATGGCCGAGGGCGCAACGAAGCGCCTGACGCTTCTCGGTCAGGCCTCTCGTCCGGATCTGGGGTCGCTCAGGGGATGCAGCAGAACGTGGTCGGGTTGATCGGCTGGGCCGTCCCGGTGGGCGTCCCGCCCGTCGACGTGCACGAGCCGCCCGTGGGAGCGCCGGGCGCGGAGACCGTGCGCCCACGGATCGCGGGATTGTTCGCCACGTTCATGCAGGTCCCTGCCGTGAAGCTCGCGACGACCGTGGAGCAAACCCCGAGCGTCTGATCCGAATAGATCGACACGGTCGCCGGGCAGGTGCCATTGGCCCCAGGACCGCATGCGCAGTCGTCCGCGCAGCCGCGGGTGTCCTCGACCGAGCCGTAGAACACGTGCTTCTGGGTGAACGCACCCGGTGGGCAGGCGACGTTCCCCTCTTGCGAGATGCACAGCCCGCTCTCGTACGGCGCTTCGGGCCGCGGCATGCAGGCCTGTCCGATGTTGCACCCGGCGCCCGTGACCGGCGCGTCTCCGCAAGCGCGGCCGAGCCGATCCCAGAGGGGATCGGGGCGATTGACCGGCGCAAGCTGTGGCTGGCACGTGCCGCTCCCGGTCGCCGCGATCGCCGTCGCGCGCACCGAGACCGAGCAAGGATCCCCGGTGGCCATGCTGCACGTCTGGTTGGTGTTGGGACCGCACGTGAGCTGCCCGCCGGAGAAACCCGTCTCGTTGAAACAGGTCCCGTTCCAGCCCGGGGGCACGGTCACCGCGCCGATGCAGTAGGCCTCGTCGGCGCAGGGGGCGTCGCCCGTGGAGATGGTGATGGTCTCGAGCGCGGCGCACCCCGGGGTCCACGACGGCGCGGAGCAGGAGCACTGGCAGACCGCCGCTGGCGCCGTGATCCCGTCCGTCCCCACGTACGCCTGCCCCGGGAAGTTCGACGGGCAGCCCGGATCCCCCGCTGGCGCGCCATCGTACAGCGCGACGTAGCCCGTCCAGCCCGTGGGCACCGTGGGCACGCAGCTCACCTCGACGCACTTGGGATCGGCGCAGTCCGCCAGCCCATCGTTGTCGTCGTCGACGCCGTTCGTGCAGTCCTCCGAGTGGCTCCCCGTCGTCGGGTTGGTGCCCCCGCCCGACGCGCCGGTGCCGCCCGAAGGCTCGGGGAGATCGAACGAGTAGTCGGGGAAGAGGCAGCCAGCGGGCGCGACGAGCGCAGCGGCAGCGCCGAGCCCCATCAGGACGACGAAGCGGGCGCGATGGGTGCGAAGAAGCACGCTCACAGAGAACCTCGCGGACCAGGCCTGCGCATTGCAGACGCGATGGCCTTGCCAGAATAACGCGGTGTGAGGTGGGACATCAACGTCCACGCACCTCCAGCGCTTCCGAGGAGTGCGGCGTCCTCGAGGGGAAAGCCGCCTGCGCTCTCCTTTGCCGCCCGCAGCCGCCCGCATGCCGCCCGCAGCCGCCCGCATGCCTCCTGCGTGCCCCCGTATCCCTTCTGCTGTCTGCTCTCTCTCGGCGGTCCGGGCCGTGCGCCATGCCGAGCGAGGGGGGACCGATGGGTCGGTGGTGTTCCCGAGCGAGGTGGTGGGGGCGGGGGGCTGGGAACGTGGGTCCTTCCCTTTGGGTGCGCGCTGGAGGCTGGCTCTTTACCGTGAACCTCGGCGGAGCGCTGCTCACCGACTCGTCGCTTCTGAACGCCATCGGCGTCGCCCCGGAGCGGCGAAGGACAGCCTGCCGGCGGCGAAGAAGTCGACGTGATGTCGTCCTCGGGACGCGAAGGCAGCGAAGATGACGGATGAGGCACCGTGAAAGACGACGCGATGTCGTCCTCGGGACGCCAGGCGTCCGTGAAAGACGACGCGATGTCGTCCTCGGGACGCGAAGGCAGCGAAGATGACGGATGAGGCGTCCGTGAAAGACGACGCGATGTCGTCCTCGGGACGCCAGGCATCCGCGAAAGACGACGCGATGTCGTCCTCGGGACGCCAGGCATCCGCGAAAGACGACGTGATGTCGTCCCCGGGACGCCAGGCATCCGCGAAAGACGACGTGATGTCGTCCCCGGGACGCGAAGGCAGCGAAGATGGCGGATGAGGCACCGTGAAAGACGACGCGATGTCGTCCCTGGGATGCCATGAAGCCGCGCACGTCGACGTGGCGAGAGCCCGCGGTGCCAGCGTGGGCACCGGCCGAGCATCAGGGCTCGAACGACGACGGGAAATCGGTCGGGTCAGGGCAGGCCTGGAGCAGCAGCGAGGCGCTGGTCGTGCACCGGAAGGTCGAGGAGTGGTCCTCGTACCCGAACGTGTACACGTACGGGCACTCGCCCTTCACGGCCGGGCTGTAGTCGGTCCCCGCTTGCACGCCGAGCGCGGTGCAGCCCGCGCTGTCGTAGCGGTAGGTCGCGCCGTTGTAGGTGTGCGTCGAATCGGGGCAGCAATACTTGAGGCAGGCATTGTCGCCGGCCGACACATTCTGGCTGACGGTGCAGAGGTCGCAGCCGCCGAGGCAGGTGTTCGCCTGGCCTGCCGCCGCCGCCGTGCAGCCGCCGGGACCGCAGTCGTAGCGCCGGTTCGCGTGGACGCCCTCGTCGTGGCCGAAGGTGCGCGCGAACTCGGGGCTGCCGGTCCATGTCCACTCGTTACCGCCGATGTTGTTGGCGTTGAACACGGTGCCGGTGGGGATGCGGTTCGCCGAGGCGCCGTCGGGGCAGGTGCCGCACGAGCCGACGATCACCTGCTTGCCGTTCACCACCATGGTCGGGCAGGTGCCGCAGCCCGCGGGGGCCGGGTCGAACGCGGCGGTGCCGTCGGGGCACTGGTCGTTCACGTCGAAGCGGCAGCCGGTGCCGCGGCACCAGAACACGTTGTCCGGGTCGGGATCGCTGCCGCCGCCGCAGCTCTTCATGCCGATCGCGCTCGCGGTGGTCCAGGCATTGACCGCGCTGATGTCGTACCAGAGCGTGCCCTGGCCCGGCGGGTCGTAGGTGAACTCGAAGGTGCTGTTCTTCGCGGCGTCGTTGCCGAGCGTGCAGCCGTCTCCGAAGGCGTTGCAGCCGGTCGCGAGCCAGCCCGTGCCGCTCGCGAACGGAGCCGATGCGGGCATGTCGATGGTGTGCTCCTCGCCAGGTGCGATCTCGAAGTAGGGGTTGCACGCGCACGCGCCCTGCGCGCCGACGCCGGTTGCCTTGCAGTACACCGGGCCCGGGTTGACGCCGCCGCTCATGCCCTGCGCGATGGCCGAGCACTGGCCGACGCCTTCGAGATCGGTGCAGGCCGCGCCGTTCCAGGGGCAGTCCGTCGGCCGCGCCCAGGTCGGGGTGGTGCGGCCATCGAGCTTGAACCAGCGCGCCGAGGTGCAGTTGTTGACGAGCTTGATGCGCCGGGTGCCGTCCTCGGGAGGGCAGTCTGCGGTGCCTGCCTCGTAGGCCGGGCCGCGCGAGCCGCTGTTGCCGCCACTGCCCCCATCGCCGCCGGTGCCACCGATGCCGCCGGTGCCGGGCGCCGTGGTGGCCATGCTGCCGCCGATGCCGCTCGATGCGCCCGAGCCGCCTGCGCCGGCGGTGCTGGGGTCGTCCCCGGAGCAGCCAGCGGAAAGGAGGACGGCGAAGCCCGCGGTGGAGACTGCGGCGAAGACTGCGGGGAGGAGTCGCATGCGCGCACCCTACCATCGCTCGCGCAGGCGCAGATCCGTCGTCGCAGCCTGGATCGCGCTCGGGCTCGTCCCGCGCTGAGAGTTCGTGGCTTCAGCAGATCCAGGGCTGCAAAAGTGCACCATGCGCAGCCGGTGATCTCGCCTCGGTTGCCCGCCGATCTCGACCCCTTCGTGCAGGGCGACGCCCCGAGAGGGACGAGCTGGAGGCGCGCGAAGGTCACGCTGCGGCCGTGCCACGACGTGCTTCCGCCCGCGTCCGGGGGAGACTGAAGGGAAGGCGAGGCGGTGTGCGACCGTCCAGGGGCGACCGGCATCGCATCGGGGGGACGGGTCCGGGGGTCGGGCTGGGCGGCGCTGGCCTTCGCTCCCCGCGAGAGGTGGGACGTCATGGGTGAGCAGAAGATCGCTGAGGGCACGGACGAGCAGCAGCAGCAGGTGTTCGTCAAGGCGCTCCTGTCGGACATCCTGGCCCTGGAGCAGATGCTCGAAGGGGACCGGATCGAGGCGAACGTGCGACGGATCGGCGCCGAGCAGGAGATGTTCCTGGTCGATCGCTCGTTCGGGCCTGCGCCGATCGCGGAGGCGTTGCTGGAGCGGGTGGAGGATCCGCGGCTAACCACCGAGATCGGGCGCTTCAACCTGGAGGCGAACCTCAGTCCGCTGGCCTTCCGGGGCGACTGCTTCCGTCGCCTCGAAGCCGAGATGAAGGAGCTGTGCGGCCTGGCATCGAAGGCGGCGCACGAGCTGGAGGCCGAGGTGCTGCTCACCGGCATCCTGCCCACGCTGCGCATCGGGGATCTCGGGATCGAGAACCTGACGCAGCGGCCTCGCTACCAGGCGCTGAACAGCGCGCTGTGCAAGCTGCGTGGCAGCGACTTCCACCTGCGCATCGAGGGCCTCGACGAGCTGGAGGCCACGCACGACAACGTGATGTTCGAGTCGTGCAACACGAGCTTCCAGGTCCACCTGCAGGTGGGGGCGAAGGAGTTCGCGCCGCTCTACAACCTGGCGCAGGCCGTGACGGGTCCGGTGCTCGCCGCGGCGGTGAACTCTCCGGTGCTGCTCGGCCGCAGGCTGTGGCACGAGACGCGGATCGCGCTGTTCGCGCGGTCGATCGATCTCCGGCCGGCAGAGCAAGCGCAGCGGGCGCAGCAGCCGCGGGCGCAGTTCGGTGAGCGGTGGGTCGACGAGAGCGTGCTGGAGATCTTCCGGGAAGACATCGCGCGCTTCCGGGTGGTGGTGATCTCGGACGCGGAGGAGGATCCCCGGGAGGTGCTCGCCCGTGGAGAGGCGCCGGCGCTGCGGGCGCTGCGCATCCACAACGGGACGGTGTACCGCTGGAACCGGCCTTGTTACGGCGTGGGGGACGGGGTGCCGCACCTGCGCATCGAGAACCGGGTGCTGCCTTCGGGGCCGACGCTGCTGGACGAGGTGGCGAATGCGGCGTTCTTCCTGGGCCTCATGGCCGGGCTGTCGCGCGAGTTCCCGCGCGTGGATCGGCGGATGGCGTTCGCGGACGCGAAGATGAACTTCTTCGCGGCGGCGCGGCACGGGCTGAAGGCGCAGTTCACCTGGATGGACGGGAAGTCGTTCACCGCGCCCGCGCTGATCCTGGAAGAGCTTCTGCCGCGGGCGAGAGAGGGGCTCCGCGCGGAGGGCGTGGACGCGGCCGATGTCGACCACTACCTCGGGGTGCTGGAAGAGCGCGTGCGCAGCGGGCAGACCGGCGCGCAGTGGGCGCTGTCGTCCTTGGCGGCCATGGAGCGGGAGGGCAAGGGGATGCAGGACGCGCAGGATCGGGCGCTCTGCGCAGCGATGCTGGAGCAGCAGCAGCGCGGCGCGCCGGTGCATGACTGGCCGCTGGCACGGGTGCCCGACGATCCGGTGGCGCTCGTCGAGAGCTACCGGACGGTGGCGCAGATCATGACGACCGACCTGTTCACCCTGCGGCCGGACGACATCGTGGACCTCGCGGCGAGCGTGATGGACTGGCGGCACATGCGGCACGTGCCGGTGGAGGAGGACGGGCGGCTCGTGGGCGTGGTGTCGTACCGGGATCTGGTGCGCCTCGTGGCGAGCGGTCTTCCGGATCGCGCCGAGAAGGCCGCGGAGGTGGGCGCGCCGAGCTCGACGCCGAAGCCGGTCACGGTCGCGTCGATCATGCATGTGGAGCCGGTCCACGCGACGCCGGAGATGCCGACGCTCTCGGCCATGCAGCTCATGCGGGAGCATGGGATCGGGTGCTTGCCCGTGGTCGATGGCGGGCGGCTGGTGGGCATCGTCACGGAGGCGGATCTCCTCGACGTCGCCTCGCGGTTGCTGGAGCGCGCGCTGAAGGAGGCGTCGTCGTCCTTGGAGCGTTCTTCGCGTCCTTGAGGTGGGCAGCAGGAGCGCGGAGGTGGGCAGCAGGAGCGCGAGGGCAGTCGGATGTGAGCTGGCCTTCCGATCCGTTGACACGATCCTGAAGGCTCGGTCTGCTGCCTCGCATGAGGTGTTCGCTGCTGGGTTCGCTGCTCGTGCTCCACCTGGCCTCCTGTGCGGCGCCCTCGGGGACATCGACGCCTGCGCCGCACGCAGCAGAAGGGGTCGGGCTCCCTCCAGTCACGCGCAGCGACGCGGACGAGGGCGCGATCGTGCCCGAGGTGCCGCCCGTGACGGTGCCGCCGTCCGGGCCCCTGGACGCGCGCGTGGAGCGGCTCGCGCGGCTGGCGAAGGTATGGGGTGAGGTCCGGTACCTGCACCCGTTCCTGGTCGAGCGGGACATCGACTGGGACGCGGCGTTGCTGAAGGCGATCCCGAAGGTGTCGGCAGCGACGACGGGGGAGGACGAGGATGCGGCGGTCGAGGAGATGCTGAAGGCGCTCGGCGATCCAGCGACGCGGCTCGATCGGGACGGGGCCTGGGCGACGTCGCCGGACGCGGTGGCGCCAGCCTTCGAGGCGCGGTTCCGCTGGGAAGGGAAGGGCAAGAACGTGCTCTGGATCGACCTGGGGAGCGTGGCGGACGACGCCACGATGGTCGCGTTCGCGCTGCGCGCGCAGGACGAGATCGCGAAGGCCAGGGCGGTGATCGCGGACATGCGGCCACCGGCAGGGCAAGGGTACTCGTTCGACGGGAACGAGCTGTTCGAGGGACTCGTGGGGTCGCTGGCGTCACGAGAAGGCGCGGCTCCCGCCCTGCGGGAGGTCGAGCACCACGGGTATGCGTCGCAGCGGGGCAACATGACGCCCTACCAGACGTCCCTGGTGACGCGGTTGCCGGCGCTGTACCCGTTCACGTCCGGGCCGCGGCCTTCGCGGATCGTGGTGCTCGTCGACAAGCACTCGTCTTTGCCTGCTGGAGCGGTCGCGCTGCAGAGCCTGGGGGACGCGGAGATCGTGTCGGATGGCGTCCTGCAGGACGAGGCGATCGTGAGCCAGATCTCGATCGAGCGGGGTGATCGTCCGCCCGTCCTGCTGCGGATCTCGTCCCTGGAGGCGCCGCTCCGGGCCGATGTGGCGCTTCCCGAGGGGCAAGGGGCGCGGCCCGCGAAGGCCGGCGCGAAGGACGCGATGATCGAGAAGGCGCTCGCGATGATCGCTTCCGGCAAGTCCGCTTCCGGGGGCGGGCGCGTGAAGGGGGCGACGCAGGAGGCGAAGCGCCAGGTGACCCCTGCGCGGTCCATCGGGTGGCGGAGGGACGCGGTGTACGAGGATCAGCCGTACCCGTCCCGGGAGCTGCGCTTGCTCGGGCTGTTCCGGCTGTGGAACGTGTTCGAGCGGTTCTTCGCGTACCGGTCGCTCATGGGCGACGCATGGGAGCGAGCGCTCGTGGAGTTCATCCCGCGCTTCGAGGCGGCGGAGGACGCGCGCGCCTACACGCTGACGATCGCCGAGATGGCGGCGCGTGTCCCGGATGGGCACGTGTGGATGGTGGGGAGGCCCTCGGCAGAGCTGTTCGGCGTGAGCCTGAACGCCGGGATCGATGTGCTGCGGATCGAGGGGCGGCCGGTGGTGGTCCGGCTGTCGGGGCGGGTGGCGCGGGGCTCCGGGCTCGCGGTGGGGGACGTGATCGTGTCGGTCGATGGCGAGGACATCGATGCGCGTGCGCAGCGGGCCAGGCGCTACGAGGCCGCGTCGAACCCGTGGGCGCACGCTCACTACGCGGACAGGCAAGCGTTGCGGGGAGCGCCCGGCTCGGTGGCGACGCTGGGGGTCGAGGGAGAAGGGGGGCGGCGCAAGGAGGTGAAGGTGCCGCGCTACAGCGTCGACGACGCGCTGGTCAAGCCAGGGCCGGACAGTGACGCGCTGCCGTACCGGCTGCTCGATGGAGGCATCGGCTACGTCGACCTGACGTGGCTGGAGGGGAACCAGGTGGACGCGATGTTCACGGCGCTGGCGAGCGCGAAGGGGATCGTGTTCGACATGCGTGGTTATCCCCACCAGACCGGGTGGGCCCTCGGGGCGGGGATGAACGTGAAGAAGGCACCCACGGCGCTGTTCGAGCGGCCCGTCGTGAGCGCGCAAGCGGGTCGAGGGCGCTTCCTGTTCGAGCAGCGGCTCCCTCCTGCGCCACTTCGTTTCCAGGGACCGAGCGTGATGCTGGTGGACGAGCGGACGCAGAGCCAGGCGGAGCACATCGGGCTCCTTTTCTCGGCGGCGAACGGGACGCGCTTCGTGGGCAGCCCGACGGCGGGAGCGAACGGCGACATCACGGACATGTGCATGCCCGGCGGGACGTGCGTGACGTTCTCGGGGCAGGGCATCCGGTTCGGTGACGGGCGGCAGCTCCAGCGCATCGGGCTGTCGCCGCTGGTGCCGGTGCGGCCGACGATCGCCGGGCTGCGGGCGGGGAAGGACGAGGTGCTGGCGCGAGGGGTCGAGGTGCTGCGGCGGGAGATCGCCGCACGCGCGCTTCAGCCGGCCACGCGATGAGACCGGTCCGTGCGACGCAGCGAGGGAGGTCGGCTCAGGGCTTCTTGGGGGCGGGGGCTGCGGGCGCCGCGGGCTTCGCAGGCGCCTTGGGGGCCGCCGGAGGGGTCGCGCCGGGCTTGGCCGGGGCGGCGTCGCCAGCAGCGCCGGCGTTGTACATCTGGATGACGCGGTCGGTGATCTCGAGGTCGGCGCGGTAGTAGGGGACGGCCGACTTCTCCATGATCATCTCGTAGCCCTCTTGCGAGGCGAGGCGGCGAACGACACCCAGGACCTTCTGGAGGATGGGGGTGGTCAGCTCGTTCTCTTTGCGCTGCATCTCGCGCTGGGCCTCGACGTAGACGGCCTGGAATTCGGCCGCCTGGCGCTGGAGGTTCTCGCGGCGACGGGCCAGCTGGTCCTTCGGGGTCTTGCCGGCGCGGTCCTCTTTCTCGATCTTCTCCTGCTCCTCGGAAAGGGAGCGCTGCTTGCCGTCGAGTTCGACCTGGCGGCTGTCGAAGATCTTGCGGAGCGTGGCCTGGACGCGCAGGCCCTCCTCGGTCTCGAGCATCGCGCGGCGGACGTCGATGACGGCGCTCTTGCCCTGCGCTGCTGCGCTCTCGGGCGCGAGGAGCGTGGCGGCGCCGAGGCCGAGCGCGACGGCGAGGGCGGCGGTGCGGCCCCGGCCGAAGAGGCGCGTGGTGAGGGAGTCGGTGGACCGAGTTGCCGGGGAATGCATTGGGGTCGCCTTAGCTACCCCACGATCCAACGTCAAGGACGGGGCGCACTCCGGGCGGGGGGCAGGTGAGGTCGGAAGGGGCGGCGTCAGGTGGTGGTGCCAGGCCCCATGGTGGGGGTGCGGTGGTCGTTCACGGGGTCGAGGGGGGGAAGGACGCGGCCGAGGCGCTCGCGGGCGAGCTGCAAGAGCCTGTCGACCTCGTCGTTGCGACGGAGGAAAGCGCTGCGCTGGTAGGGGTTGTGGATGCGCTGGGCGCGATCGAGGAGGGAACGGAAGGCCTCGTCGAGGACGGCGTCGGCTTCGGTGGTGAGGCCGACGGCGAGGAGGGACTCGACGAGGGTGAGGCGGGTGTACTCTTCCCATTCCTCGACGGGGCCGGCTGCGAGGCGCTGGTAAGCCTCGCGGGCGGCGGGGAGGGCCGCTTCGTAGGCCTGTCGGGCGAGCTGCACGCGGGCGAGGGCGAACCAGGAGCCGAGCTGGAGGGCCGGGTGGCGGCTGGTCTCTTCCTGGAGGCGGCCCGAGAGGGCGAGGGCGGTGGCCAGGTCTCCCGGGGCGCTGCGCCAGATGAGGAAGATGATCTCGTAAGTGCGGGTGTGGATGCGCAGGCGGGCGGCGTGGCACTCGTCGGCGATGAGGCCGGCCTGGCGCTCGTACTCGACGCCGCTGTCCATCTTGCCGACGCGGGCGTGGGACATGCCGAGGTTGTGCAAGGCGGCGGCTTCGAGGATGCGCATGCGCCGGTCGCGGGCGTCGCCGAGGGCGTGCATGAGCATGGCCTGGGCGTCCTCGAAGAGGCCGACCTGGTTGAGCATGGAGGCGGTGTTGAGGCGGGCGCGGGTGGCGATGGCGGTGTCGCCGGCGGCCTCGGCGGCCTGGATGAGGGAGTGGCCGGTGGCGATGGCGTCGGAGACCTCGCCCGCGGGCATGGCGAAGAGGAGGGCGTCGAGGGCGCGGGTGACGGCGACGGGGGCGCCGGAGGCGCGGGCGATGTCGACGGCGTGGCGCGCGACGTCGAGGGCTTCGCGGGGGCGGTCGAGATCGTAGAGGCTGCGGACGCGCACGGCGAGGAGGGAGGCGCGGAGGGCGGGGGAGAGGGACGGGGCGATGTCGGGGCGCGCTGCCCAGGTGGCGATGGCGTCGCCTTCGGCGCTCCGGCCCGCCTCGATGAGGGTGCTGGCGGCGAGGCGGTGGGCTTCGCCCCAGAGTTCGGAGTCGGGGGGAGCGAGGTGCGCGGCTTCCTGGGCGGCCTGGATGCCCTCGGAGAGCTGGCCCATGCCGGCGTGGGCGTGGGCTTTGTCGAGGAGGAGCTGGGTGCGCAGCACGCCCTCGGCGCCACAGGCGAGGCCGCGGTGGGCGAGTTCGAGGGCGGTGACCAGCTCGGCGCCGTGGAGGAGGGCGTGGTGGGTGGCCTGCGCGTAGAGGGCCGCGGCGCGCTGGAGATCGCCGCCTGCGTCGGCGTGGCGGGCGATGAGGGCGGCGTCGACGTCACCGGCGGCTTCGAGCCAGGTGCCGGCGGCGAGGTGGAGGGCGGCGCGATCCTCGTCGAGGAGGGAGGCGTAGACGACGTCGCGCACCAGGGTCTGGCTGAACATCCACTCGACCTGGCCGGCGATCCGGGCGTGGGGCTGGCGGGTGATGATCTCGCTGGCCTCCAGGGCGGAGAGTTCGGTGTCGATGGGGCGTGCGAGAAGGGCTTCGACGCCCGAGGTCCAGAAGGCGTGGCCGAAGACGGAGGCGGCGCGCAGGACCTCGCGTGCGTCGGTGGGGAGGCGATCCAGGCGGAGCTGCACGAGGGCCTGCACGGTCATGGGGATCTCGTCGCGGCCCTCGGCGACGCTGCGGACGAGTTCTTCGAGGAAGAGGGCGTTGCCGCCAGCGCGCTGGACGATGGCGGCGCGAGCGGCGCGGACGGCGGGCGTGCTGCCGGTGAGCACGGCGGCGACGAGGCGGTCGGCGGCGTGGGGAGAGAGCGGGGGGAGGGCGAGGCGGGTGACGTTGCGCCGTTCCCACAGGTGGGGGTGGCGGGCCTCGCTCTCGGGGCGGCCGAAGGCGAAGACGACGAAGGGCAGCTCGGTGCAGCCGAGGAGCCAGTCGACGAGGTCGAGGGTGGTGTCGTCGATCCAGTGGAGGTCGTCGATCACGGCGAGGAGCGGGGCGCGCTCGGCCTGGGAGCGGACGTACGCCTCCAGGGCCATGCGCATGCGCGACTGCATGATCTGGGCGCTGGCGCGCGCGGCGCGGAGCGGCTCGTCGCCGTCGTCGGGGAAGGGGACGCCGACGATCTCGCCGAGGAACGCGGAGAGGAACCTGAGGGGGCGCGGCAGGCGGGTGGAGACGTGGTAGGTGACCTTCTGCACCTGCACGTCGTGGCTCTCGCCGTCGTGGATGCCCATCATCGCGCGCAGGGCGCGGCCGAAGCCGGAGAGGCTCGCGCTGCGGCTCATGGGGTCGCCGCGGGAGAGCATGACGAGCGGGGGCTGGGCCGACGCCTCGAGGCGCTGGATGATGTCGGAGCAGACGCGGCTCTTGCCGATGCCCGCGGCACCCGTGACGAGGACGGCGCGCGGGGTGCGGTCGGCGAGGACGTCGCTGTAGATGCCCTGGAGGAGCGTGATCTCGTGATCGCGGCCGACGGTGGGGGAGGGGCGGCCGAGCAAGCGGCGGCCTCCGACGCCGAGGGGATCTTCCTGGAGGAGGACGCCACCTTGCGTGTCTTCCTGGATGACGAAGCGGCCTTCGAGCGCAGTGCGCGCGGAGGCGTCGAGGCGGACGGTGCCAGGTGAGGTGGCTTCGAGCTGGCGTGCGGCGCGATCGAGGGCTTCGCCGGCGAGGCTCTGGCGACCGCGGGTGGCGCGACCCATGGCCACGGCGATGCGGGCAGAAGGGAGCGCTCGGGCGACGGTGAGGCCGGCGCGCGCAGCCCGCATGGCCTCGTCACCGCGGGAGCGCTCCGTCCCGAGGAGGGTGACGACCTGGCCGCTCGCGAGGGTCTCGATGCGGGCGTCGTCGCCGAGGAGGTCGCGGAGGGAGGCGTCGAGATCGGGAGAGATGGTGGCGCCGCCGAGATCGTAGAGGACGCAGGCGACGACGCGGCGCTCGCTGGAGCCAGGGCGGGAGGGCGTCCCGACGTCGCTGGTGGAGGAGAGGGGCTTGGACTCGGGGACCTGCGTGGCCTTGCGGACGGCGGAGGCCGAGCGATCCGTGGCGGGGGGGTCGTTGTCGACGACGTGGGCGGCGACCCGGGCGAGGGCGCGGGAGAGTTCGCCGCCGTCCTCGAAGCGCTCGTTGCGATCGCGGGCGATGCACCGGGCGATCAGGTCGTCGAGGGCCTCGGGGACGTCGAAGCGGACGTGCTGGGCGCGCGGGGGATCTTCGAGGACGAGCCGACCGAGGAGGGCGATCACGTGCTCGGTCTCGAAGACGTTGCGACCGGTGATCAGGCGGAAGAGGACGGAGCCGAGCGAGTAGACGTCGGCGCGGGCGTCGATGGGCTCTCCGCGGGCTTGCTCGGGCGCCATGAAATGAGGGGTCCCGATGATGGTGCCGCGCTCGGTGGGGTACTCGTCGGGGACCTGGGGCTTGACCACGCCGAAGTCGATGAGCTTGACGGCGGTGCCGCGGCCGCGAAGGAGGAAGATGTTGGACAGCTTCAGGTCGCGGTGGACGACGCCGCGCGCATGGATGGCGGCCATGGCCGCGGCGCTGCGTCGGACGACCTCCACGGCATCGCGCATGCCGAGAGGGGCCCGCCGCTGGCGCTGGCCGAGGTCTTCTCCGTCGAGCCACTCCATGGCGAAGAAGAGGCGGCCGTCGTGCCAGGTGCCGTGCGCGATGTACTGGACGATGTTGGGGTGGCGAAGCTCCGCGAGGACGGCGACCTCGCGGGCGAAGCGGGCGCGTTCCTGATCCGACGCGATGGGGCGGAGGAGCTTGATCGCGACCGGGGTGCCCGTCTCCCGGTCGACGCCTTTGTAGATGTCCCCCATCCCGCCACTGCCGGCGCGTGCATCGATCACGAAGCGATCGCTCGGCTCGAACTCGGGGAGCACTATCTCGCGAGACTACGCGAAATCTCTTCTCGCGGGCCAGAATCAAGGACGTCGCAGTGACGGACCATCGCCCGATGGTGCGCGTGGCCTGACACGATGGTTTCAGAACCGTGTCATCAAGGCACCGCCGAGCCCGCCGGACAGGGGCGTATTGCGCCACTCGTCCCGGTCGAGTCGAAGCGGTCCCGGGGCGACGCTCGTCGCGACGTCGGCGCGGAGCTGAAGCAGAAAGCGTTCGGAAAGGAAGAGTTCGACGCCTGCGCGGAGGCCGACGCTCACGGCGGCATAGCGGCCTCCTTGTTCGAGCCGTTCCGGGTTGTGCAGGTGGAGGAGGCCAAACTCTCCGGCGGTGCAGGCGAAGAAGAGCGACTCGTGGACGCACGCGGAGACGGCGAGCCCTTCGGATCTCAGCTCGAGGGGGGTCCCGCGGTCACCGTAGGTTGCCGCGGGGGGACGAAAGCGCCCCTCGAGGGAGAGGGAGTGCGCGGGCCAGCGGAGCTGGACGTGGAACAACGCGGCGAGTGTCGGGTCCGTGGCGTACCCGAGGGAGAGCTGGCCGCCGACTCCCAGCCGCAGCTCGGTACGTCGCGCGGGCCCGGGCGGGGCAGCTTCGGTCGTTCCCGGGGGGGTCCGCGAGAGATCGTCGTCTCCGAAGGGGGTGAGGGTGAACGCGATGGCGACCGCGAGGTACTCGAGGAGGGTGAAGCAACCACGGGGATCGTCAGGGACCACGAACTCACGCGCTTCGAGTGGTCGATCGGCGTCCAGGTAGACGACCCTCCCCGTGAGGTCGTGGTCACGACGGGCGATGGTGACGATGACCGCTGTCCGGGCGGCGTCATCGAAGGGCGAGTGGCCGAGGCGGACGCTGATTTCCTCGCGGAGGCGTTTTTCTCCGGGGCACTGGAGCACGTCGGGTGAGGTGCGGAGCTCCAGGCGGACCGGGACGAGCGCGGCGCTCGGCTCGACGCGCTCGGTCCTTGCGGCGGCGTTCTGGGCGACGGCAGGAGCGGTGGTACAGAGAAGGGAAAGGCCGCAAAGGAAGGTCGCAGCGCGTCGCACCGCGGCGCATTCAGTCGACCGCTCGGTGGCCTGTCAAGCGCAGTGCAAGCGAGGTGTCGACACCGAACCAGACGTTGCCGAATTGGTGTTCGTGGTGAGAAACCTGCGTCGAACTCAGGAAGACGAGGGAGCCAGCGTACGCACCCGGGCGTGCGTCAGCTGGCGCGCTTGACGATCTGGGCGAGGTCCTTGGGATCGCTGACGCGGACCAGGATGACGGTGATGTTGTCACGCCCGCCACCCTCGTTTGCGCGGTCGATCAAGGCAGCCGCCGCCTTCTCGGGATCGGGTTGTGCGACGAGGACGTCCTGGATGGCGTCGTCGGTGGCCATCTTGGAGAGGCCGTCGGAGCAGAGCAGGTAGACGTCTCCGGGACGCGGGCGCGCGATCACCAGATCGATCTTCACCGCAGAGGCCACGCCGAGCGCGCGGCTCAGGTGGTTCGCGAGCGGACCCGTGATGCCCGCAGCGCCCATGGTGTGATCGGTCGTGAGCTGGCGCAGCTCACCATCGCGCAGGCGATAGCACCGGCTATCACCGACGTGGCCCACGTAGAGGCGCTGCTTGTTGGGTGAGAAGCGAGCGCTGATCAGCGTGGTCCCCATGCCCATGAGGGAGCGGTCCACCTGAGAAGCGTCGTACACCGTCTTGTTGGCGCGCTGGATGGCCGTGGCGAGTTCACTGCCGCGTCGGGGGACATCCGGGTACGGCGCCTCCTCCGTCCAGTTCGCTTCCTCGAAGGCCTTCTGGATGGTCTCGACGGCGAGGCGGCTCGCCACGTCGCCCCCCTTGTGACCACCCATGCCATCGGCGACGGCGAACAGGTGGTAGTCATCCATGCAGAGGTAGCAGTCCTCGTTCTTGCGGCGCTTCTGACCCAGGTGGGTCTGCCCGACGGCGCTGATGAGGACGAGCGGGGAGGAGCTGGTGGGCTCGTCGATGGCCGCGTCATCGTCGTAGATGATCGGCACCGCCGAGGGCTGCTCGATCTCACGCTCCTCGCGGGCTTCCTCTTCTTCGTCCCCGTAGGAGGGCGAGCTGGGGCGCGAGATGGGCGAGTTGATGACCTCGGGCGGGGTGAGGGTGATCAAGGTGAGGTCGTCGTCCTCGTCCTTGTGATCGATTTCTTCTTCGTCTTCGTAGTCGGGTCCGCTGCGCCGTCGCGGGGCGGTCACCCCTCGACTGGTGGAAGCGGGTCCCGAACTCAGGGGTGCGGCGCTCTCTTTGGGAAGAGAATCACTCCGCGTGCCCGAATCCTTGGCTTCGCTAGGGGGTGGGGTTGGCTGGGCTCCGGCCGCGGCATTACGACGGCTTCGGTCCTTCATATAGAAGTACCAGAAGACCAATCCAATGAGTGAGGAGCCCAGGAGGAGGGCGGCTGCAAGTTCGGCCATCGTCCCGGTGACCACCGTAGCAAAGGCCAGGCGTCTCTCCGAGAGTTACGTGCAGGGGGGCTGCCGAATGCGTCCGAGAGGCGTTTCGAATCGACGCGCACGGTGTGGGTGAGCGACGCCAGCGCTCCCGCTTCAGGGCTCACCGAGCTGCGTGAATGGCGCAGAATCGCAGGGTAGAGCGCGTGTCGGGGGATGCGCCGTGGCGAGGTGCTGGGCGCATGGTCGCGGGTGCGAGGCGCGCACGAGAGGACCTGTCGGGCCGGCGTCAAGTACTATCAGCCCTGCGGACGAGAGAAGCTGGAGGGTCCGTGACGCGTCGGCTCCAGCGGCAGCGAGCACCGCGCTGCGTGGCAAGGGCGCCGGGGCAGAGGCGACGAGCGCGAGGAGCTTTCGCGCTTCGACAGGGAGCGCTTCGATGCGGGTCGCGATGACCTCCTGGAGGAGCGGGCGGCCTCCGTGACGGGCATGCGATGCCAGCGCCTCCAGCCAGCGCGGGCAGCCGCCCGATTCCAGGGCGATGCGCTCCGCCTGTGCGACCGCGGCGGGGCAGCCTTGGTCTCCCTCCACCCTGCGGTCCTCGTGAAGAAGCGCCTGGGCGAGCTGTCGGGACTCGTGGCGGGAGAGGGCGCCGAGCTCGATGACCGTGGTGACGGCGAGCGTGGCGGCGAGCGCGGTACAAGCGGGGGGCTCGGTGTCGCGTGGGTCTCGCCGGAGCCCCGTGCGGTGCGCAGTGATGAGGAGGAGGGTGGGGGCGCCTGGCGGACGGAGGATCTCTCGGAGCATCTCGGCGCTCTGGGGGTCGCCCCATTGCAGATCGTCCAGGAGAAGGAGGAGGGGGGCGCGGGAGGTGAGGGCGCAGAGCAGCGATCGGAGGGCGGTGGTCGCCTTTCTCTTCAGAGAGGCTCCCTGGAGGTCGGCGAGGGGACCTCGGGGGAACACGGCGGATGCTGCGGCGCCTGCCCTCTCCAGCAAGGGCGCGACGTGGGCGAGGACAGGGAAGACCCTCAGGAGGGCGCAAGCTTCCGCAGGCTGGAGTGCAGTGCAGGCGCGTGCGGCGTCGAGGGCGCGCTCCTGGTGTGCGGCGTCGGGCGAGAGAGCCGCAGTTCCAGGTCCGCCGAAAAGCTGGCTCAGCGCATCGACGATGCCGTCGAGGAGCTTGAAGGGGAAGTCTTCGCGGTCGTGGCAGCGGCTGCTGAGGACCACCGGGCCTTTCTCCGGAGGCGAGGCGGGGCCGCTCGGATCGCGCCAGCCGCGGGGAGCCCAGCTCGCAGCGCAGGGCTCACGTCGGACCGTGCGTACCGTCATGGGGGGGGCGTCCTCGAGTGAAGCGAGCGTCGGGTCGGTGCGCTCCGGTGAAAGCGCGCGAGGCGCGGGGGGAGCCGGGGGAATGGAGGGGAGCGGAGGGGAAGAAGGAGGGTCGAGCGGGGAGGCTTCGCATCGGACCCGATGTGTGAAGGCTCGAAGGAGCGTCGTCTTGCCGATGCCCGCCGGGCCACGCACGTGGATCCAGGCAGGCTTGCCCGGTTCGAGAGTGCGGTAGGTGTCGATGAGTTCGTCCAGCGCTCGGGCGCGCCCGATGAGGAGGCCATCGGGGGGCTCGGTCAGCGTGTCCTGAGAAGCTGCGGGATCGATGCACGGAGCCCAGTGCGTGATGCAGGGAGTCCGGGAGGTGGGCGCGCTGCCGTGGGCCAGGAGGGCGTGCAGGAGCTCGGGCGCGGTGGGGCGCTCGGCAGGGACGCGGCGAAGAAGGGAGACGCACAGGGCGTCGAGATCAGGGGGAACGCCCTGGGTGATCGCCGAAGGGGGCCGCGGTTCCCCTGCGAGCTTGGCGCTCAGGATGTCGAGCGCGGAGCCAGCGAAAGGGAGCTGGCCCGTGAGTGCGTGGTAGAGCACGCCTCCGACGGCGTACCAGTCGCTCGCGGGGCTCGCGGTCGCGTCATGGGCCTGCTCCGGCGCCATGTACCCAGGGGTCCCTTCCCCGTTGCGCCCGTCTCGCTCTCCTGTGGCGCTGGTCAGGCCGAAGTCGAGCACCACGAGGCGCCCGCCAGGGGTGATCAGCAAGTTGGCCGGCTTGATGTCTCGATGGACCTTCCCTGCGCGGTGGAGTGCATCGATGGCGCACACGAGCTGGAGGAGCGCTGCGCGGAGCGCGTCGAGCCGCGACGCTGGGCCGCGGGGGCGAGGAGACTGCTGGAGGTTGGTGTCCGATGCAGGGTCGACCGGCCGGACAAGGCCGTTCCGCGCGCGAACGCCGCGAACGCCTGGTGATGAGAAGAGGGCTCGCAGGCGCCCGCTCTGCCATGTGCGATGGACGTCGGGTGGCCCGCCGTTGCGTCGCGCCGAGGGGGCGCGGCGCGTGGCGTCGGAGCGGTGCGCTGCGAGGTGTTCGAGGAAGTTCTCTCCTTCCACGAGTTCCATCGTGAAAAACCAGATCCCCTGGTCGCAGACCAGCTCGTGGAGGGCGACGAGGTTGGGGTGAGAGAGGTCCGCCGCCACACGGAACTCGTGCTTCAGGCGGTAGAGACCGGCCGGGTCCAGGCGCTCCAGCGTCTTGAGGGCGACCCGGTGTCCGTTCCGGCGATCGATGGCCTCGTGGACGACCCCCATGGTGCCCGCGCCGAGGCGCCGACCGAGCTGGTACGCGCCCAGGACAGGGGGCATGGAGAGGGTGGGGGTGGAGCGCGCGGCGCTGGACGGGGGGGCCATGTCCTGGCGAGCACCGATTGCCCGCTCGGGGGGGATGGGTCGGACCGAGGAGATGCCGCAGCGCATGGCACCTGGGCCATGCAAGAGGCGGGACCAACCCCGTCACGCGCCAGCTGATGCCGGACCACCCGAGCGGGTTGCCTCGCTGAGGGCTGCTGACTAGGCTCCGCGCCCGCATGATTCTTAGCCGCGCAACCCTCCGCTGGCCGCGCGCGATGAGCGCCGGAGCTGCGGTCGCTCTCGTCGTCGGGACTGCGGCTGCGGGGTGCTTCACCGTCGACGCAGGGAACGCACCGCCGCGCGACAGCTTCTACTTTCCCACCGGGCTCGCGATCTCGCCCGGCGGGCAGGCCCTTTTCGTCGCGAACTCCGACTTCGACCTCCGGTACAACGGTGGCACCGTGCAGGCGCTCGCGCTGGCGAACGAGGGCGGCCTGAGAGAGCGCGCGCTCTGTATCCAGGGCGCTCTGTCGAAGTTCTCGCCGCTGCCAGGGGAGAGCGAAGAGGCCGCGGCGAGCTTCCGGTCGTCGTGCGAGGCGCTGCTTCAAGCGGGAGGGGCGAGGCCTCTCCCGTGCGGCAACCTGGGCAAGAACCCGAACCCGGTGCTCTACCCGGGGCCTTGCGCTCCGCTGGGGGTCGAGCCCTTCATCACGCGCTCCGCCATCATCGGCGCTTTTGCTTCGGGAGCGGTCCTGGTGCATCCCCCGGAAGGACAAGGGGAGGGGGCGCGTCTGTTCATTCCGGTGCGAGGCGACCCGTCGGTCTCGTTCTTCGACATCGAAGACGATCGGTCGTGCGCCGCAGAACCAGGCGCTTGTGATCGCCCGGTCCGCCTCGACTGTGGAGCGGACGGCGAAGGGCGATGCGGCGCCGATTTCCGGGTCGGCGAGAACCCGTATGAGAGCCCGCGCGCCCTGCGGTTGCCGCTGGAGCCCGTGGGCCTGGCCGCAGGCGCCACGGGGAACGCGATCGTCACGGCGCATCAGACGCAGACGGCGGCCAGCCTGATCCTGAACTCGTGGACCTCCAAGCCCGTGCTCACGTACGTGCTCTCGGGTCTTGCGGACGGCCCGACCGAGGTGGCTGCCCTGCCGACGCCAGGGTTGGCGGCGGCATGCGGGGACGCGATCAGCTACCAGCCCGGGTTTCTGATGACGTACCGCGCCGCCCCGGTCCTCGACCTGCTCCGCTACGAAGCCGACGCAGGTTCCGCGCCGCCCCGCGGCTACCTCACGCGGGCATCACGGCTCAACATCAGCGTGAACACGAACGGGACCGACTCGCGCGGGATCGCCGTCGACGACAGCGAGCGGCGTACGTGCGAGGTGGCGTGCGATGCGCAGTGGCAAGCGTGTGAGCCGGGTTGTTCCGGGGAGCGCCTCTCCTGCCTGGCGGCCTGCACGGAGATCCCTGTCCGGTTCTTCGTGGCGAATCGCTCTCCCGCCTCGCTGCTCGTCGGTCAGGTGCGGACGGTCCCCGTCACCTTCGAGGGCGCTCCGGGTGAGAGCGATCGGGTGTGCGGGCCGCAGCGCTTCACGAGCGCGTACGAGATCATGGAGCTGCAAGACTCGGTGGCGCTGTCCTATGGCGCCTCGCGGGTCTCGCTCGGGCACATCATCGGGAAAGACGGAACACCCCAGCTCAGGGTGTTCGCCGTGGCGTTCGATTCGAGGTTCATCTTCTCGTACGATCCGGCGGCCCGGCGCGTCGATGCCATCATCCGTACGGGGCGAGGGCCTCACTCGATCGCCTTCGACACCTTCGCGCCAACGGGCGAGGCCGGCAGCGGATCGCAGAGGCGGGCTCATTCCTTCATGTATGTCGCGCACTTCACGGACTCGTACATCGGGGTGGTCGATCTCGATGCGCGCCGTCCAGAATCCTTTGGATCCATGGTTCTGACGCTGGGCAACCCGCAGTCGCCTCAGGAGTCGCAATGATCCGGCGCGCGCTCGCGTTGGCCATCCCCATCGTCGCCGTCGGAGCCGCCCTCGGGCCAGGCTGCGCGCAGCGCTCCGTCAACGTCAACGTGCGCTCGCTGGAGCGCTCGGGGCGGGCCTCCTTCGTCTGCCTGGCGGCCCCTGGAGAATCTCCGGCGCTACCGCTGACCGCTTGCTCGCGGCGCGTGGCTGCCGATCTGGATGACTTCGGCGTCGATGAGGCGGGGAACACCACGCTGCCGCATCTTTACGCCCTGGTGACGCAGACGACCCGCGGCGAGATCGCGGTCATCGATCTGACCACCAACGCCAACCCGGTGCTGGATCAGGATCCACGGGTGCCCGGGGCCAACTTCCTCCACGTGGGCGCGCAGCCGGTCGACATCGTGTCGACGACGGGGGGGTCGGCGACGTTCGTGGCGACGGCCGAGATCGGGCGTGAAGGGATCTTCGTGCTGCCCTCGACGATGATCCGGCCTTCGGCGGAGCGGCCCTCTCAGGGGCTGAACTCGTGGCCTGGATGTTCGTTGCCCTCTGCGCCAGGGGAGATGCTGCTCGCCATCGATCCGGCGGGGCCCGAGGGAGAGCGTGGGTCGTGTGACGTGCCTTATGGGTCGCCCTACCTCTCCGAGGAAGGGGAGCCGGTCGTTCCCTTCCAGCACGGTGATCTCGGACCCGAGGGGATGGGTCGACAGAAGCTGGTGGTGACCTTGCCCGACATGGGCGGGTTCGTCGTCATCGATGCTCAGCGCCTCCTCGATCGCACCGCGGGTTCCTACGCGGCCTGTCCGGTGGAGCGCTGGGTGCCGCTCAAGGCCGAGCTGCCCCCGCCAGGGGATCCGCCGAGCCCTCCACCGATGGTGGCCTGCGTGAACCCTGAGCCGGTCACGCCGTCGACGCTTCCGCTCGGCGCACCACGCCCCTCCGGGATCGCGCTCAGCGGAGAGCGCCTCTTCCTGGGCGACCTCGAGCAGCCCCTGATCCACACGGTGGATCTGCGGACGCCTTGTGCGCCCGTGGAGCGCCCCCCGCTGTTGACGAGCTCCCTGGTGGAGCCGCGCCGGATCGTGACGACGACGCGCCTCGGCGTGAGCGAGGCGGCCACGGTGGACTTCCGTCGCTACCTCTATGCGGTCGATGCGGACGAAGGCAGTCTCATGATCTTCGACGTCAGCGATGGCGCGACGCAGCGGACGCCGCTGGTTCGTCCGCACGCGGAGTGGAACCCGTTCGCCCCTCCCGATCGCATCCAGTTCAACGCGCCAGTGCGTGACGTGCTTCTCGCCAGCCGTGATCTGCCGGTGGTCGATCCCGAGACGGGCGTCGCCCTCGCGGGCATGCGCTGCGATTCGGATCCGCGCCTGGTGGTGTGCAGGGACGCTTCGGATGCGGGCTGCGATCTGGAGACGCTGTACCGGACCTCGTCGACGTTCGACACGGGGGCGAGCCCCACGAAGCTGCGTGGAACGTTTGCGCTCGCGCTGCTCACCAATGCGCAGATCAGCGTGATCGATGTCGACGACCTCGACGCAGGGTGCCGTGGTCCGAAGTTCTTCAGCCGCACGCTCGGGTGCTCGGCGATCGGTCCCTCGGGGTTCGGTCCGCCGGAGAATGCGCCTCCAGGGGACATGGACGCCGATGGCGTGCCCGACGGGGAGGACAACTGTCCCTTCCACTACAACCCCGACCAGGCCGATACCTTCGAGAGCGAGGCGGGAGGGACACCCGACGGGATCGGGGATCGTTGCGATGGTCCGAACAGCGGGCTGGCCAGCACCAACGAGGCCTCCTGCAACACCGTCGTGCGGAACACACCCCGCAGCCTGAACTACCTCTACACGAGCGAGGAGACGGGGCTTCGCGGGGAACCAGGTCTGCAGCTCTTGCCGCTGCTGTATGACCGGGCAGGTACGGCTCAGCCGGATGGTGATGAGCAGCCGCAGATGCGCGCTCCCGTCCCGGCGGACGGGACCACGGCGCTCGCCCTGGCGGTCGGGAACCAGCGGCTCTCCATCAACACGTACCTTCAGAACGCGGACGGCAGCCCGGCGACGTACCCGAGGGCAGGGCAGATCGACGGCCGCAATGCGCTGCTGATGAACCTCGAAGATCCCCGTGCGCAGGTGGCAAACCAGGCCTGGGCGGTGAGCTACGAGGGGACGCTCCCTGGCTTTGGAGGCAACGTCGGCGCGGTCCGATGCGCAGCGGGCTGCGAGGGGGATGCGTCGGGAAAGCGGTGGGATCTCTACGACTCGGCAGGCCTGTTCTGCGGGCGTGGGGTGGAGAGCGCGGAGAGCGTGCGCGAGCAACTGGAGGCTGCCGGGGAGAGCGCGTCGGATGCAGAGGTGCGCGGCCTCGCGGACTTCATGGAGATCGCCTCCGATCTGCCGGATGAGTCCAACGCGCACTGGACCGACCCGAGTCGAGGCGTGTGCACGTACGACAGCTGCCGCGCCGAGTTCGGTCTCGCGGCGTCTCCCACGCCGCGTCGTGAGTTCACCATCCGGGAAGCCTACGAGGATCACCTCGTCCTCGACCGGCCTCAGCTCAACGACCCCAGCTCGGATCTCAACTGCTGCTTCCCGGGCTCGATGACGTATCGGGTGCGGGCGCGTGGGCAGTGGATCGCCTCGTCGCAGGTCACGGGCTTCCTGCACCACGTCATCGCGGATCCCGAGACGAGCGTCTGCCGGAACTCGTGTGATCCGACGCTGGCGCGGATGAACGGTCGTGTGCGTTCGGCGACATCCTCCACGCCCGGATGCCCGCTGGCCGAGGCGCGTCCTGGTGACGTCGTCGTCTGCGAGGGGGATCCGAGGCTCCTCGTGAACCCGATGTTCCAGCTGGCGATCACGGAAGGGCGGCGTGCCTGCGGGGGTGACAGCGAGTGCCCTGGCACGCCGTGCGAGCAAGGGAGCTGCAGGGTGCCACCTCAGCGTGACATGCAGTTCCGCTTCTCGACGCAAGGTGCCTTCATCCCCGTCCAGGTGAACCTCGCGTCGAGCACCTCGGACATGCAGCCGCAGTCGCTGCGGTTCCTCCCCGCGACCGGAGAGCTCGCAGTGACCGATGGGTCGCTGGAGGGTCTGCTGCTGATCAACTTCGGTTCTCTCTCGATTTCTCGCCAGTTCTACTGAGCGAAAGCGACTTCGAGCGGCATCCATTCCGGGATGCATCCTCGTTCTTCCACGACAAGCGACAAGAGCGTGCAAGTGGACCTCTCCGCTGCTCGCGGCTAAGCACAGGGCGATGTCTGCGCCCGTCTCGTCTCCCGCTCGCAAGAAGCTGACCCCCGTGATGCGTCAGTACGAGGACGCGAAGGCGGTTCATCCCGACGCGATCCTGTTCTTCCGGCTGGGCGACTTCTACGAGATGTTCAACGAGGACGCGGTGCTCGTCTCTCGGACGCTCAACCTCACGTTGACCAGCCGCAACAAGGGTGAGCCCGGTGAGTACCCGATGGCTGGCGTCCCGTACCACGCGGCCCATGGCTACGTGGCGAGGCTGATCGCGCTGGGTCACAAGGTGGCGATCTGCGAGCAGATCGGAGATCCTTCGAAGATCAAAGGCCTGGTGCCACGCCAGGTGGTCCGGGTCATCACCCCGGGGCTGGTCACGGAGAGCGAGCAGCTCGACGCTCGGGCCAACCACTACCTGGCCGCCGTCGATGGGATGAGCACAGCGTCCGGGGCTGCGATGGCAGGGCAAGGCTATGGGCTGGCCCTGCTGGATTTCTCGACGGGTGAGCTCTCGGCAGCCATCCTGCCCGACGCTGCGACCTTGCTCGCGGAGCTTGCTCGTTCAGAACCGCGAGAGGTCCTGTTCGGGGGAGGGCTGGAGGAGCTGCGCGCCGCAGCGGCAGCCGTGATCCCTCACGCAGCGCAGCGAGCCGACGAGGACCTGGAGACCGCGCACGTGGGGCCGACGCTGGACGAGGCTGCTGCCGAGCCGATCGCCGAGCAAGCCCTGGCCGAGCATCCCCTCATCGCCTGCAGGGCAGCGGCGCGTGTCCTGCGGTTCGCTCGGCGCTGCTCGCCTGGGGCTCGGGTGCCTGTCCGTCGCATCGCCCCCTATGACGCCTCGGGGACGCTGCGGATCGACGAGACGGCACAGATCCATCTGGAGCTGGTCAAGGCCTCGGATGGAGGCCGTCGTGGGTCGCTGCTCGACGTGATCGACGCGAGCGTCACGCCCGCAGGGGCCAGGTTGCTCCGTCGTCGTGTCCTGACACCGCTCACGGATGTCGCTGCCATTCGCCGTCGGCTCGATGCGGTCGATCTGTTCGTGAACCACCCGCGCGCACGGGCCGAGCTCCGAGAGGCGCTGGGAGGGGTGGGGGATCTGGAGCGGCTCGCGGTGCGGGCGCTGCTCGGCGAGGCGACCCCACGGGATCTCGGTGGGCTCCGTGATGGACTCTCCTCGGCCCCCGCGGCGATCGCTGCGGTGCGATCGATCCCCGACGTCGAGGGGGGGCTGGTCGAGAGGCCGGCTGCAGAGAGGACACCGGCCACCGCGGCTTCTGGAGACGCGCGGGATGAGCCGCTCGGTGCGGATGTCGATCCCGTCTCGGAGCTGCTGACGGAGCTCGCCGCGGCGCTCGTGGAGCGCCCGCCGCCGCACGGTCGCGAAGGCGGGATCTTCCGGGAGGGCTACGATGTGGAGCTGGATGAAGCCCGGGCGCTGGAGAAGAGTGGCACCGAGCACATCATGGCGCTCGAGGCCAAGCTGCGGGGGCAGACGGGGGCGCCGTCCCTCAGGATCCGGTACACGCGGGTCTTCGGCTGGTACATCGAGGTCACCAAGGCGCACCTGTCCAAGGTGCCGGAGACGTTCCGGCGCAAGCAGACCGTGGCCACGGGGGAGCGGTACACGAGCGACGAGCTGGACGACCTGGCGGATCGGATCGAGCACGCCGGGGCGCGGGCGCTCGAGCGAGAGGCCTCCCTGTTCGAGCGGCTGGTCCGCAATGTGGCGATGGCCTCGGATCGGGTCCGCGTTCTGGCGCGCCGCTTCGCCGAGTGGGATGTCGCCGCTGCGCTCGCAGATGTGGCGCACCGCCACGACTATGCACGGCCTCATGTCACGGCAGGAGAGGCGCTGGACATCCAGGCGGGGCGGCACCCGGTGGTGGAGCGCTACGCCGCGGCGGGGAACTTCGTACCCAACGATACGAAGCTGGATCTCGCGGAGGAGCGCCTGTGGCTGATCACGGGCCCGAACATGGCCGGTAAGTCCACGCTGATGCGGCAGGTGGCCCTGATCGTGGTGCTCGCGCAGATGGGCAGCTACGTGCCAGCGCGCGCCGCCGAGATCGGCGTCGTCGATCGCATCCTCTCGCGCGTGGGAGCGAGCGACAACGTGGCCCGGGGCGAGAGCACCTTCATGGTCGAGATGCGGGAGACCGCGACCATCTTGCGTGAGGCGACACGTCGCTCGCTGGTCATCCTCGACGAGATCGGGCGCGGGACGAGCACGTACGATGGCCTGGCGATCGCCTGGGCCGTCGCAGAGCACCTCCACGAGGTCGTGGGCTGTCGGGCCATGTTCGCGACGCACTACCATGAACTGACGGAACTCGCGCGGCGTGGCTCGGGGATCGCCAACCACTCGGTTTCGGCTCGCGAGCACGGTGACGACGTCATCTTCCTTCACAAGCTCGAGGCCGGTCCTGCGAGCAGGAGCTATGGCGTCGCGGTGGCCCGGCTTGCGGGGGTCCCCGAAGGTGTGCTGGCCAGAGCCCGCGCCATCCTCGGTACGCTGGAAGGAGGAGCGGCCTTGCCCGGCGGCAAGCATGCCTCCCTCCGCGGTCGATCGCGCTCCGGGGCGGTACAGCTCGACCTCTTCGCGGAGGCTCGGCCCGTCGTCTCCGCAGAGCAAAGCGCCGTGATGGACACGCTGCGCGCCGTCGACATCGAGCGCCTCACCCCGCTCGACGCCCTCCAGCTCGTCGTGAAGTTGAAGGGGCTCCTGGGCGCCTCGTAGCCGCAACTGGCGTCGCGTGACGTCGAGCGTCGAGCCCCCTCCCTGCTGTCGCGGGTTCACGGAGTCGCTCGTCTCTCATCCTCCTCCAAGAGACCGCGGGGGGTGTGCTGCACCTCACCACCGATCGAGGAAAGTTCCCACCACGGCTACTCAGGGAACACCTTAGGGTAGAGCCTTCGCCGCCCTGAGCGGACCGGGGGCGTCCTCCGAAAAAACACTGAGGAATCCGGACGTAAGCTACACAGGGAAACCCCTGAAGACCCTCATCCAGAGCCCCCAAAAGGCTTGCGTGGACCCCCCGAAGATTGGACACTCATCAGGTATCCCCTGACGATGGTCTACCTGTGGAACCCGCACACCAAATACAGGGAGCGCTGATTCCCTCCGAGACCGCCCTGGGCAGGTCCTTGGCTGCGGTCGAGCGTTCTGGCTCACCAAATGGGGAGCATGTCCCAGGGCATCTGACCGGAATCGTCCGTTCTGGTGTGGTGCGCCACGGCACGCAGGGACGCGCCGTCGACTTCAACCATCCCTACGAGGGGCTGATTGGTACAGCCGTCGGAGGGATCTTCGTCGAGCGCCTGCTGGCCGAAGGCGGCATGGGGGCCGTCTATGCCGCCCGTGACGTCGAGACGGACGCGCCGGTCGCCCTGAAGGTCCTTCACCGCGAGCATGCCGGGGATCGGGGGATCCGGAACCGCTTTGCTCGTGAAGTGCGCTTCGCTCGTCGCATCGACCATCCGAACGTCTGTCCGGCGCTTGCGGATGGACATCTGGACGACGGCAGGCCGTTCTACCTCATGCCCCTCTACCAAGGGGTCACCCTCGGGGAGGAAGTTCGCCGTCATGGGCCGATGTCCCTCGAGCGAATGTTCGCCGTGGCGGATCAGATCCTTGCAGGCCTCGCGGCGATGCACGCCGCGAACGTCGTTCATCGCGATCTTCAGCCCGATAATGTCCTGCTCGTGCAGGCAGAGGGAGGCCTGTCGATCAAGCTGATCGACCTGGGCTTTGCTCATGAACCCGGCGTCGACACGGGCGACGGGCATATGCCCGACAGCCCTGGTGATCTCGTGGGCACGTTGCGGTTCATGTCGCCTGAGCAAGCGCTGCGCAGCCGAGCGATCACCGAGCGCAGCGATCTCTTCGCTGTCGGTCTGCTCCTCTGGTTCGCCCTCACGGGGGATCTCCCGTTTCGCGGTTCGACGGATGTCGACATGCTCGTGTCGATCGTCCGCTCGTCGCCCATTCCTTTGCGGCGGCGACGTCCGGATGCGTCGCGCGAACTCGAAGCCATCCTCGCTCGTGCCCTCGCCAAGCATCCAGACGCTCGCTTCGAAAGCGCGACGGAGATGCGCTCCGCCCTGGCAGATGTCGCTGAGCGCGCACGCGCCACTCACTCGCGATCGGCCTGCCGCTTGCAACGACCTCACGCTCGCCGGACGCTGCGTACTCCCTAGCTCACGGGGGGAGCAGTGCAGCGGAGTGGTCGAGTTGCAGGGGAGTGGGGCTGGACGGCCGCCGCTCCAGGGGGAGGGATCCGATGGACGCACTTGATCTTCTGGAGCAGCAGCACCTCGACATCGGCGGGCTCATCGATCGCATCGCCGCGGAGGCCAGCCCGGGACGGCGGACCATGCTGCTCACTCAGCTCTTTCGCCTGGTAGAGGCCCACGTCCGGATCGAGGAGACCTACCTCTATCCGGTCTGTGGCGACCGCATGAAGGGCGACCGCAGCCAGCTCCACGAGGCTTACGAGAAGCACGCGCTCATGCGTTTTGCTGCCGACAATTTGCTTCGTACGCGCGCAACGGACGTCCGCTTCGAGGCACGCTTGAAGCTGCTCAAGGGGCTCTTCGAGCAGCACGCGATCGACGAGGAGAGCTGGATGTTTCAGAAGGTGAAGCGCGATCTCACCGACGAGCAGCTCGATGTGCTCGGGGGGCACCTGGAGCGCGCGTATGATCTTCTCCTGCATCTCGACACGCCCGCGCCGGTGCGCGCACCCATGTCCCGACTTCGCCGTACGACGCGGAAGGGGGTCGCGCCGGAGCGCAACCGGGCTGCAGCCGAGCGCGCTGCGGTGTCGAACCGGCTGGCTCGTATCCGCGTGTGACCCGCCTGCGGGGGCGAAGACCCGCCCCTCTGCTCACTCACACGGGGACGGGGCCTCCGAAGGCGCCGAAGAACCGAGCCACCCACACGATGATGCCGAGGGCACCGAGCACGACGGCGATGGCCGTAGCGCCACGCCCTTGCAGTGATTCTGCAGCCGCGACCCGGCCATCTTTGACGTAGGCCAGGAGGTTGTAGCCGAGGACGAGGGCGACGACGGGGACCAGCACGAGGGAGAGAGGATGCAAGTGCATCGCCGCGCCCACGTGACCTTGTGCAAGCTCGAGCGAGGCGCGGGTCAGTCCACAACCCGGGCAGGGATGTCGGGTGACGATGGCGAAGGGGCAGAGCGGGATCCGGAGGGCGACCGCTCCTCCGAGCACGGCGAGTCCACAGGCGACCTGTGCGGCACGCCTCAAGCGGCTGCTGCTGCGGTGCGAGCCGAGCGTGGAGGGACCACGCTCAGCCTCGGGCGACGGTGCCCAGGAAGCACTCACACGGCGTTGGGATCCCAGACCTCGTTGAGGTCTTTCGCCAGCACGTACATCGGCAGGAAGATGTAGAGGACGATGCCTGCTGCCTGCGGATTGCGGGAGCCCGCCATCTGCTTGGCGCGGGTCACCTGCTCGGGGACCTTCACCCACAGGAAGTAGTAGTTCAGCAGCGGGACGAACATGTACCAGGGCTTGAACTCTTCATCCCGCGTGTACTGCTGAAGCTCGTTCAGCATCGTCCACATCTGGTAGAGGCCGTACAGGCAGCACACCATGCCGATGACGAGCACCATGACGGGATTGCGCGTCTCGCCCCGGAAGCCGCCCGGCTGCATGGCGCCCGGAGGGCCGCCCATGGGAGCCGCCCCGAACTGCCCTGGCGCGGCGAGGGGCGCTGGGGCCCCCGGAACTCCATAGGCTCCTCCGGGGGGCGCGCCGTACCCAGGCTGGTGGCCCATGCCACCCTGATCCACACCCGGTCCACCGAAAGCGCCTGGGGGAGCAGAGGCTCCCGGTCCACCGTAGCCCCCGGGCGGAGCGCCGTAGCCACCCGGAGCACCTCCGGGCGGAGCACCGTAGCCCCCAGGCGGAGCGCCGTAGCCACCCGGAGCACCTCCGGGCGGAGCGCCATAGCCCCCGGGCGCCCCTGGCGGCGGCCCACCAAATCCACCCCCCGGGTCACCGCCGGGAGGAGCCCCATAGCCACCTGCGCCCGGAGGGGCGCCGTAGCCTCCGGGAGGCTGGCCGCCGGGAGGGGGGAACGAACCTGCTGAGCCTCCTCCCGGGGGAGCACTCCCCGAGCCGAAGGGCGACATCTGGTCGATGGCCAGGGTTCCTCCCAGCGGATTCATTCCGCCGGCACCCTGACCATAGTCGGGCGGAGCACCGGGCGGTCCAGCTGCCGCGCCGGCAAATGCTGGCCCCGCTCCCGGGCCGGGGGGGGGACCCGCGGGAGGACCAGGAGGAGCGCCGTAGCCACCAGGCGGAGCGCCGTAGCCACCAGGAGGAGCGCCGTAGCCACCAGGCGGAGCGCCGTAGCCGCCAGCATCAGGAGGAGGAGGAGCGGGAGGAGGGCCGGCAGACATGCCGAGGCCCGCAGGGGGCACGCCGACGACCGTGCCTGCCAGTCCCTGGTTCAGCGGGGCAGGAGCCCCGGGCAACGGCGCGGCAGGTGAGTGGACAGGGGGCCCTGCCATGGGTGCGCCCGGCGGGCGGGGAGGACCGGCCGGAGGCTGCTGATTCATCAGCATGGTCCCCTTGAACTTCGGGGCGGCAGCTCCCTTGAGGTTGAAGCCGCACTTCATGCACGTGGACGCCGTTTCTGAATTCTGCGTTCCACAGTTAGGACAAAACACGCACCACCTCCGGCGAGGAGTTCGCTGCTGCTCGCGCCCTGCGCGCGTTGCGAAGTGGCGCGGAGGGTACTGGAAGGGACGCCCAGGGCTCAAGTGGAAGAAAAGGAGAGTGCCTGGGCGGTGCTCGGCCCTTCACTTGGTGACGGCCGGATGTCGACCCAGGCCGTGGCGCGGGGGCTCTTGCGTTTCGTCCGCGCCCGCGGCATTACGCTGCGCGCCTTGACACAACCTGGCGTCGCTCACTAGCGTGCGCGCGCTTCGGGAGTGGCTCCGCAAACGGCAAGCAAAGCAGCCGACGTGGCGCGGATCTCCAGCTTCAGCTGGTTTCGCACGCGAAGGCTGGTCAATGAGGAGTACGTCCCCTAGCGGGGGCGTAACCCCATCGCCGACCTCCAGGTGGTGCCTTTGCTGTTCATGAAAGGGCCACCGCGAACCCGAGTCGGCCTCGTGCCGCCTCCTGCGACCCGAGGCAGTAGGGAGCCAGCGACCGTGCCAGCAGCCGACATGACCTCTTTCGCCCTGAGCCCCGAGCGAGAGCTCGAGTTCGAAAAGATCCTCGCGCGCTACCCGAACCGCCAGGCCGCTTGCATCCCTGTGTTGCATCTGTGCCAGGAGCAGAACGGGTGGGTCTCCGAGGACGTAATCAAGTGGGTGGCAGAGCGGCTCGACCTCTCTGCTGCCCATGTCCAGGGCGTGGTGACCTTCTACACGCTCTTCAACCAGCAGCCGGTGGGCAAGCACCAGGTCTGGGTCTGCCAGACGTTGAGCTGCGCGCTCGCGGGGGCCGATCGGATCCTCCACCACTGCGAGAAACGCCTCGGCATCCACGCGGGTGAGACCACGAAAGACGGCAAGGTCACGCTCCGCACTGCGGAGTGCCTCGCCTCGTGCGGCACCGCCCCGATGATCCAGGTCGACAAGGACTACCACGAGAATCTCACGACCGAGCAGGTCGACGCGATTCTCGACCGCCTCACGAGGTGACCGGATGCTGCGCCAGACGAAGTATCTCTCCAAGCACTACGACGTTCCGGATGGTCATCGGCTCTCCGTGTACGAGCGTGACGGCGGGTACCAGCAGGCGAAGCGCGCCCTGCAGATGAGCCGCGACGATCTCGTCACCGAGATGAAGGCCGCGAACATCCGCGGACGTGGCGGTGCCGGGTTCGCGATGGGCGTGAAGTGGAGCTTCATGCCCTGGCCTCCCAAGCCAGAGCGCCCGCACTACCTCGTCATCAATGCGGACGAAGGCGAGCCGGGCACGTTCAAGGATCGCACCTTGATGGAGAAGGCGCCCCACAGCGTGATCGAGGGGTGCATCATCGGCTGCTTCGGGATCGGTGCACACGCCGCGTACATCTACGTGCGCGACGAGCTTCACCTCTCGAAGGAGCGTCTCTGGGGCGCCATCGAGGAGGCGCGGGCCAAGGGATATCTGGGGAAGAAGCCGTTCGGTCTCGACTACCCGGTCGAGGTCTACGTGCACACCGGCGCTGGCGCCTACATCTGCGGTGAGGAGACCTCGCTGCTCAACTCCCTGGAAGGGAAGCGCGGCGAGCCTCGGCTGAAGCCGCCGTTCCCTGCACAGTATGGCGCCTTCGGCATGCCCACGACGGTCAACAACCTGGAGACCATCGCGGCGGTGCCGCTCGCCCTGGAGATGGGCGGTGATGCTTTCTCGAAGCTGTCTTCGCTGCACGATCTCAAGGATGGGGGCTGCCGCCTCTATGGCGTGAGCGGTCACGTCAAGAACCCTGGGGTCTTCGAGGCGTGCGTCGGCCTGACGCTGCGCGAGCTCGTCTACGATCTCGGCGGAGGCGTGAAACACGGCGAGCTGCTCGGCGTGATTCCGGGCGGTTCTTCCTGCCCCATCATCCGCGCCGACGACATGGTCGACGCGCCCGATCCCAAATCGCCGCTCCACCCGTGGCACGGCAAGAGCGCGCTCGACGTCCCGATGGGCGTCGATACGTACCGCGCGCTCGGGACCATGCTCGGCACCTGCTGCGCGATCGTGCTCAGCGACAAGACCGATCCGGTCCTCGCATTCCACAACCTCATGCGCTTCTACCGACACGAGTCGTGTGGTCAGTGCACCCCGTGTCGCGAGGGGAGCGCGTGGCTGTTCAGGATCCTCGATCGGATGGTCGCCGGACAGGCGACCATCGAGGAGCTGGACCGGCTCCACGAGATCGCCGACAACATCATGGGCAACACCATCTGCGCCTTCGGCGAAGGGACGGCGATGCCTGCGATGGGCTTCTTGCGGAAGTTCCGCAAGGAGATGGAGCAGTACATCCGGACGAAGGGTAAGTCGTCCACTGGGGTGCTAGCGCCGTGAAAGTATTCGAACTTGCCTTCTTCGGCCTCGCCTCGCTGATGGTGTTGCTCGGCGGCGTCTCCACGGTCGCCGCGCGCAACCCGATCCGTGCTGCGATGGGGCTGCTGTCGACCATCGTGGGCATCGCGGGGCTGTACCTGATGCTCGCGGCGGAGTTCCTCGCGGCGATCCAGATCCTGGTCTACGCCGGCGCGGTCGTCGTCCTCTTCCTGTTCGTGATCATGCTCCTCGGCCCGTCCGCCACCTCGGGTCGGGACACGCGCAGCGCGGTCCCCCGCTACCTCGGAGCTGGCGTGCTCCTGGCGATCAGCCTCGGATCGCTGGCCCTCGTGCTGTCGGCGAGCGCTGGTCCCTCCGCCCTCCCCGAGGCGCCCAAGTCGCTGGGTACGGTCGAAGGGCTCGGGCGTGAGCTGTTCACCCAGGCGGTCGTCCCCTTCGAACTCGCGGGCGTCTTGCTCCTCATCGCCGTCATCGGCGCCGTCGCCGTGGCGCGAGGTAAGCAGGCGGATTCCACTGGCGTCGCCCCCTCGCCGGAGAAGGACGAGGACAAGGCGTCCACGCCGGCCGTGCTCTCCACCCAGAAGCCCAAGGACGTCCACTCATGAGCAGCGTCCCGATCGAATACTATCTGGTGGTCGCCGCGGTGCTGTTCGTCACGGGAGCGACCGGGTTCCTCCTGCGCAGGAACCTGCTCATTCTGTTGATGAGCATCGAGCTGATGCTCAACGCGGTGAACCTCACCCTGGTCGCGTACAACCGGATTCACCCGCTGAATCACAGCGGTCAGATCTTCACCTTCTTCGTCATCGCCGTTGCTGCCGCCGAGGCGGCGGTGGGGCTCGCCATCATCCTGGCCTTCTACAGGGTCCGACGGACGATGCGCTCTGACGAAGCCGATCTGTTGAGGAGCTAGCGTGGAAGCCCTGAGGACTCTGTTCCCCGAATCGGACTTCACCCTGCTCGCCGCCATTCTGTTGCTGCCCGCTCTGGGCGCGCTCGTGAATGGACTCTTCGGCAAGCGACTGGGGAAGGAGGGCGTCCGTTTGATGGCGCTCTCCGCGCTCGGCGGGTCATTCCTGGCGAGCGTGCTGACGTACCTGCTTCTCCCTGCAGAGGGAAAGCTCTCCTGGAACGCGTGGCGATGGATCACGGTTCAGGGGTGGCACGGTCAGTCGATCCCCATCGACGTCAAGTTCTCGGTCGACGCGCTGAGCGGCACGATGATGCTGGTCATCACCGGGGTCGGCTTCCTCATTCATCTGTACTCGAGCGAGTACATGAAGGAGGACCCCGGCTATCACCGCTTCTTCGCGTACCTGAACCTGTTCTGTTTCGCGATGCTCGTGCTCGTCATGGGCGACAACCTGGCCATGCTCTTCGTGGGCTGGGAGGGGGTCGGCCTGTGCAGCTACTTGCTGATCGGGTTCTGGTACGGCGAGGACAAGAACGCGTCTGCGGGTAGAAAGGCCTTCGTCGTCAACCGCATCGGTGACTTCGGCCTGCTCGTGGCGATGGCGCTCATCGTCTATTACCTGGGCACCGTCAGCTTCGACGGCATCCAGGCCAGTGCGAACGGGCTGCTCCAGAACCTGCAGGTCTGGCCGATCGGCAACCTCTCCGTGAGGACGCTGCCGAGCTGGCTGCACTTCCTCATCCCCGATCAACCGATCACGATCCTGGCTGCCACGGCGGTCGGCTTGACGGTCTTCCTCGGGTGCGCGGGCAAGAGCGCTCAGATTCCTCTCTACATCTGGCTGCCGGACGCGATGGCCGGCCCGACCCCGGTCTCCGCGCTCATCCACGCGGCCACGATGGTCACCGCCGGAGTGTACCTCGTCGCTCGGATGTCGGCGGTGTTCGTGCTGTCCCCGGCAGCGATGGCCGTGGTGGCCGTCACCGGCGCAGCCACCGCCTTGCTGGCGGCCTCCATCGGGCTCTTCCAGAACGACCTGAAGAAGGTGCTCGCCTACTCCACGGTGAGCCAGCTCGGGTACATGTTCATGGGCGTCGGCGTCGGCGCGTTCGCCGCCGGCTTCTTCCACGTCTTCACCCACGCCTTCTTCAAGGCCTGCCTCTTCCTCGGGGCTGGCTCGGTCATCCATGCGATCCACGTCCGTATCCACGACACGGATCGGTCGCAGGACATGAAGAACATGGGCGGGTTGAAGGCTTACATGCCGATCACCCGATGGACCTTCCTGGTCTCCTGCTTGTCGATCGCCGGGTTCCCGTTCCTGGCGGGGTTCTGGTCGAAGGACGAGATCCTCTGGAAGGCCTTCTCGGTCGACGTGCTCGTCGCCAGCGCGCCGGGGATCGCGCCCTGGACCTGGCCTTCCTGGCTGGGCCGCGCGATCTACTGGGCTGGCGTGATCGGCGCGATGCTCACGTCGTTCTACATGTTCCGAGCCTACTTCCGGACCTTCCACGGCGAGTTCCGCGGCTGGAAGATCGATCCCCTCTGGAAGGACCCTGGGCACGGCCACGACGACCATGGTCATGACGACCACGGCCACGGTCACGAGGAGGAGCACGGTGAGATCACCGGGCCCGTCCCCCACGAGTCTCCTGTCGCGATGACGATCCCGCTCATCGTGCTGGGCCTCTTCGCCGTGGGCGCTGGCTTCTTCGTGGCCGAGCCGATCCACGTCGCTCCCCTTGCGCACAAACTCGAGCCCGTGTTCGCGCTGAGTTCCCGAGCCATCGGGGTGCGTGCCGGGGCCGAGGGCTTGATGTGGCCGATGATGCTGCCCGGCGTCGCCGCGTTCCTCATCGGCACCATGGGAGCCATGGTCGTCTACCTGAACCGCCGCGGCGAACCCGAGCGTCGCTTCGCGGCGTCGTTCCCCCGGCTGCACGCCCTCATCTACGACAAGTGGCGCATCGACGAGCTGTACGACGCCACCGTGGTGGGGATGGTGGACGCCCTCGCGGACATCTTCACCATCGCCGACAAGTGGATCATCGACGGCATCCTCGCCAAGTTCACGGCCGCGCTCGTGGGCTTCCTCGGCACGATCCTGCGCGCCTTCCAGACGGGTCGGGTGCAGGTCTACTCGGCCGCGATGGTGCTCGGCCTGGCAGGGGTGGGCTGGTTCATGGTCCGACCGCACGCCACCGCGACCGTGAATGAAGAAGCGCTCCGTCGCAGCGGTGAGGTCAAGCTCTCGGCAGCGCCCGGCTTCGGCTACTCCTACCGCTGGGACGTGCCCGAGACGCCCGAAGGGGCCTTCGCCGCCACGCCAGAGCAGCTCGTGACGCTCAAGCCGGGTGAGACGAAGGAGGTCACGCTGCGTGTTCGCAACGCCTGGGGCAGCGAGTCCAGCAAGACCTTCACGTTGAGCCGACCGACAGGTGGAAACCGTGGCCCGGTCGATCCCGCTGCGCTGCCGATCCCCAAGGTCCCCACGTTGCCCACCGGCACGATACCGGCGGAGCAGATCCCCAATCTGATCCAGCCGAAAGGCCTGCAATGAGTCCGTTCGACCTGGTCATCAAGTACTGGCTGGCGCTCGTGGCCGGTATCGTTGCGGGAGTTCTCCCCCGCGGCGATTTCCCGGCACGCAGGCGCCTCGCGCTGGGACTCATCACGGCGTTGACCGTGGTGAGCGTCCAGTGGCTGTGGCCCGTCGAGGCAGCGGCTGGGCAGGACACCGAAGAGTGGCCGCACCTGCTCAACCTGCTCATCGGGCTCCCCATCGTGGGCGGGGTGGCGCTCCTGTTCATCCCCCGCCAGATGCTGTCGCTCATCCGCGGCTTCACCTTGGCCGTCCTCGGCGTGGGCTTCGTCGCCTCGCTGGCGCTCCTCACCGTGCCCATGACCGCGGGTTGGCACTTCCAGTACATCAAGGACTGGATCCCCTCCGTCGGCATCCGCTGGCACGTCGCGGTGGACGGGATCAGCCTCTGGTTGATCCTGATGACGACGTTCATGGCGCCCATCGCGGCCTATGCGTCGTTCGGATCGATCAAGACGCAGATCAAGGAGCTCGCCATCTGCCTCCTGCTCTTGCAAGGAGCGATGCTGGGCGCCTTCGTCGCGCTGGATCTCTTCCTGTTCTTCGTCTTCTGGGAGCTGATGCTCGTACCGATGTACGTGATGATCGGCATCTGGGGCGGCGCCGAGAAGATCAAGGCCGCGTTGAAGCTCTTCATCTACACGATGGCGGGCTCCATGCTGCTGCTCGCCGGGATCCTGTACGTGGTCTGGGCGCACCAGAAGCTGACGGGAACCTGGTCCTTCGACTACCTCGCCCTCTCTCGGGTGGCGCTCCCCTGGACCGCTCAGGTGGTCTGCTTCTTCGCCTTCTCGATCGCGTTCTTCATCAAGGTTCCCATGTGGCCGGTCCACACCTGGCTGCCTGACGCACACGTCCAGGCGCCCACGGGGGGCTCCGTCATCCTGGCGGCCGTGATGCTGAAGCTCGGGACCTACGCCTACCTGCGCTTCTCGATGGGCCTCTTCCCTGGACCTGCCTGGAAGTACGCCGCGAACATGGCCGCCGTGGCGATCCTGGGCGGCATCCTCTACGGAGCGCTGGTCGCCTGGAAGCAGACGGACGCGAAGCGCCTCGTCGCGTACTCCTCCGTGGCCCACCTCGGCTTCGTGATGCTGGGTCTGTTCGGTGCGACGGCGACCGGCATCCAGGGCGCGGTGCTGCAGATGGTCAACCACGGCATCTCCACCGGCGCGCTCTTCCTCCTCGTCGGCGTCATCTACGACCGCCGCCACACCCGGCTCATCGCCGAGTTCGGTGGGATCGCCAAGGTGATGCCCATCTACGCGGCGCTGTTCGTGGTGGTCACCTTCTCGTCGATCGGCGTCCCCGGGACCAACGGCTTCGTCGGGGAGTTCATGGTCATCATCGGGACGGCCACCTCGAAGGCGCTCGACAGGTTCGCCGGCATCCAGACCATCGGCGCAGCGGCAGGCGTCATCCTCGCTGCCGTGTACATGCTCAGCATGGTCCAGCGGGTGTTCTTCGGACCGCTCACCCACCCGAAGAACAAGGCCTTGAAGGACATCTCTCCCCGAGAGTCCGTCGCGCTCGCTCCGCTCGTGCTGATGATCTTCGTGATTGGCCTCTTCCCGTCGATCTTCCTCGACCGGATGAAGGACTCGGTCGCGATGGCCAGCACCCAGTTCAAGGAACTCTCGGAGCAGTCGATCGTGTACGCGCGTGACACCGCGCAACTCCATCCGGTGGAGGCCTTCCCTCCGGCCTTCCTGAAGGGGGCTCCCGGGTTCGACGGAGCATCTGACGAAAAAGAACCGGAGCACCCGGACGACCATGATCATGGCGCGCATGGTGCGGTTCCTGCGAAACGGGACGGCGCGCTCGCCGAGCGCGGAGGCAACCGATGATAGCTGATGCGTTCCTCGCGGCAGCCCCCCTGCTCGTGGTGGCCCTCGGGGGCTGCCTCCTCATGGTGGCCGAGGCGTTCTCCAAGCACGGCCGGGACGAGCAGGACTCGCGGAGCAGTGGCCCCAGCGCGGATCTCGCGCTGGGGACGACCATCACCCTGCTCGCGGGCGCCATCTTCTCCGCAGGCGTCTGGTTCATCGGGCCCGATCAGCTCCCGGGCGCGAAGATCCTCGCGCCTTACCTGATCCTCGATCGGTTCAGCCTGTTCTTCTCGTTCATCCTCTGCATCGGTGGAGCCCTGTCCGCGCTGCTCGCCGGGGGCTACCTGCCGGAGCACAAGCTCGACCGCGGAGAGTTCTACCCGCTGCTCATCTTCTCCACGATGGGCGCCATGATGCTTGCGTCGGCCGGGGATCTGCTCTCGCTCTTCATCGGGCTGGAGACCATGTCCCTCGGCGTCTACGCGCTCGCCGGCTTCCGCCGCGCGTCTCCGCGGAGCACCGAGGCTGCGCTGAAGTACTTCTTGCTCGGCTCGTTCGCGGCAGCGCTCCTCCTCTACGGCGGCGCCCTCATCTACGGCGCCACGGGACACACCGACCTTGCCGGCATCCGGCAGGCCGTGACGGCGCCCGTCACCTCGGAGAGCGTGTTGAACCCCGCCGTGCTGCTGATCGGCGTGGCGCTGGTCATCGTCGGCCTCGCGTTCAAGGTGAGCGCGGTGCCGTTCCACATGTGGACCCCGGACGCTTACGAAGGAGCGCCGACACCCGCCACGACCTTCATGGCCGTCGCGGTGAAGAGCGCCGCCTTCGCCACGCTCGTCCGCGTGCTCCTCGAGGCCTTCGGCGATCCGGCGCTCGCCTCCTGGGGAGCTGGCTGGCCGCCCATCGTGGCCGTGATGGCGCTGGTCACCATGACCGTCGCCAACCTCATCGCCGGGCGACAGGAGTCGGTGAAGCGCATGCTCGCCTACTCCAGCATCGCCCACGCCGGCTACGTGCTGGTGGGCGTCGTGTCGGCGATCAAGCTGGGGGGAGACGCTCAAGCGAGCGTGCTGTTCTACCTGCTCGCCTACACGGTCTCGACAGTGGGAGCCTTCGGGGCACTCATCCTCTGCGGCAGCCGTGGTGCCGAGGCCGTGAGCTACGAAGACCTGTCGGGCCTGGGTCGACGCCACCCCGCCGCGGCGATGGCCTTCGCCTTCTTCCTGCTCTCGCTCGCCGGGACCCCGCCGACGGCCGGCTTCTTCAGCAAGTTCTACATCGTGAAGTCGGCGATCGGCGCGGAGCACTACGTGCTGGCCGTGGTGCTGGTCCTGAACAGCGTGCTGTCGGCCTACTACTACCTGCGTGTGCTGGTCTTCATGTACATGCGTGAACCCGTCCCCGGCGCGCCGCTGGCTCGACCGATGCGCTCCGGTTACGTGAACACGGCACTCATCGTTGCGGCGGTGGTGGTGCTGGTGCTCGGCGTGTTCCCGTCGACGTACCTGGAGATCGTCGCTCAGTCGGCGCTTGCTTCCCGCTGAGGGAAGTCCCTCCTCTTCGATCCTCCACTCACTCCGGCAGAGCGTGGTAACCCCATGCTTCCAGGTGGCACCTCCCGAGGGACGCAGCTCCGGCGGTGTCGCCACTCACGTCGGTGAAGACCAACTCACCTGGCAGTGTGCCAACAGCGTTGACGCCTTCAGTGCCTCGATGAGGCACGGCAGCCAAGGTCGCAGGTGTGGACCAAAGGTTGCCAGCGAGGAACCACCCCCATGAGCATGCGCAGCCATCATCACGAAAGCGGGAGCAGGTCGGCACGTTCGAGGAACGCGCTTCATCTCGGCGGTGCCGCCCTTCTCTTCGCGGGGCTCGTCGCGTGCGAAGGCAAAGGCAAGGACACAGCTCCCGGCGAAGCGACCTCTCCCTCGGCTTCCGTTGCGCCTCCTGCAGCCGTCGCCTCTTCCGCATCGGCATCGGCCACCTCGCTCGCCGAGATCCCGCTCGCGCCCGACGTGATCAGCAAGGTGGTGAACCCGAAGAACGAAGCGCCTTACAGCGGGCCGACGGGCACCCTCAAAGGACGGGTCACCATCAAGGGCTCACCGCCGCCGGAGACGCCGCACACCTATCCCGTGGGCAAATGCGGTGAGGCTGCGGCGACGTACGGGCGCCTGTTCCGCGTGGGCCAGGACAATACCCTCGCCGACGCGCTCGTGAGCGTGATCGGGTACAGCGGCTACGTCCCCGCGAAAGAGAAGGCCGCGAAGATCACCATCCACGGTTGCGCCTTCGCTCGCAGGACCGTCGCTGCCACCTTCGGCCAGCGGATCGAGGTCTCGAACCTGGACGTCATCGAAAGCTACATGCCCTACCTCGACGGCGCCCGTACGCACGCGGTGCTGGTGGCCATCCCGCGAGGGGACTCCGTGAAGCTCTACCCGCCCCAGGCTGGCCACTACATGCTTCGTGACCAGATGCCGAAGCCGTTCATGACGTCGGACGTCTTCGTCCTCAAGTATGCCACCCACGACGTGACCGAGCTCGACGGCACCTACGAGATCTCGGGGATCCCGGTCGGTAATGTCACCGCTGTTGCCTACCTGCCGGTGCTCAACGACGAGACGCAGAAGGAGATCGTCATCAAGGAGGGCGAGAACAAACTCGATCTCGAGCTCACCTTCGATCTCGACAAGTGGAACGCACGACAGAAGAAAAAGTAGTCGTCACGCCGCGCTGACGGCCCACGAATCCATACCCTGTGCGACACCTCTGCCCGCTGACGCTTCCCTCACCGACCCTGCGTGATTTCGTCCCCTGACCTGCGCGAGGAGCAGCCGGGCCGGACATCGATGCGCGTCAAAAGCCTGCGCCTTCGAGGTTCTTCCTGTGACGAACGCTCAAAAGGGCGATAATCCTCGCATGCCGCGATCGCTTGCTCTTCTCGGTTGGCTCCTGACGGCTGCGACCGTCGCAGCAGCGGGAGCCTGTCTCGGAGACAACCGGGTCCTACCCGGGCAGGGTGGAGGCGGTGAAGGAGGCGGGGCTTCGGGGGATGGCGGGGGAGGGGACTCCTCGGATGGCGGCGGTGCAGCTGCTCGCGAGCCGACGACCTGTGAGGAGGCCGAGAAAGCGCCTTCTCACATGGGATGCGAATTCTGGCCGACGGTTGGGCCCAACCCGGTCTGGAGCGTCTTCGACTTCGGCGTGGGTGTCGTCAACGTGACGGACGAGGAAGCCTTCGTGAAGGTGACCCGTGGCGGACACGAGGTGAGCACCGAGCTGCTCCCGCCCCGCTCATCGCGCACCCTCTATCTGCCCTGGCTTCCAGCGCTCAAGGGCGATGACTGGAACTCGTGCACCAACATGACGCCAGCGAGCCAGAGCCACCGGGCGCAGAACGGGGCCTACCACCTGATCAGCTCCCGCCCCGTCAGCGTCTACCAGCTCAGCGCGGTCCAACCCGGCCCTGCCGCTGGCCCTGAAGGGAAGGACTGGAGCGCGTGCCCGCCAGCGGACAACATGGGCTGCTCCGGGACCCCTTGTTTCTCGTACTCGAACGAGGCGTCCCTGCTGCTCCCGACCAGCTCCCTCACCGGGAGCTACCGGATTACCGGCTACAACGGCAACATCCTCTACAACACGGCGCCCTACCTGACCGTCACTGCGACGGAGGCGAGCACCCTGGTCAGCATCCGCCTGTCCAGCACCGGCCACATCGCCGTTGGGAACGACATCCTCGCTGCGGGCCCTGGCGGATCCATCTCGCTCACGCTGCAGCTGGGCGAGGTGGCGCAGATCCTCGGGACGCCCACCTCCGACTTCAGCGGCAGCTTGGTGAGCGCAAACAAACCCGTACAGGTCCTCGCTGGCCTCCCGTGCACCATGATCCCCATCGAGGAGTTCGGCTGCAGCCACATCGAAGAGGTCGTCCTCCCCGCCGAGACCTTCGGTCGCCGCTACGTCGTCCCTGTCCCCGTCCGACCTGACGGAGAGCCTGCGAGCCACATCGTGCGCCTCTATGGCCATGTCGACGACACCAAGCTCACCTTCACCGGGATCACGCCCCCCAATGCTCCCTCTTCCCTCGATGCAGGAGACATGGTCGAGCTCGGGCTCGTCAGCGACGACTTCGAGGTGAGCGGCGACCACGCGTTCGGCATCTCCATGTTCTCGCTCGTGCGTTCGGAGCTGGACCCGGAAGACGCACCAGGAGGCCCGACGCAGAGCGCGGTGATCCCGGTGGAGCAGTACCGCGCACGCCACAGCTTCTTCACGCCGGCGGGGTACGACGTCGTCTACGCCAACATCGTGCAGCCCCTGGGGGCCACGGTGACCATCGACGGCGCTCCCGTGCACGCCGTCGTCACGCCGATCAACGACGACTTCGGCGTCGCGCGCGCCCTGCTCGGTGCCGGGCAAGCCGGCATGCACGTGGTGGAGGCCTCCGAACCGATCAGCATCCAGGTCCAGGGGTACGGTACACGCGCTGGCTACCAGTACCCCGCGGGGCTGCGTCTCGAGCACCTCGGCGCGAAGGACTGAGTTCGGAGGCTCGCGTCTCTCTGGCCAGCTCGGCGGCGAGTTCGGCCCGAGGGGGTCGGTGCTCGACTCTAACTTCCGCCGGCGGCGCTCCGGATGCCTTGCCCAGCAAGCCGCCGTCGCACCCGCTCCGCCACACCCACCGTCAGCGCATCCCCCGACCCCTCGGGCACCGGCCCCAGCCACGCCTTCGCCGCCTCGCCGTCCACCCGACGCGCGAGCAGCTCGGCGAACAGCAACCTCGCCAGCGTCGACGGGGGCGTGAGGACCTCTCCAGCTCCCGGCATCCCCCTCCACGCCTCGCGGAGTCCCGCTTCATCGCCGACCAGATCCGAGGCCACGGCCAGCGCAATCCGCGCCGAACCGCTGGCCGGATCGGCCCCGAGCACCAGCTCCGCCTGCGCGTGTGCCTCGGCGGTCCGACCCAGCGCCGCCGCGCGGACCGACAGCTCCGCAGGCGACAGCCGCGCCTTGCGAGCGCAGCGCCGCGCCTCCTCCAGATCCCCGCGCTCCAGCGCCGCATCCACCTGGAGCAGCGGCGCGAACCCCGGCAGCTCCTGCGCGAACCCGCCCGCATGACGCGGTGACAGCGCCGCTGCCCGTCGCGCCGCGAGCGTCGCCTCCACCTCGTCCCCCTGCCTCCGCGCGAGCTCCGACAGGGCGACCCATCCCGTCACCGAGCGCGGGTGCCGCACGGTCCACCCCCTCAGCGCTCTCCGCGCCTCATCACCGCGCCCCTGCTTCTCCAGCAGCTCCACCAGCAGCAGCCACGCTTCTTCCTGATCCGGATCGAGCGCCACCGCCTGCTCCGCGAACCCCAGCGCCTGCGCGAACCGACCCCCCTCCCGAGCGCACCGTGCCCGCTCTCGCCACAGCGGCTCGTAACGCGCATCGCGCCCCATTGCCTTCTCGAACGCAGCCTCGGCGTCGCCCCCCAGACGGCACCGCAGCGCACCGATCCGCGTCCAGATCTCCGCGCTCCCCGCGTCGGCGCGCTCCGCCCGACTGAACGCTTCGAGCGCCTCGGAGAACTCCCCTCGCGCCTCGGCGTTCGCCCCGATCGCATAGAGCGTGTACGCGTACGGCGAGATGAAGCGCCCCTCGATCAGCTCCCCACCGATCGACCGGGTCACCGTCGGCGCCGCGCAGCCCACCGCGACCAGCGCTCCTGCCACGCCGATGGCGCAGTGAAGCCCGCTTCCCCAGGAAGACCTGGACCGTGGCCCGCGCGAGGAGCAACCCGTCACGGCGTGATCCTACCCGTCGACGCCCGGTGATGGAGGGACATGTGACCCCGCTGGATCCCCTCCGTCGACAGCGCGCGCAGCGCGGCCAGGTTCGTTGCCAGTCCTGCTGCACCCATCACCATCGCCAGCTCCCCGGCCGACCGCGTCCCGATCAGCTCCAGCGCCAGCCGCGCCCCACGGTGTGCCCGCAGCGCCCCGCCCACGACCCCCACCGACAGCGGCATCTCCAGCTCTCCCACGAGTTCCCCGCCCGCGAGCCGCCACGTCGCCAGCGGCTTGTAGACCCCACTCCGCGCCGCGTACGCGTGGGCTGCCGCCTCGATCGCCCGCGTATCGTTCCCGGTCGCCAGCGCCACCGCGTCCACCCCGTTCATGACCCCCTTGTTGTGGGTCACCGCCCGGTACACATCCAGCTCGGCGAAGCGCGACGCCGACGCGACCCCGTGCGCCGCAACATCCCCCGCGGCCCTGCTGCACCCGAGGGCCTCGAACGGCACCCGCGCCCGGACCCGCACACAGCGCCGATCGCAGTAGTTCGACAGGATCCGCAGCCCCAGCGTCCCCCCCGCGAGCTCTGCCACCCGCGGCCCCAGCGCCTCGGCGATCCCGTTCAGCAGATTCGCCCCCATCGCGTCACAGCAGTCCACCAGCACGTGCACCACCAGGAACCCGTCGCCCAGCGCGCGGAACTCCAGCTCCGTCGCCCCGCCCCCGCGTTCCACCAGCCCCTTCGCCACCTCGTTCGCCCGCCCCAGCAGCTCCGCTTGCGCCTCCCGCAGCCGCCCCAGCGCCTCCTCGGGCTCGGACACATCGTGGACCTCGATCTGCGCCGCCATGATCGACCGATCCACCGATGCCTCGAACCCACCGCCGGCCCGCGTGCGTTTTGCAGCGTGCGACGCCGCCGCGATCACGCTCGGCTCCTCCGTCGCCATCGGCACCAGCACATCGCGCCCGTTCACCTGGAAGTTGAGCGCCACCCCGAACGGCAGCCCCAGCACCCCGATGGCGTTCTCCACCATCGCGTTCGCCGTGGCCTCCTCCAGCCCCGCGTTGGCGAGCGCCGTCGCGAAATCGCCGGGCTCACGCCCCAGGGTCTCGGCCAGGCAGCGCAGACGCTGCTCCAGGGTCATCGTGCGGAAACCGGGGAGCTGGGAAGTGGAGACACTCATCGCTGGCCCCGTATAGCGCAGCAGCGAGGTGTTTTCTTGGAGACTCCGTGGCGTTTCCAGGCAGCGGCCGTCAGACCGCCGCCCGTCTGCGCGCTCAGCACCCCCTGGCGGGCCAGCTCACCTGTCCGGAAAGCCCCACCCCACCAGCGCGCCGTGCGTATCGCGCCTCGCGGCTAGCGCCTCGCGCCTCGCGCCTCAGGGCTGGACCACGTGCTGCCGCCGCGCGCGCATGAACACCCCCACGCTCCCTTCTTTCTTCAGCCTCTCGTCGTTGCACGCCTCTTCCAGCGCCATCACCTCTTCCAGCGCTGCCTCCAGCGGCGCCGGCGCTGCCACGCGGACCGTCGGCGGACATGCCCGCACCTGAGGAACCTCCTCCGACGACAGCGACGCCAGTTCACGCAGCGCGCCCTCGCTCTCCTCCAGCTCGCGGATGAACCGGTCGATCTCTGCCCCCTCGATCGGCGTCTCGTCCGGCGCCAGCGACTGCTCGTGCATCAGCTGAGCCAGCTCCACGATCGTCGCCAGTTGCTGGCCGATCGCGTCCATCCCCTCGCGCGTGCTGCACCAGCAGGCGATGCGCCGGTAAGCCACCGACAGCCGACGCTCCGACAGCTCCCGCATCCGGTCGGTGGAGGACATCCTCACCGTCTCCAGGGACCGGATCGTCTCCATCAGCTCGTGGAAGCTCGTGAGCGCCAGCGACTCTTGCCCGGCCCGGTGCGCGATCGCCAGCCGGATGTAGCTCGCCGTCAGCCGCGACCCGTCCGGCATCTGCCCTGGCCCGAGGGCCCCTCCGGCGCGCCGCGAAAGGTTCTCTCGCGTCCGCTCCAGGAGCCGCTCCATCTTGCAGAACTCCTGCTGATGACGCGGTTCCATCTGCTGCACCAGCGCATCGCGCGCCTGGTCCGTCGTCGCCCGATCCAGCAGATCGAGGTGACCGTCGAGCCGGCTCCTGATTCCCTTCGCCCAGGGGGCGAGCCCGATCAGCAGGCCCTCCAGCGCGAGCCCCACCATCAGGACGGGCAAGCTCCACCCGATGAATGCCACGAGGAGCACGCCCAGGAGCAGGAGCAAATTGCACGGATGGGTCAGCGCCCACCTCATGTAGAGCAGCGGCGTGCGGCGACGGCTGCGCATCTGCAGCAAGGCCTTCCGGACATCGGGGTCGAGCGCCAGCCGCGTGTCGGTCAGGGTCGCGAACATCACGTCCTCGGCGTGGCTGTGCCGTCCGTCACTCCGCGTCATCTGTTCCCCCCTCCTCACCCGATGTGCTGACGGCGCCCCTGTGACGCACCCCTCTCCACCCCAGAGCGGGCGCCGTGCCAGCGCCCCTCCGGCACCGCGCAGCCCAGCTCGTTCCTACTGGAACGAACGCGCGCGCCAGCTCGACGACGCGCGGTTCGCTGCGTCCCCCCGGCGCTGCGCGTCCAGCCGCACTCGCCCCGGACGCGCTGCCCCTGCTTCGTGCAGCCTCTGCTTCGTGCAGCCTCTGCTTCGTGCAGCCGAGTGCCGCCGTCGCCGAGGCGCACGCCGCGAGCGCTCTCTCAGCCTCCGTCGTCGAGCTGAACGCCCCGCGCTCCCACCCGCATCGGCTCCGGACTCAACCCCAGCTCGATCGCCCGAGCGAGGAGCGCGCGTGACGGCGCCTCTTCCCCCACGAGCAGCGTGACGTCACCACCGCCCGCCCCGCTCGGCAACGCCACAGCCCCTTCGGCCGCGGCCACCGGACGCAGCGCCCGGACCGCGGGCGTCACGATCGGTGCCCCCGCGCGCTCTCCCAGCACCTCGAACGCGCGCGCCTGACGCTCCAGCGCTTCCACCAGCGCCCGCACACTCCGTGCCTCGATAGCCGCTTCCGCCCCCCGCGCCACCTCGCCGAGCAGCGACCTGTGCCCTGCTGGATCCACCGCCGCGAACGCCCGCACCTGCGCCAGCATCGCCGACGTGCGCGCCTCCGACGCGCTGGAGAGCACGGTGAACACCACCCCCTCGGGCAGCGCGTGCGGCGCCACCTCGACCCGCGGCCCAGGCCCACCTGCGGCGGGAACACCGAGCCGCAGCGTGCAGCGCATCACCCCACCGAACACGCTCGCCGCCACATCGAGCCCGCTCCCACCCCCTTGCGCCACCCGATGCGCCCACAGCGCCGCGTCGAACAGCGACCCCTGCTCGAGCGCCTCACCCCGCGCCGCCCGCGCCGCTGCCAGTGACGCCACCAGGATCGCCGCGCTCGACCCGAGCCCCAGCTTGCGGCTCCCGCCCCCGGGCACCGCCGCGCGGAGCGCGCTCGCATCGAACCAGGGGACCCTCTCGAGCATCCCCAGCTCCTGCGCTGCCTGCACCTCCTCCGTGAGCCGCTCCCCCACGCGGCGCGTGTCCGCGATCACGTACCGGTCGACGGCCGCCACCAGCGAAGGCGCTCCTTCCAGCACCACATAAGCCCCCGACAGCACGAGTTTTCCAGGCGCACGCGCGATCACGCGGGCACTCTAGTGCAGTCCGCACGAGTTTTCAGGTCAGTCGGAGCGCCTCGACGCGGTTTGCAAGGAGCCCTGGCAAACGCCCTCTTCCTCCTGGTGCGCACCGGCGAACGCATCGTCTCGCCCTCGATCGAACCTGCCGGCCTGCTCGACCCGCTCCGTGACTATTCTGCGACCCCGATGGGCTCCTGGCTGCTTCTCCTCGCCCTCACGACCCTCGCAGCGCTCGCCGCCCTCGCCCTCTCCCTGCGCGCAGAGCCAGCGGGACGCGCAGAGACCGGCGTCCTCTTCACCGCCACCTTCTTCGCCCTGATCGTCACACCCGTCTTCGCCCTGGGCTACACCCACGCGCTCCGCCCGATCCCCCTCGCCATCACCTCACTCCTCCTCTCCCTCAGCACCCTCCTCGCCACCGCCCCCGATCGCAGCGCCAGCGGTCTCCACGCGCACGCCACCACGCTCGCCCGCGCCGCCCTCGCGCTCGCCGGCCTCCCCTTCGTCGCCATCGCCCGCGCCCTGCGCGAGAGGAGCTTCACCGCCCTCGGCCTCGCCGTCGCAGCGCTCGCCATCGCCTTCTCCGCGTGGCTCACGTACCTCGCCCCCTCCGAGTCGTGGGACGGCTTCTTCTACCACGAGCCGATCATCGGCTTTGCCCTCCAGCACCACGGCTTCCGCATGGTCGACCTCCCCCCGCACATGGTCGTCCAGGCCGCCAACGGCTACCCCCGCGCGTGCGAAGCCTTCGCCCTCTGGTTCGTCCTCTTCACCGATCGCACCCTCATCGAGATCGGCAACACCGCCGCCGCGCCCGGCTTGATGCTCGTCACGTTCGTCCTCGCGCGCCGCTACACCTCCGATCGCGTCTCCGCCATGGGCTGGTCCGCCGCCCTCCTGCTCATGCCGGCCATGCTCACCCAGCTGCGCACCTCGCTGATCGACGTGCAGGTCACCTTCTTCCTCCTCGCCGCCGTCCACCACGCCACCCGCCCCACGCTTCGCTTCCGCGACGCTGCCGCTTGCGTCCTCTGCCTCGCCTTGCTCCTCGCCTCCAAGAGCACCGGCCTCGCCTGGGCCCCACCCGTCGCCCTCGTCCTCTTCGGCCGCCTCTTCCTCCACCATGCCCGCACACGCCTCGCCCCCGCGCTCGGCCTCCTCCTCGCCAGCGCCGCCTTCCTCCTCGGCACCGCCGCGCTCACCTTCGCCCGCAACTGGACCGCCTTCGGCAACCCCCTCTGGCCCGTCAGCTACGAAAACCCAGCGCTCCACATCGACTGGCCTGGCCTCGTCACCCTCGACGAGCTCAGCCCGAAGCTCTCCCTCCGCGACCTCATCCAGCTCAAGTACGGCCGCCCCATCCCGGGCATCGCCGACGCCCTCGTCCACGACTACGGTCACGGCGTCCCCTGGATCGTCGTCCCCCTCGCGCTCCTCGCGCTCCTCGCCACCCTCCTCACCGCCCTTCGCGCGCGCCTCACCCGTTCCCCCGAACCCCGCACGGACAACCTGCTCCTCGTCATCGCCCTCGGCGCCGCCCTCCTCGTGGCCTCCCCCAGCCTGGCCATCGCCCGCTACAACGGCCATCTCGTCGCCATCGCCATGGTCACCATCGCCGCCTGGGCTGGCCGCCGCCGCACCCGATGGCGACTCCACGAAGGCGCCATTGCCGCCACCCTCACCTTGACCCTCCTCCCCTGGCTCTGGACCGGCTGGTTCTTCGGCCTCGACCTCGAACCCCGCCACCTCCCGGACCTCCTCCGCAGCACCCCGGAAGAGCGCGCCAGCATGAACGTCGCCACCTTCCAGATGCCCCCCGACGTCGCCCGCGCGCGCGAACAAGAGCTGGGCCCGGGCACGCTCGTCGTCTTCACCCAGGACCTCGCCTTTCCTGGCGTCCTCTGGAACCACGCCATGTCGAACCGCGTCGAGCACGTCCGTTACGACGACGTGGCCAGCTTCCTCTCCCGCCTCGACACCCTGAAGCCCACTTGGGTCGTCGTCGCAGACGGCAGCGCGGCGCGCACCGCACTGAACGCCGAAGCCCACCGCTGGGAGCGCGTCGGCGTCGCCACGAAGGAAGGATCGACCGTCGCGTTCAGGCGTCGAAAGCCGCGCCTCCCTTGATGGGGCATCAACGCCACACCTGCCTTGATGGGGGATCGACGCTGCGCCTCCCTTGATGCGTGCGGCGAGGGCCACGCTTTCCTGCCAGCCACCGTGCCTCCCGGGATCCCCCGACGCCCGTGCGGAGCCTCCCGCTTGCGTCTGCCTCGCCGTGAGCGCATGCGTTGGACATGCGCATCCGCGAATGCCTCGCAGTCTTCATGGCCCCGTGGTTCGTCGCCGGCTGCTCGACCCAAGATGCTTCCCGGGACGACGCCCCCGCGACGACGACCACGACCACCACCACCCCGCCCGTCGGCGCAGACCAGGCCCCGGTCGCCACGGCCGCGGGTGCCATCCCGGTCATCCCGCCCGCGGTCACCGTGACCACCACGGGCACGACGACCACCACGACCACCACCACAACGACGACCACGACCACGCCGCCCGACGCCGGGACCACGCCGCCCGACGCCGGCACGACGCCTGACGCTGGCAGCGGGACGGCGTCCACCGACACCGCCGCGAAGATCAAGGCCTGCTCCGACAAATGCCAGCCCGCCCTCACGAGCTGCCTCACCCCGAGCTTCTCCGACGCAGGCCTCCCGCAGGTGAAGGATCCCGCGGCCTGTCAGTCGGCCTTCCAGGCCTGCATCCAGGGCTGCTCGCCGTAGCCGCGGTGCCCACCTTCAGGGAGCCACGGTGTTCACCTCGAGGGCGCTGCGGTGCTCTCCTTCAGGGGCAGCTCCCGGTGCAGCTCTCCAGGAAGCCGCTGCCCCTCAACCACCCACGATCGCGGTGAGCTCTCCCTGGAGCTGCGGCGCGAGATCCTCGACCCAGCCGAGGCACTCCTCGGGATTCACCTCGATCCCTCGCTGCGCCAGAGGAACGAACGCCTCCGGAATCCAGGACAGCAGCGCCTGCTCACGGCTGCCGTTGCCGAGACGAATCTCTCCCAGGAACTCCACCCAGAGATCGCAGGGCGGGAAGTTGAACTCGCCGTAGAACCCGGCGCTCATGACGTTCGCGGCTCCATCCACCAGGTTCAGCGACGTCAGGAACAGCAAGAACCGCCCCGGCAGCCACGTCGACCGCCAGGATCCAGGCCATCCGGCTTGCTCCAGCAGCGCGGTGCGCCGCTCGACCAGCGCCCGGACGGCGGGTCCTGGCTCGTGGACCGCACCCTCCTCGTCGACCACGAGCCGGCCACGGCGCTGGACGTTACCGCCTGGCTGAACCACCAGAGGCTTCTCCAGCGTCCACCAGACCATGGTCTCCGCGACGTGCACCGCCAGGTTCTCCGCGTGCGTCATCCGTACCTCGTGCGCGACCTGACCGCTCGCTGGCCCGGTCGTGCGCCCAGCAGGGGCCCGTACCCGTGCTCGGCGAGGACCTCCGCGGCGGCGCGGAGGATCGCGTCATCGAGCGTGGGACCGCGGCGGCGTGTGGTGGCGATGGTCGCTCCCTCCTCCAGTCGGTCGTTGAACCTTGGCCGGCGTCCCGTTGTTCCTGGGCTCGAGCTCCAGGTACGGTGTCCACCCTATTCACCCTCGACGAGGAGATCCGTGCTGCGCCGACGAGGCATCACCCACGAACCGGGTTTCCTGAGCGGAGGCGGCACGAGCGGCCCGGCCGTCCTCCTCGCCGAGCGGAACCGGCCCCATGACCTCACGGGCCAGCCCCGTGTCACGGCGGGCGCATGAGCCGTCTCCAGCTCGGTGACCAGAGCTGGACGCTGCGCAAAGCGTCCCTCACCATCTACCACGGCGCTGCCGCCGAGGCCGACTGGAACCTCGCACTCGACCACGCTGGCGAGACGCTCTGGCTGGCCGGCACCATCACCCCTGGCCCGCACGCCCCTGAAGCGCTGCTCGGCGCCGAGGTCACCGTCGATCTGCGCTCGCTCGACGAAGTCGTGTCCCACCTGCTCGGCCGCGCCGTCACCCTCTACCCGAACGGTCAAGAGGTGTGCGCTCTCGTCTTCCGTCTGACGGCCTCGCCGCAAGGGGTCCATTTCGCTGCCACCGCGCCATGCGACTGGGATCGTTACCTCCAGACCTTCGACCACGACCACCCGGTCACCCTGGAGCTGGACATCGACGCCGCCCTCACCGCGCTGCATCCCGGCCGGCTGCCCTGAAAGAGCGCTCCGCGCCGCACGATGGCCACCCGGACCTGGTGGACCGACGCTCTCGGCTCGCTCCGACACCGACTGCAGCATCGAAGGCTGGACCAAGGCCGTCTTCCAAGGAGCGCTGACGGCGAGCCCGACCGTATGGACATCGCCGTGGCGCAGCGGCCTGGCAGGGAGGCGAGACGCGGTGCGCTTGCCGGTGCCGAGGGCTGCGTGTCCTCGATCCACACAGCATCGACCCCCAGCGCCAGCGCGTCGAAGAGGACGGCCCACCCCTTCACCAGGGATGGGTTCGCATCAGAATTGTTGTTTTTCTTACTTCGACGAACGAGCGAAGACACTCTGGACCGTTCCCCGCTGCCTTCACTGCACCAGCGAAGGCGCTCCGGACCGTTCCCTGCTGCCGTTACTGCATCAGCGAAGACGGTCCGGAGCGTTCCCCGCTGCCGTTACTGCACCAGCAAAGGCCCTCTGGACCGTTCCCTGCTGCCGTTGCTGCACCAGCAAAGGTCCTCCGGACCGTTCCCCCCTACGGATACTGGACCAGCAAAGGCGCTCCGGACCGCTCCCTGCTGCCGTTACTGCACCAGCAAAGGTCCTCCGGACCGTTCCCCCCCTTCGTTACGGCATCAGCGAAGGCTTTCCGGACCGTTCCCAGGTGCTCTCCTTCCAACCACCCCCACCCGGCCCGCCGACGGACGCTTGCGCCATCCCGCCCTTCGGCGCAGGGTCGGCCATGACCCAACACCCCGCATTGACCCCCGGCCGTGTCGCCGTGGTGACCGGCGCCGCCAGCGGCATCGGCCTCGCCGCCGCCCAGCGCTTCGCCCGCCTGGGCCTCAAGGTCTGCCTCGCCGATCTCGAAGGACCCGCCCTCGACACCGCCGCCCGCAGCGTCGCCGCCCTTGCCCCCGGCGGTGAGGCCGACGTGCGCGCCGTGCCCACCGACGTGGCGCGCCTCGACGACGTCCAGCGCTTGAAGGAAGCCGCGTACGGCGCCTTCGGCGAGGTCGCGGTGCTGATGAACAACGCCGCCATCGGCGGAGGCGGCAAGCTGTGGGAGAGCCCCGAGCGCTGGCGCCGGCTGATCGAGGTGAACCTCTGGGGCGTCATCCACGGCGTGCAAGCCTTCACCGAGGCGATGACCGCGCAGGGGACGCCGGCCGCCATCGTCAACACCGGCTCGAAGCAAGGCATCACCACGCCGCCGGGCGACACCGCGTACAACATCTCCAAGGCCGGGGTGAAGGTGCTGACCGAGCAGCTCGCCCACGATCTGCGGGGCCTCGCGGGCTGCCAGGTGACGACGCACCTGCTGGTGCCCGGCTACACGTTCACCGGGATGACGGGTCGGACGGAGAAGCCCGAGGCGGCGTGGACTGCCGATCAGGTGGTGGATCTGCTGCTGGAGGCGATGGGCCGCGGGGAGTTCTACATCCTGTGTCCCGACAATGCGGTGACGCGGGAGATGGACGAGCGGCGGATCCAGTGGGCGGCGGATGATCTGATCAAGAACCGGCCGGCGCTGTCCCGCTGGCACCCGGACCACGCGCAGGCCTTCGAGGCGTTCATGGCGGGGGTGAAGAAGCCGTGAGGGGCCGTCCAGCCCCTTATGCTCTCACCCGTCGTGTGAAAACGGCCCAGTACACATTCTAGAGGCGAGGCTGGGGGGACTTCGCAAGTACGCCTGCGAACATCATCGCTGCGTCGTATGACGCGCACGTCGTACTGTTTTGGTGCTCAGGGGCCACTGGCATATGCCCGAACCGCACCCGAGATTTTCTTTTGATTCTGACAGCGTGCGACGGTTGGTGTGCTTGTTTGAGGACGAGCCGACTCCGCTACGCGCAGCTGCCCTAAGGCTGGTTGCGTCCCTTCTCATCACTCCTTCTTCATGCTGAGACCGCGTTACGAGCCAACGTGGACCATGAAGACGAGCCGCTGTGGCAGCCGTGGGTCGAGTATGTACCGGGAGGGACTGTTCTGGTATGCTGGCGCACCTGGCGCTCATGGCCCAGGAAGCACCGTGAGAGCGCCGCCTGACCGACCTTCTGTGATCGCCTGTGAGGTGGTGCATGAACGTCTGCTCTATGTTTCGCACCCTCGGAGTGGTCGTTGGCTCGAGTGCGCTGGTCGCCTGCGGGGAGGCTGAGGCGCCACCCGCTCAAACCTCTCCAAGTCAGCATGCCGATCCGCGCGCTCTCCGGAACGCCTCGGTACATTACGAGAAGCGCATCATCGAAGTCGGTGCCGCCGCCACCCTGGAGCGCCTGCGCGAGCAGGAGGTCTTGGTCGAGGCGGTGGACTACGGCAGCTTTCACCTCGTAATTCTCGATACGAGGCAAGCAACCCAGTCGCTCGGAGAGTCCTATGGCGCGCTGCGGGACGACTTCGACTACATCAAGCTCCACGGTTACACCCTCGATACCCGCCGCCCCCACGAGGTTTACGAACGGCTCCCAGCCGACCTTCGTGCGCTCAACGAACCCGCTGCTCTAGATCCGCTGCGTGATCGCCAGGCCGGACTCTATCTCGTCCAGTTCATCGGTCCCATTCAGTCCTCCTGGGTGGACGAACTCTGCTCCGACGGGATCGAAGTCGTCAGTTATCAGCCTGAGAACGCTTACGTCGTGCGCGTCGATGCGCGAAATTTTGCCCGTCTCGTCGATATCTCGCAGCAACATCACGTGCAGTTCGTCGGGGATTATGCACCGGCGTTCCGTCTGAGCCCCGAAGTTCGCTCCTTGCGTGACGCGCCTCCAGATCGAAACCTGGATCTCACCGTGCAGGTGGTCGACAGCCCCGACGTGCAAAGCGTCATTCGCGACCTTGGGAGGATTGCGCTGGAGCGCGTCCAGGTCCACCACGTGGGGAACCTGTGGAACGCGAGGATCTCGGCGTCACCTTCCAGGCTCACGGAGATCGCGCAGATGCCTGACGTCTACAACGTCGAATTGCGCAATCCCATCCAGCCTCTCGACGAGAGGCAGGGACAGATCCTGGCCGGGAACCTGGCGGGCAATGAACCCAGCGGTCCCGGATATCTGGCCTGGCTCGCGAATCGCGGCTTCTCCAGCGCGCAGTTCACCTCCTTCTCGGTCAATGTCGTTGACGATGCCTATTCGCTCGCAGGTCATCCTGATCTGCCTGCTGCGCGCATTGCTTTCGAGAACAACCCCACATTCCAGCCAGGCCCGCAGGGGGGCCATGGATTCCTCAACGCACACATCGTCGCCGGCTTCAACAATCAGGCCGGAGCACCATACGAAGATGCCAGCGGCTACAACCTCGGCCTCGGCATCGCTCCCTGGGCGCGGGTCGGCGTTACCGCCATCTTCGGAGACTTCTTTTTTGCGACCAACCCAACCCTCTGGGAGTCCGCAGCTTATGCCCAGGGAGCCCGTGTCTCCACGAATGCGTGGGGTGGAATGAGCGGTACCACCTACGATGCGTACGCCCAGGAGTACGACCGCCTCGTACGCGATGCACAGAGCGACACCCCCGGGCTGCAGCCGCTCATCATCGTCTTCGCTGCTGGCAACGACGGAGCCATGGCGGGCACGATTGGCAGCCCCGGCACGGCCAAGAACGTGATCACGGTGGGGGCCAGCGAGAATGTGCGCTCTGGGGGCGCGGATGCCTGCGTTTCGTCCATCGATGATGACGGCGCGGACAGCGCCAACGACATCATCGAGTTTTCCAGCCGCGGTCCAGTCGCTGCCATCAGCGGAGATCTCCGGACCAAGCCCGATCTCGTCGCTCCTGGCACGCACATCCAGGCTGGGGTCCCTCAATCGGATTACGATGGAGCGAGCACCTGCGGCAATCTGAACTGGCCTCCCGGACAGACGCTCTACAACTGGTCGAGCGGCACATCGCACGCGAGCGCATCGGTGGCAGGTAGCGCCGCGCTCGTCTACCAGCACTTCCTCAACAAGGGACGACCAGCCCCCAGCCCAGCCATGGTCAAGGCGTACCTCATGAACGCGGCGGCCTACCTGAGCGGAGCAGGTGCGGGTGATACCTTGCCCTCGAACAGCCAGGGTATGGGCCGGGTGAATCTCGGGCGCGCCTTCGACGCCACCCCACGAATCCTCGTCGATCAGACGCATCTTCTCGGCGCTACTGGCGAGATCTTTACCTCCACGGGCGTGATCGCCTCTGCGAGCCAGCCCCTCCGGGTTACCCTGGCCTGGACCGATGCGCCCGGTCCCACGAACGGCGCTCCTCCCGGCGTCAACAACCTGGACCTCGAGGTGACCGTCGGAGGCGTCACCTACCGCGGTAACGTGTTCTCGGGTGCAAGCTCCACGAGCGGCGGTACGGCGGACGCCCATAACAACGTCGAATCGGTTTTCCTGCCGGCGGGCCTCACGGGGAACTTCACCGTCAAGGTGCGGGCGGCCAACATTGCCGGCGACGGTGTACCCGGGCATGGCGACAGCACGGATCAGGACTTCGCGCTGGTCATTTACAACGGTAACCCCAGCGTCAGCGTTCCTTGCGGAGAATCTGTCTCCAATGGCGGCTTCGAGGTGACGCCCCACCCCTGGGTGCTCTCGGGCAACTCGTATTTCACCACCTCCCCCGCGTGCTACCCAGGCTCGGGCGCTGGCTACAATTATCTCGGAGGCGTCAACTTCGCCTCCGGGAGCACCTACCAGACGATCTCCATCCCTACGGGCGGCAGCCCTGTCCTGAGCTTCGGGCTCAACGTCAACTCCGACGAGAGTGGCTGGGGCACGCTGGAGCATGACCGCCTCTGGGTCGAGCTGCGTGACACCAGCGGCAACCTGCTCACCACGCTGGCCACGTACAGCGATCGCGACAGGGGTCTAGACGGCGTCTACGTCCAGCGCGGTCCGTTCAATCTAGCGCCCTATGCGGGACAGACGGTGCGCCTGCAGTTCCGCGCCACCACCGACGACATCAAGCTCACCACCTTCCGCATCGACAATGTGAGCGTCAACTGCGGCAACCTGGTGAACAACAGCGGCTTCGAGTCGACCTCCAGCCCTTGGGTACTCTCTGGCAACTCGTACTTCACCACCTCTGCCGCCTGTTTCCCCGGCTCCGGCGCGGGATACAATTTTCTCGGGGGTCTCAACAATGCCTCCGGGAGCACGTCCCAGCTCATCTCCCTCCCGACGGGAGGCCTCCCCAGCTTGAGCTTCGGGCTCAACGTCAACTCCGACGATAGCACGCCCACGCAGCAGCGGGACATGCTCTACGTCGAGCTGCGCAGTGTCAGCGGCAACCTGCTCACGACGCTCGCCACGTTCAGCAACCTCGACAAGGGGCCCAACGGCGCTTACCTCCAGCGTGGCCCGTTCAATCTAGCGCCTTATGCGGGGCAGCCAGTACGTCTGCAGTTTCGCGCCACCACCGACAGCGCCGCCATTACCACCTTCAGGATCGACAACGTCACCATCTTCTGATGCCGGTCCTTGTGCGCCTTGAGGATGACATCGCCATCGCCGTGTCGCCGATGCTGTGAACATGGCACTTTGCTGTCGACGTGGAGGGGCAACCGGCGTGATGCTACTACAGCGGCTCACCCCGAATCACTTGGGCGGCCGCCGCAGCGCATGCATAGCTGGTCGTCATGGGCCGCTCCACCCACCGACCCTTCTCGTAGATGCGCACCGCGTGCTCCGTGCGCACATGGTCGATCTTGATGTCGGCCCCCGCGCTCCTCGCCAGCGCTCCATCGGCGACGGCGACGACCCCTTCGAGCTGCGCTGGCCACGTGGGTACGCCGCCAGCAGCACACACGAGCGTCACGCCGCGCGCTACCGCCCGGTTGATCAGCCCCTGCATCCTGTCCGCCAGCGCCATGTTGGCCGTCCCGAGGCTCAGGTTCACCAGATCGACACTCTCATCGTCGACCAACCACGTGAGCGCTTCGACGAAGCATATCGAGGATCCTCGCAGGTGCTCATCGAGCATTCTGGCCACGTAGAGCTCGACGTCGGCAGCGGGGCGGGCCTGGTCGTGGAGGATGCTCAGAATGGCCGTGCCGTGCCCGTGTGTGTCGTTCAGCTCGATCTCTGCCCCACCGCGCTGCCACGCCAAGATCTCCTCCCGACCGTACACGCGGGCTTCGAGGTGCCCTGTTGCCGCCTCCAGGGTGAAGCTGGCGCCTCTCACGAGCGGGAGCGGGTGTCGCCGCAAGAACTCCCGCGCCACCCCGCTGTCGACCACGCCGATCCTCACCGGGGGCCTTCGCTGGTCCGAGCCTGTGCGCCTCGGGAATCGCGCCGGTACAGCCACCCGGTCAGGCTCTCCACGAGGTAGTCCTTCGCGGTCATCGATCCCAGGGTGATGTCGGCATCCACGGGGCGCGCGCTGTCATGCTGGAGCAGGATGCCGACGACGGCATCATCTCGCTCGGGAGCCGCCTCTACGACGACGCGATGGACAGGGGCGGCTTGCTCCTCGGAGCCAACGGCTCCCCCGGTCTCCTCTGCAAAGCCAGCGATCTGCCCGTGAAGCGTCAGCCCTTGGGGCGGCACCCGCAACTTCACCGGCGCTCCGGCGGAGAGGCGCTCGCGGACCGCGTCGTCGACCCAGAGTCGGGCGCACCATCGCTTCCCCGGGCTTTCTCCTTCCGGTGCTGGCATGCGCGGCTGACGCTCCACACCGTCGGTACACGCCGCGGCGCCACCCTCGATGAGCCCTTGAGCGTGGATCGCAATGGTGAGACGCACTGTAGAGCCGAGGAAGAACACCAGTGAGCCCATTGCGGCCAGCAGCGCGATAATGGCAATCCCCACATGGCGGACCAGCAGAACTCCCGGATGCTTTGGATCCGCGAGCACCGGCAACATCGACGCCCGCTTCCGTGCGACGTCGGCCCGAGAAGGCGACTTCATGCGACGCGTTCCTCCGGCATCTCGTCCCCCGCGAGAGAAGCGGTGCCCGTCGAGAGGCGGTGCAGCCGCTGGTACAGGGGCGAAGTCTGGAGCAACTCCGGATGCGTTCCCCGAGCCTCGACGCACCCTTCGCTGACCACCCAGACCTCATCGGCCAGCGCCGCGTTGCTCAACCGGTGGGTCACGAAGAGTACCGTCTTCCCCCGCCTCCGCGCCTGATCGAAGAGCTGACCGACGATGAGCGCCTCCGTCTCCACATCGATGTTGGAGGTGGCCTCGTCGAGCAGCAGGATCGGCGCCTCACGCAGGAGTGCCCGCCCGATGGCCAGCCGCTGCCGCTGCCCACCGGACAGGCTCGCGCCCCACTCCGCCACCATCGTCTCGTAGCCCTTCGGCGCGCTGGCCACCACCGACTCCAGCCCCGAGCGGCGCACCACGTCCTCCAGCGCCGCGTCCGTGACTCCGTCGAGCCCGATCTCCAGGTTGTGGCGCAGGGTGCCGCGGTAGAGTTCGACATCCTGCCACACCACCGCGATCTGCCGCCGCAGGTCTGACAGGGGGATGTCCCGCGCATCCCGCCCATCAAAGAGCACCCGCCCCTGCTGCGGGTCTTCGAGCCGCAACAGCAGCCGCAGGAGCGTCGTCTTCCCCGAGCCGCTCGGTCCGACCACGGCGATGACCCTCCCCGGTTCTACGCTGGCGTCCACGTTCGCGAGCACCGGCGCTCCGGCCGTGTAGCCGAAGGATACGCCTTCCAGCCGGATCCGTCCGAGGAGCCGCTTCGTCACGACTTCCCGCGCCTGCATCGCCCCCGCCGGGTCCTGCTCCGGCGGGTGATCGAGGTGCTCGAACACCCGGTGCAGGTTCACCGCCCGTTGCTGAAGGCTGAAGAGGAACCCGACCGCATCGATGAATGGCCCGCGCAGATAGCCGACGTACGCGACGAAGGCCACGTAATCGCCCAGGCTCATCTCCCCCGCGAGGATCAGACGCCAGCCGAGCCAGGTGAAGAGCGCCATGCCTGTGGCATCCAGCACGCGCTCGACGACGCGCAGGCCCGTCTCCGTGGTCTGGGTGCGCAGGTGCGCAGCCAGAATGGTGTCCACCTGCGCCCGCGCGCGCACGAAGGCAAAGCGCTCCAGGGCGAGCGTCTTGTGGGTGCGGATCTGCCGCAGGGTCTCGACCTGGAGAGACTCGAAATCGGCATAGGCGCGCACCGTCTCTTCCCACACCCCGCCGAGGATGCGCCCGCTCGTGAGCGGGATCAGCGCAGTGAGCGGGACTGTCACCACCGCGACGAGCGCGAGCTTCCATTGCAAGGCGATCAGGAAGGGGGGCACGAGGAGCACGTAGATCCCCTGCCCGAAGAGCAGGCGCAGCAGGCTCGCGACGATGGCCAACCCGCTCTTCATGTCCTGAAACCGGCTCAGGATGTCGCCGCTCTGGCGGCGGTAGAAGAATGCGTCAGGGAGGTGCTGGAGGTGGTTGAACAGGTGGAGAACGGCGGTGTTCTCGATCTTGATGTGGAGGTACGAGGAGTAATAGCCGAGGAGTGACTCGGCGAGCAGCGCCGCCAGGGACGCGGCGAAGATGCCAGCGACGAGAACCTTCATCAAGCCCACGTCATGGCTGACCGCGACGTCGTCGAAGAGCAGCTTGGTCAGATATGGGGCGGCCATGCTCGTCAGGCCGATGGCAGGCCCGAGCAGCGCCCCTTTGATGAGTGACCACCAGTACGGCCGCAGCAGCAGAATCAGTGCCGCGAGCTGACGGAAGATTGCGTGTCGTGTCGGTCGGACCGGCGGCTCGGAGGCCTTGATGGACATGTCACAGACGCCCGAGGACCGCGCGGGCGAGGTGCTGCGTCTCTTCGGGGATCGCGTAGATGGAGAGGCCAGTCGCCCGTTCGAGCCGGCGCCGCGCGGCTTCCAGGATCTCCTCGCGGACGCCGAGGAAGTAGGTCTCGGTCCACCGCCCCCCGTGGAGCTTGCGTCCGCCCATCATGGCCAGTCCGATCACCTCGCAGCGGACGCCGTGGCGCTCAGCGAGATCGCGCAGGTAGGCCATGGTCTCGAGCACGGCTGCGGGCTCGGTCTCGATGGCGACCGTCAGTACGATGAGGGGCGGCAGGAAGGTTTCATATATGTAGGTCGACGCATTGTCCGCGCGGTTGTAGCCCGGAGGGGCGAAGAGCATGGCGTTCTGACCGCCGGTGATTACCAGATCGCTCGTGCGCGAGAGGCCGAGCATCAGCCCGCGCTCCACGGAAAGGCGTTGCGTGAGGTCGATGCCCAGGATGCGCGAGTATGCGATGTCGGCCCCGAGGAGGAGGCCTGTGGGTTCGGTGGCGAGGTGCTTGACGCGGAGGTGCTGCCGCAATGCCTCGCGCAGGTAGATCTGGGTCGTGAACTTCCCTTGCACGGTGTCCGTGCCGAAGACTCCAAGCAGGTTCGCGACGTGGTAGGGCTCTGCGCGCAGAGCGGTGGCTGGCTCGCCTTCGGGGATGGCGATCCGATGGAACGCCGAAGTATCGACGCTCATGTCGAGCAGGTCGTAATGGAGGATGTCGTCGTAGAGCGAGACTACGGGGATGTGGCGGCCTACGGCCTCGTCGAGGAGCGCGCGTACGTACGCCGTCTCGGACGCGAAGTTGAGCGAACAGGTCAGGATCACCGCGTCGAACGAACGCAGCGCGATGTCCTCCAAGGAGGCGCTGACCGGGATGGAGGTGTCGTCGCCACCCATGTACGCGGCCGACTCTTGCGCGGCGAGGCCGTCGTCGAAGACGATGGTAGGGGTGGCAAGAGCCAGGTCCCGGAAGCGCAGCAGAGCGTAGCCCTCCTTGTTGTACTTGAACACCGCGGCCGATCTGCCGCCGAGGACGGGGGCGAGCGCCTCGCGCGTGTACACTTGGTGGCTCCGACGCGACGGGCGGGTCCGGACGGGAGCGCTCGGATCCTCTTCCCAGATGGCCGCAACCTTCCGGTACAGCTTCTCGTGATTGTACTTGGGGACTGGCCGCAGGTCGGTCCCGATGAGCAAAGGGATCCCGAAGTCCGGCGTGTCGATCGTGCACCTTTGCTCCGTGCCGTCGATACGGAGTTCGTACCGGCTTCTGGGCCGCAGAGGGAAGTACTGGAAGTAGATCTGGTATCCCGCAGCGCTGTGGTGCTCCGGTTCGAGGGTCACCTGCCGGGGAGTCGCCTTGCTCCCCTCCGGCAGGGCCAGATGGAGATGGAACGAGGGAGTAGGCTCCGGAACACGCCGGGTCACGTACACGAGCAGGTGTTTGAAGGGATCGACCGGAAATGCCGTGACGACTTCCGAGGCGTGCATGTCCATCTGTTCGATGGTCGCCGTGAAGAGTTCCAGGAACAGCCCTCGGGTGGACGCCTGCTGCGAGGGATCGGGATACATGAAGAGGTAGTCGCTAGCGCTCAGGCGCTCGAAGCTCCGGAACAGCGCGGGATCGGCGTGCGCGTCGAGCTGAGACTCGACCAGCTTGACGAGCGCATACATCCAGCAATTGTCGCGCGTGAGCCAGTGCTCGCTGTAGAAGTCCTGCCCCCACGTGGAGTAATGGAGCCGCGGCACCATGGGGAGGGTGGCAGGCTCGCTGGGCGTTTCAGCGACGGGTGTGGCAGGTTCTGGCGCAGCATCGAGTATGCCTTCGAGCCAAGGGATCCCCTCGTGCCACCAGTGTCCGAAAAGCTCGGTGTCGAAGGCCAGGACGAAGGTCCTATGGTCGTGAACCCATGGCCGGTGACGGTCGAGAAGGTCCCAGAACTCGGGGACGTGATGACGCGCTTGCGCGCGTGCCGCCTCTGGGTCGTAAAGGCGCTTGTCACCCAGAGACACCTCCGCGCCGCTCACGGCATGGTACTTGATGCCTGTCCAGCAATGTCCCCGTCGATGGGCAGGTATCTCGATGCCGAGTCGATCGAAATACTCAGGCACCACATCGAAACCGAGGTCGCGAAAGAACTCACGGTAGAGCGGGTGCGCTGGCAAGGTCTCGCTCGGGGCTTTCCAGAGGTGTAACGCGATCCGGAAGTCGTGGATGAGCACGTCGAGCGCGCCGGCGCGGTAGATCCCGCTCACACTCGTGGGGGCGTAGCTGCCAATTGCATGCAGGCTGAGGGCGGTCCGCGGTACGCCATGGCGGACGAGGGAGCGTTCGATTCCCGGGTAAAAGGCGCACTCCGGCAACCAGAAGCCATCTGGATGGCGGCCGAAGATCTCTGAAAACTCCTCCACGCCGCGGGCAACGAACCGATCGGCTGTCTTGGCGCTGAAAAAAGGCAGGTAGTTGTGGTGTGGGGACGAGGTCCAGAGTTCCAGGCCGTCGATGCATGCCAGCGACCGGAGTACGTCGGCGAAATCATGCTGCGCGATGAAGGCGAGACTGTCCTCGATGCGCTGGACGTAGAAGCTGGCCGAATGCTGGAGGCAGCGTAGCTCCTCCGTGGAAAGCTGCTGAGGGTGCTTTTGAAAGCGATTGAATTCCTCGCGACTTGCGGTGCGCTCGACTTCCGCGCGGGCAATGGCGTGGAGGACGCGAAGGTAGCCGAGATAGCGTTCGCGGGCGTCGCAGAGCTGGCGCGCAAGGCACGGCGTCAAGGACAGCACGAGCTTCCCCGGAAACCGTCGGGGGTCCCAGCGGGAAAGCATCTGGAACAGGGGGATGTAGGTTTCGGTGATGGCCTCGAAGAGCCAGCTCTCGGGTTGGTCGAAAAGAGGGGCACGACCGAGCACCCACGGCATGTGGGTGTTGAGGACGAGGGTCAGCGCAGCGTCACCCAAGGGCGGCGTACTCAGGAGAGGAGCGAACCGCTACTCAGCAACGTGGGGTCGGGTTCGGGTTTGCGCAGGGATTGTTGTCCCCAGGGGTAGCGCACGACGCGCCATCCTCGGAGCAGAGGGCCACGCCGCCGCCCGACCAAAATGTGCAAGGCCCGCTCGTGGTCAGGGTGAGAGTGCCGGGACCGAACGTGGAGGTGGTGGCATGGCCGAAGACGTCACGGTCGCCGCCGACCTCGGCGAGCAGCTCGGAGATGTCCTTGCGCGTGAACTTCATCGTCGCACTCCTTCGCTGCGCGGGGGCTTGCGGTACAGGTGGTCCAGCCAACGATGGAGGTTAGGAGAGGCTTCTGGTGGCTGTCAATCGGCCCTTGAGGGAGAGGGGCATGAAGGGAGCACTGTGTCTCCCTTCATGCGCTTTCAGGATGGGAGAGGCACGTCGCGGGGAGGGCTCACGGCTCCTGCCAGGCCGAGTGCGTCACCGCGCCCTTGATCAGGGTGAAGCTCCGGCTGAAGTTTGCCGACAGGTTCACCCATCCGAATCCGTCGATCACGCGTGAGGGGACGCTCAGGGAAATGACGATGTTTGCGACGTCGCAGTCCTCGACGAGATGGCCGACGCGAATGGGTTTGTTGGCGCTCGTCTTGGTTTTCTGGTGGAGCGTGGGGGAAGGCGTAACGGACCCCGTCTCTTTCAGCAGCGGCAGCGCCTTGCCGCCTTTGGAGACGCTCAGCGTGTATTCCCCTGCGGCCTGTGGCTGCCACGCGCCGAAATCGATCTCGACCAGATCGTTCTTGGTGTCGAACGACACGCAGCCGCAGTTCGTCGCAGGATTCGGGTAGACGTTCGCCGCCGGAGCGGCGGTGTTCGAGCCGACCCGCGGGAACTCCAGCCGGCCACCATACCGGGTGTTGTCGATGAGGATGAGCCTTTCGAACGTGCCATTGGGAACCACCTGCATGTTCGCATTGAGGAACTCGATCTTGAGCACGTTGTGACCATTGTCGCTGGTGTTGGTGGCAATGATGGTGCCGAGGTAGGGACTGAACCAGAGTTCATTGGGATTGCGGATTGGGTAAGCGTTGTTCGTTGCCGCGGTCACAGTGGGCTCGAAGCGGGGCGGAACGAAGTTCGAGTTCCAGATCAAATCCGTGAACGAACTGGTGATCGTTCGCCCCTGCAAGCTCTCCACTTTGCGCAGGGAGACTCGGTAGAACCGAATGGCGCTGTTCCACGCGAGTTCGTGGTTGATCATCAGGCTCAAATTCCCCCCGAGGGGCAGGTTCGGGTATTGCGAGAAGTAGTAGCCAGGTGCTGAGCTGGTGTTCACCTTGCCGTCGTCAGGCGCCGGTGACGAAGGGTTGGCTTCTGAATTGTTGATGTATTGGAATGGGATCACTCCAATCCCAAGTGGTAGCACGCTGGTGACTGTGAGAGAGCGTGAGTAAAGTCCGATCTCGGAGTCGCTGGCGATGTAGATGTCATTAGGCGAAATAACCTCCACGCTCCAAGGGATCGGAGGCGTGGACGTCTCCGGAACTACGTCTCCCGATGCCAGATCGAGGCGCAGGACCCGGTTGCTGGACCGATCCGTGACGTAGATTGCTGTATGCTCTTCGTCGGCCCAGCTCATGAAACCCGGCGCAGCACCAATGGAATACACTGGAGGGGGGGCTGGGAGCGGGAAGCTGGCATAGTCGGATAGGCTCACGATGCGTATGTCGCCCGCGCCGTCGATGATGTATGCGCGGAGGACGCTGTCACGCGTCTCGAGCAGCAGCCCGATGCCTCCTGAGAGTCCCGACACCAGCTCCTCCTGGATGCCTTGGGAAGGATCGCACCGCCAGACGGACGTCTTGTCCACCACGTAAACGAAGCTCCCCTCGACTGTGAGTTGCTGAGGCTCGTCGAGCGGATCGACATTGACGTAAATGGGCGACAGTGTGTACTGGGGGTATGGACCACCCACGAGACGAGTGAACCGGGCGACATAGCCGCCGCTTGGTGACACGCCGGAAATGTAGATGTCCGACTCGTACTCAGAAACGACGATGTCGCGTGGATCGTCATAGTTGGGGCTGACCCGGATTGGGTTTGCTCCGAACAGTAGCGTGGCCCAGTCGATCCGAACGACTCCACTGCTCGAGTATACGCGGACCTTGGCGTAGTTGAAGGCATTGATAGTACCGATGGTAGTGGGAATTCTCACGACATAGAACGTGTCCTTTACGACACCATTGTCGGTGTCGATGGTGACGATGTTGTTGTTGGTAATCGAGGACCAGTTCACGCTGAGCATCTGGTCGCTTGTGATCGCGCTCAGAGCGTTGACATCGGTCAGCTTGGCGACCCGAGCATTGTTCATTCCCTTGAACTGGAAACCCGGCTGGCGTTGAATGTCGACGGCGCCATGGCTGTTCAGGTTCACCGAGCCACTTGTGAACGTGATGCCGAATCCCTCCGCGACCAGCGTGGAAGGGTGAAGGGGAAGTCGATAGACTTCGCCAGAAGAGCCATTGCTCCTGACGTAATAAAGAAAATTCGACTCCTTGGTGTAATGAGTTCCGCGGACGCCAGTGAGGTCAGGTAGCTTCGTTGTGTAAGGCATTGGTGGATACTCCTCCGGATGCGTGGGTCGTTGGGGGTTGAATTGAGCAGAACATCGTTTCGTACGCAGAGCGGGCGCGGTGCTCTGACGTCAAGCTAGTGGCAAGACTTGGCGATTGTTTCGGCTGCATGCCATTGCGGCATGAATGCATGGAAGTGGTGCAAAATCGAATTCGTGTTCGAGCGATTTGGAGTTGGTCCTCTCTACGAAAACCAAAGTGTCGATATCAGCAGTGTCGAAACTACCGAAAACGAGTAGGCTGGGAACCGCTTCGAGCGATTTGGGGATGAGAGTCGACTGTCTAGAATGCGAGCGGCTGCGTGCCCGTATGATTCTTATGGCGTGATTCTCGGCTCGCCCCTGTCTGTGTATGAGCCGACCGTTTCGATGGTATGAGAGTTCGTCAGCGCGTCGGCTTGGAGGCTCCGAGGTACACGCTAGCTTCACCCGCGTGCGGTAGGCTGATTCGGCCTCTTGCAGGAAATGCTGTGCCAGATGCTCTGCGCCATCGCTCTCGAGCCCCGCACGAACTTCCTTATAAGGTGTCTCCCCTTACCAGATCAACCCGCATGGAGCACTGGTAGGACATTTTGCGTCAATGCTATCGGCGCATGATCGCATCGTGGCATGCTCGCGAGCGCGCCCGAACGAACAGCGGGGATTGCCGAGGAGAAACCGATGCCTTGAACCGCATCATTGTGAGGATACGGGGATGACCTCGGACTGGAACCGTTATCAGCTCTGATCGTCTTTGGGGGCGATGACATCCGGCGATTCAGATGCAGGTAGACGCATCCCAAGGCGGGAATGGGGCACTCCGCAGTCGCGTCTGCGAGCGTAACCGCCGCGTGGGCGCATGAGCCCCCGGTGGACGATTCCCTCCGGGCCTCACTGGCGGTGCGCGAAAGCGTTTGCATGAGCGCCGAGGAAGTGCTCCCACCAGAGTTCGGGGCACCCTTCTCCTGGCCCGCTTCCACGGACACCACCTTGCTCTGGGCGGAGTTGCGTGCCTGGTCGGAGGCACCGCACTGGGGGCTTGTACTGGCGAGACCTGGGACTCGGCGTGTCGACTCCTCGCGTAGTCGAATACGTGCTCGAACTCGACCCCTCAAGCGAGCCGGGCGAAGGCTCCTTGCGGCGTGGCAAAGCCGTCGAGCAGGAGCCTCCCGTGATCGCTCGGGTGGAGCACCAGCGCGCAGAAGTAGCCTGGTTGCAGCATCCCCATCTGCACCAGCGAGACGTGCTGCTCGAAGGCCACCTGCGCGGCCACCCGGGTCCCAGCAGCGTACGGGCGAGGCCCCTGCGTGGGCCGCGCCTCGTGTGCAGCGAAGGCTTCGACCACGAGGTACACGTCCAGGTAGCTGCGCGCGTGGCCACGGCCCTGGATCGGAGCGGCCTGCACGATCCTCCCCCAGCAACGGATCCCGGTGTGCGCGACCTCTTCATCGCGGCGCTTGCGACGGGCGTTCTTGAGCAGGGTGAAGACGCCGATGAGGCTCACCGCGAACGCGCCCACCCCGGGCGTGACGAACACCACCAGGAGGTCGATCGAACGGAGGGCGTCGAACGCCACCACGAGGTAGGCCGCGACCAGGGTGAGCAGCGCGCCGCCGAAGAGGAAGCCCCAGCCGAGGGCGTGGTCACGGCTTCGAGGCAGCACGCGCGGCTCGGGTTCCGGATAGGGCCAGGGAGGGCCAGCGCTCGGGGCCGCGGCACCGTGAGGAAGCGATGTTTGCATCGAGGTCGGGCAGTCTAGGCGCTCGCCTCGACGTCGCAACGAGCCGCGAACCCAGGCTGATGTCGTGAGCGGCACTTCGGGTAGCATCGGCGTGGCCATGGCGACCGATGTGTTCTTCACCAGCCGACTCACCGGGCATCAGCTCTGGCGCATCCGGGTGCGTGATACGCACGCCCAGGTGATGACGTGCAAGGTGCTCCAGGATGCTGCCCGCTGGCGTGGGGAGTCGACGCACCGGGGGGGCACCCTGGAGACGGTGGTGCAGGCCCCACCCGTCTATGGCCAGGTGACCTTGAATCCCGGCGAACACGCCTGGATCGTGGTGAGACGCTCTCGCGAGACGTGGCACGAGCATCCCTGGAAAGGGCACTGGCCGATCGAGCGGGTTGGGGACGAGGAGGTCGTGACGTTCATCGCGCAACGAACCCTCTCGCCCGACTTCGGTGAGGTGCCTGATCGCTTGCGGCCCCACAGCCGCCTGCACCCGACCCTCCGTCATGCTGTATGGATACCTGCCGAGCCGTTCGCTCGGTATCTGAAGATGCTCGTGAAGGAGGAGGCGTCATGACGGCCAGCGCGGATGCAGTTTCCAGCGAGGCCGTGCTGCGCGCGCCTCGTGTTCTCGAACCTTCGCGGGGGCTGCTCGAAGCACTCACGCGGTGCGCGGCCGTCCGGAAGGAGCTGCGCGAGCTCGATGGGATGCGGAACTCCGAGAACGCCGAGGAGGAGGTGCCGCTGTTCGGTGCGCGGAGTCGTGAGCCGGTGGTGGATCTCGCCGCGCTGGTCCTGCTGGAGCGCGAGATGGGTTGTGTGCTCCAGGACGATCTGCTCGTGCTCCTGGCGGTCCGTGATCCGGTGGCGCGGACGTTCACCGGGCTGCACGACCTCGCCTCGGTAGGGGATGCCGAGGACGCTGGCGCGTACGAGTCGGAGACCCATGCGTGCATTGCCATGGCGTACTCGGATCCGATCGCGGAGATGGTCGATGGGGCGCATGGAGGGGCTTACGTCCATCTCTGGGTGCCGCGTGGGAGTGCGCCCTCGGCGACGGTGGTCGTCTCGACGGGCGACCCGAGCGAGGGCACGGAGATGACGGTGGGGGAGTACTTGATGCAGCGGCTCGACGAGGCGGTGTCGGCGGGCTGGCTGGGCGCGTATGGCGAGAAGCGCGTCGCGCTCTTGCGGACGCCGGCGAGGTTGCAAGGGAGCGCCCCGGCGCCTGTGCTGCAAGGGAAACGGATGCGCGTCCGTCACGCCAGGTTCGGGGAGGGGACCGTCGTGGAGACGAACCACGATGGGGAAGAGGTCAAGGCGGTCGTCGCGTTCGCGGACGGCCAGCGCACGCTGATGATGCGCTTTCTGACGGTGCAGGAGGCCGACGAGGCGCCGGTGTGACGTCGGCCTCGCCGGTGTGACGGAGGACGGTGGGGTTCAGGCGAGCCAGGCGAAGGCGCCCTGCGGGTTGGCGAAGCCGTCGATCAGGTACTTCCCCGGGTCGGTCGGGTGGAGCAGCAGCGCGCAGAAGTAGCCTGGTTGCAGCATCCCCATCTGCACCAATGAGACGGACTGCTCGATGGACACGGGCAGGGCGACCCGGGCGCCGGGGGCGTACCGGGAGGTGTCCTGCATGCCGCGCGGGTCGTGGGCAGCGAAAGCTTCGAGCTGGAGCTGGACCCGCATGCGCGTGCGACGATCACTCTGGATCGGGGTGGCCTGCAGGATGCGCCCCCAGCACCGGATGCCAGAGGCCGCGACCTCTTCGGCGATGCGCTTGTGGCGTGCTGCGGCGCGCATCATGAGCGCCCCTCCCCCGAGGCAGAGGAGCGCGGGGGCGACGACCAGGGGGAGCACCATGAACAGGGCGCGATCGTCCTTGCCACCCCCGACGAACAGCACGAACCCGATGGCCATCAGCGCGAAGACCGCGCCGGTGAAGAGGAGGATCGTACCGAGGAGCTGGCCGTTCGGGTCGTGGAGCACCCGCTGGTTGGATTCCGGGTAAGGCCAGGGCGGGCCAGCGGCTGGCGTCGCGGCTCCAGGGTGGGCGTGGGACGGCGTGTCGTGGGGCGAGGCGCCGGAAGGCACGGCGTGGCCTGCGTTCCCTGGCGCTTGCTGCTGGAGAGGCTGGCCACACTGGGCGCAGGACCAACCCGCAGCGGTCAGCGGCGCGGCGCATCGGGGGCATGAGGCGAGGGGGGACTGCATCGCTGGCCGAGTCTAGTCACACGCGGAGCACGTCACCCAGGGCAGAGATTGGAAGAGCGTGGTTCCTGTTCGGGTCACCACGCGAGCGGAACGAAGTCGCCCTTGGAGGTGGCGAGACCGTCGAGCACCACCTGACTGTGGTCGGTCGGATGGAGCAGCAGCGCGCAGAAGTTCCCGGGTTGCACCATCCCCATCTGCGCCAGGGAGATGTACTCCTCGATGGAGAGCTCCGCGATCAGGCGGGGGCCCTTCTTGCGCCGCTTCCGGGGTCGCTGTGGATCGGGGGCAGCGTAAGCGTCGACCTGGAGCCGGACCCGCGTGTGCGTCTGGCGGTAGACCGGCTGTCCGATGGCCGTCCCGGTGCTCCACGGGGCTGGGCCGACCTGCAGGATGCGTCCCCAGCAGCGGATGCCCGAGGTCGAGAGTTCTCTGGCGACGCGCTTCCGGTGTGCGGCGTTGTTCAGCGCGTAGCCAGTCATCGCCCAGGACATGAGGGCGATCACGCCTGGGGCGAACGCTCCGGACTGCGAAGGCGAGAGCACGAAGAGCAGGCTGAAGGCGACCGCGCTGCCGATGTAGACGTAGGTCATGGTTGGCTTGGGAGAAGCCCACCTGGGCTGCGTGATCTCCGGGTAGGGCCAGGTCGGCCCGGCGCGCGGGGCCTCTTCATCCGTGGAGATGGGAGAGGGCTCGGAGGAAGGGGACTCCTCGTCCGAGGCCTCGTCGCTGCGTGCCGCAGCGGAGAGGACGCGCAGCCGCTGCCCGCATTTGGCGCAGAACCGGTCCGAGGCCATTCGTGGAGCGTCGCACTGCGGACAGGAGATCCTGGGCGTCTGCGTCATGGCCAGGGAATCTAAGGGATGCGGTGTGACTTGCCGAGTCTCGATCGGCGGGTCGGGACTCGGGAGGATCGGAAGCGCTCAGCGTCCCACGATCAGCGCTCCACGAGAGGCCAGAACCCGAGGGCTGTGCCATCCGCGATGCGGACGATCTGCGCATGCTCGCGTGACCAGACGATGAGGGCATCTCCCAGCAGGTCATGGCCGGTCCAGCCCGTGATCGCGAGGGACCAGCGAGGCACGCCGCGCTCCGCGTCGATGCCCGTGATCTGCGTCGGCCCATCGGGCGTCGTGCCCGTGGCGACTGCGGCGAGCGTGCCGTGGATGCGCAGCGCGGCGCCTGCGGGGCTGTCCGGCGTCGGGCCAAGGTCTCTGGTGTCCCAGCGCAAGGCGCCGATCGAGGGATCGAGCGCGAGGAGGCGCACCCGCCGTTCGCCACGGGCGTGGACGAGGGCGAGCACCAAGGCGCCGGCTGGTTCGAGGGCGTCGACGAGCAGGTCGGGCTCTGGGAGGGCGATCGTGGTGGTGTCGTCGACGCGGCGGCCCAGGAGGCGATCGACGAGACCTGGCGGCGGTCGGTCGGTGATGCGCACGAGCGTGCCAGCGGCCGCACCGGCCCACACATGGTGGCGCTCCAGCGTGGCGGGGGCGGGGCGGGCCTGCACGTCGGCGCGCACCGGAGGGCCGATGGGCTGGCCGGTGAGCACGTCGATGCGGAGCACGCTGCGGTCGGCGCGAGCTGGCGGTTGCGGGAGCGCGGGGCTGCCAGAGAAGGTACCGGAACCCACGGGGGGCTGCGGGGGCTGGGCGCCTCCAGGGAGCGGGGCGCCTCCAGGGAAGACGCCAGGGCCCAGCGGCGGCCAAGGAGGCGTCGAGGTGCCCTCTGTGAGCAGCAGGAGGGCGTGCCGGCCACGAACGGTGACGGCTTCGACTTGCGGTGTGGCGTCGGCGAGGCGGCCGCCGATCGTCCAGCGCGCGGCGCCGGTCCAGGGATCGAGCAGGGAGACCCACTGGCCCGTCACGTCACGGGCATGGACGAGGACGCCGAGCCCCGTCACCTCGTGCAGGCGTGCGCTGCTGCCGAGCGGGATCTGCCAGCGCACGTTGCCGCTCTCGCGATCGAGGGCGATGAGCGCAGGCGTCTGGGTGCGCACGAGCACGACGCCCGCACTGTTCGCGGCAGAAGGGGGACCGCCTCGGGTCGCGTGCGGGGGCTCGGGGAGCGGATCGAACAGCGCGACCCGGCCCTCGTCGTCGTGGGCGATGGGAGCGGGCAGCGAGGCGGCCCAGTGCAGCGTGCCCGTCGCCAGGTCGGCGAGGCCGATCCGGGTCTCGTGCGCGAAGAACAAAGCGCGGCCTCGCGCTGCGTAGCTGCCCCGCGCGGGCGGGGAGTGCCAGGTGCAGAGGGACGTGAGCCCTTCCCAGACCACCTGGCCGGTCGCGAGGTCGACGGCGCGCAGGGCGGGTGGTGCGGCGCCCCGCAAGGCGTACCCGAGCGCCCACCAGGCGCGGCGCGGCGCGCTTGCAGAAGTGGGTGAGTCCGGGGCCGTGAGGATCGTCGCGCCAGGCTCCAGCGCGTCGCGGCTCACGGGGCCTGGGCTCGAAAGGAGCTGCGCGGCCTCGGTGCGCACGTCGAGGCGCTCGGACCAGAGGTCGTGGCGGGCGCGGACCGAGGGCTGGTGCAACAGCCCGATCCAGCGGCGTTCGAGGTCGGCCCAGCGGGCGGGATCGAGGCCGACGTGGTGCAGTACCCGGGCGGTGTCACCGACGGCCTCGATCAGCTTGCGCACCCGCAGCCAGGCGGAGAGGGAGAAGGGATCGCCGGCGAAGCGGACGTCGGGATCCTCCGCGCCGGCGAGCACGGCGCTCCGGGCGGCGTCATAGGCGCGTCGATCCGCGTCGGCGTCGGGGAGCAACGGCATGATCGAGGTGTACTCCCGGGGTCGGGGAGGGGGGGCGCGTGCCCCCGCCGTGAGCGTCAGACGGCGGGGTCGACGACGTGCGCCCCGGGACCGGGGGTCGCGCTCAGGGTGCGGAGCACGCCAGGCACGGCGGCGAGGGCCGTGGTCACCTCGTCCTCGGCTTCGGGCACGGTGAAGACCTTCACGTGGGGTCCTGCGTCGATGGTGAAGAAGGCCGGGATGCCGCGCGCCCGCAGGCGGCGGACCTCGGAGAGCACGTTCACGGTGGCGCCGGTCCAGTAGAGGAGCCCCGGAGCGGCGGCGATGGCGGAGGCGTGCATGCGCAAGGCGCTCGCCTCTGCTGCGCTGCCGAGGGCCTGGAAGTCGCGGGCGAGGACGGCGGCGCGAACGCGCTCTTCGAGGGAGGGAGCGTCCGTGACCCAGGCGGCATAGTAAGGGCTCGTGTCGACGGTGAGCTTCATGCCTTCGCTGGAGCCCACGTCCTTGGGGCCTTCGGCGGTGACGGCGATGATCACGCGGAGGGGCCAGTGGTCGGCGGGGGCGACGGGCGTGGCGGGCAAGGTCTCGTCTCCCGGAGCGCCCGAGCGCAGCGCGACGAAGCCACCGAAAGCAGACCGGGCTGCCGAGACGCTGGTGCGGCGCGCGAGATCGCTGATGCCTTCGGGCGAGGTGGAGAGGCCCGCGGCGGTGCTGGCGGCGAGCGCGAGCGCGGCGAAGGCCGAGGCGCTCGAAGCGAGCCCGGCGGCGGTGGGGAAGTCGTTGTCGCTGGTGACGCGGGCGCGCTCCGTGCGGCCCGAGGCGGCGCGGACGCGATCGAGCAGACCGCTGACGCGGCGGGTGGGGCCGGCTGCGGCAGGGTGTCCGCCGAGGTGCAGCTCGTCCTCGGCGAGCGCGTCGTCGAAGGCGACGGTGGTGCGCGTGGCGAGGCCCGCCAGGGTGACGGAGAGGCTGGGGACGGCGGGGAGGTTGTGGCCGAAGGGGCGCTTTCCCCAGTACTTGGCCAGCGCGATGTTGGGATGGGCCACGGCCGTGGCCTTGCCTGTGATGCTCATTCGGGATCCTCGGTGACGGGGGGCGCAGCGGGCGAGGGCTGGCCCGTCGATGCTGGGCGGGGCTGGGCGCTGATGCGGGCGAGGAGGCCGTCGTACCCCGCGCTCCTCCACGCGCCGAGCACGCGGGCGGCGGCCCGCTCGGCCTGATCTTCGTCGTGGGCGTCGAGCAGGGCGATCATGGAGCCGCCGCCGCCAGCGCCGGTGAGTTTTGCGCCGAGGGCACCCGCGTCACGCGCCAGGTTGCACATGCGCTCCAGGTCCTCGGTCGAGACCAGGAGGCCGGCGAGGAGCATCTGGTTCAGGACCATGAGGCGACCGAGGCCCTGGAGATCACCGGCTTCCAGCGCGAGGGCTGCATTGCGCACCAGCGCGGTGATCGCGGGGAGGGTCTGGTCCTTGACGTCGGGCTTGCGCTCGAACAGGCGCGCCACCGACTCGACCATGAGCCGGGTCGACCCGCTCGTGCCGGTCGATCCGATGGCGAGCCACACGTCGCGACGCAGCGCGAGGGGGCTCGCGCCCTCGGCGCGGGTGTAGAGGAAGCAGCCGCCGAGCGCTGCGGCGGTGGTGTCGATGCCGGAGGGGTTGCCGTGGAAGACGCGCTCCCACGCGCTTGCGGCGGCGAGGATGCGGGCGTCGTCGATGGCGTGCACGCCGCCGTCGAACGCGCGGACGGCGCGGGCGATGGAGACGGCGAGCGCCGCGGAGCTGCCGAGGCCGCCCCCGGGGAGGAGGCGGCTCTCGGCGGTGACCCGCAAGGGAGGCGTGCCAGGGAGTTCGGCGAGGAGGGCGCCGAACGCGCGGCAGAGATCACCGCCGGTGTCGCCGGCGATGTGCTCGGCAGCGCCGAGGAGCAAGGTGCTGCGCCCGTCCGTCGAGGGCTCTGCGGTGGCCTCCGCGCCGTGCTCGATGCCCGAGGCGATGGCCGGGGTGCCATGCACGACGGCGTGCTCGCCGAGGAGGATGACCTTGCCGCAGGCGGCGCCTCGGGCTGGGCTCACCGCTGCCTCCAGCGGAGCGCGGCCGCGGCACCCGCGAGGATCTCTCGAGCGCGTGCGGACACGGGCAGCTCGGCGGCGAGGCGCTCGGCCTCGGTGCAGAGGGCGTCGAGCCGATCCTCCACGGCGGTTCGCGCGCCCGCGGTGACGAGCAGCGCCGTCGCTTCGGCGACCTCGTCGGGCGTCGCTTCGCTCTTGCCGAACGCGCGGTCCAGGATCGACTGCCCGCTGGCGTCGAGGCGCCCGTCGATCCAGGCGATCACCGCGGTGCGCTTGCCGTTGCGCAGATCGTTGCCCACGGGCTTGCCAGTCTCCGCCTCGCTGCCGAAGGTGCCGAGGAGATCGTCGCGGAGCTGGAACGCCACGCCCACGGGGGCCGCGTACCGCTCCAGCGCGGCGAGCACGTCGCCCGAGGCCCCGGCGAGCGTGGCTCCGAGGAGCAAGGGACCCCGCACGGTGTAGCTGCCCGTCTTGAGCGCGTGCATCTGCTCGACGTCTTCCGCGCGCCCGAGCACGTCGAGGTGCTGTCCGACCACCACGTCCTGGTGGGTCTCGCAGAACGTGCGCAGCGTGGCGAGAACGAGAGAAGGGTCGGCGGGAGCCGCCGCGAGGAGGCCGACCGCGAGGCTCCAGGTCAGGTCACTGGCGAGCAGCGCGCTCACTGCGCCGAGCCGCTCGTTCTTCAGAGAGCGACCCAGCGCGGCGTGGACGCTGGGGCCGCCGCGGCGGGTGTCGTCCTCGTCGATCCAGTCGTCCTGGATGAGCAGGTAGGTCTGGATCAACTCCAGCGCGGCGGCGGTGTCGTAGGCGGCGTCGAGCGGAGCTTCCGGCGCGACGCCCAGGTGCGCGGCGACGACCAGGCCTGCGCGGTAGCGCTTCCCGCCGCGCAACGTCAGGCTCCGCGCCTCCGCCGCCATGGCTTCGATCTCGGGACCGTAGCCTTTGATGCGGTCGATCTCGCGCTGCCAGCGGGCCTCGAGGCGCGTCTCCACGGCAGGCCGGATGGAGGCCAGGAAGTCGAGGAACGCACGCGCCGCGGCGCCGTGTGCGCCTTCGAGCGTGCGATCGGCGCCGGAGGTGGGTTCGGTGGTGGCTGCTGCTGCGTGCTCTGGCATGAGGGCGCGGGAGCCTAGCACCGTCACTGTTCCAGATAAGGCGGGATCTGTTCGTCGTTCGCGGGAGGGAGCTCGTCGCTCGGGGGTTGCCGAGAGGGTCCAGCACACGCACCGCGCGCGTCCAGCACGGGGCCGCGTCAGTCCACCTCGGCCTCGCCGCTGTGCCGTGACGTCCAGAAAGCGCCGACCCGAAGGCGCCGAGAGGCGCCGACCCGAAGGCGCCGAGAGGCGCCGACCCGAAGGCGCCGACCGCATCGACGCTCCACCAGGGTCCCAGCTCGGCGGAAGCGGCGCTGACCGCATGCCTCCGAGCGGTCATCCCGGAGGCGCAGTCCGCATCGACGTTCCACCGAACCATCCACCGTGAGGGAGCCGACCGCATCGACATTCCACCGGAGCGAACACCCAGAGGCCACGCTCGCATCGACGTTTCGTGCCGTCCCCGAGCCGAGGGAAGCGCCCGCATCGACGTTTCGCCCCGTCCCTGACCCGAGGGAAACGCCGGCATCGACACCTCTCCGAGCGCCGATCCCGGAGGCGCCGCCCTCATCGCGCCCTCGCTGTGCGCCGCGGAGCGCCTTCATCCTCGGTGTGGACGCTCGCCGGCGCCTTCCCACCCACCTTGTCCCACCAAACACGAGCGATCGTTCCCCAACCCGAGAAGAAATTTACGCGCCCCTCGTCGAACACGAAAACGCGGCGTGTCTGCGCCCGATCCTCACCTCCGCCTGGAGCCGCTTCACGAAGGCGACCCCCTGGCTGGAGACCACTCTGAACGACCTTCCAGAGGAACCCATGCAGCTCCCCCCCAGGACGGCATCCAGCCAGGTCCACCTCGCGCATGCGACGCACTTCGACGCCACCGAGGCGGCGTGGCGCACCGCCGAGATCCTCGCCCCGGAGCAGCGCGACCTCCTCCAGGAGGCCGGAGCGCCGCTCCGGGCGCAGGCCAGCGCGCTCTCGGCGCGGGTCGCGGCCAGGGTGCAGGCCGAGGCGGCGACGCGTCAGGCGCGAGCGCGGTTCCGGGCGCGGGACCACGTGCTCGGCCAGCGGTTGATGGCGTGCAGCGACGGCTACCTCAACGGCCCGGCGCAGCGGAGCCGAGACGATGCGGTCTACCGCGCGGTGATGCTCGGGCGCTCGGCCAGCTCGATCAAGAAGGCGCGGCCTCGCGAAGAGCCGGAGCTCGTCCTCCGGGTGCGCGCGCAGCTCGCCGTGGCGCCAGACTTCCTGGGGAAGGCGCACCTCCTCGCCGATCTCGACGTGGCCGTGACGCGGAGCCTCGACGCCCGCGCCGCGCTCGACGCCGCCCTCACGGCCGAGCGCCTCGCGGCCGATGCGGAGGTGGCAGCGCGGAGCGACCTGCGCCACGGCCTCGAGCAAGCGTACGGCAGGTTGCGCACGGCGTTTCCAGGGCAGCGCGATTTCGTGGAGTCGTTCTTCGTGCGCAGGAGCAGGAAGACGCCGTCCAGCGAGCGCGCGAAGGTGGGTCCGCCCGGTGGCGACGAAGGGGGAGGGAAAGGGAACCGCGAGCGCACGCCGGACGCGCCAGGAGGAGCGGCGAGCGAGAGCGGGGCGGAGGCACCCCAGGGGGCAGCAGACGAGCACATCTCGGGAGTCGCGGCAGATGCGGCGAGGGAGAGGGGCACCGTGTCGGCAATGCACCTCAGGTCTCGTCGGTCGCGAGGGACGATGCGATCCTTGGCTCGATCGAGGCGCGGGCGTCACCCGAGGGGCGAGCGCTCGCTTCCTCGATTGAAGTGTGGCCATCACCTGAGAAATGCTCGCTCGCTTCCTCGATTGCGGGTCTTGTCTCTACCCGACGGTCGAGCGCTCGCTTCCTCGATCGAGGCTCGATGTCAGGTGGATGTGCTCGCCGCACCCTGCGCTCTTTATGAGCGGCTCGTCGACTTCGAGCCAGCCAACCACTTGTGTGGACCCGTTGGTCTGTTTCCACCCACCCTCCGCTTGCTCGGTTCCTGTTCTGCCTGGAAAGCAGGACCTTCTGACCTTCCGTGGCGTGCTCGGCCTCTGTTCTCCATGGAAAGACGGCGTCGCCAGGTGCTGATTGACCGCGGGTGAAGGCGTCGAGGCGAGGGCGAGCGCGTGCGGGATGGGGGCCCGGAGAGATACGGCGCAGCGACATCTCGATGCGCAGAGCAAGCCCGTCGATTGCTGTTTCTTTCCCGGTTCCGGGCTGCATTCCATGCTTCCACGGCGTCAATCCAGGAGATCCCGTGGGCTGCCATGCCACCTGAGCGGATCACGCTGGACGTGATTCAGGGCGACACGTACAGTCGGGACCTCAGCTCGTTATCGGGCATGGCCGGGGATCGTTTTCGGGCCCCGCGCACGCCGCGGTAATGCAACCGCCGCTGAAAAAGCGGCGCGCCGATTACATCACGAGAGGGTGAATGCGCATTGCAATGTGCCTGGGTCTCCTTGCGCTCGCCAGCTGCGCGGGCGACCCCAGCGGGGCGGTGGCGCGAGGGAATGGCGACTCCGAGGGCCCGGATGGCGAGGCGCCGTCGGAGCCGGGAGGGCTCACCGGCGGTGGCGGTGACGAAGATCCTGGGGTCGGAGTGACGGTTCACCTCCAGCGCGCCGTGGAGGGGGGCTCGGTGCTGTCCTTCGGCCTGCCGTTGCCGAAGGCGGCGGTGCAGGACGCTGCGGGAATGCAGGTCCTCGTGGCGAGTGCACCAGTGGCGGCGACGATCCGCGAGACGCTGGCCTACCACGACGCGTCGGGGAGCCGGACGGGGACGCGGGCGGTGGTGGTGCAGCTCCCGGCGTCGCTGATGTCGGCCGACGGGCTCGACGTGGAGGTGCGCTGGACGGGAGGTGCGGGATCCTCGGCCGGAGAGCCGCTTCCCTTCGCCTCCGACGAGGTGAGCGCGGTGGCCACGGCGACGGCACGGACGACCACGCGGACCATCGTCCAGCAGGGCGGGTCGTATGCCCTCTCGGAGGGGCCCGTCGCGCAGAAGCCGCTGTTCACCGCCCGCGAGCCGCGGGTGCTGGCCACCTTCCCGGAGGGCTACCTGGCGCGTACGGGCATCCTCGGCCCGCAGGTCAGGGCCGCCGACGCGCAGCCGGGGCTCGCGTTCTTCTCGTCGGCGCTCGATGGCTTCGCGAGCTCCGCGATGTACCGCGAGAGCTATGCCCTGAACCCGGATGCCGACTCGGTGGTGGATCCGATCGCGGACTTCAGCGCCTGGCTCTACGATCGCTGCGCGACCTTTCTCACGGCCCACACCCACCTCGGTGATGTGGAGACGCTGCGCCACGGCTTCCAGAACTGCAGCTACTACGCGGGCAAGATCGAGCTGTCCGGCGCGAACCGAGGCATCTTCACGGGCAAGCCCACGGCCGACACCAAGTACTCTCACCTGAGGGGGCTGTACGCGTACTACGCCTTGACCGGAGACGAGTCGGCCCTGGAGGCTGGGAAGGCGATCGCCGACATGTGGTACGCCGATCCGCTCTTCGTGGTGCCTTACCGCGATGGGCACGTGCGGGGGCGCGACAAGCTCTGGACCGAGCGCCTCCTCGGGACGAGCATGGAAGGGCTCCTTTATGGCCATCAACTGACCGGCGACCTGAAATACAAGGAGGCGCTCGGCGAGATGGTCGACACGGCGCACCGCCACATCACGGGCGACGCGGGCGCGCTCGCCGAGGTGAACCCCGGGATGACCTTCCCTCCGCAGAACTGCTTCATCCATTCGGGAGAGCAGCACGCGGACGCGATGGCGGGGGATCCGTGGTGCTCGCCCTGGATGAGCGCGATGATCATCGATCCGCTGCTGGGCTGGGAGGAGCAGACCGGGGACACGCGTGTGGCAGAGATCTTCGTCCGCCTGTCGCGGTTCCTGCGGGACGTGGGAACGAGCTACTTCACGAACGACCTGCTCAACGACTCCTTCCTTTCGCCATCGGTCTGCGACAACCCCGGCGCTGGCGACAACCGGAGGCGGCTGGTGCCGCTCTACGGGGCTGGGATCCGGTCGAACGGTGGGCGCGCGACGTTCGGCGAGTGGGACGACTGGCAGCACTGCGCCGACGCGACGGCGATCACGGCCGCCGGGCTGCGGGCGCTGAAGCAAGCGGAGATCTACGACGAGGGGGCGATCGGTCCCTTCGCGAGCGAAGGCGAGGCGCTGCTCGCGCTCCACCACGAGCTCGTCGCCTGCGCAGAGCGTGGCTTCGCCGAGGCGACACGCACGCGGCGCGATCCTGCGAACTGGACGAGCGCAGAGCTGGCTGCAGGGGCAGGGAACCCGACGGCATTCATCACCCAGAACCGGATCGGATACCCGCTGCACGTGAACAATCCGCAGCGCCGCTTCAGCTGGTGGTTCAACTACGCCATGCTTCAGCAGAAGCTGCTCGCCGAGGCGGGGATCGAGATCGGGGAGATCACGCCCGGCGCAGTGCAGCCGGCTGGTTGCCCGTAGCGACGGATCCTCTCGCGCAGGTGCCGTGTCCGCGCACGTCCCGCCCTGGCCACTCCTGGTGATTGCGTGCACGGCGCCTCGCCCCCGTTCCTGCTGATTGCATGAGCGTGAGCGAGGCACGTGCTCGCCCTGGTCGGCTGGCGAGAATGCGTGCGCACTCCATTGCACAGTGGGGTGGTGCGACGCATCTTGTGGGCAGACCTTCAGCGTCCCGCGGAGCCAGAGCATGCCCTTCGTGAACTATCCCCTCCGGGAGATCAGCTGCAAAATCGTCTATTATGGCCCCGGTCTCTGTGGAAAGACCACGAACCTGAAGTACGTGCATGCCCACGCGGACCGCGCGACGCGGGGCAATCTGTTCACCCTCGATACGGCGGCGGAGCGGCTGCACTACTTCGACTATCTGCCGCTCGATCTCGGGGCCGTGTGGGGCTTCAAGGTCCGGATGCAGCTCTACACCGTTCCAGGGCAGCTTCTCTACAACGCCACGAGGCGGCTCATTCTCGGCGGCGTGGACGGCCTGGTCTTCGTGGCCGATGCACAGCGCGTGCGCTTCGACGCCAATGTCCTGTCGCTGGACAACCTGCGCGACAACCTGTCGGCGCAGGGGGATTCATTGCAAGAGGTCCCGCACGTATTTCAATACAACAAGCGAGACCTGCCGGACGTGGCGGCGCTGGAAGATCTCCGGGCTGCGCTCAATCTCCATGGCGCTGCGGATTTCGAGGCATCAGCCCGGGATGGGAGCGGTGTGTTCGAGCCGCTGAAGGCGATCGCGCGCAAGGTCGTCACCAAGCTGCTGAGGACGGGGGCGTGTCCGAAGATCGATGTGCCCCCTCCCGAGTCCGCGTCGGTCCCCATCAAGTCCTGGCCAGCCGCCGCGTTCCGACGTGGTGCGCTCGGCGGACGCCCCGCCCGTCCCATCGCGCCATTGAGTGCGCGCTGACACCTCGTCCCCTCGGCCCTTCCCTCCACCGTTCCGTTGGCCCTTCGCGAGAGACGCCCGTCCGTCGGTCCTTCGCGAGAGATGCCTGTCCGTCGGTCCTTCGCAGGAGACATCGGGGTGAAGTGGAGACGCCTGGATGCGGGGATCGCCCCGCATCCCCTGAGGGTCGCCCTGGCCCACCAAGGAGGGCGCTGCGATGGCGCTGCGGGATGGCAGGTGCAGGGATGAGGCTTCCAGATGGGTCGGGCCTCACGTTTCGAGATGGTGTGAACGGCCCCGTATACTTTTCACCACAGCGTGGCGCAAAGAGCTGTAGTGAATTTACTACACACCACAAGAGTTGACGGCGCGATCCTCATCGTTGTACGTACCGCACGTACGGCTCGGGGTTTGCACTACCGGCCGTAAGGCGATGCCCTCCATCTGGCGGGACAACTGAATAGGGGAGAAGCGGCGACCGTCCGAAAGCGCGTTCGTCGGAAGCGTGGCTGGATGTCGCTGGTCATGTGGCTTCCCTTGGCACTGGTACGTGTAAGGAGATGAGGACAATGAACTTCAAGACTGCTCTTTTGGCTTCTGGTCTGATGGCTTTCTCGAGCATCTTCGCCATGGGCTGCGGCGGCAACGCCTGTGACGACGCTGCCGACAAGGCCGAGGAGTGCGGGCTGACCTCTTCGGGCGGCAGCGGCGACTCCGGCGACGTGGAGTGCACCGGCACCGTCGAGTGTGCGGCGAACTGCATCGTCGACGCTCCCTGCGACGCGTTCGACGGCAGCAACGCGGACGCCTCGACGGCGTACCTCGAGTGCGTCACCGGCTGCAGCGGCTCGGGCAGCTGAGCCCCTGACGACAGGACGGGGATGACCCGTTCGTCGTCGGAGTGAACGGCCGCGATCGGTTTCGATCGCGGCTGTTTACTTTTGTACGGCCCTGGTCCCCGGGCGCTCACAGCGCCGTGCGCGTCACGAAGGCTTTTTCTTCGAGAGGGCTCGGTCTGGCGATCCGGCGTGCCTCGTGTAGTCTGGTGCGGCTCTTTCTTCACCGAGGCGCATGCCGTAGGTCTCTTCATGGCTACCTGCCCCCGCTGCCGCAAGCGTTATCCAGACGAGAAGACGATCTGCGAGGCTGACGGCGAGGTGCTGCTCCCGGACGAAGCGTTCCACGGGCTCGACGTCGAGCTGCTCCCCGGCAGGATGGTCGGGGAGTACCGGATCGAGGGGAAGATCGGGGAGGGGGGCTTCGGGGCGGTGTACCGCGCCGTGCATCCGCTCATCGGGAAGGCTGCTGCCGTCAAGATCCTCACCCGGTCGTACTCGGCGAGTCCGCAGATGATGTCGCGGTTCATCGCGGAGGCGCGGGCGGTCAACCAGATTCGCCACCGGAACATCATCGATATTTTCTCGTTCGGGGCCCTGGAAGACGGTCGCCAGTTCTTCGTGATGGAGCTGCTCGATGGGATGCCGCTGGATCGGTATCTCAAGCAGAAAGGGTGGCTGTCGCCCGAGGAGGCGATCGCGATCCTGCGGGGGGTCGCGCGGGCACTGGATGCCGCCCATGCGGCAGGGATCGTTCACCGGGATCTGAAGCCGGAGAACGTGTTCCTGCTCTTCGAGGAGGATGGGTCCATCTTCCCGAAGCTGCTCGACTTCGGGATCGCCAAGCTGCTCGGGGACGGGGAGGCGGGCGTGAAGACCCGGACGGGGCAGCCGATGGGCACGCCCTACTACATGTCTCCCGAGCAGTGTCGAGGGAAGCCGGTCGATCACCGGACGGACATCTATTCGTTCGGGATCCTCGTGCACGAGATGCTGACGGGACACGTCCCGTTCTCGGGCGACAGCGTGATGGATGTCATGCTGAAGCAGACGGCGGAGCCGCCGCCGGCCGCGTCGAGTGTGCGGAGCGAGCTGTCGACGCTCCTGGACGCGCCGATCCTGGCCATGCTGTGCAAGGCCCCCGACGATCGCCCGGAGTCGGTGGGGCTCGCGGTGGAGTCCCTGGCGCGCGCGGCGCAAGAGGCGGGCTACGATGTGCAGGCGCAGCCCGTCGCGCGGGTGTCGCGCAAGAGCGGCGGGTCAGGGGGAGGTGGGGTCGCCAGCGGGATGACGCCTGCCGAGCTGAAAGCCATCTCGGGGGCCGATACGCTCGTCGATCCTCGCTCGAGTGGCCGGACTCCGCTCGATGCCGTCGCGGATGTCGAGGTGTCCGGGCGCCGCCGGACCGCGGTGGTGGTGGCCGTGGTGTCGCTCGTGACCGGGCTCGCCGGGGCGACCTTCGTCGCCTCGCTGGACTCGACGCCGACCGGCGCGCTCCAGGCCGCGATGCACCTGCCTCCACCACCTCGCGTGGAGGTGCCCGCGAAGGAGGCCCCTCCGGAACCGAGCGTGGTCGCCGAGCAGGCGGATGTCTCGCTTTCGATACAGTCGTCGCCACGGCTGGTGGATGTCTACGTGGGGACGAAGAAGCTGGGGACGTCGGCGCAGCCACTCTCGCTCCCGCGCAGCAAGAGCCCCATCAAGCTGACGCTGAAGGCGACGGGGTTCGTCAGCAAGGATGTGGAGATCGTCCCGTCGGCCAACGTGGTTCTGCCGGTGACGCTGACGTCCGTTCCAGCCAAGAAGAGTCCGAGTCAGGTGGTGCCTGGACGTGGGGAAGTGGAGTGGTGATGTGGGGAGGAGCGAGGGACGCCACAGGATGAGCAGGAGGTTGCGGCGCGGCGTCTGGCTCGCAGGGGTCGTGCTGACCGTGGCTGCTTGCGTCGAGTTCCCTGACCGGAGCCGGGCGATCTGTGGCGACGGTTTTCTCGACGAGGGAGAAGACTGCGATGGTCATTCGCGCAGCTTCGACGGCAAGGACTACGAGTGTGATCTCCGACGTTGCCGCCTGGTCTGCGATCCCACGGATGTAGAGGCATGCCGTGAGGCGGCTGCCAGCCAGAGCGCCAGTACGTCCGAAGGGGCGCCCATGTGCTGCCCCGCTGGCTGGGGATGCGGTGTGGATGGGATCTGTCGCTCTGCGCAGAACCAGTACGTTCGTGGAGCCGCCGTGGAGATCACGGTGAGCCAGCTGGTGACGGCAGACTTCGATGGCGATGGCCTCCAGGACATCCTCTCCGTCAGTGACTCCGAGCTCGCCGTGCACCATTTCGCAGCGGGCAGCATGTCTCAGGCGCTGCGTCTGAACGTCTCCGACCAGGTGATCGCGGTGGGGAATGTGGTGAGGGTGGGGGAAGAGGGGGGGGAGGATCTGGTGCTGGCCATCGGCAACGGCGTGGGCGTGTTGCGTGGCGATCCGGACCATCGGTTCACACCGGAGATGTACCCGGTCCCTCTCCGCTTCGATCAGAAGCCGCTGGGGCACCAGCAATGGAAGATGGTGCTCGCAGACCGGGGCATCGCTCATGACGATTCGCTGGACGATGTGTCCGTCGTGACCCCCAATGAGGTCATTCTCCTCAGGGGCCACGGCAGCGAGGGGGGAGATTCGCTGGGAGGGAGCCTGCACGCGTCCCAGCTTCCGGGCGTCGCCGAACTCAGGTGGCCCATCGTGGCAGCCAACATCGATCGAAGGACGCCGTGCGAGGAGCTGATCATCCCGCTGATGTATCAGGGGACGCCAGCCGTTTACCTGCACAGCCCCTGTGATCCGGATCTGCCGTCGACCGGCTGGATGTTCCAGGGCGCCAGCGGGTTCGCGGGGCCCGTCCAGGTGTTCTCGATGAAGGACGATCCAGCGCAGCCCGTGGTGGCGCTCGGTCTACGGTACGGGGAAGGAGATGACGCCAGCACGGTGATTCGCGTCCTTCGCCATCAGGGGGAGCGGTTCGAGGAAGGTCCGTGCGTGGTGGTGTCCCCTCAAGGCCAGTCCACGAATGAGGACGAATCCTGCGTCAAGGACCCCGTGCCGCTGGCGATCGGGGATCTGGATGGCGATTGCATTCCCGATTATGTGGATCCGTGCCAGGTCGTCATGAGCGCGAATTCGGCGTCGTCGAGCGCGATGTGTGGCGCGGGCGCGGGTCAAGGGTCGGTATGTCATGCCGGGATGGCGCTCAATCCGAGCAATTTCCGCAACACGCAGCTTCCCTGGACGACGGCACTGATCCAGGACGTGAATGGTGATGGGAACTCGGATGTGCTCGCTGTCGCGGCGAGGAGCACGGCGCTGTCGTTTTATCGAGGCACCGGGAAGGCTCTTCTGAATCCGAGTTCCATCCCGGTGGGGGTGCCTCTGGGACAGCTCGCTACCGGAGATTTCGACGGGGATAGCATCACGGACATCGGGATCCTGGAGGAGACCGCGGAGGGGGCCGATGCCCAGGTGCTCGTCTCCTTCGGGCAGTATCTGACCAAGCCAGGCTCGCCCATCAGGATCGGGAGCGTGCGGGGAGGGTCGCAGCTCGTGACGGGCGATTACAGGCCCCTCTCGGCCGCGCGTGACGGGATGACGGACCTCGCTGTGCTGTCGGTGCCGTCCGAAGACACGCCGATGCCAGGGCCCCGGAGAGAGGACGCCATCCTGACCCTGTTCGCCGGGAATGCCGATCGTCTGATGCAGTCGACGATCAGCTTGACCGATGATGTGCTGAAGAGCGGTGACGTCCCCAAGCAGATCGCCATCGGTCGCTTCGCCCCTGACTCGGGATCGGATGCGAGGGGTGGTGAGCTCGCGGTGCTGGCGCTGGATACCGAAGGGTCGAACTTCGAGCCGCGTCTCTGGAGGTTGCCACTGACCCCCGGAGGGGACTCGGGTGGGCGTCGGCTCGAGGTGCCAGAGGCGCGATTGTCCAAGCAGATCGCGATTTCATCGCAGATTGCGACCCAGCACATGGCCGACGGGCAGGATCGGTTGGTGATTCTGACGCCCGACCTCGAATCGCCACCGGACGGGAACTGGCGGCTCTATACGGCCCGCGTGGTCGACGGTGCGTGGAAACTCGATGATACCCCGGTGTTTCTTGGCGGGAGGCTGGCGCCAGGGGGGCTGTCGGTCGCCGATATCGATGGAGACGGGATCGGTGATGTCTCGCTGGTGCTCGAGACGGGGACGGTGGGCAACGAGGAGAGCGAGCTGCAGATCTTCTGGGGCGAGCCGGGGGGGGTGAGCAAGAGCACCGAGGTGACGCGTATCCTGGGCTGTCCATCAGAGGCGGCAGGGGTCACGGGTGCGGTCTGGGCCAACATGGATGACGACAGCAGTCTGGAGGGGATCCTGCTCGCCGGGACGGCGTTTTGCCGGATCGATTTCTTGAATCCGGACACGTCCACGTCGTGCCCCGAGGCGGGGCAGGGGGGAACGAGGTGTCCCAGGCCTCACGCCTTCTCGACCATTCAGGGCCAGGGAGGGGAGCAGGTGCGCCCTACCGGCGGCGGTCTGTCGAACCATGAGGGCGTGGAGCCGCGTTGGACGGCCGTGGCGCTGGGCGATGTCAACGGCGATGGACTGCCGGACCTGATCCTCGGCGATACGAGCTCCTTCCAGCTCTTTCTTGCTCAGCCGGAGAACCCTTGACGAAGGTCTGGCGAAGTGTGGTCGCGGCGATCGCGATCTCGTTGATGACGTGGCCCGTCCAGGCTCAGGGCGATCCCGTCACGCAAGCCAAGAGCTTGTTCAATGCAGGGGCACAGGCCTACGAGCGAGCGCAGTATCCGGCCGCAATCCAGGCATTCGAAGAGGCGTACCGGCTGTCTCCGAGGCCGGGCATCCTGTTTTCCATCGCCCAGGCAGAGCGTCGGCAATACTACGTCGACAAGCAGCCCGAGCACGTCCTGAAGGCCATTACGCTTTACAATGAGTACCTGGCGTCGGTTCCTCAGGGGGGGCGGCGCAGCGATGTGGTGCAAGCCCTCGCCGAGCTGGAGCCGATCGCTGCGCGGCTGGAGGCTGCGCAGCGAGAGACGCCGGGGCCGGCGCCTGCTCCACCGCCCGCTCCACCCAAGCGGCAGACGCAGTTGATGATCTCGTCGACCATCGAAGGCGCCGTTCTGTCGATGGATGGGGGCGAGGCGAAGGAGCTGCCATTCATCGAAGAGGTGAAGGCCGGCAAGCACCGCGTCAAGGTCAGCGCGCCAGGGTACTTCGACGATGAGCGGGAGATCGTCGCTCCCGAGGGAGGGGTCGTCGCGCTGGATGTGACGATGAGAGAGCGACCCGCGAGGCTCTTCGTCAAGACGGATGCGCAGGCGGAGGTCTCCATCGATGGGCGGGTCGTCGGTGAGGCGCCCCTCGTGCAGCCCGTGGACATTCCGGCAGGGAAGCACCTCGTCACCATCACGCGAGGAGGGCGGAAACCCTTTTCGCGGGAGCTTCAGCTGGAGCGTGGTGAGTTGATGACGGTCGACGCCCCACTCGATCGGACGATGCAGCGCTATCTCTCTTACGGCCTCTTCAGCGTGGGCGTGGCTGGGCTGGTCGTGGGCGGTGCTTTCGGTGGTCTCGCGTTGCGAGAGCAGGGGATCGCCCAGGAGATCTACGACAGGACGGCCCAGGGCAATGTGCTGTCTGCGGAGCGAGAAGCGCTGCTGAGCGCGATCGAGCAACGAAACCGCTGGAGGGAGGTTTCCTCGGCGACGGCTGTCAGCGGGGCGGTCCTCGGTGCAGCAGGTGTGCTGCTGTACTTGCTGGACAACCCGACGATCGCTCGCACTCCGGCGCCCGAGGTGAGCCCGAAAGCGCCGACGCCGAGGAAGCCGCGCCGTAGCGAGCCCTTCATGGAGGTGTTGCCCGCTCCCTTGATCAGCCCCGACTTGAAGGGAGCGATGGTGGAGGTGAGGTTCTGAGCAGGGATGCGGCGCTCGAGGGCGCCGGAGCTGGGGTGACCGTCGGTGTCGTTCAGCTCCCCTATCGCTCTGGTGAGGCCGCCGGAGGGCTCGCGGCGCTGGAGGCGCTGCTGGAAGCGGGGGAGCTGCGTGGGGTCGAGCTTGCGCTTCTGCCAGAGGCGGCCCTGACCGGGTATGTGTCGCCCGAAGGCGATTTCGATCTGCGTCGCCATGCCGAGACGATGAGCGGGCCGACCGCGCGTGCGCTCGCGTCGATGGCGCGCACGTTTGGCCTGGCGCTCGCGGCGCCGCTGATCGAGGAGGCCGATGGCCGGTTTTACAACACCCTCGCGCTCTGGGACCGTGAAGGTCAGCGCATCGGGCACTGGCGGAAGCGTCATCCCTGGTTCCCTGAGCGCTGGGCGACGCCCGGAGATCTCGGTTCTCCTGTGGTCGAGGTGCTGGGTCTGCGGGTGACCGCTGCCATCTGCTTCGATATCCACTTCGTGAGCGAGGACGCGGGGGCAGCGCTCGATGCCGCTGACGTGCTGTTGTTCCCCTCGGCATGGGTCGAGGGCTCGGCTCGTGTCGATCTGCGGGGGAAGCTCCTGCCGGCGGTGGCCCGGCGGCATGGTGTTGCCGTGATGAACGCCAACTGGGGGCCGCCAGAGGGGGGCTCGCTGTGGGCGGTCGCCGGTCAGGGAGGGTCGCGGATCCTGGACGCTGGCGGTCGTGTGCTGGCGAGGGTCAGGCCTGGCGCGGGGTCGATCGTGGCGCGCGCGAGGGTGCAGGGGTCCGAGGCCTCCTCGGGGAGGAGGTGATGACGTGTCAGAAGAGCGATGCTGCGATGCCGTCGGCCAGCAACCAGGAGCGGCTCGGGATGGTAAGGCGTCCGTTGCGAATTTCGAGTCGTCCTTCTCGGCTGAGCCGATCCGCCGTGCGCTGGCGGGCTGCCGGCCAGGCGTGAACGCCGAGCGCGGTGGCGGCCTCCTCCAGATCGACGCCGTCCCGCAGGCGGAGTCCGAGCATGATGCGCTCTCGGAGGCGGGTCTCGGGGTCGAGCGTCTCTTCTTCCTCCGTCGTGGGCTCACCGGCGTGGGCGGCGTGCATGTAGCGCTCGGGGTTTTTCGCGTTGCGGTAGCGAAGCGCCGAGCCATCAGGGCGGCTCACGGTGCCCACGGCCCCGCAGCCGAGCCCGAGGTAGTCGATACCCGTCCAGTAGCCGACGTTGTGCCTCGCCTCCTCTCCAGGGCGGGCGTAGTTCGAGACTTCGTAGTGGAGGAAGCCGGCTTGCGTGAGCGCCGCCTCGACCGCCAGAAACGAGTCGGCAACCCCGTCGTCGGCGGCGAGGGGGAGGCGTCCACGGCGGGATAGCTCACCGAACCGGGTCCCTGCCTCGATGGTGAGGCTGTAGGCGGACACGTGTCCTACGCCCGTACGCGCGAGGGTGAGCGCTTCGTTCGCCGCCTCCTCGGGGCCCTGCTCACGGGGACGGGTGGTGTCTCCACTGGCGACGCCGTAGATGAGATCCCCGCTGACTCGTGGAACTCCTGCTCGCAGGGCGGCCCGCACGGCTGTCAGGCCTCCGTCGGCCTGGTGGAGTCGTCCGAGGAAGTCGAGGCGCTCATTGTCCAGCCCTTGGACGCCGACGCTCAGCCGGTTCACCCCGGCTTCCAGAAGCTCACGGGCGCGCTCTTCGTCGAGCGACGAGGGGTTGCACTCGACGGTGACTTCAAGGTGAGGAGCGACGCTTGCGGCTGTCTGCTGGATGGCGTCGAGCACACGACCGAGCTGCACTGGCTCCCACAGGGAGGGGGTACCTCCCCCGAAGAAGACGCTCCTGAGCTCACGCTGTCTCAGTTCGGGCGCCCGACGTGCGAGTTCTTCCAAGACGGCCTCGGCGTAGCGGCGGTGGTCGATCGACTCGCGAGGTTTCGCGTAGGAGACAAAGTCGCAGTAGGGGCACTTTTGCAGGCACCAGGGAAAATGTACGTAAGCCGTGATGGGTTTCATCGCCTGTTCCAGGGACGGGCTACCAGCCCGATGAGCGCGGCTGCACCGCTCGCGGAGTCCGTCAGATGCGAAGGGACGGGATGCAGAAGTCGGGGGAGAGCAGGAGGACGCGCGGTGACATAATTGCGGTGCTCGGATCGCGGTGTTAGCGTCAAAAGAGAGGCGGACTTCACCGCCAGGTATCTCCATGTTGACGTTGACCGAGCTTGTCGATCGCGTTCGGACCTACCAGCCGCACACCGATGTCGATCTGATCGCGCGGGCCTACAACTACGGGTTCGATGCTCACAAGGGGCAGACCCGTAAGAGCGGCGAGCCCTACTTCTCCCACCCTGCCTCGGTTTCCGGGATCATCAGTGATCTTCGTCTCGATACAGCGAGCATCTGCGCGGGACTGCTGCACGATGTAGTTGAGGATACGCTTGCGACCGTCACCGACATCGAGGCGGTGTTCGGTCAGGAGATAGCGTTCCTGGTCGATGGCGTCACCAAGCTATCGAAGATCAACTTCGCCTCCAAGGAGGACCGGCAGGCGGAGAACTTCCGGAAGATGCTGGTCGCCATGGCGCGCGACATCCGCGTGCTCCTGGTGAAGCTCTGCGATCGCCTCGACAACATGCGGACCCTGGATTTCATGAAGCCAGAGGCGCAGGACCGCATCGCTCGGGAGACGATGGATATCTATGCCCCTCTGGCCAATCGTCTCGGCATTGCGCGCTTCAAGAGCGAGCTCGAGGACCTGTCGTTCAAGTACCTGGAGCCCGAGGCTTTCGCCGATCTGACCCGCAAGGTGGCGACGACGGCGAAGGAGCGCGAGAAGTACATTCACGATACCTGCAAGGTTCTGGCTGCGAAGCTCGCCGAGCAAGGCTTTGCCGTCGATGTCGCGGGACGCGCCAAGCACCTCTATTCGGTGTGGCGCAAGATGCAGGTTCAGCAGTGTGACTTCGACCAGGTTTACGATGTCATCGCGTTTCGCGTCGTCGTGGAGTCGGTCGCGGAGTGTTACGCGACGCTGGGAGTCATTCACTCGCAGTGGACCCCGATTCCTGGTCGCTTCAAGGACTACATCGCTCTCCCCAAGCCGAACATGTACCAGTCGTTGCACACGACGGTGATCGGGCCAGGGCGGGAGCGGATCGAGGTGCAGATCCGAACGAGCGAGATGCACCGCGTGGCCGAGCAGGGCATCGCCGCACACTGGAAGTATAAGGAGCACGGTTCGGGAGGGGTCGATCCACGGGACGCGGCGCGCTTCAGCTGGTTGCGCCAGCTGATGGAGTTCCAGAAGGAACTCAAGGACCCGGCCGAGTTCCTCGAGAGCGTCAAGGTGGACCTGTTCCAAGACGAGGTCTACGTCTTCACCCCGAAAGGTGACGTTCGGGTATTTCCGCGCGGCGCGACGCCCATCGATTTCGCGTATGCAATCCACACGGAGGTCGGAGAGCACTGCTCAGGGGCACGTGTCAATGGCGCCCTCGTTCCGCTCCGATCCAAGCTGCGCAACGGCGATGTCGTGGAGGTGATGACCAACCCGAACCAGCATCCGTCAAAGGACTGGCTCGACCATGTCAGCACCGGGCGCGCTCGATCCAAGATCCGGGCCTTCTTGAGGCAAGAGCAGCGAGACAAGTCGCTGAAACTCGGGCGTGAGCTTCTCGAGAAGGAGATGCATCAGCGAGGGATGAGCCTGAATCGTCTCTCCAAGAATGAAGCGGAGATGCGGAAGGTGATCGAGCGCTTCTCCGTGTCATCGTCCGAAGAGCTCTTCATCGGCATCGGCTATGGCAAACTGAGTGCCCGGGTCATCTGTGAGTTTCTCGCCCCCGTCGAAGACGACAAGTCGGCCTCACCGCCTGAGTCGATCAAAGAAGGGCGCATCGAGTCCCTGGTCCGTAAGGTCACTGGCAAAGGAAGCCAGGGGATTCGCCTGAACGGGATTGACGACGTCCTGGTTCGCTACACGAAATGCTGCAATCCGCTGCCGGGTGACGAGATCATCGGCTTCATCACGCGCGGCCGTGGCATCACCGTGCACCGTCGCAATTGCCCGAAAGCATTCGACACCGATCCGGAGCGGCGTGTCGAAATCTCGTGGGATTCGCGTGCGAAGATCAACAGACCTGTCGCCGTTCGCGTGATGACGGCCAACCGCCCAGGGATCCTGGCGACGGTCGGGCACACCTTTCACGAGCAAGGCATCAACATCAGCGAGGCGACCTGTCGAGCCAGCGACGATGGCCGCGCGATGAATACGTTCACCTTCCTCTGCTCGGATCTCGCGCAGCTGAAGAACATCATTCGGCAGCTCCAGCGCATCCCTGGCGTAATGGCCGTGGAGCGCTCTTGAGCGAGGCTCTAGAGCTGTTCTGAGCGAGGCTCTAGAGCTGGAGGATGCGGGTCAGCGGTCTCCCCTGATCTCCCCCAGGTTGGTGCTTCGCCGCGAGTTCCTGCACGCGGCGAACCAGCGCTAGCAGCTCCTTGTGCCGCACGGGAGCACCGGACTCGGCTCGATCGCAAAAAAATGTGCGGCAGCCGAGTGGGCGATCCTCGTAGATGGCACATCGCCCGTCGTCCGAGAGGAGCGGGCATCGTCGTTCCGCCACCGGCAGGTGGCGCGGGGAGGGGCTGCTGGTTTCTTTCGCCGGAGTTCCCCGCCTTGCCCGCAACGCTTTGACGCCTCCGAGTGCAGCGACGGCGCGATGGATGGCTGCTACCTCCACACTGGTCACGTAGGGTTCACGCCCTGTCAGGCCGAAGCGGCAGCACTCCGTCGAGGCTGAGCAACTCCACGTCGCGAAAGCATCATCGGCATCACGGTAGATCTCCTCGAGCGTGGTCAGCCAATGGTCGTTTTCACGCTTCGAGCGACGCCTGTCTGCATGCATGCTGGCCTGATCCCCGTTCCGTTGGCGCGGATGGCGATGTGGATTTCGTTGCGTCTGTACGGCTGAACGGAAAGAGCGCCAAGGGGTTCCAGCGCAGGGGGGCCAACCGGCAGGAGGCGAGGGGGCTCGTGAGCGGGGCTGTCTCAGCCAGCTGCAACTGCTGCCCAGCGACCTGTGCTTCTCGTGTCTTTGAGGAGACGACGGCCGCAGCTCGGCAGACAGGAGCCCGTTGCGTCGCGAGAAGAAGAGGCGCCAACCTCTCGCGATCGCTTCAGGCAGCTGGGAGGTGATGAAAGGCTGGCGAGGCTGAACGAGACTTCCTCTCGGTAATCCGGGATGGAGCGAGAGGAAGCTGGGAGGGGAAAGGGTGAAGGCCGTTCAGCGAACTTTGCGGCGAGCGATGTCCAGGCCGAGACGATCCGCTTCACGGTAGATCGCCTGTCTGGACATGCCCAGCGCACGAGCCGCTGAGGCAACGGAGCCATTGGCCCGCGCAAGCGCGTCCTCCAGGCGAGCTCGCGCCAATGAGGGATCGGTTGCAGGCGGCAGGTTGGGCTTGAGCCGCGGTCCGCGAGAGAGCTGATCCGCGATGCTCGCGAGGGCGAGGGGCCCTTCCGGAGTGGCTTGGGCGGCTGTCGTAATCACGTTTTCGAGCTGCGGCACACCGCCCGGCCAGCCAGCGCGGACGAGTGCTTCGAGCAGATCGGGAGTGAATCGATCGAGAGCAATCCCCATCCGCTCCGCGATGTCCCTCACAATGAGGAGGATGTCTTCGCGTCGGAGCTCGAGTGAGGGGACGGTGAGCCGCTTACCAGAGAAGAGTGAGGCAAACCAAGGAGCGATGTGCCCATCTCCCGCGGCGCGATCCAGCGGCTGATCGGTGGTGATGATCAGCGTTGCCCCGGTCATCCTGCCCACGGCATGGGCAACTTCGAGCTGCTGCGGCCGCGGCAGCCGATCCGCGCTGTAGATCAGCCATGTCACAGGGCGAACCCCGGCAGGTGCGGGCGTCGTTCCTGCCTTCCCTGGGGTGCTCGGATCGTAGACGGTCGCGATGGGTTTCCCTTCGACCGTACCGTCGATGACAAAGATGTCGCCGAGGTTCTGGCGTAGCATCGCGGCCTGATGCGCGAGCGTGCGCTTCCCCACGCCGGGCGAGCCTTCGATGCACAGGTTCGAGCCGCGACGAACGAGGTCGAGCGCCGGCTCGATCCAGTCGCGGTGCTGTTTCGAGCCATGGACCAGAGGCCCAAGCCGACCAGGAATGCCCTCGTGAAGGTTGAGCTCGCGCTCCACGAACACGGCGATTTGCTCGCCGAGACGCACGACGTCGCCATGCATCACGTTGATGCGACGGGCTCGGACGCCGTTGACCCACGTGCCTTCCTGAGTGCCGAGATCCTCGATGTAGCAGCCGTCCGACCGAACGTTCACGCGGGCGTGCTCCGGGGCGATCCCGGGAATCGCCATGAGCGACTCTCTCTCGGCGCTACCAACGACGGCCCCATCGTTCAACCCCACCACCTGCGGTGGATGATTGACGCTGACCATCACCAGCCCCCAGCCACCCGCCGCATCACGGCGCTTGGCATGGATCCCTGATCGGTACTCCTTCTGGTGCGTGGCAGGGGCCGTTGCTTCCGCCAGTTCTACCCGCAAAACGCTTTGCTCACTCATTGTCCCCCCAACCCCCTAAGAGTCCTGACTGAAGAGCTGCCCCCAGCTCGTCGCGGGACCACCCCGCCTTGGAACAAGCGCTCACCAGTCGGGTTACTTCATCAACGAGGCGCTCGGCTCCGGCCACCCGGACGACCTCCTCGCTGACGACTTCGACACCATACTCGACCAGAGCGGCCGTGCAACCGCTGGGAACAAGAAGTTCGTGACGAAAGTCATCAAGCCCTTGACTTGGTGCAGTGCCATTGGTAGCAATCCCCTCGTTCCGACGGGCGTTCCCGCTAGGGAGCATCCGGAAGAATGCTGTACCGAGTCAGGTTTCTCCTGTACCGGTCCGCGGGAGTAACTCAGTGGTAGAGTGCAACCTTGCCAAGGTTGACGTCGCGGGTTCAAGTCCCGTCTCCCGCTCCACGTTCGTGTCTCAGTTCTCGACGAACTCGCGCTGCAGCTGGCGCTCGTGTTGTTGAGTCGATCTGAGCGATGTTGATACGGCAAGGGACTGGTCTCGGCCTCTTCATCTGAGGTTTTGACGGTTCTCTTTGCGGGAGTAACTCAGTGGTAGAGTGCAACCTTGCCAAGGTTGACGTCGCGGGTTCAAGTCCCGTCTCCCGCTCCACGCTGGTTCGTCTTGGCTGACGAGCGCGGTCTCCAGGTCCTCGCTGTGGCCTCCGGAGCCGAGTCGCCAGAGGTTCTGGCGGTCCAGGGCTATTGAGCGCTCTCTGCGCGTCACTGAGGGCCGCTTCGCTCGGACATTCATTCTGCTGGCGAGGCCTGGGCCTTCGCTCTGGCGCCTGGAAACGCATCTCGGGCAGCAACCGTGAGCGCCTCCAGAGGTTGCGCTGTGCTACCGATCGCGTCGATGTCTCTCCCTCTATTCGAGCGTCTGCGCTTGCTCGCGAGCAGGCTCGAGCAGCAGTTCCTTGGCAAGGACGAGATCATTCGTTTGCTGATGATCTCGGTCACCGCCGGAGAGCACTGTGTCTTGCTCGGCCCGCCGGGGACGGCGAAGAGCGCGCTCATCCGGACGCTCTCCGAGCTGATGCAGGCGCGATACTTCGAGTACCTGCTCACGCGGTTCACTGAGCCGAACGAGATTTTTGGCCCTGTGGACATCGGCGCTTTTCGCGAGGGGATCTACCGGCGAAACACGGCCGGGATGCTGCCTGAGGCGGAGATTGTCTTCCTGGACGAAGTCTTCAAGTCGAACAGCGCCATCCTCAACGCCCTCCTGACCTTGCTGAACGAGCGCAAGTTCACGAGCGGTGGGCAGGTGTTGCGATGTCCCCTCATCAGCGTGTTCGCGGCGTCGAACGAGGTGCCTGGGGATGAGACCCTGAACGCGATCTTCGACAGGTTCCTCATCCGTGTTCAGTCCGACAACCTGGACGCCTATCACTTCAACGAGCTCCTGCAGCGGGGCATCCAGCACGAGATCCGCCAGATGGCGAGCGAGCCCCTGAAGCCCCTGGTGCAGGCGGCGGAGCTTGCCGACCTCAACCGCTCCTTCAGTGCGCGCATGAAGTTCTCGGAAGCCTTCCTCTCCTCTTACAAGGGGCTGGTGTTCCAGATCCGTGCGGAAGGCATCTCCATCTCCGATCGCCGTGTCGTGAAGATGCTCAAGCTCTTCGCCACGAGCGCCTACCTCGATGGGCGCGATGCCCCGGACGCGAGTGACTTCTTCGTGCTGAAGCACATCTGGAACAACCAGGACCAGGCCGCCATCCTCGAGGGGATCGTGCAGCCCGTGCTCGAGAGCTACTACCGCGAGCACCCCGAACGCCGCCGGGTGGGTGCGTTGAGCGTCGGCATCGAGGCTCTTTCCGCCGAGATCGACCGGATTCGCCAGATCCTGACTGGAGGTGTTCCGGTCGGTGATGTCCAGCTCTTCAGCCAGCTCAAGGCGCTGGGTGAGATCAAGCAGGCGCTGGCTGGCATCAACGATCCCCGAACACGGGAACTGGAGCGCCGTGTGAGCGAGCTCCTGGAGGCCTCGTTCCGCAGTGGCCGCTTTGCGCAGATCTGAGTCAAGGGGAGCTGGTTCCCTCTCGTCCGTACGCATCCTCGAGGCGAACGACATCGTCGAGCTCGGGGGTGGAGACCTCGATGACCTCGACGTCCGTCACCGCCACCATCCTGTGAATCGTGCCTGGCGTGACATGAAAGACATCACCGGGGACCATCCTGCGCCTCTCGAGGTTGTCGACTGGGCCGATCTCCAGATCCATCTGGCCGTTCTGGATGAGCAGGGTCTCGTCTTTGACGCGATGGTACTGACGTGAAAGGCATTGCCCGGCGCGGATATGAAGGGCCTTGCCCACGTAGCGATCCGTCTCCGCCCAGATCAGCTCATGTCCCCATGGTTTGTCGACGCGGCGCATGCGCCGTGCTTATCACAGCTCCATGACGTAGGGAGCGCGCAGAGTGCCAGCGGGGCAGAGCCCTGGAAACATTGAGGAGTGATGGAAGAGCGATTGCAGAAAATCATTGCCCGTGCCGGCCTCGCATCGCGCCGCGCTGCCGAGGAACTCATCCTGAAGGGGAGGGTGCGCGTCAATGGACGCATCGCCACCGAGCTGGGTCAGAAGGCCGAGATCGGTCGTGACAACATCGAAGTCGACGGCAAGCGCTTGCTGCCCGAGCAGTCGGCCTACATCGTGCTGCACAAGCCTCGTGAGGTCGTCTCGACCGTCCACGATCCGGAGGGGCGCCAGACGGTCGCGGAGCTGGTGCGCGACATTGGCGTTCGCCTCTATCCAGTCGGACGACTCGATTATGCCACGAGTGGTGTCTTGCTCATGACGAACGATGGCGAGTTCGCTCATGCTCTCCTGCACCCGCGTGCTGGCGTGCCAAAGACCTACGTGGCCAAACTGCGTGGCGTCATGAGCGATGAGGACCTGGCCATCTGGCGCAAAGGGATCGACCTGGAAGATGGGAAGACACTCCCTGCCGAGGCGCGGATCCTTCGCCACGAAGAGGAAAGGACCTGGATCGAGCTGACGATTCGGGAGGGACGCAACCAGCAGGTGCGCCGCATGGGTGAGGCGACGGGATGGCCGGTCTTGCGTCTGGCGCGTACTGAATTCGTTGGAATCAGCAGCGAGGGCTTGCGGCCGGGGCAGTGGCGCTTTCTCACGACGGACGAGCTTCTGGACCTGCGCAAGCAGTATGGCGTGCCGAAGCGCATTCGTGGCGCGATGATGCGACCGGGGGTGCAAGGGAAGGTCGCCGTTCGCAAGGGGGGGGCAGAGGGGCGCAAGGGAGCACTCCCGCCGCGCGAGTCTTCTCGCACCGAGGAAGCGTCTCGCTCATTGCCCCCGAAGCGCGGTTCCACCAGGCCGACGACCGAGAAAGGCCGCTCCGAATCGCGAGGTCCCGCCAGGGGTCCCCGAGAGGAAGCGTCTCGCTTGGTGCCCTCGAAGCGCGGCTCCACCGTGCCGCCACCCGAGAGAGGCCGCTCCGAATCGCGAGGTTCCGCGCGAGGCTCCCGGCCGGCGTCTGCACGTCCGGGAGCAGGACGTCCCTTCGAAGAGCGAAGCGTCCCGTCGACCAGGAACTCACCGGATGGAAAGAGACGAGCGACTCCCGGAAGGCGGCGATGACCCCGCAGCTCGAGCTGCTCCGGGCCTCGTCTGACCCGTAGCTGGGAGACCGCGGGGCCTCCTGGGGCTACTCGGCGTCCCCCTCGGAGGTCTCCGCTGCGGAGGGCTGGCTCGCCGGCTCGGCGGGCTGCTCCTCGACGCGCTGTCGCGTCGCGTCGTGGTCCCAGCGGTCCACCCGCTCGTCTCCGTCCAGGTCCACGCCCATGCGTTCGAGTCTGCCTTCCCGGTAGATCTCCCATACATCGGGCCTCCCGTCGCCATTCGTGTCGCGCTTGATCCGCGCGACGCGCCCACCACTGTAGGACTTCCACTCGTCCACGTTCCCGTCGTGGTTCGTGTCCTGCTGAATCTCGGCGAGGCGCCCTTTGGCAAACGTGATCCACTTGTCGACGCGGCCATCATGGTTCGAGTCGACCTCCTCTGTCAGGGGCGCTCCTGCCTGGTTGTAGCGTCGGACCACATCTTTGAATCCGTCGAAATTGGTATCTGCCTCTCGGCAGAGCAGGACCCGTTGCTTGCCTTCACCGCTGCCCACGAGCCGAAATACCCGGCGTATGTTGAGGTGGGGCGCCCCTGGGCTCGCGGCCTCCGTCACCTCGCATTCCCCCGGGCAAGGCTGAGCACACATTGACCGATCGTTGGCAATGCTCTGGAGCGGCTTCTTCTTCGTCTCCGACGGTTCCGCAGGGCCATTGGTCACCGTGCTGCCGCATCCGACCATCGCGAGTGGAAGCAGAAGGAGCAGACCGAAGCATCTCATGCTGATTCAGCGAAGTCTGAAGGGGTGAACATCATATCGTCCGGCCGATTCTGTCATGCTCGTCAGCGGAGCGGACCTGGAAGCACCGTTTGATCCTGCCGGCCAACCGGGGGACCACACCATGCGCTTCCAGACCATGGAAGTCACTCTCCCCCAGCACCCCGCACACCCACGTGCGACCCTCGATCGCCTGCTCGCACGCGACCCTCACCGCCGGGTTCCCCGGGCCGTCTGAGCACCGGCACCCCTCTCCCCATACACCTCTCGCCCCCGTGTAAGCCTTCGTCCAGGAGGGTCAGATATGGCGAAATCAGCGTGAGTTTGCGCCTTCCATCACAATTGACATCACACGTACCGGCATCTAGGGTAACGCCTTGTCAGTGCCGCTTCTGGCGTTCCCGCCAGCGGCCGTGTACCTAGCAACATCGTACGGTGATGTGTGTCCCTGTAGCTGAAGGGCCAAGCCAGCCTTCTGGCGCAGCTCTCGTACGTGGACAGGTGGGCGTGGCATGTCGCGCAAGAAAGTCTCGACGACCATCTACATCACGCCCGAGCAGGCTGAGCGCCTGAAGCTCCTTCACGACAGGACGAAGGTTCCCATCGCGGTGTACATCAGGGAAGGCATCGACCTGGTCTTGAAGCACTATGAACATCACCTACCGGGGCAGATGACCCTGGAAGCCCCGCTGAGTACACCGGCTACCCCCTCCAAGAAGTAGCCTCGTGGCCTGGCGTGCCAGTGTGCGCTAGAGGCTGACGGCCCAGGCCGGGGGGCGCGTCTGCCCGGCGTCCGAGGTCGCTCATGACGGTTGATCCCGCTCTCATTCGTAATTTCTCCATCATTGCTCACATCGACCACGGCAAGTCGACCCTGGCTGATCGCATCCTCGATGTGACCGGCGCCCTCACTGCGCGCGAGCAGGTCGCTCAGTTCCTCGACAAGATGGAAATTGAGCGAGAGCGGGGGATCACCGTCAAAGCGCAGACCGTCCGGCTCGATTACAAAGCCCTCAACGGTGTCACCTATCGCTTGCACCTCATCGATACGCCAGGGCATGTGGACTTCCATTACGAGGTCTCGCGGAGCCTTCAGGCCTGCGAAGGTGCTCTGCTGGTCGTGGACGCCTCCCAAGGGGTCGAGGCTCAGACCCTGGCCAACGTCTACCTGGCCATCGAGAACAACCTCGAAGTCATTCCGGTCCTGAACAAGATCGATCTCCCTTCCGCGGACCCGGACAGAACGCGCCGCGAAATCGAAGACGTCATCGGACTCGATTGCAATGGCATCGTCCAGGCGAGCGCGAAGACTGGGCTCGGCATCCGCGACATCCTGGAAGAGATCGTCGCCCGGGTCCCGGCCCCGAAGGGCGACGCTGACGCCGCCCCCAGGGCGCTGATCTTCGATAGCTGGTACGATAGCTACCGGGGCGCCGTGATCATGGTCCGCGTCGTCGACGGTGTTCTCCGAAAAGGGCAGAAAGTCCGCCTCATGGCCACCGGGCGCGACTACGAGCTGGTGGAGATGGGCGTATTCGCGCCTCACCCGACCCCCATCACCTCGCTCGGCCCCGGCGAAGTCGGCTTCCTCGTGGCCAACATCAAGAGCGTCGTCGATACCAAGATCGGCGACACCGTGACGGATGCGGTCCACCCGGCAACGGTCCCTCTGCCAGGCTTCAAGGACGTGAAGCCCATGGTCTTCGCTGGCGTCTTCCCCACCGATTCCGGGCAGTACGAGGACCTCCGCGATGCGCTGTCCAAGCTGAACATGAACGATGCCTCGTTCGTGTTCGAGCCCGACACCTCCGAAGCGCTCGGCTTCGGCTTCCGCTGCGGGTTCCTTGGCCTGCTCCACATGGAGATCATCCAGGAGCGGCTGGAGCGAGAATACAACCTCGACCTCATCACCACCGCCCCCAGCGTGGCATTCCACGTCTACATGACCGATGGATCCATGCGTCGGATCGAGAACCCCGCGAAGATGCCGCCGACGCAGAGCATGGACCGCATCGAGGAGCCCATCTATCGGGTGATGATCCACGTCCCCTCGGGCTACGTCGGCGCCGTCCTCGCACTCTGTCAGGAGCGGCGAGGGGAGCAGAAATCGCTCCAGTATGCTTCGGCCGATCGCGTGATCATCACCTACGACCTCCCGCTCGGCGAGGTCCTCTTCGACTTCCATGACAAGCTGAAGAGCGTATCTCGTGGCTATGCCTCGATGGATTATGAACTCGTCGGATACCGCGCCGACGACCTGGTGAAGCTCGACATGCTCGTCAATGGCGAGCCGCTCGACGCCCTCAGCGTCATCGTTCACCGAGAAAAGGCCTACACGCGAGGCCGCGACCTCGCCGTGAAGCTGAAGGACATCGTCCCCCGTCAGCAATACGAAGTCGCCATCCAGGCTGCCCTCGGCACCAAGGTGATCGCCCGCACCACGGTTCGTGCCCTCCGCAAGGACGTCACGGCCAAGTGCTACGGCGGTGACATCAGCCGCAAGCGCAAGCTCCTCGAGAAGCAAAAGGAAGGCAAGAAGCGCATGAAGATGGTGGGCAGCGTGGAGATCCCTCAGGAAGCCTTCCTCGCCATCCTCAAGCTCGACTGACACATGACCGAGGCGGTCCTCCTGTCCTGGGGGCCGCCCGGCGGCCCGTGGTCGACTGGTGCATCACGTCCAGACCTTCATGACGCCCTTCAGCGCTCGCCCGATGAATTCGGTGGGACGACGGCCCCCCTCGCAGTTGGATACAACCTGTGGAGTCACGAGAGATGACGTCTGAGCTGCTCCAGGATCTGAATCGTGACTGCTCCCCGCTGGCGAGCGTCCGTCACGACGCGACGATAGCGTTCGGCCCGGGAATGCGGGTCGAGCGATTCGTACTGGGCAATGGCCTCAAGCTGCTGCTCCTCCAGGACCACGCTGCCCCGGTGATCTGCGTGCAGACCTGGTTCGGCGTCGGCTCGCGGCACGAGCGGCCTGGAAAGACGGGGCTGGCCCATTTGCTGGAACACCTGATGTTCGGCGAGACCGAGCGGCACCCTCACGGCGCATTTGATCGGCTGCTGGAAGAGGCGGGTGCCGAGACCAATGCAGCGACGTTCCTCGACTGGACCTACTACCACGCGGACCTGCCTCGCGAGGCCCTGGAGCTCACGCTCGGCCTGGAAGCCGAGCGCATGGCGCGTCTGGTCCTGCGGGACGAGCAGGTCGTGAGTGAAAAAGAGGTCGTCACCAACGAGCGCCGGCAGCGCGTCGACGATGACGTGGATGGCTCGGTGAACGAGTCGCTCTACAAGGAAGCCTTCCTCGAGCATGCCTATGGACGGCCCACCATCGGGTGGATGGAGGACATCAAGGGCTTCAGCGCCGAGGATTGCGCGGACTTTTACCGAACCTACTACGCACCGAACAACGCCACCTTGGTCATGGTCGGAGACTTCGCCCTCGGAGAAGCGCTCCGAGCGGTCCAGCGCCTTTATGGCGCGTACCAGCCGTCCCAGATTCCCATCGAGGACGTCCACCCTGAGCCCGCGCAGACCGAGGAGCGGCGCGTCCAGGTCCAGAAGCCCACCACGACCCACAAGCTGGCGATCGGCTACAAATCCCCCGCCCTGGGTGATTTCGACCACGCCCCGCTCGTGCTGTTGAACGAGATCCTCTTCGGAGGCCGCTCGTCGCGTGTTCATCGGGCCCTCGTACGTGAGGGAGAGCTGGCCAGCGAGGTCCGAGGCTGGGTGGGGTCGTTCCGGGATCAGGCGCTTTACGACATCTACGTCGCTGGCCGTGACGACCGCCACGGGGACGAACTGCTCGCAGCCCTCGACGAGCAGTTCGAGAAGGTGTGCCGCGAGCCTGTCTCCCAGTCCGAGCTGGATCGCGCCAAGGCACGCATCGAGCTCTCCACCCTCCAGGGCCTGGAGACGGTCTCCGGCAAGGCCGAGCAGCTCGGCTTCTTCGAGACCGTCCTCGGGGACCCTGCCGCCCTCTTCGACAAGCTCGCGGCATACCAGCGGGTCACCCTGGGCGACATCTTGCGGGTGAGCAGGCGCTACCTGCTCCCCAGCGCCCGCACCATCATCCACGTCGTCCCGAGCGGCGTCACCGAAGACGACGACGACGAGGATGACGACGACGACATCGCCTCCGACGACGCCTTCGCGCACCAAGGAGAGGCATCGTGAGCGATCCGAAACTCTACGTGGAGTCGAGCCATGGACTCCCCCTCGTCAGCCAGCTCGTCGCCTTTCGCTCGGGCTCTGCCCACGATCCCGTCGGCAAGGAGGGGCTCTCGCGCGTGACGGCGAGGATGCTCCGCCGCGGCGCCGAGGGCTACTCTGCCACCCAGATCGAAGAGACGGTGGACACGCTCGGTGGTGAGTTCGGCGCCGACGTCGGCATGAGCTCCACCTCGGTGCAGTTCGAGGTGATCAAGCGCTCCCTCGACCCCTTCGCCGCCCTCGGTGCCGTCATCCTCTCTCGCCCTGCCTTCGACGAGCAGGAGCTCGAGCGCCTCCTCCGCGAGACCGCCGCAGATCTCGTGGAAGCGCGTGACAGCGACGCCTCTCTTTGCAGCCGTGGCTTCCGGCGAGCGCTCTTTGCGGGCCACCCCTATGGTCGCCGCGTCGCCGGCACACTCACCTCGTTGCGGGCCATCACCCGGGACGACGTCGTCTCCTTCTACCGGACCCACTACACCCGCCGGAACGCCGTCGTGGCCCTCTCGGGGGACGTCGACCGCGACGAGGCCACCTCTTTCGTCGACCGCATCCTCGGAGCGCTCCCCGAGGGCGAGCGGATCGCGGATCCCGTGCCTCCTCCCGTCCAGCGGGCCGGGCGCCACCTCGTCTTCGTCGACAAGCCGGAGCGCACGCAGACCCAGATCACCCTCGGCAGCCTGGGGACCAGCGCGCACGATCCCGACCACATCCCCCTCCTCGTCGCGAACGCCGTCTTCGGGGGCAGCTTCACCTCCCGGTTGATGCAGGAGGTGCGGGTCAAACGCGGCTGGTCTTACGGCGCGTACTCACGGGCCGCCTTCGACCGCCAGAGGGAAGCCTTCTCGATCGGCGTCGCCCCGGCCGCCGGCGACGCCGCCGACTGCTTGGTGCTCATCCTGCAGCTCTTGCAGGCCCTGTGCGACGACGGCGTGACGGAGGACGAGCTTCGCTTCGTGAAAAGCTACCTCGTTCGCTCCCACGCCTTCGAGGTCGACACCGCCCGCAAGCGCGTCCACCAGGCCCTCGAAGAGGAACTCTTCGACCTGCCCTCGGGCTACCACGAGAACTACGTGGCGCGCGTCCAGGCCGTCACCCGCGACGAAGCGAACACCGCGCTCCGCGCCCGCCTCGACCCCAGAAACCTCGTCATCAGCATGGTTGGCACCCACGCCGAGATCGGCCAGGCCATCCAGAGCGCCATCCCTGATCTCCAGGGTGCCGAAGTGCTCCCGCCCGACTTCGAGTAGCGCCCACCCGACCTCGAGGTGCGCCGAGGCGCGGGGACACCGCGCCCCCGTCCCGCGCCCCTCCAACCACCCCTCCATTCCCCTCGCGGGCACGGCCAGGACGGCGCGCATGCCGCGAGAAGCGCGCGTGAGCTTCGGGAGAGGCCTGCCAGGGACCTCTCCGGGATCACATTCAGGTGGCCCGAACCACGCAAAGGGCTCAAGCCCTCAGCTGGGGACGCGCTGCGATCCGAGCCAGCCGTCACGCTCGTGGGGAGAGGTCCATCGACTCCGACCTGCAGGCCGCCCGCTCTCATGGCCCCCGTCGTCGACGGACCGTCACCTTCCACTTCGTAAGGTGCCGACCAGAGACCCATCCCACCCGACTGCGACATCGGAGTTACCAAGGGAGGCGCGTTGACCCCGTTCAGCGGGACCATCATTGCCGATCGCTTTCGCCTGGTGCGTACGCTGGGGGAGGGCGGTATGGGTTCGGTCTGGCTGGCCGAGCACCTGGGGCTCGACGTGCCTTGCGCCGTGAAGCTCATCCAGGGCGAGGCCCTCGGCTCCGACGAAGTGCGTCGCCGCTTCGAGCGCGAGGCGAAGATCGCGGCGCAGATCCGCAGCCCGCACGTGGTCCACATCCTCGATCACGGCGTCTGGGAGGACACCCCGTACATCGCGATGGAGTTCCTCGAAGGGGAAGACCTGGAGCAACGCCTCAGTCGCCTCGGGCGGCTGGACTCCGGCGACGTCGTCTCGATCGCGACCCAGGTGGCCCGGGCGCTGAGCAAGGCCCACGCGGCCGGCCTGGTGCACCGCGACCTCAAGCCCGCCAACATCTTCCTCGCCAGCGACGACGACCGCGAGATCGTCAAGGTGCTCGATTTCGGCATCGCCAAGGACGTCACCCCCACGGTCACCAGCACGACCAAGACGGGCGCCTTGCTCGGCACCCCGGTCTACATGAGCCCCGAGCAAGCCCAGGGCGTGCGCGCCGTGGATCACCGCTCCGACCTCTGGTCGCTGGGCGTCGTGGTCTTCGAGTGCCTCACCGGCCAGCTCCCCTTCATGAGCGAGGCCTTCGGCGACCTCCTCCTCAAGATCATGGTGCACCCCCAGCCGGTCCCGTCGAACCTCGCCCCCGTCCCGCCCGGCTTCGACGCCTGGTGGGCGCGCGCGACGCGAAGAGAGCCGGATCTGCGCTTCCAGAGCGCGAAGGAGATGGCCGAGGCCCTCAACCTGGCGCTCGGTGTCCGGGGGAGCAGCCACGAGCTGCGCAGCCACATGTCGGACGCCTTGCGCCTCGCGCGCTCGTCGTCGCTGTCGCTCGGCGCCCACCGCCGGCTGTCCGCACCACCGCTCCCTCCAGTCCCATCGTGCGCAGGCGACGCCGTCTTCGACGCCACCGTGGCTACGCCCGAGCATCCCACCGCGACCCGACGAAACGGAACCGCGGTGATGACCCCGCAGGTTCCACCTTCGGAGCGCGCCCCCATCTCGGCCGTCGCCAGTTCCGTGCAGACGCTGGCCCTCAACCGACCCGTTTCGTCCCGCAGGCGCTCGCCTCTGCCCACGGAAGGATTGGTCACGAACCCGGCCCTCGCCACGCCTCTCCCAGGGAACCGGCTGCACAGGCTCGCGGCTGGCCTCCTTCTTGGAATCGTCGTGGTGCCTGTGGCGGCATGGTTGCTGGTGCGCAGCGGAGAACCACCTCGGGCCGTGGCGCACCCCATCTCCTTCCGCCCATCACTCGAGCTGGAGGGCGCAATGAACGGCGAGCATCGGGACGCGACGTTGGATCCACCTTCCTCCGAGCTGCCCTCGTCGGTGGCGCCCCTCGCGGCCTCGGCCACCCGGCCAACCACGACGGCCCGCCGTCCCGTGGCGAGCCTCCCTCCCCGGAGCGGCGCTCTCGCCACCGAACGCCGGCCGATGCGCCCGGCGAGCCCGGCACTCCCCCTCGAACCGCCCGTCGCAGCGCCCACGCCTGCGATGCCGCCACCACCACCCCAGAGCGCACCCCAGCCCGTGAACTCTGCCTCCCGAAAGCGCGATCCGAAGGACTTCGGGATCTGACGCCCCGATCAGGAGCAGACCATCATGACGCTTCGCCTCTGCGCGCTGGGACTGGGTGCATGCTTGTGGTTCATGCCGACGGTGGCGCACGCCGACACCTCGGACGTCGATCGGGCGACGGCGCGCACCCTGGCTCAGGAGGGCCAGGACGCGCTGGACGATGGCGACTTCGACACCGCCCGTGATCGCTTCACCCGAGCGGACGCCATCATCCACGCGCCCACCTTGCTCATCGGCGTGGCGCGCGCTCAGGTGGGCCTCGGCCACCTCATCGAAGCCCAGGAAGCGTACAACCGCATCCTGCGCGAGGGCATCGCGCCCGACGCCCCGGAGGCCTTCACCCTGGCCCTGGAGGAGGCACGACGCGAGGTCCTCGAGCTCTCGCCCCGGGTCCCCGCCGTGACGATCCGCGTCGACGGCGCGCACCCCTCCCAGGTGATGATCGACGGCGTCCCGATCCCTTCCGCTGCCATCGGAGCACGACGTCCCGTCGATCCCGGCGAGCACACCATCCGGGCGATCGCCCCTGGCCATCGTGCCGCGGAGGCCAGCATCTTCCTCGCTGAAGGCACGCACCAGGACGTGCACCTCACCCTGGCCTCCACGACGCCCGAAGCCACGCCGCCGCGCCCCGAAGAGGCCCCCCTGGCGCCGCCTCGCTCCGGCTTCCCCAGCAAGGCCCTCGGGCTCACCGCCCTCGGCGTGGGTGGAGCGGGCATCGTCCTCGGAGGCGTCACCGGCATCATGGCCCTCGCGCGTCATGCGGCGCTCACCGAGGTGTGTCCGGGCGACGTCTGCCCCCGCCAGCACGAAGGCGCGCGTGACACCTACCGCACGCTGGGCACCCTCTCCACCGTCGGCTTCATCGTCGGAGGCGCCGGGATCGTGGGCGGAAGCCTCCTCCTGCTCACCATGCCCACCGTCGACGCCTCGCGCACGTCATCCCCGCAGGGTCTGCGAATCGCGCCGCAGATCGGGCCTGGCTACGTGGGAGCGAAAGGAAGCTTCTGATGAACGGCATCACCTCGCATCTCGGCTGGCTCCTCCTCGGCTTCACCTTCTCGAGCGCCGCCTGCAACGCGCTCCTCGGCGATTTCGAGCTGGAACCCGCCACCGAAGGGGAGCCGGCGATCACCGACGGACCGACGACGTCCACCACCTCCGCGGGAGGGCAGGGGGGAGCTTCCGGGGGGAACGCCACCGTGGCCGGCCCAGGTGGAGGCGACGGCACGGGTGGCGCTGCGGGCGGCCCCGAGGGGGGCGAGCTCCCGTGCGCCTCCGACTGCCAGGCTGGGTTTGCCGACTGCGGCGTCTGCGACGGCGTCTGCGACACCTTCCTCCTCGGCCAGGACGACGGCAACTGTGGCGAGTGCGGGAAGACCTGCGAGACCGGCGCGTGCAATGCGGGGAGCTGCGGCCCGGTGCTCGTGGCCGACAACCAGCTCGGGCCGGTGAGCCTCGCCTCGGACGGCACGTTCCTCTACTGGGTGAACCAGGGGAGCCTGGTCGACGCGACTGGCTCCATCGTCAAGCGCCCGATCGCGCTCGATGGGCCTGCGCAGACCCTGATCGGCAACCAGGGCGCGCCGAGTCGCCTCGCGCTCGATCGCGGCTTCCTCTACTGGACCCGACGCAACCCCCCCTCCGTGGCCCTCATGCGCATGGGCCTGGATGGCAGTGGCATCCTCTCCCTGAGCGGAGGCACCAGCCTCGTCGGACTGGCCCTGGATGGAGAGGCCCTCTACTGGACCGACCAGTACGCCAACAAAGTGCGCCGGATGGCGTCACCAGGCACTCAGGGCTCCTCCCTGGATTTCGTCAGCTCCCAGTCCGGCGCGTACGGCGTCGCGGTCGATGCCACCCACGTCTACTGGGTGAGCCAGGGCAACCGGACCGTGATGCGCGCGACCAAGGCCTCCAAGATCCCGACCATGATCTGGACCGGCACCACGGGTGTGGACCTGCGCTCGATCGCCGTGGACGACAAGTACGTCTACTGGACCACGGAGCCCGATCGCAACGCGTCCGGTGCGCCCCTTCGCGGCGCGATCATGCGCTACCACCTGAGCAGCGCGACCATCGAGCCGCTCGGCGAGAGCCCCGCCCCGAGGGACATCTTCGTGGACGGCGAGCGTGTGTACTGGAGCGACTCGAGCGACTTCGGGATCTTCTGGGTCCACCGCGACGAGAACTCCGCCTCCCAGCACCGCATCCCCGCCACGGGTCCGACGCTGACGGTGACCACCGATGCCACGCGCATCTACTGGTCGACGGAGCGCGCCATCTACAAGATGGTCAAATAGGCGCGAGCACCCGATCCACATCCACCCCCAGCTTTCCGCTCGCGTCTTCGCCAGCGGCGCGCAGGCGGGCGCCATCGATCAGATCCCGCGCCATGAGCTGCGTCGACAGGATGGCGCAGAACGCCATGTCGTCCGTGTTGCTCATCGCCTTGCCGCCGGTCTTCTTGCACTTGGCCACGAGCGCCGCCACGAGCTGAGGCTGCCACACGCCGGCGGCCTGGATCGCCTCGGGCGACAGGCACTCCTCGACGTAGCGCGGCACCTCCGCTCCGAAGAACGGAGCGACCACCGGCGCGCGGTAAGGCTGTTTCGTCCGCGCCAGCACGCTCGGCGGGAGAATGTCGCGCATCGCCTGCTTGAGCACGTGCTTCTCGTCGAGCACCCGCAGCTTGAGCGCGTCCGGCAGCGCATCGGCGACGTCCATGACCCGCGGATCGAGGAAGGGGAACCGCCCCTCGACCGAGTTCGCCATCATCATCCGCTCCCCCTGCGACGACAGCAGGTACCCCGAGAGCAGGGTCACGATCTCCAGGTACTGCGCGCGGGCGAGCGGCGACCAGCGCATGTAGTCCTCCGGCAGCCGCGCGCGGAGCTGCTCGACCGCCGCGTCGGCCGCGAGCCCCTCGCGCATCGCTGGATCCAGCATCAGCTTGATGCGCCCCGTCCCATCCCAGCGCGGCCGGTGCGAGTAGAAGGGATCGTCGGTCTGGCTCAAGTTCCGGCCGAAGAACGCCTTCGCCATCTGCACCTGCGCCACGGGGGAGCGCTGCAGGTAGGGGTAGAGCCGCATCAAGAGCTGCGGCCGGAACTTGCTCTCGGGGTGGCGCGCCCAGAAGCGCCGCACCCGATCCTCGCGGAAAATGTCGTAGCCCGCGAAGAACTCATCGGCCCCTTCGCCGGTCAGCACCACCCGGTAGCCGCTCTTCCGCACCAGGCTCGCCAGGATGAAGAGCGGCGCAGGAGCCGTGCGCAGCAAGGGCGCCTCCGCGTGGTAGACGACCTCGGGGAACACCTCGGCGATCTGCGGATCCCCGCACCGGATCGCGGCGTGCGCCGTCCCCAGGTGCGCCACCGCGGCTTGCTGGTGCTCGGCCTCGTCGAACTCGCGGTTGTCGAACTCCACCGAGAAGGTGCGGAGCGGGATCTCGCGGTTCGACGCGATGAGCGAGGCCACGATGGTCGAGTCGAGGCCACCCGAGAGGTAGCTGCCCACGGGCACGTCCGCGCGCAGCCGGATGGTCGACCCACCCTGGACCGCCTCGCGCACCCCGGCCATGGCCGCCGCCTCGTCCCCGCCTCGGGAAGCGCCCTTCTCCGGGAAGTCGGGCCGCCATCGGATGCTGACCCGCGGCTCCCCGTGCTGTCCCACGTCCATCACCGCCACCGACCCGGGCGGGAGCTGCTGCACCCCCCGGAACGGCGTGAGCGGCGCGATCGGCGCCCAGAAGGTGAGCGCCTCGTCCAGCCCCTCCTTCGAGAAGCCCCGCGGCACCGACGGATCCTGGAACAGCGCCTTCACCTCGCTCGCGAAGCGCAGCACCCCCTCGTGGACCGTCCAGAAGAGCGGGTTGATGCCCACCCGATCCCGCGAGAAGAGCGCTCGCTTCCGCGCGACGTCCCAGAGCACGAACGCCCACTGACCGTTCAGCCGATCCACCATGGCCTCGCCGTATTCGGCGTAGGCGTGGATCAGCACCTCGGTGTCGCTCTTCGTCCGGAACCGGTGCCCCTTCGCGCTCAGATCCTCGCGCAGCTCGATGTAGTTGAAGATCTCGCCGTTGAAGCAGACCCAGATCGACCCCTCGGCGTTGGCCATCGGCTGCCAGCCGCCGTCGAGATCGATGATCGACAACCGCGCGTGCGTGAGCGCCACGTGCTGATCACGGTAGATCCCGTAACCGTCAGGCCCCCGGTGACGGATCGCGCGCGCCATGCGCAGCGCGAGCTCGCGATCGGGAGGTGGAGCATCCGCGCGCACGTTGATGAGGCCAGCAATTCCACACATCAGACAAGCTCGCTCTTCTTGACCTTGCCGCTCGCCGTCTTCGGCAGAGCATCCACGAACTCGACGAACTTGGGCACGGCGACCTCATCGAGTTCGGCCCGCACGCGACGCCGGATGTCGTCGGCGCTCACGTCGCCCTCTGCTCCCTTGACCACCGCGACCTTGATCGCCTGACCCAGCACCGGATCCGGCACCCCCACCGCCGCCACCTCGATCACGCCGGCGATCTTGCAGATCACCGACTCCACCTCCAGGGGGCTGACCTTCTCCCCGCGCGTCTTGATGACGTCGTCCTTGCGCGCCACGAAGTACAGGTAGCCGCTCTCGTCGGCCTTGAAGAGATCCCCCGTGTGCAGCACGACCTCGCCCGGGATCGGCCCCGGCTTCAGCGCGCGCGCCGTGGCCTCCGGGTTGCGCCAGTAGCCGCGCATCACGTTCGGACCGCGCACCACGAGCTCTCCCGTCTCTCCGGGCGCGGCGTGGGTCCCGTCCTCACGCTCGATCCACAGCTCCTCGTTGGGCATGGCGATCCCGACCGACGCAGGACGATCGAGCGCCACCTCGGGAGGCAGGTAACACACCCGCGTGCACTCGGTCTGCCCGTACATCGCGAAAAAGCGGACCTGCGGCAGAAGCTCCCGCAGCCGCACCACCTGCGCCGCGGGCAGCCCGTAGGCGGCGTTCGTCATGTAGCGGAGGGCGCTGAGATCGGCCTTGGCCATGTTCTTCAGCGAGAGCATGGACGCGAAGATCGTCGGGACCCCTGCGAAGCCGGTGACCCGCTCCTCTGCCATGCGCTGCACGATGGGCCACGGCATCCCGAACCCCTTCTCCAGCACCACCGTCCCGCCGAAGGTGTGGGTCACGAGGAGCTGGAACAGCCCGTAGGTGTGCGACAGCGGCAGGACGCAGAGGGTCACGTCGCTGGCCGAGTGATCGAGGTAGGCGCCGATGGCGGCGGCGCTGTTGCGGAGGTTCTGGTGCGTGAGCATCACCCCCTTGGGCTCGCCGGTGGAGCCGCTCGTCCAGCAGAGCGTGGCGAGATCCAGCTCGATGGCGCGTCGCTCGGGGGCGTGCGCTCCCGCGTTCGACAGCGCCTCGCCGAGATCCAGTCCGCCGACGAACGCAGGCCCCGGCGCACCGGGCGCGCTCGCCGCCGCCGGACCACCCCCTGCGGCTGGCACCGCTGGAGCGGGGGGCGTGGGACCCTGGAGGAAGACCGCTGCGGGCCGCGCGGCCTGCGGCAGGCCGTCGAGGGAAGCCAGGCACTCCTGCATGCTCCGGGCGATGATCAAGGCGCGCGCCTCCGCCAGCGCCAGCACCTGGCCGAGGCGCCGCGGGCGCGTGTTCGTCGGCAGCAGGGAAGGGACCCCGTCGGCGCGGATCGCCCCGTAGTAGCTGACGACCGCGTCGACGCCGTTGTCGAGCGCCACCACGACCCGCTCGCCACGGACGACACCCACCTCGCGCAGCGCCGACGCGCAGCGATCGACGAGCGCGTTCAGCTCACCGTACGAGATCCGGCGCCCCTCGGAGACGAGCGCCAGCCGGTCCGGCGTGGACTCCGCGAACGCGCGGAGCGCATGATCGATGAGGAAGCGATCCGACAGCGGATCGCGGATGGCGGTGTGCACGGCGTTCCCCTCGGGCTCCTCGAGAACGGGGCGGAGCCAGTGCCCGCGGCGCCCACGCTCCGGGATCGTGGCCCGGTGGGGCGCCTCTAGTTGCTCTTCTTCCGCTCGACGTAGGAGATGAGTCGGGCGATGGAGCCGAAATTCTCCGGTACCATTTCTTCGTCGTCGACCTGGATCCCGAGGTCCGACTCGAAGAACTGGACGATCTCCAGTACGGCCGTCGAGTCGAGGATGCCCTGGTCGAGGAGAGGAACCTCTGCTCCGAGATCTGCGGTGGCTCCGCGATATCCGAACGAGGAGACGAGGAAGTTTCGGATCGTGGTTTCAGTGCTCGCGGTGCTCATAAAATTCAGCAGTTATGTTTATCACTTCGTGGCTTTGTGTGTCGAGCGCTCATGGCCGCGCAGCGCGCCGTGAGACGCGGTGAACGCTGCGTGGCGGAGACGGTCACGCGAGCGAACCGGAGAACGCACGCGCGACCGTCGACGTCATCCCGTCGTGGTCATCCCTTGACGGGATCTTGCACGAGGTACGGCCGCGCATGCAGGTACTCGGACACGCGGCGCTTGGCCTCGATGTCCTTGTAGACACGCTCCACCTGCTCGGGCGTGATGCCCACCGCAGGCGCCGTCTCCGCCGCAGGGATGCCGTGGTTGTGCGCGTAGAGGCACAGATCCATCTTGTCGTGCGGGAGCGAGAAGTAGAACTCGTCCTGGCCCTGGGGCAGCGAGAAGGTGTCGGTCGTCGGAGGACGACGTCGGATCTCCTCGGGCACCCCGATGTACTCGGCGAGCGCGTAGACCTGCGTCTTGTAGAGGTGCGCGATCGGCTTGAAATCGGCCGCGCCGTCGCCCTGCTTCACGAAGAAGCCCTGATCGTACTCGAGCAGGTTCGGCGTGCCCGCCACGGCGTAGTTGAGCCGGTCGCCGTGGTAGTACTCCATCATCTTGCGGCAGCGCTGCTTGAAGTTCGTCGCCGCGACGAGCTGCAGGTAAGCCTTGAGCGGCAGCCGCCGCGTCCTGGGCTCCTCGCCGGGCGGCTGCACCGTCAGCTGCGAGACGTTGAGCCGATCGCCTTCCAGGATGGAGGGGAGGGTGATCTTGAAGCGCCACCCCTCGACGTACTCCGGGAAGACCATCCGGATGGCGTCGTCCTGGCGGGCATAGCAGCCGAAGCCGGCGAGCGCCGGGCGGATGCTCTCGACCACTGCCTCGATCCCGAGCTGATCCGCGAGCGTCCTGCCGAGCCGCAGGGCGTCGTCGGAGGTGTCGCGCTCGGGCATGAAGAGGCCGACCACCTTGTCCTTGCCCAGCGCGCGGGCGCAGAGGGTGACGACCACCGAGCTGTCGATCCCGCCGGAGATACCGACCACGGCGCCCCGACGACGGAGCTTCCCGAACACCTGATCCCGGATGGCTTGCTCGATCTCACTCGCCACGGCCGGGGCATCGATCTTGAGGACGTCTCGCGAAAACATGAATGCCTCTACCTCTTCAGCAATCGAGGGAGCCTATCGGAAACCCGGGCGACTGTGAAACCCTCCCGAGCGCTCTCGTGACGCGAGCGCGTCGGCATCGAAGCGCGACGACGCGCGAGCGCGCCCGAGGGCCTGTCTGGACGGTGCCCGGGCGGTCGGGCACCGTCTGCGACGTGCAAGCCAGGCCCCTTCCCGTGGGCACGCGGTCCGGGTTGGCCCCACTTGGGGACCGGTCAGGCACGTGGTAGCCCTGCCGCCGCGTATGGAAGTGATCCTGGATCCGGCAGCGATCGGGCGTGGCCTCCGGCGCGTCGCCGGAGAGATCGCAGAGCGGGGCCGCGGGGTGGACGATCTCGCGCTCATCGGCATCCGGCGAGGCGGCGTGCCGCTGTCGCATCGGCTCGCCGCGTTGCTCCTCGAGATCGAGGGGCACGCTCCGCCCGTCGGCGCGGTGGACATCACCCTCTACCGGGACGACGCCGCCACGGCCCTCCCGAACCCGCGGATTGGCCCGAGCCACATCCCGTTCCCCGTCGACGGGCGGCGCATCCTCCTCATCGACGATGTCGTCTACACCGGGCGCACCATCCGCGCCGCGCTCGACGCCGTGCTCGACTACGGGCGGCCGCGGCGCATCGAGCTGCTGGCGCTCGTGGACCGGGGAGGGCGGGAGCTGCCCATCCACCCGGATTACGTCGTCCGGAGCGTCGAGGTCGCGAGCGAGCGCAGGGTCGAGGTGATCGAGCGCGACGGTGAGCTGTGGTCGGTGATCTCCCCCGCCGACGGCCCGGCCACGGTGGGCTCATGAAGCGGATCTTCCCGCACCGCCACCTGCTCGGGATCGAGGGGCTGACGCGCGACCAGATCCTCGCCTTGCTCGACGCGGCCGAGTCGTTCTTCGACGTCTCGCGCCGGAGCGTCCGCAAGGTGCCGACGCTGCGCGGCAAGACGATCATCAACCTCTTCTACGAAGCATCGACGCGCACCCGCACCTCGTTCGAGCTGGCGGGCAAGCGGCTGAGCGCCGACGTCATCAACATCAGCGCCTCCACGTCGAGCACGGTGAAGGGCGAGAGCCTGCTGGACACGGTGCAGAACCTGCAGTCGATGCAGCCCGACGTGCTGGTGATCCGGCACAGCGCCTCGGGGGCGCCGCATCACGTCGCGGCGCGCATTCGTGCCGCGGTGGTGAACGCCGGTGATGGGACGCACGAGCACCCGACGCAGGCGCTGCTCGACGCATTCACCATCCGGCGCAAGAAGGGGGCGTTCGAGGGGCTCACCGTCGCCATCTGCGGCGACGTCCTCCACAGCCGGGTGGCGCGCTCCAACGTGCGGTTGCTCAACGCGCTCGGTGCCCGGGTGCGACTCGCCGGTCCCCGCACGCTCCTGCCGCCGGCGGCCGAGTCGCTCGGTGCGGAGGTCTACCCTCGTCTGGAGCCCGCGCTGGAGGGGGCCGACGTGGTGATGATGCTCCGTGTCCAGCGCGAGCGCTTGCAGGGCGCCTTCCTGCCCACCAGCCGTGAGTACAGCAGGGCCTTCGGCCTGAACGCCGCGCGGCTCTCGCTGGCGAAACCGGATGCGCTCGTGATGCACCCGGGGCCCATGAACCGGGGCGTGGAGATCGATCCCGCGGTGGCCGACGGTCCCCAGAGCGTGATCCTCGACCAGGTCGAGGCCGGGGTCGCCGTGCGGATGGCCGTGCTCTGGGTGCTCGCTGCCGAGTCGAACGAGCCTCCGCCCGCTGCTGGCTGACGCGCGTGCACCGTCGTGCCGTGAGGAGCAGCGCGCCGAGCCCGTGGTGGCGAGGGCACGAGCGAATCCCGGCGCGTGGGGTACGTATGCCCTGAGTGGATGTGAAGAGGGCGTCGAGGTGAACCAGGTGTCGGAGACGGTGTCATTCGGCGGGTTGCCCTCGTGACCTGGTGACGGAGGCGAGCGCCAGGGGTGGGGTCTGCCCCGGGACCAGGTGACGGCGCTCGTGGACGAGCCCCGGTCTCACGAAACACGTTCGCAGAAGCAGGGACCACCACCCCTTCGACCAGGAGCGGCGCCGGGAGCCGAGCGCAAGAGCTTCGCTGCGATCAGGCCATGACGGCGTCGCTGGCCGATGTGACCAGGGGGCACGAGCAACCGGAGGGCATCGTGGGAGCTCCGTGGGGTGGCGCTCGAAACATGGTCGCGTCGGCGGCTGACACGACCATGTTTCGAGCGTGACCAGGTCGCGTCGGCCGCCGACGCGACCATGTTTCGAGCGTGACCAGGTCGCGTCGGCCGCCGATGCGACCTGGTCACGCTGCAAAAAGGGGCCACCGCCTCTGTGCGCGCAAAAATATGTTTGAGATCATGTGGTTCCAGCGGTCATCGGCGGTGCATCGCTCGTCCCGTGAGCAAGCCTGGACGGATTTTTGGAACCTGGTGCGCCAGCTCTGGTGCGCCAGCTTGCTGCTTGCTTCGTCTGTCTCACGGATTGGATGTGGGCTTCTTCACGCTTTTCGGCCTGGCGTCGCTGCGTGGAGGAGAGCGGGTGCCGCTCGTCGGAGAGGTGGGGCGGCACACTGTCAGTCGGGCTGGTGCAGGACGCGCTGGGTCCGTTCGAGGAAGTAGTACCGCTCGAAGCCGGCGCGCTGGAACGTGAGCGCGCCAAAGGCGTTGATGGCGATGGCCACGATCCCGAGCGCGTAGAACGGGGCGCGCAGGCGCCGTCCACTCGCCGCGATCATGGCGAACAGGAAGGGGGCGTAGTCGTTCGAGAACCGGTAGCCGAACTGGACCCAGCCGCTGTTGTGGTAGAGCAGGTCGAGCAGCGCCAGGGGGCCTGCCGTCGCGGCGAGCGCCCAGAAGAGGGATGACGTGCGTCGCGGCCAGAGGGCCCAGGCGTAGAGGGGCGTCGTCACCCAGAGCGCGAGGCCGTGCACGTTGATCTGGAACGGTACGCCGTCCACGCCGGTGTAGGGCAGCGACGTGAGCATCACCGCAAGGTTCCGCGGCAGGTAGTGGTACGAGAACAGGCCCCAGCGCTCGACGCGCGGGCGCCACGCCGTGACGAGGTGGGTGTGCCCGAACTCCATCGGGTCGCCGAAGCGGGCGTGGTTGTGCCAGAGCAGGAGGGCGAGGATCGCGACGCAGGGCGCAGCGAAGAGTCCGAGCTTCGTGGTGCGGGTGACGAGGTCGCCGCGATCCCGGCTGACGCGGTGGAATTCCCAGAGGAAGAACGGCAGCGCGAAGCCGAGCGGGGTGCGCGTGGCGAAGCCGAGGCCGAGCGCGAGGCCGGCGAGCACCGGGTGGGCGGCGTCGATCGCGCCATAGAGATACACGCAGGCGAGGAGCGCGCCGACCACGTGCGCGGCGAACCAGACCGTGCCCTGCACGGCGGTGAACCAGTAGACGCTGCCCAGCGCGAAGAAGATCGAGAGCGCGGCGTTCTCCACCTGGGTGCGGCGGGTGCGGGGCGCAAGCTTCTCGAGCGCGAGGAAGAGCACCGCGGGGGTGAGGCCGGCGAGGACGATGAAGAACCGACCATCCTTCACCAGCTCGGCGCTGCCAGCGAGCTTCACCAGGGGGACGAGGAGGACGGCGGGGAAGGGGGGGAAGCTGATGAAGTACTTGCCGTCGAAGACTGCAAAATCGTTGTGCCCCGTGTAGGCCGGGGGCTCGCTGCCGAGATCGAGGCGGCCCTCCAGCCAGCTCTGCGCGAGGAGGGCGAAGTGGTTGAAGGGGGTGTGCGCCGTGAGCTTCGCCTGATCGGCCGACAGAAAGAACACGAGCGCCGTCAGCCCGTAGAGGGCCGCTGCGGCGACCCAGCGCCATCGAGCGCGCTCGTCCGGAAGAGGCGTGCTGCGCGCGGACGTGGGCGCTTCGGGCGTGGCGACCTGGCGCTTGCCTGTCATCGGGACGGGGACGCTACCACGCGCAGCGAGCACGACTGGCGTGTCCGGCGCGTCGGCGTGCCGCCGTACCACCGCGCCGGCGTGCCGCTGTGCCGCCATGCCGGATAGAGAAGAAGCGGCGAGAGATGCACCTCGGCGGCTCTCTGACGCTTGCGAGCCGCACCACCTCGCGCTAGGCAGTCCTTTCGCATCTCCTGAACTGTGCAGGCGGCGTTTGCCGTCGCGCTTCCCAGGAGGCCCGTCACCATGCCTCTCCTCTCCTACGTAGCCAACGACATCGACATCACCGGCACGCCGGTGGACGCCACCCTCCCGGAGAGCTGGCTGACCAGCGAGCTTTCGGAGGCCGAGGCGATCGCACTCGGTCCCGGCACCATCAAGGGCCGCCTCTCGCGGTCGGGCCCCACGGAGATCGTCGTTCGTGGACGGGTCGGGGCGCGCGTCACCGTCCCTTGCGCGCGGTGCCTCGGCCCCGCCCAGGTGTCCGTGGACGCGGAGATGGCGCTCCTGCTCCTCCCCGCGAAGGCCGCGCGTCACGCCGAGGGGGCGAACGGTAAGTCCTCGAAGTCGAAGGGAAGCGCGGATCGTGAGCCCGAGTACGAGTTCTCGTCCGAAGAAGCGGACCAGGACGTGTACGACGGCGAGATCGTGGTCCTCGATGGGTTCGTCCGGGAAGCAATCCTGCTCGAACTGCCAAGCTTCCCCTTGTGCTCCGAGGCATGTCCGGGTATCGGTGCCGCCGTGCTGGGGTCTGCGGAGGAGGACGCTCCTTCGTCCCCACCGGAGCAGCCCGCCGAAGAGCGTCCGGCGTCGATCGCCGACCTCCGAGACAGGTTTGCTCAGCGCTCCGGTCGCATCCCTGGTCCTCCCGCCCTGAATGGGGCGAACGGTTCCGCGGGCCACGCGGCCTCGCTGAGCAACGAGACACTGAAGAAGAAGAGCAAGAAGGAGTAGCCCCGTGGCTGTCCCGAAGAGGAAGAAGACCCCCCCGAAGCGCGACATGCGGCGCGCCCAACACGACAAGGTGACCCCCGTGCAGGTGATCTCCTGCGAGAACTGTGGGGAAGCCCGGCTGCCGCACCGCGCTTGCGGTTCCTGCGGTCACTACAAAGGTCGCAAGGCTGCTCCTACCGGCAGCGAGAACAGCGGTAGCTAGCCACCGCTCCCTGCTTCAGCGTTCATGAGCAACCCAGCGCCGATGCCCCGGAGCCGGATCCTCGGGACCGGCCACTACGCACCGGCGCGGGTGCTCTCGAACTCCGACCTCGAAAAAATCGTCGATACATCCGACGCCTGGATCTCCGAGCGAACGGGGATCCGGAGGCGGCATGTGGCCGCCGACGGCGAGACGACCAGTGACATGGCCGCCGCTGCGGCTCGGCGTGCGCTGGAAGCCGCAGGGCTGAGCGTCGCCGACGTCGATCTGATCATCGTCGGGACGATCAGCGGCGACACGCCCGTGCCGTCGTGCGCGGTGAACGTCCAGCAGAAGCTCGGCGCCGAGGAGATCCCGGCGTTCGACATCTCCGCGGCGTGCGCCGGGTTCCTCTACGGGATCACCATCGCCGATCAGTTCATCGCCACGGGGGCTGCGAACTGCGTCCTCGTGATCGGGGTCGAGCTCCTGTCGCGCATCCTCAACTGGGAGGATCGCACCACGTGCGTGCTTTTCGGCGACGGTGCGGGGGCGGTCGTGCTGGGGCCAGCGCGCGGGGACGGACGCGGGATCCTGTCGACCTGCATCTTCTCCGACGGTGCGCTGGCGTCGTCGCTCATCGTGCCAGCCGGCGGGACGGCGGAGCCCGTCACGGACGAGGGCCTCGAGCGGAAGCGCAACAAGGTCCACATGGTGGGCCAGGACATCTTCCGGGTCGCCATCAAGAACCTGACGAGCGCCTCGACGCACGCGCTGAAGGCCTCCGGGCTGACGAGCGCAGAACTCGACTGGGTCGTCGCGCACCAGGCGAACCTGCGGATCATCACCCAGGTGTCGTCACGGCTCGGCTTCCCGCTCGAAAAGTTCGTGATCAACATCGCGGAGTACGGCAACACCTCCAGCGCCTCGATCCCGATCGCGCTCGACGAAGCGGTGCGCGATGGGCGCATCCAGCCGGGCCAGAGCGTCTTGCTGTGCGCGCTGGGAGCCGGCATTTCGTGGGGTGCGGCGCTCGTCCGGATGTGAGCTGCGCGCGGATGTGAGCTGCGCGCGCACCTGAAGCAGCTTTCTGGCGCAAGGTGCCTACGCAGGGCGACCATGCCGTGCTAAGCGCCGCCCTCGTGAAGGTTGCATGGCTCTTTCCTGGGCAGGGCGCGCAAGAGGTCGGCATGGGCAAGGCCCTCGCGGAGTCGTCCGAAGCGGCCCGCGACGTCTTTCGACAGGCCGATGCCGCGCTGGGAGAGCCTCTCTCCAGGCTCTGCTTCGAAGGGCCGATCGAGGAGCTGACGCTCACCCGGAACACGCAGCCTGCCCTCGTGGCGGCGAGCTGCGCGACGCTCGCTGCGCTGCGTGAGCGCTACCCCGAGCTGGGGGTGCCCGTCTTCGCCGCGGGTCACTCGCTCGGCGAGTACAGCGCGCTCGTGGCGGCGGGGGCGCTCTCGCTGGAGGACGCCGTGCGGCTCTGCCGCCTGCGGGGCGAGGCGATGCAGGAGGCCGTGCCGGCGGGGCAGGGGGGCATGGCGGCGGTGATGGGGGTCGACGCCCCGACGCTGAAGGCCCTCTGCGAGGAGGCAGCGCAAGGGGAGATCGTGTCCGCCGCGAACTACAACGGTCCCGGGCAGACGGTGATCGCGGGGCACGCGAGCGCGGTCTCGCGCGTGGGGGAGCTCGTCGCGAAGCACGGGGGGAAGATGGTCGTGCTCAAGGTGAGCGCGCCTTTCCACTGCGCGCTCATGCGCCCTGCGGCCGAGCGTCTCGATGCGGCGCTGGCCGAGACCCGATTCGGAGCGCTCGCGTTCCCGGTGATCGCCAACGTGAGCGGCGAGCCGAACGGGGATCCGGGAGAGGTGCGGTCGCTGCTCGTCGAGCAGGTGGCGAGCCCGGTGCAGTGGCTGCGCACCATCGAGCGCATGGTCGACGAAGGTGTCACCCACGCGCTGGAGATCGGACCCGGCAAGGTGCTCGCGGGTCTCGTGAAGCGCATCTCCAAGCAGATCAAGGTGCTCGGCGTGAACGATCCCGCGACCGTCGAGAGCGTGGCGTCGTTCCTCGCGTGAGCGAGGGCGGTACAGGTCAAGCAGCGGAGGCTCGGGTTCGATGTTCCAGTTGACGGATAAAGTAGCGATCGTGACGGGTGGGTCTCGCGGTCTCGGCCGCGCTGCTGCCGAGGCCCTCGCGGCGCAAGGCGCGCACGTGGTGGTCACCTACGTCCGCGGTGAGGCCGAGGCGAAGGCCGTGGTGGACGGCATCACGGCGAAGGGGGGGAAGGCGGAGGCCATCGGCTTCGACGTCGCCGACATGGCGGCGTCCGAGGCGGCGATCGCCGAGGCGTCGAAGCGCCTGGGGCGGCTCGACATCCTCGTGGCGAATGCGGGCATCTCCATCGACAACCTGCTCCTCCGCGTGAAGGAGGAAGAACTCGACCGGCTCTTCGCGGTGAACGTCAAGGGCACGATCGCGTGCGCGCGTGCCGCGATCAAGGTGATGATGCGTGCGCGCACGGGCCGCGTGGTGTTGCTCTCGAGCGTGGTCGGCGAGATGGGCAACGTCGGGCAGACGGCGTATGCCGCGACGAAGGCGGCGCTGCTCGGCGTGACCAAGTCGCTCGCCCGCGAGTACGCATCTCGTGGGATCACGGTGAATGCCGTCGCGCCCGGGTTCATCGAGTCGGACATGACGGCCACGATCAACGCGGAGATGAAGGAGACCCTGCTGAAGGGCGTCCCGCTCGGGCGCATCGGGCGTGCCGAAGAGGTCGCCGCGGCCGTGGCGTTCCTCTGCTCCGACGAGGCCAGCTACGTCACCGGCCAGACGCTCCGCGTCAACGGCGGCATGTACGTCTAGGCACGTCGACGAGGGGTCGGACGAGGCATGGAGACGCCGTGTCAGCCGAGGCGTGTAGACGAGGTGTCGGCCGAGGCGTGTAGCCGAGGTGTCACCGGTGTTGCGCGTCATCGAAAAAGGGACGCGGCGGGATTTCTGTGGTGCAGTGAAGTCAACGATGGGCTAGTAGGGGCCGCGAACGAGTAGCACTGCCTCCTCGAATCGACGGGGTGGCGGCCTTCGTTTGATTGTACGGCGTGGCCCCTGGATGTAGACGGGAGCCCGGTTTTTGCTGGAGAGGAAGCCATGGCGGAAGGGCGCGACATCACGGCCGAGGTCAAGCGGATCATCAAGGAGCAACTCGACGTCGACGAGAAGGACATCAAGCCTGAAGCGACGTTCATCGAGGATCTGGGCGCCGATTCGCTGGGCCTGGTCGAGCTGGTGCTAGCCTTCGAGGAAGCGTTCGAGATCGACATCTCGGACGAAGACACGGAGAAGATCCGGACGGTCCAGGACGCCATCGACTACATCGAGCAGCACACGAAGAAGTAATCATGCCGGACGGGGCCCGCGGAGCCGGCGCCCTGACCTCATGCTCGGCCCGCGCCGCCCGGCCCATCGCTGGGAATATTCATGGAACGCGTAGTCATCACCGGCATCGGGCTGGTCACTCCCAACGGAATCGGAACTCAGGAGACCTGGCGGTCGGTCCTCGCGGGTGAGTCCGGCATCGGTCCGATCACCCTCTTCGACCCCGCCCCCTTTCCCACCCGCTTCGCAGGCGAGGTGAAGGGGTTCTCGGCCGAGCAGTGGATGCCGAAGAAAAAGGTGCGGGAGATGGGCCGGTTCGCCCACCTCTCGCTGGCGGCGGCGCAGCTCTGCATCAAGGACGCGGCCATCGAGCTGACCGACGAGGATCGGGAGCAGTGCGGCACGCTGATCGGCGTGGGGCTGGGTGGGCTGGAGTATCTCTACCAGCACTCGCTCACCCTCCACGAGCGGGGTCCCTCCAAGGTCAGCCCGTACTTCATCCCGACGGTGATCGCGAACCTCGCGGCCGGGCAGGTGGCGATCTCGCTGAACCTCCGCGGCGTGAGCTACTGCAACACGAGCGCATGCTCCTCCAGCGCGCACTCCCTCGGTGAGGCCTTCGAGTGGATCCGCCGAGGTCGCTCCTCGATCATGCTCGCGGGCGGAGCGGAGTCGACGGTGACGGGGCTCGGCGTCGGCGGCTTCAGCGCGATGTTCGCGCTCTCCAGGAGGAACGACGAGCCGCATCGCGCGAGCCGCCCCTGGGATCGCGGGCGCGACGGCTTCGTCATGAGCGAGGGGGCGGGGTGCCTGCTCCTCGAGTCGCTCACCCATGCGCGTGCGCGTGGGGCGACGATCTACGGCGAACTCGTCGGGTACGGGGCGTCGTGCGACGCCTACCACATCACCAAGCCGTCACCGGACGGTGAGGGCGCGCAGCGCGCGATGAAGATGGCGCTCGACGACGCGCGGCTCGCTCCGGACGCGATCGACTACATCAACGCGCACGGGACCTCGACGCCTCAGGGAGACATCGAGGAAGCCCGGGCGATCATCGGCCTCTTCGGCGAACGGGCGCTCTCGAAGCAGCTCCTGGTGAGTTCCACCAAGTCGTCGATGGGCCACCTGCTCGGCGCTGCCGGAGCCGTGGAGCTGGCGCTCTCGGCGCTCGCGCTCCGTGACGGCATGGTGCCCCCCACCATCAACCTGGAAGACCAGGACCCGAACTGCCCCCTCGACTTCGTGCCTCTCACGGCGCGAGAGCGTCCTCTCCGCCACGTGATGAGCAACGCTTTCGGGTTCGGCGGGACCAACGTGTCGCTGGTCCTCTCCCGCTTCGAGGCGTGAGCAGCCCATGAAGTGCCCCTTTTGCGGCCATCTCGAAGATCGGGTGATCGACTCCCGGGCCGGTGGCTCGGGCGAGGTCATCCGGCGTCGACGGGAGTGTGCGGCCTGCGAGCGGCGCTTCACCACCTACGAGCGCGTCGAAGACATCCTCCCCACGGTGGTCAAGAAAGACGGCCGCCGTGAGCCTTTCGACCGCCAGAAGCTGGGGCGCGGACTCCGGATCGCCTGCAACAAGAGGCCGGTCTCCACGGAGCAGCTGGATTCCATGGTCGACGCCATCGAGCGAGAGGCCCAGGAGTCCGAGCGCCGGGAGATCTCCTCCGCGGAGCTCGGGGATCGGGTCATGCGCCACCTGCGAGACCTTGACGAGGTCGCCTACGTCCGATTTGCCAGCGTGTACCGATCTTTCCGTGACATCGATCAGTTCATGGCGAAGCTCGGCAAGCTTGTGAAGGCCAAGGCGCCCTAGTAGATCCGGTCTTCTCCGATGCCAGCGCAGAGTACGCGCCCCGAAACCGCTTTCGACCTGGCCATGATGCGTGCCGCCATCGAGGAGGCACGCAAGGCCATGCCGTCCCCCAACCCGCCTGTCGGCGCGCTGGTGGTGAGCGCCACTGGAGAGATCCTCTCCGCGACGCACCACGTGAGGGCCGGCGAGGAGCATGCCGAGGTCCTCGCCCTCGCCGCCGCGGGCGAGGGGGTGAAGGGAGGGACGCTCTACGTCACCCTGGAGCCGTGCAACCACGAGGGGAGGACGCCTCCCTGCGTCGACACCATCCTCGGTTCGGGCGTCAAACGGGTCGTCATCGGCTCGCTCGATCCGAACCCGGAGGTCGTTGGCGGCGGCGCGCAGCGGCTGAGCGACGCTGGCCTCCCGGTGGAGGTGGGCGTCGCTGGCGCAGAGGCGCGGGCGCTGATTGCTCCTTGGGCAAAATACATCACGACTGGACTGCCTCATGTCGCGCTGAAGCTCGCCCTGTCCCTCGATGGGAGGATCGCGACGCGAACGGGGGCTTCCAAGTGGGTCACCGGGCCCGAGGCGCGCGCCAAGGTGCAGGAACTCCGGGCCCGCCACGACGCCGTGGCGGTCGGGATCGGGACGGCGCTGGCCGACGATCCTCGGCTGACGGTGCGGGAGTCGTCGTTCCTGCCCGAGGGGCGCATGAGCCCCATCCGGCTGGTCTTCGACACGCGGCTGCGGTTGCCGCTGCACACGCGATTGGTCCAGACGGCGCGCGAGGTGCCCACGTGGGTGCTGTCGGGCGCGGACGCCCCCGAGGAGGCGGAGCAAGCGCTGGTGGACGCGGGGTGCATGGTGCTGCGCACGCCGACGTCGGCCGAGGGGCGGGTGGACGTCACGGCGGCGATGCGGCTCTGCGCGGCACAGGGGATCGTGTCCATCCTCGTCGAGGGCGGTGCCGAGCTGGCGGGGAGCTTGCTCGCCTCGCGTGTGCCGGACGAGCTGCATGCGTTCGTCGCGCCCATCCTTCTCGGGCCGCGAGGGCGCCCAGGGGCCGTGGACTGGGCAGGGCCGGACACGCCGGTGGAGGCGCCCCGGATCGTCGATCCGCACTGGGAGCTGTGCGGGCGTGATGCCTACGTGAGCGGTCCGCTGGCGTTCCCGTCTCGCGGCTGACGCGAAGAGGCCACGCCGCGACGGCGTGTGGCGCTGCCTGCAGTCGATCCGGTGGACGATGCAGGCGTGGTCCTGGCTTCGGTGTGTCGCGTCGCCTGCACCCCGTCTGGCGGTCGATGCAGGCAGGGTCCCGGCTTCAGCCGGCGGCTTCGGCGTGGCGCTTCTGCATCTTGCGCTGGACGATGCGCTTCTTGAGCACGCCCATGCGATCGATCATGAGCACGCCGTCGAGGTGATCGAGTTCGTGCTGGATCGCGACGGACAGCAGATCTTCCGCGGTCAGCTCGAAGGTCTTCCCGTGGCGATCCTGGGCCCGCACGGTGACCTTCACGGCGCGCTTGATGTCCTCGCTCACGCCCGGGAAGGAGAGGCACCCCTCGGGGCCGAGCACGTCGCCGCCTTCCCGGTGGGTGATCTCGGGGTTGATGAACACCATCAGGTTCGAGGGTTCGTCCTCGGACGCGATGTCGATGATGAAGATGCGATGGGGCTCGCCGACCTGTGTCGCGGCGAGGCCGACGCCAGGCGCGGCGTACATGGTCTCGGCCATGTCATCGATGAGTCGCTCCAGCTCGGGGGTGATCTGGGTGACGGGCTGTGCCTTCTGGCGGAGGCGGGGGTCGGGGTAGTGGAGGATGGTTCGGATGGCCATGGTCCAGTTCAGTAACGTAGCGTCGGGCGGCGCTCCACGCCCGTCAAGAGGCGGGGGCGTGGTGCATCGTCAGGGCGACGAGTTCGCCCCGGTGGCGCGTCATGGACACGGTCCCGCCCGGCAGGCGTGCTGCGGTCGGATCCGTCAACGGCTGCGGCGGAGGGGCGCGGTGTCGATGTTGACGCCCCGCGCGGCAAGGTCCTCCACGATGGAGGGGATCACGCCGGAGGAGTGGAAACTGCCTTCGATGGCGCCTCCAGCGGCCGTCCGCTCGACCGAGAAGGTGAGGACGTCGCGCACGGCGAGCTGACCGCCTTCCATGACGAGATCGGCGACCCGGAACACCCGATCGCGGCCGTCGCGGAGTCGGGCGATCTCGACGACGAGGTCGATCGACGACGCCAGCCACTCACGCGCTGCTTCGAGCGGGACGCCTGGCCTCGCTGCGGCGATGTCGGCGATGAGGCGGGGGATGGCTTGGCGCAAGGTGGCTGCGCGGGCGCCGGCGAGGACGCCGGTCGCGCCGTCTCCGATGGCGAGCACCAGCTCCGCCGCGACCTGGCCCGAGAGGCTGTGGACCAGGATGCGATCCGGCCTCAGGCGGGCCGCCGTGCGCACGGCGCTGGCGGCCGTGACGTTCGTGCTGCCCAGCGAGATGCCGATCGCGTGGGGCGGCTGGATCACCAGGTCGTCGTCGTCCTGCAGGGCGACCAGGCGCTCGTCGACGCCGCCGGCTGCCGCGAGGGCGCCGAGCAGGGCCGCGGCCCCCGAGCCGCGTGAGCCCACGACCAGCACGTTGGCGCGCGCTGCGACGCACTGAGCGAGAAGGCCGGCCATCCCGCGCGAGATGGTCCCGCTGCGGACGAGATCGTCGAGAGAGAGCTCGACGCGCTGGGGTTTGCGGAGGGTCAGGGCGACGCCTCCGCCCGGCGTGGCGGAGAGGACCGCCAGCAAGCGGGCGCCGCGCGGGAGGGTGCGCTCGATGAGAGCCTCTCCCTCGCCCTGGGCGACGCCGCCGAGCACGCACAATCTCTGGATGATGCGCGCGAGGGCCGCGTCGTTGCTGAAGCCCACCTCCGCGGCCACCGACCGGCGGTTGTGCGTCACGACCACGTGGTCGTGGCGGAAGACCTGGATCTCGGAAACGTCGTCGTCCTGGAGCAGCGCCTCCAGGGGGCCGAGCTGGATCAGCTCGCGGCGTGCGTCCGCCACGAGGGTGTCGCCGTCGACGTCGGCCGGGAGGTCGCCCGCGGCGCGCAGGCCCATCACGGCCTCGCCCAGCCCGACCTCCAGGCGGCGCGTCAGGGCCTCATCGGGCGCACCACCACCCGCGAGGGGGCGCAGATCGACCGTCTGCCCGAGCCGCTCCATGAGCCGGGAGAGCGCGCGCTGGCGGGCCGTCGCGACGAAGGGCTCGGAGATCTGCACGGCGCGGTCCGAAGCGGGCGGGACGAGCGCGCGTCGCGGTGAGGCCGCGGGGTGGCTTCCCGTGCCGCTGGGGATGGGGGACGCTGCCGGGTAGCTGCCCGTGCCCGTGGGGATGGGGGATGCTGCCGGGTAGCTGCCCGTGCCCGTGGGGATGCCCAGGGAGGCGCCGCTGAGGGGCTCGCGTGGGGTCGACCTGTCCAGCGTGAGCACGCCCGGTGTGACGCGCGAGGGGGGCTGGAGCGCCGTGACCGTAGCGGGGCGCACGGCGCCAGGCGGTGGTGTCGCCGGGAGCGTGGGACCCGTCCCCGTCGAGAGCGCGCTGGTGCGTGGGGAAGGGACCCGCGGAGGGCCAGGGAAGGCCTCGATCGACTCGTCCGGATCGTTCTCCAGCGGGAAGTGGCTGATCACGTGCCCGCCGGTGCGAGACAGCTCCCCGCGGGGCTCGACCTGGGGGGAGGGGACGCCCTGGCTCCGCTCGACGGACGAGGGAGGCAAGGGAACCAGCGCGGGTTCCACGGGGGAGATCGTGTTCGACGGCAGGTTGCGGCGCTCGGCCGGATCGCCCAGGGAGGAGGGGCGATCGAAGCTGCTGGCGGGCGGCGGCGCAGCAGAGGGGCCGACGGGGAGGCCACGGTCGAGGGCCTCGCCTGGCATGCTCGGCGCGGCGTTGAACCCTTCGACCTCCCCGGGCTCCTGGTGGGTGGGCAGGGGGGCGGCTTGTCCCTCGATCGAGGACACCGCGACCTCACTCACCGACACCGTCTCGACGCGGAGAACGAAGTCGCCGATGTAGATCTTGTCACCCTCGCGGACGATCGTCGCCTGGGCGATCTTGCGCCCGTTGACGTACGTGCCGTTGGTGCTCTTGAGATCGGTGATGATGAAGCGACCGTCGCGGTAGAGGAGACGCGCGTGACGCTTCGAGACGTTGCCCTTGGGCAACATCAGCTCGTTGCCCTGGACGCGGCCGACGTTGATCTCGGTCCTGTCGAAAACCTCGCGGCGCTCCGCGCCCCCCTTCTCGCTGACGATCACCGAGAACATTCCGTCGCCTCACGGAGTCAGGGGCAGAGCCGGCTTTTCCGGCAGAGCCGCGCAGAACCCGACATCCTCACCCGGCCATACGAGCAAGGCTGCCGGGCTCTGTCAACGACGTGACGGAAGGAGTGCGGAGGACGAGCCCGAGCCCGTGACGACCTGACGACGACTTCATGCTGGAGATCGGCGATGCTGTGGTCGTCGTGGCCCGTGGTGACGATCCGTGGAGAGCCGTGTCGGGTCGAGGTTCCAGGCGGTCGGCGCTCCGGTCAGCGCTCCGGTCAGCGCTCCACCAGAGGCTGCGTCGTCGCTGACGCGGTGTCGGAGGGACAAGGACGGGAGTGACCCAGGCGCCGATCCTCGACGTCGGTCGCAAGAAGGCTGAGCAGCTCACCGGCGAGGGCCATCACCTCCTGCTCGTTCAGCCCGTTCTGGCGCAGCTCGCGGTACATGGTCTTCGCCAGAATGCGCACCGAGCGCGGATCGCGCGATTGTTCACGGCTCGACGAGTCGAGGGCGTCGGAACCCGAGACGGGGAGAAGCGTTGGCATGACGAGCGGGCCGTAGCGAGTTGTGTGCCAGCCGGAACCCTCTCGATTTCCGCAGAAAACGCCATGAGTCATGCGTAGGTCGATTCGCGTGTGTCAGCGACGCCGCCACCGAGGTTTCGCGGGAAGATCCCGCCATTTTCAATTTATGCATCGGGGTCGGGTGAGGCATGGCACTGCAAAGGTATGGTCCCGTTCCTTCGCACGGCTTGACCAAGTGTCATGGGGACGTCTAGGGTGACGCCGCTCGGACCGGGAAGTTTCGTCAGGTTTGTAGGATGAACTGCATCAACACCGCGCGCGGGGCGACGCTGAGCGCGTCGACCTTCCGCGATGGGGGGAGACCTGACCATGGGGGGGCCGACGAGGAGCCCTCGTCCCGAACGCCCGGAAGCACGAGCCGAGACGTGGAAGTGGAGGAAATATGGCAGTTGGCATCGTGAAGTGGTTCAACGACGAAAAAGGCTGGGGCTTCATCAAGCAGGAGGCCGGCCCCGATGTCTTCGTGCATTACTCGCAGATCAGCGGAGACGGGCGTCGTCGGCTCATCGAGAACGAGACCGTCGAGTTCGAGATCAAGGAGGGTCCCAAGGGCCTTCAGGCGATCAACGTGGTCCGCGGCGAAGCCAGCTGACGTCTACTTGAACTGGCCGGAGCCTGGTCGTCCGGGCTCGGCATCTTCTTTCTTGATTGCTCGTCGCTCAGGCATCCCGCGCACAGCGGAACCCGCGCCACGTCCGGCGCGTGCTCGGCAGGTCGTGCAGCCGCGCGGACGTTCGTAGCCACGGCCGTCCGTGGACATAGGAGCCGCCGCGGACCACACGCTCGTCACCGCTCGCGGGTCCTCGCGGGTTCCGTGCGCTTTCGGGCGGGTACTCGGGTGCGTACCAGTCGGCCACCCACTCCTCGACGTTGCCGGCGAGGTCGTCGATGCCGTCTGGCGTGCGCCCCTGGGGAAAGGTGCCCACGGGCGCGAGTTCCAGGGCGCCATCGCCCGCGTCCAGGTTGGTGTCCAGCGCGAGCTGGCCGTGGTTGGCGTGGAACGGGTTGTAGACGTTTCCCCAGGGATAGCGCCGCCCCGCGTTCTGGCCGAGCTGCCAGGGGGTGGTGCCTCCGTGACGACCGCCCCTGGCGGCTCGCTCCCATTCGGCCTCGGTCGGCAAGCGACCTCCCGCCCAAGCGCAGAAGCGCGAGGCGTCGAACCAGGTGACGAGCACCACGGGAAAGTCCGGCTGGTCGAATCGCTGTCCGCCGGACGCATACGGGGGGCTGTCACAGGCCCCCGCGGCCACGCACTGGCGGTAGCGGGCGACCGTGACCTCGGTCCGGTCGAGCCAGTAGTCGGACAGGTAGACCTCGTGGATGGAGGACTCGTTCATGAACGTTTCCGCGAGCTCGTTCACGCAGGCGTGACCGCCCGGCTCCAGCTTGCAGAGGGTGATGGCGTGTCCAATTTCCGGCTCGCTCGAGCCCATGCTGAAGCTCTCGGCGCGGATCAGGACCGCATCAGGCCCTGGCGTACGGAGTGCGAGCACGCCCTCCGAGGTCTCCGCGGCCGCCGCGGCAGGCAGGGTGGGAGGGGGGTTGGCGCGCGCCGGCGCCGATGTCCAGGAAGGAGTCCTCTGCGGAGGCGCGGCTGCTCCGAGGGAGGCCACGGAAATGAAGGCCAGCGCGAGCGGGACCGCAGTGCGCATGGCTCCACGGATAGCATGTCGTCCGCCGCCTTGCTCCTCGTCCATCCGGGCCAGAACCAGGAATGAACCCGCGGAGAGAAGGTGCCGCAAAAGTGCGTCTCGCGCTCGGGGGCGATACACTCCGAGGACGCTGCTCAGATCGCTATGGAGAACGCAAATACGATGAACGCGGGGGATGACGCTGCTGTCCTCGCGGAGCTCCAGGGCGCCCTCGAGGGAGGGGACGTCGTGCTCTTCGTGGGAGGCGGCATCTCCGTGGCTGCCGGTCTGCCGACCTGGCGTCAGTTCGCCGAAGGGGTGATCGCGCTGATGCGCCAGCGCGGTCTGGACGCTGCCATGGTTCAGGAGGTCGCGGACCTCGCGCACGCGCAGCGCTACCTCGACGCCATGGCCGCGGCCGAGGACGCGCTGGGGCCCGTCTTCCAGGAGCAGGTGATGGCCGTGCTCGACGACGCGGGGCACGAGCTCCCGCCGATCGCGCACGCCCTCGCTGCCCTGCGGTACGACCTGCGTGCGGTGGTCACCACCAACCTGAACCACCTGCTCGAGCGCGCCTTCGGCTGGGAGGTCTTCACCACCATCACGGACGCGGTCGCGCACGGGCGTGGCTTCATCCTCAAGCTCCAGGGGACGCTTCGCGACCCTTCGACGTGGGCGCTGACGCGGGAGCGCTTCCACGCGCAGCTCTCCGCACCCGAGGCGCGGCGCGCGCTCGCCTCTGTCTTCTCGGTGTGCCCGGTGCTCTTCGTCGGCTTCGGCTGGGGCGACGACAGCTTCGAGCAGATGCTCAGGGACGTCCGCGATCTCTCTGGCGAGGGGGCGCCGCCGCGCTTCGCGCTCATGCCGGCGTCGAGCTTGCCCCCCTACCGTCGCAAGACGCTGCAGGAGATGGGCTTCCGGATCCTGCCGTACGACAACGTCGGCGGAAAGCACGCCGAGCTGCTCGACATCCTGGACCGGCTCGTCGAAGGGTCGAGCCGCATCGACATCCGGCCGGCCCCGAAGTCCATCCTGCCGCCCGCCATCCCCGATCTCGAGATTCCTCCCTCGTCATCCGGACTGTCCGGGCTCGCCGGGTTCGCGGCGAGCTGGAGCCTGCTCGACTTCGGGGAGCCGGAGATGCCTGCGGGCGCGCTGGACGCTCCCTCGCGCGCTGCAGGTAGCATCGCGCTGACGTCGCGGCGGATGAGCGAGCCACCCGCGAACCCCATCGAGGTCTTCTTCTCGTACTCGGAAGCGGACCGGGATCTGCGCGACAAGATCGAGACGCACCTGGCCATCCTCAAGAGGAAGGGCGTGATCCGCGGTTGGCACGAAGGCGAGATCGGTGCTGGAGAGGACTGGGACCGGGAGGTGCGCGAGCACCTGGAGTCCGCGAAGATGATCCTCCTCCTCATCAGCGCCGACTTCCTCGCCTCGGACTTCTGTTACGAGGCGCAGATGCGGCGCGCCATCCAGCGCCACGAGCGGGGGGAAGCGCGCGTCATCCCGATCATCCTCGACGCCTGCGACTGGGAGCCCGCGCCCTTCGGGAAGTTGAAGCCGCTGCCCGACAAGGGGAGGGCGGTCACGAGCTGGGCGAACCAGAGCGAGGCGTTCGCCGACATCGCGCGCGGTATCCGCAAGGAGGTCGAGCAGCTCACACAAAACCCCTCGTAGGCTCACCGAGCGCTGGCGCCCAGCCGGTGAGCCACTCAGAGGTGCCTCCTCCTCCTGGTATCTGGGGCGTGCCGCCCTGGACCGGCAGGAACCTCGCTTCCCGCGACGAGCAGCTCGTGGAGATCAGCGCGGCGCTGGCTCGCCGCGGCATGGCTCCGCTCTGCGGGCTGGGTGGCGCGGGCAAGACGATGCTCGCCATCGAGTTCGCCCACCGGAACGCGAGCGCGTACGACATCGTGTACATGATCCAGAGCGAGTCCCAGTGGTCCTTGCTCAACGGGTTCGCGGCGCTCGCGTCGGAGCTGCGGGTGCCGGAGCAGGAGCTGCTGATGGACGAGGCCTCCTCGTCACAGACCAGCTCGGGCAGCAAGACGTCGTCACGGCAGCCGCGGGTGGTCACCGCCGTGAAGAGTCGGCTCGGGCGAAGGGGAAGGTGGCTTCTCATCTTCGACGGTGTGCGCAGCCCGCAGCTGCTCGATCACTACCTGCCGAGCATCACGCAGGGGGGACACATCTTGATGACCTCGACCAACCCCATCTGGAGAGGGCTGGCGACGGTAGCGGTCCGTGGGCTGTCGCGCGCGGAGTCCGTGAGCTTTCTTCTGCGGCGCACTGGCGAGGTCGACGCCGAGGTCGCCGACACGCTCGCGGAGCGGCTCGGCGATCTGCCGCTCGCCCTGGCGCAGGCAGGTGCATACATCGAGGAAACGGGGCGCCCCCTCGCGGAGTACGTGTCGCTCTTCCGGCAGCGGCCGGCAGCGCTCCTCGAGCGCCCTCAGACGCTTCCGGTCACGGTGGCCACCACCTGGGAGAGCTCGCTGGCCGAGGTCTTCCAGAGCCCGCCAGCCGCGGACCTGCTCAGCCTCCTCTCGTTCTTCCCCATGGAGGAGATCCCACGCAGGGTGCTCTCCGGGCACGATCCGCTGGTCCTCGACGACGCCATCGCCGTCCTGCGCTTGCACTCGCTGATCGAGGTGAAGCCCGCTTCCTACAGCGTACACCGGCTCGTCAAGATCATCGTGCAGCACCAGCTTCGCCAGGAGGACCGACAGCGCTGGAGGGAGGCGGCACGCCAGCTTTTGCGTACCTCGGTGAGCCAACCCTCCACCATCGATCCCAACGAACTCACGGAGCCCGACCTCTCGTGACGCTCCTTTCAGCCCATCTCGTGCAAGGAGCGCGGGGATTGCAAAGGAGCAGCCACATCGGCGCTTTCCCGACGGAATCCCGTGAGCGCGCAGCCGTCTCTTCCGGACGAATCTCCACTGCGGGCGTTCGATCGCCTGGCTTCCTGATATTTCATCGGGCGCGTATGCTCTTGCGCATCCGGCCGATCGTGAGAACTTAGTCGCCCCTCGAGAGGACCAGATGCTTGCTCCGGCGAAGAACCCCATCGATGTGTTCTTCACCTACGCTCCCAGGGACGAAGATCTACAGCCGAAGCTCGAGATCCACCTCGACGCGCTGAAGCGGCAGGGTTTCATCCGGAGCTACAAGGGATGGCCGCTCGATGCCTTGAAGGAGCGGCAGGAGCAGGCGACGCAGAGCTTGCACGAGGCGAGGATCGTGCTGCTCCTCGTGAGCTCGGACTTTCTGCACGATGGGTCGTGGCGCCTCCCGGAGCTGCGCGAAGCGCTCCAGAGGGACGGGAAGGGGGAGTGTCGCGTCATCCCCGTCATCCTCCGCCCGTGTTCGTGGGAGAAGACGTCCCTCGGGCGTCTCTCTGCGCTGCCGGCGCGGGCGAGGGCGGTGACGAGCTACCCGAACCAGAGCGAAGCGTTCGCGGAGATCGCCAAGGGCATTCGCATCGCGGTGCGGGACCTGAGCCCCGCGCAGAAGCGACCGCCGGGGAGCTCGCCGGATCTCGGTGAGGCGGCGCCCGAGATCAAGAAGTTGCCTCCTCGTAATCCCAGCTTCACGGGTCGTGATCGGCTCCTGAGCGATCTCAGGGCGGCGCTCACGTCGGGAGGGCCCGCCGCGCTGACGCAGGCCATCAGCGGGCTCGGCGGTGTGGGCAAGACCCAGCTCGCCGCCGAGTACGCGCACCGTTACGCGAACCAGTACGACGTGGTCTGGTGGGTGAGGGCCGAGGAGCCCGCCATGATCGCAGAAGAGTTCGCGCAGCTGGCCGCGGCGCTGGGGCTGCCGGAGAAGGACGAAGCCGATCAGCGGCTCGCGGTGGAGGCGGTGCGGAGCTGGCTCTCTCGTCATGATCGCTGGCTCCTCGTCCTCGACAACGTCAACGATCCGAAGACGCTGACGCCGTTCCTTCCGCACCCTCGCACCGGCCACGTGATCATCACGTCGCGCAACCCGAGCTGGCGAGGCGTCGCCACGCCGCTCCCGGTGCCGACCCTGGAGCGGAGCGAGTCGGTGAAGCTCCTGCTCGATCGTACCCACCAGGACGACACGCCGGCGGCAGAGCGCCTCGCCGAGGCCCTCGGGGACCTTCCGCTCGCGCTGGTCCAGGCGGCGGCGACCATCGAAGAGACCCAGTCGACGATCGCCACCTACTACAACGCCTTCGGGGAACACCTGCGCGATCTACTCGGGCGGGGGGTACCCACCGACTATCCGGCGCCCGTGGCCACCACCTGGGGGCTCGCGTTGCAGGAGGCGCAGCGCATCTCGCCGATCGCCGTCGATCTCTTGCGGCTCTGTGCCTTTCTCGCGCCGGACGACATTCCCCGCGAGGGGCTCGCTCGCGCCGGAGAGCACGTCCCGCCGCAGCTCGCGGAGGCGATGGCCGACCCGTTCGCGCTCGATGACGCCGTGGCTGCGCTGCGGCGTTACTCCTTCATGGAGGTCCATGAAGGGGTGATCTCGGTCCACCGTCTGGTGCAGGCGGTGGTGCGCGATCGGCTCCCCGAAGAAGATCTGAAGATCTGGGCCGACGCCGCGGTGACGCTCGTGGATCACGAGTTCCCGGAAGGGAGCGACAAGGTCGAGAACTGGCCCCTGTGCGCGCGGTGGCTGCCGCACGCGCTGACCGCGGTGGTGCACGCCGAGCTGCATGGGGTGGCCCGGGAAGCGCGAGCGCGGCTTCTCGCCAGGTTCGCGGTGTATCTCCAGGTGCGTGCCGCGTTCGCCGAAGCGAAGGGGTACCTGGATCAGGCGCTCGCTCTGCACGAGGCCGAGTACGGTTCCGATGATCCTCGGGTCGCGTCCGTGCTGAGGAACCTCGGGAGCGTGCTCCACGATCTGGGCGACCTGGGGGGAGCGCGTGGGTGCTTCGAGCGAGCGCTCCGGATCGATGTGGCCACCTACGGGTACGACCATCCCGAGGTGGCGCACGACGTGAACGATCTGGGCAGCGTGCTCATGGATCTCGGTGATCTGCCAGCGGCGCGAAAGTACCTGGAGCGGGCGCTCAGCATCGACGAGGCGACCTACGGTCCCGACCACCCCAGCGTGGCGATCCGGCTGAACAACCTGGGTGCGCTGTTCCGCGATCTCGGAGACTTCACCAGCGCCCGGGCGCACCTGGAGCGCGCGCTGGCGATCGACGTGGGGGCGTACGGCGAAGATCACCCGACGGTCGCGCATGGCAGGACGAACCTCGGCCGCCTCCTGCATGATCTCGGCGACCTCCAGGGGGCACGCGCGCAGTTCGAGGAAGCGCTCACCATCGACGAGCAGACGTACGGCTACTACCATCCGCGCTTCGCCCTCGCGCTCAACAACCGCGGCCGCGTCTTGCGCGACCTGGGGGATCTCGCGGGCGCCCGAGCCGACTTCGAGCGCGCTCTCGCCATCGTGGAGGCGACGTACGGCCCTGATCACCCGGACGTGGCGCGGGACATCAACAACCTGGGCAGCGTGCTGCGCGATCTCGGCGACCTCGAGGGGGCCCGGGGATGCTTCGAGCGCGTCCTCAAGATCGCCGAGGCGACCTACGGGCCGGACCATCCGGCCGTGGCCATCGGGTGTAACAACCTGGGCAGCGTCCTCCAGGCCATCGGCGATCTGGAGGGGGCGCGGAGTGAGCTGGAGCGGGCACTCTCCATCGCGCAGACGACATATGGCCCCGATCACCCGGTGGTGGCGAGCATCGTGAACAACCTGGGGAGGGTACTGCAGGCGCTCGGGGATCTGCCCGGCGCCTGGCAGCAGATCGAGCGCGCCGTGACCATCGCGACCAAGGCGCTCGGGCCCAGTCACCCCTCGGTGCAGATCTTCTCGCGGAACCTGGCCCGCATCAGCGATGCCCTCGGCAGCGCCCCCTGACGGCGCATCGCTGCGGCGCGCCGGGCACCGGCGGACGGGGAGGCGAAGAGAGCTGGGGAGGCGGGGCGGCGGGGGCGTGTGCCCCCGCCAGGTGTGCGTCAGAGGAGGATGTGCATCGGCCGCTCCAGGAGCTGCCGTAGCGCCTTCAGGAACGTCGCGCCCACGGCGCCGTCGACGACCCGATGGTCGCACGACAGTGTCATCGCCATCCGTCGGCCAGGGACGATCTGCTCGTCCTTCACGACGGGTTCCCGACGGACCTGCCCGACGGCCAGGATCGCGCCCTCCGGCGGGTTGATCACGGCGGCGAACTCGTCGATGCCGAACATCCCCAGGTTGGAGATGGAGAACGTCCCGTTGGCCATCTCATCCGCGCGCAGCTTCTTCGAGCGCGCTCGCTGCGCGAGGTCGCGCACCTCGCTCGCGATCTGAAGCACCGACTTCTGGTCGGCGTTGCGCAGGACGGGCGTCATCAGCCCTTCGGGGACGGCGACGGCCACGGAGATGTCGACCCGCTTGTGGACGAGAATGGCGTCGGCAGTGAACTGCGCGTTGCACTCCGGGACGCGCTTCAGCGCGATGGCGCACGCCTTGATCAGCAGGTCGTTGAACGAGATCTTCTGCGCCTCCTCGCCCTTGGGGGCGCCAGCGGCGAGTTCGGCGTTGATCTGTTCGCGGAGCACGTTCAGCGGATCCGCGTCGATGTCGATGGTCAGATAGAAGTGCGGGACCGTCTGCTTCGACTCGGTGAGCCGACGCGCGATGGCCTTGCGCATCATGCTGAGCGGCCGTGACTCGGGCGCCGCAAGGCCTTCGGCCTCCGGGGCGGGAGCGGGGCGAGCCGGGGGAGGGGATTGCTTCCCTTCCACGGGCTTCGCGCCGGCGGCCTTCTTCGCCTTCGGCGGCTCCGCTGCACGGGCGGGAGGCGGTGACTTCAGCGCCGCCTCGACATCCCGCGCGATGATCCGGCCACCAGGGCCAGAGCCCGAGAGCTGCTTGAGATCGAGCTCATGCTCGCGCGCGAGCTTGCGAACGTACGGAGAAGCTCGGACTCGGCCGGGTTCCGTCGACGAAGGCTGCTCAGGAGCGGCGTCGTCGCCACCTCGACGGCGGTCGGCTCCCTTGGCCACATCCTTCTTGGACTTGGCTTTCTCGGACTTGTCCTTGCCGCCGTCGTCCTTCTTCTTGGGCGCGGCCTTCCTGGACTCGTCCTTCTTCTTTGAGGCCTCTTCCTCGGCATCCTCGTCGGACTCGTCTTCGTCGGACTCGTCTTCGTCGGACTCGTCTTCGTCAGACTCGCCTTCGTCGGACTCGTCTTCATCGGACTCGTCTTCATCGGACTCGTCTTCATCGGACTCGTCTTCGCCCGACTCATCCTCGTCAGACTCGTCTTCGGACTCGTCCTCGTCTTCGGACTCGTCCTCGTCCTCGTCGGTCTCGTCCTCGTCGGACTCATCCTTCTTGGAGTCGCCCTTCTTGGCTTTCTCCTTCTTGGAGTCGTCCTTCTTGGCCTCGTCCTTCTTCTTGGCGCCCCCTTCGTCGGCCTTACCACCTGCCTTGGCCACGAGCTCGGAGATGTCCTCGCCCTTCTCGCCAAGGATTGCCACGGCCTGACCCAGCTGGGCCACGTCGCCAGCTGGGACCAGGATCTTCAGCAAGGTCCCCTTATCGAAGGAGCGGTACTCCATCGTCGCCTTGTCGGTTTCGACTTCGGCGAGCAGGTCGTCGACGGCGACCTCGTCCCCTTCCTTCTTGTGCCATTCGCTGATCTGCCCCTCTTCCATGGTCGGGGACAGCTTCGGCAGCTCCAGGATCTTCGCCATCCGACTCTCCTTCAGCTCCGGTAGAGCACCTGGTTCACGGCCTCGAGGATCCGCGGCACGTTCGGAATCACGTGCTGCTCGAGCTTTGCGTTGTACGGCATCGGGTAATCGAGCGTCGTCACGCGAAGCACGGGTGCGTCGAGATCGTCGAAGGCGAGCCGCTGGATCCGGTCCGAGACCTCCGCGCCCACGCCACCGAAGGGCCACCCCTCGTAAGCGATGACGGCCCTGTGGGTCTTCCGCACGCTCTTCACGATCGTCTCCTCGTCGAGGGGGCGGATCGAGCGCAGATCGACGATCTCGGCGCTGATGCCTTGCTTCTCCAGCTCCTCCGCGGCCTGGAGGGCCACATGCGCCAGGCGGCTCCAGGCCACGATGGTCACGTCCTTGCCCTCTCGGGTCACCTTCGCCACGCCCATCGGGATGGTGAGATCTGGATCGTCCGATACCTCACCCTTCACGTTGTAGAGCGTCTCGCTCTCCATGAACAGCACCGGGTCGTCGTCGCGGATGGCCGTCTTCAGCAGGCCCTTCGCATCGGCAGGCGTCGCGGGGGCCAGCACCTTCAGGCCAGGCACGTGAGCATAGAGATGCTCCATCGCGTGGGAGTGTTGCGAGCCGACCTGCCGGGCCGACGCATTCGGAGCCCGGAGCACGATGGGGACGCTGAACTGCCCACCCGACATCTGCCGGATCTTGGCGGCGTTGTTGAGGATCTGATCGAAGGCGACCGCGGAGAAATTCCACGTCATGTACTCGACGATCGGCCGGAGGCCGACCATGGCCGCCCCGATGGAGATCCCCGTGAACCCGCTCTCGGTGATGGGGGCGTCGATCACCCGCTTCGGGCCGAAGCGCTCGAGCATCCCTTCGCTCACCTTGTAGGCGCCCTGGTAGTGCCCGACCTCTTCGCCGACGAGGTAGACCCGGCTGTCGCGGTCCATCTCCTCGATCATCGCCGCGCGAACGGCCTCTCGATATCGCAGCGTGCTCATCGCGCGAACGCTCCCGTGTACGTGGTGGAGGCCAGGAGCTCCGGCCCCGGCTCTTCGCTCTCGTCGGCGAAGCGGATCGCGTCGGCGATCTCTTCTTCGACTTCTTTCTCGAGGCGCTCCAGCGCCTCTGCGTGTCCCTTCTCCTCCAGCTCGAGGCGGGAGCGCAGGACCACGTCCTTCCGCTTGCGCTCGTCCAGCTCGTCCTTGGTCCGGTATTTCCCGGGATCGCTCATCGAGTGGCCGCGGAACCGGTAGGTCTGGATCTCCACGAGCGTCGGCTCCTGCGTCTCCCGCACCCGATCCACGACGGCGTGGAGCCGATCGCGCACCTGGAGGACGTTCTCGGCGGCAAACCGTTCGCGAGCCATCCCGTAGCCGAGAGCCTTCTGCGAGACGTCTGCCACGCTGAGCGTCCGCGAGAGCGGCGTTCCCATCGCGTACTCGTTGTTCTCGCAGACGAACACGACGGGCAGTCGCCACAGCGAGGCCAGCGACATGCCCTCGTGGAAGTCGCCGATGCTCACCGCCCCCTCGCCGAAGAACACCATCGACACGCGATCCTCGTCCCGGTACTTCGAGGCGAAGGCCGTGCCCACCCCGATGGGGATGTGACCGCCGACGATCCCGTAGCCGCCGAGCATGTTGTGCTCGCGGTCGAAGAAGTGCATCGAGCCGCCCAGGCCCTTGGAGCAGCCAGTGACCTTGCCGAACAGCTCGGCCATCGCTGACCGCGCCGTCATCCCGCGCGCCAGCGCCAGGCCGTGATCGCGGTACGTGGTCAGCATGTAGTCGTCGTGTCGCATCGCCGCATGGGCCCCCACGGCGATCGCTTCTTGCCCGATGTACAGGTGCAAGAAGCCGCCGATCTTGCCTTGCGCGTATGCCCTTGCCGCTTCTTCCTCGAACCGGCGGATGAGGAACATCTGCCGGTAGAGCTTGAGGTGCAGCTCGTCGCTCGTATCCAACGTCGTCATGGGCCTCCAGGGCCCGGTTTAGGAGACTTTGGTGCGTCTGACAATGCGCCTGCGGTGGACGAGTGCTCCCACGACGATGGCGCTGAGCGTCATTGCGACGCCCGAACTGCGCATGGTTCGCGAAAAACCTGCGCTCGACCCGATGCCGCAGCCTCCCTGAAGCTCCAGGCGCTCGGGCGCTGGTGATCCCGAAGGTCCGCCATCCGTCCCTCCGCCCTCTCCGCCGAGAGACTCACATACGCCCGCTTCGCAGCGGCTGTCGTCGGGGCATGCGTCGCTGGCCAGATCCTGATCCGGGATCCCATCGCAGTCGTCGTCCACCCCGTCACACCGATCATCCGCAGCGTCCGGTGAGATGTTCGGGTTGCCGTCGTCACAGTCGTCTCCGCCGCAGAGCATCGCGCCGTGGCCATCGCCGTCGACATCGAGGCACGCCTCCAGCGCATCCCGGAACAGCACCCCCTGGCCACCGACTGCGCCCGAGCAAGGGCCGCTCTCGCCTCCGTGAAGTTCGACGGCGGGGACCGCTTGCAGCGGGTCCTGTGTCCTGAGGACCACCACGCCACCGCCACCGCCACCGCCGTGGGAGCTGCTCCCGGTGCCTCCTCGACCTCCGCGGACCGAGATCACCCCGCCACCCGAGAGTTCGACGGCGATGATCTCGACTGCGCCACCGGCGCCACCACCCGAGCCGAGCTCCAGCACGTTGAGGCCATCGCCTCCGCGCGCTGCCACCAGGCCATCGATCTGGATCTCCGCCGCTTCCAGCCGGATGAAGCCGCCGCCATGCCCTCCGCGCGAGGGCCCGGTGGTCGTCAGGGGGAAGGACGCGCCGCCCGCGCTGCCTGGCCAGAGCGCGCTCACCGGATCCGCGTAGCTCGAGCCACCGGGGACGCCGCCGAACGGGGCGCACAGCAGGGTCACCCCGGCGGCGCCTGCGCCCGCGCTGCCGCCACCCGAGCCAGGTCCGCCGGGGGTGGCCTGGCGCCGTCCACCGGAGGCGGTCCCGGTAGGGGCGGCGCCATCGGCTGCGTCGGCCCCTGGATACCCCGCACTGGTCGCGTCGATGCTCCCGCCGGCCTCGACCACGATCCGGCCCGCCCGGATGTGCAAGGTGCCCGGATTCACCCCGTCCCGCGCCACCCGCAGGATGCCATTCGGCCGCACGACGAGTTCTGAGAACAGGTGCTCTCCGCGGAGGAGCTGCTCCCCCTCGATGACCCGCACGGGGGCTGCTCCCGCCGTCCCCTCGGTGAGCAGGACCAGCGTCAAGCCCGCTGCCGCAGCAGCACACATCTCCCGCAACATGCGACGGATGCTAGACGGACCCCGCAATGACAGGGCGACAAAAGGCGGCGCTTCCGCACCGCACGAGGTCCCGCTGCTGGACGAGGTCCCGCTGGACGAGGTCCCGCTGGACGAGGTCCCACCGAAGGGGAGGGGTGGCGTGCGTGAGCCGCGCTGCTCCGCGCTTCAGCGTCGTTCCACGAGATCCGAGGGGACATCGCCCCCCGTCGCGTCGACGCTCGATGCCGGGTCCGGCGGCGGCGTGGGCGCGTCGTTCTCTCCGGCCGCTTCCGTCCCGTCCTCGCTTCCGGTCGCGCTTCCCTGGGCATCGGGGGGGACCCCCGCGTCCAGCTCGGCGTCCGTCGACGGTCGCCCTCCCGTGGACGTGGCGGGATCGACCCTGGGACGCGTCACCTTGGTGGGGGAGGGCGGTCGCGCTTGCACCGTGGGCGCCGTGCTCGCCGTCGCCACCGTCGCGCTCGTCTCTTCCGCGGCGGGCGAGGCGTCGCTCCCGTCGACCGAGCGCAGGGCGGTCCGGAGCAGCAGCATCGCCGTCACCACGATCACCGCGCCACCGAGGATCACCTGGCCCAGTTTGCGATCGCGCTGGGGGAACGAGCTGTCCGTCCGCAGCCCGGAGGAGCCGGTGTCGACCAGACCCGACGGCATCGCCTCGCGCCCTCCGGGAAACGCAGCCAGCCTCGGATCCGAGCCCTGGCCGGGGGATGAGGGCGCGGCCGCCGGAAAACCCTGCGCGCGGAACCCTGGGACTCCCTCCAGCGCGAGGGCGAGCGCATGACCGAATGCCTCGCAGCTCGGGTAGCGATCCTCGGGCCGCTTGGCCAGCCCCCGGGCGAGCACATCGTCGAGGGCAGGGCACCCGAGCTGCTTTCCCACGGCCTCGGGCGACTCGTGCGCGATGCGCGCGGTCACCGTCACCGCGTCGTCGCCAGGAAAGGCGCGCTCGCCCGAGGTGGCCTCGTACATCACGGCGGCGAGCGAGAACTGGTCGCTCGCGGGTGAGAACCTGCCGGCCTTGAACGTCTCCGGCGCGCTGTACGCTGGCGTGCCCATCAGCCCACCCTGGTGCGTCAGCGTGGAGTCGGGGATCCGGGCGATCCCGAAGTCGGCCACCTTTCCTCCGGTGCTGGCGAGGATGATGTTCTCCGGTTTCACGTCGCGGTGCACGACGCCGGCCTTGTGGGCGAGCGTCAGGGCTTCGCCCAGCTCGCGGGCGAGGCGAGCGGCCTGCTGCGGCGAGAGAGGACCATCGTACAGGCGCTCCTTCAGCGTCGGCCCCTCCACGTACTCGAACACGAGGTACATGCCGAGGCCCGGGTCCTCGCCCATGTCGTGCAACGTCACGATGTTCGGGTGCGTGACCCGGGCCGCGGCCCGGGCCTCGTGCCGCATCCGGATCACCAGGCCATCACGCACATCGCGCGGGATGCGCAGATCGTCGCGCAGGTGCTTCAGCGCCACCTCGCGATCGAGCACGGGATCGTGCGCCAGGAGGACGCGGCCCATCGCTCCCTCGCCGAGCACCCGCAGCACCCGGTAGCGGCCGATGGAGAGCGGCAGCCCACCTTGCGCCGCGCTCGAAGCCTGCGGAGCGAGATCTGGAGATCCGGCGGAGCCGCCGGGCACGGGTGCGGGGCGGCGCTCGGCCTCAGAGTCGGGCGACGACGGCTGGGACACCTCGCCCCCGGTTTTATCTGCCCTCGGCCTCTGACGAAAGGACGAAAGGCCCGGCGTACGAACGGGCCGGTGCCATGCCCGTGCCCTCGCCTTTCGCCGGGGAATCTCCCCTGGTATTTCAGCGCGGAGAGCGACGCAGGGCCCGGCCAGCGTGGACGGTGACCTCACGACGACCCGACATCTCTGGGGGAGAGTGCACCATGCCGGACAACACCATTTCGACCGCAGCGACGAAGACGGCAAAGAAGAAGGGGAAGACCCGGACCAAGCTCATCCTGCTCGGGGGCTTCTTGCTGGCCCTCGTGGTGGTCGTGCAAACCGGCCTCGTGGGGTACGGGATCGCGCACCTCCGCGCAGCCACCTTTCCGGGCCCGGTGGGCTTGCTCGACCATTTTCCTGCCACCACCACCGGCGTGGTTCTCATCGACACCCACCGGCTGGATCCGGCTGCCCTGGGCCACGAGGAGGGCGCCGCCCGCACCTACCTCACGCGCACGCGCGACGAGATCAAGAAGATCACCGGCATCGACCTCTGGTTCGACATCGACAAGATCGCCATCGCTCCGTCGCTCACGGTCGCCCGGGGTCGCTTCAGCGAGGCGCGCGTGACCGATCGCCTCAAGGAGTCGAAGTACGTCGAGGCCGAGTACAAGGGCGTGAAGTACATGGTCCGCGGCGGTGAGGACGCCCTCGCCGTACGCGACGGCTCCTTCCTCCTCTACGGCGACGAGGCCGCGATCCGGGCCAGCATCGACGCCTCCGCGGCGAACGACACCCTCGATGAGCAGCCGCAGTTCTCCGAGCGTCTCGACGCCGTGGGCTGGGAGTATCCCGTCCTCGGCACGATCCAGATCAGCTCCGACAAGCCCAGCGTCCGCGAGGTCCTCGCGGGATCCAGCGGGCCGCGCGCGGTCACCGTCGGCCTGGACACCAAGGGGGGCCTGGTGGTGAAGGTCCTCGTCGAGACCATTAACCCGGCCTCGGCCGAGGAGCTGCGCAAGCTGCTCGACGAGAAGAAGGCCGACGCTGCCGTCCTCGGCGCCATCCCGGGCACCGACGTCGGCCCCTTGCTCTCCGACGTGGCCAAGCGCGCGCGCGTCTCCGTGCCACCCGGGACGAGCCAGGTCGCCATCCAGGTCGAGCTGACCCCGGAGGAGCTCGATCGTGTGGCCAAGGCCGGCAACGCCCTCGCCGAGGCCTTCAAGCAGGCCTACAGCAACGTGCGCCTGTTCCAGCTCCTCGTGCCGAAATTTTGAGCCCCGCGGGGGAGGCGAGCGCTCCCCTGGCGCGAGGCCCACAACCTGCCCACATTCCCGTTCCCGGCCCCATGGGCCGTGCTAGTAGGAACCCAGACCCATGACTGAACCTCGCATGGTCGAGTGCCGCAAACTCGGCAAGCTCCTCCCTGGCCTGACCCGGCCGCCGTTCAAGAACGAGCTGGGCAAGCGCATCTACGAAGAGATCTCCAAGGAGGCCTGGGACGAGTGGCTCAAGGAGTCGGTCCGCTACATCAACACCTACCGGTGGGACCTCGCCAGCGCCGAGGGGCAGCGGCTCATGATGCAGCAGATCGCCATCCACTTCGGCTTCGAGGAAGGCGAGAAGATCAACACCGCCTGGACGCCCCCCAAGCCCGAGCCGAACGGCTGAACGGGGAGCGCTCGGCGAGCGACCCGCGGCGTCAGGCTCTCGGCTTTGCGAGCTTCGCCACCAGCGCGACGAGTTCCAGCGTGTCCACGGGCTTCGTGAGGTAGGCGTCGAAGCCGGCGGCGCGCGCACGTCGCCGGTCGTCGATCCCTGCAAACGCCGTGAGCGCCACCGCTGGCGTGCGTCCACCTCGCTCTGGCGCGAGGGTGCGCACCCGGCGCATCAGGCTATAGCCATCGGCGCCAGGCATCCCGATGTCGCTCATCAAGAGATCGTAGCGCTCGATTTCCAGCGCTCTCAGCGCCTCGGCCGCCGTCGCCACGGCGGTCACGCGGGCGCCGTTCTGCGTGAACACCGCCAGCATGATCTCCCGCGCGTCGACGTCGTCCTCGGCGAGCAGCACATGCAGCCCGGCGATGAGCGCGCTGGTCGGCAGGTTCGGCGGTGCCGGATCCGACGACCGCACGAGGGGTGATGAGGGCGCCTCGGGGCGTCGCAATGGCAGGGTCACCGTGAACGTCGCTCCGGCTCCCTCGCCGGCGCTCTCGGCGCGGATGGTCCCCCCGTGCAGCTCGACGATGTGCCGCACGATCGACAGACCGAGCCCCAGGCCGCCATGCGCGCGCGTTGCCGACCCATCCGCCTGGCGGAAGCGCTCGAACACATGGGGCAAGAACTCCGCGGCGATCCCGCGCCCGGAGTCCACCACCTGCAGCATCACCGCCTCCGGGCAGGTCGAGACCCGCACCTGGATCGCGCCGCTCGCTGGCGTGAACTTCGCCGCGTTCGTCAGCAGGTTCCACACCACCTGCTGCAGCCGATCGGGATCCCCCTGGATCTCAGGAACCTCGTCGTCGATGTGTACCGAGAGCTGGAGGCTCTTCGCGTCGAGCGACGGCCGCACCACGTCGAGCGCCCCCTCCACCGCCCTCCGCAGATCCATCGAGCGCACGTCGAGCCGGAGCTTGCCGGAGATGACCCGCGACACGTCCAGCAGGTCCTCGACGAGCTGCGCTTGCGCCCGCGCGTTGCGATCCACCGCCTCCAGCGCGCGGGTGCGCTTCTCCGGCGGGAGCATCCCGGTGTGCAGCATCCGGATCCAGCCCATGATCGCGTTGAGCGGCGTCCTGAGTTCGTGGGACACGATGGCCAGGAACTCGTCCTTGGCGTTGTTCGCCTCCTCGGCGCGCTGACGCTCGCGTTCCAGCAGATCCACGAGCAGCCGGTTCTCGATCGCGATCGAGGCCATCCGCGCGAGCTGCACGAGGAGCGCCTCGTCCTGCGCATCGAGCGTGCCTCTCTGCTTGTCCGTCAGGAGGAGCAAGCCCAGATCGTGCCCGTCCTGCCCCACGAGCGGCACGATCGCCACCCCCTCGGCGACGGAGACGTCGACGCCTCCGAGCAGCTCGGGGGCGAGGGGGTGCGCCTCGAGCTGCTGCCGCGTCATGCGCACGGGCCCCCCTGCCTCGAGGATGAGCTCGTGGAACGCGGGGGGGATCGACACCTCGCCCCCGATCGGCGCCGGCGCCGACCACGCGGCGACCCGCCCCCCGTCGGCGGCCGAGGAGACGCCCAGCGGGAGCAGCCCCACCGCTGCCTGCTGTGTCCCCACCAGGGTCCGCGCGCGCTCCACGAGCGAGACCAGGATCGCCTCCAGCGACGCAGCGCCGTGCAGCGAGAGCGACGCCTCCGTCAGCTCTCGGAGCTTCTGTGCGTGCCGCTCCAGCGCCTGCTGCGCGGTGGCCGTCTCGCGCTCGGCGCGCGACACCCGCACCGCGTGCCGCAGGCTCTGGCCGAGCCGCTCTGGCGACAGCGACGCCTTCGAGATGTAGTCGGCCGCGCCGGCCTTCATGATGTCGACCGCCGTCTGCTCGTCGCCTTGCCCGGTCAGCATCACGATGGGCGTGTCGTCCCCGGCACCGCGCACCTCCTGGAGCACCTCCAGGCCGTCGGTCCCGGGCAGTCGGTAATCGAGCAGCACGCAGTCGAACGAGCGCCCCCTCAGGGCGGCGAATGCCTCCGACGCGCCCGCCGCCTCCACCACCGCCGCCTCGATTCCTGCTTTGCGCAGGGTCCGCAGCACGGCGAGCCGATCGACGTCGTCGTCGTCGACGACCAGAATCTGCAGTGGGTCGGGCGTTTCCATCAATCGGTCAGGGCAGTTCCACGAGCGTCCAGTACTTGTTCAGCGCCGCCATCAGCTCCACGAAGCTGATGAAGGTGACGGGCTTCAAGAGGTAGCCAGCGACGTTGAGGTTGTACGCCTCCACCTTGTCGCGATCGTCGTTCGACGTCGTCAGCACCACGACCGACGTCGAGGCGAGCTCCGGGTCCGCGCGCAGCGCGCGGAGGAACTCGATGCCGTTCATCTTCGGCATGTTGAGATCGAGCAGGACGAGCCGTCGCTCCTTGGGCATCTGGTCCCCGCGCAGCACTTCCAGCCCCTCGAGGCCATTGCCGGCGATCCATAGCGGGTTCGAGATCTTGTTCCGCTTGAACGCCCTCTGGACGTTCATCACGTCGACCTCGTCGTCCTCGATCAGCAAGATGTTCAACAGGCGCTCGCTCATGGTTCTGACTCGGGTGGGGCAGGGGCGAAGGGGTCCGCCTCCATCGCGACCATCGCGAGGACATGACGGCGCGCCAACCTGGGCCGAGCTGCAAGGCGCGTTGGTACACCGCCGCTCTGGTGACCTCAAGCTGGCAGGTATTTCTCATCTCTTCCAGAAATGCCCGATCGAATTGCCGCGCTCGTCGTGCGTGCTGTCCAGCCTGGCTGCACATGCCCTGCATTGGTTCCTCCTCAATGCGGCGTCTTCGGTTGCTTGAGCCACGTGAAATGGAAGGCTGCGCCGCTGCCCAGCGCCGACTCCACCCACACCCGCCCGCCCCGTGTCTCGACGATCTTCTGCACGACGGAGAGCCCGATGCCGGTTCCCTCGACCTTGTCGCGCGCCTCCAGCGTCTGGAAGATGCCCCAGATGCGCTCGTGGTACTGCGGCGCGATTCCTGGACCGTTGTCGCTCACCGAGAACCTGAACGAGGTGCCTTCGTCCTCCACCTCCACGCGCACCAGCGCATCGTCCCGCTGTGCGTACTTCAGCGCATTGCCGATCAGGTTCATGAACACCTGCTGCAGCGGCACTCGCTCGCATCTCAGCGTCGGCATCTCGGGGCCCACCGCGATGCGGCCTCGGGCCGGGGCCAGCAGCTCTATGATCTCGCCGAGCAGGCGCCCGACGTCGACGACCTCGATCTTGTCGCGCATCCTTCCTGCGCGCGAGTAGCCCAGGATCCCCTCGATCAGCGCCTCCAGCCGGTGGACGCGCCCCCGGAGGAGGCGCATGTGCTCCTGCGCCTCCTCCGTCATCCGGTCGGCGAGATCCTCCTCGATCCACTGCGACAGGTTGGCGATGCCCCGGAGCGGCGCCTTCAGATCGTGCGACGCCACGTACGCGAACTGATCCAGCTCCCGGTTGCTTCGCTCCAGCGCCGTGATCAGCCGCTCCCGCTCCCGCTCCGCGCGTGTCCGATCGGTGGTGTCGCGCAGCGTCATCACCGCCCCGAGCTTCTCGCCTGCCTCCCCGCGCAACGGCAGCGCGCTCCCCACCGTGATCACCTCGCTCCCGTCGGCGCGTCGGATCCGCATCTCCGTGTCGAGCACCGTCTCGTTCTCCAGCACCGCCCGCGACAGCGGCAGCTCCACCAGCGCGTAGGGCGGTCCTTCCCGGGTGAAGATCTCGTACGTGCTGCGCCCGCCGCCGACTGGCACGCCGAGCGACAGCTCCCCGTGCAGGCGGCGCGCGGCCTCGTTCGCGAACTGCACGCGCCCCAGCCGGTCGACGACGATCACCCCGTCCGCGATCTGTCCGAGGATCGCCTCCCGCTCCCGCGCCGCGTCTTGCGTCTCCCGGAACAGCCGCGCGTTGTCCACCGCCACGGCCGCGCGGTGTCCCAGCTCCTCGGCAAGCGCCACGTCTTCCACGTCCAGCGATCGCAGCGAGCGTGACGTGGAGATGAACGTGATCAGGCCCAGCGTGTTTCCGCGCGCCGCCATGGGCACCACGATCATCGAGCGCGGCGCGAGCGCCCGCTTGAGCGCGCGGTGCTCCTCGCTCGTCCCGAGGGCCAGCGCCATCTCCTCGGTCATCCCCGCGACGTGGAACGAGCGCCCCGTGACCAGCACCTGCGAGCGCGGGTGGTCCGGGTGATCGATCTCCGGCGACGTCTGCAGCAGCCGCTCGGCCAGCGCCTCGTCCCCGGGCCGCCCGTGGGCCACCTCGATCCTGCGCAGCGAGCCGTCCCGCTCCCGCAGATCGATCACGCAGAAGTCGGCGAAGCGCTGCACCACCCGCCGCGACAGCTCCCGCAGCCTCTCCCGGGCGCCGAGCGGCGCCGACAGCGCCACGCTCGCGTCCGACAGCAGGAGGAGCGCGTGCTCCACCCGCTTCCGGTCGGTGATGTCCTCGAAGATCATGGCGATCGAGTCGGGGTTCGGGCGGACGCACACCAGCCGGAACCACGTGTCGAAGTGCTCGCCCCCGTAATACTTCTCGTCCTGCCAGCCCACGCCCGTCTCGGCGACGCCGCGATAGTGATCCCAGAGCCCGCTCTCCCGCAGACCGGGGAACGACGCGAGCAGGCTCATCTCCTGAATGAGGTGTCCCGCCGGGAGTCGGTTGATGCGTGACGCCGCCTCGTTCTGGTAACGCCGTGCGAAGTCCACGACCGCGCCGTGCTCGTCCCGCACGATGCGGTGGTACGAGAACGCGATCGGCGACACCTCCTGCGAGACACGGAAGAGTTCCTCGCTCTGGCGGAGCTGCTCGGCGAGCTCCTCCACCCGCTGACGCGCGCGCACCTGCTCCGTCACGTCGACCGCCACCGTCACCAGTGCCGTCACCTCGCCCAGCTCGTCGCGCAGCGGCTGCGTGGTGAAGAGGAAGTACGCATTCTCGACGACCCCATCGCCATTGCGGTCGATCCGGACGTGGTACTCGTCGGCGGAGAACGCCTCTCCGGTCGTATAGATGCGCGCGAGCAGGTTGAAGAGCGGATCGTCGTCGGGCAGCTCCGGGAACGCCTCGCGGAACGTCTTTCCCGTCTCGATTTTCCGCCCGACCATCCGCTCGTAGCGGGGGTTCGCCAGCTCCACCACGAGGTTCGGCCCCCCCAGGATCGTCACCGCGATTGGCGCCTGCATCAGCATCGCCTGGAGCCTCGCCCGTGCGCGCTCGCTGGCTGCACGCGCCCGGGACAGCTCGAGCTGGGTCGTGACGCGCGCCACCAGCTCCCTGGCCGAGAAGGGCTTCGACAGGTAGTCGTTCGCTCCTGCCTCGATCCCCTCCACCCGCGCCTCGTCGCCGGCGCGCGCCGACAGCATCACCACGGGCACGGCCCGCGTGCGCGGCTCCTCGCGCAGCGCGCGCAGCAGCCCGAAGCCATCGAGTTCGGGCATCATCACGTCGGTCAGCACCAGATCCGGCACACGCGCCCGCGCGGACGCGAGCGCAGCGGCCCCGTGGCTCACCGCCTCCACCGTGAACCGCGACCCCAGCAGCCGGGTCACGTACTCGCGCATGTCGGCGTTGTCGTCGGCGACCAGGATCCGCGCCAGCCGCCCCTCGCCCGGCTCCAGTGGCGCATCGGTGGGCGCCTCCACCACCCACCGCTGCGCCTCCTCCACGAACTGCGGGACGGAGGCTGTCGCCATCGGCGACGCCGACCGCCTCGCGCCGATCTTCTCGGCGGGCAGGTGCGCGACGCCTCGCGGGATGGACACCGTGAACGTCGTCCCCTCATCCACCACGCTCTCCGCGCGGATCGTTCCCCCGTGCATCCGCACCAGCTCGTGTACGAGCGCCAGCCCGATCCCCGAGCCCTCGAAGCTTCGTGACCGCGCTCCCTGGACGCGGTGGAACCGCTTGAACAGGTGCGCCATCTCCTGCTCCGGGATCCCCGTCCCCGTATCGCGCACGGCGAGCTCCACGTGGTCTCCCTCCACGTGGACTCCCACCGAGATCCCCCCTTCGAACGTGAACTTGAAGGCGTTCGACAGCAGGTTGAGGACGATCTTCTCCCACATCTCCCGGTCGACGTAGACGGGCTCCGAGAGCGGCTGGCACGTCACGTCCAGCGTCATCCCCGCCCGCTCGATCGCGGAGCGGAAGGTGCTCGCAAGCTCTGCCGTGAGCGACGGAAGATCCGTCGGTTCGTAGCTCGCTTGCGCGCGCCCCGACTCGATCCGCGAGAAATCCAGCAGCGCGTTGACGAGTTTCAGCAGCCGGAGCGTGTTCCGGTGCACTGCCCGCAGCGGCTCGCCCTCGAGCGCCCCGCTGGACGACGCGAGCGCGTCCTCGGTGGGCCCCAGGATCAATGTCAGCGGCGTGCGCAGCTCGTGGCTGATGTTGCTGAAGAACAGCGTCTTCGCCTGATCGAGTGCGGCCAGGGCCTCCGCCCGACGCCGCTCCTCCGAGCGGGTCCGCGCGTTCGCGAGCGCGCTCGTCACCTGGTTCCCCACCAGATCGAAGAACGCCACGTAGTCGTCGTCGAGCCGGCGCCGAGGATTCACCCCGACCACGAGCATCCCTGCGAGTCGCTCCTGACCCGCGCGCGCGAGCGGGAGGACGACGGCCGTCGTCGACGACTCTGGCCAGGTCCCTCCCGGCAGCGCCCCGAACCGTGCCACCAGGTCCTCTTCCACGACCAGCTTGCGGGACCGCGCCGCCTCACCCAGCCGCACCCCGTTGCCCTCCTCACCCAGCCGCACCACCCCCTGGGCGATGGCGTGATCCGGTGGCAACCCCGCCGTCCCCGCGAGCTGGGCCTCTTCTCCCTGCTCGTCGAGCGTGTACAGCAGCGCGAACGGCACCGTCGCCATGTGCCGCCCCAGCGTCTCCAGCGCGATACGCCCAGCCTCCTCCACGCTCTGGGCCTCGCCCACGTGCGCGCCCAGCTCGCGCAGCACCACCAGCCGCTGCTCCCCCAGCACCCGCTCCGTCGTCTCCGAGCAGGCACAGAAAATTCCCCCGATGCTCCCGTCTTCATCGAGGACCGGGCTGTACGAGAACGTGATGTACGTCTCCTCCAGGTACCCGTTGCGGGTCATCATGAGCGGCATGTCCTCGGACCACGTCGCCTCGCCGGTGGTGCGGACTGCGTCGAGCATGGGCCCGATCACGTCCCATAGTTCGCTCCAGCACTCCTTCCCGGGTCGACCCAGGAACTGCGGGTGCTTGCTCGCCCCCAGGATGGGCCGGTACGCATCGTTGTAGAAGCGCGCGTACTCCGGCCCCCACCACAGCTCGATCGGAAAGCGCGACGCGAGGCAGATGCTCACCGCCGTCCGCAAGCTCTGAGGCCACCGCTCCACGGGCCCGACCGGCGTCGACGACCAGTCGAGCTTGCGCATCAGCGCGGCCATCTCTCCACGCCCCGGGAACATCCGCTCCAGACCCCGAGCCTCAGCGCCCGCGGGCTCCACATCCCCTCTGTACGTCATCCGGTTCGCTCGCGGCCTCTCGGGTCAGTCGTCCTCTGGGACGGCCTCCCCTCGCTCTCACCCTGCCCTGACACCGTCCGGCACGATGCCCCCACCCAAGCGCCCACAACCACCCAAATCCGTACGCTTTCCGCAAGTTTCGGCCACCTCCCGCACCCGCCTACAGGAACCTCCCGAGCCCACCTACGGGACCTCGTGGACGCTCTGGCCTTCGCGGTGGATGGCTTTCCCGAGGCGACGTCGCTTCGTCGTGGCGCGGTGCGGCGCAGCCTGCGGAACCCTTCCGCGCGGCCACCGCGCCCGACGATTCTCGACCTCGCCTGGCGTGGCTCAACCCCGGCGGCGTCTGCGGAAGGCGAGCAAGAGCGGGAGGCCTCCCAGGAACCCAAGCGCGCCGCGGGAGTCAGCGCCCTCGTGGCTCGCGGCCGCGCAGGTGAAGCCACCGCCGTGGAGGCTGGGCTCGGTGGGCGTTGCGCCGTTGCCCGCGTTGCCGCTGCCCGGGGTGCCCGCGCCAACGCCGTTGCCAGCGCCGGAGCCGCCCGAAGGCGCGCCGCCCCCGTTGCCGCTGCCGCCACCCCCGGTGGTGGCGCCGCCCTCGCCCGAGCTGCCCTCGACGAGGCAGCCACCGGCGATGCAGACCCCACCCGGACAAGGCGCGCCCTCGTTGGAGTAGGGGGCGCACTCGCCGGTGGTGGGGTAGCAGGCCATCACCTGGCAGACGTTCTGGGACGGCGCGCAGACGACGGGCTGGGTGCCGACACAGACGCCGCTCTGACAGATGTCGACGGCGGTGCAGGCCTGCCCATCGTCGCAAGGCGAGCCGTCGGGGCGCGGCGGATCGTTACAAGAGCAGGCGTCGCCGACGCCATCGCCGTTGACGTCCTCCTGCGAGGGGTTGGGCGTGCGCGGACAGTTGTCGCTGGCGTTGGGGATCCCGTCGCCGTCGATGTCGTCGTCGCAAGCGTCACCGATGCCGTCGCCATCGAGATCGGCCTGGCTCGGGTTGTAGACGTCGGGGCAGTTGTCGATGGCGTCGGCGATGCCGTCGCGATCGCGATCGGCAATCGCGCAGGTCCCGTTCTGGCAAACTCCCCCACCACCGCAGGGCGAACCGTTCGGCCGTGCGGGGTGGTTGCACGTCCCCGTGGTGGGATTGCACGCCCCTTGCTCGTGGCATTCGTCGGGTGGAGGGCATTGCACCGGATTTCCCGAGGTGCAGGTGCCGGCGTTGCACTGGTCGCCCTGGGTGCAGGCGTTGCCGTCGTTGCAGGACGAGCCGTCGGGAAGTGGGGCGGGGATGCAGTCACCGGTGACGAGATCGCATGCCCCTTGCTGGTGGCAATCGTTGATGGGTGCGCACACCTGCGGGTTGCTGCTCGTGCAGGTCCCGGCCTGACAGGTGTCGGTCTCGGTGCAGCCATTGCCTTCGGAGCAGGCGCTGCCATCGGGCGCGGGCGGTGAGGCGCAGGTGCCCGTGGCGGGATCGCACGTACCCTGGAGGTGACAGGTCGCCGGGGGTGGACAGACCACGGGATTCGCGCCGGTGCAGACCCCGTTCTGGCAGATATCGGTCTGCGTGCAGGCATTGCTGTCGTTGCACGCGGTGCCATTCGGCCGGTTCGGCGTCGAGCACATCCCGTTCGCCGGATTGCAGGTGCCGACGTCGTGGCACGCATCGATGGCCGGGCAGGTCTTGAGCGCACCGGGCGTGCAGGTGCCGTTCACGCACCTGTCGTTCTCGGTGCAGGCATTGCCGTCATTGCACTGGAGGTCGTTGTTGCTGCGGACGCAGACATTGTTGACGCACGTGTCGGTGGTGCACGGGTTGCCGTCGTTGCATTCGGCGGCCGAGGTGCACCGGCCCGACGCCCAGACCCACGAGTCGCTGTAGATGGTGCTGCCCGAGAGTTCGTAAAACTCGTTGTTCCAGACATTGTCGTTGCCCCAGGCGACCATGGCGATCGGGACCCCGAGCGAGTCGATCCCCACGAACGACGACGGTGGATGGGAGTCCGGGATCCAGGTGACCTGACCGATCAGCGCCCCGTTGGTCCCCCACACCGCCAGGTATTGCTGCCCGTTCATCCCTGCGGTCAGGCCCACCTGGGTCACGGGCCTGTTGAACCTCGCCACGTGGGAATGCATGCCCACGTTGCCGACCTGCGTGCCTCCATTGGCCGGGTTCGGGAACATGCCGCCGGGGGGCGTGTACGCGGGGAGCGACGCCTGACCTTGCGAGACGCAGCCCGGCAGGATGGTGCCGAACGAGCCGGCCTGCCAGATCAGCCCCTGGGCCGCGTAGACGTCCGCCGGCACGCTCCCCGAGGTCGGACCCTCGTCGAAGTTGCCCTTCCCGATGACGTCGACCATCTGGTCGATGTGGGTCAGCGCCTGGACGCTCCCCACGGCACTGACCGTACCTGCCCAGGCAGTGCTGACCGTAGCGATCCCCGGCAGTGCCACCGCCGCCGCGAGGAGGCGCCGCGTCACTCTTCTCATCCTGCCAGGTTACCCCCTCCCGTGTCGCCCCTGGGGCTCCTTGTCGCCCTGCGCGCTGTGGGCGCCGTCACGGCCGCTTCGGCGCGACGCCCGCACGTGGCGGGGCCGACACCGTGCTGCGGTATCCAGGCTCACGTGCCGTCGGGGAGACGCCGCCAGGACGTGGTACCGGGGATGCCGTCGAGCTCGTGCGGCCACCGCGCCTGGCTCATGCCGGCTCCTCGGCCAGATCACGACCGACGCTCCTGACGGCGCCTACCGTGCGCGACCAGCAGCGCCAGACCGCAGAGCAACCAGGGACTCGAGGGGTGCCCGCTGGTGGAGGGGCTGGCCGCGCAGGTGAAGCCGCCGCCGTGGAGGCTGGGCTCGGTGGGCGTTGCGCCGTTGCCCCCCTGGCCGTTGCCCGGAGTTCCCGCACCCGCGCCACTGCCCGCGCCGGAGCCGCTCGAAGGCGTGCCGCCGCCGTTCCCGTTGCCGCCGGCGCCCGTGGTGCTGCCGCCGCCCCCGCCCGAGCTGCTGCCCTCGACGAGGCAACCACCCGCGATGCAGACCCCACCCGGACAAGGCGCGCCCTCGTTGGAGTAGGGGGCGCACTCGCCGGTGGTGGGATAGCAGGCCATCACTTGGCAGACGTTCTGGGACGGCGCGCAGACGACGGGCTGGGTGCCGACGCAGACGCCGCTCTGGCAGATGTCGACGGCGGTGCAGGCCTGCCCATCGTCGCAAGGCGAGCCATCGGGGCGCGGCGGATCATTGCACGAGCAGGCGTCGCCGACGCCATCGCCGTTGACGTCCTCCTGCGAGGGATTGGGCGTGCGCGGACAGTTGTCGCTGGCGTTGGGGATCCCGTCGCCGTCGATGTCGTCGTCGCAAGCGTCACCGATGCCGTCGCCATCGAGATCGGCCTGGCTCGGGTTGTAGACGTCGGGGCAGTTGTCGACGGCGTCGGCGATGCCGTCGTGGTCGCGATCGGCGGTGGCGCAGGTACCATTCTGGCAAACACCCCCACTGCTGCAGGGCGAGCCGTTCGGCCGCAGGGGATGGTTGCACGCCCCGGAAGCAGGATCACACGCGCCTTGCTCGTGGCACTCGTCGGGCGGCGGGCATTGCACCGGGTTTCCCGAGGTGCAGGTGCCGGCGTTGCACTGGTCACCCTGGGTGCAGGCATTGCCGTCGTTGCAGGATGCGCCGTCGGGTTTCGGGATGGGCGTGCAGTCGCCGGTGGCGAGATCGCACGCTCCCTGCTGATGGCAATCGTTGATGGGCGCGCACATCAGGGGGTTGTTGCCCGTGCAGATCCCTGCCTGACAGGTATCGGTCTCGGTGCAGGCATTGCCATCGGTGCAGGCGCTTCCATCAGGCGCCGGCGGTGAAGCGCAGGCACCCGTCGCCGGACTGCATGTGCCCTGGAGATGGCAGACCGCCGGGGGTGGACAGACCACGGGATTCGAGCCGGTGCAGACTCCGTTCTGGCAAGTATCGGTCTGCGTGCAGGCATTGCTGTCGGTGCACGGGGTGCCATTCGGTCGATTCGGCGTGGAGCACATCCCGTTCGAGGGATTGCAGGTGCCGACGTCGTGACAGGCATCGATGGCCGGGCACGTCTTGGGCGCGCCGGGCACGCAAGCGCCATTCACGCACGCATCGTTCTCGGTGCAGGCATTGCCGTCGTTGCAGCTCAGGTTGTTGTTGCTGCGGACGCAGGTGTCATTGACGCACGTGTCGGTGGTGCATGGATTGCCGTCGTCACACTCGGCGTTGGACGAGCACCGCCCCGAGGCCCAGATCCACGAGTCGCTCATGATCGTGGTTCCGCCGATGTCGTAGGCCTGCCCACCCCACAGGTTGTCGTTGCCGTAGGTGACCATGGCGATCGGCACCCCGAGCGAGTCGATCCCGATGAACGACGAGTCCCCGCTGGAGGCCCAGGTGACCTGGCCGATCATCGTGCCGTCCGCGCGCCAGATGGTGAGGTACTGCGGCCCGGCCGAGCTGGCCGTGAGCCCGACCTGGGTGATCGTGACGCTGAAGCGGGCGATGTGCGAGAGGAGGGCGTGCTGACCGATCTGCGAACCCCCGCCACCCGGATTCGGGAAGTACTGCTTGAAGCCGTCGCTGTACGTCGGCGTTTGACCAGCCCCGGGCGTGGTGCAGCCTGGCAGGATCTGGTTGAGCTGACCGGTCCGCCAGATCAGCCCCTGCGCCGCATAGACGTCATTCGGCACGTACCCCGACGTCGGTCCCTCGTCGAAGTTGCCCCTCCCGACGATGCCGATCATCTGGTCGATGTGCGTCAGCGCCTGGACGTTCCCCATGGGGGTGACCGTCCCGGCCCAGGCAACGGTCGCCGTCGCGACCCCCGGTAGCGCCGTGACCGCCACGAGGATGCTTCGCGCCACGCTTATCATGACGCCAGCGTACTGCGTCTCGGGTCACGTCAGGAGAGCCTTGGAGGAACGAACTCGGGAAGGAGGCGTGAACCGGAGGAAGCGGAGAAGAAGGCGTGAGCCCGGGAAGGAGGCATGAAGCGGGGAAGGAGGCGTGCGCCAGGGAAGGAGGCGTGAGCCAGCACGCCGCAGGATCGGATCACCCCCTGCGGCGCCTGCGGAAGGCGAGCAAGAGCGGCAGACCGGCGAGGAGCCAGAGCGCGCTGGTGGCACGGGCGCTGTCGGTACGTGGGAAGGCGCAGGAGAAGCCGCCGCCGTGGAGGCTGGGCTCGGTGGGCGTTGCGCCATTGCCCCCCTGGCCGCTGCCTGGAGTGCCCGCGCCAGCGCCATTGCCCGCCCCGGAGCCACCCGAAGGCGCGCCGCCCCCGTTGCCGCTGCCGCCGACGCCCGTGGTGCTGCCGCCTCCTTCGCCCGAGCTGCTGCTCTCGACGAGACAGCCACCGGCGATGCAGACGCCGCCAGGACAAGGGGCGCCCTCGTTGGAGTAGGGGGCGCACTCGCCGGTGGTGGGGTAGCAGGCCATCACCTGGCAGACGTTCTGGGACGGTGCACAGACGACGGGCTGGGTGCCGATACAGACGCCGCTCTGACAGATGTCGACGGCGGTGCAGGCTTGCCCATCGTCGCAAGACGAGCCATCGGGGCGCGGCGGATCGTTGCAAGAGCAGGCGTCGCCGACGCCATCGCCATTGATGTCCTCCTGCGAAGGATTGGGCGTGCGCGGACAGTTGTCGCTGGCATTGGGCACCCCATCGCCGTCGATGTCGTCGTCGCAGGCGTCACCGATGCCGTCGCCATCGAGATCGGCCTGGCTCGGGTTGTAGACGTCGGGGCAGTTGTCGACGGCGTCGGCGATGCCGTCGCGGTCGCGATCGGCGATCGCGCAAGAGCCATTCTGGCAAACGCCGCCATTGCCGCAGGGCGATCCATTGGGCCGCACGGGGTGGTTGCATGCGCCGGTGGTGGGATTGCACGCGCCCTGCTCGTGGCAATCGTCGGGCGGCGGGCATTGCACAGGAGTCCCCGGGACGCAGGTGCCGGCATTGCATCTGTCGGTCTGGGTGCAGGCATTGCCGTCGTTGCAGGACGCGCCATCGGGTTTCGGGACCGGCGAGCAGTCACCGGTGGCGAGATTGCACACCCCCTGCTCGTGGCAATCGTTGATGGGCGCGCACATCTGCGGGCTGTTGCCCGAGCAGGTCCCGGCCTGGCAGGTGTCGGTCTCGGTGCAGAGATTGTCGTCGGTGCAGGCACTACCATCGGGCGCGGGCGGTGAGACGCAGGTGCCCGTGGCGGGGTTGCATGTGCCCTGGAGGTGGCAAACTGGCGGAGCCGGGCAGACCACGGGATTCGTCCCGGTGCAGACTCCGCTCTGGCACGTGTCGGATTGCGTACAGGCATTGCCGTCGTTGCACGCCGTCCCGTTCGGTCGACTCGGCGTGGAGCACATCCCGTTCGCGGGGTTGCAGGTCCCGGCGTCGTGACAGGCGTCGATGGCAGGGCAGGCCTTGGGGGCGCCGGGCGTGCAGGCGCCGTTCACGCAGGTGTCGTTCTCGGTGCAGGCGTTGCCGTCGTTGCACGCCAGGTTGTTGTTGCTCCGGACGCAGGTGTTGTTGACGCACGAGTCGGTGGTGCAGGGGTTGCCGTCGTCGCACTGCGCGCCGGTCGTGCACCTGCCCGTCGCCCAGAGCCACGTGTCGCTGTACGTGGCGCTTCCGCCGTATTCGTAGACCGCCCCCGCCCACAGGTCGTCGTTGCCGAACGTGACCATCCCGATCGGCTCCCCCAGGGTATCGATGCCGATGAACGACGCGTTTCCCGCCGGCGTCCAGGTCACCTGGCCGAGCATCGTCCCGTTGGTCCCCCAGGCGGTGAGGTACTGCCTTCCATTCACGCTCGCGGTCAGGCCGACCTGCGTCACATTCTGAAGGAAGGTCGCGGTCATGGTGTAGTAGGCGTACTGGCCCACGTGGGAGCCGCCCCCCAGGGGCGAGGGGAAATTGCCGGCGCTGGGGCTGTAGGACGGGAAGTTGCCGGTCCCCGGGGTGGTGCAGCCGGGCAGGATCACGGAGAGTTCTCCGCTCCGCCACAGCAGTCCTTGCGCGGCGTAGATGTCGTTGGGCACCTGGCCCGACGTGGGTCCCTCGTCGAAGTCACCGCGTCCGATGACATCGATCATCTGGCTGACGTGCGTCAGGGCCTGGACGTTGCCGACGGCTGTGATCGACTGGGCCCACGCCGACCCCGCAATGCCCAGGACCGGCAGAGCCACCGCCGCCAGGGTGAGGCCCCGCAACACGATTCCCATCAAGCCAGGCTACTCCGATTCGTGCTGCGTGGGGGCACTCACCTTGCAAGGACGTCCCTCCATGAAGCCGTGGGAAGGACTACCAGGTAGCGGGATGCGCTCTCGGATGCACGAACCTGGGTCATGCGAAGTAGGATGGGGGTTCATGTCCATGGAGAGTGGGAAGGGCAGGGGGGTGGAGACCTGCACCGAGAGGCTACCTGGGGAGCCCGAACTGCCGAGCCCGCCGGAGATGGTTCTCTGGCTGATGGTGCATTACAGCGACGGTGTGGAGCCGGCGCGGCTCGTGGCGGGGCAGCCGCTGGTCGTGGGCCGTACCGACCCGTCGGACCTGCGCATCCCGGACCGAACCCTTTCGCGCACGCACGCGCGGTTCACCCTGTCGGAGGGCCGGATCGTCGTCGAAGACCTCCGATCGACGAACGGCAGCTTCGTCGCTGGCAAGCGGATCGAGCGGGCCGAGATCGAGATCGGCGGCGAGATCATGCTGGGCATGGTCACCGTGCGTGTCAGCGCCTTCGGCACCATCAAGGATGTCTCGGTGGAGGCCGAAGGGCAGTTCCGGCGAAGGCTCGAAGACGAGGCCGCGCGCGCGCACCTCTTCCGCCGCCCCTTCGCCGTCCTGGCAGTGCGGATCCCGGGCGGCGGCACCGAGCGCACCACCGTCGGCGGCTGGACACACGGCCTGACGACGAAGCTGCGCCTCGTCGACAAGCTGAGCCTGTACACCCCGGACACCGCCCTGGTCTTGCTCCCCGAGATGGAGCGCGAGGCTGCCTTAACCGCGGCCAGAGGACTCGCGACCCTCCGCGCCGAGGGCCACGCGCCCTTCCACGTGGGCGTCGCCGTTTACCCCGAGGCGGCGACGACGGTGGACGCCTTGATCGAGCTGGCGCGGGACGCTGCGGCGCGTGCGACCCCTCAGAATCCTGTGGCGTCCGCCTCCACGGCCGCCTGGACCGAGGGCCCGGCCTCCGATCCGGGCGACGACATGATCGTGGGCAAGGCACTTCGGGAGCTGCACGACACCGCCGAGCGCATCGCCGCTTCGGAGCTGAGCGTGATCCTTCACGGCGAGACCGGGACGGGCAAGGAGGTGCTCGCCCATTTCATCCACGAGCGCAGCGCACGGCGGAGCAAGCCGATGGTCTGCGTCAACTGCGGTGCCGTTCCGGCCACGCTGCTGGAGAGCACCCTGTTCGGCTACGAGAAGGGCGCGTTCACCGGCGCGAACCAGCCGCAGACCGGCATGTTCGAAGCGGCTCACGGCGGCACCCTCTTCCTCGACGAGATCGGCGAGCTGTCCCTCGCCGCACAGGCTGCCCTCCTGCGCGTCCTCGAGAGCGGCAAGCTGACCCGCGTCGGCTCGACGAAGGAGAAGGACGTCGACGTCCGCGTCATCGCGGCCACGCACTGCGACCTGGAGGAGATGGTCGCGGAGAAGACGTTCCGTCAGGACCTCTATTTCCGGCTGAACACCATGGTCCTCCAGCTCCCCCCCTTGCGAGAGCGGGTCGACGAGATCGACAAGTTCGTCGACCGCTTCCGGCTGAGGGCGAACAAGATCAACAAGCGCCACGTGAAGGGCATTTCTCGGGACGCCGCCGCGCTGCTGCGCGCCTACACCTGGCCAGGGAACGTGCGCGAGCTGCGCAACGTCGTGGACCGGGCCGTGGTCCTGGCCCGCGGGGAGCTCATCCAGCCCGAGGATCTCCCCTCCCGCTTGCGCGAGGCGAACCCAGCCCCCTCCCTCCAGCCCGACCCCGCGCTGGAGACGCCAGCCCAGGACAGCGCATCGTTGCCCGAGAAGGCGGCGCCCAGTTCCGCCGTGGTGCTGCGGCAACCTTCCGTCCCTTCAGCCAAGATCAAGGCGCAGGTCTCCGAGTTCGAAGCGAAGAAGCTGCGAGAGACCCTGGCCGAGGTGGGAGGCAGCCGCGCCAAGGCCGCCGAGAAGCTCGGGATGCCGCTCCGCACCCTGTCCCGCAAAGTGAAGAAGTACGGTCTCGTGTAGCGCGCCCACGGGCCACGAGCTTTCGTGCTTCAGCGTCCGCGAGGGAGCCGGACGCCGAAACCCCGACAGATCCCGCGGGATCATCCCCCCGGTCGCGCGTTCTGGACCTCGGCGCGACGTGATCGAGCCAGCTGCACGGCGGCGGGGACCTCAGCGCAACCTGATCGAGCCAGCTGCACGGCGGCGGGGACCTCAGCGCAACCTGATCGAGCCAGCGGCACGGCGGCGGGGACCCCAGCGCAGCGTGATCGAGCCAGCGGCACGGCGGCGGGGACCCCAGCGCAGCGTCAGTTGCCGCCGCCCGCGCCGCCGACGCCGCTGCTTCCGCCCGCGCCGCCGACGCCGCTGCTTCCGCCCGCGCCGCCGACGCCGCTGCTTCCGCCCGCGCCTCCTTGACCACCGGAGCCGCCCGAGCCGCCAACACCCTGGCTTCCTCCCGAGCCACCCGAGCCACCGACGCCGGCTCCGCCGCCCTGTCCGCCGGAGCCGCCCTCTCCACCGGCGCCCTGTCCGCCGGAGCCGCCCATGCCGCCTTGGCCGCCGGTACCGCCCTGCCCGCCGGAGCCGCCCATGCCACCTTGGCCGCCTGTGCCGCCCTGTCCGCCCTGTCCGCCGGAGCCGCCCTGACCGCCAGCGCCGCCTGCGGCACCCTGTCCACCTGCGCCGCCTCCTCCGCCCGTGTTCGAGGGCGTTCCACCGGAGCCGCCGTCACCCGTTCCGCCGGCGGAGCCGCTCGTGTCCGTGATCAGGCTCCGATCCGCGGTCGCAATCAGCTCGCAGCCGCTCGCGCAAGAGAGGGCGAGGGTCCCGAGGAGGGCACCGGCCCACCTGCTGGTTCGTCGTTGGCCATTCATGGTGGCCACACCCACAACATGCCAGGTCCGGCGTCAACCTCCTCCGAATCCGACCTCACTGAAGGCCCCCCGGCAGGACCTCCCTGCTGGCCACGGATGGCCAGTCTCTGGCCAGCAGCCTGGCCAGGCTTGGCCAGCCAGCATCGTCGTGATCTGGCCATCGATGGCAGCGCACGGCCATCCAGGGATTTCTGGCGATGGCACGAAGCCTGCTCCAGCGGATCATCGACGTGAACACACGGACCTGCGCCACAACGATGCTCCGCGCCACGCCGCCAGACCGGCTGCATCGCGCACCGCCACCGCACGGAGCGCCATCCTCATCGGGGGCGAGCACGGTGGCGTCGAACGGCGTGCCGGCCGCACCGGGAGCGAGCGCGGGGGCACCGTGGGAAGCGCTTACTCCGCAGCGGGGCACCTTCTCGCTGCAGCCGGGAGCGCCCTCGCCTTGCCGGCGTGAACCTCTGGGCGAAGGGGTGCGTCCGGGTGGGGTAGCATCGCGCCCGGTGATGAGCGTTACGCAGCCAGCAGACCTCCTCCGGGCGGATGCGTCGATGATGTTGGGTTCCTATCGTGTCGTGGGTGTGCTGGCGCGCGGGGGCATGGGCCTCGTGTACCGCGGGGAGCACGAGCGCTCTGGCGAGGCCGTGGCCTTGAAGACGGTGCGCTCTGTCGTGGGCGATCAGCTCGCCAGCATCCGGCGCGAGATCCAGGCGCTGCGGCGGGTGCGGCACCCGGGCATCGTGCGCATCCTCGACGACGGCGTGTCGGAGGGGCTGCCCTGGGTGGCCATGCCGCTCCTGCAAGGTCGCACGCTGCGGCAGCACCTCGCCTCGCTGTGGGTCGAGCCGTCGGGCGAGGCGCGCGGGGCGCGCGGGGCGCGCGGGATCGCCGCAGACAGCGCGGGGACGGCGGCGCTCGCGACGGCGTTGCTCGGTGATGCGGCTGGTCGCGCGTCGGACCATGCGGAGGACTCCGCGCCCGGCGCCGTCACGCCAGGGATGCCGGATGCCTCGAGAGAGGCGGCAGGGACCCGTCCTGTAGCGCGTGGCGCGGTGCTCGCGGGGATGCTGTCGCTGCTGCGACGCCTGTGCGAGCCCCTCGCGTTCCTGCACGGCGAGGGGTTGGTGCACCGGGATCTCAAGCCCGAGAACGTATTCCTCCAGGAAGACGGGAGGCCCGTGCTGGTCGATCTGGGGATCGCCGCGCACGTGGGCGACGCCGGAGGGCGTGAGGTGCTCGAGGTGGCACTCCTCCAGGGGACGCCTCAGTACATGGCGCCAGAGCAGCTCCGTGGCGAGCTGGTCGACGCACGGGCCGATCTCTACGCGCTCGGTTGCATCCTGTACGAGTGCGCGACGGGACAGCCGCCGTTCACGGGGGAGAGCTTCGCCTCGGTGCGCCACCAGCACCTGCACGAGCGGCCCCTGCCGCCCTCGCTGCGTGTTCCAGGGCTGCCCGTCGCGCTCGATCAGCTCGTGCTCCAGCTCCTGGAGAAGCGGCCGGAGGATCGGCCGGGCTACGCGATGGATGTCGCGGCGGCGCTCTCGGCGCTCGGTGCCGACGCAGGCCCGGAAGCAGGGCGCCCCGACGCGGGGCCGACGCCGCGGGCATACCTGTACCGGCCGGGACTCCTGGGTCGCGCCGAGGCGATGACCACTCTGGAGGAGGCGATCGGCGCGATGGCCCGCCGAGAGCGCGGGGGCATGGTGCTGGTTCGGGGCGAGAGCGGCGTGGGCAAGACGCGCCTCTTGCGGGAGATGACGCGGATCGCCGTCCAGCGGAGCGGCTCCCACCAGGAAATCACCGTGCTCGCGGGGCGCTGCGCCGCGCTCGGGACCAGTGAGGGGAGCGTGCGCGGCGAGGGGAGCAGCGGCCCCCTGCACGCCTTCCGCTCGGTGCTCATGGAGGTGGCGGACCGCGCGCGCGCCGGCGGCCACGAGGTGTCCGAGCATTTGCTCGGGCCGCGCGGCAAGATCCTGTCGGTCTACGAGCCCGCACTCCTGGGTCTGCCAGGTCAGCAGGAGCAGCCCACACCAGCGGCGCTACCCCCGGAGGCCGCGCGGGCCCGCGTGATCGCGTCGCTGGAGGAGACGATCACGGCCCTGTCGGCGTCGTCCCCGCTGCTCCTGGTGCTCGACGATCTGCAGTGGAGCGACGAGCTGTCGTTGAGCCTCGTGGAGGCGCTCTCGCGCGAGAGCGAGGCGCGCCGCGGCGTGCTGGTCGTCGCGACCTACAGGGCGGAGGAGACGCGGCCCGAACTGGAGGCGCTGTCCGCGCTCCCCGGGGTGAGGTCGATCGCGCTGAGCCGCCTGGACGCGCCGAGCGTCAAGGCGATGGTCTCCGACATGCTCGCCCTGCGGACACCGCCGCGCGGGGTGCTGGAGGCGCTGGTCGGGCACTCGAGCGGCAACCCGTTCTTCGTGGCGGAGTACCTGCGGGCGGCGATCGGTGAGGGGATGCTGCGGCGCGACGCAGCCGGGCGGTGGCAGTTCGAGGCCGGGAGCCCGGGATCCGCCCTGTCGTCGCTCCCGCTGCCCGACACGCTCGCCGCGCTGGTGGAGCGGCGGCTGCGGCGGCTGGAAGACGGCGGCCGTGCGCTGCTGGCCTGGGCCGCAGTGCTGGGTCAAGAGCTGGAGACGGAGCTGCTCCTCGCCGGCGCCTCGAGCGAGGCAGAGGCCGAGGAAGCCATCGAGGCGCTGCGGGTCCGGCAAGTGCTGGAAGCTGGACCGGGTGGAAGGCTGCGGTTCGTGCACGACAAGATCCGCGAGATCGCCTACGAGCGCCTTGGCGAAGCCGCGCGCCTGGAGCTGCACCGCAAGGCAGGGGCGCTGCTGGAGGCGCGCCACGGCGAGGCGCGCGACATGGCGTCGACCCTGGCGCACCATTTCCTGCGCGGTCGTGTGCACGGCAAGGCTGGGCGGTACTTCGCGCGTGCCGCGGAGCGAGCACGGGAGGTCTACGCGAACGGCGAGGCCATCCGGTTCTACCAGGCGGGCATCGAGGCGGTCCGAGAAGAGGCGGCCCGTGGTGGCGAGTTCGGCGAAGGGGAGATGCCGGATCTCGCTGCCCTGCACGAGCGGCTCGGCGACGTGCTCGGGCTGGTAGGGCGCCAGGGCGACGCGCGCGGCGCGTACGAGGCCGCGCTCGCCGTGGGGCCCGAGCCTCCGCATCTCCATCCGGCGCGGCTGTTGCGTAAGCTCGGAGAAAGTCTGGAGCTGCACCACGATCATGACGCAGCCCTCTCGCGGTACGCGGAGGCCGAGGCTGCGCTGGGCGAGAGGCCAGCCGGTCGTGCCGCGGCCTGGTGGGACGAGTGGCTGCTCGTGCAGATGAACTGCATCGCCATTCATTACTGGCGTGCGGACGTCGAGCGCGTGCGCGCGCTGGTCGAGACGATTCGCCCTGTGGTCGAAGAGAACGCGACGGCCATGCAGCGCGCACACTTCTTGAGCGTGCTGGTGAAGATGAACCTCCAGCGAGAGCGCTACGCGACCTCTGCCGAGACCGTGCAGCTCTCGCGTGCCTGCTTCGCCGCCTTCGAGCAAGCCGAGGGCACCCCGGAGGGACTCCTCTCGTTGAGGGCGCGCTTCAGCTTGGGGTTCAACCTCATGATGAATGACGCCCACCTGGAGGCCGAGGAGCAGTTCAGCGCCGTGCTGCACATCGCCGAGCGCACCGGGGACATCGAGATGCAGACGCGCTGCCTGTCTTACCTGGCGATCGTCCAGCGGCGATTGGGTCGGCTGCTGCTCGCCGAGACCCTGGCCGAGCGGAGCCTGGCCACCGCCCGGGCCGCGGGAATGAACGAGTACGCTGGCGCCGCCCTGGGGACGCTGGCCTGGGTCGCGCTTCGCCGCGGTCACCACGACGAGGCGGCGATGCGCGCCCAGGAAGCCCTCGCGCACTGGGCTCCCTCGTCGCACGTCTACCCGTTCGAGTGGGTCGCGCGCCTGCCCCTCCTCGCGCATCTCCTCCGCGTGGAGGCCGGAGACGAAGACATTTTGGTTCACCTGAAGGCCATTCTCGACACCCGGCAGCAGCGCTTGCCGGATGCGATCGCAGACGCGCTGAGCCAGGCAGAGGAAGCTGGACACCGCGGGTCGAACGAACAGGCCCGCACCGCGCTCGCGCGGGCGATCGAGGCCGCTGCGGAGCAGGGATTCGCTTGAGCTGATTCGCGCCTTTCGAGTTCGTCCCGGCGTTGCCGGGCATTGATTTCGCGGCAGGCGAGGCATGCGGCCTCGCTGGTTCGCCGCGTCATGGACCCGTCCGTGCGGACGGGAGGAGCAGTGTCATGTCCATCGAGAGTCTGAACGTCGACGATCCGCGCAGTTTCATCTTCACCATCGATGGCTCTCCGGAGCCTCTGTATCAGGTCGAGTCGAGGCAGTGGGCACGCCCGGAATACCGCTGGGCGGCGTCGGAGATCCCGGCCGAGATCCGCACCAAGGTCGCCGAGCTGGAATCGAACGGGAAGCCCGGCGCCTTCGTGCGGTTCGAGGATGACCAAGATGGCGTCTACGTCATCTGTGAACAGAACATCAAAATGGTCCCCGAGGTGGCCGACGAGGATGTGCTCATCGCAGGGAGCCTCAATGCGAGCAGCGGCCGCTCCCTTTCTCATTACGACATCGTCGTCCACGCGAAGGCCGGTCCAGTTCCCAGCAATGGCGAGACGCTCTCGACCGAGATCGGTGAATATTACGTCATTCGCTACGAGAACTGGGGCCGCTACGTGCTCCATCAGAGCATGCGGCCCCAGGACGTCGTGACGACCAAGGAGATCCTGCTCCTGCTCGAGCGACTTCACGGGACGAACTTCCTGTCGATGACGCCCGACAAGCCGGAGGAGGGCCTCCCTCCGAACGTCGATGGGCCGACCGACGCAATCGTCGCCTGCAATTGCTACGTCCTCAACCTGGCGCGCTTCAAGCGCTGAACCCACCGATTGCAGCTCTCCGACGATTGAAGAGGCACCATGAATCCCACCCCGAACGCAACCTCTCCGGACCCCGCGGCCCCCCCCACCGCCGCGGGATCGGCGGGGCCCGCAGCCCCCCTGAGCCCCACGCCGCCGGCCGCAAAGCAGTTCCTCGCCGGCACCCACCGGATCGTCGCTCCTGAAGAGACGGTGGCGCACGTCCGGAGGTTGATGCCGGTGATGGGAATCACCCGCATCGCCGACGTCACCGGCCTCGACACGCTCGGCGTGCCCGTGGTCATGGTGACGCGGCCAGGTGCCCGCTCGATCTCGGTCTCGCAGGGCAAGGGGCTGACGCTCGACGCGGCCCGCGCCTCGGGGTTGATGGAGTCGGTCGAACACTGGCACGCGGAGCACGTGCAGCTCCCCCTCAAGCTGGGGACCGTCAACGAGCTCCGCTACCGGCACCGGCTGATCGACGTCGGCCGCCTACCGCGCCTCGCCATCGGGGCATTCCACGACAACCTGCGCCTGTTCTGGGTGGCGGGGATGGACCTCGCGGTGGGCGCGCCGACGTGGGTGCCCTTCGAGATCGTGCACGCCGACTACTCGTTGCCGCTCCTTGCTGGCACGGGCTGCTTCGTGATGAACACGAGCGGCCTGGCCTCGGGCAACCACCCGCACGAGGCGGTCAGCCACGGGATCTGCGAGCTGATCGAGCGTGACGCGGCCACCTTGTGGCACCTGTCGAGCGAGGCGCACAAGTGCGCCACCCGCGTCGACCTGGGCACGGTGGACGACCTGGCCTGCCGTGACATCCTCGACCGGGTGACGCGGGCCGGGGTGGCGGTCTTCGTCTGGGAAATCACCTCCGACGTGGGCGTGCCGGCCTTCTCCTGCACGATCGTGGACGCGGAGCCCAACCCCTACCGCACCGTGGCGCCGATGCGCGGTTACGGCTGTCACCCCTCGCGCGGGGTGGCCCTGCTGCGGGCCCTGACGGAGGCCGCGCAGAGCCGATTGACGGTGATCACCGGCGCGCGTGACGACATCCGGGCGCAAGGGAACGGCCCCGAAGAAGATCTGCGCGCCGCGCGGCATTTCCTTTCACTCCATGCCAGGCAGGAGACGCCTCGCCGGTTCGACGAGGCGCCCGACAACCCGAGCGAGACGCTCGACGAGGACGTGGCCTGGGAGCTGGAGCGCCTGCGCGCCGTGGGCCTCGACCAGGTGGTCACCGTCGATCTCTCCCGCCCCGAGCTGGGCGTGCCGGTGGTGCGGGTGGTGATCCCAGGGCTCGAGCCCCTCTACGACGTGCCCGGCTTCGTGCCCGGTGCGCGGGCGCGGGCGCGGTGGTGCGCCGAGGAGCATGCGTCGTGACCGTGTTCGTCTTCGCAGGGCCGACGATCTCGGCCGCCGAAGGGGAGGCGCACCTGTCCGCGGTGTTCCTGCCCCCCGCCGCCCAAGGCGATCTGTACCGCGCCGCGCTGGAGAAGCCGGCCGCGATCGGACTGATCGACGGCTACTTCGAGCGCATCCCGTCGGTCGCCCACAAGGAGATCCTCTGGGCGATGGCGCAAGGGGTGCACGTGTTCGGCGCCGCGAGCATGGGGGCGCTGCGCGCAGCCGAGCTGTCGCTGTTCGGGATGGAGGGCGTGGGCGCCATCTTCGAGGGGTATCTCCGCGGGGAGCTCGAGGCCGACGACGAGGTGGCCGTGGCCCACGCCGCCGTGGAAGACGACTACCGGCCCCTGAGCGAGGCCCTGGTGAACGTGCGCGCGACCCTGCGGGCCGCCGTGCGCGCGGGGGTGATCGTGGAGGAATTGCGCGTGCAGCTCGAAGGGATCGCGGCGCGGGCGTTCTACGCGGACCGCTGCTATCCGCTGCTGTTCGAGCAGGCCGCCCAGGAGGGGGCTGACCCTGATGCGCTCGCGGCACTGCGCACCTTTCTGGTGGAGGGGCGGGTGGACCAGAAGCGGCTGGACGCACTGGCGCTGCTGCGGGTGATGCGGGAGCGGTTCACCGAGAAGGTGGCACCGAAGCGCGTTCGGTACCACTTCGAGCCCACCGATGCGTGGGAGCTGATCCGGGAGAGCGCGACGCACCGGGTGTTCGAGGCCGGTGTCTGCGCGGTGGATCCGGCGGTGGAGGCGCTGATGCGGCAAGGGGGGAAGCGCTATGCGGCAGCGCGTCGGGGGGCACTGGGGCGAGCGTTGTCGCTCGAGGCCGCGCGGCGGCAGAACGTGGCGTCCGAGGGAGCAGTGCTCACGGTGGCGGTGGAGTCGCTGTGCCGGGAGCACGGTCTGCGCAGCTTGAGCGAGCTGAGGGGATGGCTCGCCGCGCAGGAGGTGGAGGAGGTGGATCAGTTCCTGAAGGAAGAGGCGCAAGTGCGCTGGGCCGCGCTGCTCTACGGGCAGGACACGGATCGGTGCCTGGCGGACCACCTGCGGGCGACGGGGGAATACGCGGGGCTGCGGGCGGGGGTGGTGGAGGGGGGCGTGGATGTTGGGGCGGGGGAAACGCAGGGCCTGAAGGCCGTGACGGAGGATGGACGATGAGTGCTTCGGGGAAGACGGCGGTGGCGCGACTCGGGAAGTTGAGCCTGCTGTGGTTGCTGACGCGGCGGGACCACACGGGGACACGGAAGGAACTCGGTGATGCGCTGGAGGTGGTGCTCAAGGGCGAGCTGAGTCTGGGGGAGGCGAAAAGAGCGATTGATGAGGTCCTGGAGCGGCTGACATCGACGAAGGTCGTCGATAATGCGCGAAGGGTCGCGCTGAGGCTGACGAGAACTGGGCAGGAGGCCGCGCGAGCCGAGGTAGAGCGGTTGGGGATCAAGTTGTCCCCCGCAGGCCTGAGCTGGCGGGAGCTCAAGAAGCGCATCTTGAGCGCGCCCCATGTGGACCTGACGGATGGTGGTAAGTCGAGCGATGCGAAGGTAGCTGAGACGACGAGCAGCGCCCAGGCGCCCGTCACGAAGGGTGAGGGTAAGGCGTCGAGCGCCAAGGGGAACGATGCGCTGCCTGGGAAAGCGGACGAGATCCGGGCAGCGATTCTTGCGAGGAGATACCAGCTCGACCTCGGGCCTTCGCCCACGCTCGCCCAGGTTCGCGATGCACTCACATGGCGGCAAATCGAGGAGATCACGACGGAACCCTTCGGGATCACAGAGGTGCGGGAGGTGCTGTTGAATCGTTTGCTGGCGCGGGAAAAGGGTGAGCGTCTGGTGCTGACGAATGAGAAAGGCAAACGGTTGGACTGGAAGACGGTGCTCAACATCCTTGCCGCGAATGCGGTGGGCGCTCGGAAGGCCGACGCTGGTGAGCTGTACGCAGCATTCACCCGGCAATGGCTGCGGGATTCTGCAGGTGAGGGAGGTGCGGGACCGCAGCACGAGGAGGACTCGACGACGAATGGTCTCAGCCAGACGCAGGACACCACCGTCAAGCCCGACACCAAGCCCGTCATCAGGAATCTGGTCGCGCTGCCGGTCGATGAAGCTGCCTTCGCTGCACGTGTCAAGGAGGCGGCAAAGGCGACGAAATCAGGGCGGGTCGGGGAGGACAAGGTGCTCATCTCGCACGTGCGCCGCCGTCTGGAGGAAGAGGGCGCTGCGATCGATGATGTCGACGCTTTCAAAGCAAGACTCGTATCGGCGCACCGAAAGCAACTCCTCTCGCTCGGCCGTGCTGATCTCGTCGAGGCGGTGGCGCCGGAGGATGTCGATGCTTCGGAGACGCACTACATGAGTTCCACGTTCCATTTCGTTCGTATCTAGGTTCGGGACGGCGACGCAGAGAGCCCCTCCGGTTTCATCGAGTGGGTAGCGCGTCGCGAAAGAAGGAAGGGATGGGTAGGCCCATGGCGGAGCATGACGCCCTGCTGGACGTGTTCCTGTCGAACACGAAGAAGGAAGTGTTCCATTCGGTGGAGCACCGGCACCAGATCTGGCGGGAGAACCCATTCGACGTCGAATGCGTCCACGAGCGAGCGCGTTCGGAGTTTCAGCGGCAGCTCGCGCAGATCACGACGCCGCCTGGGCTGGACTCGGGTCGCATCTTGCTGCTCCTCGGCGAGTCGGGGAGCGGCAAGACACACCTTGTCCGATCATTTCGCAACTACGTTCACCGCGATGGGCTGGGGTTCGTCGGCTACATGCAGATGACGACGGCGGTATCATACCAGCGCTATCTGGTGAGCAACCTGATCGATTCGCTGGATCAGCCTTACTATGAATCTCTGGGAACGACCTCCGGGCTGACACGGCTTTCAATAGCCGTCGCTTCCAGGTGTGGGGACCCGAAGAGCATCAGCGAGCTGGCCGAGAATCCCGATCTCTCCCGCGATGATGTCGTCGAGCTCGTCGAAGAAGCAGCGGACCGCCTGATAGCCAATCCACGTTACGCTGACCTCGATCTGGATCTGATCCGGGCCTTGCTCTACCTCCAGCGGCAGGATCCGGGTCTCAAGAAACGGGTCGTGAAGTACCTACGCTGCGAGACACTCTCCGAGCGGGATAGCAAATTCCTGGGAGGAATGACCTCGAAGCAAGGAGACGAGGACGCACAGAAGCTCGTCGAGCACATCGGCCGGCTGATGTGGGCCTTTGATTCGCGCGCCCTCGTCATCTGTGTCGATCAGTTCGAAGACGCGTACCAAAGTGATGAGGCCGAGGTGCTGTTCCGGCGTGCCATGACCTCGCTCTGCGCTCTCGCCGACCAGGTGCCGTCGTCTCTCGTCGTGCTTGCGTGCCTCGAAGACTATTACACCAAGCTCAAGCCCCGGCTCACCCGCTCCACGCTCGATCGCATAGAGCATGATCCGGCTCCGGTGCGGCTATTGACCGAGCGGAGCGCGAAGGAGGTCGAGATGATCATCCGGCAGCGCCTCGGTCACCTCTATGAGGCGTCGGGCCTCAAGGCGCCGAACGGTGCGCTCGACACCATTTATCCCTTTCCACTGTCGTTCGTCAGACAGCTCGAAGGGCTTCGCGTGCGCTCGGTGCTCGACGAGTGTCGCATGTACCGGGATGCCTGTATCGAGGCACGTGAGGTCGTTGCGCCACCAAGCAGCGGCACCCAGCGCCGCCACCAAAAATCTGCGCCCGACGAGCGGCTCATCAAGGTAGCGAAGGAGAAGCTCGAGCAGGAGTGGAATGACTTCCTGGCCCAGCAGCAAGAGGAGCCACCCGAAGAGGATGAGGAACTCGCGGAACTCTTCGGCTGGGCCATCCAGGCGGCCGCCGAGGAACTGGAGAGCGGCCACCGCTGCGAAGTCCAGGTCAAGGGGTCGATGATCGATGTCCGGGTCCAGGTGCCGCTGCTCGGCAACAAGTTCCGGATCGGTGAGGAGATACTCGTGGCGCTGTGCAACAAGGCGCCGCAGGGGGGAGGACTCAAGGCGCAGATCCAGAAGGCACACGAGCTGGCAGGCCACCGTGTCGCGGCAATGCTCCGCTGCGGCGACTTTCCAAGCAATCAGAAGACACAGGTTGCGCAGGCGCTCGCTGCCATCCTGAAGAAGGGGGGCAGGAAGGCCGTCGTCGAGGACAGTGACTGGCGCAAGATCGGAGCGTTCCGGAGGTTCCGGAACAGGGCCGAGCGACGGGAGCACTTCATGGCCTGGCTCATGGAGGAAAACCACCTGTCGCGGCTGATGCCGCTCATCGACGTGCTCGATCTCGACCGGATGGAGCGCTTCGAGCCAGCCGTCCCGGTGAGCCAGCGGCCGACCGTAGTAATTCCGCCCGTGTGCCGACCTTCCAGGCCCGACGAGCCGGTCCCCTCGAACTTCACGGAGCCGGATACGATGGAGAGCGTTGCCCCTCCTCGGCGCGTGGATCCTACTCCGCCCCCCAGTCCGGTCGTGGTGGAGGAAGGTCCCGTCGTGCTGGGCGTCTCGGGGGAGCTCGTCACCCAGCCCGTCGTCATCGACATGGCGGCGCTCACCTCCCACGCGGCGTTCCTTGGTAGCACGGGGAGCGGCAAGACGACGCTGGCGCTCAACCTCATCGAGCAGCTCGTACTTCGCGGCGTTCCGGCGATCCTCGTCGACCGCAAGGGAGATCTCTGTGCGTACGCTCGCGAGGCACCCTGGAACCAGCGGCATCCCGAGCCCGCGCTGGAAGCAAGACGGCAGGCGTTGCGCGAGCGCATCGACGTCGCGGTCTTCACGCCTGCCCACAGGGAAGGTCGTCAGCTTGCACTTTCCCTGGTGCCGCGTGGTCTCGACTCGCTGCCCGACCTGGAGCGAGACGCCGCGGCGAAGTACGCGGCCGAGGCGCTGGGTGACATGCTCGGCTATCGACAGACCCGCAAAGACAGGGGGCTACGGGCCGTCTTGGTGCAGGCCTTCCTGCTCTTCGCAGAGAACGGCAACGCAGACCGGCTCAATCTCAAATCGCTGATCTCGTTCATTGGCGACGAAGATCCTGCGCTCGTCGCAGCGCTCGGGCGCCTCGACACCAAGCTGTTCAAGGATCTGGTGCAGGACCTCCAGGTGCTTCTGCTCAGCTCATCGGAGCTATTGGCCTCGGACGGAGAGCGCCTAGATGCGGAGCTGCTCCTCGGCCTGGGGCCCCACGCCCGCCCCGGAAAGACGCGAATCAGCATCATCAGCACCAAGTTCCTGGGCGACAATGCTCGGGTCCTCTTCTGGGTGTCGCAGCTTCTGCTGACGCTGACCCGCTGGGTGACCCGAGCGCCTTCGCCTCGCTTGCAGGCGGTGGCGATGTTCGACGAGGCGGACGTCTACCTGCCGGCGCAGTCCCAGCCCGCCACGAAGGGGCCCATGGAGAACCTGCTGCGCCGCGCGCGCTCGGGCGGCCTGGGGATCTTCCTGGCCACCCAGAGCCCTGGGGACCTCGACTACAAGTGCCGGGACAACATCCGGAGCTGGTTCGTCGGGCGTGTCGCCCAGAACGTGGCGCTGGAGAAGATGAAGCCGCTCTTCGCCGAGGCCCGGGTCAACGTGGCGGGGAAGATCCCGGGGCAGGGGGTTGGGGAGTTTCACCTGCTTCAGGACGGTCGCGTGACGCCCTTCAAGGCGCACCAGGCGCTCCTTCGCACCGAGCAGGTGCCAGAGCACGAGATCTTGCGGCTCGCGGCGCTGCGCAGGCGCGCCCAGGCCCGTTGAGCGCAAGGTCTCGACGAGAGGACATCCAGGGGTGCCCGCGGGGCACGACCGAGCGACACGAGAGGTGACGCGTGGACGGCGAGATCATCAATTTCGAGGAAGAGCAATACCGGCACGAGCGGCTATTCGCTCGGCAGGACGTGCTCGATCGGCTTCAGGGCTGGCTGGTTGGCGAGCGGGCTCTCTACCGGGGGTGGGTGTTCCTGCTCGGGGGCCCGGGGGTCGGCAAGAGCGCCATCCTTGCAGAACTCCTGAAGGTGCTCCCTGAGCAGACGCCCCGGCACTTCATCCGACGGGGGAACGAGGGGTGGGATCGGCCCGAGGTGATGGTGCAGAACCTCTGCGCCCAGATCGAGCGGCTCTTCTCGGAGCCCGTCGATACCTCCCTGCCGCTGGACGCGCGGCTCGGGGATTTGCTCCGGCGGGTATCGAGAAAGATGCTGGATCCTTACAAGCAGCGGCTGGTCCTCGTGCTCGACGGCCTGGACGAGGCGGTGAGCGACACCGCCGGGAAGAACCCCCTGCCGCGCTTCCTGCCCCGGGTGCTGCCGCCCGGCGTGGTGCTGCTGTGCGCATCGAGGCCGGTCCACCCCGACCTGGACGGGCTCCTCCAGCACGACAAGGTGCAAAGGATCGATCTTGATGACGGCGCCTGGACCGCTTCCAACGAGGCGGCATGCCGTGCGTTCTGGGAGCATTACGCGGCCACGTTCGATCCGCCCCTCGATGCGACCTTCGTCCGCGAGGCAGTGCGGCGTGCCGGTGGGAATTTGCTGCACGCGATCCGGCTGCGAGACTGGCTGGAGGACCAGCCCCCCGAGCGGCGGATCGTGAAGAACATCCCGAAGCAGCTTTCGGGTTTCCTGTCCCAGATCTGGTCCGAGCTGCTCAAGCTGGACGACGCACGCAGCACGCTGGTCGTGACCGGTCTCGGGGTCGCCTGCGCAGCGCGTGAGGCGCTTCCAGCCTACCTTTTCCGCGAACTGCTCGAGTGGTCGTCGAGCAGCGAGGAAGAGGATTTCCTCCGTGTCACGCGCCCCTTCCTTCGCCAGGAGAACGCGCACTGGCATCCGGACTGCCCGGCATACCGGCTGTACCACGAGTATTTTCGCGAATTCATCGTCTGGCAGCTCGGCGAGCCGCGGATCCGGGAGCTGAACCGGCTGCTCGCGAGCACCCTTGCTCAGTGGCCCTCGATTGCAGGGACCTCGTCTCACCGGGGTTATGCCCTCCGGCACGCCGTCACCCATCGCATCGAAGGCGGGATGCTGGAGGAAGCGCGCACGCTCTGCACGAACGTCGTCTACATGGAGGAGAAGTGCCGTGGCCTCGGGGTCGCTGCAGTCGAACGGGATCTGGAAGCCGTGATTCGCGCCTCGGGGGCTGAAGGGTCGCTGGATCTGGCCACGGTACTCGCTGCCCTCGGCGCGGAAGCGAGTCGGCTCCGTGCCAGCCCGGCGCTCTTGCCCGCGCTGCTCTACAACCGTCTGCGCTGCGCTGGATGGTCGCCCGATCGCATTGGCACAGTGCTTCATTTTCCGGCAGGACTCCCGTCGCTTCGGCTGAGGCACGGTGTGCGCTTGGGGCCGACGCTGCTGCACACGTTCGTGGGCCACGAAAGGCCGGTCAGCGCTTGCGGGGTGACGCCGGACGATGGGCTGCTGCTTTCGGCATCCGCAGATCGCACGCTCCGTCTGTGGGCGCTCGGCTCGGGGGAGCCCCTCGCGGTGCTTCGAGGGCACGAGGACGAGGTGACATCCTGCGCGATCACTGCCGATGGGAAGATGGCCGTTTCCTCCTCGGTCGACGCGACCCTGCGGGTCTGGGATCTCACGGCGCAGCGTTGCCTCGTCTCGCTGGAGCACGAGGGGCGCTGGGTCACCGCCTGCGCCGTGAGTCCAGACGGGAAGCGGGTGGTCGGCGGCCTGGATAATGGCCGGATCACAGTGTGGGACCGGGCCTCACGGAGGCTCGTCGGATCGCTTCAAGGGCACGCGGACTACGTGACCGCTTGCCAGGTGACAGCAGACGGCAAGCGCGTCGTCTCCGCGTCGCGGGATCGCACGGTGCGGGTCTGGGACATCGCTTCTGGCGCATGCACGCACACCCTCCGACGTGAAGATGTGGTCGGCAGCAAGGTTCCGGCCGAACGCGAGGAGGCGGGGTGGATGACGGCGCTTCTCTTGCTCCACGGTGGATTGCAGGCGGTGTCGGTGGCGGGCGACGGCCTCGTGATGCGCTGGGATCTCGGGACGGGGCATTGCGCACAGCGGTTCGGTGCGGGGCAGGGACGCGTGGACGCTTGCGCGCTTCTCCACGACGGCCGTCACCTCGTGTGCGGGATGGCGGATGGGAGCATCCACGTCTGGGATCTCGGCGGGGGCCGCCTTCTGCGTCGCATGGACGCGGCCCATGGGGGCCCGGTGTCCGCTCTCTCGGCGACGCGCGATGGGCGTCGTCTCGTGTCGGCCTCGTCTGACCGCGGCCTCAAACTCTGGGATCTGGGTGGCCCTGAAGGACTCTCCGCGCGAGGGCGGCACACCGCGCCCGTGGCCGCGTGTGCGGTGACGCCAGACGGAAGGTGGGCCGTTTCGGCCTCCGAGGATCGGACGCTGAAAATCTGGGACGTCAGGACGGGCGCTTGCCGCGGGACGCTTCCGAAGCACGAGGCTCTGGTAACGGCGTGCGCCATCTCAGCAGACGGTCAGCGCGTGCTTTCCGGAGCCAGCGACGGGAGCGTGAGGCTGTTGCGTCTCGGTGCCAAAGACGCAGAGCCCATCAGGAGCCACGAAGCGCTGGTGAGCGGGGCTGCGCTCCTTGGCGATGGGCGTATCGTCACGGCATCGGCGAACGGTGAAATCGGCATCGCCGTGCCCGCGACGTCAGAGGCTCTCGTGGCCTTCCGTGGTGATTTCGGCCCTGTCGTCGGCTGTGCCATGACCCCGGACGGGGCGCATGCGTTGACGATCTCGCGGGAGGGGCCCCCGGTGCTGTGGGACCTTTCGACCCGTGCCCCGAGGCTCGTGCTGAGCGATGCCACGGCGGTCTTTCTTTCGTGTGCGCTCAGCCGCAACGGCGATCGCACCGTCCTGGGGCGTGAGGACGGCGTGGTGGAGGTGCGTGATCTGGTCTCGGGACAGGTTTTGCACGAGCTTCGCGGTCACACATCGCGGGTTTTCGGGTGTGCGATCTCCCCGGATGAGACACGGGTGATATCGGCCTCCGAGGACGAGACGCTGCGCGTGTGGAGCCTGGAGAGCGGCGAGTGCTTGGGGATGGTCCAGGGAACCTCGTGGTTTCGCTGCGTGGCGGTGGGTCAGGGGGTGATCTGCGCTGGAGACCAAGAGGGGGACCTCTGGATGATTGCCTCCGAAAAACAGGAGTCATTCCTGCTTCCCCCCAAGCCGCCAATCCCTCCGGCGCAGCCGAATCCTCCCGGGCCGGAGATGCCTCATCCACCGAAACGTCTGAATCAGCCGATCGAATCGGGGGCGACGGCCACCGGCATCATGGTTCCTCCCCCAGAGCCTCCGAGGCAGCCGCCTTCTTCCGACCCGTGGAATGACAGCGCGATGGTGCTTGCGAGGCTGCGTGATGTGCTGGCGAAGATCTACGACAGCGAGGTGAGCGCTCGGCGCCTCGTCATGGATGTCGGGCTCGACGAGCGGCGCATCCTGTTCATCGGAACGCTTCAGGACATCTGGCACGCCATTCTTCGGGAGGCAGTGAAGACCGACCGAGTTGCTCTGCTCATGGAATGGGTATTGGGAGAATACCCCGAGAATCCGGCACTCATCGACTTCAAGCGTCGGTTCTTTAGTCACGGGCGCGTCTGATCTCATTCGTTTCATATCAACCTGGTCGATACAGGAGGCTTTGAGCCATGAACGCTGAACCTCGATGGCGCGACAGCGCATCCCGCGCCGCCTGGCGCAACGCCCTCGCCCGCAAATACCCCACCACCGACGAAGCCCGTGTCTTCATCGACCACGTCGGCCTCTCCCCGATACGCATTGCATTCAGCAATCGCGCCGACCTCACCTGGTTCGCCATCCTCGAAGAAGCCCAGCGCCAGGGCCCCCGCTGGGTCCTCGCCGTCCTCGACCGCGCCCTCGAAGACTTCCCTGACGACGACGCCCTCCGCCGCCTCCGCGATGGCGAGCCGGTTCGCTATGCCGAAGGCCCTGACGCCAACGCCCTCGGCTGGCGCGGCCGAGGTGGCCAGACCCTCGAGAAGATCCTGGGCAAAGTCAGCACCCTCGTCCCCGTCAGCTTCCTCGAAGTCGGCATGCGCCGCGCCCATGCCGTCGTCCGCGTCCGCTGCGCCGACGGCTCCCTCGGCTCGGGCTTCCTCGCCACGGACGACCTCCTCGTCACCAACCACCACGTCCTCTCGACCCGCGCCGCGGCCACCACGGCCCGCGTCCAGTTCAACTACCAGAAGACCATCGAGGGCCGCGACGCCGAGATGGAGGAGTTCCTCCTCGATCCCGACGCCTTCTTCGCCACCTCCGCGGCCGACGACTGCACCCTCGTCAAGGTCCAGGGCAACCCCTCCTCCCGCTGGGGCGCCATCGACCTCCAGCCGGCGCCCATCACCAGGGACGACCGCGTCAACATCATCCAGCACCCCGGCGGCGACCAGAAACAGCTCTCCTTCTTTCACAATCTCGTCGTCTATGCCGGTGAGGGCCGCCTTCAATACCTCACCGACACCCTCCCGGGCTCCTCCGGCTCTCCCGTATTCGACAGAGAATGGCGCCTCGTCGCCATTCACCACAGCGGCGGCTGGGTCGTCGAACCGGGCACCAGAGAGCAGTTCTATCGCAACGAGGGCATCCTCGCGGAGCGCATCCTCGCCCTCCTCCATACCGCCCGCGAGCCTTCGGCCTGCGGCGTGACCACCTGAACCATCGACCTCACTCCCTGACGTCAACCCTCACCCCACGCTCACGCTCACGCTCACGCTCACGCGCTCTTTCGTTCTCTCTCGACACACATCCTGACTCCAACCGAGGAACACCATGGCAACAGCCACACGTTTCATTCATACCGCTGACTGGCAGCTCGGCCTGCGCGCCCATTTCATTCACGGAGATGCCGGCGCCCTCGTCCGGGAAGCCCGGCTCCGCACCGTCGCCCGCATTGGCGCCCTCGCGCGCGAATACAAAGCAGATTTCGTCGTCGTCGCCGGCGACGTCTTCGAGCACCACGAACTCAAACCCGACACCCTGCGCCGTGCATTCGACCGCATGGCGGACATCCCCACCCCTGTGTATCTCCTCCCTGGCAACCACGACCCCCTCATGCCCGGCTCCCTCTACGAGTCGGACCGCTGGCGGAAGGAGTGCCCGCCCAATGTCCATGTCCTCGCCTCGCGCGACCCCATCGTCGTCAGCGAAGGCGTGGTCATTCTCCCTTGCCCGCTCTTCGAAAAGCACGCCCTCGGCGACGTCACCGACCACCTCTCGCCCCAGCTCGGCCCACCGGATCACGTGCGCATCGGCGTCGCCCATGGCGGCATCCGCGAGATCCTCGCCGGCTTTCACGGCGACGACGAACCCCAGCACAACACCATCCCTGCCGACCTCGCCGACCGCGCCCAGCTCGATTACCTCGCCCTGGGTGACTGGCATGGCCGCCTCCAGATCGACGACCGCACCTGGTACTCCGGCACCCCCGAGGCCACCCGCTTCAAGGAGCGCGACCCCGGCAGCGTGCTCCTCGTCGACATCGGCGCCCGAGGCGAAGCCCCCGAGGTCACCCCGCACGAGGTCTGCACCTTCCGCTGGAAACAGCACCAGCACACCCTCGATGGTGCCGACGATCTGGAGCGCCTCGATCGCTTCCTCACCGAGTACCCGGACAAGGACAGCACCCTCCTCGAACTCACCCTCGTGGGCGTCCTCCACGTCGATCTCCGCGCCCGCCTCGACGCCGAGATCCTCTCCCGCGCCAGCCATCGCTTCCGGTTCCTGAGAACCCGGGACGATGGGCTCCACACCCTGGTGAGCGACGACGATCTCGCCGGCCTCCGCGGCGCAGGCTGGATTGGTGGTGTCGCCGAGCGGCTTCGCACGGGCATCGAAGGCTTTCCCCAGGAGGACGCCGAGCGCGCTCTCCGTCTCCTCTACCGGCTGCACAAGGAGGTCGCATGAACCGCGCGGTCAGACTGGTCGAGCTGACGGTCAGCAATGTCGGCGTCCTCGTCGGCTCCGTCACGCTGGGGCCCTTCGTCGAGGGCATCAACATCATCCATGGCGGCAACGAGGCCGGCAAATCCACCCTCGTCGAGGCGCTCCGCATCGGCCTCTTCGAGCGCCACGGCACCCGGCACCAAGGCATCGTCGCCCTGCAACCGCACGGCACCCGACTCGCGCCCGAGGTCGAGATCACCTTGACCATCGACGGTGAGCAGCTCCGCATCCACAAGCGCTTCCTCGAAAAGCCGATGTCGACGCTCTGGCTGGGCGACGGCACCATGCTCTGCAACCGCGAAGCGGACGAAGAGCTCCTCCGACGCCTCGAAGGGCGCTTGCCGAAGAAGGGCGCGGTGAGTCGCGAAGACATGGGGGTCTGGGGTCTCCTCTGGGTGACCCAGGACGAAACGGCCCACGCCGATCCCGGCGCGACGCTGGGTGAGGATGTCCGAGGGGCGCTGGCCGACGCTGTGGGGCGTCAGGTCGGGCTGCTGACGGGAGGAAAGGAAGGAGAGCGCATTCGCTCTCGGGTGCAGGGAGAAGTGGCGAGGTTCTACACGCAGAAGCGCGTGGAACCCACGGGGATACTCCGGGACGCCCATCTCGCACGGCAGAAGGCGGAGGAACGGCTGACCTTCATCGAACAGTCCCTCCGGGAGAACGAGGCGCAACGCGAGCGCTGGACGAGGGAGGCAGCGCGGCTCGAGAGCCTGGAGTTCAGCTTGCCCACCCTGCGTGACGAGCTGGAGACGGCGCGGCAAACGGCGCAAGCGCTGCACCAGCACGAGGCGCGGCTGACGACGGCACGGGCCGAGCAGGCCACCGCAGAAGCCAGGAGGGATGCGCGCCAGCGCGAGGTGGAGGAGCGAAAGGGCCTCGTGGACACCATCGAGCAGCTCTCCTGTGACACCAGGGAGGAGCGCTCGCGGCTGGAAGCGATGGTGCAGCTCCATGCCGAGCGCGAGCGCGAAGGCGAGGTGGCGGAGGCGGCCCTCACGGCCATCGAGGCGCAACTCGAAGCGCAGCGCGCGGAGCGCGAGGCCACCCATCCGCTGCTCGCTCGTGCTTATGCGCTCGATCAGGTGGCGCGTACGGCCACCGATCTGGCGCGGGCCGAGATGCTGGAGGCGGAGAGCGCAGAGGTGAAGCAGGCGCTTGAACGCGATGCGCTCGACGGACGGCAGTACGATGCACTGGTCTCGCTGCGGGAGCAGTGCGTGGTCCTTCGTTCCCGGCTGGAGGCCGAAGGGACGCGGGTCCTGGTGCCGACCGCGGCAGCCGGTGAGACGACGACCGGTGGGGAAGGGGATGCCGGCACCGAGGAGAGCGCCGGCGTGCCGACCACCGTCTGGCTCCCCATGCCGGGTGCGGTCCTGTCCGTGCCTGGGATCGGCGAGGCGCAGATCGATCCTGCCCGGCCTGGTCTCGCGCTGGCCTGTGGGCGCGCGCGGGAGACGCAAGCGCGCTTGCGGGAGGCGCTGCGCAGCGCAGGACCGAAGGATCTCCAGACGGCCCGGGAGCGCCGGGCGGCGCGCGCGGTGGCCGAGGAGGACATCTGGGTGCAGCGGGCCCGCCTCGCGGAGGTGGCCCCCGAGGGGCTGGAGGTGCTCGTGCGCGAAGCCGCGGCGTTCGCGGAACGGTGGGCGCATGCGCAGGGGCGCCTGGCCGAGGCGGAGCGGTTCCGGAGCGCGCTGGATCGCTTGCTGACGAAGCTCGGCGATCAACCCATCGACGACACGACGGTCGATGCGCTGCGGAGGTTGTCCCACGACGTGGATGTCGCCGACGCCGCCTGGTCGGCCGTGGGCACGCAGGTCACCGTGCGGGCGCTGGACGATCTCACCGTCGATCTCGGCGACGGCACGCCAGCGACGTGGCTCGCCGCGGGGCAGGTGTCCCCGTGGCAGATCGTCCGGCCGACGACGATGACGATCGGCAACGCCGAGCTGCACCTCGTTCCTCGCGGAGAGGATCTGGTGAAGGCCGAAGCGCGCCTGGAACACGCCCGGCAGGCCCTGGGCACGGCGCTGCAGGAGCGGAGCCTCGAAAGCCTCGCCCACGCGGAGGAGCTGGCCCGGGCCCGCGCGGAGACCGAGAGCGCACGGGTGCGGCTGGAGCAGCGCCTCGGCGATGCGGCACCCGAGGGCCTGGATGTCCTTCGCAAGGAGGTTGCGCGGCTCGCCGCGGAGACCTCGGACCTGAAGTCGCGCGTCCAGGTGGCGCGGGAGGCCTCGGCGAGGGTGACTGCGCTGGAGATCAAGCTCGACTCCAACCGCATGACCGAGGAAGCCATCCACCGCCTCGAAGCCCTCGCCGAGGAGTTCGCCAGGTGCGAGCACGAGGTGAGCGTGCTTGCGGCGAGGGTTCGCTGGCTGACGGGGCCGTACGCGGGGCAAGAGCGACCGATCGCGGAGCGCGGCCCCCTCTGCGCGGGACCGACCGATGCCGAGAACCCGGCGCACGGCTGGGAGATCATCCCTGGCGAGCTGACCGAAGCGTCGCATCTCGCCCAGCTCGAGCGCACCCTCGACGACGCCCTGGAGCGCGCGAACGCGTGCGACCTCGACGACGCGCGGTCCCGCTGGACGCACGGCCTCTCGCTGGCGGAGCGGCAGGAGCAGCTCGCCACCGAGCTCGAACGGCTCGCGCCCGCGGGTCTCGCCGCTCTGCGGGAGCGACACGGCGCGGTGCTCGATGCGCTCGGCGATGGCCCCACGGAGACGGACATTCCCTCGGCCACCGCGCTCCAGGCCCTTCTGGAGGGGCTGACCACCCGCATCGACGCCCTGGAGCGCGAACGCCTCCCGCTCCAGGAAGCCCTCGCTCGCCACGATGCAGCCCGTCGGGACGATGAGCGAGCCCTGTCGGAGCTACGGGTGCGCGAGAGCAGCCTCCGCCATCAGCTCGACATGGCCCAGAGCCGCCTCGGGTCGGCGCGCGAGGTCGCGTCGGACGCCGCCCTTTCGGAGCGACTCGACGACGCGCAGCGCGTGCTCGCCACCGCCGACGAGGCGCTCGCGGTGGCGACCACCGCGCTGGCCGACGCCGCCCCCGAGCTCCACCGCGACGAGGTCGCTCGTGCCGAGGGCGCCTTGCGTGCCCAGGAGGCCGCGGCGCGCACCCTCCGGGACAGCGTCGTCCATCTCGAGACCCTCCTCGACCGTGCCGCCCTCGATGGGCACTTCGAGGCCCTCGGCGACGCCCGTGCCGAGCACGCCGCCGCCATCGAGATCCACCATCGGCTCGAACGCGAGGCCCGCGCCGCCCGCCTTCTCGCCGACCTGGTCGAAGAGGCGTACGCCGAGGCCCAGCGCCGCTACCTCACGCCCGTCGTCAACGAGGTCGCTCGTTACCTCGTCCACCTCCGCCCGGGCACCGAGATCAGGATGACCCAGGACCTCCGCCTCGACAAAGTCACCCGGCGCGGCATCCAGGAGGACTTCGACCAGCTCTCCGGCGGCACCCGCGAGCAGCTCTCCGTCATCGTCCGCATCGCGCTCGCCCGGGTCTTCGCGCGTGATCGTCGCCCCTTGCCGCTCCTGCTCGACGACACCCTCGGCTGGACCGACGACACCCGCTTCCTGACCATGGTCAAGATCCTCCGCGACGCCGCGAAGGAGCTGCAGGTCCTCATCCTCACGTGCCACGGCGCACGCTTCGAGCGCTTGATGCCCGACTACTGCGCCGACCTCGACGACCTCAAGCGGGACGCGGGCATGAGCGTCTCCTGAAGCGCGAGCCGGCGAACGCGCCTGGGGAGCGCGCTCGCCGGTCTTCTCTCAGCCCGTCCTCGCCATGTCCATCAGCGCCTCCTCGAGCCGCCGCTCCAGCGCAGGGTCGTCGACCTCCGGGGTGATCTCCTCCGGCAGCGCCCGTGTTCGCAGGATCAGCCGAGCCATGGCGAAGGAGCTGCGCGCGCTGGGAGGCCCTTGGACCTCCATGATCTCCATCCAGAGCGCGTATGCTCGCCCTTTCACGGCGCGACCTCCCCCGCGGGCGTGAGCACTTCGGTCCATGCGGCGTCCACCGCGTCGGCCGCCTTGAGCAGCCGTTGCGCCGCAGCCAGCGCGTTCGCGTGGAAGTCGAGCGCTTGTCGCGTCACCGACACCGCCTTTGCGGCCGCCTCCAGGCCCACCCGATCGGAGAGCGCCCCCTGCGCCAGCCTCACCATCGGCCCGGCCTCGTCCAGCTCGCGCGTCAGCGACCTGGCCTCCATCAGCAGCGTCTCCACCCGCGGATCCGGCGCCCCGCGCGACAGCCGTGTCGCTTCGGTCGACAGCTCCCGCGCTGCCACCGCGAGATCCTCGTAACACAGCACCGCCGCCGACAGATCGGAGCGGATCGCCGGGTCGAGCGTCGGCGTGTCCGACAGCTCCGCCGCGCGCGCCTGTTCGAGCGGCGGCCCGAGCGCCTGGAGCGCCCCTTCCAGCAGCCGCGCCATCCGGCGCAGGAGCCGCAGCCGCTCTTGCGGCGCCGCTGGCGGCCCCTCGGCGGGCTCATCCCCCACCAGCTCGGAGAGCCGCGCCGCAACGCGCGTCCCGAGCACCTCCAGCGCGTTCATCACCGCCGGAGAGAACCGCCGCGGCGTGATGTCGATCACGCACAGCGTCCCGATGGGCTGCCCATCCACCCGCACGGGTACGCCCGCGTACGCACGGATGCCGTAGCGTTCCACCAGATCCTGAGGCACCCACGAGTCGATCGTCGTGTCCTCGACCACGAGCGGGCGCTCGTCGCGCACCACGAACTGACAGAACGAGTTTCGCCGCGACGTCGCGCAGCTCAGCGCAAGCTCGGGCGGCAGCCCGCGATGCGCCCGGAACAGCTGCACGTGCCGCATCACCAGGCTCACCAGCGCGATCGGCGCTTCTGCCAGACGCGCGGCTTCCTCGACGCATGCATCGAGGATTGCGTCCGCGTCGAGGCGGGTGATCGCAGGATCCAATCGGTTCAGCCGCTGAGGGTCGTCGAGAATGGCCATAGTGATCTCGGTTACGTACGGCGCTCCTGCCGTCCGAGACTGGATCATGCCTCGAAACCGAGCGCTTGCAGAGCATTTAGCGCGAAACGGGAGAGAGGAGTGCGCCGATTCCCTCCTCGTGGGATGCCGTCGCCTATCATGCTCCCCATGCGCGAGGTGCTGGAGTTCCCTGAACATTTCTTGTTCGGCACGGCCACGGCCGCCACCCAGATCGAGGGACACTGCGAAGACACCGACTGGGCTGCATTTGCCCGAGAGCCTGGCCGGATCCGGGGCGGCGACACCCCGGCCGTGGCGTGCGATCACCTCCATCGTTTCCGTGAGGATGTCGCGATCCAGCAGCAGCTCGGCCTCGGCGCCCACCGCCTCTCCCTCGAGTGGGCACGCCTCGAGCCCGGCGAAGGCGACTTCGATCCGGCCGCTTGGGATCATTACCGTGAGGTCCTCGGGGCCCACCGCGATGCCGGGATCACGCCCATGGTCACCTTGCATCACTTCACCATCCCCCGGTGGCTCGCTGCGCGCGGCGGCCTCGCGAACCCCGAGCTACCGCGCCTCCTCTCTCGCTTCGCCGCCCACGCCGTCGAGGCCCTCGGCGATCTCTGCACCCTCTGGATCACCATCAACGAGCCCAACGTCGTCGCCAGCCATGGCCACCTCCTCGGCGTCTGGCCGCCCGCGCACCACGCCCCGATCGAAGCCTTCCGCGTCCTCCAGAACCTCCTCGCCGCGCACGACGCCATGTACCGCGCGATGCACGACACCGCCTCTCAGCGAGGCCACGACCTCGCCGCTGGCGTCGCCCACCACCTCCGCATCATCGAGCCCGACGACACCGGCCGCGTCGCCGATCGCGCCTGGACCGCCCTCTACGAATGGCTCTTCAACGGCTGGTTCGCCGGCGCCGTCTGCGAGCGAAAGACCCACGACTTCTTCGGCCTCAACTACTACAGCCGCGACCTCGTCCGCTTCGCCCCCGAGCGCTTCCGCGAAGCCTTCCTCGAGCGCAACGTCCGCGCCGGCGCCGAGGTGAACGATCTCGGCTGGGAGATCTACCCCGAAGGCCTCGGCCAGCTCCTCGATCTCTGGGCTCCTCGCGCCGGCGTCCCCGTCTACATCACCGAGAACGGCCTCCCCGACGACGACGACGACCAGCGCCCTCGCTTCCTCGTGCGCCACCTCGCCGAGGTCGCCCGCGCCCTCCAGCGCGGTCTCGACGTCCGCGGCTACATGCACTGGTCGCTCCTCGACAACTTCGAGTGGGCCGAGGGCTACGCGCCCCGCTTCGGGCTCGTCCACGTCGATTACGAGACGCAGACCCGCACGCCCCGGCCGAGCGCCGCGCTCTACGCCCGCATCGCCCGCGAGCGCCGCATCGACGACGCGACGTGGGCAGCGATCGGCGCATAGCATCGACGACGCGACGTGGGCGGCGATCGACGAGTAGACTGCGCCCTCATGCAGACCGCGCGCATCGGCGACCTCGACATCCACTACCAGGTCTTCGGAGAGGGAGAGCCCGTGCTCCTGATCATGGGCCTCGGCACCCGGGGCGACAGCTGGACGCCGATGGCCCAGGCGCTCGCCGGCTCGGGCTACCAGGCCATCCAGTTCGACAACCGCGACATCGGCTGGTCCAGCCTCGTCGAGCACCCCCAGTACGAGATCGCCGACATGGCCGAGGACGCCCTCGGCCTCCTCGATCACCTCGGTCTCGACCAGGTCCACCTCGTCGGCATCTCCATGGGCGGCATGATCGCCCAGCAGCTCCTCACCACCCACCCGGCGCGCTTCCGCAAGGCCGTGCTCCTCGCCACCTGGGCTGGCGGGCGCGACGTCGTCGCCTCCCCGCCGGAGCTCCTCGCGCCGGCCCTCACGCCAGGCCTGGATCACGACACCGCGCAGCGCCGCCTGCTCACCGCCATCGCCGCGCCCGGCTTCATCGACGCGCACCCGGAGCTGCTCGCCATGGTCCTCGAAGCCTCGCGCAAGCGCCCCGCCTCACCCGCGGCCGTCGCTCGCCAGCTCGCCGCCGTGCTGCGCTGGTCGTCCTGGGACAAGCTCCCCGAGGTCACCACCCCCACGCTGGTGATCCACGGCGACCACGATCCGCTCATCCCCCTCGCCAACGGTCAGCGCATCGCCGAGCGCATCCCGGGCGCCCGGCTCCTCGTCCTGCCTGGCGTCGGTCACCTCGTCCCGATGGAGGCCCCCCGCGAGACCTTCACCGCCATCCAGCGCTTCCTCGCCGAAGCGTGAGCCCGAGGCGTGCGCCGCTGAAGCGTGAGCCAGCGACGTAGTTCGTGGAAGCGTGAGCCAGCGGTGTTCTCCGCTGAAGCGCGAGCCCGAGGCGTGCGCTCGAAGCGAGGCGCCTGCGCTCGGAGCGAGGCGCCCGTCAGGCTTTCAGGGCAGCTTCACCACGTGCAGCTCCTGCACGACGCCCTTCCCATCCGCGGGCTTCACCAGCACCCCCAGCCGCTTCGACTCCGGCACCACGAAGATGGCCAGGAGCTCCGGCGCCTTCGCCCCGAGGCGTCCCAGCGTCGCCGCGGGCTTCCCCTCGCGCAGTCCTTCCAGGCGCCCGCCCGTGTACCGCAGCTTCATGCCGAGTACCCCGACCTCCAGCTCGTCCCGCCCCGAGGGCCACCCGATCCCGCGGATCGATTCGTACCCCTCGCTTTGCAGCCGTTCCGCGAGCTTCGGCCGCAGCGTCTTCGACACCTCGTCGAGCCGCTCCACGCACGACGCGAAGTCGCAGACCGCGATCACGTCCTTCTTCCGACCTTCCTCGTCGGTGAAGAGGATGTCGAGGCGGAAGCCCTCCTGGTTCCGCTGCTCCAGCGGGTACGCGAACCCCTTCTTCGTCGCCGAGTATCCGATCCGGCGGCCTCCGGTCTTGAGGAAGTCGCGCGCCAGCACCTCGGCGTCGCTGGGCTCCGGTTCGGGTGCAGCGGCAGGCGCTGGCGTCTTGGGCTCCTCCGCGACCGGCTCCGCAGGGGCCGCGGGCGCGGGCTCCACAGGCGCCGCGGGAGCAGGCTCCGCGAGCGGCTCGGGCGCCTCGGGCGGAGGAGGGGAGCCACAGGCCGACAGGAACGCGAGCAACGAGCCGAGGCACAGCGCAGATCGCATCATGTCCCCCTCGTCCGCCGACCGCGCGGCGGAGTCAACGCGGAATCAGACGCCCGTCGACCCGTAACCACCGCCGCCGCGCGCCGTCGCGTCGAGCGTGTCCACCGCCACGAGGTCGGCGATGCCCACCGGGCAGATCACGAGCTGCGCGATCCGCTCCCCACGGGCCACCGAGAACGGCGCCTCTCCGTGGTTGATCAGCAGCACCTTCAGCTCGCCCCGGTAGTCGGGATCGATGGTGCCCGGCGCGTTCAGCACCGTCACGCCGTGCTTCAGCGCGAGCCCCGAGCGCGGCCTCACCTGGCCCTCGTACCCTCGCGGGATCGCCACGGCGTACCCCGTCGGGACGAGCCGCCGTTCGCCAGGCGACAGGGTGATCGGCGCCTCGATCGCCGCGCAGAGATCGAGCCCGACCGCCCCCGCCGACTGGTACGCCGGGACGGGCACCTCGACGGCGCCCACCCGCATGTACGGAATCTTCACCTGCATCGCGTCCGAACCGTCAGTGCCGCGGGAACACGGTGTCCAGCCGCTCGTTGCTGCGCAGCGACTCCAGCGCCGAGTCCGACCAGGCCCGCGTGCGGTCCGAGAAGCCCGCCTCCACCGCCTTCTTCAGGAGCTCCAGCGCCTGGTCCGCGTTGCCACTCTTCGCGCTGGCCCGCGCCGCATCGTAGGCGTCTTCGCTCGCGCCGTTGCGCCGGAACACGGCCTCGTACAGCCGCGCCGACCACTCGAACGAGCCCTCGTCGAAGGCGATCTCCGCCATCTTCCGTGCGTCCTCTTCCGAGAGCGACTCCACGATGTCCAGCGCGTTCGCTGCCGCGCGGTTCACCTCGCCCTGTTCGAGGAGGAGCTGGATCAGCGGGCCCACGACCTCCTTCCGGTCGTCGCCGGCCATCCGCGCCTCTTCGAGGATGCGTCGCGCGACCCGGCTCTCTCCGAGCGCCCGCGCGACCCCCGCCTCCAGCGCCGGATCCACGTCGCCGTACCGCCGCGCCTGCACCACCGACACCTGCGCGGTCTTCGGGTCGTCCCCGAGCAGTCGCACCCACGCCATGATCTCGTGCGCCTGACGCGCCGCCGGTCGGGGCACCGTCTCCCGCGCCAGGATCTCCGCCGCGAGCGCCGCCGCTTCATCCAGGTGATCGTCCGCGAGGGCGCGGCGGCCTCGGCGGATCAAGGAGAGCAGCTCGCCAGGGATGGCGTCTTCCCGCGGGGCCTGCCGCGCTCGCTCCAGATCCACCGCCGTCACATCCGCTTCGGCGCGGAAGCGCTGGTAGCTCTGGACCGCCGACATGCCGAACAGGAACGCGATCCAGTACTGGCGGTACACCACGCTGAGCAGCGTCAACGAGCCCGCGACGAGGAAGGAGATGCCCGCCGCCAGCCGTGTCCGCTTCGGGCCGAGCGCGTGCTCGAGGACGTGCCCACCATCGAACGGCAGCACCGGGATGAGGTTGAAGATGCCCCACGCGATGTTCACCCACAGCAAGCTGTCGATGGCGAAGAGCGCGAGATCCGGCAGCGCGACCGTGGCCGGCGTGAACGTCTTCACGAGGTAGACGACGCCACCCAGCGCGAAGCCCGCGAACGGCCCCGCCAGGCTGATGAAGATGTGATCGAGCCGTCCCAGCGGAAGGACGGTGCGCCACGTCGTCGCGCCGCCGAGGCCGTGCAAGGTGATCTCGGGCTCGATCCTGTGGCGTCGGATCGCGAAGGCGTGGCCGAGCTCGTGGACCAGCACGGAGACGAACACGACGGCGAGCCAGACCAGCATCAAGCCAACCTGGAAAGCGGCGGAATACCCCCCTCGGTTGAGGAGACTCCAGTTGATGATGAACGCGGTGATCCAGAACCAGGGCTGGATCTCCACCGGGATACCGAAGAACCGGAAGCTCAGCACAGCTCTCATTTAGTACGGTCCGGCGTCCGGCGCTTCAACGATTGCGGGCCGCCCAGGGCTGCGCCTAGAGTGCCGTCCCCGCGAGGTGGCGATGGTGAAGGTGCATCCGATCGGGCGGCTCTGGCAGATCGGAGCCTGTATCCTGGGGGTTTCGTGCGGATCGACGCCGCCCGCGAGCGCGCCTTCGTCCGCCGGAGCGGCGGCGGGGCAGAACGCCACGGAGCACCGCGATGCCGCACCTCTCTCCGTCCGGCCGGCCGCTGCTTCCTCCGCCCCGGGTGAGTCTTCCGGGCAAACTGGAGAAGTTTCCAGCACTGGCAAGGCGAACGCGACGTCCGCCCAGGCGTCCGTCGAGCGTGCGCCGCCGCCTCCGATCCCTCCGAGGACGGCCGTGCTGCACATCGGTGACTCGTTCACGCTGGCCGGGTTCGCGCAAGCGCTGAAGCCGCGGATGAAGGCGCTCGGGGTGCGCTACGAGGTGAAGGCGGAGCAGAGTTCGTACACGGTGACGTGGGCGCCGAAGATGGAGCTGCTGGTGGCCAACACGCAGCCCGATCTGGTGATCATCAGTCTGGGCGCGAACGAGGTGGCGAACACGGATCCTCCTGCCCACGGGCCTGCCATCCGGCGTCTGGTGCAGAGCATCGGGAAGCGGCCTTGTGTGTGGGTGGCGCCACCGCTGTGGCGAAAGGACACGGGGATCATCGATGTGATCCGGGAGAACTCGGCGCCATGTCGGTTCTTCGATTCGGACTCGCTGGTGAAGGGGCCGATCCCGCGGCAGTCGGACAAGATCCATCCGAACGAGGAGGGGGGCGCGCTGTGGGCCGAGGCGTTCTGGCAATGGCTGGAGACGGAGCGGGCGCGGGCAGGTGAGGTGGATGCGGCAGGGGTGTCGGCGGGGGGAGCTTCCGGGGAAGGGCGGAGTCCCTGGGCGCTGCGGGCAGGGCCGGTGGAGGAGCATCGGGCGCGGCCGGTTTCGGGGGGGAGTGCTGCGGTGGGGCGGTTGTAGGGTCGGGGGATCCAGCGACCCAGCGGGGCGTCCCGGGGGGCGTGTGGGGGCACGGCAGCGCGGGATGGGGCCCTTCCCGGCAAGCTTCGCCTCGTAGAAGGCGATGGAAGGGGGGGAGGTGGGGGCAAGACCCTGGCGGAGGGGCTTCGCTGAGGGCCGGCGGCGCGTTGCCGGGGCCCTTCCCATCCCGCGCTGCCGTGCCCCCACACGCCGCTGGGGCGCAGGGGGGTGGCTCCCCGTGGGGTGGGGGGGCTTGGAGGGGGGATGGCCGCGAGCGCTCGGAGGGGGGTGGGGTGGAGGGCGCGGCGGGTCGAGGAGGGGTTGGGTTGTGCCAGGGCAGGCGTTGTCTGTGCCAAGGCAGGCGTTGTCTGTGCCAAGGCAGGCGTTGTCTGTGCCAAGGCAGACGTTGCTTACGCCAAGGCAGACGTTGCTCACACCAAGGCAGACGGTGTTCACACCAAGGCAGGCGTTGCTCGCGCCAAGGCAGACGGTGTTCACGCCAAGGCAAGTGCGGCGCGTATCAAGGCAGGCGTGGTTCACGCTGAGGCAGACGTGGTTCACACCAAGGCAAGCGCGGGGCATGCCGAGGCGGAGGTGGCTCGCGTCGAGACCGGGGTGGTTGCCATGCCGTCGTGGAGACCAGTCTGGACAGCGGGGATGGACGATCTAGAATCGCTCGCAACGATTTGTTGATGGATCGTCCAGCATGGATCCCCTGAGTGACGTCATCGCGCTGCTCCGGCCGAGCACGGCCATCTCGAAACCGATCACGGGGCGGGGTCGGTGGGGGGTGCGCTACGCCGCTTACAATGCGCCCGGGTTCACGATCATCCTGAAGGGGGAGTGCTGGATCTCGTTCGAGGGGCAGGAGCCCACCCGGTTTCAGAAAGGCGATTTCCTGCTTCTGCCGTCGTCGCCAGCGTTCACGCTGAGCAGCCATCCGGACGTCGTGTGTGAGCCGCGTGAGCCGACGGCGACGGCCGTGCGGCATGGCGAACAGGAGGGGGACGCCGACTTCGAATCGCTCGGCGGGACGTTCCAGATCGAGCTGGCCAACGCGCCGCTGCTGCTCGCGCTCCTGCCGCGCATCATCCACATCCCCGCGTCGAAGGGCCGGGCCGGAAGGCTGGGCCGCGTCATCACGCTCATCATGGAGGAGTGCGCGAGCGAGGAGCCCGGCAAGGAGATGGTGCTGCAGCGCATGCTCGAGGTCTTGCTGATCGAGGCCCTCCGCTGGCGTGGGCTGGCGGCCGACGAGGTCCGCGCAGGTCTCCTCAACGGCATGCGCGATCCGGCGCTCGCTCGGGTCCTCTGCGCGATGCACGCGGATGTCAGGGCGAGCTGGACGGTCGCCGGGCTCGCGAAGGTGGCGGGGCTGTCACGGTCGGCCTTCGCAGCGCGCTTCGCCGAGGTGCTCGGTTGCGGGCCGATCGAGTACCTGGCGCGCTGGCGGATGGCGCTGGCGAAGGATGCGCTGGTCCGTGGGGCCAAGACGCTCGACAGGATCGCGGACGAGATCGGCTACGAGTCGGCGAGCGCCTTCAGCACCGCATTCCGGAAGCGGCTGGGGTGTTCGCCCGGGAAGTTCGCGAAGAGCGGCGGGGTCGCCGAGGTGTCCTAGTGCTCGGAACTCTCCTTGTTCGGGTTCATCTGGAGGCCACGTGGACTCGACCACCGTTGCATCGACACCCGTCTGCACCATGAGCTGGCACGAGCACCCCGAAGGACGCGCAGGCTTCTTGCGCGAGCTGCTCGTCGACTGGTCGCATCTGAATGCGCAGGTGGAACGCGCGTGGTCGCCAGCGCTCGTGGGGCGGCAGATGAAATGCTCGGCGCTCGCCTGGCTGCTCACCTGCGCGCAAGAGGGCCTTCGGCCTTCGGTCCTCGCTGCGGCGTTGCGGCTCGAGATCTGGCCCTCGAGGGTGATCCTCGCCGAGCTGGCGCATGTGCGTGATCCTTTCACGCACCGTACGAGTGTACGCGCCGTGTTGCCGCTGCTCGAGGCGCACGCGCTCGACGAGCTGCTGCTCACCGCCGACATCACCCACCCCCGGGCGTATCCGGTGCCGGAGCTGGTGGCACGGCTGGTGGCAGAGGGGCGCTGGGATGACGCGGTGGCGTGGGCCTTGGCGCCCGATCTCGATGGGCAGCGGCTCGACCAGGTCGGGCCCCTGTTCGTCGCGGCGCCTGCCGTGCATCGGGAGCGTGTGCGTGACGCCGTGCGGAGCCTGGTCGAAGCGCTCGATGGCGAGGAGGGGGTCGATGCTCTCGACCCCGATGAGGTCGAAGAGCGGATCGAGATCCTCCTCGCTGCGGCCAGGGTGCTCGAGGGGGAAGAGCGGCACGCGCTCCTCGCGCGCGCCAGCGCCGGGCTCGAAGCCATGGACGACGCGGCGCTGCAGCGAGAGCCCGGAGAACCCGATCTGCGCGCGAAGCTCGCCGAGGCGCTCTTTGCTGCGAATCAGCCTGAAGAAGCGCGGGCGTGGCTGGCGCGCGCCGGGGAGCACCTCGCTGGCGATCGCGCCGCTCCGGGCACGGTCGAGCACTTGCGCAAGGAGGTGGAGAGCGGAGATCCCACGACCGCGCGCGCCGCCGCCGCGCGCCTGTTCGACCTGTTCGTTGCAGCGGCTTCGCCGGACGATGGCGCGAACGATCGCGCCGCCAGCGTCAGGCTGGTGTGGCGGGTGATCGCGATCGGCAAGGCGGCCGCATACCTGGGGCCGGAGCGGTGTCACCAGGCGCTCGCGCGCGTGTGGGCGCTCACGCTCTCGCCCCCGCAGCCCCTGAGCGGGTGGGACCTCGGCGGTGCGCTGATCGCGCTCTTGCGAGCGGCTGAAGAGCCGCAGCGGAGCCACCTTGCGGCGAAGCTCTGTGAGCACGCGCTGCGTCATCCCGAGATGTTCCCGCCGCTGTGCGAGTTCTCCGGCTGGGAAGAGGTGTACTCGACGGCCGAGCAGCGCGCGTACCTCCAGCACCTCTTGCGCCGCTGCCGGCTCTCGAAACCGGCGCCGCTGGTGCGCGCGCTCTTGCAGTGCAGCGCCGGGTGCGACGCGCTGCTTCGCCTCCGTGCAGGGGAGGCGGCACTGCACGTCGCGCGCCTCCACGAGGCGCACGAGCTCGTACCCGAGGTCGCGGCCGCCGTCCCTTCGCTGTGGACCGCCTGTGTGGCACACCTCGACGCTGTGCATCGCCCGCCCATCGCGGTGTGGGCCGAGCTGCTGGCGTCCGTGCCACCCGAGCAGGCGACAGCGCTGGCACAGCGGCTCATGGATCTCCGGCACGACGAGATCGCGACGTCGGTCTTTGCGCCGTCGTTCCTGTCGGCGCTTCCGCTGGAGGAGGCCGAGCGCCACATCGACCGCTTCTCGGAGGGATCTCGACGGATGCTGCCGCTGGGGCGGCTCCCCGAGCCACTGTCGCTGCGGGTGTTTCGACATCGGCGGGATGCCCTCCGCGGACGAGAGGACCACCAGCAACGGCTCGCCCAGCTCCTGGTCGATGCCATCCCACTGCGGCACCACGCCTGTGTGGCGCATGAGCGCGCGGCGCTGTTCTCGTGGGTGGGGGAGCAGCTCGCGTCGGCTCCTGACGAATCAGCACGTGCCGAAACCGAGCACGCCATCTGGTTGCTTTGCCACCCGCTGAGCTTGATCTCGGATCTCGCAGATCTCGATGCCTTCCGCGCGTCCATCCTCGCGCGTGGCTCGGCCCGCCTCTTGCGCACTCTCAATGGTCGTTACCTCACCCTGAAGGCTCCCGAGCAGGTGGACTGGCGAGGAGGCCCCGACGAGTTCGAGAGCCCGGTGTGGCGAGCGCTGGGCATGGCGCGGACGCGGGAAGAGCTGCGCGCCGCACTCGCCCTCGATCCAGGTGTCGTTGGCTACCCGTGGGTCGCGGAGCGTGTGCTCGAACGAGGGTTGGGCGCCGCGTTCGCCGAGCTGGCCACCGAGCAACCCAGGGCCGACGAGCGCGTACGGATCTGGCGTTCGATCTGGGCGAGCTTGGACTCTCCGACCCGACATGCGCTGTGGCCGGCGCTCCGCTCCGCGCTGGACACCTGCCGCGAGGAGAAGCGCCTGGAGCGGTTTGCGCTCCTGCCATGGCTCACCGCTCCGCAGGCGCAGAGCGAGTGGATCGCCGAGCAAAGCATGCAGTGCACGGAGCGCTACTTCGAACTCACGCCTGCCTTCACGGGACCGCTGAGCGCCTGGACCGAACACACCCAGGCGCTCCTCGAGATCGTGGCGCAGTGCTTTCCCGAAGAGCCCACGGGGGGATGAGCGGGGACACGAAATGGCCCCTGCTAGAGACGCGGGCGGCTGGTCTCGGAGGGGCGGCCCGCTTTCACGATGCAGGACAGACGCGCTGGTCGATCGCCGCCTCCTTGCGCGTGGCGAATGTGGAGTGAGCCGTCCGGCGTCGTCTCCAGGACGAGGTCGCGGTAATCCACGATGGCTGGATGCTCGACCGCCATCGGGGTGGGGTGGGTCGAGGTGATGACCAGGATGGTCGCGCCGGCGCGCTCTGCTGCCACGATCCCCGCGCGCGAGTCCTCGACGACGAGGCACCTGTCCGCGGTCGTCCCGAGGCGCGCTGCGGCCAGGTGAAAGCAGTCCGGAGCGGGCTTTCCATGCGCCACGTCCTCGGCAGCGATCAGCAGGGGTGGCGTGGGCAGGCCGGCTGCTTCGATGCGCCGCAAGGCGAGGGCCCGCGGCGCCGAGGTCACGATCCCCCAGCTCCCTTCGGCCAGCGCGCCGAGAAACTCGGCGACGCCTGCGATCGCCTCGATGCCCTCGACATCGTCGATCTCTGCTTGTGTGATCGCGGCGGCCTCGGCGTGCGGATCGACGCTGGGCAGACCGAGCCTCCGGATGGTTTCGACCGTCTGAACGCCGTGGATCGTCGGCAGGAAGGCGTCGACGTCGAGGCCGTGCCGCAGGGCCCATGCGCTCCAGATGCGCTCAGCCGACTTGATCGAGTTCAAGATCGTCCCGTCCATGTCGAGGAGGACGGCATCCACCGGGTGTACTTGCGACGTCGTCAGCATCAATCCCACACCATGCCTGGTCAGGTCGCATGGTTCGAGAGCCGCGCCAATCGCGGCTGGCCAGCCATGGGGCGCAGGCTGACACCTCGTCCCCCGGCAAAGGGGGCGCTCGGTCGAGACCACACGGCGCAGGCATCTTGGATGCGGCGCTGACACCTCGTCCTCCCCGCGCAAAGGGGGGTGCTCGGTCGAAACGACACGGTGCAGGCTCTTGGATGCGGCGCTGACACCGCCGCATGCCGCTTCGAGGCGGCGAGGTCGTCCCGCGCGGCACCTCGTGGCTTGGACGGTTGAGCAATAATCCAGGACGCCTGATTATGGATAGTCCTGACGATTGGGCCTATCTAATGACCATCCGAAGCACATGGAGGTCTCAATGAAAACGATTCTGATCACCGGCGCGTCCTCTGGTTATGGCCTCGAGATCGCTCGTCACTTCCTGGCCAACGGCTGGAACGTCGTCGCCACGATGCGCAAGCCGAACCCGGAGGTTCTGCCGCGCTCGGAGAAGCTGCGGATCCTGCCGCTCGACGTCACCAGCGACGACAGCATCCGCGCCTGCATCGAGGCGGCCGGTCCGATCGACGTCCTCGTGAACAATGCCGGCATCGGTGTGGTCGGCGCGTTCGAAGCCACCCCGATGGCGCACATCCGGAAGGTGTTCGACACCAACACCTTCGGGGTGATGGCCATGTGCCAGGCCGTGATCCCGCAGATGCGGGAGCGTCGCTCGGGCGTCATCATCAACGTGACGTCGAGCGTGACGCTGGCGCCGTTCCCGCTCGCTGCGCCGTACAAGGCCAGCAAGCAGGCGATCGAGGGGTTCACCGAGGCCCTGGCCCTGGAGCTCGCTTACTTCGACGTCAGGACGAAGATCGTCGAGCCGGGCTACGCGCCGACCACCCGGTTCACGCAGAACACCTCGATCAACCCGCTGGATCTGATCCCGGCGGCCTACCAGGGCTTCGCAGGCCCGATCTTCGCGGAGTTCGGCAGCCCGAAGATGACGACGAAGGAGACCGACGTCGCCGCGGCGGTCTGGGCCGCAGCGAACGATGCCACGGGCCAGATTCACTTCCCGGCCGGCGAGGATGCGGTCCACTTCGCGAAGATCCGGCAGTTCGGCGGCTGAGGCGCCTGCTGCCGTGGCGGTGCGTCTCAGCGGGGGCGTGCGGGCCTCGCGCCGTCCGGTTGCGTGCGTCTCCGGGTCCAGGCGGCAAGGGTCAGTCCGAGCAAGAGCCAGGCGCCGGTGGCGGGGGCCTTGCGTCCTTCGGTGAGGGTGCAGCCGTTGCCGTAGAGGCGGAGGGGGCTTTCGCCCGCGCCGCTGGATGCCGAGGTCGAGCCACTCGAATTTGCCGAGCCGCCCGGCCCGTCGCCCGCGTGGCCGCCCATGCCGCCCGAGCCTCCGGACCCGGCTTCCCCGCCGACTCCGGCGCCGCCGCTGCCAGGGGTCCACCGGTTCTCGTCGAGGCATCCGCCGGCGATGCAGATGCCTTCCGGGCAGGGCGCTCCGTCGAGCCGGTGGAGCAGGACGCAGGAGCCGGTCGCTGGTTCGCATGCGCGCTGCTTGCACTCGGCCTGTTCGGGCTGCGGGCACTCCACCTGCGGCCCTGGTCGGCACACGTTTGCCTGGCAAGTGTCGTTCAGCGTGCATCCGTTGCCGTCGTCGCAGGGCGCACCATCGGGCTTCGGAGGATCGTTGCACAGGCAGGCGTAGCCCGGTCTGCCTGGGCCTGCGCTCTCCTGTCCGGGGTTGGGGATGGTCGGGCAGTTGTCGACGGCGTCGAGGACACCGTCGGCGTCGTCGTCGTCGTCGCAAGCGTCTCCGTCTGCATCACCGCCGGGCAGGTTCGCGTCGGTGTTCACCTGGCTGGTGTTCGGGACGCTGGGGCAGTTGTCCTGCTCGTCGGGGATCCCATCCCCGTCGGTGTCGTTGCTGCACACGCGCGAGAGGCAGGCGTCGCTCAGGCAGGCCTTGTTCATGGTGCAAGGCTGTCCGACGGGCAGCTTGAGGCTGCAGGTGCCACCGCTGCAGTACGCCCTCGTCAAGCACTCCTGGTCGACGAAGCACTGCGACAGGCAGGCCTGGCCGACGCATCGGTAGGCGCCGCAGTCCTGGGGCGCAGTGTCGACGCACTGGCCTTGGCCGTCGCAGGTGTCCACCGGGTTCAGGATTTCCGGGCCGTTGCACGAGGCGGGGGAGCAAGGGGTCCCCGCCTGGCGTTTCTGGCAGGCGCCGCTTCCGTTGCATGCGCCGGTGTTGCCGCAGGTGGCGATTTCCACGGCGCAGTCGTCGTCGGGGTCGGTTCCCACCGCCACGGGGCCGCAGAGGCCGTTCTGGCCGCCGCCCTTCTTCGCGGTGGAGCATGCCACGCACGAGGTCGAGCAGGCGCCGTCGCAGCAGACGTTGTCGGAGCAGAAGCCGCTCCCGCAGTCGAGCGCCGTCTGGCAGGGCTGTCCCAGGGACTTTTTGCAGGCGCCGAGGTTGTCGCACACGCTTCCGAGGGGGCAGAGATCCTGCTGGCCCGCTGCGGTAGGGGCGCAGATGCCGATGCTGCCGGGCACGTTGCACGCCTGGCAGGCGTTCCCGCAGGCCGAGGTGCAGCAGACGCCATCGGTGCAGAACCCGCTGGTGCACTCGGCTGCGGTCGCGCAAGCCTCACCAGGGCCCTTCGTGCAGGTGCCCGTGGCGTTGCAGACGCGACCCGGGCCGCACAGATCCTGTTCACCTGCTGCGGCGGGCATGCACGTTCCGTTGCCAGAGAGGTTGCAGGCCTGGCAGGCGGCGTCGCAGGCGGTCTGGCAGCACACGCCGTCGGTGCAGAAGCCGCTCGAGCACTCGGCAGGGCCAGCGCAGGCTTCCCCGGGGCCCTTCGAGCCCGTGACGCAGGTGCCGTTCGTGCAGGTGCCTCCGGCGCACGCGCTGCCGTCGGGCGCGGTCACGTTCGTCGGGCACAGGGGTTGCGCGCCGTTGCACACTTCGGCGGGATCGCACTCGCCCTGGGAGGGGCGGCAGGTGACGCTCGAGTCCAGGATCGTGCAGACGCCCTCGATCGGTGCGCCGGTCGCCATGCTGCACGCCTGGCAGTCCGTCGGCGACCCGCCACCGCAGGCCGTGTTGCAGCAGACGCCGTCGGCGCAGAAGCCGCTCAGGCACTCGATCGCGGTGGAGCATGCCTGGCCATCCGTTTTCCTGCACGACCCCGCTCCGTTGCAGACTTCGCCGGGAGCGCACGTGTCCTGGACTCCGGCGGGGGTGGGGAGGCAGGTGCCCTCATTTCCCGGGGCGTTGCACGACTGGCAGACACCATCGCACGCGCTGGAGCAGCAGACGCCATCGGCGCAGAAGCCGCTCTCGCAGTCGGTGCCCGTCATGCACGGTCCCCCGAGGCCGCTCGAACACGCGCCGGATGCGCTGCACACCTGACCCGCTGCGCAGGTGTCTTGCTGCCCGACGCTCGCGATCGAACAGGTGCCGAGGTTTCCGGGCACGTTGCACGCGCGGCAGGGGGCGTCGCAGGTCGTCGCGCAGCAGACCGCGTCCACGCAGAGTCCCGTGTCACAGTCGCTGTTCGTGGTGCACCCGCAGCCCGTGCAGCCCATGCTGTAGAGCGCCGTGCTGCCGAGAACGGTGCTGCCCGTGCGCCCCGCGGCCAGCAGGATGCGGCCGTCGTCGAGCAGCGTCGCCGTGTGATCCTGCCGCGGGACGGAGGGGAAGGGCTGGAGCAGGGTCCACCCGCCTGCGCTCGGATTTCCAGGGGGCCACTGGAAGGTTTCGACCGAGTCGGTGGTCACGCCCGAGCCGGCGGTGGTGTCCCCACCGACGACGATCACCTGGCCGTCGAGAAGTGTCGCGGAGTGGTAGACGCGCGGTACGGCCATCGTGTCGACGTCGCGCCAGCTCTGGGTTGCGGCCTCGTAGAACTGGGCGGTGCTGGTGACGGTGGGGGTGAGGCCGCCGATCACCAGCACGTCGTCGGTGGGGACGAGCAGGACGGCGGTGTGGTTCCGGCGCGGCGGGCTGAGCGCTTCGGCCGTCTGGACCCACTGGTTGGCGCCGGGATCGTAGAGCAGGCTGGTGTCGAGGACGCCGCCCGCGTTGAGCCCTCCTGCGATCAGGACCCTGCCGCTCGAGGGCAAGAGCGTTGCCGTGTGGTGGGCGCGCGGCGCCGGCATGGGCTGTGGCGCTGGGTTGGTCACCCACCCGCCGCTTCCACCATTGGCCGCCGGATCGAAGATCTCGACCGATGGGAGATAGGTGGTGGCCGTCGATTGACCGCCCACCACGAGCACCCGCCCGTCGGGCAGCAGCGTCGCGGTGTGGTTGTAGCGGCTCTGGAGCAAGCTGCCGGCGGAGACCCAGGTGTTCGTGACGGGGTTGTAGAGTGCCGCGGTGCTCTGCGCGCTGATGTTGAATCCCCCCGCGGTGAGCACGCGCCCGTCGTCTAGCCGGGTGGCGGTGTGCTGTCTGCGTCGAGCGGTGAACCCCGAGCCATCGAGCATGTCACCGGCATCGAGCCAGACGTTGGCGAGAGGATCGTAGCGCTGCCCGGTGCTGAGGTAGGTGGCGCCGACGCTGCCTCCCGTCACGAGCACGTGGCCACCCTCCAGCCGCGTTGCCGTGTGGTAATAGCGCGCGCTCAGGCTGCCGCCCGCCGTCCACTGGGGGTCGACGAGGACCTCTTCTCCTCGGCCGTCCACCCACAGGGCGATCCGGGTGTCCTCCACCGAGAGGCGCACGGGGATCGCGTGGCCACTCGCCGTCCACGCTTCGGGCGCCGTCACGCGCAGGCGGACCTGCCCGTGGTCGTCCAGGATGACGATCGAATCGCCGCGCTCTTCCGGCCTGCCGCCGTCGACCGCCCACAGCACCGAGGGGGCCTCTGCGCGCGTCGCCTCGGGCTTCAAGAGGAGCCACTCTTCGATGCCTTCCGGCACGCTGGTCCAGAACGAACGACCCCCCTCCCGTGCATAGACGACGGCGCCGCCGTGCAAGGTGCCTTCACCCGTCAGTCCGATCTCGTGGACCCGCACCTCGAAGGCGTCGTCCTGTTCGAGCGTCCCTTCTTCGAGGGCCAGGCTCGGCTTGCGTGCCTGGATCCGGATGGGTTCCGCCGTGCGGCGCGGCAAGGCGACCTGCACGCCTCCGGCGAAGGGGACCTGCATGCCCTCGGCGCTCGTCGTCGACGCGACGAGTGCGAACCCCTGAGGCGTGCTCGCGAAGGGCACGTCGGGGGCGAGGATCCGGGGCGCTACGTGCGCATACCGGTGGCGCAAGAGATCCTCGGGCGCCTCCTCTCCTCGTCCACATCCAGCAAGGGTTGCCACCAACCCGAATGCCGTGAGCAGCGCGGGCCCGAGAGCGGCACGTCCGTGGCTGCACGACGGAGAAGCAGGGTGCTCCATGGGCGCATAGGAGCCGGGCGAACAGGTCGAGTCAAGGAGATGTCGGCCAGCATCCAGACATGCAGTTCTCGGTGGGCGGGCCTGCTGCCTGTCTCCGTGTTCACCAGCCCATGTTCTGTGCAGCAGCTCGACCCGATGGCGAGGCGATCGGGGCCTCGTCATCGACGAACACGCCCATCATCGCGCCTGTCCCGTACCGGTAGGACTCGCACCTGCTGGCACCATCTGGGCCCCAGATGAAGCCCTGACCGCATTCCGGCATGCGGACACACACAAACCACTTGATCGTGCCCGGGGTCACCTTAACGTGGACTCTGCGGTTTTTCGTTCGATCTCCTCGTCGATGGCGTCGAGCCTCCGCCTGACTGCACTGAGCTCGACGCGGAAAGGCTTCATCATGCGTGCGCGACGACGCTCGTCGTACATCTGGACGAGCGCTCTGCTGCTGACGGCAGCAGGGCTCACCACCAACACCTCGCTGGCCGACGCGCCCGTCGTCGTCCTGAACCCCGGGACGTTGACGGGAAGCATCGTGTTTCCGCCTGGAATCACCGTCACGGGGGGGACCATCCAGGGGTACGCCACCGATGGCACCTATGCCAGTACGTCGTTCGCGGGCACGACCTATTCTCTGGTCGTCGAAGGCGATCGCAATTATCGGGTGATTGCCTACGTCGATGTGAATGACGGCGTCTCCACATCCCAGCTGCAGCTGAATTCCAGCGGCAATGCGACGACCCATGTTCCCGTGGGACAGTCCGCGCAATACGACATCGTTCGTGACGTGGCGAGCATTCAAGGAAGCGTCACGGTGACCGGGGGTGGAACCGTGAACCGGATCTACGTCTGGGCCAGTGGGTCGACGCAGGTGCCCAGCGAATCGCATTACAACAGCAAGTACGTCTACAATACGTCGACCTACTCCCTGCCCATGGTGCGCAGCAACCAGGTCGGCGTGGATGCCATCATCGACGTCACCAGGCTCGACGGCGCCACGCTGTCAGTGCCCGTCGATCTGCAGCAGCTCGACATGCTGGCAGGACAGACCACGGCCAACTGGACCATCGATCTCGCGGCGTTGACCTCTGGATCGGTCGAGGGGGACATCAACCTGATCAACCCCGTCATCGGGGGCTCTCCCTCCGTGCGCTACCACTACATTTACCTCTATGAGCCCAGCACGGGCGTCGGCATGAGCCGGACCATTTTCAATGGAAACCATTATGAGTTCGAGCCGCTGCTGCCGGGGCTTTACAGCCTTCAGGCGTATACGTATTTCAATGATCCATTCGGCATGCTCGTGCATGCGCCAGAGAATGTGTATCCGGTCAATGTCACGGCCGGCAATGTGACGACGATGCCCGACTATGGCGGCCAGCTGGTGCATCTGCGTGGCAAGATGAATCTGCGTGGCATGCGAAGCACGCTGTCGTCCGGAACCGTGCGCGCCATGGCCTTGCCGAGTGGCCGCGGGTATGGTCAGGACAGCGTGGCCGTGCCGAGTGGAGATTTCGATCTTGCATTGACGGAAGGGACCTGGAAGCTCTCCGACTATCAGGCGTCGTTCTACCAGTACGATGTGAATGATCCATCGAAGTCTCTCCAGGCGCAGTTCGACGTCCGGGATAATTCGGTCGCAGATTTCTCGTTGACGAGCAATGTGAGCCCACCGGATCAGAATCTCTCGCTCATCACCTCGGAGACGCTGGTCGTCTTCGATGTGGCCGAGGATGGCGCCAACAGCCCTCCGTGGCTCATCAGCAGCCCCAGCATCAATGCCAGGTACCATGGTGCTCAGGGGAGTTATCGCTATCTCTACGGCTATGGTGCGGGAGGAGAATCCCAGTTCCCCATGGTCCGCGTGGTCGGCGTCCCGGGTACGTATCAGGTCTATCCACGTGCGTACGTGCGTCGTGAGGGAAGCTCGACAGGATCATACGCCGAGTTCCCTCCGTTCACGCTGACGCTGAATGCACCGAGGTATGTGGGCAGTCTGGCAGAGTGCCAGGGGTCGCCTCCCGAGGGTGCGGTTTGTGGCGGTTCATTCGATCCTTTCGAGGCGTTCGCTGGTGGTGGTAACCCGCCCAATCCCACGCCGTCGAATGTACTCGTCGAATTTCAGTCCGACATCCCGGACGGGTTCCACATCACCGCCACGAGAATCCCGGTGGGGCCCACGCCGCCGCTCGGATGGAAGCTCGCGCGGGTCGGCCAGGATCTGGAAGGCGTCTACTTCGACATCATGCGGAGCGTGGAGTCTCCCCTTCTCACCACCAAGATCTGCTTCACTTATGACGAGAGTGTCTACTCGGATGAACAGGCGAGGGATCTCAGGCCATTTCACTGGACGAAGTCGCCCACCGATCCAACGGTCTACGAGTGGGAAGACATGTGGGGGGGCCTCGAGATCTGCTTCCCCGGCAATGAGCCCTGCGCTCCGGGGAGCGTCCCGCCGAATCACCCCGACGCGCTGGAGCGCTTCAGGCCCGATCTGAACCAGATCTGCGGCATGACGGAGAGCTTCTCGATCTTCGCGCTCATGACGCCGGCGGATGCCGACGCCGATGGCGTGGTCGACCACCTCGACAACTGCCCCACGGTGGCCAATGCCGACCAGTCCGACATCGATGGGGATGGCCTCGGCGATGCCTGTGACGACGACATCGATGGCGACGGCATTCCCAATGACCTCGACCTGTGCCCGCTCGTCGTCGACCCGAGCCAGTCGGACATCGATGGGGACGGGCTCGGCGATGCCTGTGACGACGACCTCGATGGCGACGGCATCCCCAACGACGTCGACAACTGCCCCGGGATGCCCAATCCCGACCAGAGCGACAGCAATGGTGACGGTCTCGGCGATGCTTGCGTGACCGATACCGATGGCGACGGCATCGACGACCCGGGCGACAACTGCCCCACGGTGGCCAATGCCGACCAGTCCGACATCGATGGGGATGGGATCGGGGACGTCTGCGACGACGACATCGATGGCGACGGCATCCCCAACGGTGCCGACGTCTGTCCGCTCGTGGCCAACCCGGATCAGGCGGATCTCGACGGGGATGGGATCGGGGACGTGTGCGACGATGATGTCGACGGGGACGCCGTCGGCAACGGGGAGGACAACTGCCCGCTCGTGGCCAACCCGAACCAGGCGGATCTCGATGGGGATGGGCTCGGCGATGCCTGCGACGACGACATCGACGGGGATGGCATTCCCGATGGCGTCGACAACTGCGTCGCCGTGGCGAACCCCGGTCAGGAGGACCTCGATCTCGATGGCGCCGGCGATGCCTGCGACCTCGACGACGACGACGACGGGGTGCCCGATGCGCTCGACAACTGCCCCGCCGAGGTGAATCCCGAGCAGGACGACCTCGATGGCGACGGGATCGGTGACGCTTGTGATCTCGACGTGGATGGCGATGGGGTGGATGACGTCCACGACAACTGCCCGCTCGTCGCGAATGCCTCGCAGCAGGACGCGGACAGCGATGGCCTCGGTGATGCTTGCGACAACTGCCCGCTCGCAGCGAACCCGGCTCAGGGAGACGACGACAACGATGGCGTCGGGAATGCGTGCGATCCGGTCTGCCTCACGCTCCAGCGCGGCACGAATGGCCACGTGTTCGACACCTACGTTGCGGTTGGCGAGCCGGGCTATGCACCAGGTGCGTATACGTACCTCTACACGGGGCTCAACAGCTCGGGCGAGAAGCGCAGCCTCATCGCCTTCCACCTGGGTGAGGTGCCGTCGAATGCCACGGTCGAGAGCGCTGCCCTGACGGTTTCGTCGGAATACGCGGCCAGCGCCGGGACGGTGACCCTCCACCCGATTTCCTCCGTCTGGGAGGAGGCCACGGCCACCTACGCGAACTTCGGGGATGCGTTCGAGCCGACCGCAGAAGCGGCGCTGGTCTTGCCCGCTGGGAGCGCCGGTCCTCAGGTCGCCGATCTCACGGCGCTGGTCCAGACCTGGGTCGACGGGACCCGTCTGAACTACGGCGTCCTTTTGCGCGAGAGCGGTGCGAGCAAGCACGGTTTCCGCTCCAGCGAGCACCCGAACGTGGGCCAGCGCCCGCGGCTGGACATCTGCTACGTCACACCTTGAGCCAGCTCAGGGGATGAAGGCGGCCGTCATCGCGCATGGAGCGGTGACGGCCATGCCTGCCGACGGATTCCTGGAGGCCGAGCGCCACGTCTCGTGAGGTCGGCCGCTGGAAGCGCGTCGGCCTCTCGCCCTCTTCCTATCCGGACACTCCGTGGGCCTCGTCGGTGGGATCTTGCCCGAGGGCAACGGCGATGGCGGCCCGCACGTCACGCATCAGCTCTTTGCGGCGCTCGACGCCGTAAACGGTCGGGTCGACCTGGGGCAACAGGGTCACCACGACGCGCTGCTTGCGCTGCACGACGAAGCCCTTCGCTGGGAGGACGTGGCGCGTTCCGTCGATGGCCACGGGCAGGATGGGCGTTCCGGTCTCCAGGGCCATCCGGAAGCCGCCGCTCTTGAAGCGGCCCAGCCGGCCGTCCTTGCTCCGGGTGCCTTCGGGAGCGATCCAGATGCAGGTGCCGTTCTTCAGGTGGGAGACGCTGGCGCGCAGGCTGGCCACGGCTTGCTCGCGGTTCTGACGGTCGACCTCGATGAAGCCCGCGGCGCGCATCGCCGGGCCCCACAGGGGAACGCGGAAGAGTTCCTGCTTCGCCACCATCCGCAGGCGGCCGGGCACCGAGCAGTAGAGGGCAGGGATGTCGTAGAGGCTCTGGTGGTTCGACATCACGAGCAGGGGACCTGCGCTCTCGGCGTGCTCGCGGCCGCGCACGACGAGATCGACCTCGGCGTCGCGGAAGAGCTTCTGCGACCACCAGCGCAGGCGGGTGTCGCTCTGCTCGGCGCCGAGCCGTCCGAGGGACGCATCCACCAGCGTCGGGACGGTGATGCGGGCGGTGTCGAGGATGCCGCGGAGTGTGTCGTTGACGCCCATGGGCCTACTTTTTGAACCTGTCGCTACAGTCCTGGAGGCATGCCTCGTCGAGGCACGCTTCGGCGCATTCCTTCCAGTTGCTCGGATCCCAGCGTACGGCGCCGGCGTCCTCGTCGTCACCTCGGGCGTTCGACAGGGCGACGCACTCGTTCGAGGGGCTGCACGCCTGGCCGCTCGGGCAGTCGATGTCGAACTGACACGACACGCAGCGCAGGCTGAAGCAGATGGGGCCCCCGTCCCGCTGCGCGCAGTCCGCGTTGCTGCGGCACACCGGGAAGCGGTGCCCTCCATCGCAGGCGCCGACCGACGCGCAGAGGAGCACGATCGGTGCGATCAACAGTCCCGTCCCGAGGGCGATCACCCATGAATGCGGCCCGCTGCGCTGGCCTCGTTCCGTCGTCTCCGTCGTCCGTGCCTTCTTCCCCACGTTCGTCCCTGGTCGCGGGGGCGAGCATACCATCATCCAGCGCCGAGGATGGTGACCACGAGGCGGCGCACGTGCGGCGCGCTGCGGTGTTCCCAGAGGTAGAGGGCCTGCCAGCGTCCGAGTGCGAGGCGACCGTCGGTCACGGGGATCACCTCGTTCGTCCGGGTGACGGCGCTGCGGAGGTGTCCAGGCATGTCGTCGGGGCCTTCGTCGTCATGCTCGTACTCGTCGCTCTCGGGAGCGAGCTTGCTCATCCAGCGCTCGAGGTCGCGGAGCACGGCGGGATCGGCGTTCTCCTGGATCACGAGGCTCGCCGAGGTGTGCTGGAGGAAGGTGGTGCAGATGCCCTGGCGCACGCCGGACTCGGCCACGACGGCGGCGACTTCGCGCGTCACGTCGAGCAAGCCCTGGCGGGAGGTGCGGAACTCGAGGGTCCGCTGGAAGACCAGGGACGCGGCGCGTGGCTCGGGTTTTTCGGTGGGCACGCAGGGAGTCTAGTACACGTCTCCCCGAGTTCCTCCCGGGTCGTGGTCGGGCGCGTCGGGGGCCGGCGTGATGTCCACGATGAGCCCCGCGCTGGCCCACTGCGCGAACCATCGCTGCACGTGCTCGCCCAGCCGCGTGGCGTCGTCCTCGGTGGCGTGGTCCGCGATCTCTTCGCAAGCGGGGATCAGCGCGACGCCGCGGGCCAGGGCGGAGAGCAGCTGGTAGGCGAGGGGGTCGATCTCTTGCAGCCGGATCTGGAGGTCTCGCCGGAACAGAAGGAGGTGGACGTCGCGTGGCTCGGGGACGGCGAGCTCCCGTCCAGCGCGTGCGGCTTCACGGAGGGTGTGGACCGGGTAGGTGAGGCGAAATCGGCGGAGGAGGGGGTGGAGGACGACGCGGGCCGTGCTCCAGTCGTCCTCGGTCATCGCACCCAGGCGCGCCGGGTCGAGCGGCGGTGGCTCGGCGCCGTCGAAGAGATCGATGTGGGCGTGCTCGAAGCGGCACAGCTCGCGGCAGAGGGCTTCCTGGTCCGGGGGGAAGTCGGGGTAGAGCTCTGCAAAGGGGACGATGTCGTCGCCGAGATCGCGCAGGGTGAAGCTCGCCGGTGGGTGCGCGGCGAGGTAGGCGCGGCAGAACGTCTCGAAGGCGTCGTCGCCGAGCAGGGCGCGCAGGCCAGGGTAGTCTTCTTGCAGCGAGCCGAGGTGGCGGAGCCAGAACTGGCGGCGGTAGATGTCGACCTGCGCGGCCGGTGTGAGGCGGCTGTTGCCGGCGACGTGCTCGGCGAGGTGCGCGGTGAGGGCGTCGTCGTCGGTGACGGACGTGTCCTTGCGGAACGCTCGAGAGAGCAGGGTCTGCAGGGCCTCAAGTCGCTCGGCCACGCTCCACCTCGTCGCGGATCGCGCGCGCTTTCTCCGCCTCGGCGAGAAGGGCGTCGAAGGTCGGGATGTCCTCGTCCCACTCCACAAGCGTGGAGACGGGGCCCACGCGTTCGCACGCGCGGCGGTACAGCGCCCAGACGGGATCGATGATCTCGGCGCTGTGGGTGTCGATGATGTACTCGCCGTAGTTGGTGTGGCCGGCGAGGTGCATCTGCGCGACCCGGTGCGCCGGGATCCCGTCCACGTATTCGGCGGGATCGAAGCCGTGGTTGTAGCTGGAGACGTAGATGTTGTTCACGTCGAGCAAGAGGCCGCAGTCGGCCTCGTCGACGATGGCGGAGACGAAGGCCCACTCCGTCATCTCGCTCGCGGTGTAGGTCATGTAGCTGGAGACGTTCTCGAGGAGGAGCGGCACCTCGAGGAAGTCCTGCACCTCGCGCGCACGGGTGGCGACGTGCCGGATCACCTCCTCGGTGTAGGGGAGGGGCAAGAGGTCGTGGAGGTCCACGCCGTGGGCGCGGGTCCAGCAGAGGTGGTCGCTGACCCAGGGCGAGCCGGTGCGGCGGAGCAGCGTCTTGAGCCGCTGCAGGTAGTCGCGGTCGAGGGGCTCGGTGCCGCCGATGCACAGCGAGACGCCGTGCTGGATGAGGCGGTAGTCGCAGGCGAGGACCCGATCGAGGTTCACCATCGGGCGACCCCCCGGGACCATGTAGTTCTCGCTGATGATCTCGAACCAGTCGACCTGGGGCCGGTTCGTGAGGACGTGCTCGTGGTGCTTGCGCCGCAAGCCGACGCCGATCCCGAGATCGGGGAGGCCGAGCCGAGGGCGAGGGGAAGGAGGCATCGCTACCACCGGGCAGGGACGCCCGCGAGGAGACCCGATGGAGAGGCCCACCCCGGTGTCGGGGCGGGCCGCTGGATCACTTGGCGCCGCTGCAGCCGTTCTTGGCGCTGCAGCCGCCCTTTTCGCCGTCCTTGGCGCCGCTGCAGCCGGCCTTCTCCTCGCCTTCCTTGGCGCCGCTGCAGCCAGCCTTCTCGCCGCCCTCGGCAGCCGGCGCGTCGGCGGCGGCGGGGGCCTCCGGCGTCTCCGCCGGCGGAGCCGAACCACCACACGCGGCGAGCCCTGCCACGAGGCCCGAGATCGCCGTGAACGCCAACGTCTTGCCCATCTTCGTCGCCATCGATACCTCCAAGGAGTGTTCTCTCACCGGACCCGCGCTCATGCCGTAGCGGCGCTGCGCAGGGCGGACCGGATGTCGCGCCCTCCACCCACGGGCGTGCGCTCCATCGAGCGCGCCGATTCAAGCACCTTCGGCCCCTGCTTGACCACCGTTCTGGACGCCACGTCGGTCGACGACGGCAGGGGCTTTCCAGCTTGGGCCGGGTCCTGCACGCTCTCCATCCCGGGGAGGGCGCTTTGACGCGGTGCGTGCTTCTGGTCGTCCGAGGGAAAACTGGTGGGCTGGCCCTCCTCGCCGGGGTGGTCTCCTGCGGGATCGGCGTGGCCTCCTGCGGTGCTGCGACGCCGCGCGCCGAGCTTCCCGGCGACGCGCCCTTGACCGAGATCGCGGCGGAGCTGGAGGCGCTGGGCGAGCCGTTGCCGCCACGCAGCCGCGTCACCTTCCGCGAGGTCCTCGCCGACACGTTGAGCAAGGATGCCCATCTGTGCCGGCCTTCGGCGCGGGAGGTGCTGCTCGGCGATGCGCCCGAGGGGGAGCGGCACATCGTGGGCATGATGCCGCACTACGGGCTGTTCATGGGGCCGATGAGCTACCTGATCCGCCGTCGGGCGCGCGCCTGGGAGGTCGAGGTCCGCATCGCCGTGACGCCGCCATCGGCCTCGCGGCTGGAACTTCCCGACTGCGGGCTCCAGGAGGAACCAGGGGCGCGTGAGGCGATGCTGGTGTGCCGCGGGACGCCGTACGCGCGGTCGGGATCGACCGACGCTTGTCCGGGCTCGGGGGAGTTCGCGGCGCGCGCCACACCGGAGGTGATCTCCGCCTTGCTCGCGCGCTGGTCGCGTGAAGCCGAGCGGTACTGGAATCGTGACGCCGCAGCGTTCGGCCTGCCGATCACTTACGATTTCGAGTTCGTGCTGGCCAGCGAGGCGAGGGCGCGAGGGCTCCGCGTCGATCTCGACGTGCCGCTGTCGGCCACCTGCGGCCGTACTCCCTATTTTTCGGCGATGCGCAGCGGCTGGTCGCTGCCGGTGGTGGCGCACGAGGTCGGCCACGTGATGGGCTTGCTCGACGAGTACGAGTCGCTCTCGGGCATCGTGGCCTTCTACCCGAAGACTCCGTTCGCTGGCGCCGAGATCAGCCGGATGGGCCTCTCGATGAGGGAACACACGCGCGTGCTTCCGTTGCATCATTACCTCGTGCTTCGGCGTTATTTCTGCAGCGAGCCGGGGACCATGGATCCTTACGCTCACGTGGTCCGCTGATGGTCGAGGTCATCCCCTCTGTCCTCGCATCGGGGGGTGCTCGTTGAGCATGCGCCGCGCTGACCGTGCGTCATGGTGTCTGCTCGCGGTGCTCGCCGTGGGGGGCGCACTCTCCGGGTGTCAGTGTGCTCCAGGCGCGGAACTCGGTGAGGACGCGGGCGCCGACGCCGTGGATGCGGCGGAGGTGGACGCCGCGGAGCGCGAGGACGCGCCGCTCGACGATGCCGGCTTCGCCGAGGATCTCTTGCCACCGCCGCCACCGCCGGAGCGCCGCTGCCCGCCGGAGATGGTCCGCGTCGCCCGTAGCTTCTGCGTCGATCGCTTCGAGGCGTCGCTGGTGGACGTCGAGACGGGCTCGGCGCTCTCGCCCTACTACCCGCCCTCGCGGCGTCAGGCGACCTCGATCGAGAAGCTCTGGCAGAAGCAGCGCCTGGAGATGGGCGACGAGGAGGCGCAGGCCATGGCGTTGCCGCTGCTCCCGGCGTTCCAGCGGCAGCGCGACGTGGAGGCGCGCGCCGTGTCGCGCAAAGGGGTGGTCCCGCAGGGCTACACCAGCGGAGAGAAGGCGGAACTCGCCTGCAAGAACGCGGGCAAGCGACTGTGCTCGCTGGTGGAGTGGAGGACGGCCTGCATGGGGGAGGAGCAGCTCCAGTTCCCGTACGGTCCGAAGTACCAGGGGGGGAAGTGCAACGTCTTCCGGGAGACGCACCCGGCGCTGGTGCTGCACGACGACATGAGCCGCGGGCACAGCGATCCGCGCCTGAACCAGGTCAAGCACAAGGGGCGCCCGCTCTTGCGGCGTACGGGGGAGACGTCGACCTGCATGAGCACCTGGGAGGACGACGCCATCGCCGACATGGTCGGCAACCTCGACGAGTGGGTCGCCGACGAGGCCGGCACGTTCGTCGGTGGTTTCTACGCGCGGTCGACGCGCGATGGCTGCATGTCCACGGTGACCGCCCACACCTTCGAATACTTCGACTACTCGACGGGGATCCGCTGCTGCATGGATCTGCCGGAGGCGCGGCCCGGCGTGCCCTCGCGTGCTGGATCGAGTCGCGATGGAGCGGACGAGGCCCGCTGAGTCCGAGCGTCGACGACGACCTCGCGGGGACGAGCGAGGGCGACCCTGGGAGAGAGCGGACCGGGAGCTGCGTGGATCCTGTACGCTCGGCTGCGACGCGGTCCATCGCGCTTTTCTGGAGTCTCGGCCATGCGCTCTCGCCCGCACATGTTTCCGTCGGTGTTCTCTGCGCTGCTGCTCTCGGTGCTCGCGGAGGCCTCACCCGGGCACGCTGCGCCGTCTGCGCCGTCTGCGCCGTCTGCGCCGTCCGCGTCTCCCACGTCACTCCCTGCGCCGCGCGCGACGCTCGCCCACGCGGCTCCACCGGTGTCACTACCGGCGCCTGCGCGCCTCTCCGCGGCGCTTTCTCGCTTGCCGCGCCACGCCTCGCTGGAGGGCGCGCTGCCGCTTTCGTTCACGCCCCGCGTGAGCGCCGTGGGGCAAAGGGGGATCACGCCGGCCGCGAGTGAGGTGCCGGTGCTGGTCCGCTTCGCAGCGCGGCCCACGCCCGCCGAGATCGACGCGCTCCGGGCCGCTGGCGCCGTGCCTCGGCTGCGCGCCGACGGATCACCCCGCGGACAGGGGAACGTGATCGTCGCGCGCATGTCCCTCGACACGGTCGCGCGCGTCGCGGCGCTCCCTTTCGTGCGCTCGCTCCGCCCCGACGGCGCCCCGTTCCGCTCGCCCCGGCCGATCGATGAGACCGGGGCCGAGATCCAGGCCAGCGACGCCTGGGGCGCCGGGATGAAGCCCCATGGGGAGATCCACGGGGTGACCGGCCGCGGCGTCGTCGTCTGCGACGTCGACAGCGGTGTCGACCACTTCCACCCGCTGTTCTTCCGCGCCGACGGCGGCTACTTCGACTGGGTCGACGTCGACGGCGATGGCCGCTTTTCCCCGGGGATCGACGGGGTGGATCGCGATGGCGACGGGGTGCCGGAGATCCTGCGCACGCTGAACAGCGTGATCACGAACTACTACGACGATGAGCCGCTCCTGGGCTCGGAGAGCGAGGCGTTCGCGGCGGGGATGGACTGGCTCTACGCCGATCTCGACGGCAGCGGGGCGCGCGAGTTCGGCACGGCCTCCGGCTTCACCGAGGAGGATCCCACGTACGGCGAGCCGCTGTACGTCGTCGACGACGTGAACCGCAACGGCACCCTCGACGTCGGCGAGCGGATCGTGGCGCTGGGAAGCTCCAAGATCCGGATGATCGTGAACGGCAGCGAGCGCTTTCAGCGTGGCGTGAACCTGATCCGGGCGCGGCGTGACGAGAGCATCGCGCACGGCACCGGCTCGGCCGGGGTGATCCTGGGGGGGGCCATCGGCCTCACCCGCTTCACGGGGATCGCCCCCGACGCGGAGCTGATCATGGCGACCGCGAGCGACGCCGTGGGTGAGTTCGAGCTGACCGATATGTGCATCGAGGAGGGCGCCCGGGTGGTGCTCCACGAGTACGCGCCCTGGATCGGTCAGCCGCTCGATGGCTCCAGCGCGCTGGAGCAGCTCATCGACGAGACCGCGAGCCAGCGGGTCGCGCACATCAATCCGGCCGGGAATCTCTCGGGAGGTGACAAACTCTCGAAACGTACGGTCGCTGCCGGAGAGGCGGTCGTCGCGTCGCTGCGCGTCCCGGGAGACAGCCCCTACGGGGAATTCGGGGCGATGTACACCTCCTGGCTCTGGCGCGCGCCGGATCGCAACCTGACCTTCAAGCTCACCGATCCGCAGGGCATCTCGAAGGATCTCACGCTGGACGCGGACGATCCGAGCATTCCGTACATCTACGAGCGCTGGGGGAGCGGAGGCGACGTCATGGTGTACGCCGCGCGCGAGAATTCACAGCGAGGGACCGCGCGACTCGACGTGTTCCTCGTGGACACGGGGTTCGTGACGTCCCCCATCCCTGCGGGGAACTGGACGATGGAGATCGTCGACCCCGGCCCGGTGGATGGCTCGTCCATCGAGCTGATCGGGTACGTGATGGATGAACTCTCGGGGTGGGGGCACGGCATCCATTTCCCGGATCACGTGAGCGAGGATCACCTCATCGGCTACCCGGGCACCGCGGACTTCGGGCTCGCCGTGGCCGCGTACACGGGGCTGGGTCGCTGGGGCGGTGAGCCCGGCGTGCGCGCCTCGTACTCGGGGCGGGGGTGGCGCCTCGACGGCGCGCCTTTGATGTGGATCAGCGCGCCCGACGACCCGATCACCAGCGGCTACCGGGAAGGCGAGGAGGCGCGCTACAGCGTTTTCGGTGGGACCTCGGCCGCGAGCCCGCACGTCGCTGGCGCTGCCGCGCTCCTCTTCGAGGCAGACCCTGAGCGCACCGGGCTCGACGTGCGCGAGGCCATCCGCGCCGGCGCCCTCGTGGACGACATCGTGGGGACCGCGCCGAGCACGGACTACGGGCACGGCAAGCTGCGCATCTACGAGAGCCTCCACGGCGTCGAGCCGCCGGCCGGTGCGCCCCCACGGCTTGCGCCGATCGAGGCGCGGGTCGAGGCGGGGGTGAAGACCGAGCTTCCCCTCGATGCGTCCGAGCCCGCCGACGCGCTGGACACGCTCTTCTTCGACGTCGACTGGGACTACGACGGGATCTGGGACGAGTCGATCGCCCGCCCCTCCCTGCTCGTCCTCTTCGAGGAGACCGGCCTCCACACCCTCAAGCTGCGGGTGCGGGACGCCTCCGGGCGCTCCGGGACTGCGCTCGCGCGCATCGAGGTCGTCCCCCGCGGCGCGGTGACAAAGGCCCAGGCGCTGGTTGCGGGTGGCGGCTGGGACTGCGCGCTGGGCAAGGCCGAGGGAACGAGCGCCGGGTGGCTCGTGGCGGCGGGGCTCGCGACGATCTGCGTTCGGCGCCGGCGAACATCTCGCCTGTCATCACACCGCTGAGCGCTGCCAGCGTTCTTGCGGTGTGATCCTCTGATCCCGCATCGATCAATCGATCGATTTCGAGACCACGGGCACCTGTGCGTCCGTGTGCGGGAGGACATGAACAACGTTTACTCGGTCCGCCCGATAGACTAGGTGGCAACACAACGCGGGTCCGGTAGCGCGTCTCGAGCGCTCCGCGAGTTCATGGTCGCTCTCCCGAGCCCCACACCCGAGGCTCACGTCGCATGTCTCTGACTCCTGTTCGATCGAGCTGCATCGTGAACTGAAGGAGGGGCGGACTCGCTGGGAGCCTGCGCAGGCGGGCTCCGGGTGAGCCAGTTTCACGTTCCTGCTCAATGAACATCATCGAGCTCATCTCCGAGGAAGCCCACGAGGCACGCGACCGCATTCTCATCGCCGCGAGCGTCGCAGGCGTGGCCAACGCGGCGACGGTGGCGCTGGCCAACTCCATCGTCCAGAGGACGGACGGCGGCGCCACGCTCGCCGACTGCGGGCTCTTCGTCGTGCTGATCGCCGTCTACGTCCTCTGCTCCAGGTTCACGTGCCATCGCGTTTCCGGGACGATCGAGGACGCGCTCCACACCATCAAGGTGAGGATCCTCGAGAAGATCGAGCGCGCGAGCTACGAGAGCATCGAGCGGATCGGGACCGCCGAGATCTACGACCGGATCACGACCAACGTCTCGAAGATCTCCGGCTCGGCGACACTGATAGCCAACCTGCTCCAGTCGCTCTTCATGTCCGTCGCGGCGGGGCTGTACGTCGCTTCGCTCTCCCTGCCGGCCTTCACCTTGCTCGTCGTCCTCCTCGGCGGCGGGATCACGCTTTTCTACCTCAAGGCCCAGGACGTGACCGGGGATCTCCAGCGTGCGGCGACCATCCGCCTGGGGTTCTTCGACCGGCTCACCGATCTCTTCAAAGGCTTCAAGGAGGTCAAGCTGAGCCGCCGGCGCGGGCAAGAGCTTCGCGAGGACATCCGCGACACCTCGGGCGCGCTGCGGAACGTGGCGACGAGGTCGGGCAACGCCTTCCACGATCACTGGCTCTTCGCGCAGTGCAACCTTTACGTGGCGCTCGCGGCCATCATCTTCGTGCTGCCCCAGCACGTCGAGGTGGCTGTAACGACGGAGCGCTTGCTCCTCGGAGGCGTCCTCTTCGCCTGGGGACCCATCGTCACCTGCATTGCAGGCTTCCCCGCCTACATCGAGTCGAACGTCGCCCTGGGCAACATCGACGGGCTGGAGAAGAAGCTCGACGCCGCAGTGCTGGAGTGTGAGGGCGACGATCCCTGGGAGGGGAAGCTGACGGAGGGCATCGTGGTCAAGGACCTCGCGTACACCTATGCGTCGGAGGACGCTCGGGAGGCCTTCCACATCGGCCCGATCGACCTCGACCTCGCCGCAGGGGAGATCGTCTTCGTCGTCGGCGGGAACGGCAGTGGCAAGTCGACCTTTCTCAAGGTGCTCACTGGCCTCTACCCACCGAGCGCCGGCATGCTGAGCGTGGATGGGTTCGAGGTCACGCCGGAGCGGGCCGCCGCCTACCGCGAGCTCATCACTGCGATCTACTCGGACTTCCACATCTTCTCCCGGCTGTATGGCCTGCTCGGTGTGTCCGAGGCGGCGGTGCGCCCGCTGCTCGAGCAGATGCAGATCGAGGACAAGACCTCCTTCGAGGGCGACCGCTTCACGCGGACCAACCTGTCGACGGGGCAGCGAAAGCGCCTCGCGATGATCGTGGCCCTCCTGGAGGACCGACCGATCTGCATCTTCGACGAATGGGCGGCTGACCAGGACCCCGAGTTCCGCCGGTATTTCTATGAAGAGCTTCTCCCGTCCTTGAAGCGGCGAGGCAAGACGGTCATCGCCGTGAGCCACGACGACCGCTACTTCGACTGTGCCGACCGCGTCGTGACCATGGAGTACGGGAAGGTCCGTTCGATCGTGCCGGGCCAGGCGCTTCAGCGCCGCCCAGGCGAAACCCACGGGGTCGCATGAAGACGGCGCTCCCTCCGGTCGTCCGGCCATGACCCTCATCGAGCTCGTCACCCAGGAAGCCGCGCCGGAGCGCCGCAAGATCCTCGTCGCGGCCGGCGTCAGCGGCGTCGCCAACACGATCGTCATGGGCCTGGTCAACCAGATCACCCAGACGGACGCGGCCGAGACGAGCGCCCGGACCTTCGTCATGTTCGGCCTCGCCGTCGCCATCTACGTGGTCGGCGCCAGGAACATCTACCACCGCATGACCACGGTCCTCGAGAGCGCTCTGCACCGGGTCAAGACGAGGATCGTCGCCAAGGTCGAGCAGGCGGACATGGAGAAACTCGAGCGGATCGGGACGGCCGAGATCTACGATCGCATCACCGACAACGTGGCGGTGGTCTCGGAGTCGGCGGGACGGCTGGCGTTCTTCCTGCAGTCGGTGTGCATCATCGTCGCGAGCACGCTGTACCTCGCCTCCCTGTCGCTGCCGGCGTTCTGCGCCATCTCGCTCCTGATCGTGGGCGGGTTCATGCTCTATGCCGGCAAGAACCGCGAGATCGGGGAGTATTTTCACCGCGCGGCGCTGACGCGCATCACGTTCTTCAATCAGCTCACCGACCTCCTCCAGGGCTCCAAGGAGGTGAAGTTCAACCGGCGTCGCGGACGTGAGCTCCGGGAAGACCTCGTGCAGACGTCGGCGATCTTGCGCGACGACACGAAGCGCGCCAACGCGCTGCTCGACGACAACTTCATCTTCGCCGCCTGCATTCTCTTCGCCGCACTGGGCACCATCGTCTTCCTCATGCCCTTGCAGATCGAGATCGCGGCGAAGACGCAGCAGATGCTCATCGCTGGTGTCCTGTTCGCCTGGGGACCGCTCAGCGGCTGCATGGGCGGCATCCCGGCATACATCCGCTCGAACGTCGCGCTCTCCGCCATCGACGATCTGGAGCGGAGGCTCGACGGCGCGCTCGAGGCGGGGCGAGGGGCCGAGGCGCACGATCCATGGGGCGGGCGCCTCACGAAGGCCATCGAGGTCGACCAGCTCGAGTACACGTACGCTTCGGACGACGGGAGGGAGGCCTTCCGCATCGGCCCGATCAGCCTGACCCTCCAGGCGGGCGAGACGATCTTCATCGTCGGTGGCAACGGGAGCGGGAAGTCGACCTTCCTGAAGAACCTCACCGGGCTCTACCGACCGGAGCTGGGCGCTCTGATCGTGGATGGCACGCCGGTGACCGAGGTGAACGTCGCCGCGTACCGAGAGCTGTTCTCGGCGATCTATTCCGACTTCCACCTCTTCTCGAAGCTCTACGGTGTGCCGGCGGTGGACGGCGAGAAAGTGCGCGCCCTGCTCGAGCAGATGCACCTCCAGAAGAAGACCGCCTTCGAGAAGGATCGCTTCACCCGGCGTGACCTGTCCACGGGTCAGCGGAAGCGCCTGGCCATGATCGTGACCTTGCTCGAAGACCGGCCCATCTGCGTCTTCGACGAGTGGGCGGCGGATCAGGATCCGGAGTTCCGGCGCCATTTCTACGAGGAGCTGCTGCCTGCCCTCAAGCGGCGAGGGAAGACCGTGCTCGCGGTGAGCCACGATGATCGCTACTTCCACTGCGCGGACCGGGTCGTCACGCTGGAGTACGGCAAGGTTCGCTCGGTGGAGCCGGGCTCGGCGTGTGGTGTTCCTCCCGCGCCAGGGAACGATCTCCGGAGGTCCGATGGGTGACGGGCGTTCGAAGTTCCCCGTCCGTTTCCGAAGAACCGTCGTCGCACTCTCTTTGCCGAACGGAGCTCACGTTCAGTCATGACCAGCATCGCAGGTCCGGTTCGACCGAAGCCGGAAGACGTCACGACGCATCGGGACCACACCACGACCCCCCTCTCGGCCGAGTTCGCGGTCGAGCCGGTGCGTCCTGCGGCGTCGGGCGTGAGCGTGCTGGCTGGCCTGGCGGAGGCTGCGCGGCGTGAGGGTAGGGTGCCGGCATCGTCGGGGCAGCGGCGACTCTGGTTGATGGAGCGGATCGCGGCCGATCGCACGCTGTACAACGTGCACCTCTGCGTGCGCATGGAGGGGCCGCTCGACCCGTCGTTGTTGCGCCAGAGCGCGGCCATGCTCTTCGAGCGACACGAGGTGCTCCGCACGCTGCTTCACGAAGCCGACGGGGAAGTCTTCGGGATCGTCAGCCCCCCGGGCGAGGTGGAGCTGCCCATCCTGGACCTCCGAGAGGTACCGCCCGAGGCCCGGACCCAGCGTCTCTCTCAGTTCTCGATGGAGCACAGCCTCACGCCCCTTGACCTCGGCGTCGGGCCTGTCGTGCGGATGACGCTGGTGGCGCTGAAGGACGATGAGCACGTCCTCCTCGTCACGCAGCACCACGCCGTCACCGACGGGCGGTCGCTCATGCTCCTGCCGGCAGAACTCTTCGCGTTCTACCGCGCGCTCTGCGAGGGAGCGCCGCCTCGTCTATCCCCGCTTCCCATCACCCATGCGGACTTCGTCGTCTGGGAGGCCCAGACGCGGCAGACGTCGCGCTTTGCCGAGCACCTGACCTGGTGGCAGACCCGCCTCTCGGACCTCCCCGCGCTGGAGCTCCCCTTCGGGCGCAAGGTCGAAGCGCCCACGTACGCCGGGGACTTCGTGACGTTCGTCTACCCGCCCGCGTTGACCACCGGGCTCGAGTCGATCGCGGCGCGGCACGGGAGCACCCTGTTCAGGGTCCTTCTGGCTGCCTGGGTCGCCTTGCTCCACCGCTACACGGGCCAGACCGACTTCCCCGTCGGCACGGTCACGGCCATGCGCAGGAACCCCGAGCTGCATGGCCTTCTCGGGTTCTTCGCCAACACCCTCGTCCTGCCCTGCGCGCTGGAGCCCGACCTGACGTTCCTCGAACTCGTGGCGCGGGTCGACGGCGTGGTGCGGGAAGCGCTGCCTCACGCGGAGGTTCCCCTCGACGACATCGTCCGGGCCGTGGGGGCCTCGCGCCGAGGACACCTCAACCCACTGGTTCAGTCCTCTTTCGTGCTCGAGAACTACTCGTTCCGCACGCTCGAAGCCGCCGACGTGCGGTGGACACCGTACTTCGAGGAGATCGATGCGGCTGTGAAGGGGGGGGCGAAATTCGACGTCTCCATGGTCCTTTACATGACGTCCGAGGGCCTCGAGGGGAAGCTCGATTTCGCGACGGATCTGTTTGACCGCGCCGCCATGAAGCGGATGGTGAGCCACTTCGAGGCACTGCTCCTCGACGTGGTCACCCACCCGGCCCGGCGTCTGTCGGAGCTGGCGTTGCTGTCCGGCGTGGAGCGGCGGAAGCTGCTGGTCGACTGGAACCAGACGGCGAGGGACTTCCGCCAGGCGACGTGCATCCACGCGCTGTTCAGGGAACAGGCCTCGCGGACACCGGGCGCCATCGCGGTGTGCTTCGAAGAGGAGCAGCTCACCTACGACGAGCTGGACGCCCGCTCCAACCAGCTCGCACACCACCTGCGCGCGCAGGGCGTGGGGGCCGAGGTGCTGGTGGGCCTGTGCGTGGAGCGATCCCTCGACATGGTCGTGGGGCTCCTGGGGATCGTGAAGGCGGGTGGCGCTTGTGTGCCGCTGGATCCGGCGTACCCACCGGAGCGGCTGGCGTTCATGCTGGAGGACGCTCATGCGAGCGTCCTGCTCACGCACGCGTCGCTGGTGGAGCGGCTGCCAGCGATCTCGGCGCGGGTGGTGCGCCTCGACGCGGACGCCCCGCTGCTGGCTGCGTGGCCCCGCTGGGCTCCAGGGGTGGATGTCGGGTCGGACAACCTCGCCTACGTCATCTACACATCGGGTTCGACGGGCACGCCGAAGGGCGTGATGTGCACGCACGCGGGGCTCGTCAATCTCGTGGACCATGAGGCCGAGCTTCTGGAGATCGGTCAGGGGACCCCGGTCCTGCAGTTCGCTTCGATCTCGTTCGATCCTTCTCTCTCCCAGATTTTCGCGACCTTGATCCGAGGCGGCGTGGTGGTGCTCGCGTCGACCGAACAACGGCGCTCTTGCTCCGCACTGACGGAACTTCTGCGGGCCCGGAACGTGGAGGTCGCCCATATTCCACCGAGCGCGCTCTCAATGCTCGATGAGCGCGACCTTCCGGCGCTTCGTGTGTTGATGGTGGGGGGGGAGGTCTGTCCTGTCGGTGCGGCCATGGCCTGGGCCCGTGGGCGCCGTTTCATCAACTCCTACGGTCCCACAGAGACGACGATCACGGTGTCGTACTGGGAAGGAAAGCCGTCGCCCGACGCCTCGGTCCCTCTCGGTAAGCCGAACGCCAACACGCAGGTCTACGTGCTCTCTCCTGCGATGCAGGTGCTCCCGATCGGCGTGCCGGGTGAGCTCTTCATCGCCGGCGCTGGCGTCTCGCGTGGCTATCTGGAGCGCCCAGACCTCACCGCCACCCGCTTCCTCCCCGATCCTTTCGGGCCGCCCGGGGCCAGGATGTACCGCACCGGCGACCTTTGCAGCTGGCGGGAGGGGGGCGACCTCGAGTTTCTGGGCCGCATCGACCACCAGGTGAAGATCCGTGGTTTCCGGATCGAGCTGGGGGAGATCGAGTCGGTGCTGGAGCAGCACGCCGCGGTGCGCGCCTGCGCGGTCATGGCGCGCGAGGACGAGCCGGGCAACGTGCGCCTGGTCGCGTACGTGGTGCTCGCGGCGGAGGACGAGGGGGGCTCGATCGCTGCGCTGCGCGCGCACCTCAAGACGAAGCTGCCCGATCACATGATCCCGTCGGCGTTCGTTGCCTTGCCCGTCCTTCCGCTCAGCGCGAACGGCAAGGTGGACCGCAAGGCCCTCCCGGCACCCGACGGACGCGCCGAGGACCGCCGCGTCTTCGTGGCGCCACGCACGCCGGTCGAGGAGCTGCTCGCCGAGATCTGGAGCGGGCTGCTCGGCGTCGGGCGGATCGGGGGGCAGGATGATTTCTTCGAGCTGGGGGGACACTCGCTCCTGGCGACGCAGCTGATCTCGCGCCTCCGCGCTGCCTTTGGCGTCGAGTTGCCCATGCTTCGCGTGTTCGAGGCACGAACGCTGGCGAGGCTCGCTGCGGAGATCGAAGCGGCGCGGCAGGGAGGGCGACCGCTCGACGAGCTGCCCCTGGTGCCGGTGGTGCGGGAGGGAGAGGTTCCCCTGTCGTTCGCCCAGGAGCGGCTGTGGTTCCTGGACAGGCTCGAACCCGACAGTCCTTTTTACAACATCCCCTTGGTGGTGCGCCTCGCGGGGAGCCTCGACGTGCGCGCCCTCGAGCAGAGCCTTGGCGAGATCGTGCGCCGACACGAGGCGCTACGGACGATCTTTCCGGTGACCGACGGGCAGGCCCGCCAGGTCGTCACGCCGCCCCGCGACTGGGCCTTGCCCCTCGTCGAGGTGCCTGCGGACGACCTGCGACGGCGCATCGAAGCGGAAGCTCGGGCTCCGTTCCGCCTGGCCGAGGGGCCGCTGCTCCGCAGTACGCTGGTGCGGCTGTCGGAGCGAGAGCACGTGCTGCTCTTGACGATGCACCACATCATCGGCGACGGCTGGTCGACGGGGGGGCTCGTGCGGGAGCTGGGCGCGCTCTACGAGGCCTTCTCGGCGGGGGAGCCTTCGCCGTTGCCTGCGCTGACCGTCCAGTACCCCGATTTCGCCCTGTGGCAGCGGCGCGTGCTGAGCGAGGCGCGCCTGGATGCGCTGCTCGCGACCTGGCAGGAGCGGCTGTCGGGCGCGCCGCCGCTCACCTTGCCGACGGACAGGCCTCGGCCGCCCGTGGCGTCCCATCGGGGCAGCACCATCACGTTCCAGCTCCCTCGCGAGGTCGGCGAGGGGCTGCGGGCGCTGGGCCGCAAGGAAGGCGCGACGCTGTTCATGACGCTGCTGTCGGCCTTCGCGGTGCTCCTGAGCCGGCACGCGAACCAGCTCGATTTCTGCGTTGGGACGCCCGTGGCGGGGCGGACGCGGCGCGAGGTCGAGGGGCTGCTCGGGTGCTTCATCAACACGGTGGTCGTGCGCGCCGATCTGTCGGGAGAGCCCAGCTTCCGGGGGCTCCTCGGGCGCATCCGCGAGGCGGCGCTCGTCGCGTATGCCCACCAGGACGCCCCCTTCGAGCGGCTGGTGGAGCGGCTGGGCGTTTCGCGGAGCCTCGGGCACAGCCCGGTGTTCCAGGTGATGTTCGTCCTTCAGAGCGCCCAGGTGGACACGCTTCGCTTGCCGGGGCTCGTGCTCTCGACCGCGCTGGAGACGACGAGCACGGCGAAGTTCGACCTGACCCTCTCCATGCAGGAGGGTCCCGAGGGGCTCTCCGGCGTGTTCGAGTACGCGACGGACCTTTTCGATGCGCCGACGATCGAGCGGCTCGCCGGGCACTTTGGCGTGCTCCTGAGCGCGGTTTTGAAGGACCCGGACACGTCGCTCGGGAGGCTGCCGCTCCTGACGGAGGACGAGCGGCATCGCGTGCTGGTGACGTGGAACGATGGGGGGCTGGAGCGACCGGCGGTCGATTGCCTTCATGCGCTGTTCATGGAGCAGGCGTCGAGGACACCGGATGCCATCGCGGTGAGCTGCGGTGGAGAGCAGCTCACGTATGCCGAACTCGACGTCCGATCCAACCGCCTCGCCCATCACCTTCGGGGCCTGGGCGTGCGCGCCGACGGGCTCGTCGGGTTGTGCGTCGAGCGGTCACTCGACATGGTCGTGGGGCTCCTCGGGATCCTGAAGGCGGGCGGTGCCTACGTGCCGCTGGACCCCGCCTATCCTCAAGATCGCCTGGCGTTCATGGTCCGTGACACGCAGGTGAAGGTGGTGGTCACCCAGGCGCGGGTGGCGCACCTGCTGCCCGAGAGCGAAGCGCGGCTCGTGCGGCTGGACGCCGACTGGGCAGCGATCGCGCAGGCGCCCGCTGCGCCCCCGGACTCCGACGCGACGCCGAGCACCACCGCGTACGTGATCTACACGTCGGGATCGACGGGGACACCGAAGGGGGCGATGGTCGAGCACGGCAACGTCGCCCGGCTGTTCTCGGCGACGGCGGCGTGGTTCCGGTTCGACGCGCGGGACGTGTGGACGATGTTCCACTCGGTGGCCTTCGACTTCTCCGTCTGGGAGCTGTGGGGGGCGCTGCTGCACGGCGGCCGTGTGGTGATCGTTCCCCAGGCGGTGGCCCGGGATCCCGAGGCGTTCTACGCACTCGTGGTCCGCGAGAAGGTGACGGTCCTCAACCAGACACCGTCGGCGTTCCGCGAGTTCGTCCGGGTGGACGGGAGCGTTCCCGCGGAGACGCGCGCGGCGCTCTCCCTGCGGCACGTGATCTTCGGCGGTGAGGCGCTCGACGTCGGAGAGCTGCGGTCATGGTGGGATCGGCACGACGATGGCGCCCCGGTGCTGGTCAACATGTACGGGATCACCGAGACGACCGTGCACGTCACCTACCGGCCGCTGAGCCGGGGGGACCTGGAGAGACCCTGGTCGAGCGTGATCGGGCGTCCGATCCCTGATCTGCAGGTGTACGTGCTCGACGCTGCACGCAATCCCGTGCCCATCGGGGTGTCCGGCGAGATGTACGTCGGAGGCGCGGGGGTCTCGCGGGGGTATCTCGGGCGCACGGCGCTCACCACCGAGCGCTTCGTCGAAGACCCATTCTCCACGCGGTCCGGGGCGCGCCTGTACCGGACCGGGGATCTCGCGCGGTGGAACGGTGCAGGAGAACTCGAATACCTGGGCCGGATCGATCAGCAGGTGAAGATCCGGGGGTTCCGTATCGAGCTGGGAGAGATCGAGGCGGTGCTCGGGCAGCACCCTGCGGTGCGCGCGTGCGTGGTCATGGCGCGCGAGGACGTCCCCGGGAACAAGCGCCTGGTGGCCTACGTGGTGCCCGACGAGGGGGGCACCCCGACGGCGGCCTACCGCGAGCACCTGCGCGCGAAGCTGCCCGAGTACATGGTCCCGGCGGCCTTCGTCGTCCTCGATGCGCTGCCCTCGACCCCGAGCGGCAAGGTGGACCGCCGGGCACTGCCTGCGCCCGAGCAGCGCCCGGAGGGCGGCCCCTCCTTCGTCACGCCCCGCACGCCCGTGGAGGCGCTGCTCGCCGAGATCTGGGGCGGGCTGCTCGGGATCGAGCGTGTCGGCGCGCAAGACGACTTCTTCGCGCTCGGCGGCCACTCCTTGCTGGCCACGCGAGCGATCTCGCGCATCCGTGCAGCGTTCGGCGTGGACCTTCCTTTGCGGACGCTGTTCGAGGGGCCCACCGTGGCGGAACTCGCGGCGAAGATCGACGCGACGGTGCGCGATGCGGCGCAGCTGGGTGACGCCGCGCAGGAGGAGCAGCCCCTCCTACCCGTGGCGAGGGACGGCGCGCTGCCTCTGTCCTTCGCGCAGGAGCGGCTGTGGTTCCTCGACAGGCTGGAGCCGAACTGCGCGTTCTACAACATCCCCATGGCCTCTCACCTTGCGGGGCCGCTCGACGTGGAGGCGCTCGCGCAGAGCCTCCACGAGATCGTGAGCCGCCACGAAGCGCTGCGGACGACCTTCCCGTCCCGTGAAGGGCGAGCCCACCAGGTGATCGGCGAGGCCACGCGCTGGACCATGTCGCGCGCAGACGTCCAGCCGTCGGACCTGCGCCGTCGTATCGACGAGGAGGCCCGCACGCCCTTCGATCTCGCGGCAGGCCCGCTCTTCCGGGCGACGCTCCTGCGCGTGTCGGAAGTGGAGCACGTGCTGCTCCTGACGATGCACCACATCATCAGCGATGGCTGGTCGATGGGGACCCTCGCGCGTGAGCTGCAGGCGCTCTACGAGGCCTTCGTTGCGGGGCGGTCCTCGCCCCTTTCCGAGCTGCCGGTCCAGGCGGTCGACCACGCCGTCTGGCAGCGGAGCCAGCTACGAGGAAAAGGCTTCGAGGCGCACCTGACCTACTGGCAGGCCAAGCTCGCCGGAGCGCAGCCGCTCGTCCTGCCGACGGATCGCCCGAGGCCTCCGGTGCCGTCGCACCAGGGTCGTCTGCTGACCTTCCAGCTCCCTCGATCGCTCGCGGTCGCGCTTCGCGCGCTGAGCCGCAAGGAGGGGGCGACGCTGTTCATGACCTTGCTCTCGGCCTTCGCGGTGCTCCTCGCGCGCCACGCGAACCAGGTCGACTTCTGCATCGGGACCCCGATCGCCACGCGGAACCGGGAGGCGCTCGAAGGGCTGATCGGCCTCTTTGTCGACACGCTCGTCCTGCGCGCCGACCTCTCGGGTGATCCGACCTTCCGCGCGCTCCTCGGGCGCATGCGGGACGAGGCGCTGGCGAGCTACGCCCACCAGGAGGTCCCCTTCGAGCGCATCGCCGACCGGTTGGGGGGGGAGCGGAGCCTCGGCCAGAGCCCGGTGTTCCAGGTGATGTTCGCGCTGCAGAACGCGCCGATGGACGGGCTCCGTCTGCCAGGGGTCGTGGTGACCTCCGAGGAGGTGGAGACGGGGACCTCGAAGTTCGACCTCTCGCTCTCGATGCAGGAGCACGCCGAGGGGCTCGCCGGGGTGTTCGAGGTCGCGACGGACCTGTTCGACGTCGCGACCGTCGAGCGCCTCATCGGTCAGTTCGGCGTCCTCTTGCGCGCGGTGGTGCGTGACCCGGAGGTGCCGGTGTCCGCGCTGCCGCTCCTGACGGAGGCCGAGCGCCAGCAGTCCCTCGTGACGTGGAACGACACGGCGACGGCTGCCGCGCAGGATCGGTGCGTTCACGCGCTGTTCATGGAGCAAGCGGCGAGGACACCTGGCGCCCTCGCGGTGATCCACGGTGATCGGCAGCTCACCTACGCCGAACTCGACGCGCGCTCCAGCCAGGTCGCGCACCACCTGCGAGCACAGGGGGTCGGCCCCGGGACGCTGGTGGCACTCTGCGTCGGCCGCTCCGTCGACCTGATCGTGGGTGCCCTCGGGGCGCTGAAAGCAGGCGCTGCCTACGTCCCGCTGGACCCGGCCCATCCAGCCGAGCGGCTGGCGTTCATGCTCGAGGATACGGGCGCGACCGTGCTGCTGACCCAGGCAGCCCTCGTCGCGCGGCTCCCGACGCACGGCGCGCAGGTGGTGCTCCTCGACGCTGATGGCGCGGCCCTCGACGCCTGGCCCGCCGTGGCGCCGCCCGTGCGCACGACGTCGGCGGATCTCGCGTACGTCATCTACACCTCGGGCTCGACGGGCCGGCCGAAGGGCGTCCTGCTCTCGCACGCGGGCCTCGTGAACCTCTGCGCGTGGCACGTGGGGGCGTACCAGCTCTCGCCAGGAGAGCGCACGACGCAGGTCGCTGCGCCGGGGTTCGACGCCTCGGTGTGGGAGATCTGGCCGGCGCTGATCGCGGGCGCTTCGCTCCTGATCGTGGACGACGAGACCCGCCTGTCGCCGGCCGCGCTCGCGGACTTCCTCGTGACGCGCGAGGTGACGGTGGCCTTCCTCCCGACACCCCTCGCGGAAGCGTTGTTGACCCTCCCGTGGCCGACGCGCGGCGGGCTGCGCGCGGTGCTGACGGGCGGCGACGTCCTGCGGCGAACCCCACCCGTGGCGTTGCCCTTCGCGTTCGTGAACCATTACGGACCGACGGAGTGCACCGTCGTGGCGACGGCGGCCGTGGTCACGCCAGGGGGGCAGGGGGCGCCACCGATCGGGAAACCGATCGCGAATGCTCGGGTGTACGTGCTGGATGCGCACGGCGCGCCCGTGCCCGTCGGTGTCCCTGGCGAGCTGTACATCGGCGGTGCCGGCCTCGCCCAGGGCTACGCGAACCGGCCGGCGCTGACGGCAGAGCGGTTCGTCCCGGATCCCTTCGGCGACACCCCGGGTCGTCTCTATCGCACGGGAGATCTCGTGCGGTGGCTGCCCGACGGGAGCCTCGCGTTCCTCGGGCGCATCGACGATCAGGTGAAGCTGCGCGGCTTCCGCATCGAACTCGGTGAGATCGAGGCCGTGCTCGGCGAACACCCCGCGGTACGCGCCTGCGTGGTGACGGTGCGTGAAGATGTGCCCTCGGAACGGCGGCTGGTCGCGTACGTGGTCTCTGCCGAGGCCGACGCCCCGACGGAGGCGTACCGCCAGCACCTCCGCGCGAAGCTGCCCGAGTACATGGTGCCGTCGGCGTTCGTCGCGCTACCCTCGTTGCCTCTCTCGCCGAACGGCAAGGTGGATCGCAAGGCGCTGCCCGCGCCGGAGCCTGCTGCCGAGGGAGCTTTCGAGTTCGTGGCCCCGCAAGGACCCGTCGAGGCGATGCTGGCCGAGATCTGGAGCCATTTGCTCGGGGTCGGCCAGGTCGGCGTGCAGGACGACTTCTTCGCGCTGGGCGGGCACTCGCTGCTCGCGACCCAGGTCGTCTCGCGCATCCGCGCGACCTTCGGGGTGGAGCTGCCTCTGCGCGCGCTCTTCGAGGCGCCGACCGTGGCGGGGCTCGCGGCGCGCCTCGACACGGCGGGCGCGTCCAGGCTGCCGCTGACCCGCGCGGAGCGACCGGACGTCCTGCCCCTCTCGTTCGCGCAGCGGCGTTTGTGGTTCCTGCAGCGGATGGATGGCTCCGGCGCCACCTACCACATCCCCTTCGCCCTGCGCTTCCAGGGGGAGCTGGACCTGCCGGCCTTGCAGGCCGCGGTCGGCGACGTCATGGCTCGGCACGAGAGCTTGCGGACCGTGTTCCCCGTCGTCGACGAGGTGCCTCACCAGCGCATCCTCGATGTGGACGCTGGGCTCCTCCCGTGGACCATCACCCCCGCGACCCCCGCCGCGCTGCCCGCGCTGCTGACCGAGGCGACGCAGCGGGGCTTCGATCTGGCGGTCGAGCCCCCGCTGCGCGCCGAGGTGTTCTCGCTGGGCCCCGACGAGCACGTGCTCTTGCTCCTGCTGCACCACATCGCCGGCGATGGCTGGTCGATGGGGCCCCTGCAGGCCGATCTCACCGCAGCGTACCTGGCGCGTCGTCAGGGCCAGGCTCCTGGCTTTGGCGTGCTTCCCGTGCAGTACGCCGACTACACCCTGTGGCAACACCGGCTCCTCGGCGAGCAGCGCGATCCGGACAGCCTGTTCGCCACCCAGCTCGCGTACTGGACCCGGGCCCTCGCCGGTCTTCCGGAGCAGCTCCCGCTGCCCGCCGACCGTCCTCGCCAGGCGGTGGCTTCTCACCGGGGTGGCGTCGTCCCGTTCCAGCTGGGTCCGGCCTTGCACGAGGGGCTTCTCGACCTCGCCGCGAAGGGGGGGGCCAGCCTGTTCATGGTGCTGCAAGCCGGCCTGGCCGCACTCTTGTCGCGGCTCGGCGCAGGGGATGACATCGTCGTGGGGAGCCCGATCGCCGGACGCACGGACCACGCCCTCGATCACCTCGTCGGGTTCTTCGTGAACACCCTGGTGCTGCGCACCGACACCTCGGGAGATCCCAGCTTCCTCGAGCTACTCGGTCGAGCGCGTGAAGCGGCCCTCGGCGCTTACGCTCACCAGGACGTGCCGTTCGAGTACCTGGTCGAGGTCCTCAATCCCGTCCGCTCGCTGTCTCACCACCCCCTGTTCCAGGTGATGCTGGTACTGCAGAACCAGGAGGGCGACGGCATCGACCTGCCCGGGCTGCGGGTGTCGGCGGTGCCGGTCTCGCTGGAGACCGCCAAGTTCGATCTGCTGTTCGCGCTGAGCGAGCGCCGCGGTCCCGGGGGCTCCCGTGAGGGACTCGACGGCGTGATCGAGTACGCGAGCGATCGGTTCGACCCCGCGACCATCGAGGGGATCGTGGCGCGGTGGATCCGCCTCCTCGAAGCGGCCGTGGCCGATCCCGAGCAGCCGTTCCGGCGGATCACACTGCTCACCGCCGACGAGCGCAGGACGCTGCTCGACACGTATAACGACACCGATCGCTCGGTCCCCGAGACCAGCCTCCCCGCGCTGTTCGAGGCGCAGGCCGCGGTGGCTCCGGAGCGCCCGGCCGTGCTGTTCGAGGCCGCCGCGCTGACGTACGCCGAGATCAACGCCCGCGCCAACCGCCTCTCGCACGCGCTGATCGCGCAAGGGGTCGGCCCGGAATGCCTCGTCGCCTTGCTCTTGCCGCGCACCCCGGAGCTGATCGTCGCGCTCCTGGCGACGCTCAAAACGGGCGCCGCCTACTTGCCCGTGGACCCGGAATACCCTGCGACGCGGATCGCGACGATGCTGAGCGACGCCCGCCCCGCGGTCCTGCTGGCGAGCCTGGAGACGGCGCGCGCGATCCCCGAGGGCACCGCGATCCCCCACCTGGTGGTGGACGATCCCGGCACGGCCGCCGCGGTGTCCCGTCACCGCGCCACGAACCCGACGGACACCGACCGCACCGCTCCCTTGATGCCGCAGCACCCGGCCTACGTGATCTACACGTCCGGATCGACGGGCATCCCCAAGGGCGTGGTCATGCCCTCCGACGCGCTGGTGAACCTGCTGAGCTGGCACCAGAGCGCCTTGCCGAGTGGTGCAGGCACCCGCGTCGCGCAGTTCACGGCCTTGAGCTTCGACGTCTCGGCGCAAGAGATCCTTTCCACGCTCCTCTTCGGAAAGACCCTGATCGTGCCCCCGGACGCCGTACGGCGCAGCGCGGAGCGACTGGCCGACTGGCTCGCGATCCACCGGGTGGAAGAGCTGTTCGCGCCCAACCTGGTCGTCGAGGCCTTGGCCGAGGCCGCCATCGAGAGGGGACTGCCTCTGCCGGAGCTTCGCGACATCGCCCAGGCGGGGGAAGCGTTGACGCTGAGCCGCAACGTGCGCGCCTTCCACCGGCTGGTCCCCGGCCGGCGCCTGCACAACCACTACGGTCCCACGGAGACGCACGTGGCCACCGGCAGCACGCTCCCGGTCGAACTCGACTCGTGCGTGCTCCCGCCGTCCATCGGCAAGCCGATCGACAACACGCGCGTCTACCTGCTGGACGACCGGCTCGACCTGGTGGCGCCGGGCCTGTCGGGGGAGATCCATCTCGCCGGCGCAGGGCTCGCGCGTGGCTACCTCGCTCGACCCGCCCTGACCGCGCAGCGCTTCCTCCCTGACCCGTTCGGCCCGCCGGGCGCGCGCATGTACCGCACCGGGGATCACGCGCGGTGGCGTCCAGGGGGCGAGCTGGAGTTCCTCGGTCGCATCGACGACCAGGTCAAAATCCGTGGCATCCGCATCGAACTGGGGGAGATCGAGGCCTCCCTGAGCGCCCACCCGGAAGTCGCTCAGGTGGCCGTCGTCGCCCGCGACCAGCAGCCGGGAGGGAAGTGGCTCATCGCGTACGTCGTCCCCAGGTCGCGCGCCGCGCTGCAACCCGAGGCGCTGCGCGAGTACCTGCGCGAGCGACTACCCGAGGCCCTCGTGCCTGCCGCGGTGGTGCTCCTGGATCACCTGCCGCTGACCGTGAACGGAAAGCTCGACCGCCGCGCGCTGCCCGAACCGGAGCTCGTGCTGCAAGGGGAGGGGAGGGGCGCGCGCACCCCGCAGGAGCAGCTCCTCTGCGAGCTGTTCGCCGAGGTGCTGGGCCTGGGCCGGGTCGGCATCGACGACGACTTCTTCGCGCTGGGTGGCCACTCCCTGCTCGCGACGCGCTTGATCGGCAGAATCCGGGCCACCTTCGGCGTCGAGCTGCCCTTGCGCCGGCTGTTCGAGGCCCCCTCGGTTGCCCGGCTGGTGTCGCAGCTCGACGGGGCCCAGGCGGCGCGGCTCTCGCTCCGCGCGCAGCCGCGTCCTGACGTGCTGCCTCTGTCCTTCGCGCAGCGGCGCCTGTGGTTCCTGCACGAGATGGAAGGCCATGCGGCGACCTACAACCTGGCGCTCTCGCTGCGCCTGACCGGAGCGCTGGACCGGCCGGCGCTCGATGCGGCGCTCGGTGACGTGGTGGCCCGCCACGAGAGCCTGAGGACCGTGTTCCCTCCGAACGAGGGGATGCCTCACCAGGTGATCCTCGATGTCGAGGCAGCGCGGCCGACGCTGACCGTGACGTCCCTCGACGAAGCGGCACTGCACGAGGCGCTGACCACCGAGGTGCGACGCAGCTTCGCGCTGGACTCCAGGCCGCCCCTGGGCGCCGCGCTGTTCGCGCTGTCCCCCGACGTCCACGTGCTGCTCCTGGTGATGCACCACATCGTCGGCGATGGTTGGTCCATGGGGCCACTCTCGCGGGACCTCGCCGCCGCGTACGCCGCACGGCGCCTGGGCGCACCCCCTGCGTGGTCCCCCTTGCCGGTGCAGTACGCCGATTACACGCTCTGGCAGCGCCGCCTGCTGGGGGACGTCGCCGATCCAGAGAGCCTGTTCTCCCGGCAGCTCGCGTACTGGACCGGGGCGCTCGCGGGGTTGCCCGAGCAGATCCCGCTCCCTGCCGATCGCCCGCGCCCCCCGGTGGCCTCGCACCGGGGCGGGATGATCGACGTGCGGTGGGATGCTCGCTTGCACGAGGGCCTGGTGCGCCTCGCTCGTCAGGGTGGGGCCAGCCTGTTCATGGTGCTCCAGGCGGGCCTGGCTGCGCTGCTCTCACGTCTGGGCGCGGGCCACGACATCGCGCTGGGGAGCCCCATCGCTGGCCGCACGGACGACGCCCTCGAAGGGCTCGTCGGATTCTTCGTGAACACGCTGGTCCTGCGCACCGACACCTCGGGGGACCCGAGCTTCCGGCAGCTCCTCGCCCGCGTGCGCGAGACCGCGCTGGCAGCCTATGCCCACCAAGACGTGCCGTTCGAGTACCTCGTCGAGGCCCTCAACCCGGCGCGCTCCCTCGCGCACCACCCGTTGTTCCAGGTCATGCTGGGGGTCCAGAACACCCCGCAGAGCGATGCCGAGCTGCCTGGCTTGCAGGTCGACGCGGAGAACACGGGCAGCACCGCCGGTTCCCGGGTCGATCTGACCATCAGCCTCGCGGAGCGGCGTGACGCGCGCGGCGTGCCGCTCGGCATCGAGGGCGCCGTCGAGTACAGCCTCGATCTGTTCGAGCAGGCGACCGTCGAGGCGCTGATGGCGCGCTGGGCCAGGTTGCTGGAAGCGGCGATTACCGACCCCGACGCGCCGATCGGTCGCATCGACCTGCTCGCCGCCGACGAGCGTCGCGAGTTGCTGAACGCGCGGAACGCCACGGTCCGTACGGTCCCCGAGGCGGCGTTCCCGGCGCTGTTCGAGGCGCAGGTCGAGGCGGACCCCCACGCACTGGCGCTCGTGTTCGAGGACCGGCGGCTGACCTACGGCGAGCTGAACGCGCGCGCCAACCGGCTCGCTCACACCCTGCGCGGGCGTGGTGTGGGACCCGAGCAGCGTGTCGCGCTGGCGCTGGCGCGCTCACCGGAGCTGGTGATCGCGATCCTCGCCGTGCTGAAGGCCGGAGCGGCCTACCTGCCGGTGGACCCGGAGTACCCGGCGGCGCGCATCGCCTTCATGCTCTCCGATGCCCGCCCCGCGCTGCTGCTGACCAGCCGCGAGACCCCAGCGGCGTCCCTCTCGGACCTCGCCACGCCCAGGCTGGTCGTGGACGACGCGGCCACGCAGGCCGCGCTGGCTGCTGCTCCCGAGACGAACCCGGACGCGCCCGTGGCTGCGCAGCAGGCGGCGTACGTGATCTACACCTCGGGCTCGACGGGCACGCCGAAGGGGGTGGTGGTGAGCCACGCGGGCATCGCCAGCCTGGCGGCGACGCACCGCGAGCGCCTGGACGTCGGGGCAGGGAGCCGCGTGCTGCAGTTCGCCTCGCCGAGCTTCGATGCCTCCTTCTGGGAGCTGTGCATGGGGCTTCTGACCGGCGCGGCGCTGGTGCTGGCGCCGAAGGAGCAGCTCATGCCGGGGACCGAGCTGGCGTCGCTGCTCGCGCGGCATGCGGTGACGCACGCCACCTTGCCCCCCGCGGTGCTGCCAACCCTGAGCGTGCCCCACGAGCTGCCGGCCGGCATGACCCTGGTCGTCGCCGGCGAGGCGTGCGCTCCGGATCTCGTCGCCGCCTGGGCGCCCGGGCGCCAGATGATCAACGCCTACGGCCCCACCGAGACGACCGTCTGCGCCACGATGAGCGAGGCCTTGCCCCCCGAGGCACACAGTCCACCGATCGGCCGACCGATCGCCAACGCGCAGGTCTACGTGCTCGACGACGCGCTGCAGCCCGTGCCTGCCGGGGTCACGGGAGAGCTGTACGTGGCGGGAGCGGGGCTCGCGCGGGGCTACCTGGGCCGGCCGGGCGTGACGGCCGAGCGCTTCGTCCCCAGCCCCTTCGGCGACGGCCAGCGCATGTACCGCACCGGCGACCTTGCGCGGTGGGACGCGAAGGGGAACCTCGTGTTCTGCGGCCGGGTCGACGCGCAGGTGAAGCTGCGCGGCTTCCGCATCGAGCTGGGCGAGATCGAAGCCCAGCTCGCGCTCCACCCCGCGATCGCGCAGGCCTCCGTCGTCGTCCGCGAAGATCGGCCAGGAGAGAAGCGCCTCGTCGCCTATGCCGTCCCTGCAGGGGGCGAAGCGCTCGATCCCAGCGCACTGCGCCACGATCTCTCCCTGCGGCTGCCCGAGTACATGGTCCCGGCGGCCATCGTCCCGCTCGACGCCTTGCCCTTGAGCCCGAGCGGCAAGGTCGACCGCGACGCCCTCCCAGCCCCCGATCTCGGCCTGCTCCGCACCGCCCGCTCCCCCCGGAGCCCGCGTGAGCAGCTCCTCTGCGATCTGTTCGGCGAGATTCTGGGCCTGGGGCAGGTGGGGATCGACGACGACTTCTTCGAGCTGGGGGGCCACTCCTTGCTCGCCACCCAGCTCGTGAGCCGGGTGCGCGCGACGTTCGGCCTGGAGCTGAGCGTGCGCCGCCTCTTCGAGACACCGACCGTGGCCGGCCTCTCGCAGCACCTCGACGGCGACGCCAGAGACCGCACGCGCCCGATGCTCCTCGCGCAGGCGCGCCCGGACGAGGTTCCGCTGTCCTTTGCCCAGCGGCGCCTCTGGTTCCTGCACCAGATGGAAGGCCGCACCGCCACCTACAACATCCCGATGGCCTTGCGCCTTTCGGGGCGTCTGGATCGCGGCGCGCTGGAGGCCGCGCTGGGTGACGTGGTCACCCGCCACGAGAGCTTGCGGACGACGTTCGGGCAGCGGGAAGGCACCGCGTTTCAGCAGATCCTCCCCCCCGACCTGGCGCGCCCCGCCCTGTCCATTACGGAGATCCCGGAGTCTGCGCTCCGCGAGGTGCTGGCGAGGGCCGCGCAGTACGGCTTCGATCTGTCCAGCGAACCCCCGCTGCGCGTCGAGCTGTTCGTGCTGGGACCGGAGGAGCACGTGCTCTTGCTCCTCCTTCATCACATCGCTGGCGACGGCTGGTCTCTGGCCCCGCTGTCACGCGACGTCGCGACCGCGTATGCGGCGCGCTGCAAGGGCGAGGTGCCCGCATGGTCGCCGCTGCCGGTGCAGTACGCCGACTATGCCCTGTGGCAGCGGACGCTGCTGGGGGACGAGACGGACCCGGAGAGCCTCTTCAGCCGCCAGCTCGACCACTGGACGCGGGCCCTCGCCGACCTGCCCGAGCAGCTCGATTTGCCGGCCGATCGCCCGCGCCCGCCGGTGGCCTCGTACCAGGGGGACTTCCTCCCGATCTCCCTCGATGCCACCTTGCACCGCGGACTGACTCAGCTCGCCCGTCGGAGCGGTGCCAGCCTGTTCATGGTGCTCCAGGCGGCGCTCTCGGCGCTCCTGTCGCGGCTGGGCGCGGGCGACGACATCCCCCTCGGGAGCCCCATCGCGGGCCGCACCGACCGGGCGCTGGAGGATCTCGTCGGCTTCTTCGTCAACACGCTGGTCCTGCGCACCGACACGTCGGGTAACCCGAGCTTCTCGCAGCTCCTCGCCCGCGTGCGCGAGACCGCGCTTTCTGCCTACGCCCACCAGGATCTGCCGTTCGAGCACCTGGTCGAGGTCCTGAACCCCACCCGGACGCTCGCGCACCACCCGCTGTTCCAGGTGCTGCTCGCGGTGCAGAACGTTCCCGAAGGCATGTTCGAGCTGCCTGGCTTGCTCGTCTCGTTCGTGCCGACCCGCACGGGGACCTCCAAGTTCGACCTCGGCTTCAGCCTCTCCGAGGTGCGTGGTGCGGACGGCACCCCGCAAGGTCTGGGCGGCTATGTCGAGTTCGCCACCGACAGGTTCGATCTCACGACGATCGAGACGCTGTTTGCTCGGTGGGTTCGCTTGCTGGAAGCGGTGGTGGCCGATCCTGGCCAGCCGATCGGCACCATCGACCTGCTCACCGCCGATGAGCGCCACGAGCTGCTCGTCGTGCGGAATGCCACGGCCCGAGAGGTCCCGGAGGCCGCGTTCCCGGCGCTGTTCCAGGCCCAGGTCGAGGTGAGTCCGGATGCCTTGGCGCTCGTGTTCGAGGACCGGCGGCTGACCTATGGCGAGCTGAACGCGCGCGCCAACCAGCTCGCCCATGCGTTGCACGCGCGCGGTGTGGGGCGCGAGCAGCGCGTTGCGCTGGCGTTGCCGCGTTCACCCGAGCTGGTGGTCGCGATCTTGGCGGTGCTGAAGGCCGGGGCGGCCTACCTGCCGGTGGATCCGGAGTATCCGGCGAAGCGGATCGCCTTCATGCTTTCGGACGCCCATCCCGCGCTGCTGCTGACCAGCCGCGAGACTCCGGCGGCGTCTCTCGCGGACGTCACCACGCCCAGGCTGGTCGTGGACGACGAGGCCACGCGCGAGGAGCTGGCTTCCTTCCCCGAGACGAACCTGGACGTGCCCGTCGACGTGCTGCACGCGGCGTACGTGATCTACACCTCGGGGTCGACGGGCATGCCGAAGGGCGTCGTGGTGAGCCACGCAGGCATCGCCAGCCTGGCTGCCGCGCACATCGAGCGGTTCGGCGTGCGCGGTGACAGCCGCGTGTTGCAGTTTGCCTCGCCGAGCTTCGACGCCTCCTTCGCCGATGTGAACATGGCGCTGCTGTCTGGTGCGGCCCTGGTGCTGGCGCCGAAGGAGCAGCTCTTGCCAGGGTCGGCGCTGGCCTTGCTGCTCGCGCGGCACGCGGTGACGCATGCCACCTTGCCTCCCGCCGCGCTGGCCGTGCTCTCCGCGCCGCACGACCTGCCAGCTGGCATGACCCTGGTCGTCGCCGGCGAGGCGTGCACCCCGGATCTCGTGGCCACCTGGGCGCCCGGGCGCCGGATGATCAACGCCTACGGTCCCACCGAGACCACCGTCTGCGCCACGATGAGCGAGGCCTTGCCTCCCGAGGCGCACAGTCCAGCCATCGGCCGACCGATCGCCAACGCGCAGGTCTACGTGCTCGACGACGCACTGCAGCCGGTGCCTCCTGGGGTCACGGGAGAGCTGTACGTGGCGGGCGCGGGGCTCGCGCGGGGCTACCTGGGCCGGCCTGGGTTGACGGCCGAGCGCTTCCTCCCCAGCCCCTTCGGCGACGGTCAGCGCATGTACCGCACCGGGGACCGCGTCCGGTGGAACGCCGAGGGGAACCTCGAATTCTGCGGCCGGGTCGACGCGCAGGTGAAGCTGCGCGGCTTCCGCATCGAGCTGGGCGAGATCGAGGCCCAGCTCGCGCTCCACCCCGAGGTGGCCCAGGCCGCGGTGCTGGTTCGCCAGGGCGGCCCCGCCGAGGACGAGCGGCTCGTCGCCTACGTCGTCGCGGGGGACCAGGGAGACCGCGCCCGGGACGAGCAGGTGGCGCGCGACCAGGTGAGCGAGTGGCAGCAGATCTACGAGACCCACTACGCCACGGTGGACGCCTCGCAGCTGGGCCAGGACTTCAGCGGCTGGAACAGCAGCTACGACGGTCAGGGGATCCCCGTCGAGCAGATGCGCGCCTGGCGTGACGCGACGGTCGACCGCATCCTGTCCCTGCGCCCGAAGCGGGTGCTGGAGATCGGCGCCGGCAACGCGCTCCTCCTCTCGCAGATCGCGCCTCACTGCGAACGCTACTGGGCCACGGATCTCTCCGCGACGGTCATCGCGACCCTCGCGGCGCAGCTCCGGCACCACCCCGAGATCGCGGAGCGCGTGGTGCTGCGCGCCCAGCCCGCCCACGACACCGAGGGGCTGCCCGAGGGCGTCTTCGACACGATCGTCCTCAACTCCGTCGCTCAGTACTTCCCGAACCCGGCGTACCTCATCGATGTCGTGAAGCAGGCGCTGCGCCTGCTCGTCGACGGCGGCACCCTGTTCATCGGCGATGTCCGCAACCTGAAGCTCCTGCGCTGCTTCGCCACGGCCATCCAGGTCCACCGGGCCGACGCGAGCGCCGACGCGGCGACCCTGCGCCGGGCCGTGGAGCACGCCCTGCTCGTGGAGAAGGAGCTGCTCGTCGCCCCGGAGTTCTTCTCGGCGCTGGCGACCACGCTCCCCGAACTCGGCGGCGTCGACATCCGCCTGAAGCGCGGCCAGCACCACAACGAGCTGACCCGCTACCGGTACGACGCCATCCTCCGCAAGCGGCCGCTCACGCCACTACCGCTCGGCGAGGCCCCTCGCTCCCGCTGGGACGAGCTGAGCGACCTCGCCGCCCTCTCCGAACTCCTGTCGACCCGGCGTCCGGAGACGCTGCGCATCACCGGCGTTCCGAACGCCCGCCTCGCCCAGGAGGCTGCGGCCGTACAAGCACTGGAGGACGGGCGCCCCGCGCGTGACCTCCTGGCGATGCTGGCGGACGCGCCCCTGGGCGACCTCGATCCCGAGACGTTCTGCGCGCTCGGAGAGCAGCGCGGCTACTGGGTGGGCGTCACCTGGTCATCAACCGAGCTCGGCGCCGTCGACGTGCTGTTCGTGTCGGCCGAGCTGGCCGCGTCGAGGCTCCCCGTCGACGTCTACCTCCCCGCGAACGTCGCCGGGCTTTCGCCGTCGGCGTTCACGAACGACCCCTCGGCGGCGCGTGGCGCGGGGGCCCTGATCGTCGCGCTCCGTGAGCACCTCCGCCAGCGCCTCCCGGACTACATGGTCCCGGCGGCGATCGTGGTCCTGGAGCGCCTGCCGATGACGATCAACGGCAAGCTCGACCGCCACGCGCTGCCCGCGCCGGAGGTCCTCCTGGACCGGGGCGGACGCGCCGCGCGCACCCCGCAGGAGCAGCTCCTTTGCGACCTGTTCGCCGAGGTGCTCGGTCTCGGACAGGTCGGGATCGACGACGACTTCTTCGCCCTGGGGGGGCACTCCTTGCTCGCGACGCGGCTGATCGGTCGGATCCGCGCGACCTTCGGTGTGGAGCTGTCCCTGCGCAGCCTCTTCGAGGCGCCCACGATCGCCAGGCTCGCCCCGCAGCTCGGTGACGCCCAGGAAGCGCGGCTGGCCCTGCGTCCCGGCCTGCGCCCCGACCGGCTGCCCCTCTCCTTCGCCCAGCGCCGCCTCTGGTTCCTGCACCAGCTGGAGGGCCGCACGGCGACCTACAACATGCCCCTCGCGCTGCGCTTGACCGGGCCACTGGACCGGCCGGCCTTGCAGGCGGCCCTCGGTGATCTCGTCACGCGCCACGAAAGCCTGAGGACGGTGTTCCCCCAGATCGAGGGCACGCCGCACCAGGTGATCCTCGACGCCGAAGCGGCGCGCCCAGCGCTGCCCGTCACCGTCCTCGACGAGGCCAGCTTGCCCGACGCCTTGGCCGTTGCCGCGCGGCACGGCTTCGAGCTGTCCGTCGAGCAGCCGTTGCGCGCTGCGCTCTTCGCCGTCACCCCCGACGTCCACGTGCTGCTCGTGCTCCTGCACCACATCGTCGGCGACGGCTGGTCCATGGGACCGCTCGCGCGGGACCTCGCCGCCGCGTACGCCGCCAGGTGCCACGGCGAGGCGCCCGCGTGGTCGCCCCTGCCCGTGCAGTATGCCGACTACACCCTCTGGCAACGCACCCTGCTCGGCGACCCCTCCGATCCCGCGAGCCTCTTCGCCCGCCAGCTCGCGTACTGGCGCGACTCCCTGCGCGGCGTGCCCGAGCAGCTCGACCTGCCCACCGATCGCCCGCGCCCGCCGGTGGCCTCGTACCGCGGCGGCGCCTTGCCCTTGCGCTGGGACGCTCCCTTGCACGAGGGCCTCGCCGCGCTTGCCCGCCAGAGCGGCGCCAGCTTGTTCATGGTGCTCCAGGCAGGCCTCGCCGCCCTCCTGTCCCGCCTGGGCGCGGGCCATGACATTCCCCTCGGCAGCCCCATCGCGGGCCGCACCGACCAGGCGCTCGACGGCCTCGTCGGGTTCTTCGTCAACACCTTGGTCCTGCGCACCGACACCTCGGGCAACCCCAGCTTCCGTCAGCTCGTGGCCCGGGTGCGCGAGGCCGCCCTCGCCGCCTACGCCCACCAGGACGTGCCCTTCGAGTACCTGGTCGAGGCCTTGAACCCGGCGCGCTCGCTGTCCCACCACCCCCTGTTCCAGATCATGCTCGCCGTGCAGAACGCCCCCGAGGGCGCCTTCGGGCTGCCCGGCTTGCACGTCGAACCCATCGGCACGGGCAGCACCCAGACCTCGCGCTTCGACCTGTCCGTCAGCCTCGTCGAGCGGCGTGGCGCCGATGGCACCGCCGAGGGCATCGAGGGCGCCATCGAGTACAGCAGCGACCTGTTCGAGCCGACCACCGTAGAGCGGCTGATGGCGCGCTGGGCCAGGCTGCTCCGTGCCGCGCTCGCCGAGCCCGACCAGCCCCTCGGGCACCTCGACCTGCTCGAGCCCGAGGAGCGTCAGCGGTTGCTGCTCGGCGGCGGCGCAGTGGCTCACACCGTCGCCGAGGTCGACCTCGCCACCGCCTTCCAGGCGCAGGTGGACGAGACGCCCCACGCACCGGCCGTGGTCGCGCATGGCACGACGCTGACCTATGCCGCGCTGAACGCGCGTGCCGACCAGCTCGCGCAGCGCCTGACGTCACGCGGCGTCGGCCCGGAGACCGCGGTGGGGCTGCTCCTGGAGCGCTCCCTGGACCTCGTCGTCGCCATCCTCGCCGTCATCAAGGCGGGCGGCACCTACGTGCCCCTGGACGGCCGCCATCCCCTGGCGCGGATGGAGCACATCCTCCAGGAGACGGGCGCGAAGCTGCTCCTCACCCAGGCGGTCCGCAGCGACGATCGCTTGCCGCGACGCGTTCCCATCCTCGTGGTCGACGCGCCCTCCGTCGACACGCTCGACGCCGCGCGCCCCGCCAGCGCGCTCCTCGTCGACGTCGCCGCCGACCCTCGCACGCCGCCCATCGCCCGCCACCCCGACCAGCTCGCCTACGTCATGTACACGTCGGGTTCGACGGGCATCCCAAAGGGCATCGCCATCACCCACCGCGACGTCCTCGAGCTGGCCTCCGACCCCTGCTGGCGCACGGGCCATCAAGCGCGGGTGCTCTGGCACTCGCCCCCGGCCTTCGACGCCTCCACCTACGAGCTCTGGGTCCCCCTGCTCGGCGGCGGTCAGGTCGTCGTCGCCCCCGCGGGCGAACTCGCCACCCACGACCTCCGGCGCCTCCTCATCGACGAGAAGATCACCGGCCTGTGGCTGACCAGTGCCTTGTTCAACGTCCTCGCGGAGGAGGACCCCACAAGCTTTGCCAGCCTCGCCGAGATCTGGACGGGCGGTGAGGCCCTCTCACCGCCCTCGATCCAGCGCGTGCTCGACGCTTGCCCCGGTACCCTGCTCGTCAACGGCTACGGCCCGACCGAGACCACCACCTTCGCCACCGCCCACGCCCTGCGTGCTCCTCGCTGCCCCGAGCACACCGTGCCCATCGGCAAGCCCCTGGCGAACACGCGCGCCTACGTCCTCGACGAGGCCCTGCAGCTCGTCCCTCGGGGCGTCGCTGGTGAGCTGTACCTCGCTGGCGCGGGCCTGGCGCGCGGCTATGTGGGGCGCCCCGGTTCGACCGCCGAGCGCTTCGTCGCCTGCCCGTTCGACCCTGGCACGCGCATGTACCGCACGGGTGATCGGGTCCGCTGGAACGCAGACGGCGCGCTCGAATTCCTGGGCCGCGCCGACGACCAGGTCAAGATCCGCGGCTTCCGCATCGAGCCCGGCGAGATCGAGGCCCGGCTCGCCGCGCACCCCGACCTCGCGCAGGCTGCGGTCGTCGTCCGCGAGGATCGCCCTGGCGAGAAGCGCCTCGTCGCCTATGCCGTCGCCGCGACCGGCAAGGCGCCCGAGCCCGGCGCGCTGCGCGACGCCCTCGAACAGCAGCTCCCCGCGTACATGGTGCCAGTGGCAATCGTCCTGCTCGCTGCCCTCCCGCTGACCCCGAACGGCAAGCTCGATCGCAAGGCCCTGCCCGCGCCCGAGTTCACCCTCACGCCCGCGGGCCGCGGCCCTCGCTCCCCGCGCGAGCAGATCCTGTGCGACCTTTTCGCCGAGGTCCTCGGCGTGCCTCGCGTCGGCATCGACGACGACTTCTTCGCGCTGGGCGGCCACTCCTTGCTCGCCACCCGCCTCGTCAGCCGCGTCCGGACCACCCTCGGCGTCGACCTCGGCCTCCGCCGCCTCTTCGAGGCCCCCACCGTCGCTGGCCTCGCCGCCGGTCTGGATCTCGACCGCAGAGACGATGCCCTCGACGTCCTCTTGCCCCTGCGCGCCTCGGGCACCCGCTCGCCTCTCTTCTGCATGCACCCGGGCGGCGGCATGAGCTGGGTCTACGGCGGCCTGATGCGCCACCTCGACCCGGCCACGCCCCTCTACGGCCTCCAGGCGCGCAGCCTCGCGCGCCCCGAGCCGCGCCCCGGCTCGGTCCAGGCCATGGCCGCCGACTACGCCGACCAGCTCCAGACCGTCCAGCCCCGGGGCCCCTACCACCTCCTCGGCTGGTCTTCTGGCGGCCTCGTCGCCCACGCCGTCGCCACCGAGCTGCAACGCCGCGGCGAGCCGGTCGCCCTCCTCGCCCTCCTCGACGCCTACCCCATGGTCGACCTCACGCTCGACGAGCCCCTCGTACGCGGCCCCCGCGACGTCCTCGCCGGCCTCATCGAGCGCGACCCGAACGACCTCCAGGCGCTCGACGACGAGGCCCTGTACGACCACGTCCTCGACGAGCTGCGCCGCCAGGGCAGCGCGCTCGCCAGCTTCGACGTGGGTCACCTCGCCACCCTCGTCGCGCTGATGACCCACAACGCCAGCCTGATCACCGACTTCAGGCCCGCGCGCTTCGACGGGGATCTCGTGTTCTTCGGCGCCACGATCGGCCGCAAAGACCAGGCCCGATCCGCCCTCTGGCAGCGCTACGTCAGCGGCGCCATCGAGGACCACGACGTCGACGCCCGCCACGACCACATGATGCAGCCCGCGCCCCTCGCGCAGATCGGACGCATCCTGGCCGACAAGCTTCGCAACCTCGCCTCCTCCGTGGACGCGCGCCCCAGCAACGACGAAACGAAGGCCGAACCATGACGCAGACGCTCGACATCGAATGCTCAACCCCCCTCCCGGCCTCTCCCGAAGAGGTCTGGGAGACGGTCACCACCGGCTCGGGCAACCTGCGGTGGGTCTTCAAGATGGAGATCGAACCCCGGGTGGGTGGCATCGTCTCCCGCGGTCCCTCCACGGTGACCGCCTGGGAGCCGCCGCACCACTTCGCCTGCCTCCGCAGCGAGGACGGCTTCTCGGCCCTGCTCGCGTACCGCATCGAGCCCCGCGATGGCGGCAGCGTCATGCACACGACGATTCACCGCGAGTATGGCAAGCCCATCGACGATCTCGACTTCCAGCGCGACATCGCCGAGAAGCACACCAACTTCTACAACCACACGCTGGGCCAGTACCTGAGCCACTTCAAGGGCCGCCCTGCCGCCTTCGTCGAGCTGCTCGCGCCCCCGGGTTCACAAGCACCTGACGCCCTCCTCAGGCTCCGCCGCCGCCTCGGCCTGCCCGACGACGTCGCCGAGGGCGACACCGTGCGCGTCGAGCTTCCGGAGGTCGGGCCGCAGGACGCGGTGGTCGACTACCTGCACCCGGCCTTCCTCGGCGTGCGGACCCGGGACGGGCTGTACCGCTTCTTCGGCAGGAACGCCTGGGGCTGGCCCATCGGCGTGAGCCTCCACCTCTTCGCCGAGGGCGTCGACGAGGCGAAGACCGAGCAGCTCTGGCGCACCTGGCTGGACGAAGCGTTCCGTCCGGAGACCCGACCATGAGCAGCCCCACCATCGCCGAGGTCATGGCGACGCCCGCGTTCCAGCTCGACCCGTACCCCCTCTACGCGCGCCTGCGTGACGAACAGCCGCTCTACCGCAGCCCTCACGGCGTCGCCTACCTCAGCCGCCACGCCGACATCGAGAAGGCCCTGCGCGACCCGCGCCTGTCCAACGACCGCGACCGCATCATCCGCGCCATGCAGGCCCAGAAGAACGACACCCAGCTCATGACTCGCCTCATGCGCAAGCTCGGCCGGGTGATGACCAACTCCGACCCGCCGTACCACGCTCGCCTGCGCAAGCTCGTCGGCAAGGCGTTCAACGCAGGGAGGATCCGCGACTTCCGTCCCCAGGTGCAGGCGCTCACCGACGATCTCCTCGACGCCGCGCAGGCAAGAGGGAAGGGGATGGACCTCATCGCGGCGCTGGCCTACCCGTTGACCAGCACCGTCATCTGCGCCCTCATCGGCCTCCCGCGCGACGACCAGGCCCGATTCCTCGCCTGGTTCCGGCAGCTCGAAGATCCGATCGGCGCTGGCCTCTCCATCGGCGAGACCGAGGCGCTGGTCGACACCCTGTACGGCGCCCTCCGCGCCCTCATCCACCTGCGAGAGCGCGAGCCGGGCGACGACTTCCTGAGCGCCCTCGTCCATGCCGAGGAGGGCGGCGAGCGCCTCGACGAGGACGAGCTGCTCTCCGCCTGCTTCGTGCTCATCGGCTCCGGCTACGAGACCACCATGAACCTCATCGCCAACAGCGTGTTCACCCTGTTGCGTCACCCCGACCAGCTCTGCGCGCTGCAGGAGAAGCCCGAGCTGCTCCCGCAGGCCATCGAGGAGGTGCTGCGCTACGAGAGCCCCTCGCTCCAGGTGATCCGTGTGGTTGCCGAGCCCGTCCCGATCGCCGATGGGACGCTGGAGGAAGGCGAGATGGTCTCGCTCCTCCTCGGTGCGGCCAACCGCGACCCCCTCCGCTTCCCCGATGCGGAGCGCTTCGACATCACCCGCACGGACAGCCGCCACGTGAGCCTCGGCAGCGGCATCCATTTCTGCCTCGGCGCACCGCTGGCCAGGCTCGAGGCCGCCGTGGCCGTCGGCACGGTGCTGCGGCGGTTCCCGTCGCTTCGCTTCGAGGACAGCACGCCGGCGTGGCGACCGAACCCCGCGCTGCGAGGGCTCGCTCATCTCAACGTCGCCTGGTCCTGATGTTCGCCTACCTGACGGGTGCCTGGCCCTGACGGGTGCCTGGCCCTGACGGGTGCCTGCTCCCGAGCGAGGGCGTGCGTGGGACGACCGCGCGCCCTCGCCGTCGGATCAGGCCAGCACCCGCCGGACTTGGGCAGCCTCGCCCGAGAGACGGATCGCGTGGAGGATGGCGCTCTGCAGCGTCCCCCGGATCACGATGCCCCGGAGGTCGATGTTCAGCGACACGACGGTCCGGGCCACCTCCGGGCGCATCCCGGTGAGCACCACCTGCGCGCCGAGCAGCCGCAAGGCGGCCGCCGTCTTGAGGAGCGAGTTCGCCACCTCGGTGTCCACATCGCGCACGCCCGTGATGTCGAGGATCACCACCGACGCCGCCCTTGCCTGGGCACCCTCGAGCGCAGCTTCGAGCACCTGCCGAACCCTCGCCCTGTCCAGCGTGCCGATGAGCGGCATGACCATGATCCGGTCGGTGATGGGGATGAGCGGCGTCGACATCTCCGACAGCCGCTCTCCCTGCGCCCGGATGATCTCCTCCTGGAGCCGCGTGCGCTCACGCTCCGCATGCTCGCGCTCGCGCAGCTCCAGCACGAGCTGAGCGTTCGAAGCGCGCAGCTCCTCCGTGCGCTGGCCGATCTCGGTCTCCAGCGCGCTGTTCAGCCGCTGCAGCGCGACCGTCGAGGCCTGCACCCGCCCCACGAGGAGCGCATTCTCCACGGCGATGGCCGCCTGCGCGCACAGCACCTGGCACAGCTCGATGCGCGCTGGCGTGAACACATCGGTCGCAGCGTGGTGCGCCAGGTGGAGGACGCCGGATAGCTTCCCCTGATGCAGCAGCGGCAGGCACAGGATGGACCGGGGCTGCGTCGCACTGATGTGGGGATCCGCGGCGAAGCGGGCGTCCTTCAGGGCATCGCCGAGGACCACTGCCTCCAGGGTCCGCACGGCGTAGTACACCACCGAGCGCGGGACGTCCGTGGTCGCTTCGAGCGGCACGGACGCCCGCTGGACCACCGCGTCGGCCTGGACCGTCATCGAGGTGCGCAGCACCAGCGCGTCCTCGTGCGGCAGGAAGAGGTGACCCAGCTCCGCCCCGGTGTTCTCGACGACGATCCGCAGGATCCGCTCGAGCACGCGCTCCAGCTCGATCTCGCCGGCGATCGCCTGGGCGGCCCGGAACACGGTGAGCATGTCGAGCGTCGTGCCCCGGATGTCGCCCGTGGTCGTGATCGTGATGCTGGTCGACAGGCGCCCCTGTGTCGCCGGTGCCTCGCTGGACGGGCGCGGCGCCCCGGCCCACGGGGCGAACGACGGACCGTACCGCTCCGTGAGCTGCTGCGCCTTCGCCGTCGCGCCCCACTGGAGGTAGGCGCTGTGGGCCGCGGCCAGGTGGACCTGCGCGGCGTGCTTCCGGCCGCGCTCCAGGTGGAGCTGCGCCAGCAGCTCGCTCGCGAGCGCCTGGTGGTGGACGAAGCCGCTCTTGCAGGCCGCCTCCACGGCCTGATCGAAGAGGTCGATCGCTGAAAGCTCGTCCCCCGACGCCCGCGCCACCAGCGCGTCGACCAGGAGCCTCTTGTGCAGGAAGGTGTCCGGGCAGCACTCGGCCCACGTCGCGAGCTGCGCTCGAGCCCCGGTGAGCGCCTCGACGTCGGCCCCACCCCGGGCGAGTGCGGCGCGTGCGAGGTTCGCGTGGAAGAGCAGCTCCGTGATGAAGAAACAGCCCGTGGCCTTCGCGCTGAGCGACTCGGCCGTCGCCGCGTGCGCGAGGGCCAGCTCGTGGTCGCCGTACAGCACCGCGAGCTGCACCTTCAGGGTGTGATACCAGCCTGCGGTGACCGCGGCGTCCGGCTTGTCCAGCGTCGCCACCAGGGCATCCTCGTCGAAGGTGTCGTTGCTGAGCGACATCCGCCCCTTCGTCTCGCCCATCAGGCACGCTGCGAACTGCCTGCCGAGCCCCACCACGTCCGCCCCGGGGCCGTTCTTCACGCGCACCAGGAAGGCCTGCACGTCCGCGAGCCCGGCCCGGTACGCGCCCAGGGCCTCGCCCATCGCCGCCCGGTTGAACACCATCATGTAGGCGCTGTACGAGTAGGACAGGATGTCGCCCGCCTCGAGCGCCACCTGGAGCCCTCGTGCCGACCGCACGAGCGAGAGCTGGAGCGGCTCGAAGAGCGTCAAGGTGGTCGTCGTCGCGGACGAGAGCACCTTGGCCTCGATCCGAGGGCTGTTCCACCGCGCACACAGCTCGATGCCGAGCTTACCGAACCCGTAGGCCTCGCGGAGCATCCCCGTCGCGCCGAGGACGACGGCGTAGAGCATGTACGCGAAGGCCGAGAGGTCCATCTGGCCGTGCCGCAGCGACAGGCTGACCATCTTCGCCACGACCAGTGTGAACTGGAGCTGATCCACGAAGAACGATGCGCCCATGAGATCGACCAGGATCTGCATCTCCAGCCGCCGGTCGGGATCGGTCAGCTCCGGCGCGTCGAGCAACGACGCGATCGGGCGCCTGGACAGGAGCGCCTGCACCTGGATCAGCTCGCCCTGCACCTCGGCGCCCAGCGCCGCCATCCCCTCGGGCCGGGCCACGCCGAAGAGGGACAGTGCCGTCCACCCCGCGGTGAGCGCTTCCTCGTACTTGCCGACCGTCGTGTACAGCACCGTCCGCAAGCTGTAGAGCTGCGCCTTGTCGGTGATGGACCGCGCGTGCTCGATCGCGGCCTCGCACGCCGCCTCGGCCTCCGTCTGGGCACCCGCGAGAAAGCCGCACTCGGCCAGCTCGGCGTGCAGGCCGTAGCAGAGTTCGTACTCGTCTTCCCAGCGCGCCTCGTCGAGCAGGCCGATCCCGGCGCGCAGGTATCCTGTGGCGGTCTGGTGGACGATGGCGGCCTTGGCCCGCCGTCCAGCGTCGAGGTTCACCCGCGCCACCATGACCCGATCCGCTGGATCCGTGACGTGCGCGAGGCCCCGGTTCAGGTGCTCCGCGATCTTGAACAGGCCCTCCTGCGAGGGCTCCCCCTCGCTCGCGGCGAGCAGCAGGCGCCCGATAGAGAGGTGCACCTGCTGCTTCTCGCCTTCCGGCACCATCATGTACGCGGCCTGCTGCACCCGGTCGTGCAGGAAGCGGTAAGAGACGTCGACGCCCGTGGGGACGACGCGGCTCGACGGCCCCGCCCTGGAGGCGTCGACGAGGCTGTAGTCGTCGCCGAGCGGGACGATCAGCCCCTCGCAGAGCGCCTCACCGAGATCGGCGACCGTCTCGGCCACCGGGCGCTGGTACACGACCGACAGCGTGTGCAGATCGAACTCGTGACCGACGCAGGCCGCGAGCTTCAGCGCCTGCTGCGACGTCGGCGAGAGGCGCTGGATCTTCTGGGCCATCAGCGCGACGACGCTCTCGACGATGATCGTGTCCTGCAGGTGCTGCGCGTCGCAGCTCCAGGTGCCGCGGCGCGGATCGAACGTCAGCAGGTTCTGCTCGTGCAGGGCCTCGAGGAACCGGTGAACGAAGAAGGGGTTCCCCTCCGTCCGCTTCCAGACGACCTCCACCAGCGACGTGACCGTCGTCGGGTCGCAGCTCAGCGCCTCGCCGACGAGCTGCCCCACCCGCCGCTCGTCGAGCGGCTGCAGCGTGATCTCGACGAACCTCGTCCCGGCGCGGCGCAGCGCGGCGAGGCTCGCGTTCAGCGGGTGATCGGCGTCCACCTCCCGGTCGCGGTAAGCCCCGATCAGCAGCAGATGGCGACCCGAGGGCTCCGACAGCATCATCTCCACGAGCCTCAGCGACTCCGCGTCGGCCCACTGCAGATCGTCGAGGAACAGGGCCAGCGGGCGCGAGCGCGTGGTGAACAGGCGCAGGAACGACTGGAAGAGCAGCTGGAACCGGACCTGCGCCTCGACCGGCCCGAGCGCCGCCACGGGCTCCTGCGGACCGATGATCAGCTCGAGTTCCGGGATCCGATCGGTCAGGATCCGACCGTTCTTGCCCAGCGCCGCGCGCAGCGCCTCCCTCCAGCGCGCGAGCGTCGCTGGCGGCTCTGCGAGCACCCGCCGGACCAGCTCCCGGAGCGCGTACGCGATCGGCGCGTAGGGCGTGCTCGATCCGAGCTGATCGAACTTTCCCGCCACCAGCACGCCCCCAGCGCGCTGCACGGCCTGGGACAGCTCGGCGACCAGCGACGATTTGCCCACCCCCGAAGGCCCGCGCACCAGAGCGACGCCCGCGGTCCCGCTGATGGTTTCCCTCCAGGCAGCTTCCAGCGTCGAGAGCGACTCCTCGCGCCCGAACAGTCGCTGCGGCAGGTGCAGCACCCCGACCCGATCGTGCTGCGCGATGGGGAACGGCGCGATCGTGCCCGTGGGCGAGAGCCGGGCGAGGCATTCGACGAGATCCGCGTGCAGGCCGCGCGCACTCTGGTAGCGGTCCTCGACGGCCTTGGCGAGCAGCCGCATGGTGATGTCCGACACGACGCGGGGAAGCTTCGGCACTACCTCGTGTGGCGGGGTGGGCTTCCTGGCGATGTGGCTATGGACGAGTTCCAGCGCGTCCGTCGTCGGGAACGGCAAGCTCCCGGTCAGCATCTCGTAGAACATCACCCCGAACGAGTAGAGGTCCGAGCGCTGATCGAGCAGCCGGTTGGTGCGACCCGTCTGCTCGGGAGACATGTAGGCCAGCGTTCCCTCCAGCGCCTCGGGGTTCCGCGCGCTCTGCGTCTCGCGCGAGAGCCGCGTCGAGATGCCGAAGTCGATGAGCTTCGTCGTGCGCGTGGAGAGCGACACGAGCACGTTGTGCGGTTTGAGATCTTTGTGGATCACCTTTCGTGCGTGGAGCGCGGCGAGCGTGTCGGCGAGCGAACTCGCGAGCTCCAGCGCCGTCCTCAGCTCGAGCCGCTCTCGCCTCAGCACGTGGTGCAGCGGCTCGCCGCCGGGATCCTCGAGAACCAGTGCGCAGCTCTGCCCGTGCTCGACGAGGCCGTAGCTCTTCACCACCCCGCGGATGTCGAGATCCCGCAGGATGGCGTACTCGTGGCGTAACCTGGCGACGGCCCGTGGGCTCTGAATCTCCTCCTTGAGGAGCTTCAGCGTGACCGGCGCGCGATCCTCGTTCCTGTAGCCGCGGCAGAGGAACACCTCTGGGCTCTCATGGATCTGTTCCACGAGAGTGAATTCGGCGATCTGCTGCATTGTCCACCCCTGCCCTCGATGGTCTCAGGGCGTGGCCGGGGCTGACAAGAGGCGCCGGAGCGCCGCCCAGGGGGGCGACGCCAGGGCAACGGGATCAGCGCGTGGCCGCCGGATCGGGGGCGTTCTCGGCGCGGCGTTCCCAGGTCCCGCGAAGGATCCGCTGACTCGGTAGCCGGACCGCGTTCCGGACCGTCACCCCGAGCGGCTGCACCCCCAGGAAGTACCCCAGGCACAGGAGTCCCCCGAGCGTGCTGACCGTCCCGAAGACCGGAGGCCAGAGGGCGACCGCCGTACAACCCGCCGCGGCCACCAGCGTCAGCGCGGCGAACACCGCGCACTGCACCGCCCTCGAGCGGATCACGCCGCGAGGATCCAGGGTGGCGACGAGGCGAGGCGCACTCGGCGTTTCACCGCCCAGCCACACCATCGAACCGGCCTCCACCGGCACCTCCACCGTGCGCGAGTACCCACGCGCCTTCCGCGCGTGCGGATACGCCTCGTCGAAGCGTGCCTCCGAGGGGCACACCGCGCGCTGCGCTTGCTCCTCGACGGAGACCCAGATCTCCGACTCGATTGCGGGCTCGACCCGGACCTCCTCGCCGCCCTCGTCGAGCGCCACCGCGCCGCCGTAGAGCTCGCCCCCGTAGCTCCGGTCGTGGAACACGATCGCCTCGCGCTTCCCGTTCTCGGCCGCAGCGCGCCCCACCTGCTCCACCCGGTGCCCGGCGAACGCGCCTCCGCGCCCGTCGCCGCGGAGCACCCGCGCACGCCGGAACGGCCCGAGCGCGCGCTCCTGTCGCGTGAGGGTCCCGAGATCCTTCAGCGCCGCCGCCGCCACGAGCAGCGCGTTCACCCACAGGATCGACAGCGCGATCCAGCCCATCACCTCGCGTGTCAGCATGGGCTCAGGCGCTGGCCGCCTCGGCCTCGGCCCGGCGCACGTCGCGTGACGCGAGCTCGGCGAGCGGCGCCACGTGCTCCGAGACCGCCACGTCACGCTCGGTGGGCCTCTTCAGACCGAACAGGAACGTCCGCAGCAGGTACAGCACCATGCTCGGCTCGTCGAGCGATCGATCGATCCGCGGCACCACCTCGCGCTCGTGCGCCTCGTGCAGCGTCGACCAGTGCAGGCCTGCCCGGTTGTGGTGGATGGTGTGGTAGCCGTTGTTGCACATGATCCAGTTGAAGCCGCGCCCGACGAAGTTGCGCGAGTGGTTCCACTCGCTCGACGTGTCGCAGCGGTCGTGCTGGATCAGGTTGATGCGCAGGATGCCCCGCGCCCCCCAGAGCTGAGGGATGACGATGAAGAACAGCGTCGTCCACACATCCACGAGCAAGAGCGCCCCCGTCACCCCGAAGGCGAACGCCGACTCGAGCTGGTACTGACGCCGGAACTCCCCCCGCCCGTGCAGCGCCCCCCAGCGCTTCACGCCGTCGAACGTGTTCGGCCCGGCGACGTTGGGAAAGTGCAGCAAGTTGAGCAGGTGCCACCGGAAGCCGACATGGTCGGGTGCCGCCCAGTCCGGCTGGCCATCGTCGTCGAAGTGGTGGTGGACCAGGTTGTGCGACGGGATGTTTGCCGACGCCGGGTAGAGCGCCCCGAAGCTGAGCACGCAGCGCCAGATCATGTTGAGGCGCCGGCTCTGGAAGATGCCCTGGTGCAGGTGGTTGTGGATCACCACCGCGTTCAGGAAGCTGAAGTAGCAGGCCGCCCCGAGGAAGAAGACGTTCCGGCAGCGCTCTTCCACGAACATCGCAGCGAGCAGCCCCAGGTAGACGAAGATGATCCCGACCTGGCGCCACTCCGCCGGGTGCTTCACCAGCCAGGGCTCGCGGCGGGTCGCCCTGGACACCCCGGAAGACGCGATTTCCCCGGTCGTTGCAGCAGTTGGCATACGGGCAGAAGTCCCCACGCCCCGCTCGTTAGCACCAGTCCGTCCGCCGAACAATTGGCCCCACGGTGACGCTGTCGTGCTCCGCGCATTGGGATCCAGCCGACGCGTTTCGCTCCGTGAGGATGAGAATTTCGCTGCATCTCTGGAAAAGTTGCCGTTTCTCTGCACCGTCGTGGACGAGCTGAGCCATTTCGGATACTCAGGCTTCTCCTGATGTAATTCACATCCCAACCACAGTGTGAGCGTCGTGGGGGGAGACGCCTGACTGCCCGGAATGTGAGGGCCGATCGCTGCCGTTGCAGGGGTCGGCCGGTGCCTTCGGCAGCAGAGGTGGCCCCCCGGGTGGGCGCCCCTCCCGAGGTTACGAGGAGGCCGTTCACGTGACCGCCATTGTCTCGACGCTCAAGTCTCTGCCGTTCACACAGCTACGACGGAACCGTTACTTCTACCTCTGGTACGACGGTTTCTACGCCGCCGTGTGCGCCACCCTCCTCCTGGCGATGTACTTCAGCGGTCACAAGCCGCTCCTCGCCTCCTGGGATCCCCGGATGTGGCTGCTGCTGCCCCTGGCGTGTCAGGCGCAGATCCTGTGCAGCGTCTACATCCACAACGCGACGCACAACAACTTCCCCCGCGCTGTGAACCGGCTGATCGGCGAGGTGTGCGGCGTGGTGGTGCTGACGCGCTTCGCTTCCTGGGAAGTGATCCACCAGCGGCACCACCGCTACTCCGACGACCTGGACAAGGACCCGCATCCCGTCGGGCCGAGCTACTGGAAGTTCCTGGTCGACACGATCGTGAACGTGGAGCGTCAGCTCCAGAAGATCTACTTCGACCTCTACGGCGACACGCCCGAGACGCGACGCTACGAAAAGAACCGCGCCTACGTCAGCTACGCGACGAACATCCTCCTGATCGCGACCTGGTACACGTTCCTCGGCCCGATCGCGTTCTTCGGCCTGTTCGTACCGGCGTCCCTGGTGGGCTTCTTCCACCTGGTCCACTTCAACTGGTCGACGCACAACGCCTTCTCGAAGGACGGCGACTTCAAGCCGGTGAACCTGAACCACGGGTACTACCGGATCGGCAACTGGCTGTGGCACGGCATCTACATGCACGCGAACCACCACAAGCGCGCGGGCATGTTCAACCCGGCGAAGCTGCAGCCGAGCCTTCCGATCACGCCGCCTCCCTCCGCCTGAAGCCCTCCCTCCTCTAGGACCCGCCTCCTCTCGGGTTCTGCCTCTCCCGCCTCCTTGCTGCGTCAGCTTGAGCCCCCCCGCGGGTTCCGCTCCTCTCACATGAAGCCCTGTGCGGGGCCGCCTCTCCCGGGTGAAGTCACTCGTCGATGCCGGGCGTGCCTGGTGAAGGCTCGTGCTGATGCGGGAGCAGCGCGGGGAAGGTCCCGGCTGATGCGGCAGTAGCGCGGGGAGGGTCCCGGCAGATGCGGCAGCACCGCGGGGAAGGTCCCGGCTGATGCGGGAGCAGCGCGGGGAAGGTCCAGGTTGGTATGGGAGCAGTGCGGAGAAGCTTCGGACAGATGGCGGCTCTGATCAAACGGACCAGGTAGATGGCGCATCGACTTGGAGATGCTCCAGGCTGATGCGGGAGCAGCGCGAAGAGATCCCGGCTGATACGGGCGCAGCGCGGAGACGGTCCAGGCTGGTGCGGGAGCAGCGCAGAGAATCTTCGGACGGATGGAGGCCCTGCTCAGAAGGACCAAGTTGATGGTGCATCGACCTGGAGATGCTCCATGCTGGTGGCCCATCAGCGCAGAGGAGGTCCATGCTGATGACGCATCAGCGCAGAGGGGGGCCATGCTGGTGGCCCATCAGCGCAGAGGAGGTCCATGCTGATGACGCATCAGCGTGAAGATGCGCCAGGCTGATGTTCTGGCTGTCCGGTGAAGGGCCCCGAAGTTCGCGAGAGAGGGCGTTCGCGTGACGCCGGCACCGCACGCCGTCGTGCTGTGTGCTTCGTGCGGTGGCGGAGGGCAGGGAGTGCGCGGAGAGGACCGCTTACTCGGACGGCTCGGAGGGACGGGTGGGGGGCGTCTCGCCAGGGGGCCGCTTCGGGATGGTGAGCTTCGGCGTGGCGGTGGGCGCCGCGCTGGGCTCGGCCGAGGGGGCGGCAGTGGCCGCTGGGGTCGCGGTGCCGTCGGCGGTGGCTGCTGAGCCAGCGTCGGGTGGCGTGCCACCGTCAGGAGCGGCGTCCGGCGCGGCGGTGGCTGCCGGGGGGGGCGGCGGTGGCGCCGCAGGCTCGGCGGTCGCGGCGGCGGCCGGAGCGTCCGGGGCCCAGCAGTCGAGCTTCGGGGGGGTCGCGAAGGTCAGCTTGCGGGTGGTGGCGTCGCCCCGCCTCACCGAGATGGTCTCGGTCTTGTAGGGCGTCGTCTCCCCGCACTCGTAGGCGGGCGTGTCGCCCTTCTGATCGGGGGTCTTGGCGACGGGGCGAGGCGCGGGCTCGTTGACGCACTGGGCCCACTGCACCTCGAACTCACCGTTCGTGTCGGGGATGAGGACCTGGCTCGGCGACGTCTCCTGCTCGCGACGACCGTCGAGGATCATCTTGTTCAAGACGTCCTTGCCGTCGAGGATCGTCACCTGCACCGGGAGGCGAAGGCTCCCGCGCATCCGAGCGCGGGAGGCGCCGAACTCGAAGTCGGCGCACACCGGCTCGCCTTCCACGGGAGAAGCGGTGGGAGGGCCGCCGCAGGCTGCGCCACCGAGCACGGCGAGCAGGCCTGCAGCCAGATGGAGTGAAATTGGGCGCGGAGTGTGGCTCGTCACTGAGGCGAACAGTTGAGCCCTCCGCGGCCCGAGTCAAGCGATCTTGGTCTTGCCCAGCTTCAAGATCCGATCGAAGTGATCCTTGGAGACAGGGACCACGCTGAGCCGCGAGCGCTTGAGCAAGGCGATGTCGGCAAATGCCGGATCGTCGCGGATCGCATCCAGCGAGACCTGGACCTTCATCGCCGTGACGGGCTCGACGTCGACCGCGCTCCAGTCCTCTTCCGGCGCGGTGGGATCAGGGTACGCCTCACGCTTGATGCGGGCGATGCCTGCGACCGATTTGCCTTCGTTGGAGTGGTAAAACAGGGCGAGGTCGCCAGCCTTCATCTCTCGGATGTGATTGCGCGCTTCGTAGTTTCTGACGCCGTCCCACATCGTTTGTCCATCTTTGACGAGCTGGGCATACGAGTACTTGTACGGCTCGCTCTTCATCAACCAGTAGCGCCGGGTCGCCATCGCAGCGGCCACCCTATCACCAGCGGGTCAGTCGGTGATCACGATACGGGTGCCATCGGACACGAGGCGGGCGACTTCGTCGATCTCGTCGTCGTCGAGGGCGATGCAGCCCAGGGTCCAGTCGGATTTCTTATGTTCGCCAGCTAGCTCTTTGCTGCCCACACCATGGATGCCGATGCTGTGGCCGATGCCGCGACCCGCGGGAACCTCGCCACGGCGCTTCATCTCGGCGTAGCGGACGCGATCCTCGTCGTTCGGGTAGCTGACGAGAAGGAACTTGTGGAAGAGCCCCTTGATGCGGCTCTGGACGCGGTAGGTGCCCACGGGGGTGCGCTTGTCGCCCTCGTACTGCTTGGGGCCAGCGCCGCCAGGGCCGATCGCGACCTTGTACGATTTCACGACCTGCTCTCCGTAGAGGAGCTTCAAGGTGTGGTCGCTCTTGTCGATGCGGATCTCGGTGACGAGCTTGGCCGTGGGTTTCCAGGAGGAGCCGCCCGCGATGAGGGCAGGCGCGACGAAGGTGGTCGCCAGGAGGGTGGCTGCGAGAAGGGCTCGGTGGACGGGTCGCATGGTCCGACATCGGGCGACGTCGTCCAGGTGTGACGGGCGTCAGGGGGTCCGGTAGAATTTCGTTTCCCCCTGTCACACTCGGCGCGCTTCGCCCGATGAGGGGTCGATGAGCACGACGATGGCTGCCGACCCCCCCCTTGGAGCGTTCAAGCATCCCGGCCTCGCGCTGGGGTCGACCCCCGTCCGGGCCGATGCGGCGCCGGACGTCGCGCGGTCGTCGACCTCGGTCCGGAGGGACGAAGGGTCGGACGGCGCGCAGGACCCGGACGGCGTGCAGGGGGCGACGTCGGTCCAGGGGGAGGAGGGGTCGGACCTCGCCGTGAGGGCGACGTCGGTCCAGGGGGACGCGATCGGGGCGGTGCTGGCCGAGCCAGAGCTCCGGCGCGCGCTGGAGAGCTTCGTGCGGCGGCGGGTGCCCGAGGCCGATGTGGACGATGTGGTGCAGACGGTGCTCTGCGACGCGCTCGCAGCGCCTGGGCGGCCCGGGGATCCGGAGGGGCTGCGCCGGTGGGTGATGGGGATCGCGCGGCACAAGGTGGTGGACCATCACCGCCGCGCGCTTCAAGAGGCGGTGGCCGAGCTGCCCGAGATGGCGGCGCCTCCGCCTCCCCTGGAGGAGCGGGCGATGGCGCGCTGGGCCGAGCGGCAGGCGGGCGGTGCGCGCGAGGCGACGGAGACGCTGCGCTGGATGGCGCGCGAGGGTGAGGGCGAGAAGCTGGAGAGCATCGCGGCCGAGGAGCAGGTGCCGCCGACGCGGGTGCGGCAGCGGGTGTCGCGGATGCGGCGCTGGATGCGGGAGCAGTGGCTGGCGGAGCTGGCCGCGGTGGCCGCGCTGTCGGTGCTGGCGTTCTTGCTCGCGCGTGCGGTGCTGAAGGAGGAGCCGCAGATCGCGCCGATGCCGGAGCTGCCGAAGGTGGGGCCCGAGATGGCGGATCCCATCGAACGAGGGCGCGCGCTGCGGGCCGCTGGCTTCGAGGCGTGCGAGCGCGCGGCGTGGTCGGAGTGCCTGGAGCGGCTGGACGAGGCGGCAGGGCTGGATCCAGCGGGCGATGCGGCGCCGCAGGTGGGCCAGGCGCGGGCACGGGCGCGGCAGGCGCTGGAGAGCGCGCCGAAGGCCGCGCCAGAGTCGACGTCGTTTGCGCCGATCGCACCGTCGTCGCTTGCACCGACCGCAGCGCCACCCGCGCCAGCGCCCGTGTCGACGTCGGAGAAATCTCGGTCGACGTCGAAGCTCGCACCCCCGCCGGACAGGCCAGTGAAGCCGCTGAAGCCGTTCGTCGACCCGAAGAAGGAGGCGGTGGTGGAGCCGCGGTCCGATCGGGAGGCGATGGAGCGCGAGAAAAAGGCGCTCGCTCAGAGGGAGCAGGAGGCGCGGGCGCTGAAGAAGCCGGTGTCGGGCAAGCCGTCGCCGACGTCGGGGAAGCCGGCCCCGGGCAAGCCAACCTCCCCGTCGGGCAAGGCGGCGTCCAAGTCGGAGCCGCTGTGAGCGCCGCCGTCCCGACGCGCTTCAGGGCGCGCTGGGTGGCGTGTGAGGGGCTCGTCGAGGGGGGAGCGTGAGGGGCTCGTCGCGGGCTGGGGGAGGCGCCGAGGGCTAGGGGCGTCGCGGCGTGGCGGACTGGAGGAAGGCTGCCGCGGCGGATCGGATGTCTGCGTCCGGGTCCGCGGTGGCGACGCTCGTCAGGATGGCGCGGGCTGGCTCGTACTTGTCCATCGCGGCGCCGAGCAGGTTCACCACGGCGAGGCGAACGGTGGTCGAGACGTCGCGCGACAGCACGGTGCCGATGATGCTCGCGTGTCGAACCAGGTCCCGGAAGCTCAGGGCGAAGACGGCCCCCTTGCGCACCTCCTCGCTCTCTTCGAGGTGCAGCACGCGGTCGATGGCGGTGTCCGCCACGCCAGGAGGCATGAAGCGCAGGGCGCGCACGGCCTCCAGGCGCATGCTGGGGCGCTCCGAGCCGAGCGCGCGGAGGATGAGGGGGAGGGCGTCGGGCGAGCCGGTGTTGCCGAGGGCGCTGAGCAGCAAGAGCTGCTCGTCCAGGCTACTCGCCTTCTCGTACTGGTCGATGAGCGTGCGCACCTCGCCGGCGCCCGACTCGGTGCCCATGGAGCGCGCCATCGCGCCGAGGATCAGCCGGCTGGTGCTCCGCTCCTCGTCGTTGGTCGAGCCCATGGTCTGCCGCACGGCGGAGAGGGCGTCCTCCGTGGGGGTCTTGACGAAGGCGAGCTGGGTCATCGCGCGAACGTGCATCTCCGTGGAGAGCGCGTCGTTCGTGATGATCTTGCCGAGGGCCTCCTGGGAAGCCGGGGTCCCCGAGGAGCCCAGGGCGCCGATGAGGACTCCTGCTTCTTCGGGGTCGAGTTCACCCGGTCGAAGCAGGAGATCGAGCAGCGCGCGTGCGGCGCCTGGGTCTCTGAGCAGCCGCTCGGTGATGGCCTGGAGCAGCGCGGCGCTCTCTCGGGAGCGCTCGTCTTCGCTCTTCAGCGCGCTGACGGCCTTCAGGTCACGCAGCAGCTCGGCGAGCGGGCGTGGATCGTCGGCGCCAGCGTCTTGCGGGAAGACGTGGGAGAGCGGGTGCTCGTCGAGTTCGCGCCAGTTCACGACGCCCTCGTCGGTCGCTCCCTCGGCTGTGGTCTCGCTCCAGGTGACCACGAGCCGGCCGTCGTGACGGGCGTTGACGCCGCCTCGTTCCTTCACGCCGGGCCCGCCGTAGGTCAGGTCGAGCCGCTCCTCCGCCGTGCTGGTCCGCGCCCAGCCGTCGTCGTCCACCTCGATGGTGAGCGTCGAGCGCGGTGTGACGCCGAGGTCCGCGCCGACGGTCATGCGACCCTGGGGAGAGGCCACGGCGAGGTACCTCCGCTTCTCGATCGTGACGGCGTTCCCCTCGACGACATAGCCCGCGAGGAACTCGCCGGTGACGTCCTGCTGGATCCCTTCCCAGCGATGCATCCCCGCCGTCGAGGGGAAGACCACCTGCATCGCCGCCGGGATCTGCTTGAGGGCGAGCGCGACGTTCTGCTCCGTGGTGAGGCCCTGCGGCATGCGGACGCCCTCGATGCGTCCCGTGCGCGAGATCCGGAGGACGAGCGGCGTCGCAAGGAGGGCGCGCATCCGGGCGCCGAGCGAACCCTGGTCCGTGACCACGGGCTCACCCGGGACCTCGATGCGGATCTTCCGTGGGGTGAGCGCGGCGCGCACGATGGCGTGCTCTTGCTGCTCGGCGATCACGTCGAGGCGGTAGCTGCCCTCGATGTCCACCTTCAGCGTTTGCGGAGGCACCTTCACCGAAGGATCGAGCAGCGCTCCGGCGTCGACCCGGAGCTTGCTCGACGAGGTGACTTCGTAGCGGCGCGTCGCGCCCACCTTCCACCGCAGCTTGCGGGCGCCCGTCACCGTCGCGGCGGTCGCCTGGGGGGGTCGTGCTTGCGACGCATGAGATGCCGCCGTGGCCGGCTCGCGTGTGAACCACGCGAGCCCCGCCACGGCGCCGACGAGACCGATGGCGCCGCCCACCCGGCCGAGACGCACCGCGCGGCGCTCTGGTTTCGGTGCAGTCATGGTTCACTCAATCCATCGGGACTTCGAAGCAAGGAGCGACGATATGGTAGTTCGTCCCGCAGTTGGACGGGCCGCAGTCTTCGACGCACCAGCCCCTCTCCGACATGGAGCAGAGCCCATCCCCGCAGTAGTACGTGGGGGGCGGGGGCGGAGGCGGAGGAGGCGGCGGCGGGCAGTCGCCAGGGCAGATGGAGCTGTTCTCTCCCGCCTGGCAGGTGCCGTCGCCGCACGTCGCCTGGCCGCACGCCGGGGCGGAGGCGACGACCTGGCTGCTCGCCGACCACGCCGGATCCCAGTTCCACTTCTTGCGGAACGTCACGAAGACGAGCCGCACCCACGGCTCCACGTAGCCGTCCAGCGCCTTGGCCGAGACGTAGTGATCGAAGTCCCAGTGCAGGCGGCTGGCGATGTTGTCCGGCTCCTCGAAGAGCGCCGTCACCGTCGGGTTGTAGCTGGCGGTGATCAGGTTCACGCGCGCGTTCACGCCCGCGGCGACGATCCAGAAGTTCACCGAGATGCCGGCGCCGACCCATACGCCAGCGGTTGGGCTGACGCCGAAGGTGCCGCCGAGCAGCTTGCTGTCGTCGTGCTTCACGGGCGCCATCGAGAGCTTGGCGCCGACGTTGCCTCCAGCGTTGAATTTGAGGTTCACGGTGCCAGGGCCGAGGGGGATCACCACGGCGGCCTGGAAGAACGTCATGTTCTGCGCCCAGTTGAGCAGGTTGCCGACATCGGTCAGCTTGTTGACCTTCGGCATCGTCTTGACCACGGGCCACGACGAGCAGGATCGAGGCTGTGAACCCGCGCGGATCTGCGCCCCGGCCTGGTCGGGTCGCACGCTGGCCACCTGCTGGAAGTAGCTGCACCTGTCCTGGTTCTCTTTCTGGACCGGCAGCTTCGGGGGCGTGAAGCCCGTGGGGGTCTCGTTGGGGCTCATCTTGCCGCGGCGCCACACGTCGACGCCGAGCACGTTCAAGCGCACGTAGGCCTGCGTCACCTCGTCGGTCTGGGCGTGCGAGGCGCCGCCGAACACGGTCGATTCGAGCGCCGCTTCGGCCTTGATCACGTCACCCGAGAGGCCGGCGACGGTGGCGTTGACGGTGGCGTCGGCGCCGAGCTTGAGCTTCCAGTCCTTGTACTTGTGGAGGAAGCCCACGTTGGTCTTGAGCTTGAACCAGCCGTTGCGATCGCCGCTCTTGGGAGGGTCGGTCTTCTGCACGCTTCCCGCGCCGGCCCCCGAGCACGTCGATGCGGCGGGCGCGGGCGGGGTGCTGCTCGGCCCGGGGCCCGACCAGCCGTCATAGACGCCGATGGCTCCGCAGGTGGTGGTCGTGTAGTAGATGTACTCTTGCCCTGCCGGACATTCCTGGTCCGAGCCCTCCGGGATGAGGGAGGCTTCCGGGACGAGGTGCATGATGGGTTCGGCCGGGCAGTACCCGTTCTCGCAGGGCGAGGGCCTCCACTGTTGCTGGCAGCCCATGTGGGGCTGTCGGCAGGTCTGGTAGTAGGTCGACGCCTGCGTGCAGGCGGTGTCGCAAGCATCGGCAGGTGGTGAAGGGGGTGGGGGTGGAGGGGGTGGTGGCGGCGGCTCGTAGGGCGGCTGCGGGCCGGGCGGCTCGCACGGGCCATCGACGAGGTTGCCCTCGCCCGAGAGGTCCATTTGTTCCAGGCACAGGGGAGGGCGTGCCGCCCCGTGCTGTGCAATGAACAGCGTCGACCCGAGCGCTGCGGCGGAAACGGTGCAGACGTAGGTTCGCATACTGTTCCCAGGACACGGGGTTTTCCTAGGACAGTCAAGCCTGTCCGCTCCCTGCCGATCAGGGGGAGCTGGCCATCTGTTCGAGCAGGCGGCGGAGGGCCTGCTCGGCGCGGCGCTGGCGTTGCTCCTTCGGGAGCGCCTGGGCGGCGCGCAGGGCGGTGATGTCGTTGCAGAGGGGGGCCCGGTCGCCAGGGGGGAAGGTCTTGCAGAGCAGGTCGTGGGCGGCGGAGGCCTTCTCGGAGACGGCACCGTCGCGGTGCAGGATGCCCGCCACGTGGGTGATGAGGAGGGCGGCGGTCGCGAGCCGGGGGCTCACGTTCAGCCAGCGCTCGACGAACTCGGGCTGTTCGGTGAGGCGCGCGAGCAGATCCCAGCGGCTCTCTCGCTGCGCGAGATCGGTCATGAAGAGCATCACCTGCACGTGCCGGTTGAGGTCAGGGAGGTTCCGGGTCTCGGCGTGCAGGGCGAGCAGGTCGTCGACGGTGCCGTCGGCGAGGGTGAGGGAGGTGCAGTTGACGGCCACGCTGAGGGCATCGGCGCGGAGGGCCGGACCGATGGCAGGGGCGCGGCCGAGGGCGCGGGCGGCGCTGGTCAAGGTGGGGCTGCAGTGGCTCTCCTGCCGCTGGCGGGTGAGGAGCACGGCGGCGTCGTAGAGCAGGCCGTCGGTACGGAGCGCCTCCACGGCGCGGGTGAAGGCGTCGGGATCGTAGGTGCCCCGCTCGGCGGAGGTGAGGAACGCGTCGAGGTGGCGGAGCGTGCCGCACGCGGCCGACGCATTGCCCCGCCGCAAGCGGGGGAGCTTGGTCAAGGCGTCGGCGGCACGGAGGGAGAGGGCGAGGGGGTAGCCCTCGCAGGTGGGCTCTTCGTGGTGGCCGAGTTCCACCTTGGCGCTGGTGCACGGGAGCGGCTCGGCGAGGGCGGCGAGCGAACGCCGGGTCCTGGCGAGCAAGGGGGCGAACCCCGCGTGCGAGGCAAGGCCGAGCGGGCTGGTGTCGAGGATCTCGTTCACCTCTGCGTCGGTGGCCGTCCGCGGGATGAGCGGGCGGAGCACCGTCCACAGGTCGCCAGCGAGCAGGGGCTGCCCTGCCTCGGCGGCGAGCTGCGCGGTGAGGGCGAGCGTGCCGCGGGCGCTGCTGCCCCATGCTACCGGGTCGGCCTGGGCGTGGGCGCGATCGCCGAGGCGCAGGCCGAAGGTGAGCGTGCTGATGGCGCGTCGGGCAGCCGTGGCGCCGCGCTCTCGATCGCCGTCGAGGTAGTGGTAGGCCGCCGCGAGCGCGGCCAGGTGGACATAGTAGCTGGCGGTGTCCTCGGTCGCGGTGTCGCCGCCGTCGGGTTCGATCTGCACGGAGAGCGTGCCCTCGGGCTTCGCAGGCGTTCTCAGCCCCAGGCCGAGCTGAAAGGCGTTGCCGTTCTCGAGCAGCCCGCTGCCGTAGGAGATCTTGAAGCTGAGCGAGAGGACACGGGTCGCCGTCTTCTCGTCGTACCGGTAGGTGATGCGGGGGACGGTGAGGCCGCGCTGCTCGGCGTGGTCGAGGACGCCGTCGAGCGTCTTGCGGGCCTCGGCGTGCCTTCCTTGGCTGAACGCGTGGCCCGCCTCCAGGACCGACATGAAGGGGCCCGCGTCGACGCGGGTGCAGGTGTCGTCGGTCGCCGAGCGCATGCCCTCGGCGTAGGTCGAGGGATCGTAGGGCTTGCCGGACTTCGCCTTCCAGGCCTCGGCCAGGTAGTGGAGCATCCAGGTGGTGCGTGAGCCGCTCTTCTGCGCGAGGTCGAGGCTGGGCTTGAACAGGTCGTCTTCGCCGAGGGCCGAGTAGAGGAGCGTGACGAGGAGCCAGAGGTCGGCCTGGTCGCGCTGGCCTCGGTCGGTGAACGCTCTGGCATAGCCGAGGAGCAGCTCTCTCAGGTCGACGCTGCCCTGACCCTGCGGCATCTGCGCGAGTGCGTCGAAGAGGGCGACGCCGGCCGAGCCGTCGTGGGCGTCGTCGCGAAAGAAGGCGTGGAGGGTGGCGAGGGTGCGCGGGAGCAAGGCGCCGCTTTCCCGGGCGACCTCCTCCGGGCTCCTGGATTCGAGGATCGCGCGGGCGAGGCCGTAGGTGCTGGTGAGCGCGCCCGCGAGGGGGTGTTCGTTCCAGTCGCGCAGGCCGGCGGCGACGGTGGTCTGTGCGTCGGCCTTGGGGATCGAGAACGCGACGAGGGCGCGCGCGCCGGGACGGCCTTTCGGCCGAGGGCTCATCAGGTCCATGGCGTCGGAGAGCAGGACGGTGACCATCCGGGCCCGCCGGATCCAGGCGCCGTCGCCCGTGCGGTAGCGCGGGGAGAGGAGGATGCGGCGGCGCACGTCGCCGAGGCGGGCGAGGGCGCGGCGCATCGCCGGGGTGTACCTGGCGTCCTCGTCGGCGCAGGTGTCCGGCGCGGGGGGACTGTGGGCGAGCTTGGCGGAGCCGAGGGCGATGAGGCCGTCGGCGAAGGTGGTGAGGTCGTCGAGCAAGCCCGCGGGGGCGGGTTCGTCGGCGAGGCTGGCAAGGGCGCGCTGCAGGTCGTCGCGGGCCTTGCGTCGCTCTGCGGGGAAGCGGGCGACGTCGGTGAGGTCGGGGTCGAGCTGCTTGTCGACGCCGAGGGCGGCGTACCTTCCGAGGCTCGCTGCGAGCTGTCCGAGGCCGGGGAAGGGGAGGGCGGCGTCTGATGCGAGGGCGCGCGCCACCTGCGCAGCGGAGAAGGAGACGTCGGGCGCCTGGTCGGTGACGACCCGGTAGAGGGCGTCGGCGGCGTAGAGGCCGGCCACGTCCCAGCCGGTGCGCTTCGTCATGTCCCCACGCAGCTTGGCGGTGATGGCGCCCTGGAGGGCCGTGAAATGCGCCGTCTGGAGCGCAGGGGGATACGAGGTGCCGATGATCAGGCCGGAGAGCACGCCGTTCGCGACCTCTGCGGCGTCCTCTGCGGCGGCGAGCTTGCGCTGCACGCTGGTCTGGGTGAGGCCGGCCACGGCGTCGCGGAGCCGCTCGTCGCCGAGCGCGCCGGGCGCGTACGCGAGGAGGACGATGGAGAGGGTGCGGAAGCGCGCGGGTTCGGCAGCGGCGAGCTGCTTCAACGCGGTGAGGTGGGCGAGGCCGAGGTCGGTGACGCGCTTGTAGAGCGGTGTGTCCGAAAGGCTCAGGCCGTGCGCGTCGCCGCGCTGGAGCAGTAGGCGCGGAGCGATCGCCCACACCGTCCCGGTGGCGGTGGCGAGGTCGACCATGGATTCGTAGCGAGGGAGCCACGCGCTCAGGGGGAGCGAGCCAGCAGGAATCGACGTGTCGGGCGAGGTCGCCGGGGCGAGGGTGCTGGGCAAGGGCGCGAGCGCGCTGGCGAGGCGCGAGGCGAACATCAGATCGCGCGCGTCTTCCATCGGCGGGGCGAAGGGTGGGGCGCATCCGCGCACCTGGCCGTAGAAGCTGGTGATCGCCTCCTGTCGTTCGGGCCGTATGCCGCGCAGGACCGAGGCGCCTCGTGTCTTCCAGGCTTCATGCTCCTTCGAGGCGAGGTGTACGCGGAGGAGATCGGCGTAAGGGGTGGTCGTCGCGGTCGTGGTCGGCTCTGGAGGCGGAGGGGCGGGATCGCCGAGGGGTTCGAGGGCGACGCCGGCATTGGCGAGCAGGAAGAGGGCGTAGCGGGCCCGGAGCACGGGCTCGTCGTTGGGATCGCGTGTCGCGATCGCGGCGGCGAGGCGGTCGGCTGCGCGGGCGGCGTCGACGTAGTGGAAGGCGCCGGCGGCAGTGAAGGCCTCCCGGAGGGATGCGTCGAGGGAGGCGTCCTGGTCCAGCGAAGCGAGCGTCGGGTCGACCTGGAGGAGCGGCGGCAGCCCGACGAGGAAGGGCCGCAGGGGATCGGCAGGGAAGAGCTGGTGGACGGCGCGGCCGCGGACGTGGACCAGGAGGCCGAGCCCCGCCGCGTCGCCCAGGGCGAGGAGCAGCGCGTTCGCGTCGAGGTGGTCGGGGGCGGGGAGCTCGGGGGACTCGACCCAGCGTGCGCCGCGCGTGGCAGGGCGCTTCAGGCCGGTGGGCGCCGCGCCCTCCACGAGAATGGCGACGCCAGACGATCGAGGTTGCCCCTGTCCGGTCGCAGGAGGCAGCGCGCCGCGAAGGCGAACCCAGGGATCGGTCGCGTCTCTGGAGGCGCGGGCGTCGAGGTAGGCGCCGACGAGATCGTGGGTGGCGCGACCCTCGGCGAGGGCGATCCCGAGGGCGCGCTCGCAGGCGCCGAGATCCGAAGGATCGCAGCGTTGTCCACTGAACGAAGGCGCTTGCCCTGCGCTGGTCGCGCCGCAGGCCGTCACGCCGGAACCCAGTGCGGTGATGATGGCCATGGCACGCAGGCCAGCCGAGAGCGGACGAGGCAGCATGGGAAGCTACACCTTACACGAACCGACCGTCAGGCCGTGCCGCTAACCGCTGCGCGCGCTGGCGGCGACGTGATAGCTGGTGGGCATGCGAGCGCTGTCGGGCGAGGTGTCGGGTGGAGCGAGCGCGCCTCTGGAGACGCGCCTCGACCGCGCGTCGTCGCTCGGCGCCCCCGTGGCGCTGTCGGTGGCGCTGTCGCTGGCGCTCGCGGGCTGCGGGCGTGAGGACGGCAGCGTGTATTTCGGCTCGACCGAGCGCGTGGGCAAGGAGCCGACGACGCTCTACGTGGGCGGTAGCACCGAGCCCGAGTACCTGGATCCGGGCAAGTCGAACGACACGGCCTCCAGCGCGCTGATCAACCAGATGTTCGAGGGGCTGACCACCCACGGGCCGGGTGATCTGCGGCCCACGCAGGGGGTGGCGACGCACTACGAGAAGAGCGACGACAACCGGGTCTACCGCTTTCACTTGCGGCCCGAGGCGCGCTGGTCCGACGGCAAGCAGGTCACCGCCCACGACTTCGCCTATGCCTGGAAGCGCGCGCTCCGCCCAGCGACGGCCTCGGTGGCGGCCACCAACCTGCACGTGCTCAGGAACGGGGAGGTGTTCAACACGGGCGCGCTGAAGGCGACGCGGGACGACGTCGTGGTGCGAGCAGCGCCCGGGGAGGACGCGCCCGCGGTGATCACGCTGCCGCGGGGGACGTTCGTGGTGATCGTCGAAGCCTCCGCGGAGCGAGGAGCCGAGCCGTCGTCTTCATGGGCGAAGATCGCGCGGCTCCGCGGCGTGCCCACCTACGATCCGAGCCCCGTGCTGGAGGACGGGGGGGCGGCACCGTCGCCGATCGGGTTCGTGCCGAGGGTGGCGCTCGTGGAGGATGACCAGGCGGTCGGGGTGCGCGCGGTCGACGATCTGACCCTCGACGTGGAGCTGGAGCGCCCGACGCCGTACTTCCCGGAGCTGACCAGCGTGACCACGTTCCTGCCCGTCCGACGTGACGTGGTGGAGCCGTTCGAGCAGCGAGGGCAAGGAGAGCTGTGGTTCCGGCCCGAGAACATCGTGGTGAACGGGCCCTACGTGCTCGATGACTGGAAGTTCCGCTACGAGCTGACCCTGAAGAAGAACCCGGCGTACTGGGATCGCGAGCGGCTCGGGATCGAGCGCGCGGTGTGGATGTCGGTGGAGCAGGCCCACACGATGATGAACCTCTACAAGGTGGGCGACCTGGACTACCTCGGCGACAACACCTCGCCCCCGAACGAGTACCTGGAATCGCTCTCGACGAAGAAGGACTTCCGTCGGTTCAGGACGATGTCGACGTACTGGTACGAGTTCAACGTGCGCAAGCCGCCGGTGAACGATGCGCGCGTGCGTCGTGCGCTCAACATGGCGCTCGATAAACAGCAGATCATCGACAAGATCCTGCGTGGCGGGCAGCTACGCGCGACGCACTACGTGCCGGATTACACGGGCTCGGGGTACGCGCAGCAGGCAGAGGAGGATCAGCAGCGGGGCGAGGACCCGTTCGCGGCGCCCGATCTCCAGTTCGATCCATCCCGCGCCCGCGCGCTGCTCACCGAGGCCGGCTACCCCGTCGAGGCCGACGGTGCCGGCTACAAGGCGCGAGGGTTCCCCGCGCTGGAGCTGCTCTACAACACCCACGAGGGCCACAAGCAGATCGCCATCGCCGTGCAGGACATGCTGCGGCGGCATCTCGGCGTGTCCATCACCCTCCGCAACGAGGAGTGGAAGGTGATGCTCAAGAACGTGCGTGATGGGCACTTCCAGATGGTGCGGTTCGGCTGGAACGGCGAGTACAACCACCCGCACACCTGGATGGCGACGTTCCTCTCGAGCAGCCCGCAGAACCGCACGGGTTGGGCCGACAAGGAGCTCGATGAGCTGGTGCGCGTGGCTGCGGCGACGGCTGACCCGGTCGAGAGCATCCGGCTGTACCGCAAGGCCGAGGCGCGGGTGCTCGAGAGCATGCCCAAGATGCCGGTGTACTTCTTCACGAAGGCGACGCTGCTGAAGCCCTGGGTGAAGGGCTTCCACCCGAACGCGCGCAGCATGCAGCTCCTCAAGTGGCTCTGGATCGATCCCGACTGGCGCTCCAGCCCCGAGCGGAACGAGGTCGTGGCCCCGCCCTTCGAGCTTCCGGCGCCGGGGCGGCTCGCGCCGCGCGCAGAGGGCCGTCCGTGATCGGGTTCATCGTCAAGCGGCTGCTCGTCATCCTGCCGACGCTGCTCCTCGTCGCCACCGTGGCGTTCGTGATGATGCGCTTCGTGCCCGGTGGCCCCTTCGATCAGGAGCGCGCCGTGCCGATCGAGGTGGAGCGGGCGCTGCGCGCCAAGTACCACCTCGACGATCCGCTGGCGAAGCAGTACGGCGACTGGCTCTGGGCGCTCGTGTCGCGTGGCGACCTGGGGCCGGCGTTCAAGTACCCGAACCGGACGGTGAACGAGATCATCGCGCTCAGCTTGCCGGTGTCGATGCAGCTCGGTGTCCTGGCGATGATCTTCGCGCTGCTCGTTGGGGTGCCCCTCGGCGTGGTGGGCGCGATCCGGCAGAACACCTGGAAGGACACGCTGGCGATGGCCACGGCGATGGTCGGGGTGAGCGTTCCCCGCTTCGTGCTGGCGCCGCTCCTGATCCTGGTCTTCTCGCTGTCCTTGTACTGGTTCCCGGTGGCGCGCTGGGAGACGTGGCGGCACATGGTGCTGCCTGTGGTCTGCGCGGGCCTGCCCATGGCGGCGTACCTGGCGCGGCTGACGCGCGGAGGGATGCTGGAGGTGATCCGTTCGGACTTCGTGCGGACGGCACGGGCGAAGGGGCTGTCGGAGCGGCGGGTGATCCTCGGTCACGCGCTCCGGGGTGGGATGTTGCCGGTGGTGAGCTACCTCGGTCCGGGATTCAGCCACCTGCTGGTGGGCTCGCTGGTGGTGGAGAAGATCTTCAACATCCCGGGGATGGGTCGCTACTTCGTCGAGGCGGCGATGAACCGTGACTACAACCTCGTGCTCGGCGTGATGCTCGTCTACGGCGTGCTGCTGATGGTGTTCAACGCGGTGGTCGACGTGGCCTACGCCTTCATCGACCCGCGGGTGGAGCTGCGCTGATCCATGGTGTCGAGCGTGGAGCGCGAGGGTACGGGCGCGGGCGGGCCAGAGGGGCGCGGCGGGGAGGTACGCCTCGCGGAGCTGGAGCAAGGGTCGAGCCTCTGGCGCGATGCGTGGCGGAGGCTGCGGAAGAACCGCGCCGCGGTGGTCAGTGGGGTCATCCTGATCGCGCTGCTCCTCGCGTGCGTGCTGGTGCCCGAGCTCTCGGCGTACAGGTACGACGTCGCCGATCTGAAGCTGGGCGCGACGCCTCCCTCCTGGGAGCACTGGATGGGGACCGACTACTTCGGTCGCGATCTGATGGCGCGGGTCTTCTTCGGGGGCCGGGTGTCGTTCACGGTGGGGGTGATCGCGACGCTGGTGAGCTTCAGCATCGGGGTGAGCTGGGGCGGGATCGCGGGGTACTTCGGGGGGAAGGTGGACGCGGTGATGATGCGCATCGTCGACGCGCTCTACACCTTCCCGTTCCTGGTGCTGGTGATCCTGCTGATGGTGTTCTTCGCCAACGATCGCTCTGCGCTGTACACGCTCTTCCAGCTCCTCTTGTCGCCCTTCGTCGAGGATCCGAAGGACCCGTCGTACTTTCCCATCTTCCAGATCGCCGTGGTGTTCGCGGCACTGGGCGCCGTCTCCTGGCTGACGATGGCCAGGATCGTGCGGGGGCAGGTGATCACGCTGCGCGGGCAACCGTTCGTGGAGGCGGCCCGGTCCATCGGTGTCGGGCACCGGGCGATCATCTTCGGTCACCTGATCCCCAACGCGCTGGGACCGATCATCGTCTACACCACGCTGACCATCCCCGAGGTGATGATGACGGAGGCGTTCCTGAGCTTTCTGGGGCTCGGGACGCAGGAGCCGCTGTCGAGCTGGGGGCTGCTCGCGTCGTCGGGGGCCGACACGATGGATCTCTACCCGTGGCTGATCCTGTTCCCCGGGGGGATGCTCGCGATCTGCTTGCTCTGCTTCAACTTCCTCGGTGACGGGCTGCGTGACGCGCTCGACCCGCGGGTCCGGAAGGATTGAGGGGCGCCGTGCTGCTCGAGGTCAACGATCTCTGCACCCAGTTCTCGACCGAGGAGGGCGTGGTCCGCGCCGTCGACGGGATCTCCTTCGCCGTGGACCGAGGGGAGGTGCTCGGGATCGTGGGAGAGTCCGGCTCGGGCAAGAGCGTGACGAGCCTGTCGATCCTGCGGTTGATCCCCGACCCCCCAGGGCGCATCACCGGGGGGCAGATCCTCTTCGAGGCGAGCCCGGGAGCGACGGAGGATCTCGTGCGCGTGAGAGAGGGGCGCATGGAGCAGATCCGGGGGGATCGGATCGCGATGATCTTCCAGGACCCGATGACGTCGCTCAACCCGTACCTCCGGGTGGGCCAGCAGCTCGCCGAGGTGCTGGTGCTGCACAAGCGCATGACGCGCAAGGCGGCGCGGGAGCGCAGCATCGAGCTGCTGAAGCAGGTGGGGATCCCGGCGGCGGCGTCACGGATCGACGACTATCCCCACCAGCTGTCGGGGGGGATGCGGCAGCGGGTGATGATCGCAATGGCACTCCTGTGTGATCCCGATCTGCTCATCGCGGACGAGCCGACGACGGCGCTGGACGTGACCATCCAGGCGCAGATCCTGGATCTCATCCAGGCGCGGCGCGAGGCGCAAGGGATCGCGGTCATCCTGATCACGCACGATCTCGGGGTGGTGGCGCGGATGGCTGATCGCGTGGCGGTGATGTACGCGGGGCGCATCGTGGAGGAGGGGACGACGGAGGAGATCTTCCACACGCCACAGCATCCGTACACGGTGGGGCTGCGGCGCTCGATCCCCAGGCTCGATGCGGCGCGAGGGCAGCGCCTCGAGCCGATCCCGGGGCTGCCGCCGTCGCTCGCGCGGGTGCCGCCGGGCTGTCCGTTCCACCCACGCTGCGAGCATGTGATGGATGTGTGCCGGCAGGTGGCGCCCGCGCCGCGGGTGATCGGCGCGGAGGCCAAGGGGATCGAGAGCGGAGCCGCGCCGGCCATGGGGGAGGGGAGAGAGGGGCGGCGTGGGCTCCACGTGGTGCGGTGTCACCTCGGTGATCCTGCGATGCCTTCGGATCCTGCGATGCCTTCGGCGGGAGCGGTCTCATGAGCCACGCCCCGGTGGACGAGAAGGCAGTGGGCGCAGGGCCGAGCGACGCAGGCGCAGGCGAGAGCGCAAGCCCGGGAGCGGGGGCCGCGCTCCTCGAAGTCCAGGACCTTCGCGTCCATTTTCCTGTGCGGCGTGGCCTGCTCCAGCGCCAGGTCGGGGCCGTGCGGGCCGTGGATGGCGTGTCGTTCACCGTGCCGCGCGGCGCGACACTGGGGCTCGTCGGCGAGTCGGGGTGCGGCAAGTCGACGACGGGGCGCGCGATCCTGCGGCTGGTGGAGCCGACGTCCGGGCGTGTGCGGCTCGACGGGGTGGAGCTGACCACACTGGGGGCGCGCGCGCTGCGCCGTGAGCGTCGGCAGATGCAGATGATCTTTCAGGATCCGTACGCCAGCTTGAACCCGCGGATGACGGTGCTGGACATCATCGCCGAGCCGCTGCGGACCCATGGCCTGGTGCGCTCCCGGGAGCAGACGGCGACCGAGGTGGCGAAGCTCATGGAGATGGTGGGACTCGCACCGGCCTACATGCGGCGGTATCCCCACGAGTTCTCGGGGGGACAGCGGCAGCGCGTGGGGATCGCGCGCGCCATCGCGCTGCGGCCCAAGCTGGTGGTGGCAGACGAGCCGGTGAGCGCGCTCGATGTGAGCATCCAGGCGCAGATCTTGAACCTGCTCGAGGATCTGCAGCGGGAGCTCGGCCTGACGTACCTGTTCGTGGCGCACGACCTCGCTGCCGTTCGCCATCTCTCGACCGAGATCGCGGTGATGTACCTCGGTCGGGTGGTCGAGCGCTCGGAGACCGAGGCGCTCTTCGCCCAGCCGCTGCACCCGTACACGCAGGCCCTGCTGTCGGCGATCCCGGTGCCGGATCCGACCGTGGAGCGGCAGAGGCGTCGGCTGGTGCTCATGGGAGAGGTGCCGAGCCCCCTGGCCCCGCCGGCAGGGTGTCATTTCCACACGCGCTGCCCTCACCGGATGGAGCAGTGCAGCACGGAGGTGCCCGAGTTCACCGAGCGTACGCCAGGGCGCTGGGTGGCGTGCCACCTCCAGGCACCACCCCCGATGCCCGAGGCCGAGGCGTGAGCTGAGGACGAGCCGTCGGGAGGCGCTGAGGACGACCTGCGTCGATGTCATGGCGATCGCGGGACGAGGCCACGGGGTGCGCCTCCCGCAAGGGGCTGGCGAGGAGGCGGGAGGGGACAGGCTGAGGCGTACGCTTCTCGCGAGGGAATGGCGTCGTTCGCGGGGGATGGCTCCGTGTGTGAGGGAGGAAGGCGCTGCGGCGTTCAGTTGCCTGCAGCACCTGAACCGCCAGCTCCGCCCGAGCCGCCAGTTCCACCCGAACCCCCTGAGCCGCCCGCGCCGCCCGTCCCTCCGGTGCCGCCGCTTCCACCCGAGCCACCCGCCCCGCCAGCGCCGCCCGAGCCACCGGCGCCGCCCGAGCCACCGGCGCCGCCCGCGCCGCCCGTCCCTCCGGTGCCACCGCTTCCACCCGAGCCACCTGCTCCTCCAGCGCCGCCGGCCCCACCTGCTCCTCCAGCGCCGCCGCCTCCACCAGCCCCGCCTTCGCCGCCTCCAGCGCCTCCACCGCCCGCGCCGCCTGGGCAGGACACTGCCGCGCGCACGGTGCGGGTCGCCCGGACGGGTTCCCCCGCTCTGTTCAGCAGGGGTGTGTCTGGGCTCGTCTGGACCTCCAGCTCGAGAGTGAGGTCCGTGTAGCGGTTGGCGAGCTTGCGGAGCAGCACATCGACGAATCGCGAAGCGCTGCGGTTGTTCTCGACACCGTTGACCCGCACCACGAGCTGGCCACACTGCGTCTGGGTCCCGCAAGCGCCAGGCGGACGCAAGCGTAGCCCGGTGGTGTAGATCTCGACGGCGATCGCCGCGTCCGGATCCTGACCCACCGCGACGCAGGCGTTTTCTGCCGGGTAGTTGATGGTGATGCTCGGATCGCCGCTCGGCCCCCCGCTGCTCGAGTCGGTTTGGTCACCGTCACAGCCGGCGCTGACGCCGAGCGCGAGCCAGCTTGCGGTGAAAAGGGCAATGCGCGTGGAGGAAGCCATGGCTCGGGCTGGTCTATCCGCTGGGGCGTCGTCCGGCAATTGTCATCGGCTGTCTTCGGGTTCCGCGTCGTGTCCGTGCGGCGTCGCGAGGGTCGGTGACGAAGAGGCTTTCCCCCGCCGTCGTGACCTGCCATAGGGCGGGATCCAAGCTGACCGGGTCATGGCAAATACGAGGCAAGAGACCATCCAGGATGTGCTGTCGCGTGCGCTCACGCCGCAGCACCTCGACGTGGAGAACGAGAGCGGGCGGCACAGCGTGGCCCCGGGCTCCGAGACGCACTTCAAGGTGCTCGTGGTGAGCGAGGTGTTCGCGGGCATGGGGGCCCTGCAGCGGCACCGCCACGTCAACGAGCTGCTCCGGGACGAGTTCTCCAGGGGACTCCACGCGCTGAGCTTGCGCGCGCTCACCCCGGAGGAGTGGGCCCGGCAGTCGGACACCACGTTCCGCTCGCCGCCCTGTCTCGGCGGCTCCAAGGCCGACTGAGGCACACGTGGAGCTGGTCTTCGCGCTCGTCACCGATCTGCATTTCGGACCGCAGGCATCGTTCGGGGGCAAGCTCCGCAAGCTGACCGCAGACGCGCCGGCGCTCGCTCGCGCCTTCGTCTCCCGCATGAACGAAGCCGTCCGTCCCGATTTCGTGGTGAACCTCGGCGACGATATCGAGGATGAGGGCTTCGAGGCCGACCGCGCGCGCTACGGCGCTTGCATCGAGACGCTCCGTGGGGTCCAGGCGGAGCTGGTCAACGTCGCTGGAAACCACGACCTGGTCCACCTGCGTCCGGCGGATCTGCTCGCAGCCTGGGGCAAGCCGGAGCTGCCGGGCCTCCATTACAGTTTCGATCGTGGCGGGTTTCACTTCGTGGTGCTCCACACCCGCGAGAAGAAGGACGTGGACGTCACGGTCGGAGAGGCCCAGATCCGCTGGCTGGCCGAGGATCTGGCTGCGGCCCGCGGGCCCACGGTCGTCTTCATGCACCACAGCGCGGCAGACCAGGATCTGCGCGGCAACCGTTGGTTCGAGGGCAGCCCTCACATCTGCCTCGTCGAGGAGCGTCGGGCGCTGCGCTCCCTCTTTCAGCAGCACGGGGTGCGCGCCGTCTTCAATGGCCACCTTCACTGGAATCACCTCGACGTCATCGCCGGCATTCCTTACGTGACCGTCCAGAGCCTCATCGAGAACCTGGACGAGGATGCTCCCGGGCGTCCAGCCGCGGCACACGCCGTGGTGCGCGTCACGCCGGAGCGGGTGATCGTCGAGATCGAGGGGGCCGAGCGGGCGCGCTATCAGGTCGATCGGGCGGGGTAGTTCGGTCGCGCGGGTGGTTTGGTCGCGCGGGACGAGCAGCGAGCAGGTCGCGCTGGGGGCGCTGGCGGGATGTTCGTGACGCTCCCTCGGTCGGTGCGTCCTTGCCTCGGGTCAGCGCGTCAGGCGAGCTCCTCGGGCGGCGGGAGGGTGTGCTCCACGACGTACTTGAGGATGTCCCGAGGGGTGATGATTCCCATGAGCCGTCCCTCACGGACGACCGGAACGTGGTGAATGTCGCCCTGGCGGAGGACATTCATTACCTCGTCGGTCGGTGTGAACTCGTCCACCACAACGGCGGGTTGTGTCATGACGTCACCGGCGGTCGATTCCTCCTGGTCTCCCCGGAGCAGTGAACCGAGCAGATCCGTTTCACTGAGGAACCCCAGCACCCGGTGCTCGTCGTCCACCACCGGCGCGCCACTCAGCCCGTTCGCAGCGAAAATTCGTGCGACCTCGGAGAGCAGGGTGCCCGGGGTGAGGGCGAAGACGTGTTCGGTCATCAGGTGGCGCGCGTGGCCCTTCATGCACGCCAGCTCCTAAAGAGGGGAGCGAGCGGTGTCAATCAGGGGACCCCCGCCTTGGGCAGGAGCTGGGTCAGTTACGGGCGCCTGGTTCGATTCGCCTCGGTTTCAGCGGGTGTCAGGAACGGCCGCAGCCTGCCGGTCGACCTTTCCGTTGGTCTCGATCCGGAGGCCGGAACCGGAGGAGCCCAGCGATGGCCTGCCCCGTGCTCCTGAAATCGCACGTGCGCTCGGGGAGCTGAGGAGGCCGCCCGAGGCAAGTCGCTGGTTGCTGGAAATGCACGATCGCAGACCAGGGTCGCCCTCTCATGGTGGCCTGTCGTTGGTGCCCCCATGGCGCGCCGGCGCGCCGCTGCGCACCGGAGGTCGCTGGGGGCACAGCGTCGCAGGATAGCGACAGTTCTTCTGCTGTTATCGCATACGTGCGTTGCAGGTGACTTTCAGCAGCGCTATCCGGACAACGCTACCCACAGGGCCAGATCAGGGGGTGCGTGCTCTGTCGTTCAGCGGGACCGCTATGAGCGGGTAGATTGGAATAATGCATTCCACGAAGGGGCAGACACCGTCAGTACCGCAAGGTGGCACTCTGAGTGCAGAGAAGTGTTGGAGTGCAGAGAAGTGTAGGCGTGAAGAGAACGGAACTTAATGCGAAATCTCGCCAAGTTGATGTGGCACGAAGCGCCGAATCGATTGTAGGATTGAGCATCATGAGGAAGATTCCAGGCTTCACCCTCTCTATCGCCATGGGCGCGCTTGCTTTTCAGACGGGGTGCGTCGCCTCCGTCGAGGAGCAAGAGGATTTCAGCGCGTTCGAGGATGTCGGCGAGGAAGAGGTGGTGGGTGAGGCGGAGCAGGAGGTCGTTGTCGTCAACGCGCTGACGTCGAATGCATTGACCTCGAATGCGCTGACGTCGAACGCGCTGACGTCGAACGCGCTGACGTCCAACGCATTGACCTCGAATGCATTGACCTCGAACTCGCTCACCAAGGCGGCGCTCAAGGATGCGAAGGCGCGTCTGCTCCTTCAATACATCACGAGCTGCGCCCTGGAGAAGGGGAAGCACTTCGACGTCAAAGTGGACGGTCAGACTTATGGCTTCGATGGAGAGCTCGGGTTGGCGCCGAAGTGGGGCAAGGCCAATGGCAAGTGCGACGGCGAGTGCCGCTCCTGGGTCTCGGGGTGCGTGATCTCGCGCGTCGATTACCTCGGGCAGCCGCTGCAGATCTCGATTCGGGGCAAGCACCCCGCGCTGAGCACGTCGCTATTCGAGTGGCTCACGTACCGGGATCGCGAGGCGACGTATTACGGGGACATCTTCGCCAAGCCCCAGCAGCTCTTTGCCTGCCTGTCGCCCGGCAAGACGCAGATCCCCCGCGTCTGTGGGCCGAGCGTCAACAACTGCTTTCTGAACGTCGTGGGCAACTGCAACCAGGCATGCAACTGGCTGAACCCGGACGGAAGCTACTCCAAGTGTGAGGACAATACCGGCTACTGCGGTGGCAACAGGTACGAGGGGTCTGTTACAGTCTTCAGAGAGTGAACATGGATCCCGGCACCCTCATCGCAGGCCGTTTCTCGATTGAGCGGCAGGCGGCGTCGGGTGGTATGGGCACGGTGTTTCGCGCCAGCGACCTCCTGGATGGGTCGACCGTCGCGCTGAAGATGCTCCGCGGACAGGACGCGCTCGACGTCGATCGATTCGACCGGGAATCCCGCATCCTCTCCGAGCTCGATCACCCTGGCATCGTTCGATACATCGCCCACGGGACCACCACCGCCGGCGAGCGCTACCTGGCGATGGAGTGGCTCGAAGGGGAGGATCTGGCCGCGCGCCTGGCCCGTCGTGCCCTGACGCCACTCGAGAGCGTCACCATGCTCCGGAAGGCCGCCGAGGCCCTCGGGTACGCTCATGGGAACGGGATCGTTCACCGTGACATCAAGCCGTCCAACCTGTTTCTGGTGACGGGTGATGTGCGCCGCCTCAAGGTGGTGGACTTCGGGATCGCGCGTCCTGATGGAGACACCCACCGGCTGACGTACACGGGGGGTATCCTCGGCACGCCGGGGTACATCGCTCCCGAGCAGCTGGAAGGCCAGCCAGCGAAGGATCCGGCCGTCGACGTGTTCTCGCTCGCCTGCGTGGTCTTCGAGTGCATCGCCGGCAAGCCGGCCTTCGAAGGAGCGCACCTGATGGCCGCCCTGGCGAAGCTGCTGTTCCAGGAGCCGCCCCGGCTCCGGGAGCTGCGCCATGACGTCCCCGAGCTGCTGGAGCGGCTGATCGAGCGGATGATGTCGAAGGTGGTTGCCGAGCGCCCGCGCAATGGCGCCGAGGTCTGCGTCGCGCTCGACGCCATCGAGCCTGCGATCGCCACGTGGACCACGCCGCTGGACCGCTCGACGCTGGTCTCCGCGCCGATGCCGCCTGGATCGGTGCGGTCTCCGGACAGCCTGACCATCCGGGAGGCGCGTCTGGTCAGCCTGGTGCTCGCGGGCGATCCAGACGCCGGCTCGGCTGGAGGGCTCGATCCCGAGGCGCTCGCCGCGACGGACCTCCGGGATTCCATCGCTGCATGTGGCGCCCACCTCGTGGAGCTCGTGCGCGGTTCGCTGGTGGCGGTGGTCTCCGGGCCGGGGAGCGCCGTGGATCGTGCGGAGCGCGCTGTGCAATGTGCTCTCCTGCTGCGCGAGCGCTTCCAGCACATCCCGATCTGCGTGGTCACTGGTCGCGGCGTGTCGTCCGCCAAGCTGATCGAGGGGGACGTGATCGACCGCGGTGTGCGGGCGCTGCGGGCGACGGCGGGCGGTACCGTTCGGCTCGACGATGTCACCGCGGGGATGCTGGGCGCACGGTTCGAGGTGAACAGCGACGGGGGCGGGCTCTACCTGGCCGGGGAGAGCAGCTCCGACGAGGGAGCGCCGCTCCTGCTCGGGAGGCCGAGCCCCTGGGTCGGTCGCAGCCGTGAACTCGCGGCCGTCGAGGGGGTGTTCGCAGGCTGCGTGCAGGAGTCGCTCGCCAGCGCGGTGCTGGTCACCGGGCCGGCTGGCGCTGGAAAGTCGCGTCTTCGTCAGGAGCTGGTCACTCGCGCACGGCGCATCGCCGATCCGCTGGAGGTGATGATCGGGCGGGCCAGCTCGGTCGCTGCAGGATCGCCGTTCGGTATCATCGCGGACGCGATCCGCAGGGCCGCCGGCGTTCGCGATGGCGAGCCGCTCGAGGTACGGCGACGCAAACTGAAGGCGCGCCTCGGGCGGCACCTGGAGGGGGCGGCCCTGTCGACGGTTTCGGCGTTCCTCGGTGAGGTCGTCGGTACTCCCTTCCCGGAAGGAGAGGCGAGAGGGCTCCGCGCCGCGCGTGAGAACGCGATGATGATGAGCGATGCCACGCGCGCTGCGTGGGAGGACTGGCTGACCGCCGAGTGCTCCGCGCAGCCCGTGCTCCTCGTGCTCGAGGACCTGCACTGGGGGGACGCGGCGACGGTGCGTCTCGTCGACGCCACGCTGCGCAACCTGCGCGATCTGCCGCTGATGCTGCTCGTGCTCGCGCGTCCCGAGATCCACCAGCAGTTTCCGTCGCTCTGGGTGGATCGCGAGGTCCAGCTCATCAAGCTCGGTCCGCTCCCGCCGCGGGCGAGCGAGAAGCTGGTGCGAGGGGTGCTGGGCGAGCAGATGTCCGATGACGTGGTGGCGCGGCTCGTCGATCGTGCCGACGGCAATCCGTTCTACCTCGAAGAGCTGATCCGCGCGGTCGCTGCGGGCAAGGAGGATGGGCTGCCCGACTCCGTGCTGGGGACCGTGGAAGCGCGTCTCGACGCCGAGGGGACGGAGGCGAAGCGTGCGCTCAGGGCGGCGAGCGTGTTCGGTGATCGGTTCTCGAAACTCGGCGTGACCGCGCTCCTGGGCGGTGAGAACAAGAACCGCGAGATCGAGTCCGTGCTCCAGGCGCTCTCGGCGAGGGAGCTGATCGCGCCCATCAACACGCCTGGCTTGCTCGCGAACGACTACGTCTTCCGGCACGCGATCGTCCGGGAGGCTGCGTACGCGATGCTCACCGATCACGATCGGGAGCTGGGTCATCGCCTCGCGGGGGAGTGGCTGGAGCGCACGGGGCATCCCGACGCGATGACGATCGCCGAGCACTTCCGGCGCGGGGGCGTGCCCGATCGCTCTGTGCGCTGGTACCGCCGGGCTGCCGAGCAAGCCCTCGAGGCCAACGATCTCTCCGCCGCGCTGGAGCGCGCCATCCGCGCGACCGAGGCGGGCGCCGAGGGGCCGGAACTGGGTGGTGTGCGGCTCATCGAGGCGGAGGCCAACCTGTGGCGGGGTGAGCTGGCCATGGCCGAGCAGCGCGCCAACGAGGCGACCGATCTGCTGCAGCCTCTGTCGGCCGCGTGGTTCCGGGCCGGCATGCAGGCTGCCATCGCCGCCGGGCGCCTCGGGGCCACCGAGCGCGTGGCGCGCTGGGCCGCGGTCGCCAGCGTCGTCACCGGGGGAGAAAACGCGCGGCGTGCCCAGATGGTCTGCCTGAGCAACTGCGCCACGTACCTCACCTTCGGTGGGCGCTTCGCAGAGGCCGACGCGTTGATCTCCCGCCTCGACCAGGCCATCGCCGAGCAAGGTCGCCTCGACCCCGAGGTCGCGGCGGAGCTGCACCAGATGCGTGCGTTTCGCGCCTCGGCGGCCGGTGATCCGGGAGCGTGCCTCAGAGAACTCCAGGCCGCTCAGGCGGCCTTCGATCTCGCCGGAGATCAGCGCAACGCCTGCACCATCCGTTCGAACCTGGGCTTCATCTACACCGAACTGGGCGACTTCGAGCATGCCGAGGAGACGCTGCGCTCGGCGCTCACCATCGCCGCCCGCATGGGCCTCGACGACCTGGAGACGGTGATCCTCCACAACCTGGGCAAGCCGCTCGCGTATCGTGGCAATCTCGACGAGGCGCGCGTCATCGAGCAGCGCGCCGTGGATGCCTTCCAGCAGCAAGGGGCTGCGCGCACCGAGGGGGTCTCGCGCGTCTACCTCGCCGAGATTGCTTTTCTGTCCGGGGATCTCGTCGCAGCCGAGCGCGAAGCCCGCGCTGCCGCCGAGACACTCAAGGTTGCTCCGTCGCTGCGCGCGTCGGCCGTCGCGCTCCTTTCACGCGCTCTCCTGGCGCAGGGGCGCACCGCGGAGGCGCTCCTCTCGGCGCGCGAGGCCCACGCCGCGCTCCAGGAGCTGGGCTCCCTCGAAGAGGGTGAGGCTCTCGTCCGCCTTGCCTACGCCGAGGCGCTGGAGGCGACCGGGGCGTCGTCGGATGCCGCCTCCGTGCTCGCCACGGCGCGCGAACACCTTCTCTCGCGTGCGGCGAAAATCAGCGATCTCCGCTGGCGTGACAGTTTCCTCACCCAGGTCCCCGACAACGCCAGGACGCTTTCCCTCTCGGACGCACCCTTGGGAGGCGAAGCGTCCTGACCTCTGGGGCTGCCTCAGGACGCACCGTATCAGCCAGCTAGGCCTGGACGAGCCCTGAGCGCACTGCCAGACGCGTCAGGTCGGCGACGCTGTTCGTGGCCACCTTGGCGCACAGCCGTGCGCGGTGCGTCTCGACCGTCTTCACGCTGATCGAGAGCTGCGCGGCGACCTCCTTGGCCGAGCTCCCCAGAGCCAGGAGTCGCAGCACCTGTCGCTCTCGCTCGCTGAGCGCAGCGACCATGTTCCCCTCTGCCACCTCACGCCGTTGCATCGCCCGGACCATCGCCGCGCTCACGTCGGACGACAGGGCCCCGCGACCATGGACGACGCTCTCGATCGCTCCGAGCAGATCGTTCAAGCTGGCACGCTTGGATAGGTAACCGTCCGCTCCGGCCCGCATGGCTTCCGCGATGCTGAATTCGTCGCGGTGCGTGGAGAGCACGATGACTCGGAGCCCCTCGCGCGCCTTCAGCCGTCTGATCAGCTCGCTCCCTGCTTGATCAGGGAGCGACAGCTCCAGGATCGCGAGCTGGCATGCATGCCGGTCGAGCAACGCGAGCGCCTCTCGAGCGCACTCCGCTTGCAGGATGGTGTCGATGCCAGGACGACCCTGCAGCGCCAGCGCCAGCGCTTCGCGTACGACGTTCTGATCATCGATCAGCAGCAAGTCCATGTCGGCTCCCTTCAACAGCTCGAGTTCAACGATGTTCGGCTTGGATCGATGGAAGCGTCCTACCAGGGCATGTGGCGCCATGTCGAGACGCGCGACCGCTCTTGCTGCGGCGTGTTCCGCTGGAGTTGCTCGTTTCTTCACCGTGTCCCGTCGACGCGGTCCTCGGTGGCATCGGGAGGGGGCATTGGGTCATGCGGTTTGAGGTACAAGGGCCGCCTATGCCCCCTCTGCGTGAGCGGCTTCGCTCAGCCCTTCAGTCGGACTCTGCGCTGTGGCGTCGCGCCCTGCTCGCCGGCGTTCACCACGGTCCCGAGTTCTGGGTGCGCTACAGCCCACCTCTGTTCGGCCTTCTCTTCGGTGCCGCGCTCCCTGCAAAGCGAAAGCTCGTCGAGTCCAACCTGCGCTGGATTCGCGGGTCGAGGTCGCCCGTCGTCGATCTGCGCGAGATCTCGGAGGTCTTCGCCTCCTATGCTTCGTGCCTCACGGAGGGCCTGCTCCTCGCAAGCGAGCGCGGCTTCATCCTGAAGAGCCGCGCGCAGGGGGTGGAGAATTATCACGCTGCCGCGGCCGCAGGACGAGGGGTCATCCTGGCCACTGCGCATACGGGCGGGTGGGATCTCGCGGGTCAGATCATGCGCGATGTTCACCAGGGCGGCGTGGTCGTGGTCATGCAACGTGAGCGTGACGCGCAGGCCCGCGCCCTCCAGGATGAAGCTCGCGCGCGGGCCGGGATCCAGGTCGTCCACGCGGGCGAGAGCGCTCTCGACGCGCTCCCGCTGCTCGCACATCTCCGCCGGGGCGCTGCGGTGGCGCTGCAGATCGATCGCACCCCACCGGGAGCCCGCTCACGTCAGGTCTCTCTCTTCGGCACCCCGTGGCGCTGTCCCGAAGGGCCTCTGACCCTGGCAGCGCTCAGCGGCGCCCCCATCCTCCCGGTTTTCACCCGTCGACTCGGCTTCCTCCACTATGAAGCCGTCGCCTCCACCCCCATCTGGCTACCACGCCGCCCGAGCGAGGCTGAACGCGCTGCGGCTGCGAGCGCCATGGTCGGCGCCATGGAGCGCTTCGTCCGCGAGAGCCCGACACAGTGGTTCCACTTCGTCGAACGCGACGAAGGCCGGGACACGATGACCTGACCTCGAGCGCCTTCAGGCGCAGGGCCGTGCCTTCCAGCGATAGACCGCATGAATCGCCCAGGGGCGGTAGCGGACCCGCCGCGCGCCCTTGTGGTCGGTCACGGTCAGGTCCACCTCCGTCGACAGCCCCTCCTCCGGCTTCGGCAGCTTCCGCACCTGCAGCACCAAGAGCCCATCGTGCAGGCCCGCCCGCGACGCCGCCGATCCGCGCACCACCCCTCGGATCACGTCCATTCCCGACGCCAAGCTCGCAACGTCGAAGCCCACGTCGAACAGTTTCCGCTGCTCCCGTACCCGCCGCAGACAAGGGCCGAACGCGCTCGACGGCAGATCCACCTCGCCCTCACGCCGGAGCACCAGACGCTCCAGCTCCGTCACCCCCTCGTCGCCCAGCGCCTCGCCGACCGCGGCTTTGAAGTCGTCCACCTTCACCTGAGGTTCTCCCCGGCTCCGCAGACCTGCGAGCAGCTCGTCGAGCGACTTCACCCCCTTGGACGAGCGCCGCAATCGGTGATCCAGCAGCGCCGCGTAGCGGGACCCTCGCCGGTAGGCCTCCCGCTCGTGCCCTCGTGCCCCGAGCGCTTCCTCCTCGATACGGTTCAGATCCTCCGCGAACTCGCCGGCGGTGATCATCCCCGCGTCGAACAGCAGTCGCCGCGCGTAGTGCACGGTGAACCCTTCGGTGAACCACGCCGAGGGCTCCCCCTCCTCGTCGAGCACCATCATCTCCCCGCCCAGGTAGCGGTGTGACAGCTCGTGCGTCAGCGCGATCCGGAGCCCCGCGTCGAACGAGCGCGTTCCATCGAACCACAGCCCGAGCGAGCCCCCCAGGTAGGTCCCATCGTGATCCCGCCCGAGCCCCGGCTCGCCCACCAGGAAGATCGTCAGCGGCTCGGCCCCCCCTTCGGCCTCGCCTCGGTGCAGACGCGCCTCGGCCACCGTGCGCGCTCGTCCGGCCCAGCTCAGGATCTCCCGCGGCACGAGCGCGCTGGCGCCCAGCGTGTGGATCCGTTGCTCCCCGGCCCGCGCGCTGATCACCGGCCCTGCCATGTACACCGCGCGCGCCAGCTTTTCGCTCGTCGCGTCGACCTCCGCGTCGCCCTCACCCAGCGAGCTCACTCCATGCGCCCCGGGCCCCAGTGCGTCCAGGTTCCACCGAACCCGCGTCGGCACAGGCTCTTCCAGCCGCGGTAGCAGCAAGAACCCGTAGCCCACCCCCGTCACCCGGTCTGCCTCCACCCGCAGTCCCAGCCGTGACCCGGTGGGCCGCGCCGTGAACCTCGCCTGCAGCTCACCCACCGGCGCCCGGTCCAGCGTGTAGACCCGCTCCCGCGACCCCTCGCGTGGCGCATCGAGCACCACCTCGCCTCGCTCGTCGCGCACATCGATCGCATCGATGGCCTCGGCTCCGTGCGTGTCGGCCCAGGCCTGGCTCACGTAGAGCTCTCGCACAGCAGCCGCCGCGGCCCCGCCCACCCGCAGCTCGACCAGGATGTCCTTCCGCTCCGGCCGCGGCGTCAGCTCCAGCGTCAACCCGGTCGTCGCTGGCGCCAGGGTGGCGCCCCCGTCGCTCCCTCGCTCCTCTTTGACGGTGCGACATCCAGCGATCGCAGCGACCCCGACCGCGATCCCGAACGACGCCCAGCGCCTCCACCGCGCCTCCTGGGCACTCGCCAGCACGTCCCGCTCCGTCACCCGGCATTCTCCTGCTGTCAACCAGCGAGGGCAGGGGAGCGCCCGCACAGACCGTGACCCGTGCCATCATGCCCCCATGGACAACCCCCTTGCCACCCAGCTCCACGAGCTCCTCGAGGCTGGTGGCGGCGAACCCATGACGGGTGGACGCTATCTCCCCCTCGTCACCCTGGACTCGGGCGCCCGCGTCGGCCTCGACGCTGCGGCCTCGTGGATCCTCGTCCCTGACGAGGGGAGCGCTCCACGCCCCTACACCCTGGAGCAGGCCCACAGCTTCTACGAGGTCCTCGAGACCAAGCGCCAGGACTTCGACGACACCCTCGAAGAGGCTGCGCGTGCCGCAGGCCTCCCTGCGGAAGAAATCCTCTTCTCGTTCCCGGCGATCTCCATCGTGCGCTCCGTGCTGGACAAGGGCTTGCCGTACATGACCCGCCTCGCCCTGCTCTGGGTCCGCAACACCGAGCTACGGGAGCTCAGGGACGCGATCCTCACCGTGTCCCGCTCTCAGGAGATGCCGATCGCCGTTCGCGAACTGGCGACGCACCTCGTCGTCCCCGCCTGACGCTGCTGGGAGCAGCAGGGGAGCCCGGATCCGGACCGGCGTGACCTCGACGCTGGCAGACGCTGGACAGGAAAAAAAGAACCCCGCCGAGCTGAGCCCGGCGGGGACGGCAGGGGGCGTTCCCCTGCGGACGCGATCAGACCGTCGCGAAGGCGTCCAGCGGGATGTCCAGCGCCGAGGCGTCCTCGCGGCCCAGGATCTCCGCGTTCAGGCGAACGTGGGGCAGCACGTTGAGCGCGTAGTACAGCGCCGCCTGCTTCTTCCCCTCGTAGAACGCCCGCTCCGGAGCGGCCGAGTCGTCGGCCGGGAGCTTCGCCTGCGCGTCGATCGCGATGCGCGCGCCATCGAGCAGCAGCCACGCCACCGCCGTCTCGCTCATCATCTCCAGGAACCGGTTCGCCGCCAGCGGCACCATCGGCATCTTGCCCATCTGGAACCAGCCCAGCAGGCGCATCGCCGACCCGGCCACCGCCTCCTGCGCCTCGCCCAGCTCCTTCACGGCCTTGCCGAGGATCGGGTCCTTCTCGTTCGCCTTCACGAACGCCCCCACCTCGCCGAGGAAGGTCTGCAGGTTCGCCCCGCCGCGCTGCCCCAGCTTGCGGCCCACCAGATCCATCGCCTGGATGTGGTTCGTGCCCTCGTAGATCGAGAACACCTTCGCGTCGCGGCAGTGCTGCTCGACCGGGTAGTCCTTGATGTACCCGGCGCCGCCGAAGGTCTGGATCGCCGTCTCGCAGACCCGGAAGCCCTGATCCGAGCCGTAGGCCTTCACCAGCGGCACCAGCAGATCGACCTGACCCTGGTGGTACAGCGCCTGCTCGTCGTCCTTGCCCTTGAGCACGGTGGCGAGATCGAAGTGACGGGTCAGCTTGATGATCAGCGCCCGGATGCCTTCCACGCGGCTCTTCATGTCGATCAGCATCCGGCGCACGTCCGGGTGCTCGATGATCGCCACCCTCGGCGCGGTTGCGTCTTTCCAGTTCGTGATCGACGGGCCCTGCTTCCGGTCCCGCGCGTACTCCAGCGCGTTCAGGTAAGCGGACGCCGCCACGGCCACGCCTTGCAGGCCGACCGAGATGCGCGCCCCGTTCATCATCCGGAACATCTGGGGCATGCCCTGGTTCTCGACGGTGCCCACCAGCTCGCCGATACACCCGTCGTTCTCGCCGAAGTTGAGCAAGCAGGTCGCGGACCCGTTGATGCCCATCTTGTGCTCGATGGCGCCGACGTTCACGTCGTTTGCCTCGCCGAGGGACCCGTCCTCGTTGATGCGGATCTTCGGCACGATGAACAGGCTGAGCCCCTTCGTGCCGGCGGGCGCGCCCTCGACGCGGGCGAGCACCAGGTGGATGACGTTGTCGGCGCAGTCGTGGTCACCGCCGGAGATGAAGATCTTCGTCCCGCGGATCGCGTACTTCCCGTCGGGCAGCTTCTTCGCCGTCGACGTCGACGATCCCACGTCGGAGCCCGCGTGCGGCTCGGTCAGGCACATCGTCCCGCCCGAGGTGCCGCCGTACATGCTGTGCAGGTAGCGCTCCTTCTGCGCGTCGGTGCCGAAGAGCTGGATCACCTCGGCCGCGCCGAAGGCCAGACCGGGGTACATGATGAACGCCGAGTTGGCGCCCGACATGAACTCCTGGATCGCGATGTGCAGCGTGAAAGGGCCCCCCTGGCCGCCGTACTCGGTGTCGGCCGAGACCGCCATCCACCCCGCTTCGTACAGCTTCTTCCAGGCCTCCTTGAAGCCGGGCGGTGTGATCACCTTCCCGTCTTCGAGGCGACACCCCACCCGATCACCGATCGCGTTCAGCGGCCCGAGGACCTCGCAGGAGAACTTGTAGGCCTCGTCGACGACCATCTGCACTTCGTCCGGGCCCCAGGCCTCGAAGGGCCCCTGACCCAGGATCTGGTCGAGCTTGAACTGCTCGAAGAGCAGGAAGCGCACCTCGCGCAGATCGGCCTTGTAACGGTTCTGTTGCAGGTTCGGGGCGTTGGACATGAGGCCTCCAGCCGCGTTCGGGGGCGGGCCGCCTTCGGACTCCACGGCGGCACACACGCGGATCTACCAGAATCGCCTAGCATGCTGCTGCGTCGCGTCAACACCTTGATGAACGCATGCTTCAGCTCGGGACGGCCGTGGTCCGCTGATCCTCGGTGCCGGCGGCTTCCAGGACGGCGCGCAGCTTGGCCACGATCAGGTCCAGGGCCACACGGTTGTTCCCGCCTTCCGGGATGATCAGATCTGCCCAGCGTTTCGACGGTTCCACGAACTGCAGGTGCATCGGGCGCACGGTCCGGTAGTACTGCTCGCGGATCGACTCGAAGCTGCGGCCCCGCTGCTCCATGTCCCTCCGGATCCGCCGGAAGACCCGGATGTCGGGATCGGTGTCGACGAAGATCTTCATGTCGAGCCGCTCTCGCACCCGCGGGTCGACGAGCACCAGGATCCCCTCGACGACGACCACCGGCGCCGGCTCTGCCCGCCGTGTCTGGGTGTGTCGCCGGTGGCTCTTGAAGTCGTAGATGGGCATGTCGACCGGCTTGCCGTTCCGGAGCGCATCCACGTGCTCCAGGAACAGCTCGATCTCCAGCGCGTCCGGGTGATCGTAATTCACCTGAGCCCTGGCCTCGGGGCTCAGGTCTTCACGGTCCCGGTAGTAGGCGTCGAACTCCACCATCGCCACGCCCGATCCGGGCAGCGCCTCCGCGATGGTCCTGGCCACCGTGGTCTTGCCCGAGCCTGTCCCCCCGGCGATCCCGACGACCAGCGCGCTCATGATCGCGGCTCCTTAGCACGACACCCCGCCCGTACGGGTGATGGATTCGACTTCCTCCTCGGCATAGTCTCGTTCCACCGCGTTCTCAGCCCATGTCCAACCCGAATTACATCACCCCCGCCGGCGCCCGACGCCTCTCCGAGGAGCTCGGCCGCCTCCGATCCAAAGACCGCCCGCGCACCGTGCAGGAGGTCGCCGACGCTGCGGCCCAGGGCGATCGCTCCGAGAACGCCGAGTACATCTACGGCAAGCGGAAGCTGCGTGAGATCGACCGCCGCATGCGCTACCTGACCAAGCGCCTCGAGTCGGCGATGCTCGTCGACCCGGGGCAGCAGCGCGGGAACAAGGTCTTCTTCGGCGCCACCATCGACATCGAGGAAGAGAGCGGCGCCCGCCACACCTACCAGATCGTCGGAGAGGACGAGACCGACAGCAAATCCGGCAAGATCAGCTGGCGCTCTCCCGTGGGCCGCGCCCTGCTCGGCAAGACAGCAGGCGACGTGGTCGTGGTCAACCGACCCGTGGGCGACGTGGAACTCGAGATCCTCGCCGTTCGCTACATTCCGCAGGTGCTTCCACCGAGGCAGCCCGAACCCGAGGTGCCCGTGACCGCCGATCTCGACCTCTCCGACGACGACGACGACGACGACGACAGCGAGGACGACGCATCATGAGAATCCTTCACACCATGCTCCGCGTGGGCGATCTCGAACGCTCGATCGCCTTCTACCGAGACATCCTCGGGATGCAACTCATCTCCCGCAAGGACTACCCCGACGGCAAGTTCACCCTCTGCTTCCTCGGCTACGGCAAGAACCCCGAGCAAGCGGAGATCGAGCTCACCCACAACTGGGGCGTCGACAAGTACGAGCTGGGCAACGCCTACGGTCACATCGCCCTCGGTGTCGACGACATCCACGGCGCCTGCGATCGCATCCGTCAGGCTGGCGGCAGGATCACCCGTGAGCCAGGCCCCATGAAGCACGGCACCACCGTGATCGCCTTCGTCGAGGACCCGGACGGTTACAAGGTCGAGCTCATCGAAGAGAAGAGCCGTTCCGAGCGCCAGTAACTCGGCATGCCAGCCGCCGGTGCAGGTCGCCGGCGATGGCGTCCTCGCCTTCGGACTCACCCGAGGGGCGCGACGAAGGAAGAACGCCGACCACAAAACGAAAGGCAGGGAACCGTGTCCCTGCCCTGGCTCGTGGATCCGGCACGTGAACGTGACGCGGACCCTCGCTTCATACCCGAGGAGTCACCAGCGCTCGGGATGGCTCGCCCGAGCGGAGGTGCCCCTCGGGTTCAATCACCCCCGAGGCGGAGTTGACCTTGAGTGACGGGAGCTGCCGTCGCCTCGGCGGGCTTCGTCTCTTGCGGCTTGGCGGCGGGCACGGGCTCCGCGGTCGCAGGCGTCGCGGGCTCAGCGACGACAGCATCCGGCGCTACCTGCTCGGCGTCGGCATGCGCGACGTCGGTCAGCGCTGCGTCTGCCGGCGAAGCAGCAGCCTCGTCGGCCCCTGCTCCCGCCGGCTCATCCCCGGCCTTCTCCGCGGCAGCTTTCTCGGCAGCAGCCTTCTCGGCAGCAGCCTTCTCCGCTGCGGCGGCTTTCTCTGCTGCGGCGGCCTTGCCACGCTTCGGCGCCGCCTTCTCGGTCGGCGCCTTCTCGGCGGGAGCCTTCTCCCCCTCGCTCTTCTCTCCAGCGCCCTGCTCGCCTTCAGCCTTCTCGGCTTCTGCGCTCTGCTCGGCGTCCTCGCTCTTCTCGGCGCCGCCCTCGGCCGCGCCCTCGGCAGCTCCGTCACCGCCCTTCGGCTTCCGGCCTCGCGGCTTCTGCAGCAGCGACGGCGCCAGCTCCCCCTCACCGCCATCGTGCCAGCGCAGGTACGCCGCTGCCCGTCGGCACTCCTCGTAGGCCTTCGCCACCAGGCTGATCGCTCGCGAGCGACGCTCTCCCGCGTCGGTGATCTTCGGCGCCTCGCCCGGGTTGTTGCCGACCATCACCAGCCGCAGCCCCAGCTCCCCGGCGCGCTCCAGCTCGGCGTCTTCGACGGCCGTCTTCGAACGGATCTTGTCCCACCCTTCGCGGAACACCTCCACGAGTGCCGTCAGGTCCGCCCCCAGCTCGTTCTGCCCCGTCCCCTTGCGGATGGCGCCCACGCGCACCGGGTCGAGCAGCTTCCGGTAGGCCAGCGCCTCGGCGGCCACGAGCAACCCCTCGCGCAGCGCCTCCGCTTCCTCGGCGACCTTCTTGGGGTCCACCTCGGCGGCGGGCGTCGTGTACAACAGATCGGCGTACCACGCGGCCAGCGCGTAATCCTCGAGCTGGTCCAGCGCATCGATCGGATGCTTCGGCAGGTTCTGAACGATCTCCTCGCGCAGCGCGCGCAGGTGCGGCAGCGCCGCGAGGACCGAGTTCACCGCGCGCGGCACCTCGACGTAAACGGTGACCAGCTCCTCGGGTGTGAGGGCGATCAGTTTGTCTTCCACGCGACCGTAAGCCGTGTAGGCGGCGGCCGGTGAGATGGTGGAGGAGGGGGCGGACTGAGCTTTTGCGGGTCGAGCCATGACTGTATCTGGGATCTCCGAAGGGCGCGCAGGGTGCCAGACGGTGCTCAGGTGTTCAAGGGGGCGCTCTGCCTACACCACGATTCAACGCCGCCGGGCGAGCTGAATTGCCTTTGCGATCCCTGCCTGCAAATTGCTGCATGTCGCGAGACCGTTCAGATCACTCCCGCAGAGCGTGAGCGCCTGGGCCACCTCCGGTGCAATGCCCGTCAAGATCACCGTCGCGCCGAGCAGGCGCACCGCGCGGGCCATGCGGGTCAGCCCGGCGATGCTCCCCTCCTCGACATGCCGCATTCCGGTCAGATCCAGGATCACCGCCTCGGCCCCGCGCGCCACCGTCCCTTGCAGCAGCGCCTCCTGCGCCCGTGCGAGCCGCTCCACGCGCAGATCCCCCACGATGGGCATGACCAGCACCCGATCGTGCACCGGCAAGATTGGCGCCTCCAGCGCGCGCAGCATCTCCTCCTGACCTCGCGCGTACTCCGCTTGCACCACCCCGCGCTCGAGCTCCTCGCGTGTCCACCTTCCCTCGATGGCCGCCCCCAGCAGCCCGGCCGCCGCGCGCAGCGCCTCCAGCTCGGGCAGCGTCCAGGCCCGCTCCGACGTGCACTCGTCCACCCCGAGCGCCCCCCACCAGAGCTTCCCCGCGTAGACCGGTACCAGTGCCAGCGCGAGCACCCCGTTCACCGACAGCGCGCTCCGCAGCGGCTCGGGCATCGAGCGCACCACCCCTTGCACGAGGTGACCGCCCTCGAACAGCTCCACCCAGTCCGTCATCCCCAGCGCGTCGACGTCCACCTCCTGCCACGCCGGATCGTCGAGCTGCCCGCTCAGCCCTGCCGTCACCCACTCGTAGCGATGGCGGAACACCTCGCCCCCGTGCCTTCCGGTCGAGCGCTCGAACACGTACACCCGGCTCACCGACAGCGCCTCCCCGAGCCGCCGAAGCACCTCCTGGATGCGAGTCTCCCAGGGGGAGCCATCCAGGAAGCGCGACGCCGCGAAGTGCACCGCGTGCAGCACGGCCTGGTAGCTCATCGCCGTGCCCTCCGGATCCATCCGCTCCGACACGTCCTCCTTCTCGATCAGCACCCCCCGCTGCGTCCCGTGACCGTGCGGCATCACCCGGGTGTGGATCCACCACCGCTCTCCACCGCCCTCGTGCCGCGACATCCGCTCGCTGCGCACCCCTTGCATCGCCGCATCGATCGCCCCCTCGTCGTCCGTGCCCGCTCCCACCGCATCGCCCACGCACACCCCGTACGGCCGACCGATCTGGAACTCCTCGCCTGCGGCTGTCGTCCCGTTCTGGAACGTCGAGCGCCACGCCTCGTTCAGGTGGACGATGACCCTGTCGGCGTCGAGCAAGGCCACCGGCGTGGAGAGCGCGTCCAGCACCGTGCGCACCGGCTCGTCGACCAGTGATTCCATCATGCCGCCGATTGTCTGGCCGCCGACGCCGGCTTGTCACGTGGCACCCGACACGGCGCCCGACGTGAGCCATCCCCCTGCGCTCCGGTGACCGTCACCTTGTCCAGCGCCCCCCCTCGGGGGTAGATCGCCGCACCCGGACGGCGTCCGCGGCGAGCGCCCGGACACCCTCCGTGGCGAGCGCCCCGACGTCGTTCGCGGCGAGGAGGAGCCATGACCGTGTCTGCCATCTTCGACCCCGCGCGCTGGCGCGAGGTCGAGGGCCTGAAGTTCGAGGACATCACCTACCACCGCGCCGTCGACCAAGGCACGGTCCGCGTGGCCTTCAACCGCCCCGAGGTGCGCAACGCCTTCCGCCCCCGCACCGTCGACGAGCTCTACACCGCCCTCGATCATGCCCGCATCTCGGCGGACGTCGGCTGCGTGCTCATCACGGGCAACGGCCCTTCGCCGAAGGACGGTGGCTGGGCCTTCTGCTCGGGCGGCGACCAGCGCATCCGCGGTCGAGACGGCTACCGCTACGAGACCACCCCGTCGACCGACACGCCGAGCGCCGCCGCTGGCGTCCCCCACGACGCGCGCGCTGGAGGCGACACGGGCGTCAACGCCGCGGCCCAGGCCAAGATCGACGCCGGCCGCCTCGGCCGCCTCCACATCCTCGAAGTCCAGCGCCTCATCCGCTTCATGCCCAAGGTGGTGATCGCCGTCGTCCCTGGCTGGGCAGCCGGCGGAGGCCACAGCCTCCACGTCGTCTGCGACCTCACCCTCGCCAGCCGCGAGCACGCCCGCTTCAAGCAGACCGACCCCGACGTCGCCAGCTTCGACAGCGGCTACGGCTCCGCCCTCCTCGCGCGCCAGGTCGGCCAGAAGAAGGCCCGCGAGATCTTCTTCCTCGGCGAGGAGTACTCCGCCGACGAGGCCGCCGCGATGGGCGCCATCAACCGCGCCGTCCCCCATGCCCAGCTCGAGGAAGAAGCCCTCCGCTGGGCCAGCATCATCAACGGCAAGAGCCCCACCGCCATGCGCATGCTCAAGTACGGCTTCAACCTCCCCGACGACGGCATCCTCGGCCAGCAGCTCTTCGCTGGCGAGGCCACCCGCCTCGCCTACGGCACCGACGAAGCCCAGGAGGGCCGCGACGCCTTCCTCGAGAAGCGCCGCCCCGACTTCGACAAGTTCCCCTGGCATTACTGACGGCGCGAGGCGGTCCCACCCTCACGGCGAATGGCGCAGCAGCGCCCCTTGGCGTCCCACCGCCCAGACATCGCTCGCCGACGTCCCCCACATCGCCAGGACCGACAGCGACGACGGGAACCCCATCCCCGTCCACCCCGTGCCATCGCCGCGGAGCACCTGCCCCAGCGTCGTCGCGACGAACAGATCGTTCGGCCCCGCCACCCAGAGCGCCCAGCACCCCACGGCCTGCGCGCCCCCGACCTGCACCGCCGTCCCGCCCGAGATCTCGTACACGTGCTGCCCCGCGCAAGCGTACACGTGCTGCGCGTCGGCCCCGTGCACCGCCCGCACGTCGGACAGGTACACGGTGCTCGACTGCCCGCCCTCCACCCGCCGGATCCCCTCCGCGTAGGCCAGGTAGTGAACGCCGCCACCCGGCGAGTACACCCCGCGGTCTCCGCCGCTGCCGACCGACGTCCAGCCCGACGCGCTCCGGACGGCCCCCAGCGTGTTGCCGAAGCCGTTCAAGCCAGCGACGATCATCGCCTCGCTGCTCACGGCGAACACCTTGCTCACCTCGTAGCCGCTCGACGGACTGAAATCGACGTCCTCATAGGTCCACATCCCGCCCACGAGCCGCCCGATCCTGGACCCGGGCGCCCCGATCACCACCTGACCCGGACCGTACCCGTGCACCGAGAACGCCTGCGGCCCCTCGACGAACGAGCCCGCCGTGATCTCCAGGAGCGGCTGCGATCCCGGCAGTGAGAACGCCGGCGGCTCGTAGCCTGCCGCGAACACGTGCCCTGGTGCGTCGGTCCACACGCTCCGGAAATCCTGCGTACGCGACCGGTAGCCCCCCGTGGACGCCACCTGCCCGGCGCCGAGCAGCCACACCGTGCCCCCGTCGCTCACCGCATGGAACGGCTGCTGGTTCCAGTCCAGCTCCTCCAGCAGCGTCCAGCCACCCGGCCCGAGCGCGTACCGGCGCGGTAGAGCGAGGGCCTCCTTCCCCCACACCACCGCCCCGCCCGAGCCTCTCTCGAAGCGGAACAGGTTGCACCCCGTGCACACCGGCAGCGCCTCCCACGTCCCGACCCCGGTGCGCATGTGGGACGTGTCGTTGCGGAGCAGCACGGGCCCCATCGGCGTCATCGCGCCCGCATTCGACGGCCCCGTGTAGTCCGAAGCCCACGACGTCCCGTTCCAGCGCATCACCACGTTCGGCGTCACCACCAGCAGATCGTCTGCGCTCTCGCCGAAGATCGCGTGCACCGTCGTGAAGTCGAACGGCGTCTGCCCCAGTGACACCCACGTGTTCCCTTGCAGCGCGAGCAGCGCCCTCCCGCCCGTCGCCACCACCACCCCTGACGTGGTGATCCCGACCGCGCGCAGCGTATCGGTCACCCCGGTGACCATCGGGGTGATGGTCGACCCCTCGATCGCGATCACCGTCCCGCCAGAGCCCACCGCATACGACGTGCCCGAGGGCAACGTGACCACGTCGTTGAGCGTCGCCGACGTGCCGCTCGAGAGCAGCTCCCACCCCGCAGCGCCTCGCGTCCAGACCCCACCCGCCTGCCCGACCAGCAGCACATCGCCTGTGCCCCGTGAGGTGATCGCCAGAGGGGTGTGCTGAAACGCCTCCGGGTTCATCCATCGCCACGTTCCCTGAGCGCTGCCGCCTCCAGCGCCCCCCTCACCACCCGACCCGCCATCGCCGCCGGCGCCCGCGTCTCCACCATCCCCTCCCGCCCCGCCGCCGCCCCCCTGACCACCGCTGCCGCCCGCCCCGCCTTCTCCGGGTGCAGCACCACCGACCCCGTCGCCCCCGCCACCTCCAGCGCCCCCGTCGCCAGCGCTCGCTCCGGTGCCCCCCGTGCCTGCGCTGGTCGTCGTCCCGCTCGGAGCAGGGCGGTCTTCCGAGCAGCCGAGGCCCTGGAGCAAGGTCAGCGAGACGAGGCCCGTGGCGAGGTGACGAAGCGGAGGCATCCCAGGATCCGTGGTCACCCACGCAGCTCTGTCAAGCATTCCCTGGGGAGCGGAACCGTGCACCCTCATCGACGATCCACTGCGCTCGACCCTCTCGAACCCGCATGGCGAGCACGCTGGACGCACGCTCCATCGATCCTCTGGCGCGTCTCCCTGGTAGCCTGTCCACATGGCCCGATGCGCGTTCGACCTGGTCGCGACACAGGGCCACGCGAGGGTGACGTGGTGAGACGCGGGTGCGCCGTGCGACGCGCGAGCGTCTGGAGGCGTGGATGTCGGTGATGGGCACGCGGTGGCAGGGCACGACGGCCCTCCTGTTCTGCGGCATGGGTTTCCTCAGCGCGGCGTGCAGCGCCCTGAGCGGCCTCGACGACTTCGAGATCGGCTCGGGCGCCGGCGCTGGCAGCGTCACCGGCACCGCCGGGAGTGGCCCGGGGGGTCAAGGCGGGGCAGGAGCCTCCGGCGGCAACGGCGGCGTGGTGGTCTCCAGCGGCGGGGAAGGTGGCAACGGCGGCCACGGACCCTGCCAACCCGGCACCACGAGGTCCTGCTACACCGGCCCGACCGGCACCGAGGGCGTGGGCGTCTGCCGGGTGGGTGTCAGCACCTGCACGGACGAGAGGACCTGGGGTGAGTGCGAGGGCGAGATCACCCCGAGCCCCGAGCTGATCTTCAACGACCTGGACGACGACTGCGGCGGCACCACCCTCGTCGATGGCGATCTCCTGGTCCGCTACCTCATCAACGAGGCGGCCACCGGGCTGGGAGCCGGGCAGCTCTTCGACTCGGCCAGCAACCCGATGAACCTCGCGCTCGATACCGGAGGTGCCGCGCTGTTCTTCACGGAGCCCAGCCCCGGCCAGCGAGGCCTGCGCTGGCCCACGCGCGCCACCAACGCCATGGCGTGGGCCCACCTCACGGGCGGCAAGATCCAGCAGCGCCTCGGCTCGCAGAAGGCCGCCACACTGGAGTTCGTGCTCGACGTCGACGGCACCGACGCGAACATGACCCTGTTCTTCATCGGCACCGACGCCCTCGACTTCTCCGCCGACCGCCTCTCGGTGAGGTTCAACGAGCTGGAAGAGCCTCGCCTCTACGTGAACGGCAGCATGGTCGGCCAGCTCCCCATCAACATGAACACCACCGGGCGAAGCGTCCTGCAGATCGCGATCGACACCACGCAGGAGACCGCCAGCAACCGGCGCCGATTCTACCTCGACGGCATCCTGCAGGAGGCGAAGGGCACCCCTCCCGCGCGTGACACGATGTTCGACCTGGCATCGAGCGTGGTGTTCCTCCTGGGGAACGCCGGCCAGGGCCTCCGCTCCCCCGAGGCAACCTTGCACTACGCAGCCATCTACACGCGCGCACTGTCATCGTTGGAGCTGCGCAACAACGCGACCGCCCTCCTCGCCAACGACGACGCCCCCTGACGGATCGCGGACCGTGACCACCAGCCCTCGCGACCGGACACCACCTCCTGCGTTATCGTGACCGATGGACCCCTGCGCCCTGGGGCGCTCGGTCCATGTGGGGAGATGCGCTGATGGAGACGAGGCGCTGCTGGAGACGAGGCGCTGCTGGAGACGAGGCGCTGATGGAGACGAGGTGCTCGGTGCTCGTGGAGAAGAGGCGCTTGTGAAGAAGAGGCGCTCGGTGCTCGTGGAGAAGAGGCGCTCGGTGCTCGTGGAGAAGACTCTCGGCGCTCGCGGAGACGAGGCGCTCGGTGCTCGTGGAGACGAGGCGCTCGTAGAGACAATGCGCTCGGTGCTCGTGGAGAAGAGACCCTCGTGAAGAAGAGGCGTTCGGTGCTCGTGGAGGAAGTGATGCATCGCTCTGGCAGAAGCGCGCCATGGCTCCTCGGCGCAGCGGTGGGCGGCCTGATCGTGTCGACCCTCGCGTGCAGCGCCATCACCGGCCTGGATGACTTCTCCATCGTCGGCGACACGCCCGTCGACCGCCCCGAGGGCGTGTGCGCGCCGTCCCAGAGCACGCCTTGCTACACCGGCCCTGCCGGCACCGAGGACCTGGGCGCCTGCAAGGCCGGGACGATGACCTGCACGCCGCTGGGCACCTGGGGCCCGTGCACCGGCGAAGTGACCCCGGTCTCCGAAACCCTGGGCGGCGCGCTGGACGCCGACTGCGGCGGCACCGCCCTCACCGACACCGAGCTGCTGGTCCGCTACCTGATCAACGAGGCGCCCTCGGGGCGGGACCCGACCGAGCTGCGTGACGCCGCCCCGAGCCCGCTGCGCGCCTCGATCACCTACGGGACCAACCTGGCCTTCCTGCAGGATGGCCTCGGTCGCGTCGGCCTCTCCTGGTCCGCCTTCGATCGCGCGGGCTACGCCGTCGCCCAGCCCTTCTTCACCAAGGTCGCGCGCGGCCTCGACCAGGCCCAGGCGCTGACCCTCGAGCTGGTGACCGACCTGCGCGACAGCGGCGACGCCTCGGGCCTCGTGGTGCTCGGCGACTACGTCGACGCGAAGAGCCGCCTGGCCATCGTCCTGAGCGACGACGCCCGCACGATGGACCTGCTGCTGAACGACCAGCCTGCCATGCGCTGGGGCTCCTCCGCGTTCGTCGCCAACCGCGCCGTCCTGCACCTGGTGATGGACACGACCCTCGACACCGAAAGCGATCGTTGGAAGCTCTACCGCAACGGCCAGCTCGTACCAGGCGTCGCCGCCAACCCTCCGCCCGAGCAAGGCACGAAGCTCGACGCGGGGACGGTGACCTCCACCCTCGTCCTCGGCAACCGCTACCCGGGCAACGCCTCCTTCCAGGGGACGATCTTCTACGCCGCGATCTACGGGAGGCCGCTGACGGACTCCGAGCTCCAGCACAACGCCGCGGTGCTGATCGAGGACGACGACAGCCACGTGCGCCCCGGCAGCGACGGCGTCGGTGGAGGAGGCGGCGAGGGCGGCGGTGGGGGCAGCGGCGGTGAAGGTGGGAACGGCGGCGGAGGGAGCGGCGGCGGGTCGTAGGGGGGCAGCGGCGGCAGGGGCGGCGTCGAGGGCGGCGGCATCGAGGGGGATGGACTCTGACCATCGGGCCTGAGCCGAGCACCCACGCCGGGAAGCGGGGGCGCTGGCCGGTTCGGGTCATTCTCTGGTGAGGGAAGCTGGTGAGCTGGGGCAGTGCCGGTCCTGGTCGGGGGCAGTGCCAGCCTCGGTGAGGGCAGTGTCAGGCCGTCGGGGGGCCGAGCCTGGCGGAGGCGCCGACGCCCCACCGCGTTCGACCCCGTCACCCCGTCGTTGCCGGACCCATTCCTGCCGGTGGAAGTCCCTCCACGTCGGATGCCGGGGGGATTCCGACCCCGCCGAGGGCGCCGGGCGTCCGATGACGGGGGGATTCTGCGTCGGAACCTGGGGGGCAGCGGCTGCGGGGGGGATTCCGAGGGGGAGAATGCCTCCGGCATCGCCTCGATGCAGGGGGGATTCGGACCCGTGGAATGCCCCCGTCCATCGTTGACGGTGTGATTCACCCTACACCGAATGGTGTCGGAATCCGTTGCAGGGGGGATTCGGAGGGGCGGGAACGCTGTCGGCACGCGGTGGGAGGGGGTCTGGGGGCGTGAATGGGGCCGTCAACGAGGGAGAGGGGGCATGCTCTGGCGGGGAACCTCCCTGGGGTTGACGTGACAGGGGGGATTCCTGGCGGCTGGAATGTGGGCGGGAACGGGGGAGGAGGGCGCTGGAGCGTCCGGGGTGGGGGCGAAATGCTCGAGTGTCTACCGGCGAAAGATGACGCGAGCATCGTGACGTCGGGGGGCGTGGGAGTGGCGCTGGAGAGGATGAGAGGGGGATAGGAGCGGGATGAGAGGGAAGGCGGCCGGAAGCATCGGGCGGTGACATCTGTGTGGCCAGCCTGGGCCAGATGCGAGCCGGAGTTGCGCCATGAGTGGCCAGCGTTGCGTCGTTGTCATGTTCCCCTGCCGCCGTCGAGACGACGCGCTGGCCGCTCACGGGACAAGCCGCGGCCTTGAGGCGTCTGCAGACGGCTGGACTGCTTCTTGCTCGCCCTGTGACGAGCGATGACTCCGAGGCAAGCAGGGTTTGTTCCGGCGCCTTCAGCCTTCCGCAGTCCGTCATCTGTCCATTCCGCGTGGAGACCTCGTGACATTCACCTACCGACCCGATCGCGTTGCCTTCGATCGTCCAGCCAGGTCCGCATCGGCATCACACGCGACGCCATGTATCGCCCGCGCCGCGAACCTGCAAACCACGCTCCCGCGGACCCCACGACGAATGACGTCCCCACGCCACGTGGCGCTTCTTGCGAGCGCGGGAGCTGATTACAGTGTGGCTCGCATGGGGGTTCAGGTTGGCGCTCAGCTCGGCCCCTACCGTGTGCTCCATCCCCTGGGTCACGGCGGAATGGGCCAGGTCTTTGCAGTAAAGGACGCGTGTTCGGAGCGAGTCGTCGCGCTCAAGGTGCTCTCCGAGGAAGCTGCGAGCCACCCCCAGACCATCGCGCGCTTCGTTCAAGAGGGCAGGGCGCTCACGATGCTCCGGCACCCGGGCATCGTCGAGGTCACCTCCTGCGAGCGTCTCGAGGATGGCACCCCCTTCCTGGTGATGGAACTTCTCGAAGGGCTCTCCCTGCGGGACTGGATGGCGGTTCAGGACGGCCCGACGAAGCTGGAGACAGCCCTCTCGATCGCGCAGCAGCTCGCGGCGGCCATGGCCCACGTTCACGAGAAGGGCATCGTTCACCGCGATCTCAAGCCTGCCAACATCATGGTCATCTCGAAGGACGAGGCCTCCAGCCCTGGGCTCACCGTGAAGGTGCTCGACTTCGGGATTGCCAAGGTCCCTCCCGCGCCAACGGGAGGGATCGATACGCAGGTCCAGACGGCAGAGCTCGTGCAGATGGGAACTGCGCCGTACATGGCCCCGGAGCAAGCGCTGGGCGCGGCGGAGGTGGACGGCAAGTCGGATGTTTATGCCCTCGGTGTGGTCCTCTTCGAGCTGATCACGGGGCGGTTGCCGTTCGAGGCTGACGATGCCGTGGCGTTCGCCACCAAGCATGCGAAGGAGCAGGCTCCTTCGCTGCGCACGTTGCGTGCCGAGGTTTCAGGGGGGCTGTGCGTGCTCGTCGATGCCATGCTCGCCAAGGAGCCCCGGGAGCGGCCCACGATGGCGCGTTGCCGTGAGGCCCTCGCCGAGCCATGGCGACGCGACCGGAGCGTGTGTCCCTTTCCGGGTCTGGAGCCCTTCTCCGAGCACCAGGCCGAGCTTTTCTTCGGGCGACACGTGGAGACGGCCGAGATCCTGGAGCGCCTCGATGGAGCGCGCAGCGGACCTGTGCGGTGGGTCCAGATCGAGGGGTCGAGCGGCGTCGGGAAGTCGTCGCTGGTGCAGGCCGGCGTTCGCCCCCGGTTGCAGGACGAGCAGGCCCGGAACGGGGCTCTCTGGTCCGTCGCCTGGATGCGCCCTTCGCCCGATCCTCTGGGCGCTCTGGCCCAGGCGCTGAGCGAGGCCCTCGCGGGCGATGGACGCTCGCATCCCGTCGAGGAGATCACGGCCACCCTGCGCGACGAGCCCGGGGCTCTCCGAGCGTTCGCCGACCAGGTTCCGCCGGAGCGCATGCTGCTCGTGGTCATCGAGCAGATGGAGGAGCTGTTCACGACCGGCGTCGAGCAGGCCGCGCTCGTCGACGCCCTCCTGGACGATGCGCTCGATCAAGAGGGAACACGCCTGTGCCTCCTCACGACACTCCGCAGCGATTTCCTCCAGGGCCTGGACCGGCTGCCGAGGCTTTCACGCCGGCTCAACCGAGCGTCCAGGTATCACCTGCCCCCCGTGGACGAGGTCGCCCTGACAGCGGTCACGCAGGGCATGGGCAGGCGTGCTGGGCTCGAACTCTCCAGTCGGCTGGCAGGCCAGATGGTGCGTGACGCCGCGCGTGCGTCGTGTCGGCTCCTGCTGCTCGGGCACGCGCTCCAGGCACTCTGGTCCCCCGACGACCGTGAGGCGTCGAGCCTGGAGCAGCGCTACACCGCATTCGGCGGGGTGGGCGGTGCTCTCGGGAAGCATGCCGAGGCGCTGCTCGAGACGCTGGGTGCGGAGGGACGCGAGCGCGCGAAGTGGCTCGTCCTGAGCTTGGTCCAGGTCGACTCAGAGGCACCCGACGCGTGCCGTGTCCGCAAGCGCTCCGATGTGCTGGCGGCGGCGGGGAACGACGCGCTCGCGGAGGAGGTGTTGCTGCGTCTCGCCGGCACCGGGGCTGCCATGGACGCCGCGCATGGGGCCGGAATGCGGCTGATCTCCCTCTCCGGCGAGGCCGAGACGGACCCTGCCGACCAGGAGGTGGCGTTCATCCACGATGCCTTGCTCTCGCAGGTGCCAGCGATCTCGCGATGGCTCGACGAGGAGCGTGCGCGCCTCGAGCAACTCTCGGCGCTGGAGGAGGCCGCACGGATCTGGGAACGCGCTGGATGCGCGCAGAGCGATCTCCCCTCGGAGGCCGCCATGGCGCGGTACCGGGAAGCGTTCGAGGAGAGCCTGCGCCGAGGTGTTCCCCGCCCTCCGGTGAACCCGCTGGCGCAGCGATGCCTGGAGGAGGCCGCCCTGCGAGACCGGCGAGCGCGCGTGCGGAAGCGACGGATCGAGGGGCTGGTGATCCTCACCGGGACCGTGATCGTGGCGGGCGGCGTCTACGCCCTCGTGCAACAGCGCGCGGCCGAGGCGAACTTCCAGCGCGCGGAGCACACGCTCCACCGCCTCGTCGGCGCGGCGGAGCAGATCTCGGACATCGACTGGAAGCTCGGCCGGGTCCCGGGGATCCTCGCCAGGCGCCGCAAGCTCTTGAGCGGCATCGACGAGGCGCTGCAGTCGCTGCCCGAGGCCGACCTGCGGAAGCCGGAGGTCCGTGCGCGCGTGATCTCCACGAAGCATCGCCTCGGCGATCTGTACTGGTACAATGACTCCCTGGCGGTCGCCGAGCGCTACTACGGCGAGGCGCGGGCAGAGCTGGAGCGGGCTCGCGCCGTGAGCCAGGAAGCGCGCTGGTGGGGGCTCCAGCTCGCTCTCAACGAGTCGAAGCGGGGCAAGGTGGCGCTGGCGCGGGATCGGCTGGACGACGCTCAGCGTCATGTCGATGCATCGCTGGCGTTGCTCGGGACCGCTCCGGGGGCCGGACAGGACATCGACGACTTCAACCGCACGCTCGCGACGAGCACCTTGGAGCAAGCGGAGCTTTTGCTGGCGAGGGGCGATCTGGAAGGCGCGGCCCGGCGCCACGACGAGGCGATCGGGCGGCTCCGGGGCCTCGCAAGGGACGAGTACAACCAGAGCTTGCTGGCGCAGGCGCTCGTGGCGCAGGCCGGGGTGGCGATCACCCGGGGGGAGCTGGGGCGCGCGGGCGCGGCGCTCGACGAGGCGATGGCCATCCAGGCGCCGCTCGCCCGATCCGCGTCGGCCGACACATACACCCACCACATCCTGGCGTGCATCCATGCGGAGGCGGCCACGCTCGGGCTCGCGCAAGGGGAGCATGGCGTGGCCCGTCAGCACGGCGACGCCGCACGCGCACTGAGCCGGAAGCTGCACGAGGGAGATCCCGACCGGAAGGTCTACGCACTGGTGCTGGGCAAGAGCCTTCACGGACTGGAGGCACTGGCCGCGGCGGAGGGGGATCGCGCTGCGGAGGCCGCCGTGAGGGCCGAGCGGCATGCGCTGCTCGCGCCGTTCCTGCGCCTGGACGCCGAGGATGTGCGCTTCCAGCGGCTCGCTGGGCCGGAAGGAGGGCGGGGTAGGCCAGGGCGAGCGCCCCGAGCGGTCGAGGGGGACTCCGGGGAACCGGAACCCACGTCTCTCTGAAATCGTCGCTGCCACCGATCGACTCGGCGCGGAACGGCATCTTCCTGGAATAGCGGACCGTTCCCCGTGGTGGTCGCTCATGGAGCCTCATGCATACCTCCGAAGACACACTGCCCCGTGGCCTGATTCTCCTCGCTCAGCCGGAACTGCTGAACATCAACCCCACCGAGATGACCGATGCGCGACCGGAAGCCTACCGGGACATCCCGTATCGGATCGTCGAACTCAACCATGCCGAGTCCTTCCGCCCTCCGGGGGCGCCGAGGAACTGGAGCGCGGAGCAGCGCGCGCTCGACGAGCAGTTCCACGCGAGCGTGAAGCCACTCCGGGAAAAACACCCGGACTACAGCATCCTCTACTTCGGCTCGTCATCCATCCCGCTGACACTGTATCTCGGCTACTTGCTGGAGACCTGGCAGCGGACCGAGGTCGTGCCGCGCCATCACGACGCCCGATCATGGGGCTGGCGCTCGTCACCAGAAGGGAGGCCGGCGCGTCTCCTGCCGGTCACGCTCCCCGATTTCAAAGACCACTCGCCTGGCGAGGCAATCATCCGGATATCGACCTCTCACCAGGTCGATCAGTACATCACACGGCAGGTCGTCCCCGAGCCGGTGCTGGTCGAGGTCGACATCGCGCTGGAGCATCCTTCCGAGGATGCGTTCACGTCGATGGAGGAGATGTTCGAGGTCGCCAAGGCCTTCCGGCAAACGCTCGATTGCATCGGTGACCGCTTCCCTCGCGTGCAGAGGGTTCACCTGTTCGCGTCGGTGCAGACGGGGATGGCACTCCTGCTCGGCGCCCAGATCAGCAAGACGATGCACCCTGCCGTTCAGACCTATCAGTATACGCGCAGCAGCGGGGTCGAGCCATTCCATGCGCCCGCGCTGCTCATCAATGGGCCTCGATCGCCCGAACCCATCGCACTGAACGACGAGGAGGTGAACCTGGCCGCGCGTGACCGCGTCAACCTGGCGCAGGACTTCGATCGCATGCGGGGGCAGATCCGGCGGGAAGAGAAGGATCAGGAAGTCGAGTGGCCTGGTTCGGTGCTGGCGGAACCGGCTGGCCTCGCGGCGTTCAGCGGGATGTGGCGGAAGCTGCCACCCTTGTGCAAGACGCCGCTGAAGCAGACCCGGATCGATGTCGCGACGACGAGCGTGGAGGACAGCTTTCGCCTCAACCCGGCCAATGAATGGCAGATTGACGATCGGTGGCTGGCCCGGCTCGCGCAACGACTCCCCGAAGAGGACAGGCGGCGGCGCGCCCTCCGGATGCTGGTCCTTCACGAGGCGGTCCACCGCGGTCAGCAGGGGCTGACCCGGACGCTGAGCAAGGGGATCGGTCGGTTCCCCAAGGTGCTCGAGGAGGCCGACTACCACGCCGATGTCTGGGGAATGCTCTACGAGCGCTCCCTCACGGAGTTGGTCTCTCCCGACGAAATCGACAGGCCCGCGCGCTTCTTTCAAGCGTTGATCCGAATCGCTACGGAGACGATGTGGGCCTTCGACGACGATGGTCAGCCCCTGCGGATGATCCAGGTGCGTCGTCTCAACCGGTATCTCATCTGGTACTGGCAGTACCTGCTCCTCGAAGCCGCGGTGCTCCGGGACGCCGGCCTCACCGAGGTTTTGGCACTCCTCGCCCAGCGTCCAATCATCGAGCTGGCCGGCCCCACGCCATTGTCGCAGGATGAGCGTGTCTATTATCCCCTGGATGCCTCCCGGATGATGACGCCCGAGCTATGCGTTTATCATCAAGGTCGCCTCCACAGACATGGCGTCCGGATCGACTTTTCCCTCGCCGAGCTGATTGAAGGGGTGCGCGAGCGGAACGGGGATGCGATCCTCGACGTGCTGCGCGCAGCCGCGGAGCAGACGGCACGTTAGAATGGGGATGGGGGACGGTGAGGGCACTGGAGAGCGCCAGGAAGGGGTGGCTGGAGACGTGAACGCTCAGCGGAGTCGGGCCGCGGATCGGGGCGAGGTTCGGGAACTCTCCGTGGAAGAGCTCATCGAGCGCGCTCGGGCTGGCAAGCAAGGCGCGTTCGAGGAGCTGTTCCGCCGGTATCGACCGAAGGTGGGGACCTGGGCGGAGCAGCAGGGGCGGGGGCAGCCTGGAACGACGCGACCCTCGGACATCGCGCAGAACACGGCAAAGCGCGCCTTCGAGCGGTTCGTAACGTTCAAGGGGACCTCGGAAGGCGAGTGGACGGTCTGGTTGAAGGAGATCCTCAAGAACTGCCTCCTGGAGAGTCAGCGTGCCGGCAGGACGAAGAAGCGAGGAGGCCACACGATCCCTCTGGAGGATGCGTGCGCCGAGCTGCCCAGCCCGGAGGCCAGCGCGAGTCAGGTGATGGCCAGGAGCGAGCAACATCAAAAGCTCCTCGCGTCGCTTTACCAGCATCTCCCTGAGGAGCAGAGCCAAGCGATCTGGCTATGCCACCTGAAGGGATTTCCCGTTGCAGAGGTCGCTCAGAAGATGGGCAAGTCGCCAAACGCCATCGGTGGCCTTCTGGCACGAGGGATGAAGCGGTTGCGGCAGGTAATGAACGAGGAGCCGTCCGTCGACCAAGGCGAGCCGCCGGTATCCGAAGGGGCGGTGGAGGCGCTGCTCGTCTACCTGCGCCGCTGCGAAAGTGGGGTGAGTGTGGACCGAGCGGCCTTTCTCGCCGAGCATCCCGAAGGTGGAGACGAGCTGCAATCGATGCTGACCTGGATCGACCAGATCCGCGCGCTCTGGGCCTCCTCCGAGGGGACCGAGGAGAGCCATTGAAACAGGAGGTGCTCATGCTTTCACCAGGGGCGCGCATCGGGGATTACGAGGTGGTGCGGCATGCTGCGGAGGGGGCGACGAGCGACGTCTACGAGGCGCGACACGTGGGCGATGGCCATCCAGCAGCGTTGAAGCTGATGCTCGTAGAGCTGTGCTTGCACGTGGACGTGGTCACCCGCTTCCACAATGAAGCGCAGGCCCTCGAACAGGTGCGTCATGCGCGCATCGTTTCACTCTTTGCGTGGGGGACGACGCCGGAGGGGCCTCCCTACATGGTGCTGGAGTGGCTCCCGAAGACGCTGGAGGGGGAACTGGGGCGTGCTCCGTCAGGGCTGTCGAGCGAGGTCGCGACACGGATAGCCATGCAGATCGCAGAGGCGCTCTCGGTGCTGCATGATCGAGGCATCGTTCACCGCGATCTGAAGCCGGAAAACCTCCTGCTGGCGGAGCACGACCTGGCCACCGCGGACTTGAAGCTGACCGATCTCGGTCTTGCCAAGCTGCTCCGCGGGGGGGTCGGTCCGGGCTCGATGGCGAACGTCACGCCGACGGGGATGTTTCCTGTTTCCACCGGGGGGGACGATGTGATCGGCACCTGGGAGTACATGGCCCCGGAGCAATGGGTGCGGGCGAAGGACGTCGACGCCAAAGCGGATGTCTATGCCCTCGGGGTGATCCTTTTCCGGATGCTGGTGGGGCGTTTGCCGTTCGAAGCCGAGCAGCGCAAGGACTGGATGGGGCTTCACCTGCTGGAGCCGCCGCCGCTGGACTGCCTCGATGGCCGGGCCTCGGCGCCGCTCCGGGACCTCGTGGCCTGCATGTTGAGCAAGAAGGCAGCGTCGAGGCCCACCATGCACCAGGTGCGGAAGGCGCTCGCGGGACAGGGGGCGCACTGAGGCAGATGCGTGGACCACCTGCGTACCGCGAAAAATGAACCTCCGAATGAACGAGACGGCGATCGGTTCCTCGACGAAGCGCATCCTTTCCTGGTGAGGGATGTGTCGGGGCCACGAGGCCTACGGCAAGCCCCTGCATCACGAGGAGAATGGCAATGGCAAACGAGCGTCGGGTGGACTGCGTCATCACGTCGGGTCAGACGGAGGCACACCAGCGAATCTTGGCAATCGGTGGTGAATACCAAGGCAGTCGCTGGCAGGACACGCAGCAGGAGGCGATTGCCAACATCGAGACCGGGCGGAAGAGCTACTACGTCAAGGAACCCGGGGGGCCTCGTGTGGAGGTCGTCGTGGGTTCACGGAACGGGAAGAAGTACCTCAAGACGGAGAATGACGGCGAACAGCCGAACAACCTGCTGTCGCTGAGAGAGTGCCGCTAGGCACACGAGGAGCAGGTGCTCGGTGGCAGGGAGAAGAGGACAATCTCTGTCACTGCCCTGCCGCCCAGCCCTGGTTCGGTATCCGAAGCCCCGCCGCATGACTTGCACTGAACCTCGGTGCTCTGACGGCAGGGATTCGTTCAAAGGGAGAGAGCATGGCCAACGTACAGAAGCAATTCGAGTCGTTCGATGAGACCATCAAGCTGCGCAGGTACCACGAGAATGCGACTCTGGCAGAGAAGCGCGAGAGGATACTTCGTCGCCTGAGCGAAGGCATCAAGGAGCAGCGAAACCAAGGCGTCGACATCCCTTCCTATCGCGACTTCAATCAAGGCAGCTACGACATCGGAACGGGTGTAAAGCCTATCGGCGGAGGCGAATACGATATTGACGTCGGGATCGAATTCGATCTTCCGACGAGTGATCATACGCCTGTCGAGGTCAAGAAGTGGGTATTGAGGGCCGTCGAGGATCATACGACGAGCGTCGAGATGCGTAAGTCCTGCGTGACCGTGACCTACGTGGAGGGCGGGGAACCGAAGTATCACGTCGATCTCGCGGTGTACTCGAAGGCCCAGCGAAACCCGGACGGGAAGATGTATCTGGCCCGGGGGAAAGAACATTCCGCGAAGGAGCACCAGGAGTGGTCGCCATCGGCCCCTGAGGAGCTTACGGACAAGATCAACAATCGATTCATTGGGGACGATGGGCGACAGTTTCGTCAGGCCATCCGCGCCCTGAAGCGGTGGAAGGATCACCGATTCTCACGTGAGGGGCAGTCTGCTCCGCGTGGGATCGCGCTGGCGGTGGCTGCGCTTCACTGGTTCACGCCGGCGACGACGATGGCGGAGGGGGATCCTCAGCGTGATACCTTGGGTGCGCTGATCCTGTTTCTCGACGCATTGCTCCGTCAATTCAGTTTCACAGAAGACTCGCAAGGCGAGCGTTATCCGCGCCTCGTGGTCAGGTGCCCTGTGGAACCGTTCGACGATCTTTGCGCTCGCATGACGGCGGAGCAGATGCGCCAGTTTCACGGCCGTGTCGAGACGCTGCTCGAAGCGCTGCGTGAGGCGCAGAGCGACCCGGATCCGCACACGGCCTGTATGACGCTTCAGCGAGAATTCGGGGACGATTTCCCCGTACCGCCGAAGGACGATACCGGCTCGCCACGTCGCAAGGCCATCACGCATTCGGGGGCCTCGGGGTGACGATACTGAGCCAGGCCCGATACGATATCATCCTGGATGACCTCATCCAGGATGGCATTCTGGAGGATGCGTGTCGGCTGCCCAAGGGGCGCCTGGGCGACGTATGGGGAAAGGGCCGCTCCCTCGTGAGCGGCCTGGAAGGAGCGTGGCAGATCGGCTCGACGCGGGTGCGCATCGGCGTGGGGCTGAGTGCGGGTTTCCCCTTGAGGTTGCCCGACATTTTTCATCTATCTCATGGCGAAGAGGCTCTCCTCCCGCATGTGGAGGAGGATGGCCGCATCTGTTGCTTCGACCGTGAAGGCCTGGTTCTCGATCGTCATCGACCGGCTCAGATTCTGCGTGAAACGTTGGCGCAAGCTCGCCGGACGATCGAGGCAGGAATGAAGGGGGAGAATCGCCTCGAACTGTTCGACGAATGCGAGTCGTACTGGTGGGCTACGCGTCAGCGCCTTCACTGCAACGTCGCTCCTGATGAAGTGGCTCGAAAGATCATTGTGTTCCACGGGATACCCAGTGGGGTCGCTGCTGATCGGGGCGCGCTCGAAGAGATGTCTCCGCTGTTTCGTAATGGCACGTGGAGCGAGCAGAACGGGCTGTATGTTCCCCTCGAACCGAGCCTTCTCTCGGACCGGGATTTCCATCCTGGGGACATCGACTCCGATGCGGCGCTGCACGACCTCATGGAGACGCACGTATCCGCTGCGAATCGGGAACGCCTCGGGAGAGCGAGGCACACTCGCGGGTACAAGCAGTTCCTGATTCTAGGCATTCCAAGGGCCGCAGGCGGGAGGGCTTTGCTGGGACTGTGGTTGGACGCTCCCAGATCGGCGTCTCGTCGTCGTCGCATCAGGAGTCATGAGCTTCGAGGCTCGCTCTCGCGTGTGGCGCTTGTACGCGCGGATCCCCATGCATTGCAAGGGCGGCTGGTGACCGCGCCTTCCGTGAAGGGGGCGCACGTCGTGATCGTCGGCTGTGGTGCCCTTGGAGGACACCTGGCCAGTTGCCTCGCCTGGGCCGGCGTTGGACGGCTGACGCTCGTGGATCCTGACCCATTTTTGCCGACGAACACATTTCGCCATGTGCTGGGACGAAGTGGCGTGGGCACCCAAAGCAAGGTCTTCGCCTTGAAGCAAGAGCTGGAGACCAAAATCCCGCGGATCGAGATCACAGACGTCGCGAGCAACTTCGAGGTGGCGCTTCGTGATGGTGTCGTGAAGCTGGACGGGAGTTCTCTCGTCGTGGTGACGACAGGTGATGTGACAGGATGCCTGGGACTCAACGCGCACCTCGTCATGCAGCCGCTGACACCAGCCGTGATCTACGCATGGATCGAACCTCATGGTCTGGGAGGGCACGCTGTACTCACCAACACCCGCAAAGCGGGCGCTTCGGGTTGTTTCGAGTGCCTCTTCGAGGACGATCCCGAGTTCGGACTCGTGAACCGGGCGGACTACGCCGCGCCAGGACAGCGTTTTGCCAGTCGTGATCGGACCTGTTCCAGTGCGTTCGTTCCCTATGGGGATCTCGATGCTCGAGAGACGGCCAACCTGGCTGCGAGGCTGGCCATCGAAACCCTGGACGGTCGCGTCCTGGGCCATCCGCTGCGCTCGTGGAGGGGGGACGCGACGGCATTCCATGGCGCCGGCTTCCGGACTTCCGCGCGCTACGATCGGCAGAGCGTGGGCCAGGGGACCTGCGGGTCGTCCTACGCGCGTGAGGGGTGCCGGTGTTGCGGGGGGCGGTCGACGTGACCGCCCTCGTTTTTCTCCGTGAAGGAGGCGCCCGCTTCAAGCTCGATGCAGCGGTGGTGAGGGTCATGGGAGGCCGCGCGCAGCACGACCCGCATGCGCTCGAGGCCGGTGGGGTTCTCGTCGGTCGTCACATTCGAGGGAGCCGTGACGTGGTCGTCGACCTCGTCACCGAGCCAATGCCTGGGGACAGGCAGAGCCGCTACAGCTTTCATCGAAGCCAGAAGCCGCATCAGCGCTTTCTCGACGAGATATGGCGAACAAGCCGCAAGACATGTGTCTACCTGGGAGAATGGCATACCCATCCGGAGCGTCACCCTTCACCTTCGTCGGTCGATCTTGCGGACTGGCGCAAGCGGCTGGTGAAGGACCAGGTCGATAGCGAGTCCATGTTCTTCGTCATCGTCGGGCAGGTGGAGACCGCTGCCTGGGAAGGGTTTCGGGGCACAGGCAGACTCGCCCGCCTGGAGGCCGTGCAGCATGCGCCGACCTGACTGAACTGCTTGGCGTGATCCGGTTGCAAGTGGCAGGCGCTGACCTTTCGTTGCCGTCAGATACCGCACGCACGATAGCCGGGCCGAGTCATGACTCTCATGGTAATACGGAGCCTGCGCATGGCCCCTCTCTACCGACGGTTGCGATTCCCCACCCGTGCCGAGCACCTCGCACAGTTCTCGACGTACCAGGTACGGCTCGATCACTGGCGACCGCTGGCGGCCCCGTTCGAGGATGCGTTCACGGGCGTCTACGAGAGGGGAGACGCCGCGATCCTGCTCATCCACGGCGCTCAGGGCAGTGGCAAGACCCTGTTCTGCGATCGGCTCGAGCGAGATTTCCTGCGTGCAGCCGAGGGCGAGATCGAGCCACAGCGTGAGAACCTCTGGCATACGCTCGTGGGTGGCGAGCCCATGTCCAGGGATACCATCCGAGAAGCCACCGCTGGCACCGAGCTTCACCGCATCCGGCCCGAAGAAGGCTGGCTGGCGAAGCAGCGCGAGTTCGCTCGTGGAGACCGCCGGCGCAAGGTGAGGGTCTTCCTGCTCGATGATGCCCATAATGAGGTATTTCTTTGTGAGTTTGCAGGGGTCGGGCTGGACTGGTTTCGCGCACGGCCCCGCAAGGAGTCGGAAATGGGCATCGTCGGCAGCGTCGGCCAGAATCTGGTCGCGGAGTGCAGGGGCGATTTTCAGCGGTCGATCTTTTTGCTCACCTCCGCGAGCGCAGACTTGTTCATGAGCCTTCACCAGGAGATCGAGCGCTGGCACGCGCGTCTCTCGGTCTGCAAGGAACTGCCGCTCCCCAGATCCGACGTCAAAGAGACGATCGTCAGGACAAACACGAACCGGTTGAATGACGTCAGTTACTGGTACTGCCTCGACGCAGCGGGGCCGGACGAGAAGAAGCGCGTCCATCATGTCCTTGGTGAGCAGAAGGGGTTCACTGACTCCTTCCTGGCGGTCGACGACGCTCTCAAGAGTTCACGCCGACGAGGCGCTCCGGCCAGCCGCAACGTCATCACGCTGGTGACGCTGGGGGCTGTCCCGCCCGATGTGAAGGCGTTCCTCGAAACACGGGAGGTAGAACCCTCGGAGGAGTACCTCGGTACCCATCTGGGCGTCTGGTACGTGCGAGAACAGTGGGCTTCGGCCTTCGTGGAGGGCAGCGTGGAGCAAGCAAGGCGTGCCGAGCTGGTCCAGTCCGAGTTCGCTCTGCGCTGGGTCACCCTCGACATGCGGGGCGTGTATGCCTTGTGCCGGCCACCCGTCACAGGAGACCTCGGGATGAAGCTCCTCGACGCAATCCAGCTCTTTCCTTCATCCACGGCCGAACAGCAGCGGCACCGCGCCACGTACCAGAGACTCGATCTGGAACTGCAAGAGCCCGCCCTGGGAATGCCCGACCTCGACACTTTCGCCATGAACTTCCGAACGCTCGGCCAGCGCCGCAATGTCCTCTACGAGCCCGCGATCGCCGCCCGCGTGGTGGACTACAACAAAGGGTTCGAGGTATTTCCGAGAGTAAGACCCGATCTCATCGCGTCGGAGTACTCGCCGTGCGCTGTCACGTCGGCGCGATCAGGCTCGCCGGCGGACATCAACAAAGCCATTCAGCGGATGTGCCACGCCATCGAGTTCACGGCCTTTCTCGACCACCAGCTCAAAGGCTTGGATGCTTACCTGCTCGGGAAAATCGAGAGCTACGCGATGCTACTGGAGCAAGTCTGAGCCTGGCTGGGTCGACGCGGAGCGTCGTCGGTCATCGGCGTCGACCCCGCTGAAATCCGGTTCTGCGCGCGGGAGGTGGTGGTACTCCGGAAGGTGACGCCTCGGAGGATGAAGGATGGATGCTGCGCGCAGGACACGGTGGACGGGGGGAGTAGCGGCTGCCGGGACGCTGTTGCTCGTCGGAGCCTGTCATGTGCTCTCCGGGCTGGATGGGTTCGAGATCACGGAAGGGAACCAGGCGTCGGGGGTGGGGGGCGGAGGTGCCGATGCGGCTTCCGGCGGCGCCGGTGGGAACGGTGCGGGCGCGGGGGGAAGTGGAGGGGGCCTCGGAGGGGCCGGCGGCGGAGAGCCCTGTGCGGCGCAGGACGGCAAGCGGGATTGCTACACCGGATATCCTGGGACGGAAGGCGTTGGCATCTGCAAGGGGGGCACGCAGCATTGCCTCGAAGATGGCTACTGGGGGCCGTGTGAAGGCGAGGTCGTGCCGGACACGGAGACGGACGAGCCGACGCGCGACAAGGACTGCGGGGGCACGGCGCTCGTGGATCGCGCGCTCCTGGCGCGGTACTTCATCAACGAAGCGGCGACGGGGACTGCGCCGGCCGTGCTGCGGGATTCTGCGCCTGGGCCCGTCGACCTCGCGCTCGACTACGGGAGCAACCTGTCCTTCATCGAGGCGTGGACGAACCGGCGAGGCTTGAGCTGGGCCGACATGAACAGCGCGGGGAGGGCCTCGGCGTCCGTGCCAGGGACCAAGCTCCAGGACGCCCTGGCAGGGGCTCGCGTGCTCACCCTGGAGGCCGTGGTCGACATCGCGAGCATCAGCAACGACATCCCCCGGCTCTTCTCGCTCGACGTCGGCACCAGCGAGCGGCTCGGCCTCTCGTTCCTCACCACGCCGACGCGCGTCCGCCTGAGCATGAACGAGCAGGAAGCCAGCACCTGGCCCCTCTCGTTCCCGACGGGTCGTGCGGTGATCCACGTGATCCTGAACACCTCGGACCCCGATCCCGCCGAGCGATGGAAGCTCTACCTGAACGGTCAGCTGTTCCCGGGAACGCGGCCGAACCCGCCGCTCCCCGAAGGGACGCTGGTCGACCTCTCCCAGGCGGCGACGATGCTCGTCGGCAACACCGTGGCGAACAATGGCTCCTTCCGCGGCCATCTTTTCTACCTCGCCCTCTACGTCACGGTGTTCTCCGGCCTCGAGGTGGAGCTCAACACCGGCTTGCTGCTCGACAACGATGACGACTGGCGCACCCCGACCCTGGGCGGCCCCTGAAAGCAGCCGAGCCGTCCTCTCGAAAGCAGCCGAGCCGGCCTCTCATGGAAACCAGCACCTCTGACCGCGACCAGCCCAACCGTTTCAACTCGCCCGGGGTGCTCGCCATGTTCGGCGGTCCCTTCGCGGCCCTGTTCGGTGTGGCGTTCGTCGCGGCCTCGTTCCTGGATCCGAACACGGGCGTTCTGGCAGGCATCCTGGGGGCGCTGGCGCTCGTGGGCGGTGGGCTCACGTTCGTCTGGGGGCGCCGGGAGACGCGTCGCTGGTTCGCCGAGCGAGAGGCCCGCGACGCAGCGGTGCCCGCCGAAGAGAGGCTGAGCGACAGGACCCGTCGCGAGATCCTCGATGTGCTCGCGGTGGCGCTGTCGGGCGAGGTGGTGCCGGCACGACACACGGGCTGGCTCGATGGAGACGAGGTGCGCTTCGCGCCGGAGGCCCAGGACCATCTGCGCATCGAGCGGGAGTCCTTGGTGCTGGTCGTCTACCACCTCGCGATGCCGCGGCGGGGCAACGTCGCCGACGGGGGCCTGGGGATCGCGGAGACCGGATACTGGCGGGTGCGTGCCCTTGTCGACACCACGCGCACGTTCGACATCGTGCACCGGGGTCCGCTCGGGATGACGGCGTTCTGGGCAGCGCAATCCGCGAAGACGGGGGATGACGGGTTCGATGGGTCGTTCATCGTGGCCGGGCAGGACTGTGCCTGGGCGGCTGGGCAGGTCACCGAAGCGACGCGGAAGGTGCTGGTTGCCGACCCGACGGCCATCCTGCGTGGGCGAGCGGGAAGGGTGGAGATGCTGTGGCCCGATGGGGGGACGATGCCGCTCACGGTGACGCGGTTCGCGCAGGCGGCGGAGGTCGTGAGCCAGTTGGCGGGGGCGGTGGTGGAGGGGGGCTGAGGGGCGGTGGTGGAGGGGGCCAGCGGCTGCTTCGGGGAGGGTCAGGGGGAGGCGGGAACGAGGGCGCGGTACGTGGCTGAGGGTCAGCGGAACGAAGCGACCTGGGGAGGTCGCGCCGCGGGTGGATGCTGGGATGTCGGCTGGGGCTGCTGCGGGGTGAAGGCGGGACTACGCGGTAAGCTCAACGGGGGGAGGGAGGCACAAGGGCCTGGGTTTCTCTTGGGAGGCTCCAGTCGTCGTCGTTGTCTGTGAGTAGGGCGGCGTTGACCGCTACCTGCGCGGCCTCGAACGCGATGGAGTACAGGGCGACGTAGTAGAGCTTGCCGCGGAAAGAGCGGCTGCCGGCCAGCTGGTTGCCGAGCACCAAGGAGGAAGGCTTGGAGAGGTCGAGCGTCGTCCCCTCGGGCAGGGGTGAACCTGGCAGCGCCCCCGGGACGAGCTGGCCGTCCCTGTAGAGCCGCCACCGGTCGGCGGCGCTGGGCTGCGCGGTGTCCATGACCAGGTGCAGCACCACCCGGCCACTGGGCGTCGAGAGCGGCCAGGTGTTCGCCTCCTGCTCGTTCATCACCAGGCGAAGGCGGGAGGGGCCATTGCGAATGTAGAGATTGAACTGCTGGAGACCATCGTTGAATCCCAGCGCGACCAGCCTGGGGGAGTTGTTGCTGGTGGTCTCGACGTTGGTCACCACCTCCAGGGTGAGGCGCGTGGCACCACCCAAGGCCGAGCGGATCTTGGTGCCGACCAGGGAAGCCGAGGCCATCCCCTGGTCATCGATGGTGCTCCAGCTCAGGGCCTTGTGGCCCGCGATCTCGGTGAAGCTCAGGTTGCCGTTCCCGTAATTCAACGCGAGATTCACCGGCTCCGGCGTGGCATCCAGCAGATGGGCCGGCGCTGTTTCCGACGCTGCTTCGTTGATGTAATAGCGGACCAGCAACCCCGCATCGATCAGCGCGGTCCCCCCACAATCGACATCGCGCTCGGGATCGGTGGTCTCGGGCTGCGGCTCCGCCGCTCCAGCGCAGGCCTCCCATGCGCCGGTGTCCAGGCAACGCTGCTTCCCCGCCTCGCACTCGCCCGCCTTCTCGGTGGAGCAGTCGCGCTCCGCGCCCCGCATGCACTCTCCGCTGCCTCCACCTCCTTGGTCGCTCCCCCCCGCACCGCTGCCCCCCGCACCTCCGAAGCCCGCGCTTCCACCGCCCGAAGTCGTGCCCCCCTCCCACTCCTGGAACTGGAACGGTCCACACGCCGCCATGGCGAAGAGCAACCCCCATGCGCCTGCCAGGCCCCACTCGAACTGCCGCGTGGCTCGATGCATGAAGCCGAGCCGAGGCCGATGCACATCGCGCAGTGGTGCGGAGTTCTCCCGTCTTCGTCTCATGGGACCTCCCACTATACCCTCCTCAGGCCATCCGGATGTTGCAGATGGCTCGGTGGTTCGTCTGTCGACCAGGGGTGACGAGCGAGGGAACCTGCTCTCTGAGCATCGTTTTCGGATGTCTACGGAACCCAGGGATCGCCGAGCCACGTCCTGGATCCGCTGGCCACCTGAGGAGGCCGTACAGCTCGCTGACGCACCTGCCGGGCGACGCCTGTCGCGACACGTGGACTTCGCCGCGTCAGGCTCATGGGTTCGGGCAGGAAGGAGGTCGCCTCTTCGAGCGAGGAAGGAAGTCATCTGGAGAGCCGGGAGCCAGGTTGAATCCAGCGCGACGAGCACCGACCCCTTTCGCGGAGGCCGTCGTCGTCGAACAGGGCCGATGAGGGACTGGACCTCTCGGGATGGGGTGGGACGGTACTGCAGCCAGGTCGCCGCACCTTGCCGGAGTCGAAGGGGCAGATCGAGAAGGCGCATGCCGTGAAGCGGAGCGCCGAAAAGCGACGGACCACTTGCCCTGGCGACTCTGGGGGCGCCGGCTATGTCAGTTCAGGTCATCGCGCCACGAGCAGCGGAGACCAGAAACCGAGTCGCTCCCTCCTCGTACCTCCCCACGACACGCGCCTGCTGCACCGCTTCCTGTCGCCAGCGCTGGTGAAGACCCTGAGGACGCCGCCGCTTCGCAGGTCCGGAAAGGTCCCGGGAGGCGCACCTGTGCTGTCGAGCCTCTGGCCTGCCACGGAAGAGGCCCCGTCGGACGGGTGACGAGCGTTCGTGCGCCGGCGCGCTGTCCGTCCGCACGCCTGGTGAATCGCTTCGCATTGAGAAGCTGTTCGTGGAGGCAATTGTTGCTCGCTTTGCGTAAGACGAAGAATTCGCATCCAGCCCGCTTTGCGTGTTCGCAGACGGGATGGGCGAGGGCGGGTATCGTGGTAGGAGGGTCGCTACACGAGACACTCACTGGATGCTCGTGGGTGACGCTCACGACCTGCGGTGGGGCTCGTTCCCCGGAGCCGTCCATCGTGGGTGTATGCCCAGGATCCCTCGAGGCCCATGTGACCGCCGTCAAGCCGCCGTCCCCATCGAGAATCACGTCCAGCCTCGCTGCGTGGTGGCAGCGGCTCCGTGCGCTGGAGGGGTTGCTCCTGCCGCCGTTTCTCCTGGTGGCTGCGTTGATGGCCTGCAAGACCGGCCGGATCGACATCTACACGTGTCCCGACCCCTGCAAGGAATGCGCGGACCCGTGCTCCTGCCCCGAGGGGACGTGCGTGCCACCAGCGCCACTGGGCTGGGAGGGGCCGGTGCTGCTCTGGTACGGCACGCCGGCTGATGAACCGGAGTGTCCCGAGCGGGCCCCAGCGCCGGTCTACGAGGGCTACCGGGGTCTGAAGACGATCCCCGAGTGCGCGCGGTGCGAGTGTGCGCCGCCGAGCTGTGAGCTCCCGCAGCAGGTGAGCGCGAGTGCGACCGACGGGATGTGCGGGGTGCCGCTGGTGACGCGGGACTTCCCCGAGGACTGGGATGGGTCGTGTCTCGCCATCGATCCGCTCATGGCACCGGAGTCGCTGCGGGTGGGGGCCACGCGCATGGGGGCGTGCGAGCCGGTGACGATCTCGGTGCAGAAGGCGTCGTTCGGGTGGGAGACGAAGGCGAAGGGGTGCAAGGCATTGCGGGTCACCGGGAAATGCGAGCTGCCCCATGAGGAGTGCGCGCCCCGTCTGGAGACGGTGCGGGATGGGTTCGAGCTGTGCGTCTTCCAGGGCGGTGACGGGCGGCCCGAGAGCCCGAAGCCAGGGTGGGGGCCGTCGTGTCCAGAGGGATATCCGCAGGCGCGGGTGTTCTACGGTGGGGTGGCGGATGATTCGTCGTGCTTGCCCTGTAGCTGCGGTGCTCCGGAGGGGGGCGAGTGTGATGCGGCATTGACCGTGTATGAGGGAGCAGACTGCTCGGGCGACAGCCAGATGCTCCCGTCGAGCATCACAAATGGCTCATGTGTTCCTTACCCCCACCAATCCACTCTTCTCAGCGTCGATGCTGTATTGGAAACGAGCAACCCAGGGAGTTGCAAGCCAAGCGGTGGAAATCTAGTGAATGGGGGAACCTTGCTTGAGCCGGCGACGTTCTGTTGTCGTTGAGGCCAAGGGTATTTCTCGACGCCTTCCGCCTCTGGTCTGAGAACTGTGTCGGCCCCCTGGATTGCTCGGGTTCCAGCGGTTTGACGATTCGCTTTGGTCCTGGTGCCTTGGCGAACCCAGGTCCCATCGTTCGCTTCGGTCCGGGTTGTTTGGGCCTCCTGATTGCATTGCCAGCGTTCACCTGGTTTCTGCGCAGGGGATTTAAGGCCATTGGGAGGAGCATCCTGCTTTGTTCGAGCAGGAAATCAAATGAGCCGTGTCTGGATAGAATCCAGTGGCTGACCGCAATGCAAGCCTGGAGAGACCTATCCCAGCTCGGACGAACGAATCGTTGATTCCGTCGTGATATAGTGGTCGTTCGTTCGGCGCCGCCTCTATCGCTGGGGCTGGCGCGTTCAGAATCATAAGCCGCTCTTTTGAAAGGGACTCGCTCATGCGAAGAAGCCCTCGAAAGCCATCACGTCTTGTCTGTCTCGGCCTCGTCATGCTCACCGCCTGTGATGCCGAGCAGGTTGTAGAGAATCGCCCGGTGGATGGCAGCTCCCCTTGCACTCAAAATGAATGCGGTGCCGAGACGCCGGTTGGTTGGCAGGGCCCGGTGTGGCTGTGGGCAGGTGTCCAGGCGGAAGCACCACCATGTCCTGAGACTGTGCCGGTGTTGACCTATGAAGGGTATGCAGGTCTGCGGAGCGATGGCCTCTGCGCGCCCTGCGCATGCACTCAACCACAATGCCTCCTTCCAGAGGGGGTCGACATTACCACCGGCACTTGCGCTGGCCCACTCATCCAGGTTCTTCCACCGCCGGACTGGGACGGCTCCTGCTGGGCCTTTCCGCCAGTCAAGTCGCCCAAGGGCGTCATCTTTCAGGGCACCTCGCGAACCGAATGCAACCCTGTGGAAGAGCGACCGCAAAAGCAGTTGAAGCTGTCGTGGGACACGTTCGGCAGGGCATGTTCTCCGCGCGAAGGGTCGCCACACCAGGGAGACGATGCCGCAATTCTCACAGGCTTTCGACGGTGCATCTTCAAGGAAACGGCATCCACTACGTGTCCACCGGCCTACCCCGAGATGTCCCGTTTCAACGGAACGGTGGACGATCGGTCTTCGTGCAGTCCGTGCAACTGCATGCCGCCGACATCGAGCAACTGTCCCGTGTTCGTCGGACTCAGTGTGGACGACACCTGCACGAGCGGCATGCTGGGGACGACGGTGAACCATGAGCGGGGAGGGTGTGCGATGACGTCGATACCAAAGCAGTATGCGAGCATCTGGGCCGACCGCCGGACATCCGACCCTGGAGTCTGCACGCCGCAGGGGGGAGCGTTCGTCGGGGAAGTCGTGCCTGCCGAGTCCACGACCTTTTGCTGCGAAAGTTTTCCTTGAGACTTGGCCGCGAGGCATCGAGTGGTCTCCCTACCAAAGCACTCAAGACTTCAGGATCAGCGCTGCAGGCTGCCGAGCCATCTCCTCATTGTCTGGGCTGACATGATCAGGGAATCGACGTGAGCGGAGAAGGGGATTGAGAGGCTTACTCCTCGTTGACTTCACTGTCATCTCTGGCCGCGGCCGCGTTCTCAGCGTCATCCCCTTCGCCTGCATGCTGGGCCCTCACGTGCGTGTCGTCGTCCCTCTGGAGGATTCTGGCGTTGAACTCGACCTCGGGCGTGGACAGGGCGCGGGTGTACACGGCTGCATAGTGGATGTTCCCCTTGGGCGAGCATCCACCCTTCGGCGGTGTATTGCCGAGCATGAGGTACGACATCGGGGGGATGTCGAGTAGCGTGCCCTGGGCCGGCGCCGAGTCGGGGACCACGCCGCCAACGAGCTGCCCATCTCGAAAGAGCTGCCAGCGCTCCGAGGCAGTCACGAGGGAGGTATCCATGACCAGGTGCAAGACGACCCGCTTCGCCTTCGGGAAGTCGAGCACCCAGTGGGTGGCGAGTTTGTTGTTAAGGTAGAAGCGCAGCTTCGTCTTGTCTTCGAGCAGGAGCGTGAGCTGATCGACACCACCCCCGCCTGACACGGGGCCGAGGTAGAAGAGCCGCGCATTCTTCTTTGCGTCCTCGATCCGGAGCACCATTTCGAGGGTGACCGTCGTCGTCTGGTGAAGCGCCTGCTCCACCTTGGTGCCCTGGATGAGCTGGAAGGCTCTCGCGGGGTCTTTCGTGGTCGACCAGCGAAGTCCCACCTGCGGAAAGGTGGCCGTGAATGAGAGCTTGTCCGTGCGCGCGATTTCGAGATCGAGTGGACTGGAGGCGGAATCGGTGAGTGTTGCGAGGGCATTGAGCTTGTCGGTATCGTTGATCAGGTAGCGAACGAGAACGCCGTCATCGGCCAGCAGCGTTCCGCGGCAATCGTCGTCGACCAGCTCGGCGGTGTCGGACGTCTCAAGGGTGGGGACGACCTCGCCGATGCACTGCCCCCAGTGGCCCATGGATCCGCATCTGGTCACTCCAGGATGGCAGCGGCCCACGTTCTGTGTGCCTGCGGGCCCGCTGTAACAGGGTCTGGACTGATCTGGTGTGCAGGCCTGGATGTTCCCCCCAGCCCCAGTCCCGGTGTCGTCACCGCCCTGGCCGTGGCCGCCCTGGCCGTCCGGCGCACCGGAGGCGAGCGTCTCCTGGTCGTCCCAGGGGTCGAACTGAAAGGGGCCACATGCACCGAGGAGCGCGATGAGGCCGAAAGTGCCGGTGAGGGTGGTCGTGAGCAGCCACGCCGTTCGCGTCATGTCTGCCTCCGGATGGCAGGCGCTGGGGGCGCTGCCGAGTGCGGATTCATTGTCGTCGGTGTGGTGTGGGCGGGAGCACTGTAGCGGGAATGCGTGAGGAGGTGGGGGGCCGAGTGGAATGGGGGCGGTCGTGATGAGCGGAATGCGCGGGCCGCGAGGGGCCCAGAGCTGCCTCGAGGCGCAATAGGGACGTGAATTTAGCGGAAAGGGCATTCTTTTGACCACGGCGGCATGACCGTGGCTAGGTCGTGGAGTGGACGAGTTAAGTCGGAGCGTGAGGAGGGCGGAGAGACGAGGGCAGGCGTGGGGAGAGGCACGGAGCAGCCGCGAGAGGTTGCTTGGGGTGGTGTGGCTTTGCCCGAGAGCGGAGGCTGCGCGCGGGAGTGAGCCGTGCGGGCAGGCATGAGGGGATGGGCTCCGTGAGGGAGCGGGGTAGTGCGCGTCCACGGGTGTGGATCGTGGAGCAGGGAACTACGCGCTGGAGGAGGAACGATGGGCATCATGTGGATCTGGCGATGGGGCGGGTGGATGGCCGTTGGCGGGCTGATGACGCTGCCGGGGGCGTGCAGTGTGATTACAGGGCTGGATGGCTTCGAAATTCAGGGGGGAACGGTTGAGGCGGGAGGAATGGGGGCGAGTGGGGGAGGCGGCGGAGAGGTTGGGGGAGGCGGAGGAGGAGGAGGGGCCGGAGGAAGTGGGGGGGGGGGAAAGGGGTCGTGTGAGCCGGGAACGGCCATGGACTGCTACAGCGGGGATGCTAGCACCCAGGGGGTGGGGCCCTGCCGAGCGGGGGAGACGACCTGCGATGACGATGGTGTTTGGGGCCCGTGCGTGGGGGAGATCGTGCCCACCCCTGAGGAGACGCTGGGCGATCTGATTGACGACAATTGTGATGGGACGGCGCTGGTCAGCACCGACGTGCTTGTTCGGTATGTGATCAACGAGCCCGCATCGGGTCAGACGCCGACCGAACTCATGGACGTGGCTCCGGATCCGCTAGCCCTGCCCATCACGTTTGCGAATGGGTTGGCATTCACCCAGGATACGAACGGCCATCGCGGTCTTACCTGGCCGGCTCGTGGACAGGACGGGAGAGCGGCCCGTAGCATCCAGAACACGAAGGTGACAACCCGTCTCGATCAAGCCCAACGGCTCACGCTTGAGCTGGTGGCTGACGTGACCGACAGTGACAGTGGCTCCACCCTGACCCGCTTGTTCTACCTCGGCATCAACGAGAGCACCGATCAGCTCTCGCTCATTCCTCGCAATGCTGGCGAAAACCTTCGTCTCTACTTCAATGACAACAATGCCGATGCGCACAATGGAGTGCAGTGGCCTGTCAACTTGCACACGGCAGGTCGCATCGTGCTGCACGTCGTCCTTGATACCACCAAGGCAACTGATTCCGAACGCGTGACCCTCTACCGCAATGGATCCGCTCTGTCTCCAGAGGGAACCCCCACCTGGCCAGGCGAGAATGAACGCCTGAATCTGACCGGAACCAATTCCTTGGCACTTGGGAACCGACCTTCGGGAGGCCGCTCGATCCAGGGCACGCTCCACTACGCCGCCGTCTACATGCGTGCCCTCACCCCCAATGAGGTCGAGAGCAACGCCGCCGTGCTCCTCGCCAACGACGACAACCATACCGTCGACAACTAAAAACGCCTAAACCCAGCGTACATCTGAGTTGCTCATTCAGGGTTGCCAAGAGACCCCTGGCGTGATCTACAGCCGCCGTTCCGAACGCGCATCCGGTTGAACTGCGGAATAGAGTGGTCGAGGCGTACGAAGCGGGTGAGGGCGGCTATATTGCGCTCGCCCAGAGATTCATGGTGGGGGAGGCGAGTGTCAGACGCTGAGTTTAGCCGTTTCGCCGACAAGGTCACGTCACGCCGAGAAAGAAGGGCGGAGGAACGCCTTCACTCGTGCAGATCGAATGCTTGGAAGCCATCGTCAAGCGCCCTGATGATGCTACCGTGGGGGAAATGTGCGCTGAGTATAATCGAGGGCTCCGAGGAGACGCACTACATCATGTCGCCAGCATCAAGCGCGCTCTGTACCGAGCAGGCTTCGTGGTGAAAAAAAGCGCTCCGGCTCGGGCGCGAGCATGACCTGCATTCGATCCATCGATGTGGCTCTCCGTCGGCACCTGCGACCGCTCCAACTCGAAGCAGGGCACGGCACCGGCAGCGCGCACTGTGCACCACGGGGCCAACTCCCTGGCAGGCTGCTCCATCACGCAGCGTCGCCACGATCGCCGCGTGCGGTAGGCGCACTGTCTGTCCCGGTGATCCAGTCGCCCCTCCTCGCTGCAACGATGACGCGCATTGGAGCGGCGATTCGTTTCTTGCCTGGCAACGCGACGACAATCGTCGGTGCAGTAGAGCCGTCCCGGGTCGCACCGCGCGCAGACCCAGAACAGGTGCTTGCACCTGCCGCACCGCATGAAACTCAGCCCATCCACGTACCCTCTTGGAGGGCATCACTTTGTTGGCCCTCGTCACCCACGTGCGCGGGGGTTTACCCCGTAACGTACCCGCGCTTCACTGAAGGTCAGGAGGTCGTGCTCTTGGCCTTCTCTCTTTGTCCGCTGCTCGGCGCCGTCTTACCGGCTCATGTCCCACTGGCGAACTTCTCCGCGAGCTCGATCGACGGTTTCTACGGATCGAAGCGCCTGTTTACAGTGCATCGTGAACCAATGAGCCGCTGCTCCTTCAGGCCTAGTTGTCGACGGTATGGTTGTCGTCGTTGGCGAGGAGCACGGCGGCGTTGCTCTCGACCTCATTGGAGGTGAGGGCACGCATGTAGACGGCGGCGTAGTAGAGCGTGCCCTGGATCGAGCGGCCTCCCGAAGGTCGGTTCCCAAGTGCCAAGGAATTGGTTCCGGTCAGATTCAGGCGTTCATTCTCGCCTGGCCAGGTGGGGGTTCCCTCTGGAGACAGAGCGGATCCATTGCGGTAGAGGGTCACGCGTTCGGAATCAGTTGCCTTGGTGGTATCAAGGACGACGTGCAGCACGATGCGACCTGCCGTGTGCAAGTTGACAGGCCACTGCACTCCAGTGTGCGCATCGGCATTGTTGTCGTTAAAGTAGAGACGAAGGTTCGCGCCATCATTGCGTGGAATGAGCGAGAGCTGATCGACGCTATCGCTGGTGCCGAGGTAGAACAAGCGGGTCAGGGTGGAGCCACCGTCACTGTCGGTCACGTCAGCCACCAGCTCAAGCGTGAGCCGTTGGGCTTGATCGAGATGGGTTGCCACCTTCGTGTTCTGGATGCTACGGGCCGCTCTCCCCCCCTGTCCACGCGCCGGCCAGGTAAGACCGCGATGGTCATTCATATCCTCGGTGAATGCCAACGCGTCCGCAAACGTGATGGGCAGAGGTAGCGGGTCCGGGGCCACGTCCATGAGTTCCGTCGGTGTCTCACTCGATGGGGACTCGTTGATCACATACCGAACAAGCACGTCGGTGTTGAGCAGCGCCGTCCCATCACAATCGTCATCGATCAGATCGCCCGGCATTTCCTGCATGGCTGGCAAGGTCTCCCCCTCACATGGCCCCCAACCACCGTTTTCATCGCAGGACGTCACTCCCGCTTTGCACCGCCCCACCCCCCGTGTGCTGACATCCCCGCTATAGCAGCTCCTAGTCGTCCCCTGCGCGCACGGGCCATCTCCCCCGCTCCCCCCACCCCCGGCAGCTCCCCCTCCAAACCCCCCGCCCCCCTCGCTCGTCGTCGTGCTCCCCCCGCCCGAATTCGCCCCCCCTGCTCCCCCCGAGCCCGTTACCCCCCACTCCTCCTCCTGGAACGGCCCGCACCCCCCCATCATCGCCGCCACGCCCCACGCCGCCACGACAACGCCCCCAACCCAACGCCCTGCTCGCTTCATCGTCGCCTCCGCGCCATCACCCACGCTTGCGTCCTTCACCCGCCATTGCCGCAGCATCTACCAGGCCCCCCGGACCACGAGCCCATTCCCTCGCGCTTCCACCCGCACCCCGGCATCGCCTTCCTTGCTACCCCCACCGAACACAGCAATCCCCACCATCGCCAGCCCCAGCGCCCCGGCTCCGATGAAGGTGTAGAACGACGCATTCGCAAAGGTCACCCGATCGCGCTCGGCCGACTCGTATTGCCCTTGATTCCTGGCGTCCCTCGCGTCCTGCCCCTCGGAAGCCTTTCCAAGCGACAGCACCGCCAGCACCGCCCCAGCCCCAGCCCCAGCAACCGTTCCCACGATCCCCGCCCCAATCAGGTACGGCCTCGCCCCGCCCCCCGAGCTCGGCGCCTCCGTCTCCCCGCCCGAGGATCCCGCCAACCCCCCGCCACCCGCAGCCGCTCCGCCCCCTGGCGTTACCCCGCTCCCCCCATCCACCTCCATCACCCACAGCCCCGCGTGCTGCTTGCTCCCCGCCTGCACCTCCACCTGGGTCTTCGCCGAGCCCCCGCCGGGCACCCGCGCCTCGATCTCGTGGCTCCCCGGGTCCGCGAACACCTCGTACCCCAGCGGCGCTCGCCCCAGCGGCGTACCATCGATGAACAGCTCCGCGTTGGGCCGGTTCACCCCGATCGTCAACGTCCCCACCTTCTTCTTCGCTTCGACCAGCAGCACTTCCACCTGCTTCCGATCGCCGGGCGCCAGCTCGGGCGACTCGCGCAGGAAGAAGCTCAGCCGCTCCGCCGCCTCCCGCGGCTCCCCGATCTTCAGCGCTGCCCGCCCCAGGTTCAGCGCGATCTGCGGATGCCGCCGCAGCGACCACGCCTCCCGGAACGCTGCGTAGGCCTCTTGCCACTTCCCCTTCTTTGCCGCCGCCTGGCCGGCCTCGTAGCGGGCCGTCGCGCGCGCGTTCGGGTCCTCGTCGGCCGCGTGGGCCGCCGGGCTCCAGAGGGCTGGCGCGAGCAAGGCCGTGGCCAGCGTGGCGGCCCAGAGCGGGCGGCTGAACCGTCGGGAGGGGGGCGTGGAAAGCGAAGACTTGCCGAGCATCCGTCGTTCTTCCTCGTTGTGTACGTCGCGGGATCTGCGTCTTCATGCCCTGGAGCGGAGACGGTCCGCCCAGGCGCTCTGCGATCTTCGCGGCGTGAGGCGTGGACGGCAAGAGATGTTCACGCCGCAGTGCGTCTGGAATTCTGGGCGCCGGCTTGGAAAATTCGCCTGGGATCGGCGTGGTCGACGCGGGTGAGGCGGAGCGGAGCGCGCCACGGGCAGGCTCGGACGGCGTGTCGCTCTCCCTCGGGTCGCGCGTCGAGGACGCTTGGAAGGGCCGCCCGTGACGCTGATAGCCTCTTTTCTGTCGTCTTTCGTGCGACGGAAAGAAGGTCGAACCGATGAGCGTCTCCGGGTCTTCTCGTGCTCTGCGCGTCCGGGTGGGTCTCACGCTGTGCGCGATGGTTCCGTTCTCGTTCCTCGCTGTTCAAGGGTGCTCGTCAGGGACACCCGAGGTGTTTGGGGAGGGCTCCGACGAAGAATTGAAGGCAGCGGTGGAGATCAGCCTCGGCGAGCTGGAAGGTCGGCTCGCGCCCGAGGGCATCGAAGCGCGCCGGGATCTCGAGGTGCGCAACGTCGTCGTCGACGAGCTGCGCATGGCGCACACGCGCGTGCAGCAGGTGGTGCACGGCGTCCCGGTGTTCGGGGGCGAAGCGATCGTGCATCTGGAACGCGATGGTGGCGTCTTCGCGGTGACCGATGCGATCGCGCGCAAGGTGTCTGGCGACCTCCAGGTGACACCCGCGTTCGGGCCCGAGGTCGCCATCGACATCGTGCTCGCGGGCTACGACTGCGTGGACTGCTTGACGGACGAGCCGACGGCGGATCTCTGGGTGCTGCCGATGGAGGACGCAGCGCGCCTCGCCTACCGCGTGTCCCTGCGGCGCGAGGATGGCTCTGCGCAGACGGGCATGCCGGTGGTGTTCGTGGACGCGCTGGGGGGCGAGACGCTCTGGTCTTACGACAACCTGCAGACGAACACGGTGGCGACGGGCCACAGCCTCTACAACGGCCAGGTGCAGATCAACACGTACGCCGCGTCGGGCCAGTACACCCTGGAGGACACGACGCGGCGGATCGCGACGCGCGACAACCGGAACACGCCGAGCGCGCTGCTGGCGATGTTCGGGTTCGCCGGGTCGACCTACGACTTCGCATCGACGGGACTGGTGTGGGGCACCCTGGCGGGCAACGCGCAGAACGCAGGCGTGGAGGCGCACTACGCTTCAGGGAAGGTCTACGACTTCTACAAGACGGCGTTCGGGAGGAACGGGATCGACGGGAACAACGGCCCGGGAACGGTCAACGCGAAGGATGGCGGCTCGAAGCTCGTGGTGTCGCGCGTCCACTACAGCACGAAGTACAACAATGCGTTCTGGAACGGGTCGGTGATGACCTACGGCGACGGCGATGGGACCACGTTCTCGCCGCTGGTGACGCTGGACATCTGCGGGCACGAGATGACGCACGGGGTGATCGAGCGGACGGCGAACCTGACGTACTCGGGCGAGTCCGGGGCGCTGAACGAGGCGATCGCCGACATCATGGGCGCGATGGTCGAGCGGTCGGCGCGCGGGGAGAGCGCGAACACGTGGCTGATCGGGGAGGATGCATACACGCCGGGGACGCCAGGAGATGCGCTGCGCTACATGGATGACCCGCACAGGGCGCCGAACAACGGCTACACGGCGAACGGGGATCCGGACCACTACAGCGAGCGGTACACGGGGACGGCGGACAACGGTGGCGTCCACATCAACTCGGGCATCGTGAACAAGATGTTCTACCTGCTCGCGGTGGGCGGAGAGCACCACCGGGGCGGCTCGATGGCCGGCATCGGCGCCGACAAGGCGGCAGCGATCGTCTACAAGGCCCTCACGTCGTACATGACCTCGTCGACGAACTTCGCGCAGGCGCGGACGGCGATGATCAACGCGGCGACGGCGCTCCACGGGAGCGGCAGCGCCGAGGCGACGGCCGTGGGGCAGGCGTGGTCGCTGGTCGGGGTGAACTGAGCGGAGAGAGCAGTGGCCGTGGGCAGGTGCCGCGGTCGCTGGTCGGGGTGAACTGAGCTGCGGGATCAGCTGAAGCGAACGCGGAGGGTCGCCTTGCCGCGGAGTTCGCCGTAGACCTGCTTCACTTCGACGCTGTAGTCCCCGGCGAGATCGGGGCGGAAGTCGACCGAGATGCCCCGGGTCCGGCCGGTGAGCGCCTCGTCGCGGACCACGCGCTCGACGACGACCTTGCCCGAGGGGGCCTTGATCCGGATGCTGAAGGGCGGGTCGGCGTGGTCGTAGGCCTGGAAGGCGAGCTGCACGGGCGCGCCCTTGGGGCCCAGGTTGCAGGGGCAGAGGACGTCGATGTCGCCGTCGTGGGTGACGACCTCTGCCGTGCGGCGGCCAGGGTCGCTGGGAGCGGCGCCGTCGGAGAGCGGCTCGATCCACCTGCTTGTCGCTTCTGCTCGCATGGGGGTCTCCGTCGAGGTTCGGACGGAGAGCTAACAATCCGCGTGCCACGCCATGAGGAGGCGAGAAAGCGTCAGAATCCGCGAGGTTGTGTGCGGGATGCGCGCGGTCCGGGCCGGCGGGGATGGACAGGTCGGGATCCAGGCGGGGGAGGAATGGACCAGGACAGGATCGTGTCCTGAACCAGGCCGAGCGCCGTCAGCACCCGGCCGTGGTGGTGCCATCAGCGGTGGTGGTGATGGTGGTGGTCGTCGAAGTGGTGCTCGTGGTCGAGCTCCCACGTCTCAGGGGAGCGCCACAGGCCCGAGAGGAGCAGCTCGCGCATGAGCAGGAACTCCTTGGGGAGCTGATCGTAGAGGGCCTCGAACAGCTCGTTGTGGGAGCGCAGCTCGGCCTTCCAGGCGACGCCGTCGACTTCCATGAGCTGGTAGAACTGCTCGCGCGTGAAGCCGTCCATGCCCTTCCACTCGATGTCCTCGTAGCGAGGCATCCAGCCGAGGGGGCTCTCCTCGGCGAAGGCGCGGCCGTGCAAGCGGTCGACGATCCACTTGAGGACGCGCATGTTCTCGCCGAAGCCCGGCCAGAGGAACTTGCCCTGCTCGTCCCTGCGGAACCAGTTCACCGAGAAGATGCGCGGTGGGTTCGCGATCTCGCGGCCGATCTGGAGCCAGTGGTTGAAGTACGAGGCCATGTGATAGCCGCAGAACGGCAGCATGGCCATCGGGTCGCGGCGCACCTGGCCGACGTTGCCGACGGCGGCGGCGGTCGTCTCGGAGCCGATGGTGGCGGCGAGGTAGACGCCGAAGTTCCAGTTGAACGCCTGGTACACCAGCGGGACGGTGGTCGGGCGGCGACCGCCGAAGATGAACGCGGCGACGGGGACGCCGTTGGGATCGTCCCAGCGAGGATCGACGGAGGGACACTGCGACGCGGGTGCGGTGAAGCGCGCGTTGGGGTGCGCTGCCTTGCGACCGCAGTCCGGCGTCCAGGCGTTGCCTTGCCAGTCGATCGCCTCCTTCGGCGGCGTGTCGGTCATGCCCTCCCACCACACGTCACCGTCCGGCGTGAGCGCGACGTTCGTGAAGAGAGAGTTCTTCTCGATCGTCAGCATCGCGTTCGGGTTCGACTTCATCGAGGTCCCGGGAGCGACGCCGAAGTAACCGGCCTCGGGGTTGATCGCGTGCAAGCGGCCGTCGCGGCCCGGCTTGAGCCATGCGATGTCGTCGCCGACCGTGGTGACCTTCCAGCCCTCGAAGCCCTTCGGCGGGATGAGCATGGCGAAGTTCGTCTTGCCGCAGGCGCTGGGGAACGCGGCGGAGACGTAGGTCTTCTCGCCTTGCGGGTTCTCGACGCCGAGGATGAGCATGTGCTCGGCCATCCAGCCCTGGTCGCGGCCGAGGACGGAGGCGATGCGCAGCGCGAAGCACTTCTTGCCGAGCAGCGCGTTGCCGCCGTAGCCGCTGCCGAACGACCAGATCGCGCGCTCCTCCGGGAAGTGGACGATGTACTTCTCGCGGTTGCAGGGCCAGGCCACGTCCTTCTCGCCCTGAGCGAGCGGCGCGCCCACCGAGTGCAAGCAGGGGACGAAGTCGCCGTCGCCGAGGACCTCCAGGGCCTTCTTGCCCATGCGGGTCATGATCTTCATGTTCACGGCGACGTAGGGCGAGTCGCTGATCTCGACGCCGATGTGTGAGTACGGCGAGCCGAGGGGGCCCATGCTGAACGGGATGATGTACATCGTGCGGCCGCGCATCGAGCCCTCGAAGAGGCGGCGCAGCGTGGCCTTCATCTCGTCCGGATCGGACCAGTTGTTCGTCGGCCCCGCGTCCTGGCGGCGGCGGCTGCAGATGAAGGTGCGGTCTTCGACGCGGGCGACGTCGCTGGCGTCGGATCGGGCGAGGTAGCTGTTGGGCCGCTTCTCCGGGTTCAGTCGGGTCAGCGTGCCCGCCTTGACCATCAGCTCACAGAGCGCGTCGTACTCCTGGTCGGAGCCGTCGCAGAGATGGATGCGGTCGGGCTGGCAGAGTGCGACGACCTCATCGATCCACCGCCGGAGCTTCTCGTTCTTGATCTCGGGAAGGTCCGGCCTGGAGCCCTGGACAGTGGTTGCTTCGGACAAGTCGCTATCCTCCGTTTCTCTTGCCGGAGGCGGCCTACCCAGCCCCCCCGGTGGTCTCTGCGTCGTGCCGGGTCCCGGTTTACCACCGCGAGGGGCCGAAACGGAGACCAAACCCTGAAGAAGATGTGCGGTCGACGCGGTGCTCCGTCGTTCGTCCTCGTTCTCCCGGCATGGAGCGCGGGGACTTCCGGGGGTGGAGCGCGCGGGAGGCCGACGCGCTGGACCTACGAGACCCCGGAGGCCGTGGATTTCGGAGGAAATACCTCGGTCGCCAGGGCTTCGACGGCCAGCCGCACCGCCTCGTCGCTGGTGTAGCGCACCCGGAAGCCGCGTGCAGCCAGCTTGCCGGGGTTCATGCGGGAGCGCGGGACGTCACCAGGCCAGCCGCGATCGCCGCCGGTATAGCGGATGACGGCCTCCGGATACGGTGACGCGGCGATGCAGAGCGCAGCGATGCGGGCCACGCTGGTGACGTCGGGGGGCGCGAGGTTGAAGGTGGGGAGGCGCTCGTCCGGAGGAGGGTGGTCGAGGCCGAAGAGGATGCCGTCCGCGCAGTCGTGGACATGCAGATACGGCTTGGCCTGACGGCCGTCGCCGAGGACTTCCAGCTCCGTCTTGTGCTCGCGAAGCTTCTTCAGGAAATCGAGCGCCGCGCCGTGGGTGCCGCGGGGGCCGACGACGTTGCCGAAGCGGAACACGTGCGCGCGGAGGCCGAAGCAGTCGGTGAAGGCGCTGATGAGGGCCTCGCCCGCGAGCTTGCTGGCGCCGTAGAGGGAGATGGGGAGCGCGCCGAGATCGTCCTCGGCGGCCACATGCTCGGTGTCGCCGTACACGGTGCCCGACGAGGAGAAGACGAGGCGAGGGACGCCTGCGCGGCGCATGGCTTCGAGCACGTTCCAGGTGGCGATGGTGCCCTGCTCGAGGTCGAGGCGGGTGTTGGTGAGACCCCAGCGGGCCTCGGGGTTGGCGGCGAGATGGAAGACGACGTCGTGTCCGGTGAGCGCCTCGGTGAGCCGCTCGAGATCGAGGACGTCGGCCTGGACGAGGGTGGCGCGGCCAGCATCGAGGTGCGCTGCGATGAAGTCGCGACGACCGACGGAGAGGTTGTCGTAGACGGTGACGGGTCCACGCGCGACGAGGCGATCGACGAGGTGGCTGCCGATGAAGCCGGCGCCGCCGATGACGAAGGATTTCACGATGTCTCCGGGGTGAGGGGCGCGTCTTCGCGCGCGTGCTCGATCCGCGCGGCGAACTGGAGGCGATCCCAGGTGATGAGGCGAAACGGGAGGTCGTGGATGCGCAGGGGCCAGGTGAGGTCGGCGACGCGACCGCCGGCTTCCTCGACCAGCGCGACGAAGTCGGCCGGTGAGAAGTAGGTGCCTCGGACGAGGACCCCCGGGGCCGCGTTGCCCGCGACATCCATGGCGAGGAGGATCTTGTCGGAGAGGGGGCCGAAGCGGAAATGATCCTTGATGGCGACGGCGCGCGTGGCGACGCGGAGGGCCTCGCTGAGGACGACCGCGGGGCGGGCGCAGTGGTGGAGCACGTCGGAGAGGACGACGATCTCGAAGGCACCGTCCGGGAAGGGAAGCTGCTCGCCATCGTAGTGGACGACGTCGATGCAAGGGTCCGGGCGGAGCTTGACGTCGACGCCTGCGACACGCTGCGCACCGACGCGCTGGGCGAGATCGCGCGCGATGACGCCGTCGCCCGCCCCGATGTCGAGGAGAGACCCGGCGTGGCCGATGGTGTTCGCGAGCGCCGTGGCGACGCGCTCGGCGCGGGGCACGGAGACGGTGCGGTGATGGAGGGCGAAGAGAGCGCTTCGGATCACGGTGGAGTTCAGGTCCGCAGGAGGAGCCGAGGTCGTTCTACTAACGAAAGGCGAGCGGCGCTGCACGAGGGAACACCAGAGCGTCGTGATGCACGGGATTCTCACCATGGACCGCGCTGCGCGGAGGAGCCCGGAGAGGGCAGGGCGCGCCGAGCGGGCACCTACCGAAGGAGCACCTCCTCCAGGCCGTCCACGGACTCGAAGACGGTTTCCCCCTCCTCACACTGCACGTGGATGACTTCCTCTGGTGTCATCTGGTCGAGCAGCGAGGGAGAGTGACTCGACAGCAGCACCTGGATGCCCTCTCGGGAGGCCTGTCGAAGCGCACGAAGCACGCCGTTCAGCGCTCCGGCGTCGAGACCGCGCTCGATCTCCTGGACCACGATCAGGCGGGGGCGTGGCCGTACGACGAGCAGTGCGAAGAGGGCCGTGACCCAGCGCATGCCCTCCGAAAGCAGCCAGGAAGGGACTTGCAGGGCCTCGGCCTCGCCCTGCGGCGATGTGCCACCCTCGTGCCGAGCGAGCGTTTCTCCATCGCCCGCTCCCACCGCCAGCGCCCCGTTCCCGCGCTCCCCTGGGAAAAGCTGCGCGATCTCTGTGACCACGAGGGCACGCACCTCCGGCGTCAGGCGTCGGAGGAGTGCGACCACTGCTCTGCCCTCCTCATCGCGTCGCCTCGGGTCGTCGAGAACCGGAGCTCCCGCGCCTGGTTGCACACGCTCTCTGAAGCCCAGCGCCATGTAGCTCGGGCGCAGGAACACGGCGTCCTGAAGGAGATCACGGAGACGCTCGGCCCCGGGAGCCCGCGCCTTCTTCACGAAGGAGAGCGCAAGCGTGTCCGGATCACGTAGCGGGCTCGCTCCCTCGATCCCACGCACACACGATTTCCCGGCTACCTGGCGCGAATGGATGGTCAACAGCGCCGTGACGCTGTCGCTCCCCTCTCGACACGACTCGTGCCGGACCACCGGCACACCCGCGTCATCTGTCGCCACTTCCAGTGCGTAGCTCGTCTCGCCCTCTTCCTCCGAACCGAGGGTCATCACGAAGGCGACACGGCGCGCGCCGTCGTGGAGGAGGCCCTCGAACGTCGTGCCCTGCCGCAGGGTCGCACCGTGCAGCCCATGCACGATGGCATCCTGGAGCCACTGCAACGCTTCGATGACCGCGTTCTGACCCGAGTCACGGTGGCCGAACAGCGACGTCAGCGGCCCGAGCACGATGATGTTCGTCTCCCGGATGGCCTTGAAGCCTCGAATTTCGAGGGTGGTGAGCATGGTTCCCGAAGGGGACGCAACCCCACGGGTACCGTCAAGCCCTGCTCGGCGAGCATGCGTTCGGGTACGAGCGACGAGCCGTCGCCTGCAAGAGAATGTCGAGAAGAGCGCTTGGATGCCGAGGTGTCGGGCCAAGGCGGCGAGGAACGACAAGCCGTCTCGACCTCCAGATCGACTGTGGGCCGGATGGTTCGAGACCGAAAGGATGGGGGCTGGTGACTGAGCAGTCTGGGTCGGATGACCGAGAGGTGGAGCGGCGGGACCGTGTGGTCTGGGTCGGATGACCGAGAGGTGGGGCAGCGGGACCGTGTGGGCTGGGTCGGATGACCGAGAGGTGGAGCGGCGGGACCGTGTGGGCTGGGTCGGATGACCGAGAGGTGGGGCAGCGGGACCGTGTGGGCTGGGTCAGATGACCGAGAGGTGGAGCGGCGGGACCTTGTGGCGTGAGTCCGGTGACCAAGTGGTGGGGTGGCGGGATCGTGTGGTCTGGGTCCGGTGACCAAGTGGTCTGGGTTGGATGACCGAGAGGTGGAGCGGCGGGACCGCGTGGTCTGAGTATGATGTCCTACAAATAGGGGTGTTGAAGCCGATGGGTTGGAATCGGGTGATCGAGAGGTCTGGGTCCAGTGACCGAGAGATTCTGATCGGGCGATCGCGAGGTCTGGGTCCGGCGATTGGGTGATGGGACTTCAAGAGCGAGGAGACAGGTCACCGAGCGAAGTGAACTGGATTTCATGGGGTCACATGAATGCAAACGTGACACGGCGTACCGCAGTGAGCCGCACGTGGATCCGTCCTGTAAGGGAACCTCCAGGATGGTGGTCGGTGCTCGCCGCGTTCCCGTAACTACCTATGTAAGTTGTTCAGGATGGGTCGGGTCTGAAGCGCTGGTGGTCCAGCCCCATGCTTGGTCGACATCCCGGCAGCCTGTGTGCTGGCTCTCGTCCCTTGATGCCTCGTCCCTCGATGCCTTGCCCCGTTCGGCGCCGCTCAAGGGGTGACGGCGAATCGGTAGGACTGCCACCCGGTGCCGCCCCGATCGTCGCGGAGGACCAGCCAGAGACGCACCTCACCGGGGGTGTCGGGCGCGGTCCAGGTGTTGTCGGTCGTCGTCTCGGCCTCGTCTCCGGTGCGGCCCGTGCGATCGGCGTCGAAGGCGCCAGCGGTGGCAAACCACGAGACGAGGAGCCCTTCGCGGCGGCGCTGCACGGCGGCCGCCTGGGCGTCAAAGGCGACGTAGAACTCGGCGCCCCTGCAACCGCGCGGGGCGGTGCAGTCGGCGGGACAGGCGGCGAGGTCTTCGTCGAGCGTGCAGAGACCGTCGCCACAGACGGGTTCCTCTGGGCACGAGGGCCAGGCAGCGCGCAGAGAGAGCGTCTCGCCGGCGCGCACGGTTGCTGCGGGGTTCTGGCCGGGATCTGGCGTTCCGGTGGGCTCCTCCGTCGCTTCGGGCGTGAGGGGCTCGTCGATGCCGTCGTGACGCCACGCGAGGGTGAGCTCGGGGTTCTCGTTGGCGCGGTAGCGGCTGCGCAGCTCCGCAGCCTGGGCAGGCGTGGCGCCGGCGACGCCACAGGTGATGCGGGCGCCGTAGGTGGCGTAGGTGTCTCCGCCGTCCTCGCGGAGGTGCAGGCGCACGGGCTGGTAGAAGCCGCCGGTGAGATCGGGATCGACGGCGCGTCCGGCGGGCTCTCCGGCGACGGGTGGGGGGCGATCGGGACCGAAGAGGCGGCAGCCGTCCTCGGGCAACGAGCCCCCGGCGTGCAGGCCTTCGCCGAGCGGCAGGAGCGTCGGATCGTCTGGGCGGAGACAGGTGGAGGCGATGGTGCCCGGCTCGGTGAGCGGCTTCCGGGCGATGCAGAAGGCCCATCTGATCGTCGGGAACGCGCTGCCTTCAGGCGAGGCATGCAAGGCGCGGAAGGTGATGGGGGCGCGCGGTGCTGCCTCGGCGGGCTCGGCCTGGACGGCGAGGAGGCGGGGGGCGAGGAGCTGCGAGGGGCGGCTCTCCAGCTCTGGCGTGCACGCCGTGAGCGCGCTCAGGGCAAGCGCGGGCAAGCTGAGTGTGCGGAAGACGTGCCTGCGGAGAGCATGCATGCGGAGAGTACGTGCGCCGTGGCCGAGCTTTGCACAGCTCACCACGAGAACCTCGCGCCCAGGGAGGGGAGGATCGGCAGGCCCGTGATGAAGCCTTTCTCGCCGTAGTCGTAGCTGTACACGATCTCCTCCGGGTTGCTGCGGTGGGTGACGTTCTGCACGTCGAGGTAGATCTCCAGCTCGGTGGAGCCGAACCGGAAACGCTTCGCAGCGCGGGCGTCGAGCTGGACGAAGGCGGGGATGCGCTCGGTGTTCTGGGGGCCGAAGACGGGCTGGTAGAGATCGCGCTGGGCGTCGTAGGTGGCGCCGACGACCGGTGTGCGCGGCATGCCCGAGGCGAGGCGGAAGCGTGCGCCCAGCTCGACGCCCCAGCCGAGTTCGTAGGTGGCGACGGCGGTGAGCACGTGGGTCTGGTCGTAGTCGAAGAGCCGGACGCGGGAGGCTGGCCGATCCTGGCGTTCGCTGCGCATCAGGCTGTAGGTGATCCACCCGAAGAAGCCCGAGGCGATCTCCTTGCGGACGAGGATCTGCACGCCGTAAGCGCGGCCGCGGCCGTCGGGGACGAGGGCCTCGGCGAGGAGCGGCGCGGGCAGGGGGCTGCGGGCAGGGAGGCCGCTGGACGCGGAGTAGAAGGCAGTGAGCTCGGTCGAGAGGGTGGTGGTGAGCCGGTAGAGGGCGCCGACGAGGACGTGGTGCGCGCTGGCGGTCGAGAGGAGGGGGCTGCCGAAGACGGCGGAGAGGTCTTCGGGCTGGGGTGGCTGGTGGTAGAGGCCGTACGCGGCCTTGACGCGGACGCGCGGGGAGAGATCGGCGGTGATGGCGAGGCGGGGTTCGAGGACGATGTCGGCGGTGGCGTGGCCGATGCTCGGGGTGTCGCCTTCGCGAGGAGTGCGGCGGCTGCCGGAGATGACGTAGGGCTCGAAGCGGAGGCCCGGGATCACGTGGACGCGATCGCCGAAGAGCGCGAGGTCGGCCTCGGCGAAGGGGGCGGCGCTGGCGATGACGGTCGACCAGGTGTCGACGTTGATCTGGTCGGAGGGGGGCTGCCCGAAGACACGGATGTCGCCTTCGCGTGGCGGTGCGGTGATCGAGCCCGCGCGCTCGAGGGTGGTGCGCGCGGCCTCGGCGTCGAGGCCCACGGTGGTGGAGAGGAAGGGGCGCGGCTTTCCGCGGTAACTCGCGCGCAGGCCGAGGACGGTGGTGCTGGCGGTGAGCGAGGCCGGGGTGCCGCCGAAGTGGTTGGTGAGGGAGGTCTGCTCGGTGCCGCCCCAGGGGGTGACGGTCACCACGGCGCCGTCGTCGGCGTCGTGGCGGTAGCGGAGGTAGGCGCGGTTCCAGGTGACGCTGCGGGACTCACGCTTGCGCTGCGATGGATCGGCGCTCTGCACCGTGCGATCGATGAAGTCGCCGGAGAGCATGCCGCCCAGTTCCACGGAGCTGCGGTCGGAGAGGGCGTGGGTCACGCGGGCCTGGCCGTCGTGGTAGCGGGGGATGGGGAAGAGGACGCCGACGTCTTCTGACGTGAAGGCGGGGAGGAGGGCGTCGAGGTGGCTGCGGCGCGCGGCGACCGCGAAGCGCCATGTCTCGTCGACGGAGGCGCGGACCATGGCCGAAGCGTCGAGGAGATCGGCGGCGACGGCACCGTGGAAGCCGTCGTCCTCCAGGGGGCGGAGCTGTACGGAGACGAGGCCGCCGAGGCCGCGGCCGTAGGGGGATCCATAGCCGCCCGGGGACAGCTCGACGGAGCGGACGAGATCGGAGTGAACGACGGAGCGCAGGCCGCCGTGGTGGTAGAGCAAGGGCACGCGCACGCCGTCGACGTAGACGCGGGTGTCCTGCGGCGCGGCGCCCCACACCACCAGCTGGCCCGTGCCGACGGTCGCGCGGCCGACGCCAGGGAGGTTCTCGACGATCTTGAGGACGTCACCTTGGGTGCCGGCGACGCGCCGGCCCTCGTCGGCAGAGATCTCGCTGGAGACGACCTGCTTGCGATCGACGGGCGCGGTGACGACGATCTCGAGGTCGTCGGGCACGTCGCCGCTCGGTGCAGGGCCGTCGAGGGGCGCCCCGTCAGGGGTCGGTGGTGGGCCGTCGTCGTCGGGCGCTGGAGGCTCGGGGAGGGGGTCGGGCGCGGGAGCGGGCGAAGGGGGCTCGTCGCGCAGGACGAAGTCGTAGCGGTAGTGGATGCGGATGGCGGCGGGCTTGCCGTCGATCTCGGCAGGCTCGAAGAGGAAGCGGCGCACGGCCTCCTGCGCTGCGGCGTCGAAGGCGGGGCCGGCAGACTCGACCACCTCGACGAGATCGACCGTTCCTGTGGCGCTGATGCCGATGCGCAGGACGACGGAGGCGGCGCGGCCCGCAGCCTTCTCGGCCTCGGGATAGGGCGCCTCGACGAACTGGAGGACACGAGGGGGGCGCGTGAGGCGCGGGGCGGCGTTCGTCGGGGTGGGCTGCGCGCTGGCGGGGAGGGGGACCGCCGCGAGTGCTGAGAGCGCGGAGAACGCGGTGGCGATCGCCAGGCCGAGCGTGCGGGCGTCCATGCGACGCGGGGCGAGGGGACGGCTCATAGAGAGAAGCGCATCGCGATCACGAAGGTCGCGCTCACGGGCTTGCCGCAGCGGGTCGCGGGCTCGAAGCTGCCACTCCGCGCGGCGCTGAGGGCGGCTTCATCGAGGCCATGGCCGAGGCCAGAGAGGATGCGCGCACCGGTGATCTGGCCGTCGGCACCGACGGTGACCTCGACGCGGACCCGGCCCTCGACACCCGCTTCGCGCGCGCTCGCGGTGTACGCAGGCTGAGGGACGCGCTTGGGCTTCGGTTTGACGACGGCCTCGGTGCAGTCGTCGACAGGGCGAGGGGCCAGGGCCTTCGGGGGAGGTGGCGTGGTCGCGCTGGGGCGGGGGGCCGCGTTCGCTGCGACGGGCGGGGGGCCACCGCCTGCGGGCACGGCCAGGCCAGGGCCAGCGCCGCCGCTCAAGCTGAGGCCGAAGTCCGGCAGGGCGTCGAGGGCGGCGGAGGTGGGGCTCGGCGCCTTTGCCTCGGGTGGGGGGGCCTCCGCCTTCGGCTCGGCGACGGTGCGGGCCTTTGCTGGGCGTGGCGGCGCCTTCTCTTCGGGCGGTGGCGGGAGACGAGGGGCCTCGATGGGCTTCGGGGGCTCCGGAGGTTTCTTCGATTCGGTCACCGAGATGGCGATGTTCTCCCGCCGCTCGCGCTGCTTGATGGTGAGCACCGAGGCCGCGAGGAGCGCGTGGACGGCGATGCTCGCAGCGTAGAGCAAGGAGGTGCGCGGCATGATCGGTCCGGCCTGCTAGAGCGAGCGCTCCACGTTGATGGCGAACTTGCTGATGCCCTCGACCTTGGCGAGATCGATGACGTGGACGACCCGGCCGTGGGGAGCAGCCTCGTCGGCGCTGACGACGAGGTTCACCTCGGTGCCGCTCCCCTTGGCCTCGCGGAGCTTCTGCACGAGCTGCACCTCGGTGACGGGCTCGTTGTTGAAGTAGAGCTGCTGATCCTTCGTGATCGTCACCGCGGCGAGCGTGGACACCGCTTCGTCGCTGCTCGCGGTCTTGGGCAGCTCGACCTTGAGGCTCTGCGAGACGATGTACGTCGCGGAGACCATCATGATCACCAGCAGCACGAGCACCACGTCGACCATGGGGGTGACGTTGATGCCGACGATTCCACCTCGTCCTCGTCCTGGTTGTGTGCCAGCCATGGAACGCTCCCTCTCTGCTCCGGCGGGCTACGCCTCGGCCTCTGCCGTCTCCGCAGTGCCCCGGCCGTTCTGGATCTTCCCGTGCGCCTGGCTCGACCGCGGCACCGCGTCGTCGTCCGTCGTGGTGGAAGCCTCTGGCGCACGCTCGGTCTTCTTCGGCGCAGCAGCACCCTGCGCTTCGCGTGCCTTGAGGGAGGCGGTGACGAGCTTGCTCAGGCTGTTCACGCCGGCCTCGATGTCGCCGATCTTCTTCTGGAGCACGTTGTAGGCGATGACGGCGGGGAGCGCGACGAAGAGGCCGACGCCCGTGGCGATGAGGGCCTCGGCGATGCCGGCCATCACGTTGCCCATGGCGTCCTTGTTTCCCTGATCGCCGAGCTGGCGGAACGCTTCGATGACGCCGAGCACGGTGCCGAGCAGGCCGACGAAGGGCGCGTTGTTGCCGAGGGTGCCGAGCAGGTTCGCGCCGCGCTCGAGGTCCTTGCGGGTCTCGGAGAGCTCGCTGTCGACGACGTCGGCCACGGCGGCGGCGCCACCGTGACGCCACCCGAGGGCGGTGCGGACGACCCGGGCCTCGATGGACCGGCTCGCCGCGAGGGCCACGTCGGCGCCGTCGAGGTCGTCGTCGCGGAGTGCGGCGGCGAGTCGGCTTCGGAGCTTGCCGAGATCGTCGCGGTGACGTCGGAAGAAGAGCCAGCGCTCCAGCATCGCCGTGAACGAGACGACGCTGAGGGCGATGAGGAGGTAGAGCACCCAGGTGCTGCCCACGAGGGCGACGCGAAGGAGGCGATCGACGATCACGAGGGGGTCCCTTCCATGGTCATCACTGGAACGAGAAGGCGGTGACGTAGAAGCCGAGCTGGGTGCCACCATTGGCGTGCAGCGCGAGCACCTGGCCGGGGACGCGGAGCGCCTCGGTGAGCGTCTCGCCGCCGTCTTCGCGCGGGGTGGGCAGGTGCAAGGAGACCTCGAAGGTGACGGCCTGCTCGCCGCAGGCGTCGTGGAGGTTCACGTAGACGAGGTACGGCCCGTGCTCGGGGGGGGCCTGCCAGACGATGTTCTCGCGGGTGGGAGACGCCGCGAGGCAGCCCGCGTTGGCGTCACGATCGAACACCCCGGCCTCGTCGAGCGATGGCGTGGTGCCGGTCTGGCCCGCGGGGGCGGTGGTGGGCTGCTTGGGGCTCGCGATCTTGCCCGAGGGCGTGACGAGCACGAGATCGAGGTCGGCGGCGTTCGACCAGGCGAGGGAGAGCACGGCGCGCGGCGGGGCGAGGGTCGGGTCGCACGTGCTGAGGTTGTCGGGGATCGGCGCGGTGACGCAGGTGGTGATCTCCGCCTGGGTACCGGCGCGGCCGGCGTCGTCGAGGGCGGCAACGCGGAGGGGATGAAGTCCAGGCGCTGCGTCGTGGGCGATGTCGAGGTGGACGGTCCAGGTCAGCTCGCCGTTCGCCTGGGGGTCCGGGCCGCCCACCGGGACCACCCAGTAGCCGGTGCCGAGATCGGCGAAGCGCAAGGCGACCGCCACGGCGTCGGTCGTGGTGCGGCCATGCAACGTCTTGCCCTCCTGACCGGGGCGCACGACGTTGTTCACGCTCTCGATGACGGTGACGCGCGGCGAGAGCTGCGCCTCGCCGGAAGGGACCGGAGGCGTGCCAGGCAGGGCGCCTTCCTTGAAGGTGCCGCCCGGGACCCGCAGCGGCTCGTCGAGTCCGAGCCACGCGGGTTCTCCGGTGCAAGCTGCAAGGAAGGCCACGAGTGGCAGCGTGGAGAGGGGACGTGCTCGACGCGCGCGGTGGTCGGGTGGGGTGCTTCGCGTCAGCGCGTGGCGCCGTCTTGCCGCGGGAGCCGTATCCGGCGTCGTCCGCTTCATAGCTCCACCTGCAGGCGGAGGGTCCAGCGGTCGTTCTTCAGGTCGGTCGGAACACCGCGCGCATCACGCGCCAGCGCGTCGAGGATGGCGTCGTACTGGAAGAGCAGCCGTGCGCGGTTGGGGAGCACCAGCCCGGCGACGGGCGAGAGCGTGGTGATGCCCTGGGCCGTGGGGACGAGCTTGCCGCCGCGGGGGTCGAGGAAGTCGGCGTTGGGGTTGTAGTGATCGACGCGGAAGCCGGCGATGCCGAAGCGGGTGATCTCCTGGACGAAGGCCCCGTAGTAGAAAAAGTGGCGGACATCGACGCCGGCCGTGATCGGATCGGCGGGGTAGAGGCCGCGATCGAGGTTCTGGGCGACCCCGGCCTCGCCGTAGAGCATCGCTTCACCGAGGGGCGTGCGCAGGCGGAGCTGGAGATCGAGGCCGACGGCCCACCGCGTGAAGTTCTGCGAAGGAGTGGCCGCAGAGCCGGGCAGCGCGGTGACCTCGCCGGGATCGACGGCGGAGTTCTCGTTGAGATCACGCCACTGGAGCGTGCCCTTCGTCGCCTCCTGCCCCGGATGGAAGCCCGTTCCATGCAGCGCGGAGACGCCGCCGCTCACCCGGAAGCCTGGGGTCGCTCGGGTGTCGATGCCGAGCCGCGCGACGACATCCTTGGCGGCGTTGGGATCGCGCGCCGGCCGGGAGGGGCGGTCGTCGACGGGCTCGCCATTGAGCACGGCGAGTGCGTACCGGAAGAAGCCCAGGCCGCCGGAGAGCCTGGCGCCGACATCGGGCTCGCCCGGGAAGAACGCGAGCGAGGCGACGGAGCGCTCCATGAACACGCGCTCCCGTGCGGAGTCGACCAGCTCGAAGCCGAAGGGGATCTCCGAGAGGCCGAAGGTGATCATGGCGAGCGGGACGCCCCCTTCCTGGCGGACGCCGCGCGGCCTGGGCTCTCCATTCCAGTCGCTCTGGCGCAGGAGGAGCGAGGCCTCGGCGCGGCGGGCGCCGAAGATGGGACCGCGGGTGGTGCTGCCGTCGAGTTCGAGGCCGAGTTCGACGTACCGCCAGCCGGCGTCGAGGCGGAGGCGGCCCCGGCGGACGAGGAAGCGATCCTGGTTGAGCAGGACACCGCCCTGCTGGATCTGGTCTTCGGAGTCCTGGTGGCTCTCGTACTGCGACTGCACGTATGCCGACAGGCGGAACGCGCCCGGCGCGAGCAGGGTGTCGAAGAAGGAAGGGGACGCCGGCTTCTCTCCCGGAGGGGCAACGGGCTGCGCAGCCGTCGCGGTGCTGTCTCGGGGCGTGGGAGGAGAGGCGGAGGCGCTGCCGGGCGCCGTGACGGCGAGGGCTTCGAGCGTCTGGAGCCGCTGCTGGGTGGCCCGCAGTTCTTCGCGCAGGGCATCGATGGGCGAGGGAGCCGACGGGGGAGTCTCTGTCGTCGCTCCGGGGGGCGCGTTCGCCGTCTCTGGGGCCGGCGCAGAAGCCGCACGGGCCGCGCTGGGCGTTGCAGCGGCGGCAGGCGGGCCCGATGGAGAAGGCGCCGACGAAGGGGGGGCAGACGTCGGGGGAGGCGCTGATGGCGCAGGTGCCGATGGCGCAGGTGCCGATGGCGCAGGTGCCGACGGTGCAGATGCCGACGGTGCAGGTGCCGACGGTGCAGGTGCCGACGGAGGACGTGCAGGTGCCGGCGTGGGCCGCACGGGCGCTGGGGCCTGAACTGGAGGTTCTGGCGCGGCAGGGATCTCGACGTCCGCGTCGTCGTCGTCCGGCGGTGGAGCGGTCTGGGCTCGCGCTACCGTCGAAAGCAACGGAAGCACGGCCGCGAGCAGCGTGACGGCGAGGAGCCTCATGAGGATGCTGCTGCCCTGGGGGTCACGGCAGGGGGGGCAGCGCGCCGCCGTTGAAGAGGGGCAGGCGCGCAGTGTCGTCGAACGGTGAGCACTGGGCGTCGGTGCACGCGTTGTGGAACTGCGTGTCCGTCGCTGGATCGCAGGCGTAACAGCCGTCGGGGCCCAGGCAGGCCGGGTCGACGCCGCCGGCCCCACCTGCGCCGCCCACGCCGCCGCCTCCTCCGGTCCCAGGGCCCGAGGTCGTGGCATTGAACACGGGCGGCTGCTGGTTCTCGGTGGACGAGCACGACCCCAGGCATGCGGCGACGGCGCCCACGACCAGGAGGAGGAGAAAGGGGGCCCGAGGCGGGAACGATCGGAGGCTCATGTCAGTAGTCCTCGCAGTAGCCGCGGCGGCATGCAGGCGCGCTGTCCGGGCACTCGCTGCTGTCGGTGCAGGCCTGGCAGGTCGTCGCCCCGGTCGCGACACGCTCGAAGTAGCAGCCGCACGGATCTTCGGGCGCGAAGGAGGCGAGCGGTCCGACGTCCCGATCTCGCTGCACGCGCATGGCGCAGCTCGGGATGGAGCCTGCAGCGATGGTGATCGCCGGGACGTCGACGCCCGAAGGCGGGGGAAGCGCGCCTGTGAAGTAGCCGATGAGCCGCGCTGCAGCGGGGTTCGTGGGGGCGCCGTTGCTGCCGAGCCGAGTGAAGAAGTGAAGGGCGCCCCAGAGCGGGTAGTGCCCGTCGCGCACGTTCCTCTTGTCGAAGCCCGTCGCCGTGCTGCTGGGCCAGTAACCGCAGGACTGATCGCTGTGCTGGTAGGCCAGCACATTGATCACCGACGCATTGGCCTCCGCCACCTCACCGGAGACGAACCCGATGGCGCGCTCGGGTGCGGGTGACCCGGAGACGAGCAACACGGTGTTCGGATTGGTCAAGGCATCGACGCCCTTGAGGCGCTCCACGGGCACGCCGATGGCGAGCGCGATGATGATTGCGGCGGCCGAGTTGGGGTCGCGCTTGATGATCTGCGACTCGTCGACCCAGGGCTGAGCCTGGCCCGTCTCGCCGAAGCCATAGACGAAATAGGCCGCTGCCGCGCTGATGGTGGTCTGGCTCGACGCTTTGGGCACGATGAAGACGAACGGGTTCACCGGCCCCTGGAAGTCCCCGACGTTCTGAGGCAAGGCGTCGATGCCCGGGCAGTTGTCGGCGAACGTGTTGGCGACGCCGACGTCGACGTTCGCGCCGGTCAGCGGAAGATCGCACGTCTGCTCGACGCCCGCCGCGTCCCAGTAGCTGGCGGTGCCGGTGATCCGGGTCCCTGCGATGACGTAGTTCGGGCCGTGGCAGGCGCCCGGCGCCTGGTAGATGAAGGTCTCCGGCGGGGTCGCCTGGGAGAGCGCCTGTCCGAGGCGCGCAAACAGCGGCCGCGGCGCGCTCCCGCCAATCCCGTAGATGGGGCTGGGCAACGTCGCGCAATCGGCAGCGAGCGCGGCTGCGTTCACCGTTCCGATGGTGAGCGCAGCCATGACGGCGACGCCGAGCCGTCTCGGCGCACGTGGGCGATGGACCATGGAGGGGATCCTCTTGGCTTCCTCGGTGACGATGAAATGCCGGTTTGCGGTGAGATTCAGGCAATGCTGCGAGCACGTGCGTCCGCGCGCACGGCGTAGCTATCATCCGTTAAGATAGAATATCGATCCATGATGGCGGACAAAGCAATGGCTAAATGTCCTCGATGGCGGAACTGTGTCCGTGATGACGGATGATTGCGTGAGTGCCGCCAGATGCGTGCTGTGCGGAGCACGAGGTGGTGGAGCGGCGGTGGAGGGGAGGAAGGTGCGGCACGGAGGCTGGTCGGGGAGAGGGGAGCGGCACGGAGACCGGCGGGGGGAGGGGGAGCCGGGAACGTGCGTCAGGCGTGCTGGGAAGCAGCCCAGTCGCTCCTCGATGGAGCGCACGCAGGTCCGGAGTGCGGGGGGGAGCGTGCTGGCGATGGTGCCGACTCGGCCAGCCCACCGAGTCAGCACGCCAGGGCAAGGGAGCCCCGGCGCGTGTCCTATTCTGCCCGGCCCGTGACGAGGACGACCTTGCCCTTCACGGCGCGGGCTTCGATGGCCCGGAGGGCGTCCGCTGCCCGCTCCAGCGGGAAGCTCTCGGACACGAGCGGTCGGATGCGTCCCTCGGCGAGCCAGCGCAAGAGTTCCTCGAGGCCCTCGCGATACCGCGAGGGCTCCCGCGTGGTGAACATCCCCCAGAACACGCCCACGATCTGGCAGCCCTTGAGGAGGGTCAGGTTCAGGGGGATGCGCGGGATCTCGCCCGCGGCGAAGCCCACGACCAGGAACCGCCCCTTCCAGGCGATCGCGCGCAAGGCCGCCTCCGAGTAGGCGCTGCCCACCGGGTCGTAGACGACGTCGGCGCCCTCGCCGCCCGTGAGCTGCTTCAGCCGCTCCTTGAGATCCTCGCGGGCGTAGTTGATGACTTCGTCGGCGCCGTGCTCCTTGCAGAGCGCGAGCTTGTCGTCGGTGGAGGCGCAGGCGATGACGCGGGCGCCGAGCGCCTTGCCGATCTGCACCGCGGCGAGCCCCACGCCTCCGGCGGCGCCGAGCACGGCCAGGGTCTCACCCGCGTGGAGCGCGGCCCGATCGACGAGGGCATGGTACGAGGTGCCGTAGGCCGTGAGAAAGGCCGAGGCGGTCACGAGATCGATGCCATCGGGGACTGGCGTCACCCGGGCTTCGTCGACGACCAGCTCCTCGGCGAAGCCGCCCCACACGGCGGAGCCGATGACGCGATCCCCGGGCTTCACCCGGGTGACCTGTGCACCCACCGCGCGCACGACGCCCGCGACCTCACCGCCGGGAGAGAAGGGCAGCGGTGGCTTGAACTGGTACTTCCCCTGGGTGATCAGCAGATCGGGGAAGTTCACGGCGGCAGCATGAACGTCGATGAGCACCTCGCTCACGCCCGCGCTCAGGCCGGGGACTTCCTCGACGGCCAGGGTATCGGGGCCCCCGAGGGCCTTGCAAAGAACGGCTTTCATGGTCGGTCATTCCCCTGCGGCGTCGAGGCCGAGCTCGTGGAAGATGAAGCTGTAGACATCGGCGAGTTGCTCGATCTGTGCATCGAGCGGTGTGTCGGCGCCGTGCCCGCCGACGTCGGCCCGGAGAAGCACTGGGCCACCAGTCGACGCTGCCTGGAGGCGCGCTGCCATCTTGCGGGAGTGCCAGGGCTCGACGCGCGGGTCCTCGGCGCCCGTCGGGAAGAGGACCGATGGGTACTTCACCCCATCCTTCACGTTGTGCAGTGGTGAATAGGCGAAGAGCGCCTTGAACTGCGCCGGATCCTTCACCGAGCCGAACTCGGTCACGTTGAAGGCGCCATTGGGCGAGAGTTCTACCCGGAGCATGTCGTAGATTCCCACGTAGGAGACGACGGCCCGGTACATCTCGGGGTGCTGGGTCAGCGCGGCGCCCATCAGCAAACCACCGTTCGATCCGCCGATGATCGCCAGGCGCTCCGGCCGGGTGTACCCGCTCTCCACGAGGTATTTCGAGCAGGCGTAGAAGTCGTCGAAGACGTTCTGCTTGTTCGTGAGGTTGCCGGCGAGATGCCACGCCTCGCCGAACTCTCCGCCGCCGCGGAGGTTGGCGACCGCGTAGGTGCCGCCCTGGTCGAGGAAGAGGCGGGTGACCGGGCGCATGCCCGGCTGAAGGCTGATGCCATAGCCGCCGTACGCGGTGAGCAGCGCCGGCCCTCGACCGTCGAGCTTCATCCCCTTCTTGCGGAGGATGTTGATCGGGACCTTCGTGCCGTCCTTCGACGTACACGTCTCGCGCACGACCTCGGTATCTGCGAAGGAGACGGGGGCGGTCGACGCGAGCGCCGTCTTCGTGACCTTGTTGTCTCTGGCCTGGTAGAGGTAAAACGCCGACGGTTCGACGTAGCTCGTGTTCGAGAACAGGACGTCGTCACCCGCGATGCTCTCCAGCTGGTGGACGGCCGAGACGGGGAGGATGGGCACGTCGCCGGTCTGCTTGCCCTTGAGGTCGAAGACCCTGACCTGCGAGGGACCACCTGCGAGATCGACGACGTAGAGACGGGAGCGGGTGGGGACGATGTCCTTGATCGTCACCTCGCTCTCGGGGACGAGCACCTCGGCCTTTCCGAGATCGGGCTTCGCGGGGTCGATGCGGATCACCTTGCCGCGCGGCGCGTCCTTGCGCGAGACGAGGTAGAGTTTGCCATCGGGCCCGAAGGCGCTGTCCACGATCTTGTCCGGCAGATCGGCGAGGCGCTTCCAGGTGCCACGCGCGTCGCGCAGATACTGCCAGAACTCGCCGCCGTCGCCGTTCTGAACGCTGGCCAGCACGAAGCGGCCGTTGTCGCTCGCGCTCAGCCGCGTCTCGGCGATGCGGGGGAACTCCTTTCCGATCGCGTAAGCGTCCTGTGCCTCCGGCGTGCCGAGCTTGTGGAAGTAGACCTGCTGGAAGAAGCCCAGGTCGCTGTCGGGTCGCTCGCCGGGGTGAGGGTGGCGGGTGTAGAAGAACCCCTTCCCATCGCTGGCCCAGCTCAGGCCGCCTCCCGCCGTGCCGCTGTTCGCGTAGGTCACGACGTCGCCGGTCTCCTTGCCGGTGTCCGCGTCGTAGACGTGCACGGTGCCGTTCTCCGTGCCGCCTTGCGAGAGCGAGACGGCGACCTTCTTGCCGTCGGGTGAAGGGACGAACCAGTCGATCGTGGTGCGCGCCTTCGGATCGAGTTCGTTCGGGTCCACGAGGATCCGCTCCGAGGCGAGGTCGTTCGGCGACTTCAACGTCACCAGGAAGGGCTGCTGCTTGGGGGGCTGGAACTTGGTGGCGAACAGCCGGCCCCCCTTGTACTTCACGCCGTACCAGGCATTCGAGACGGCGTTGAGCATGGTGGCGACCCGGTCGCGCACGGCCTTGCGTGCCGGGAGCGCGTCGAAGTAGGTGCGCGTTCGCCGGTTCTGCTCCTCGATCCAGCGGTCGACCTCCGGGTCTTTCGGTGACTCCAGCCACTGGTAGGGGTCGACGACGCGGACCCCGTGGTACTCGGTGGTGACGGGGCGCATGGGGGTCTCCGGGTAGCGCGATGCCCTGGCGTTGTCGGCGATCGGCGCGGGCGCCGCGGCCGGCGTCGTGGGGGCCGTGGCCGCAGGGCTCTGGTCGCCGCCGCAGGCGACGAGCAGAGACGCGAGCAGGGCGGGGAGCGTGGGCAAGGAGGAGCGGTGCATGGCGGGCGGAGTCTACCCCACGGGTCGCCCTTCCGGGAAAGGGCCCCCTTGACGTCGGGCTCGCTGGTGCCAGAGCCGATGACAGGGGCGCAGGCTTGCCGTCCGTGCCTCGGTCACGCGCCGCGCGGCGTCCGTGCGGCATCGGAAAGGAGGGCGAGGTGGCGCAGCAGCGAAGCAGCGAGGACATCCGCAAGCAAGCGGCACGTGAGGCGACGATTGGCGCTTCGGGTGGCGGCGATGGGGGCATCGAACGACAGCCACCGACGGCCCCGGTCTCGCCCGCAGCGGAAGAGCCGAAGCGGGTGCCTGAAGAAGCTGCGGACATGCAGCCTTACAGCCCTGGAGGGGAGCCGAGGACCTCCATCGAAAAGAAGGAAGGGAGGCCAGCTCAGGGCGCGCCCGTACGGAAGAAGCAGGAGCCGCCGAACTAGGGGGCTGGTCTCGACCGGAGGACCTGTCCCGAGCGCGTGCTCGTGGCGCGAGAGCCTTCGCGGGCCAGGGCGCCGTTGACGAACACCGCGCGCATCCCTTCGGCGAGCCGCCGCGGTGACCTGAAATCGGCGCGGTCACGGACCTCGGCAGGATCGAACACCAGCACGTCGGCCGCGCAACCAGGCTGCAGGCAGCCACGCACACCGTGGAGACCCAGCGTCTCGGCGGGCAGCGAGGCCATCTTCCGCACGCCTTCTTCCAGCGTCACCAGGCCTCGGCGGTGGGTGAGTTCTCCCAGGGCGCGCGCGAAGGCACCGTAGGCGCGCGGGTGGCCGCTGCCAGCGCCCCCGTCGGTACTGATCATCACGAAGGGGTCGACGAAGAGCCGCTCCATGAGGGGCTCGTCCATCACGAAGTAAGCCGCCTCCGCGCCATGAGGGCCGAGATCCATCAGCACCTCCTCGAAAGGAACGCCCCTGGCTGTGGCCACCGCGGCGAGGGTCTTTCCAGCGTGCGCGCCGGTCCCGAACAGCGTCGCCTCCGGGCCGTTGCGCTTCATCACCTTCGCGCGCAGGAACTCTGCGAGATCCTTGCGCCGGCGTTGCTTCGCGCTGCTGTACGACTGCGGCGGCCGCGCGAAGTCGGGGAACAGGATCTCCAGCGAGGTGTAGCTCGCCGTGTACGGGTAGAGATCCGCCGTCACCGAGAGGCCCGACGCGCGCGCTGCAGCGAGCTTCGCCAGGATGGCCTCGGCCCTCGTGGCACCCTTGCCGTAGACCACCTTCAGGTGCGCCACGTGCGCGCGGGCGCCGCTCTTCCGGCACTGCTCGAACAGCTCGTCGAGGGAGCCCTCGATCCGATCGTCGTCTTCGCTGCGCAGGTGGCTCATCACCACACCCCCTCGGGCGCCGACGGGGGCGGCCGCTGCGGCGAGTTCCTCCGGCGTCGCGCTGCGGCCCCCGTCGTACTCCAGCCCCGTGCTCAGGCCGAACGCACCTTCGTCCAGGCCTCTCGCGATCCACGCCGCGAGCCGCTCGTAGCGCCTGGGGCCCTGCTTCGGAGAGCCGATCCCGGCCTCGGCACGCGCCGAGGCGTGCCCGACCAGCGTCGCGACGTTCACCCGGGGCCGCGCTGCCTCCACGGCGGCGAGGTAGGCGCCGATGCGCTTCCCAGGGCTCATCCCGTCCTGACCCACCACCACCGTGGTGACCCCCATGGCCAGCACCTGCTCCACACCGCCACGCGGGTCACCGTGCGCATGGGCGTCGATGAACCCCGGGGTCACCACGGCCCCCGTCGCATCGAGGGTTCGCTCGGCCTTCACCGCGGGATCGACCCGACCCACGAAGGCGATCTCGGTGCCCCGGATCAGGACGTCGGCGCGTCGCCTCGGCTTCCCCGAGCCATCGATCACCTCGCCGCCGCGGATGGCGAGCTGGAACGTCTCGTCGGACTTGAAGGGAGGCGGTTCGAGGGGCGGTGGCGGCTCGGGTGCGGCGAGATCCTCGAGGCGCGCGCTCGCCACGAGAGGTGGCTCGGAGATGGGGGACACTGCTGATATCGCCGCTGGGAGCGCGGCCTCGCGCTGCTCCGAGCCTGGGTCCGTGGGAGGGGGAGAGGACGTGCAGGCGGTGGCAACGGCGAGCCACAGGGAAGCGAGCGGTGAGCGCAACCGCTGAACCCTCGCGCGCAGTTCCCACCACTTCATGTGACGCCCTCTACCCCACGCCGAGGGGACGCTCGTGGCGCAACGAGTCGAGGTGGGAAGGGAGGCTCATGCGTCCTTTCGGTCACGCCACCTGCTCGCTGTCTCTGGCATGACAGCACGTCATGAACCTGGGTCTCGATCATGAAGACGGCCTCGTTGTGCCCGACAAAGAGGCGCGGGCCAAGCGAGGAGAACCAACGCGGAGATCACGGAGGGAGAACTCGAAGAGGCGCGCTCCCACGAGCGTGACGGAGCGAGCAGATTTTGTGACTCCCATGGTCGTGCCGTTCGACGCGAGGCGTGACGGGGGCGCGCCGTCGACGATGTCAGGCCTCCTCTCGCGCGTGCGCAGCGTGCCGTGACCATTGCAGCTTCGTTCACACTTCGACGCTGGAAACGCTGCTTTTTTCGCTTTGCAATGCGGCGAATTTTCGCAGCCGTGATGCTCGCAGGTTCCTGCTGCTTCGTTGCGGCTCGACGCCACCACGTGTTACGAGGAAACCCGAGCTGGGGCGGCGCCCATGGGCTCGTTCTTTTGCCTTCTCAAGAGGTTTCCATGAAGTTCCGCATTGCGTTGTTGCTCCTGGGTTCGCTCGCACTCGTTGCCTGTGGTGGCGATGATGACGGACACGACGACCACGACACGGGCCATACCCACACCGAGACCGATCACGATCCCGAGGCGCACATCTGCGAGCACTTCGAGGAGACCCCGATCGCCGTGGCTGCTGGTGCCGACGCGGCGGCTGCGCCCGTCGAGGAGCTCGATCACGTGACCTACGAGGTCACGCTGCCGCAGGCGTCCGCCGCGTCGAACTACAGCGGCTTCATGGGGCTCACCGTGCCTGCTGGCCACGGCGGCGCTTACGTCGCATTCATCACGACCGCCGCGCCGCTCGCCATCCAGGACAGCGAGGGGAACCCCGTGACCGCGACGTCCACCTGTACCGCCGCTCCCTGCTCCGAGGCTTGTGATCAGATCCTGGGGCGCTACGACGTGACGCTGAACGAGGGGACGTACACGCTGTCGTTCGGGCCGACGTCGGTGAGCACGCTCCGCATCGTCTTCGCCACCGCCTCTCACGCCAAGTAGGGGCTCTCGGCTCGGCTGCGTGAGCCCCTCCGAGCGGGGGGGCTCCCATGGCGCCCAGCACTCGCTCCCTAGGCGTCCGCGAGCCATCTCGCCAGCTCGGCGACGAGCATCTCCGGGTCGACCGGCTTGGACACGTGGGCCTGGAAGCCGGCGGCGAGCGCGGCACCGCGCTCCTGCTCGCGGGCGAAGGCGGTCAACGCCAGGGCGGGCGTGCCCCCTCCTTGCTCCGGCGGCAGCGCGCGCACGCGCCGGATGAACGAAAGCCCGTCCTCTTCGGGCATCCCGAGATCGGACACGATCAGCATGGGCACGAACGCCGGCATGGCCTCGAACGCCTCGCGGGCGCTACCCACGGCGTGGACGGTGGCGCCATTCTGTTCGAGCAGGGTCGCCAGGAGCTCCCGCGCGTCCGGCTCGTCTTCCACCACCAGGAGCCGCGCCCCGAGCAGCGGGGAGGCGGTGGATTCCACCGTCGGTCCATCGGCTGTCTCCGGACGTTCTTGCAGCGCCGGCGTGCGCGGCCGGTCGTCTGGACGTACCGTCGCGAGAGGCAAGCGCACGGTGAAGGTGCTGCCCTTGCCGAGGCCCTCGCTGTGGGCCGCGACGGTGCCGCCGTGAAGCTCCACCAGCGTCCGGCAGATGGCCAGCCCCAGGCCGAGACCGCCGTGACGGCGCGCGCGGCTCGCGTCGGCCTGGCGGAACTGCTCGAACACGAAGGGGAGAAACTCCGGCTGCATCCCTTCGCCCCAGTCGCGCACCTCCACCTCGACCCACCCCTCGGCGCTCCGCAGTGACATCGAGACCTTGCCGCCGGCTGGAGAAAACTTGATCGCGTTCGTGAGCAGGTTCCAGACGACCTGCTGCAATCGCCCCGCGTCGCCGGCGACGGGCCCTGGGTCTTCGCTGAACTCCTCGGACAGCTCCACGTCGCGCCCCAGCGCGAACGGGCGCACCGACTCCAGCGCCGCGGTGAGCACCCCGCGGACGTCGACGACGCCGACCTGGAGGCGCAGCTTCCCGGAAATCGCCCGGCTCACGTCCAGCAGATCGCTGATGAGCTGCGTCTGCAGGTCTGCGTTTCGCGCGATGACCTCCAGCGCGTGCCGCTGCCGATCCGGGGGGAGCCGCCCCCCGAGCAGCATGCGCGTCCAGCCCACGATCGCGTTCAGCGGGGTCCGCAGCTCGTGCGAGATTGTGGCCATGAACTCGTCCTTGTGCCGGCTCAGCTCCTGCGCCTCGCGGAAGCTGTGCGCGCGCTCGATGGCCAGGCTGGCGCGCCGGGCCACCTCGTGCGCGAGGTTCACGTCCTCCGGCCCGAAGCGTCGGTCCGACTCCGCCGTGAGCAGCGACAGCGCCCCCACCGTCCGCCCTCGCACCCGCAGCGGCAGGCAGATCGACGAGCGGTAGCCCAGCCACCGGTACAGCGCCAGCAGCTCGGGATCGGGCAGGCGCTCCTCGAGCATCCCTGGCGGGATCTCGAGCACGATCTCCGGCACACCCGTGCGCACCACGGCCGGGATCCCGTAGGGCGAGTCCATGCGGGGCGGGTAGCGGTGCCACAGCTCCCGGGCCAGCGCGACGCGGACGGGATCGGTGTGGGCCACGCCCAGGCGGCTGAGCGTCCCGTCCTCGTTCAGCATGTCGACGGCCGCCCAGTCGGCGAGCCGTGGCACGCACAGCTCGACGACGCTGGCGATGGTCTTGTGGTAGTCGAGCGAGCCCGCGAGGACCTCGCCCACCCGCGCGAGCACCGACAGCCGCTCCCGGGCCGCCTCTGCCCGCGCCCGCGCCGCCCGCTCCGAGGCGAACAGCTGCACCCGCTCCAGCGCCATGGTCCCCGCCTGCGCCGCGAGCCGAGCCAGCTCCGAGGTCACCTCGTCGAACCCCTCGGGCCGATCCCACGCCAGCGCGAGGACCCCGTGGGCCCGGTCGTCCATGCGCAGCGGCAAGGCCAGGAACGTCTCGAACTCCGAGGTCAGCAGGCCATCCGCCTCGCCTGCTGGCGAGCGCCCAGCACTCTCCGAGCGCTTGTAGGTGACCGCAGCACCCGTGCGGAACGCCTCGCCCACGGGCGTGTCGCTGTCGAGCGGTACATCGGCGAAGCGACGGGCGGCTTCCTCGTCGACGCCGAGCGCGCCTGCCATGCGCAGCGTGCTGCCCCCTTCCTCCACGATGTAAACCGCCGCGATGGCAGGCTCCATCGCGTACCAGGCCTCCCGCGCCAGCGCTGGGCCCACCTCGTCGGGATCGATCACCGCAGCGAGCCGAGCGGTCGCCTCCTGGAGCGCCGCCATGCGGGCCCCGTACGCTGCGGCCTCCGTCCGCCCTCGGCGACGTTCCGCAACGCGCTTGCCGTGTCGTCCTCCATCGACCTCATCGACACGCTCGCTCCTGCGCATCTCAAGAACCTCGGCCGACCGGTTGGCCCCCCGCGTACTGACCCGACTCACCTTTCTTACCATGCGCAGAGGCCCACCGCGCGCCAGCGTGGCCACCTCCGCGCGGCCTGGTCCGCCTGACGGCACCCGCACCAGGGGCGCTTCCTTCAGCGCTCCCTGCGCCGCGGGCGATCCCCTGGCGCCCCTTCCTCGGGGCCATCGAGGCCGGCCGACCGACCCCGCTGCCGACCGCGTTCTACCGTGCTGCGCGCCCTCAGGGTTTCCCTTGACAGGGTAGAGGGACGCTGCTTTTCCTGGCGCCCCCACACGCCCCGCGCACGAGCCGCGCGAACCGTGTGGCCGGGAGCGAGCATGGGCATTCAATGCGGCATCGTCGGCCTGCCGAACGTCGGCAAGTCGACCCTCTTCAACGCGCTGACCCAGACGGCGGCGGCCCAGGCCGCCAACTATCCGTTCTGCACCATCGAGCCCAACGTGGGCGATGTGGCCGTGCCGGACGAGCGCCTGGCGGAGCTCGCCCGCATCGCCCGCTCGGCGCAGATCATCCCGACGCGCCTCACTTTCGTGGACATCGCGGGCCTCGTCCGCGGCGCGTCCAAGGGCGAGGGCCTCGGCAACCAGTTCCTCGCCAACATCCGCGAGTGCGACGCCATCGCGCACGTCGTCCGCTGCTTCGAGGACACCGACGTCGTCCACGTCGAAGGCAAGATCGACCCCATCGCCGACATCGAGACCATCGAGACCGAGCTGATGGTGGCGGACCTCGACAGCCTGGAAAAGCGGGTCGTCTCCCTCGAGAAGAAGGTCCGCGGCGGCGACAAGGAAGGCAAGGAGACCCTGGAGCTCGTCAACCGCACACTCACCTTGCTGCGCGACGGCAAGCCTGCCCGGCTCGTCGAGCGCAAGCCGGAAGAAGAGCGCGCCTTCCGCATGCTCGGCCTGCTCACCTCGAAGCCGGTGCTGTACGTCTGCAATGTGGAGGAGGCGGCCGCGGACAAGGGCAACGCCTTCTCGGCCAAGGTCTTCGAGCGCGCGAAGGCCGAAGGCGCCCAGGCCGTGGTCGTCTCGGCCAAGATCGAGAGCGAGATCGCCATCCTCCCGCCGGAGGAGCAGAAGGACTACCTCGAAGCGGTCGGCCTCTCCGAGCCAGGCTTGAACCGGGTCATCCGCGCCGGCTACCGCCTCCTCGGCCTCATCACGTACTTCACCGTCGGGCCCAAGGAGGCACGCGCCTGGACCATCATCGAGGGCACCCGCGCCCCCCAGGCTGCTGGCGTCATCCACACCGACTTCGAGAAGGGCTTCATCCGCGCCGAGACCATCGCCTGCAACGACTACATGACCCTCAAGGGCGAGGCCGGCGCGCGCGACGCAGGCAAGCTCCGGATCGAGGGGAAGGACTACGTCGTCCAGGATGGCGACGTGATGCACTTCCGCTTCAACACCTGAGCACCGCGCTCCAGGGAGCGCTCACCCTTCTCCGTGGCCTCCTGAAGGCTTCCAGCTTCCCCCGGAGGCCTCCTCAGGCACCTCCTGCTCGTCGGATGCAGGTGGCGACACCGTGCACAGCCCTGGCCTGGCGAGCACCGATGAGCCGTGCGCTGCGTCGCCTCCCGCCGCCGACGCATCCCCGAACCTGCACAGCACGGGATCGGCACGCCGTACGGGCAGCCGCAGGGTGACGTCGTTCCGCCCATTCCCCTTCGGCCCGCCCATTGCACAGCCGCAGCGCAGGTCACGACGCGATGGAGGCGGAGGTCGCCGCCATCTCCCTTCGTTCAACAGAGAGGTCACGTCATGAGCATCATCCTGTTCCTGCTGTTCGGTCTCGTGGTCGGCGCACTCGCCCGGTTGCTCGTCCCCGGCCGTGAACCTGGCGGCTGGGTCGTCTCCATCGTCCTCGGTATCGCCGGCTCGTTCCTCGGCGGCTTCCTGGGTCGCGCGCTCGGCTTCTACCGTGAAGGCGAGGCAGCAGGGTTCTTCATGTCGCTCATCGGCGCCGTCATCCTCGTCGCCATCTACCACGCGGTGGCGAGGCGCGCGCGGAGCTGACGCGCTGACGCGAGGCACGTGGGCCTGAAGTGAGGCCGGTCTGTCGATTCCGTCTCCCCCCAGACGACCAAGGCATGGAATCGTCCGTCGGGTGAATGCAATGACGCGACGTCGATGGAGCTTTCATGTCTGAGCGACAGTCCCGTGTCACCGTCATCGAGGTGACCTATCCGGCCCATCGGGGCAGCATCGGGCTCCGGGGGAACCGGGAACCGCTCTCCTGGGAGCACACGACACCGCCGACCTCCAGCGAGGGCGACCGCCATCGGTTCGCCCTCCAGGTCCTCGAAGGCGAGCTGCTCGAGTTCAAGCTGGTTCGAAACGGCGAGGAGTGGGCCGGAGGGCGCGACTACGTGGTGCATGCCGGTGAGCAGGTCCACGTCGAACCCTATTTCGATCGGCACACGGCGACCCTGCTTCCCGCCGAAGAGCTGGCCATGGGAGACGAGCGCTTGCGGTTCGAGGTGCTCTTGCCGCCGAGCTATGACGAACAAGACGGCAAGCGCTACCCGGTCCTCTACGTTCTGGATGGCCAGGCTCTGTGGAGCACGTCGGCGGATCCCTACGGGGTCTGGAACCTCGAAAAGACGCTGGATCACCTGTTCGAGCTCAACGCCATCGACGAGATCATCGTGGTCGGCATCGACACCGCCGAGCGCCGCCTCGAGCGTTTGAGCCCCACGCCGGATCCCACGCACGGTGGTGGTGGCGGCGAGGCCCACCTGAAGCTGCTCGTGGAGCACCTCGTCCCGACCATCAACGAGCGCTTCCGCACGCGCCCCGAGCGCGAGAACACGGCGCTGATGGGATCCTCCATGGGAGGTCTCTTCTCGTTCTACGCGGCCTGGACTCGCCCTGACGTCTTCGGCAAGGCGGCGTGCCTCTCCAGCTCCTTCTGGTGGGCGAACCGCGAGATGATCCGGCGGGTACAGCACGCCGGGACGCCGGATCCGCGTCCATTTCTCTACCTCGACTCGGGCGCTGCCATGTGCGCCTTCGAGAAGGACCCGCACGTCCGCGATGGCTTTCACCACACCCGCTCGATGCTCCGGGCCTTGCTGCTCCAGGGCTACGTTGCCGGGACCGACCTGCATCGCCTGGCGTTCACGGGCCAGACGCACGACGCCAATGCCTGGGCCGCTCGCGTGGCCATCCCGCTTCAGCTCTTGTTCCCACCGCCGCCTTCCTCGCACGTGCCGCCCGATCATCTGCCCTCGGCGGATTGAGCCCTCCTCGGGTCGAGTGCGCGTCGAGTGCGCGTCGAGTGCGCTCGGGTTCACCCTGGCTTGCGTGGCGGGGTCGGCACGAGGCCTTGCAGCACCGGGTCGTCGAGATCGGTCGCCGCGCGCGGCAGATCATCCCGCCGGTCGTCCCAGGGGAGCACGGACTCGATCCCGTAGTGATGCTGGGGGCGCAGCGAAGCCGCGTCGTCGAAGGCGCCGACCATCAGCACGATCTCGTGCGAACGCTCGTAATCCAGAAACAGCGGTGTGCCACAGGTCCCGCAGAAACCACGCTCGGCGACGCTCGAGGAGCGATACCTCGCGGGGACTCCCTTCCAGGCGATCGCGGACCGCGAGGCCCAGACCAGGACCGCGGACGCCGAGCCCGTCGCCCGACGGCACATCCCGCAGTGACACCAGTGGACGCTGGACGGCGACTCGCTCAGCTCGAAGGACACGGAACCGCAGAGGCATCGTCCACGGAGCGGCAAGCGAGGCGTCATCACCTTCCCACGGCAGGGCTTCGATCGTCGTCCAGGCTCAGCTCGGCCTCGGGACCATAGAGCCATACATCCCCGTGCTCGGGGTGGCGAGGATCTTCCTTGAGCCGCGCCAGGCCCAGCACCACCAGCGCCTCGTCCGCGAACATCTGATCGGGCGTGAACTCACACTCCTGGCACTCGTGCCAGACCTTCCTGGCGATCGCCATGCGCTCCTCGGTCGGATGCTCCGCGAGGATGGTGAACACCTTGCCGAAGATCTCCGCGCAGCTCCTGTCCGACATGGCGGCTCCCTCCCCAGCTCGTGCCCCCCGAGCGCGACCTCGCGCCCACGGGTCGTGGCGTGCAGCCCAGCACCTTGGTTCGATGCCTACGGCCACGACGCAGTCGCGGATCCCCGCCCGAGGCCCGCGAGGTTCCGGGCGCCTGCCCGTGGCGCGGTCAGGTCGGAACGGCCGCTCGTCGGACGAGCCCGCCCCAGCCCGCCGCGCGGGCCGTCATCCCTCGGACGATGCCGCCAGATCACTCCCCAGCGCCGCCGAGCCCGCGGACGCTCAGCAGGTGAGGCGCCCGCGCCGGGTCACCCAGCCGGAGCAGACAGGTCGCGACGCCGCCGTAACCCACCTGCAACGCCGGGAGCGCTTGCTCCGGCTGGTCTCCCTGCCAGACGAGGCGCCCCGCCTTTTCCTGCGAGAAGGCACGCAGGAGGGTGAACAGATCGGCGGCCTCCGTCAGGTAGTGCGGGTGTGACGTGGCCTGGAACATGTCCACGAGGAACTCCAGGTTGCCGGCGAGGCCGTGGCACTGCGTGGGGCCGAGCCAGCGTGCCCCGCGGGCCACCGTGCGCGCGGCGCGGGCCGCGAGATCGGTCCACCCCGGAGCGAGCTCCAGGGCGGTGGCGTGCAGGAAGAAGCGGCCGATGCCGGTGGCGCCGTGGCACCAGTGCGCGGCGTGCGGTGGGCCTCCAGGGACCACCGGCCAGGCGCTCCCGCTCCCGTCGCCGAGGGCCGGGACGGCGAGGGTGGCGAGCCAGCGCGCGGCCCCCCGGGCGGCGTCCAGGTAGCGCACCTCCCGGGTCACCTCGAACAGATCGAGCAGGCTGTCGGCGATGCCCGCGGCCCCATGCGCGTAGCCGAGCTGCGTGGTCCCGCTCAGGTTGCCGTGGCCCTCGGGGAAGCGCCAGAGGACGTTCCCGTCCTCGTCGCACTCGGCGACGTCGACGAGGTGATCGCCCGCGCGCAGGGCAGCCGAGAGGTGCTCGTCGCTCGACGTCGCGCGGTGGAGCGCGAGGTGGAACCGCAAGCGCCCCGCCACGCCGTTGTAGAGATCGGGGGATCCGAAGGGCAGTGTGGCGATCCAGCGTCCGCGGGCCTCGGCGGCCCGCGCCAGGGTCCGATCCCCGAGCACACGCCCGGCGCCCAGGAGCGCAGCGCCGATCCCGGCCTCGCCCAGGTACAGCCCGGCGACGGGGGCGCCGTCGGGGCGCGGCGCGTGGAGCAGGCCGAAGGCGGCGCGGGCGAGCGTGGCGCGGTGGGACGACTCGCCGAGCGTCGCGACGAGCGAGGAGAGCGCGAGCACCACGCCGGCCGTCCCGTGGCCGATGTCGCGCGAGGGGAGGCCGCGCGCGTCGGGGTGCATGTCGGGCCAGAAGACGCCGCCCCCTCGTGGCGCCGGGCGTGCGGCGCTCACCAGCGAGTCGCCGAGGCGCCTGGCCAGCTCGAGCGCCTCGCGGCGCGCGGGGAAGGGGAGGTGCGCCGACGCGCGACCGAAATGGCGCGGCGGGGCAGGGACGGTGAGCGGCGTGGCGGAGTCCGTGAGCACGTCTTCCAGGGCGCGCTCGATCTGCCGCACGGAGCTGTAACGAGCGCTCGGATCCTGCGCGAGGCTCCGCGCGATCACCGTGCAGAGCCCGGGCGGGAGGTTCGGGTTCATCAGCCGCGGAGGCCGGCCATCGAGCGGCGCCTCGGTCGGACCCTCGGCGGGCTCGGCGCCCGTGGCCAGGAAGTAGAGCAGCGCGCCGAAGGCGTGGATGTCGTCGGACGTGGAGGGGGGAGCGCCAGCGATGCGCTCGGGGGAGCGGTAGCCGCGCGTGCCGTGCCCGTGGTGGGGCTGGGCCGTGAGCGATGGCCCGTGGGCCAGCTCGAAATCGATGAGCCAGAGGTGCAGCGTCGCAGGGGCGACGAGGACGTTGCTCGACTTGAGATCCCCGTGCGCGAGCCCCTCGGCATGCAGCTTTCCGAGCAGCCGCGCCAGCGCGCGCCCGAGCGTCACGATCTGCGCCGCGGGCAAGAAGCAGCCGCTGGCCGCCGCGTGGGCGACGTGCGCGCTCAGGGTTTCTGCCGAGAGATCTTCGAGGACGAGGTAGAGGTGCTCCTCGTCTTCGAACACGTCATAGAGGGCCGGGAAGCCGGGGTCTGGGCCGAGACGCCGGAGCACGTCGGCCTCGTGTCGGAGACGCGCGCCGTCCCAGCGCTCCACGCGCTTGAGGACACAGCGTCGGTACGCCTTGAGATCGAGCGCGAGGAAGATCGTGCTCCTGGGCGTGCGCTGGAGGACGGCGGCAGGCACGTACCGGCGCGCGATGACGTGCCGCGAGGCGCCGCGCGGTAACTCGGCCGCGAGCCCTGCCGCAATGAACGGATCGGTCGCCCAGGAGGGCACGTCGTAATCCGCCGGCCGCCGATCGGGGACGAGCTGTCCATCCGGCGTCTTCATGGCGGCCACGATCTCCCCGGTCGCGAGCTGGAGCGCCTGCCCCCCGAAGCTCCCGTACCTGTAGAACACCCGGCTACCCGGCCGGAGGGCCCGATCCGACGGGATCGTCGGCCCGGGAAGCCCGCGGGTCGCCTCGTCCAGCCGCGCTGCGAGGCGGACCGCGTGGGCATCGTCTCGCGGATAGACGGTGATGAATTTGCCGACCTGACCGAGCCCGCTCTCGCCCTGGTTCAGGGCGGCGAGGGTCGTGGTCGATGACGCCACCTTGAACACCGCATCCTCGGCGAGCAAGATCGGCAGCGCGCGCCGGAGGATTTCCTCCGCGGAGCCGACCGTCGCCGAGAGGTGCAGCTTCCAGCCCTGGGCTGGCGCCGGGTACTCCTCTCCGAGGACGCAAATCCACGGATCCCAGGGCCCAGCAGGGGCGCGAGGCCTCCGCCCCGAGGCTCGTGCGCGCGGCGAGAAGCAAGCGGACTGGATGATGTCGAAGAAGCCGTCTGCACCCGGCAGACAGCGCAACGAAGCATTCGATTCAGGGTTCATGCAAGCAGCGCCTACGGACCGCGCGAGGGCGAAGAGGCCAAGTGAATGCCGTGAACGTTCCCGGCGCGCCCCCGCAGGGGCGCAGCCGGTCGCATTCAGATGATCGTGAGCAGCATGCACTTGCGGACGGTCGCGCCGTCGCTCTCGTCTTCCTCCTTGGCCATGGGCATGCCATTCGTCAGGAGTTCCTCGCTGAATGCGGCGTCTTTGCGCGCCTGGTCGAGGATCTCGGTCATGTCACCGCGCACGTCACCGAATTGATTCTTCATGGTCATTCCCCTTTTCGTCGTTTCGCCATGCCACCAGGGATGCGGCGCGCGAGCGCGGGAGACCCCGCGGCGCCGAGCGTCGCTTCCTACAGGGGGCGACTGCAGCGCACCCAGGTGATTAAATGATGTGGCCGCTCGATGCTGTCAAGCGTGCCCGAACGGTCATGGATGACGCAGGATTCACCGTGCTCGACGAAACGTCGAAGTGAATGCGGCAGCGCCTGAACGGACCCCTGGAATGACCCCCACGCGTGCGTCTACGTCGTGAGCGCCACCGATCTGGAGCTGAATTCGCCGGCGTCGGATGGCGGCGCGCGAGCACGCGTGCCTGCCGTGCGAGGCACGCGTGCCCGTGACGACCTGGGCTCGGAGCCGACGCGCGACCCGGTGACGCCTCACGGCCGCCCCTCACGGGGTCGTGGCGCGCGAGGGAGGCCCGCCCCGGGCAGGAGCGCCTTGGCGTGCCTGGACGGTCGGTCTAGACTCGCGCGCCTGGTGAACGTGGGTACTCGGAGGTGGGTCTGGCTCCGATGGGGCTCACGGCGCACCACAGCAGGGCGATGCGGGAGGGCTGAAGTCATGCGGGTTCACACGCTCGTCGCCGCAGCCGTCGCCGTCGCCGTCTCCTCGTCGCTCCCGGCCGAGGCGCAAACCAAGGCGAGTCCGCGCACCGATGGGCGTCGGGCGGAGGCCCGCACGCTGGCCGACCGCGGCTTCGAGCACTACCAGGCGCAACGCTACGACGACGCCCTGGCCGCTTTTCGCGAGGCCGTGCAGGTCTACCGGGCGCCCACGGTCCTCCTCATGCTGGCGCGCACCCAGGAGCGCCTCGGCAAGCTCGTGGAAGCCCAGGCCGCCTACGAGGCCGTCCTGTTCGAGCCCCTCGCGCCCACGGCATCGAAGCCCTTTCGTGACGCCAAGCAGCAAGCACAGGAAGAGCTGACCGCCCTCGAACAGCGGATCCCGCGCCTCAAGGTGGTGGTCACGGGCGCTCCGGACGCCGCGGTGACGATTGCCATCGACGGTGTGACCGTCCCCGCCACGGGTCAGCCGATGTCCCGCAATCCCGGACGGACCAGGGTGGTGGTCTCCGCGCCCGCCCATCGCGCCGTGGAGCGGGTCGTCCTGCTCGAAGAAGGTCGGACTGCGGAGCTGAGCATCGTGCTCGGCCCGAGCGGGGCCGGCGTCACCTCCCAGGGGCGGGGCTCGCTCTTGCCCGCCGGCCTGGCCTTCGGCCTCGGTGGCCTGGGCCTCGGCATCGGCACCGTGACGGGGATCCTGGCCAAGGTGGAGGTCGACGACATCCGATCGCGCTGCAACGAAGCAGGTCATTGCCCGCGCGACGACAAACCGCGCGCGGAGCAGACCCAGAGCCTCATCACGGCCTCCACGGTGGGGTTCGTGGTGGGCGGGGTGGCGACGGCGCTCGGGGTGACGCTCCTGGTGCTGCGACCCGGTGGAGAGAAGGCTTCATCGACGCAGGAAGCGGCGCAGACCGGGGCGATGCATGTGGTCGTGGGCCCAGGGATGGCTCGCATCGAGGGAACGTTCTGATGGGCCTGCCGGTGTCGATCGCGCGCTCCGGCAGGGCTGGGCTCCTCGAACCACCGAGGCGCCCCGCTGCTGCACGCTTTTCCTCGGCGAGCTTGCTCGTCACCCTGTTGCTGGGCGGCTGCAGCCTGGAGGGCCTGATCTTCGACCTTCCGCCCGAAGGCCCAGGCGGCGCCTGCGGCGAGGTCATCGACCGCAACGACGATGGGCTCCTCGACTGCGCAGACCTCGTCTGCTCTCAGGCGGGACACCGCTGCGCCGCAATTCCACCGGGCTGGAGCGGACCTGGGCTCGTTCACGTCGGGGCGACGGCCTCGCTGCCGTCGTGCCCCGAGGCCTTCCCCGTGCGCGAAGCCGCCCTGTCCGAGCTGCACGCAGACCCTGCCTCGTGCGTCCCCTGCGCGTGCAGCGCTCCCCAGAGGTCCTGCCAAGGTCAGGGCTGGAGCGCGTTCGGCGACGAGGACTGCACCACGCCGGTCCCTGCGTCCCATGAGGGGATCTCGGGAGGATCGTGTGGCTCGGTCTCGGCGGACGGCGTGAAGGGGATCATCGTGAGGGTCCCTCAGGTCGAGGTGGACGGCTGCGAGCCGAGCGGCGGCGAGGCGACGCTGACGCAGCCCGTGTGGGGCGATCCGGTTCTCCTGTGCGGCGCGGGACCGATCACCACCTGCACCGCGAGCGGCGCCGTGTGCTTGCCCCCGTCCCCGGCCCCGTTCCAGGCTGGCGTGTGCATCTGGCAGCCCGGCACCAGGGACTGCCCCGCAGACTTCACGGAGCGCCACCTCCTCGGAAGCGGCCCCGTGCTGGACGACACGCGCAGCTGCTCCCCGTGTACCTGCCCCCAGGCCTTCACCTGCGGCCCCGTGTACAACTACTACGCCGACGGGAACTGCCAGGAACTCATCCTCAACGTCGACGTCTTCGCCACGTGCGCGCCCAATGACGGAATCGGGAGCGTGCGCTCGTACAACCTCACCTCTCGACCCATCGAGGGCTCGTGCCCACCCACCGGCGGAGAGCCCCAGGGAGATGTCCTCTCTGCGGACGCCCTGACGGTGTGCTGCCAGCCTTGAGCAGGGACGCAGGGCCGACGAGCCATCGTCACCCTGCCATCGCCACCCTGATCGAGCGGCCCCTTCTGCTGCCGAGAGTGCTTTTTTCGGCCTCTTGACGGGTAGGTAGACAGGTCTGTATATCCCTCTCCCATGTGTGCCTCACCGGCCAGCGACCGGGTGCTCCATACGGCCGCGAACCTCTTCTACGAACGCGGCATTCACGCCGTCGGCGTCGACACCGTGGTCTCGGCGTCCTCCGTCGCGAAGATGACGCTCTACAAGCACTTCCCCTCGAAGGACGTGCTGGTGGCGGCGGCTTTGGAGGAGCAGGGGACGCGGTGGCGGGCGTGGTTCACCGAGGCCATCGAGGGCGAGGCGACCACCGCCGAGGCGCGACTCCTCGCCATGTTCGACGTGCTGGGGCACTGGTTCGCGAGCACGTCGTTCCACGGTGACCCCACGCTGAATGCCGCCGTGGAGCTGCGTGGAACGGACCACCCGGCATGGGAAGTGGTGCGCGCGCACCAGGCCTGGCTGCGCGATTTCATTCGCGCTCTGGTCGTCGAAGCAGACCTCGACGAGCCCGAATGCACGTCCGACGCGGTTCACTTGCTCGTGGAGGGCGCCATCGTCGGCGCCCAGGTCGGGGTGACCGCACGGCCAGCGGAAGCGGCCCGCTGCGCCGCGGGGGTCATCGTCGCGGCGCGATCCCCTCTGAGGCACGCACCGGATGCAGGGCAGAGGACGACCCCTTCGGCGCGAAAGAACGGACAGGCTCCGTCGTCGGGGCAGGAGCAGAAAGAGGAAGTGCGATGAGTGTTGAAATCAAGACGATGCGCGACATCGAGGCCATGCGCGTCATCGGCCGCATGGCTGGTGAGCAGCTCTTGCTGATCGGGCGCTCGTTGAAAGCGGGAATGACGACGGACGACATCAACACGATCGTCCACGAGGACACGCTGCGGCGCGGCGCGCACCCTTCGCAGCTCGGGTATCACGGCTTCCCCAAGAGCGTCTGCACCAGCCGCAACGAGGTGGTGTGCCACGGAATCCCGGGCCGCGAGCGATTGAAGGAGGGCGACATCATCAATGTCGACATCACCTCCAACCTCAATGGCTTTCACGGAGACACCTCGGCGACGTTCTACATCGGCAAACCGTCGAAGGACGCGCGCCACGTGACCGAGGTGTGCCGCCGCGCGCTGGAACTCGCGATCGCCGAGGTGCGCGAGGGCGCACGCATGGGCGACATCGGCGCCGCCATCCAGCAGTACGCCGAGGCGCAAGGCTGCAGCGTGGTGCGCAACATCGTGGGCCACGGCATCGGCCGGTCGATGCACATGCCGCCCGACGTGTCCCACGTGGGACGGCGCGGTACGGGCCTCCGGTTGAAGGCGGGGATGGTGTTCACCATCGAGCCGATGATCAACCTGGGTCGCCCCGAGATCGAGACGCTGCCGGACGGGTGGACGATCTTGACCAAGGACCGGTCGCTGTCGGCACAGTTCGAGCACACGGTGGTCGTGACGAAGGCTGGCTGCGAGATCCTGACCGCACGGCACGAGCCTCTCGTGAACAGCGAGATCACCGAGAGCGGCGAGTCCCTGGTGGCGCCTCCAGGCGCGTCTGCCGCGGTGTCGGCGTCCTTGTAGAGGCACACCTCCCCACACGGTTGGCATGGGGCCTGCGACCGCCCCGGTGATCGGGGTTCTTTCCGGCACCCTACCTGCGTCCAGGCTCCCCGCTCACGGCAAGGACGCTTTTGTGAGCACGCCCTCCAGCGCATCCGACCCCTGACCTGCTCCCTGGCCTGTTCAGGCGCCCGTGGGACCGTCCGAGCTCGGAACCTCGAGCCTTTCCGCGTGAAGATCCTCGCGGTCGCCTGACTTCGACCTTGTCACCGCGTGATCAAGGTAGCGGCAGGGCGGCGGGGACCTTGTTGCCGTGTGATCAAGGTAGCGGCAGGGCGGCGGGGACCTTGTTGCCGTGTGATCAAGGTAGCGGCAGGGCGGCGGGGACCTTGTTGCCGTGTGATCAAGGTAGCGGCAGGGCGGTGGGGACCTTGTTGCCCTGTGATCAAGGTAGCGGCAGGGCGGCGGGGACCTTGTTGCCGTGTGATCAAGGTAGCGGCAGGGCGGCGGGGACCTTGGCACCGCATGGAGGCCCCCCACCACGTGCCGTGAGAGGTAGCTCACTCTCTGCGCAACCTACAGCAGCTCGAAGAGCTGACCGAGAAGCGCCGCGAGGACCCCGCGGTCAGGGGCTCGACCGAGAAATCCTCATTGATTTCGAGCGACGTCGACCGACGACGGGGGGATGCGGCAGCGATCCGGTCAGCGCTCGCGTTCCGCCGAGAGGGGCTCAGCCGGCGCTGTCGAGGCGCTTCCGGAGCAGCTCGTTGACCAGCTTGGGGTTGGCCTTACCACCCGTCCGCTTCATGACCAGGCCGACCAGCGCGCCGAGCACGTTCTGGTTCCCGGCCCGGTAGCGCGCGACGGCGTCCGCGTTCTCGCCGAGGACGGCATCGACGGCCGTCTCCACGGCCCCCGAGTCGCTGATCTGGGTGAGGCCGCGCTTGTCGACGATGGCCTTGGGGCTGCCGCCTTCGCGCACCAGCTCGGCGAGCACTTCCTTGCCCAGGGGCGCGGAGAGCGTGCCCGCCTCGACCAGCGCGACCAACTCGCCGAGGGCCGCGCCCGTGAACGGCAGGGCCTTCGCGCTGCCGCCCTTGAGCTCCCGGCGCACCTCGTTGACGACCCACTTGGCGACGCCCTTGGGACTCGGGTGCGCCGCCACTGCCGCCTCGAACAGGGCGAGCAGGTCGAGATCGCCCGTGAGGATGCGGGCCTCTTCGGGGGTGATCCCGTGCTTGTCGCGCACGGCCTGCGCCTCGGGGGAGAGTTCTGCACTCGCCTTCGGTGCCGTGCCTTTGGGCGTGCCCGCCTTGGCTTCGGCCGACTTCGACTCGCTCTTCGAACCCTTCTCCGACGTGGCCGTGCTGGAGGAAGCGCCCGTGGCTGCCTCGGTGGCGGCCTTGCCAGCGCTGGCGCTCTGCTTCGACCAGCTGTCCTTCAGCGCCACGGTGCGGTTGAAGATCGGCGCGCCGTCACGGCTGTCGACGGGATCGACGAAGAAGAAGCCCAGCCGCTCGAACTGGACGTGCTCGCCGGCCTTCGCCTCGGCGAGGCTGGGCTCGGCCCGACCGCGCACGACCACAAGGGAGTTCGAGTTCAGCTCGGTGGTGATGTCCTCGGCGACACCCGGCTGCTCGACGGCGAACAGGCGATCGTACAGGCGAACCTCGACCTCCTGGGCGTGCGCAACGGAGACCCAGTGAATGGTCCCCTTCACCTTGCGACCGCCGCCGCCGCGGCTCGCCGGATCGTGGGTGCAGCGCAGGGCGACGATCTCTCCCGTCGTTTCGTCCTTCTCGACGGCCGTACACCGGATGACGTACCCGTGGCGCAGGCGCACCTCGCCACCAGGCGCGAGGCGATGCCAGTCCTTCGGCGGGTTCTCCATGAAGTCGTCGCGCTCGATGTAGATCTCGCGCGAGAGCGGGACCTTGCGTGAGCCCTCCTTGCCGATGTCGGCAGGCCAGTACGGCGCGTCGAGCTGCTCGACTTCGCCCTCGGCCCAGCTCTCGATCACCACCTTCAGCGGGTTGAGGACGCACATCACGCGAGGCGAGCGGGGGCTCAGGTCCTCGCGCACCACGTGGTCGAGCAGCGCCACGTCGACGACGCTGTTCGTCTTCGCCACGCCGACGCGCTCGCACAGGTTCCGCACGGCTTCCGGGGTGTAGCCCCGGCGGCGCAGGCCGGCGATGGTCCACATCCGCGGGTCGTCCCAGCCGCTGACGAACTTCTTCTCCACGAGCTGGAGCAGCTTGCGCTTGCTCATCAGCATGTAGGTCAGGTTCAGCCGCGCGAACTCGTACTGCTTCGGCCGGTTGCCCAGCTCCAGCGCCTCCAGGAACCAGTCGTACAGCTCGCGGTTGTTCTCGAACTCGAGCGTGCAGAGCGAGTGGGTGATCCCCTCGATCCAGTCCGACAGCGCGTGCGCGAAGTCGTAGAGCGGATAGATGCACCACGTGTCGCCCGTGCGAAAATGGTGTGCATGGCGGATGCGCACGATCGGCGGATCGCGCAGCTTCATGTTCGGGTTCGCCATGTCGATCTTGGCGCGCACCACGTGGGCGCCATCGGGGAACTCGCCTTTGCGCATGCGGCGGAGCAGGTCGAGGTTCTCCTCCACGGTGCGCTCCCGGTAGGGGCTCGGCGTACCGGCCTCGCTGATCGTACCGCGGTATTTGCGCGTGTCCTCCTCGCTGAGGCTGCACACGTAGGCCTTGCCGCGCAGGATCAGCGCCTCGGTGAACTCGTAGATCTGCTCGTAGTAATCCGAGGCGTGGAACTTCTTCTCGGCCCAGTCGAACCCGAGCCAGCGCACGTCGCGCTGGATCGCCTCGACGAACTCGATGTCCTCGGTGGTGGGGTTCGTGTCGTCCAGCCGCAGGTGGCAGACGCCGCCGAACTCGCGCGCCATGCCGAAGTTCAAGCAGATGGCCTTGGCGTGACCGATGTGGAGGTAGCCGTTCGGCTCCGGAGGGAAGCGCGTGACCACCCGATCGCGCCGTCCAGTCCGGAGATCCTCTTCGATGATCTCGCGGATGAAGTTGGAAGGGGTCGAGCTGGCTGTGCTCGCGTCCGCTGGGCCCTTGGGCGAGGGGCTCGCGCCGGGCTCGCTCGTCGTCGACATGGTGTTGGGGTCTCCTGGGTGTGTACCCGATGAAGGGGCGGAATCTACGCCACGGCGCGGTGGGTTGCGACCCTCGGCGTGGTGCAGGGTGGATCCATCCGTGGATCGAGGCCCCTCCACCTGCACGCGCGGGGAGCGCGCGCTGGCTCACATCATCTTGGATTTCCAGGGGATTCCCACTCCTCTAGGCTCGCGTCCGCCCGGGCACGACGCTTGCCGTCGCGGCGCGCGGCAACCTGGAGGTCGTATGCAGCAGTCGAGTCAACATGCGGAGGTCACGGGGTTCTGGCGTCGGTCGCTTCTGAGCGCGGCGGCGTTGCTCCCCTTGCTCGTCTCGGGCTGTGTCGTGGAGCCGATGGACGAGTCGGAGCCTCTCGCGGACGAAGAGGTGGTGGAATCGGACGCGGACGCGCTGACGGTGACCGCGCCGGTGAGCGCGTACTTCGACGCTGCGACGACCGGGGGTTACGTCGATGGTTACCGCGTGGTGGGAAGCACGACGCCGCCGAGCTGGTCCTGGGGCAAGACGGAGCTGCTCGAAGGGCGGCAGAAGTTCCGCACCGAGGGCTACAACCTGCGCACGGCGAAGATGCGCTACAGCGACACGTTCCAGAGCGCCGAGTACCCGCTCCAGACCTACAACGGCGCGCTGAACCAGCAGCTCGTGGACGGCTTCAACCTCCACTACCAGCACGCGTGCGCGAGCGGCAGCGCAGCGTGCCCGGCGAAGGGGCCGACGCGGCCCGAGGCGCGCTTCGTCCTCCTGCATCAGGGCCCGAAGACCGCGCAGCTCAACTGCAGCACCTCGCGGGCGCCGGTGCTCCTCGTCCACGGCGCCATGCAGAACGGCAACGTGTGGCTGCGCCCGAACGGTGACAACGGGAGTGGCCAGACCTACCCGGGGACCACGCAGCGGGACGGCTTCGTACATGCCCTGGAGGCGGCGAACATCTGCACCTATGCCGTCACGTTCGGCAACTTCCACGGCGACAACTTCAACCACGCGATCAACCTCGCGAACGCCATCGCGCGCGTGAAGGCGCTGACCGGGCGCTCGAAGGTGAACGTGGTCGCGTGGAGCAAGGGCGTGCTCCCGGTCGACCTGTACCTCTCGAACGTCAGCTCGTGGACGGACTGGGGGACGAAGTACTTCGAGCAGATCGCCGCGGAGCAGGCGAAGCAGGTGCCCGCGTTCCGGCAGGACGTGCGCACCTACGTGCCGCTGTCGGGGCCGCATCTCGGCATCGATCTGAACTTCCGCCACCCGTACAACCCGCTCGTCATCCACAGCACGGCGGAGAACGCGCCGCTCGGCCAGGGCCCGGTGACCTGGAGCTTCATGTCGGCCGTGCAGTGCGTGACGTGGGGCTACTCGGACTCGCCGAGCAACCTGCCCTTCGGCAACCCCTACGCCTACTCGGTGTGCGAGGGGCGAGGCGGAATGTGGCCGGACTTCTGGCGACGGATCTACACGTCGAACATCACCAACCTCGATTCGAGCGGCAGGCCCGTCTACACGAAGAGCTTGAAGACGCTGAACACCGAGCAAGGGGTGACCGCCTCGGCATTCACGTTCGACAAGTACAACCTGTCGATGTGGGGCTCGGTGGACGAGTCGGGCGTGTACGTGTCGCCGTACCTGGGTCAGCTCCAGGCGGCCTACGATCTGCGCTCCTACTATCCGCTGCCGAACCGGCAGGACGATCCGGTGAGCTACGACTGGTCGCAGCTCGACACCGACAAGTACAAGTGGCGCGACTGGCTGAGCATCAAGCTCGGCTACAACCCGCTGCCTCCCTACGCGCTCGGTGGCTGGGTGAACGACGACGCCGGGCACATCGCCTGCCGGGCGCACGCCTACACGCCGGGCAGCTCGCCCTGCGAGGCGAAGCACGCCTATTACCACTCGGCGACGGCCAAGTCGTACCTGTGGGGCTACGCGACGTACGACCTGATGGGCGGCATCGGGATCCAGGCGACGATGGAGATGGGCGGCAACTTCATCGCGCGGCTGAAGAGCCGCGGGCTCAGCCCGAACCTCGACTACCTCTACGTGCTGCACGGCACGTCGTCGGGCCAGCCGGGCACGATCTTCGAGATCGACGGGATGGAGTCGCCGACCAGCGATCCGCACGGCGACGGCGTGCTCTTCGACGTGAGCATCGCGGCGCGCGACCAGCTCACGCAGGGCTGGACGGCGAGCCAGAAGTCGTCGCGCTCGAAGCAGGAGGGCGTGCCGTACGGCCACCTGGAGGTCGGGACGACGCCGGCAGTGTTCACCAAGATGATCCAGCAGTTCAACGCGCTGCCCTGAGCTGCTTGACGTGACCCCGGGGGGGGCGCTCCTTTCGGTCTTCGATGGCAAGCGGGCCTGGGTGCGCCGGGTCGACGCGCTTCTCGCGGGGCCGTGATACATCCGGGGTCGATGCTGTCGCTCTCGGTCGATCCGCACCCGCTCCTCGACGTCGCCGCGTTCACGACGACGTTCTCTCGCCCTCTCGGTGAGCTCGGCCCGAGCGAGGCGCTTCGCGGGCTGCTCGCGATCGATGCACCGGCGCCGCTGCGGTCCGATGACACCGTGCGCGGGGCCGTGCGGGATCTGCTGCGCCATGGCGGTTACAAGCCCACGGGGCGCGGGAAGCCAGCGTCGGAGTACCTGGTGCGGGCCGTGACGGAGGGCGCGCTCGGATCGATCAACCTGGCGGTGGACGCTTGTAACGTGGTGTCGCTCCACAGCGGCCTTCCCATCAGCGTGGTGGACCTGGATCGGGCGCAGCAGCCGCTGCGCGTGGGAATCGCGCCGGCCGGATCGAAGTACGTGTTCAATGCGTCGGGGCAGGAGATCGATCTGGGTGGGCTCCTGTGTCTGTTCGACGCGGAGGGGCCTTGCGCGAACGCGGTGAAGGATGCGCAGCGCACCAAGACGAACGGCGAGACGACGCGGACGCTGACGGTGCTGTGGGGGGCGAAGGCGCTCCCTGGGAGGGCGTCGGAGGCGGCGCGGTGGTACCGGGCGCTGCTCTCGGAGGCCGGCGGCGTGACGAAGGATGTGGCGCTGGGGGCGTGAGGTGCCAGGTGGGGTGAGGCGCAGCACCGTGAGGCGCTGGTAGGCCGGGGACGCGCTGTGGATGTTCCCGCGTTTTGCGGGATCAAGCGGGCGCGCGGGCGGTCGACTTCACGAAGTGCATCTCGAAGCGGGTGGCCTCCGGTTCGACGAACCGGAGCAGGGCCTCGCCCTCCTGGGAGAGTGCCTCACGCGCGGCTTTCGAGAGGGCGTGGAACGGTTCGAGCTGGAGGGTGACGACCTTCTTCTTGGTCTCGACGCTCCAGGTGCCGGCGACGAGGCCGTCGACGAGGAAGGTCGGGAGAATGCGCAGGTTCGGGCGGAAGATGAGCGGGCGGTGCACGTCGGCGATGAGGCGGCTGCGATCGGCGTGGGCGAGCACGAGGCTGTCGTAGTCGGGGAGGAAGCGGACGGGGGCGGAGGTGTCTTCGGCGGGGCGAGGGGCGTCGGGCAAGTCGAACAGCTCCTTGCCTTGCTCGTCGCGGAGGACGAGCAGCTCGGGCCGCAAGGCGTCGAACGTGCTGCGGAGTGCCTTCAACCCCGACCAGGTCTGGACGTCGGCAGGGGTGGCTGGACCGAAGGCGGCGAGGTAGCGCAACACGAGCGCGTGTGGCGAGGGGTCGGCTCCGAGTGGCTGGCCGAGCCACGAAGAGGCGACGGCGAAGCTGGCGTTCCCCGGATAGCCCCAGGCGGTGTCGGTGGGGACCTGGACGAGCGGGAGACGCAGGCGGACGGTGTAGCCCATGGCGCGTTCGTCGCCGCCCGGGAACAGGGTGAGCAGGTGGTCGCGGAGGGCCTCGAAGGGACGTGGGGCTTCGTCGAGGAAGGCGCGCGCTGCGGCGAGGACGCCTTCGACGTCCACGGTGTCGGCGCGCTCGCGCAGCACGGCCCGGACGCCTTGATCGAGGGATGGCTGGAGGATCGGGCGCAGGTGCAGGAAGTCCCGCGTGCTCACGATGTGCAAGGTCGCGCGCATCATCGTCGCGCGGACCACCTTGCGCTCGTGGAGCAGGCGCGAGAGGGCGTCGCGCTGGAAGCCTTCGAGGCGTGACCAGAGGCCGATGTATGGGGGCCTCGCGAGCTGGGCCTGGAGACCGCCGATTTGCTCGATGGCGGTGAGCGGATCGACGGGTGCCCGGCCGAGCAGCATCTGCCGCGCGAGGGTGGCGCGGTTCAGTGCCTTGCGGGTCATCAGCGAGGGGGTCGCCGTGGAAGCCATGGGCTGGCTCGTGCCTGCGCGAGGGGAGGGGAGCAAGTCGCCGCGTGACCGGATGTGCGGTTTTGCACTGGACCGGCGCTCACCAGACGCGCGGTTTTGCAACGGGGCGTGCACTCACCGGGCGTCCTTCTCGGCCCCAGGACCGTTTCTTCGAGACGATCTCTGATACAGAGGAACCATGAAGCGCATCGCTCCGGCCGCCGAGCGCAACAAGGATCCCATCCTCGAGGTGCTGCGTCCGTTGCTCCGGGACGGGGCGACGGTCCTCGAGATCGCGAGCGGTAGCGGTCAGCACGTGATTCATTTCGCGAGCGTCCTGCCGGCCGTCACGTTTCAGCCCACCGACGTCGATGCGGACGCGCGGCGCAGCATCGAGGCGTATCGCGCAGAGACTGGCGCGAAAAACATCCTCCCGTCGCTCGCGCTCGATGCCGCGTCGGACACGTGGCCGGTGCACTCGGCCGATGCGGTCGTGTGCATCAACATGATCCACATCTCTCCCTGGTCATGTTGCGAGGGGCTTTTTCGCGGCGCCGCTCGGATCCTGCCTGCGGGGGGCGCCCTCTTTCTTTACGGTCCTTACCGTTTCTTCGGCGTGTTCACTGCGCCGAGCAACGAGGCGTTCGACGCCTCCTTGAAGGCGCAGAATCCAGCCTGGGGCGTTCGCGACACGGATCAGCTCCTCGCCCTCGCGGCGGAGACGGGCTTCGCCCACGAGGAGACCGTACCGATGCCGGCGAACAATCACTGCCTGGTCTTCCGGCGCCTCTAGGAAAGCGAAGTCGCCAGCCGCAGGTCATCGGGTGTGGCCATCCTGCGGTGGGGCGGCCGGGGACTTCGCCTGCTTGCCGACGCAACGAGGTCAGGCCCGAAGCGGCGAGACGTGTCAGCGTTCCCGAATGGATCGCGGGGTGGTGGGGCCCCGACGCGCTTTGCTTGGCGGGGAGGCAGGAGCGCGTGCCCCTGCCGCGGGAGTCAAATGGCTTTCCGGTACACGCGGTACTTCTTGTACAGCTCGGCGCCCATGGAGCGGATGCCCAGGTTGATCGGCGCGTCGTCCTCGCGGGTCCACGACAGCTCGCCCCAGCGGTAGCCTTTGCCGATGCCGCGCTTCGCGACCTCGACGTACATCGCGGCGGACAGGCCACCGTAGCGCTTCACGTCCTTGCGCAGCTCCTTCTTGATGCCGAGCAGCATGAGGCGCGACGAGCGCGGGTGCTGCACCTTCAAGCGCCACAGGGCCTTGGCCCAGTTGAAGGGGAAGAGCTTGCCATCCAGGTCGCGGATGGCCTCGTTCAGGTTCGGGAGCATGATGCACATGCCCATCACCTTGCCGTTCACCTCGGCCATGAACGCGATGTCGGGATCGACGATGAGCTTGAGGTCCTTGGCCATCTTCTCGATCTCGTCCGGGAGCGCGGGCACGTAGGCCCACTTGCCTTCCCAGGCGTCGTTGTAGATCTCCATGATGGTCCTGATCTCCTCGTCGAAGCGGGACATGTCGACGGAGCGGAGCTTGACCTCGGGCAGGGCCTTGATCTGTTCCCACGCCTTGAGCGTGCGCTTCGGGAACTCCATGCGGTCGGTGTAGCGCCAGCAGAAGAGGTCCTTCTCTTTCTCGTAGCCGGCGCCCTCGACCAGGCGGCCCTGGTAGGGGCGCGAGTGGGCCATCATCAGGACGGGCGGGTGCTCGAAGCCCTCGATGAGGATGCCGACCTCCTCGTTCGGGTAGAGCGAGAAGGGGCCCATGAGGCGCTTCATGCCGCGCTCGCGCGCCCACGCTTCGGCCCGTTCGAGGAGGGCGCTGGCGACGGCCTGGTCCTCGATGGTGTCGAAGAAGCCGAAGAAGGCCGTGTCGTCCTTCCACACCCGCAGGTACTCGCGGTCGATGGCCGCCGAACAGCGTCCGACGAGGCGGCCGTCCTTCCAGGCCGTGAACAGGGTGACGTCGGCGTGGTTGAAGAAGGGGTTGTGCTTGGGGGTGAGGCGCTGCTTGAACTCGAAGTCGAGCGGGGGCACCCAGGTGGGGTCGAAGCGGAAGACCTCGTGGCCGGCGGCGACGAAATCGTCGATGTCGTGGCCCGGCGTGTGCTCGCGGATCTGGATGGACATGGAGCTGTTCCTGGGGGTTGTTGAGGCGGCGCGAGGATGCCGTCAGGGGGTCGATCGGTCAAGGGCGGGCACCGTTGACGTGCTCTCGGCGGGCGCCCTAGCGTGGGTGGATGCCGACCCTCATCGACAAGCCGACACGTATCGAGGCTGCAGGGACGAAGCCGAAGCTCATCGACGAGTACATCGGCCGCGTGAACTCCAGGACGAGTGAGGCCAGCGTGGCGCACATGCGGAGTCCGGGAGGCTGGGAAGAGCCGGGGCAGCGGCCCGAGTTCGAGGAGTTCACGGTGGTGCTGCGCGGTCTGCTCCGCGTGGAGTTCGAGGGTGGCGCGCTCGAGGTGCGGGCCGGCCAGGCGGTGATCGCGCACGCCGGGGAGTGGGTGCGTTACAGCACGCCCGGGGACGAGGGGGCCGAGTACATCGCCGTGTGCTTGCCGGCGTTCTCCCCGGACACCGTCCACCGCGACGGCTGAGGCCGCGACGGCGCCGTGGGGTGCCGTCGCGACCAGTGACTCACGTCCTCACGCTGCGCCCGGAGGGAACGGGGAGGGCGCGACCGAGCGCGAGGACGAGGAGCGAGAGGGGCTCGCTCTCGGTCGGATCCTGCTGGGCGTGCGGCTCGGCGATGATCCGCACGCGGAACTTGGTGAACAGCGGGAGCTTGTCGGCGAGGTTCTCGGGGAGGTAGGTGGGGAGCGGCGCGCCCATGCCCGTGGCGAGCGAGGCGCAGAGGCGCTTGTCGCCGAGCACGGTGCGGCGCTGGTAGAGGCGCTCCTCGATGAGCGTGCGGATGACCGTCGTCTCCAGGTAGTCGGTGGGGAGCGTCCGGTTCACCTGGGTGAAGGCCTGGCGGATGCGGGTCGCGGCGCCTTCCACGAGCGGGCCGCCGGTCGCGCGGGCCTGGACGACCTCACCCGCGGCGTCGATCGCGTCCTTGAGGCGCTTGTCGGCGCCGGCGAGCTGGGAGGCGACGGTGATCGTCGTCTTCAGCGATTCGAGCGGATCGAAGGCCATGGTCAGCTCGCCGCCGGCGACGATCAACGGACGGGTGAGGATCCCGTCTTCGTCGATGGACTCCTCCAGGGTGCGGGCGACGCCGAAGGCGTCGAGGGGAGGGACGCGCATCAGGGCGCGGGCGATCATGCGTCGATCGCGCGCGACCTGCGGCTCCGGGTCGGGCTCCTCGCCGGTGAGCCACTCGGTGGGTCGGGCGGGAGGCCGCAGGTACTCGACCCAGGCGGCTTGCTGGCGGACCCGTGGTGGCGTCTTGTCGTCGTACCACAAGAGGTCGACGTATTCGGTCGGCGGGGGGAGGCGTGGCCGGGCGCTGCGCGCGGAGGCGGGAGAAGGGGTCGCGGGCTCGAGCGGGACGGACGCGGCGTCCGAGGCCGCCGAGAGCCCACCGAGCGCCGCGCGGGCGTCGTGCGAGGGGACGCCTGCGGGGTCGGGGGGGCGGACGGAGGGCGACCAGGAGGCGCTCGAGGTCGAGCCCCAGGAGGGCGCCGAGCCGGGGCGCGAAGGGCCACTCTCGGGAGAGGCAAACCCCATGGGGGCGACCGAGGAGGCCTGCACGGGAGCCGGTGCGACGGGGGGCGGCATCGGCGTCTGGGCCGGGGTGGGCACCATGGGCGGCGCCGGGACCGCGGCAGGGGCCAGCGGCGGGGCGATGGCCGCGGGGGGCATCGGAGGAGGCGCAGACATGCGCGCAGGGGCGGCGAGGTCGGGGTTGCTGAGCGCCTGGACGGCGGCAGAAGGATTCGGCCCCGGGTGGACGCTGCGCGGTGGCGCTGCCTGCGGCTGCTGGGGGAAGCCCGCCGGTGCGCCCTGGGGCGTCTGCTGGAAGCCGGGGGCGGCTCCTTGCGCCCCCGGCGCAGGGATCGGGAAGGGCAGGGCTCCTCCCTGGGGGGGCTGCGAGAACACCAGCGTCTGGTACTGCCGGCGACCGCCCGATTCGCTCGACGGCGCAGCAGGCGAGGGCTCGAGGGGAGGGGGAGCGGCGAGCGCTTCTGCCGGGAGGCCTTCGGCGCTCATGAAGGGCAGGCCGACGTTGCGTGAGCGCAGGCCCGTGCTGTCGGGGGGGGCTCCGGGATCGCGGCCTCCGCCGGGTCGGAAGGGCAGGGCGGCGTAGCGTCCGGGCTCCTTGTTCCCCGAGGGCCCGTCGGCGAGCGTGCTCGCGTCTTCGTCGGTGGCGTCGGGGGCAGGTGAAGGCTCGGCGTTCATCGGCGCACCTGGACCTCCCAGGCCAGCGGCAGCGCCGGCGCCCGCAGGCGGGGCTCCTGCGGCAGCGGGCGCGGCCGGTGTGTGCAGCGTCATCACCACACGACCTTGCTCGTCGCGCTGGCGCAGCGGGATCCTGGCGCGGTAGGTGAGCGTGCAGATCTGTCGCTCCGTGTCGATCCACAGCGTGTCCGCGTTCAGGTGCACCGTCTGCGGACCTCCCTGGCGACCCTCCACGAGCGCGAGTGGCTGGACGCCAGGCAGGCTGGTCACGAAGCGCGGCGTCGCGGGGTGCAGGTGCTCGAGCACGATGCGCGCGTTCGTGGGGAGGTAGTCGAGCTGCTGGTCGCGCGGCGCGGCGTTGAAGAACGCAGGGTCGAGATCGTCGGGGAGTGCGGCGTCGTACCACCGGGCGGGAGCGAAGGTCGCCGCGAGCGGGCCGAGCCGGTCGCGACGAGCGGGCCACGACATGGCGAGCGGACCGAAGCCCACGGGCTCCACGACCTCGGTGGCGTTGCGGATCATGGTGCCGATGCGCACGAGGTTGGGCAGGCGCACGCGCCCCATGCCATCGGCCGCCCCTGCGCGCACACCCACCGGGTTGGTGGTGTCCGGACCCCCACCCGCGCGCTCGTACAGGAGCGGCATCCGCGTGAAGCGGGCCCCGTCGAGCAGGGTCCCGTCGAGCCGGATCCAGCGGTCTTGCTGGATCTCGACCGACTTGTCGAGGTCACCGACGAGGAGCCGGGTCACCACCGTGGTCGCAGGGAGCTGCTGCGGGGCATGAGCGGATCCGATGAGCAGCACGTCGGCGCGCGCCTTGAAGGGCACGAGGTCGCTCGGGGCACGCACGCTCCGGTTCGGGTCGTCGTCCCAGTGGCTGTCGTGATCGAGGATCGGCTCCTGATGCTCCGCCAGCCTCGACTCGTTGGGGGCGAGCGCGAACGTCGCCTTGCAGATGACCGTCAGGGACCAGCCCTGCGAGGTGTTGTGCCAGATCACCGATCGGCAAGGGAGAGACGTGCTGGAGACGACCTGCATGGAACCCCAGGGGTATTCAACCGGGCCCATGGCGGTCAACACCCTCGGCGGGGATGCCGATCGCCCCTGGGCGGCGTGGCGTGCGATACTGATGCACGTGGGGCGCCGGTGCGTCTCCACCGATGCCGTATGGACTTCGAGTCTTCACCTGTTCGCCTCACGACGCCCGCACGCTCGCCCCTCCGGTGGTTCGCGCTCGCCGGTGTCCTCACCGCCGTCGCCGCGCCCTCCGGTGTCGTGCACGCGGAGCCACCTCCGACGACCGCACCAGCGCTCGTGGAGGTCCCTCCCACACTCCCTCCCGAGCTCTCCGCGCCGCTCCCCGCTCCGCCACCCGTCGCCCCCGATGCTTCCACGTCGGGCGTCAGCGTGACCGAGCCGATCGTCACCGACGCCGCGCCGCTCGACCGAGAAAGCTTCACGGCCGCCGGCCGAGAAGACGCGGAGCTGCTGTTGCAGGCTCCACGGACGCCTGACGACGGCCCCCGCCGCGCGCTGATGATGGTCACCGGAGGGCTGGCAATCACGGGGCTGGCCCTCGGCGGACTCTTCGGTGGCATGGCCATCTCGAAGTGGGACGAGGTCGAGACGCTCGCCCAGAAGGGATGCCGCAACCCAGCGCGCTTCACGGGGTGCACCCAGGGGGTCGCCGATGCGGAGATCGAGGCGTCTTCGTTCGCCACCATCTCGACGTTCGGCTTCCTGGCGGGCGGCCTCGCGCTGGCGGGGACGACGCTGCTGTGGCTCACGGGTCCGCCCAGGCCGAGGGCCCGCTTGACGGTGCAGATCAGCCCGGTGATCGCCCCTGGCAACACGACCGGAGCCCTGCTCCAGGGGACGTTCTGATGCGTCGCAGATCCAGAACGCTGGCGGCGCTTCTCACCGCCGTCGTCGCGCCACTGCTGGGGGGATGCGCGGTGCTCATCGGCATCGAGGAGGTCGAGGTCGCGAGCGCAGCGAGCACGAGCAGCGGTGGCGGTGCGGGCGGCGCGAGCGACGGAGGTGGGGGTGGAGGATCCGCCGAAGGGGGCGGCGGGGGCGCTGGAGGCGGCGTCGCCGGGGGCGGTGGTGAAGGGGGCGCCGGGGGGCAGGCGGGCGGCTCGTAGCGTCGCTGGGGGCGGTGAAGGCTCGCCCCGCTCGGCGCGATGGTGAGACAACCCTGACAGTTCCTTGTCAGGTGAGGTGTCCTAGATCCTCCTCGGTGTCGGCCATGAAGCAGACACGACCAGCCACATCCACACCGCGGAGGACGCATGACGATCCTGGTGACCGGGGCGACGGGGAGCGTGGGCCGTCACGTGGTCGAGCAGCTCCTGGAGCGAGGCCAGCAGGTCCGCGCGTTGACCAGGCGTCCCGACCAGGCGGCGCTGCCGCGAGAAGTCACCGTCATCCAGGGAGATCTCACGCGGCCGGACACCCTGTCCGCTACCCTGGAAGGTGTCGACCGGCTGTACCTGTTTCCGGTTGGCGACGGCGCGGAGGCGTTCGTCGAGCGTGCGCGTCGTGCCGGCGTCCAGAGGATCGTGCTGCTGTCGTCGTCCGCGATCGCGCGTCGGTTCGACTTCAGCGAGGCGACGGCCGAGCACCACCTCGCCATCGAGCGCGTGGTGGAGGCTTCGGGCATTGCGTGGACCCATCTCCGGCCAGGCTGGTTCGATGGCAACGCCCTGACCTGGGCGCAGGAGATTCGAGCCGAGGGGGTGGTGCGGGCCCCCCATGGCGCCGCCGCCCAGGCGCTGGTGCACGAAGCGGACATCGCGGCGGTGGCGGTGAAGGCGTTGCTCGAGGACGGGCACGCGGGGGCGAAGTACCTCCTGAGCGGTCCCGAGACCATCACGCGGGTGGAGCAAGCGCGCGCCATCGGCAGGGTGATCGGGAAAGACGTGCGGTTCGAGGAGATCTCACCCGATGCCTTTCGCGCTTCGGTGCGCGGTGCTCTCCCCGAGGAGGTGATCGAGATGTACCTGGGCTACTGGGCGCTCGCCGTGGATCAGCCAGATCCCGTCTGGTCGACGGTCGAGGATGTCCTCGGCCGGCCCGCGCGCCCGTTCCAGCAGTGGGTCGCCGAGCATGCCAGTGACTTCGCCTGAGGCGAGGTGCGTGGCGTAGATGAAGTCGAAACGAACGAAACGAACGATGGAGGGTTCATGACGATCTTGGTGACCGGAGCTACGGGGAGCGTGGGCCGTCATGTGGTCGAGCAGCTCCTGGAACGAGGCCAGCAGGTCCGCGCCTTGACCAGGCATCCCGGCAAGGCCTCGTGGTCGGGGAGCGTCGAGATCGTTCAAGGCGATCTCGCGCAGCCGGCGTCCCTTCCGGCAGCGCTGAAGGGCGTCGAGCGGGTGTACCTGTTCCCCGTCCCGGAGAGCGCGGAGGCATTCGTCGCGCTGGCACGCGAAGTCGGCGTTCAGCGCGTCGTGGTGCTGTCTTCCTCGTCGGCGGTGAATCGAGGCGAGACCAATGCGTTCTTGAGTGACCACCACCTCGCCGTCGAGCGTGCCGTCGAGGCGTCCGGGCTGGCCTGGACGCACCTGCGGCCTGGTGGCTTCGCCGGGAATACGCTGGAGTGGGCGCCCTCGATCCAGGCGGAGAGCGTGGTGCGCGCGCCGTATGGCAAGGCCGCCCAGTCGCCCATTCACGAGGCGGACATTGCCGAGGTGGCCGTGAAGGCGCTGCTCGAGGACGGGCACGAGGGCGCGAAGTACTTGATGAGCGGTCCCGAGGCGATCGCCCGGGTGGACCAGGTGCGCGCCATCGGCAAGGCGATCGGGCGAGAGGTGCGGTTCGAAGAGATCTCGCCCGATGCCTGGCGCGCCTCGGTGCGACAGTTCCTCCCCGAGAGCATCATCGAGATGCTCCTCGGCTACTGGGCGGCCGCCGTCGCGCAGCCAGACCCCGTCTGGCCGGCGGTCGAGGACGTCCTGGGTCGGCCTGCCCGTACGTTCCAGCAGTGGGCCATCGATCACGCTCGGGAATTTTCCTGAGGAGAGTCCGAGAGCGCCTTGGCTGGAGGGCGCGCTAAGCTCCCGACGCGCCGTCTGAAGAGGCGGTCGGAGACAAAGGAGAGCCCATGGCGAGAGCGATCTGGGAGGGCACCGTGCTGGCCGAGAGCGACACCTTCGAGGAGGTCGAGGGGAATGTCTATTTCCCACCGGCCTCTCTCGTCCGCGCGCACTTTCAGGAGAGCGCCACCCACACCACCTGTCCATGGAAAGGGGTGGCCAGCTATTACGACGTCGTCGTCGATGGCAAGGTGAACAAGGACGCGGCCTGGGTTTACCGAGAGCCCAAGGAGGCGGCGAAGGAGATCGAGGATCACGTCGCATTCTGGCGCGGCGTGACGGTGGAGCGCTGAGCGCCAAGCTGCGTGGCTGCGTGCTTGTGCAGCCCCTGCGTCAGAACGCGAACACCTCGCTCACCAGGGTGCTGTCCGTGATCCACGAGCGGCAGGCCGCCATGTCCGCCGGGCGCACCGGCACCTCGGGGGGTAGCTCGAAGCGCTGATCCACGACGCGGAGCCGCAAGGGGGCGCTCTCGGCCGCGACTTCCAGCGTGAAGGCCAGCCCGTCCTCCTCCAGCCCCACATGGCGGAAACCCCAGCGCTGACCCTGCGCCAGCGGTTCGGTCACCACGTCCGGATCGATCGCTTTCCCCTCGACCGAGGCCGCCAGGATGGTCGCCCCTCCCTCGACGAACACGAAGGCCCACGGGGCGCGGCGCGCCGAGCGCAGCCGCAGGTGGAGCACGCGGCGATCGCCCGCGCGCTCGTCTTGCTCGACCACGAGCTGCGGCGCTTGCAGCGCGTGGGCCGGCGCGGGCGCCTGACGGAGCGGGCGGGTCGCGTCGTCGAAGAAGGCGGGCAGGGGGGCTCGCTCGGCGTCCGCAGGCAGAAATGCCGCGCTCCAGGCGCTCGGGACGCGCTCGTCGCTGATCCATCGCGCGTCACCCGTGGACCCGTCGAGCGCGTACGTGAGGCAGGTGGGGCGCGGGTGCTCTGCATCGAAGCGTGCTCCGAGCGCGGCCACGACGAAGCACCCGAGCGCGATCAGGGCGCCCCCCACGGCACCTCGCCGCATCCAGAGTGCCTCGCCTGCGCGGAGCGAGACCATCGGGATCAGCATGGTGAAGAGCACGAGCACGGTGGCGGCCCAGCCCGCGCGCGGCATCTGCCCTGCGAGCAGCGCGAGGTAGACCATCTGGGCGGCGAAGAACGTCGTCACGACGGTGCTCAGCGCGCCCACCGCGACTGCCGCGCGTGAGGTCGGCGCCGAGCGCTGGGCGACGAGAACCCACGCGGCCCCGAGACCGAGAGGCAGGGTGGCCACGTGGCTGGCTGCCGGCATCGCGACCAGCAGCCCGATGGCGAGCACGCTCCACACCACCAGCCCGGAGACCATGCCCGCAAAAGGCGTCCGCCGGGTGCGGATCAGCCCACGCGCCATCACCGCGATCGACACGCCCAGAAGGATGACCCCGACCCGTAGCAGGCCGACCTCGGCGGGGTCACCGGCGGCCTGAGCACGGTAGACGGGGTGGAAGCGCGCGAGGGGCGACCACGCAAACCAGATCGCTGCCGGGGCGAGCGCGGCGAGCGCGCGGGGCGCGGCGCCGGTGAGGACCAGCTGCCCGAGGGGGGTACGACGACGGCAGGACCAGAGGGCGCCCAGCGCGAGCGCGAGCGCTCCACACCCCAGGGCGACGGCCACGGCGACGGGGTAGCGGACGAGGCCGAGCTTCCCGACGGAGAAGAACGCCACCCGGCTCTCCGAGCGAGGCGCGTTCAGGTCGGCCTGCCCGAGCTGGCGAAGGAGCGCCAGACCGAGGTCGCCTTCGGCCTGGAGGGTGCCGAGGTCGAGCGCTTCCGTGGTGTCCGTGCCCTGGTGATAGAGCGCCACCCCGTCGGCGAACGCGACGTTCACGCCGGCCAGACCGTGGCGCGAGAGCACGCCGAAGTCGGTCCCCGCGTGCAACCGCCGGGTGGTCTCCGTGTACACCGACGATGCGGCGGAGGTCACGCCTGCCGCCGCGAGCTGCTCCGCGAGCCACGCGTCCGGCGAGGAGAGACCGATCACCACGGGCACCCCTCGGACGCCACGCGCGTCCAGGTTGACGAACACCCGCACCTCGCGTGACCACGGGTGTGACGCCACGAAGGCATGGGCGCCCAGCATTCCGCCCTCTTCGCCGTCCGAGAACAGGACGATGACGTCGTTGCGCAGCGGCCCGGACGCGCGGGCCGCCCGGAGCATCTCCAGGATGGCCGCCACACCGCTCGCGTCGTCGCTCGCTCCGGGGGAGCCGGGCACGGAGTCGTAATGGGCGACGAGCAGCACCGCGCCCGTCGAGGCCTGGCCACGCAGCCGGCCGACCACGTTCCGGACCCGCGCCGTGTCGAAGGGGAGCCCGTACCAGGTGCTCATCGCCGTGGCGGGCGCAGCGTCCGTTTCTGCGCCCAGCTCGGCCAGCGCTGCCATGAGGAAGGCCCTTCCGTCGGCGTGGCCGGCGCTACCCACGGGGCGCGGTGAGCCGGCCAGGCGCTCCACGTGGCGTCGTGCTCGCAGCGCCGAGAAGTGTTCCGCCGGCGCGTCGTCGCGCTGGGGCTCGGGGAGCCGGAAGGACCAGAGCGCGAGGAGCACACCGCAGACCACGGAGAGAGCGATGACGAGCGCTGCAGTCGCACGTGGCAGGATCGGTCGGCGCATGGCGACCCGGAGGCTTAGCGCAGCTGGAATGCCGATGGCCAGCGCGAAGCCATCGTCGCGACAGCCGCACGTGAGGGGATGTTCCGTGTTCGCACGCTGGGTCTCCGCCTCGCGCCGAGGTGGACGCGTGCTTCCGTCGCGATTCACCTCGACAGCGCCGAAGTAGAGGGTGCAACGCTCTGCCACCCATGCCTGCTCGGTGGCTCATCCCACCGGGCGCTCCATCCATGACACCTCACCCGACCGCTTCGAGCGCTCTCGAGGGCCTGGAAATGCTGCCTTCCGCCTTCTCCGCCGGCGCCGCTTCCGCTCGCGGCATGACGCGAGAAGCTTTGCGGGGCTCAGGGAGGTAGCCGGACCGCACCTGATGGTTCAGGTAGACGTTGAGCCGCGCCGCATCCAGCACAGGGCATGCAATGCCAGTGCCCGCGAGCGCTCGGCGCGCGTTGCTGTCGTCATAGGCCGGCATGTCCTCATAGAGTTCCCAGCGCGTGAGTCCGTCGTGAACTCGCTCCGTCAACATCGGCACGAGCGGCAGCAGCGGGTTGTACGGTGTCGTCTCGACGCATCGCACCACCCTGTCGACCCAGTCGGCATACGGCAGCTTCTTCAGCGGGTAGCCGGCATCGACCACCCACTCGAAGAACTGGATCAGCTCGACGTCGTGCGCAGGAGAAGGAACGATGTGATAGGTGCCACCCACCGCCTGCGGATTGAGCGCGATGCTGGTGATGGCAGCGCTGGCGTAATCGACGGGCAGGATGACTTTGCGCTGGCGAGGGAGAGCGGGAAAGCAACCTGCCAGGATGCACCCTTTGATCAGCCGGAAGATGAAATCGTTTTCATTGGATGCCCCTGTGATGGAATCTCCCAGGATGAAACCCGGTCGATAGATGTTGACCGGGAGACCTCGACCCCGGGCGGTGGTGACCAGTTTTTCCGCGACCCATTTGCTCTGGGAGTAGCCCATTTCGGTGCCGAGATGAGGCACGGCATGATCCAGGTCCTCGTCTTCACGGATGATGTGAGTTCCGGTGAAATGACCGAGATGACCGAAGACGGCGACCGTGGACAGGTAGTGCAGCGGTTTCGTCTTCCCGGTGCAGGCGAGGCGCAGAATCTCTCGGGTTCCGCCGACATTCGTGTCGCGATGGGTCTGGTACGGCTTGACGTAACTGATCTCGGCACCGCTATGGTAGATGGCGTCGATCTGTTCGTGGAGCTGCTCCAGCTCTCCCGTGCCGAGCCCGAGGCCTCCCAGGTTCCCGAGGACGGGTACGATCCGATTCGGATCGAATTCATCGCCGAGACCGTATTTGACCAGGGTCTCCTGAATGCGATGCAGCCCACTCAGAGGATTTGCGGCACGGACCAGGCAGTGGATCTGTGCGTCGGTACTCCTCAGGAGGTCGCGCAACAAGAAGGGTCCCAGGAACCCGGTCGCGCCCGTCAGCAGCAGGTGTCGGGGCGGCGCACTGGAGGCGCGCTTCCCGTGGCCCGGGGCGATGTTCGGGTCGAGGATGGCTTCCGCCGTCAGATAGCCCTGGGAAATTCCTGGCGAGGGCTGGTGCTCGTCACGCACACGCCTCTCCACGAGCTGGGCCAGCGCTTCGAACGTCGGGTGGGTGAAGAGTGGCTCTGCTGGAAGCGAGACCTCGAACTCTTTCTCGATGCGGAGAAGTAGCCGCGCGACCAGCAAAGAGTCACCACCCAGCTCGAAGAACGAGTCCTGTCGGAGGACGAGGTCGACCCTGAGGAGCTCTTGCCACATCGCTGCGAGTTTTCGCTCGAGCGACGAGCTGGGAAGGTCGCGCTCGTCGACCTCGCTGCGCTCCACGACGCGGCTGGGGACAGGCAAGGCGGCGCGGTCGATCTTGCCGTTGGGTGTCAGCGGCAGCGAAGGCATCAAGACGAACCGGGACGGCACATGGTGGGGGGGAAGTCGGGCCGTGAGGTAAGCCCTCAACGCCGCCGGCGTGGCCGTCGAGGCGGCGTAGACCACGAGGCGCTTGTCGCCCGGACTGTCCTCTCGGACGACGAGCGCTGCTTCCTTCACCATCGGGCATACGGCCAGGATGGCCTCGATCTCGGCAGGCTCGATGCGAAAGCCGCGGATCTTCACCTGACGATCCCGCCGTCCGAGGAATTCGATGCTGCCGTCTGGGCGGCATCTCGCCTCGTCCCCGGTTCTGTACATGCGGGCGCCCGGCTCGGCCGAGAAGGGATCGGGGAGGAAGCGTTGGGCCGTGAGCTGCGGCTCGTTCAGATAGCCCAGGCCCACGCCGTGACCCCCCACATACAGTTCGCCTGCGATCCCTACCGGGGGCGGCTGGAGATGTGCGTCGAGCACATAGGCGCGGCTGTTCGAGATGGGTTTCCCGATCGGCAGACTCTTCGCCTGCGGGGGCGCGCTGCTGAGCACATGGGCCGTCGCGAAGGTCGTGGTCTCGGTAGGCCCATAACCGTTCACCAGGTACTCGAGACCTCCACGCTCCAGGACGGCTGCGGCCCATCTGGGGTCCAAGGCATCGCCTCCGACGACGAGCGTATGAACGGTATCGAAGGCGTCCGGAACCGCGTCTGCGAGATGGTGGAAGAGCGACGTCGTCAGAAACATCTTGGTGATGCCGGTCGTCTTGACCTTCTCCCGAAAGGCACCCGGAGAGAGAAGCGTGGGCTGTCCGAAAACCTCGAGCTGCGCGCCGTGGAGCAAGGCTCCCCAGACTTCAAGGATGGACGCGTCGAATGATGGGTTGGATCCTTGCATCACCCGATCGTCGGGCGCGAACGCGACATAGTTGGTCGATATGACGAGCCGCACGATGGCGCGATGAGATACGGAGACGCCTTTGGGCCTGCCTGTCGAACCGGATGTGAACATCACATAGGCAGGATCCTCGGCACCTGACGGACAGCTCATGGCGTCGTCCGGCCCATCGAGGGAACCGCCGGAGACCTGGAGCGATTCTTCTGCGTCACCCACTCCGGTGATCTCGCCATCACAGAGGATGAGATGCTGCCCCTCGAACGACGAGGGAGCAGGTCGGTCGGCTCCAGAGAGGAGCACCTTCGCCTGCACGGTTTCCATCATCTGGTGGATTCGCTCCTCGGGATATCCCGGATCAATCGGAACATGAACTCCGCCCGCCTTGAGCGTGCCGAGCAACCCGACAAGCAAGTTGATGGAGCGTTCCACGAACAGGGCCACATGGACGCCGGGCCCGACGCCGAGACCTTTCAGATTGCGCGCCAACCGATTGGCACGACGATTCAGCTCCGCGTAGCTGAGGGTCTTCCCCTCACACCGGACCGCGGGAGACTCTGGCGATGCCGACACGATCGCCTCGAAGAGTGTGCAGACGTTGGCGTCTTTCGGGTAATCCGTGTGCGTGTCGTTCCACGCGGCGAGGCGACACAGGCGTGCGTCGAGCCCCTCGATCGACTTCGCGTCGTGAGGCGCCAGATCCTGTTCTGGCGTGGATCGGACCAGCTCCAGTTCTGCGCGGATCCAGTCGCGTTCGTCGATATGCGCGGTGGCTGGGTTGTTTCTCATGTCGTTCCTCTCCTTTCCCCTCAGGTGTCATGGTTCCAGCGAGTGAAATTGCGAGCGGAGGCTCTCCGAGATGTCTGGACCGGCTTTCCTTGCGCGATGTTCTTTCGTCTCCTCACGGACGCTTCGCGCCCCGTCGACGCGATGACCAAGGTGGATTGCTGTCGCGCATGTGCGGTCATCGCCGTTGTCGATGAATGCATCGTCATCCTTCGTCGATGTGAACCTCGGCGTAGCGCCGTTCTCGACTCCGCTGCCGAGGAGACGACGCCACGAATCTCACACAGTGGGCGCTGTGAATGCTGACGATCGGCTACGGAGCCGCCGCACGTCAGGTGGTCGATCTCTGATGTTCACTGGGTTCACGATGGCGGTGCATCAATGTGCGCGGCGCGGTAGCGATGCTCACATGTTCTGACCGGTAGGGTCCGCTGAATCGACCGTCAATGCGATCGACGAACAGAATGGTGAGCGCGCCGTCGGGTGGTCTTCGCGTGGTGATGGGCAGCAGACCCTGACTCATGAGGGGGAAAACGAATCAGGGCGGCAGAGATCGGGAGGCGTGCGGTGACACCTCGACCCATCCAAGTGAGCCGTCTACGGTGAGACTTTCGGAGAAATTCAGGCTCATCTGTCCGTCTTCGATTGATCAATGCAGGGCTCCTCGAGCGACCGATTGGATGTTGTTGCATTCGTCGTCGCCTGTCATGACGGTGCTCAATGGCACCTCGACAGGGCAGTCGAGACCAATGGAGGCCTCGGGAGAGGCCAAGTTCGGTAACCCTGTAATGCTCCTGGAGGCTCTGGGTCTCCATCCTTCGATCCCTCACCGTCGGACCGTCGGTGATGGCCTGGGTCGTCGAAGACGGCTCTGTCGCTTGGCGCCGATGGCGGTGAGCCGTCCGGAGCCGCGGTGTTCATCCTGGGAGCGAGCGCAGGATCGTGACCCATTGCGTGGGGTGGTGAGGAGCGCCTGGCGACGTCGCCCCGAGGGGGCCGCTGGCGCTGAGCGGTGAAGGGAGCGGGATCGCGCTCGCATCGAGGTTGCCCTCCTCAGGCGGGCGTGAGGGTCGCCACCCGGCCTCGTCCGGGGGGCGCGGTGTCCTCCGACGTGCTGGTCTCTGAGCGGCCTCCGAGGACGCGCCTTGGCTGCGCCGGAGGAAGGGAGCCACTTCGGACCAGCTGGGCCAGGTAGGTGCGCACGTCGGCCAGCTCCAGCGGTGGGCACGGGAGCCCGCTCGAGGCGAGCGCCGTCCGGGTGTTCGTATCGTCATGGGCGGGCGTCCCCTCCCAGAGCTGCAACCGGGAGCGGCCGTCGTGGACCTGCTCGATGAGCATGGGCAGGAAAGGGAGCAAGGGATGAGCGGGGAGGGGCTCGATGAGGCGTGTGACCCGCTCGAGCCATTCCGCATACGGGAGCCGCTCGAGCGGATGGCCCATCTCGGCGGCCAGCTCGAAGAACTGGAGAAGATCGACGCTCTTTCGCGCTGGCGGGACCAGATGGTAGACGCCTCCCCACCCGGAAGGGTCGCGTGAGATCGCCGTGATCGCTGCGCTGACCTGGTCCACGGAGACGAAGAGCTGTCGCATCCGTGGCAGATCCGGGACGCACCCCGCCTCGATGCAGCCCCCGAGCAGACGAAAGACGAAGGCGTTCGGATGGGCGACGCCCCTGGAAGCGTCGCCCAGGATCGATCCGGGACGATAGACGCTGACCGGCAAGCCGCGCTGGCGTGCGGCGACGATCAGCTTCTCCGCGACCCACTGGCTCTGCTGGGAGCCCGTCCCAACGCTCAGAATCGGCGCGCCCAGGTCGAGGTCATCGCCCTCGCGGAGAAGGGAGAGCCCCTTGAAGTAGCCGACCGGACCGAAGACGCTGTGCGTGGAGACGTGATGAAATGGCTTGAGCTTGCTGGTGCACGAGAGCCTCAGAAGCTCCTGCGTTCCGCCGACGATGCGTGCACGTTGCAGGAAGTACGGCTCGAGATGATCCCCCTCGGCACCGCAGTGGTAGATCGCGTCGATCTTCCAGGACAGCTCGTCGAGCTGCTCCGCGTCGAGACCCAGCCGAAACCCCGACAGGCTGCCGGGAACGGGCACGATGCGGCTCCTGTAGCTCGGGGACCAGAGATCGTGCTCGTCGAGGGCCTCCTCGATGAGGTGCAGCCCGTGCGCGGCGTCGGTGGCGCGGATGAGGCAATGGATCTCCGCGTCGGTGTTTTTCACCAGATCCCGCAGCAAGAAGGCCCCGAGATACCCCGTCGCTCCCGTCAGGAAGATGCACTTGGCCATGGCGGCGGGGGGGCGGACACCCGGCACCGGGCGGATGTGCGGATCGAGCCGGGCATGGTGGGTGAGAAGCCCGCCCGTCATCGACGGGACCTTCCGGGGGCTGCGCTGCTCGTCGTCCACGCGCCTGGCGAGGTGTTCGAGCGTCGGGGACGTGTAGATCGACTCGCAGGGGAGGGTAGTCCCGAACTCCTTCCGGATACGGAGCCAGAGACGCGCAGCCATCGTGGCGTCGCCCCCCAGGGTGAAGAAGGCGTCCTGGCGAAAGACGGGCTCGACGCCCAAGAGTTCTCGCCACAACCTGGCCAGGCGCTGTTCGGTGCGGGTCCTGGGGAGTTCGCTCTCTCCCTCGATGCCTCGAGGCTTCCAGCGATGGTGGGAGGGGGCAGATGACGATAACGCGTCGATATCACCGCCTCGTGTCCCTCGACCCGGCGCGCGCTCTTGTCCCGGTGGTTCGGACGAGCTGGAGGAGCGACCGAGGAGCTCGATGGTGCCATCGGGTAACGACCGCGCGTGGTCCCCGGTCCGGTACATGCGCCCTCCGGGCCTGGTCGAGAACGGATCGGGGGAAAAGCACCTCGCCGTGAGCGACGGCTCGCGTACGGAAGCCAGGCCTGGACCGTCTCCCGTCAGATAGAGCTCTCCTGGAATGCCAGCCGGTGCGACCTGGAGGTCCTCGTCGAGCACATAGGCGCGCCGATCGAACAGGGGCTCGACGCGGGGGAGGTCTCGTGGACCGCTGGGGGAGCCGAGGAGGCTGCACGCCGTCGAGAGCATCGTGGCAGCGGGTCCGTAGCCATTCAGGAGCCGCTTCGGCGCACCACGTCGCAGCACGGCCTGAGCCGCGGGCGGTGCGAGCGGCGCGCCGTTGATGACCAGGAGGGTGACCTCGTCGAACGCCTCGGGGGCCTGCGCGGAGAGGGCGTGGAAGCGCGCCGTCGACAGGAACATCACCGAGATCGCTGCCGCTCGCACGGCGTCGCGGAACGCCGTCGCGGACAGGAGCGTCTCCTGAGGCATGACCACGAGCCGCGCGCCCTGAAGGAGCGCTCCCCAGCGCTCGAGGAGGAAGGCATCGTGATGAGGGGGCGACGCGAGCATCACCCGATCGTGGCGTCCCAGCCCGGACGCGCGCGCTTCGCTCACGAGCCGAAGGATGGCGCGATGAGACACCGCGACCCCCCGCGGGCTGCCTGCCGCGCCCGGGGAGAACATCACGCAGGCAGGGTTGTCGATGTGACCTGGAACGAAGACGCTCGCCGCGGTCGTCGGATCGTCGTCGGGAGGGATGCCATGCCGGCTGAACTCGGCCAGGTACCCCGGGTCGACGACGCCATGGTACCCCTCGAAATACGAGGGCATCGGATGACCGCTGGTCGAGAGCAGCACCTTCGCCTCCACCTGATCGACCATGTGGCGGAGCCGCTCCTCGGGCTCCGAGGGATCGAGCGGTACGTGGACCCCACCGGCGACGAGGATCCCCACGATGCCGATGATCTCGGCGATCGAGCGGTCCGCGAGCAGCGCGACCGGCACGCCGGGGCCCACCTCGAGACGGCGCAGCTCGTCGGCGAGACAGGTCGCGCGGTGCCTCAGCTCGCGGTAGGTGATCGTCTGCCCTTCGAGCTCGACGGCCACGGCGTCTGGCGTGCGCGCGGCCTGCGCCTCGAAGAGCGCGCCGAGCGTCGCCGTGGCGCGCTCCTCCTCCAGCCCTGCGTCTCGGTCCTCCAGAGACTCGACGCACCCCAACCCCGAGCCCAACCGCATGCGGCTTCCCCCCTCCTCGTGACCTCTGTCGAGCGCGAGCGCGTCCCTCGACACCAGCGGGTGCCGGGGGTGGATTTCTCTTCCTGCGACGACCTCGGCGGGCGTGGGGATTCCCCGGTGACGTCTTCTGTTCGAAGCGCACTGGCTCCGCTAAAGCCACCCCACACCCCAGGCGCCGGCATGCCGGCACCTGGCTCAGGTCGTAGGGAAGGGAACAGACCTCGTCAACGGTTCGTCGAGGGTTTGGTGGATGAAGCTGTCGGCGGGGACGTCAGGCGCGGAGCGGAATTTCCAGATGTCCCCGCCTCTCGTGCCGTTGCGGCGCGCCTCGCCTGGGCGCCGTGAACCGCGAAGAGAGCAGGGGAAGCGACAGGAAGGGGCTGGAGGCGGGGAGGGCTGCCGATGAGGCTGGCTCGGCTTCGTGGGGGACGACCGGCTGGAGGCTTCAGCCCATGAGGCCTTCGGCGATCTGTACCGCGTTCAACGCGGCGCCTTTGCGCAGGTTGTCGGCGACGACGAACAGGTTGATCGCGCCAGGGACGCCGAGGTCGTCGCGCACACGGCCCACGAACACGTCATCGCTGCCCACCGCGTGGATCGGCTGCGGGTGGCGCCCAGGCGCGTACGGCTCGTCGAACAGCTTCACCCCGGGGGCGGATGCGAGCAACCGCCGCGCCTCGACCGCGTCCATCGGCCGGTGGAACTGCACGTGGATCGCCTCGCTGTGGCCCGTCACCACCGGCACGCGCACCGTCGTCGGCGACACGGCGATGCCGTCGTCACTGAGGATCTTGCGCGTCTCGTTCACCATCTTCAGCTCCTCCTCCGAGTAATCGGAGCCAGGGCTCGCCTTCCAGTCCATGAGCACGTTGAGCGCGAGCTGGCCCGGAAGGATCGCGGCGGGGGGCGGGCTGCCGTTCGCCAGGGCGTGGTTCTGGGCGAGCAGCTCTTCCATCGCTGCGTGCCCCTTCCCGCTCGCCGCCTGGTAGGTCGACACCACGATGTGCCGGATGCGTGCGGCATCGTGCAGCGGCTTCAGCGCCACCAGCATCTGGATGGTGCTGCAGTTCGGGTTGGCGATGATCCCTCGCGGGCGCTTCGCCGCCGCGTGCATGTTCACCTCGGGGACCACCAGCGGCACGTCGGGATCCATCCGCCATGCGCTGGAGTTGTCGATCACCACCGCGCCATGCGCTGCCGCGGCAGGCCCGAGCTCACGCGCCGTGGTCGCGCCCGCGCTGAACAGCGCATAGCTCACGCCGGCGAAGGCCTCGGGCGACGCCGTCTGCACCTCGATCTCTCCACCGGCAAAGGGCAGGCGCCGGCCTGCCGATCGCGGTGAAGCGAGCGCCAGCACCCGGCTCGCCGGGAACCTCCGCGCCTCCAGGGTTCGCAACATCTCCCGACCGACCACGCCGGTCGCCCCCACAACTGCTACGACGCAGGACATCATGGGCTTCTATCGCCGGGCAGGCATCCGGGCAAGTCTGGGGCAGCGCCAGGCGTGCGGGCGGAGTAGCATGGTCGCAGGCATGATCGAGCGGACGGAGTCGATCCGACGGAGACGGGGTAGCGCAGGGGTCCTGGTGGTGCTGGCGGCGCTCTCGGTGCGCTGTGGCGGTGCGCCGCCCACCCCTTCCGCCGACGCTGCGCAGCGCAGCGGTTCGGGATCGCCCGGTGCGGCCAGCGTCGCCGCGCGCTCGCAAGGATCGAACGTGACCGCGGACACGGGCGCTGCAGCGAAGGAGGTCGCCCGGGAGAAGCGCCGCAGCTTCGTCACCCCCTCGAAGCTCCTGCCGGATCTCGTCGGCCAAGGCGGCGTGGTCGCCCTCGAAGACGGGCACCGACGCACGCTCGTCGATCGCATGCGGATCATCGCGCACGAGGACGGCTCGCTGGAGCGCGCTGCGGAGCTGCTCCCCCACGGCCAGGTCACCTCGCAGCGTCTGCCCTCCCGCCTCGGCGGCGGTTTCCTGTTTCACGCGGCCAGCCGCGGCGGCACGCAGATCTGGCGCTCCAGCAGCTGGCTCGGAAAGCTCGAGCCCGTGGCCCAGCTCTCCTCCGAGGCGAGCGACGTGATCCCGGGCTTCGATCGCCTCTACGTGCGCCTCTCCCAGAACAACCGCCTGCTCGCGGTGGATGTACAGAGCGGCGAAGCCCTGCCCCTGGGTCCGCTCCCGCTCTCGGGCGCCTACGGGCAGATCGTGTTCGCCGACGGCTGGCGTGCCGTCGTGGAGGCCGACCTGCAAGGCCTGCTCGCCACGTTCGACGCCGGCACGACCTGGCGCCCGGTCCGCGTCGAGCAGCGCCCGAGCAGCCTCGGGATCATCGGCGGCGACCCGGCGCTGATGATCCGCGACGGCTACTACGTCATCGACGCGCGCGGCAACGTCACCCTCCGGACGCACGCGAAGTCGGGTGAGCCGCAGGACGAGGACGAGCTGCCCACGCGACCCCCGAGCCCGCTGGGGCGACGGCCGCTGCGCGCTGCCATCGAGGATGGCTGGCCCGACGGCGACGGGACGGCCGTCGTCGCCCGTGGTGGCGTGCTGGCCCGCGTATCCCTTGCCGACGGCGCGGTGCTCGCGCTCGCGCAGGACGCCTACCGCGAGCGCCAGGCCTCCTGCCACGCGGTGCGCCTCGGCAACACGAAGAGCGCCACGAGCGCGACGAAGGAGCGAAGCGCGAAGGCCTCCTCGAACCCCGACGGGACCGCCGTGGCGAAGGGGAGCGCCGGCTCGCCGCAGGGCTCAGGCGAGGCCTTCCACGAGGAAAGTTTCGGATTCATCTGCGGTGAGCGGGACGGCGCGACCATCATCTACGAATTCCGGGCGCCCCTCGCCATGCGCGAGCTCCACCGCTTCCAGCGACCCCGGTTCGTCGCGTCCAGCGGCAACGGCTCCCTCGTCGTGCGCGGCCCGTGTGGTGACGAGGCGCCGCAGCCCGGCATGCGGACGTACTGCGTGCTCGTGCCCGACGACGACGGGGGCCTGAAGAGCCGCGAGATCCGGGTCAAGGCCGCCAGCCAGGACATCGGCGTCGAGCGGGTGGTCGCGCTAGCGGATGGCCGGGTGGTGGTCCTGGTCCCGCCGCGCACCGGCATTGCTGGCCAGATCACCCTCCTCGAGGGCAACGAGGCCGTCACCCGGCCGCTGGCGCTGCCCGCGAAGCCGCGCGGCGCCGTGCGCGAGCTGCGGCGTGGGATGTGGCTGGAGGGCTTCGAGGAGCGAGAGCCCGGCGTGATCGGCGGCTGGATCGAGGCTGGAGGGCCGATCGTGGGGGTGGAGATCACCGTGGCCGACGGTCGGGTCAAGGCCGGAGAGCCGCGGCACGATCCCACCGGTGCGATCCTGGCCGGACGCTTCGCGGTGTCGCTCGGCGAAGGGGACGTCGCCGCCGAGTCCACCGACGGCGGGATGACCTGGCAGACCCTCGAAGTCCCCGAGCGCGCGCACACTCCTGGTGCCTCCCCCACGCGCGCCTGCGGTCCCGCCGGCTGCGTGTTCAAGGGGTGGATGCGGGTCGGCTGGGGCCCCCCTGCGCACCCTGACGATCTGGAGCCCGCGAAGACCCCGCCGACCCTCTACACGCCCCTCCGCACCTCGCCCTCGCTGTCGCTGTCGTGTACGCCGGTCGGCGCCTCGACGCCGCCGCTCCCCGAGAAGCCTGCTCCGACGCCGCCTTCGGGTGGGCGGGGCCAACGCCCCCCGCACCCTCGTCCTTCCTTCCGACCAATCGTCCCCGCGCGCCCCGGCGAGCTGACCCCGACCGCTTGGTCCCCCTTCCGGAACACGCTGGCGCCGCCGCTGAGCGCCGACGAGATCGGCTTCGACAACGGCGCGCCGTTCGACATCGTCTCCTTGCGCGCCTACGTGTGGGGCAAGAAGGGCGCGGACTGGGGACGCGCAGGGCGCTGGATGGTCCGGTTCGACGACCGCTTCGACCCGGCGGGCGGCGTGCGATCGAGCGCCGTGAGCACATCTCCCTGGCCGGACGAGACTGCAGCCGCGGAGGGCATGGGTGGCTCCGCGTACGGCGTGACCACCTGGGGGGGCTTCCTGGATCCTGGCGGGCGCGCCGCGATGGTCCAGGTCTGCCGTGGTGCCGGCTGTGATCTCTTCGCCGTGGTCGACGGTCAGCCGATCCTCCAGCTCCGCGACGGCGCCGGGCGCACGGGCGGCTTCCTGCGACCGCTCCCCCACAGCGCCGTGCGCGCGGGAGAGACCTGGTTCTTCCTCACCCCCTCGCCTGGCCAGGACGCCCTCGCCCTCTGGCGGGCCGACCTGGGCGCCGCGCGTCTCTTCGGCACCTACGACCGACCCGCGCGCTCCAGCTACTCCTCCGAGCCGCCGCGCCTCGTGCGGCGCGCCTCGGGCAGCGCCGTCGGCCTGATGGTGGCGACTGCGCCCGAGCCGGGGACGCGCACGGGCACGTGGGTCGTGCTCCCGGTCGACCCCACGAGCGGGACCCTCGGCGAGGCGATTGCCCTCGGCCGCAAGGACCTCTCCGACATGCAGGTGCGCGCCTGCGCCCCCGGCCAGGACGGCTGGGTGCTCGACGCCGGCCTCGAAGCTGGCCCCATCGTCGAACTGGGGGGCTCCCACGGCGCCATCGAGGGGACCGAGCTCCGCCTCCGCCTCGACCCCGGCACCGCCTGCGTGGACGCCGTCTCGCTGAAGCTCCAGGCGGCCTATGCGCGGGACGCGAAGGGAGGCACGCCGACCGCGAAGGCCAGCCCCTCCACGCCGAGCGCCGCGCCTGCCGATCTGCGCATCCCCCTCGCCGCGACGGAGCGGCTCACCGGCAAACGCTGGGGCTTCCGCTGCGAAGCGAGCGGGCCGATGGTCGTGCGCTGACGGGGCGGCGGGCCATGGCCCGGCATGAACTCCCGCCGTCGCCGCCTCGCCGAGAGACGACCACCGGCACCCTGCTGCGTGACGACGAGGTACGCTCGGGTGCCAGGGCGCTGGCGCCCTTCGAGAGCAAAGGCACCGCCCTGCTGCAGCCTTCTCGCGGGCGTCTCTTCTGGTCCACCCTGCCGCTGGGCCTGGGGACCCTGTGGGTGTTCACCGTCATCACCCTCGACCGTGGCTCGCTGGCCATCTACGGCATCCTCCTGGCCCAGCTTGCGCTTCTGGCGCGGCATCTCCCGGCTCCAGAGAACCAAGGGACGGTCCGTGTGGACCCCGACGGCGTCCGCTTCGCAGGAGACCTCCTCGTCGCCCACGCCGAGATCCAGCACGCGCTGCTCATCCCTCGACCTGGCGAAGCCCCGCTGGTGAGGATCGCACGCCACGCAAAGAAGCCGCCGCTGGAGATCCGCGTTGCCGACGAAGCCGAAGGCGAGCGCCTCATCGAGTCCCTCGGGATGGACGCGCCTCGCGCCGTCGCTCACATCGAGCTGCCCATGCGCTACCAGGCCTACCCCGTCGGCGGCCTCGCCTGGCTCGCGTTCACGGCGCTCCTCTTCGGAGGCCTCTCGCTCGTCGGCACGCACGTCACGGGGAGCTTCACCGTCTTCCTGGCGATCCTGCTCGTCCCCCTCCAGCTGCGATCCCTGCTGCGCACGCACTTGCAGATCGGACCGGACGGCCTGCTGATCCGGACCCTCTGGCACCGGCGCTTCGTGCCGTACCGCGACCTCGGAGCGCTGCGCATGGTCGACGCCAATCCGCCGACGGTGAGCTCTGCCCTTCACAAGAGACCCGAGCGCGGACTTCTCCTCACCCTCACCTCGGGTGAGTCGATCCGACTCCTCGTGGAGGCGTCCTACTGGTATCCGTTCACCTCCGTCGACGCCGTGGAGCGGCGCATCCGGACGGCGTGGGCAGCCCATGACGCCTCCAGAGACCTCGACGAGGCTCACCTCACCGAGGTCCTTGCGCCGCGCGGGCGGGATCTCCCGGCCTGGCTCGATTCCCTCCGCGCCCTGGGCAGCGGCGCGAGTGCCGGCCCCAGGCAAGCGGCCGTGCCCGCGGACGTCCTGTGGCGAATGCTGGAGAGCCCCACCGCTCCTCCCGCGGCGCGTGCCGGGGCTGCCGTCGCCTTGTCGGTCAGCGAGAGCGCGGACCCCGTGCGGTTCGGCGAGGCTGCACGTGCCGTGGTCGAGCCGAGGTTGCGCGTGGCGATCGAGGCAGCTTCCGGAGGGCGCGACGCGGAGCTGGGCGCCGTGCTGGAGGCGCTCGCGACCGATGAGGCAGCGCTCACCGCAGCGACACAGGCCCGCCTCGCCCAGGAGCACGCCGCTCCGGAACCCCGGCGGCGAAGGCGTACGAGCGCCCGGCGGCGCGCCTCTCCGTCTCCGGAAGACGACGAATCATGATGGCTGCGCCCCGCGGTCGCAGCGAAGCCGGTCCCCTGTCCGGCTGGTGGTAGTCTCGCCCTCTCATGAGGCCTGAGCCTGCGGTCTTCACCAACGCCGTCCGACGACGTCGCAGCCCTCTCCTGCTCACCACGTCGGTGCTGCTCTTCGCGACCGCTCTCCTCTGCCTCGCCCTGGGCCTCCTGACCCGTCAGGCCAACCCCCTTTTTGCGAGCATGATCCTGGGCGCGCTCTTCGCGCTCTCCCTGCGCCTCCCGCGGAGCGAGATCACGGGGACGGCGACCGTCGACGCGCGATGGCTCCGCTTCGAGGACGAACGCCTCGTCGAACTCACCGAGATCCAGATCGCCCTGATGAACCCGCGCCCGGAGGGCCCACCTCACGTGCGCCTCTACCGGCGCGGCTTTCGTCCTGTCGTGGAGCTCCAGCTCCCCAGCGAGGCGGAGGGAACCCGGTTGATCGAGGCCCTCGGGCACCACGCATCCCAGAGCGTGGCCGTGATGCGGCTCCCTTTCCGGCACCTCGCTCATCCCCGCGGCATCTTCTTCTGGGTCGCGTTCGTGCTGGCTGTGTTCTGGCTCGAACCACCCCGTTACCTGGGCATGCCGACGACCCTCTTCGTGATCCTGGTCGCGCTGGTGGTGCAGGCCGCCATCCACACCACCTTGCACGTGGGTCTGGATGGCCTCCTTCTCACGTCCCTCGGGATCCGCCGCCTGATCCCCATCGGCGACCTCGCCGCCATCAGCTCCTATGAATCGATGCTCCAGAAGAACCCCGAGCGTGGCCTCGACCTGCTGCTGACCTCTGGCGAGAAGGTGCGCATCCCCATCGAGGGCAACCTCTTGTGGTCGAGCTACACCGTGGAGATCGTGGAGCGCCGCATCCTGGACGCGATGGAGGCGCACCGCGCGCGCGCCAGCTCGGACGACCTGCGAGGGCTCCTCGATCGGCTCGCGCCCACCGGGAAGAGCACGCAGACCTGGCTGACGTCGCTGCGCGCCCTGGGGAGTGGCGCGAGCGCCGGCTTGCGTGAACCGGCGGTGCCGCAGGATCTCCTCTGGCAGGTGCTGGAGACGCCCTCACGGCCGGCGACCCTGCGCGCCGCTGCGACGGTCGCGCTGTCCGCTGTGGAGGGCGTGGAGCGCTCCAGGCTCCGCATCGCGGCCCGCTCCGTCGCCGAGCCCAGGCTCCGCTCCGCGATCGAGGCGGCTGCCGACGCACGCGAGAGCGACCTGGAAGCCGCGCTCGATGCGCTCGCCACCGACGAAGACGCCCGGGGGCGTGCCCGCCCGCGTGCGGCTCGACCACCGTGGTAGGGTCTTCGACATGAAGAACGGCTCCGCCGTGCGCTCCGAACTCGTGCAGCCCAGCGACGACGGCACCCAGACGGCACCCTCGGCGCGTCCAGGATGACCGCGAGCGAACCGCACCAGGCCGTCGAGGCCGGCCCCTTCATCACCACCCACGCGAGCGTGCGCCGCACGCCGGGGTGGCATGCCGCCTTTTCCTGGGCGTCCATCGCCCTCTTCGCCGCCCTCACGCCCGCGCTGTTCTTCCTCGGCATGACGAAGGTGGCGCTCTTCCTTCTCTTGGGAATCGAGGCCGCACTCATCGCACGCCCCTACCTTCCACTCGCAGAGCAACCCGGCACCTTGCGCGCCGACACCCGAGGCGTGCACCTCGATGGCCAGCTCCTCGTCGCCCGCAACGACATCCGCTCCTCCCTGATCCTGCCCCGCCGCGATGGGCGTGCCATGGTCCGGCTGGAGCACGGCCGAGCGCGAAAACGACTGGAGCTTCTCGTCGCCAACGAGGCCGACGCGAACAGCCTCCTCCAGGGCCTCGAGCTCGGCACCTCGCGCGCCATCAGCCGCATCGTGTTGCCCCTGCGTCATCTCGTCCCGCCCTTCGACGGTGTCGTCGTCGTCGGCGTGATGTTGATGATGGTCTTTCTCAGCACCTTCCTCGTCAGCAACATCCTGGCGCACCCCGAGGTCTTCACCGTGGGCCCCCTCGCCGCCGTGCTCCTCCTCCAGCGCCTGCGCACGCACCTGACCATCGCCCCCGATGGCCTGGTGATTCGCTCGTTCGGCATCAGCCGCTTCGTTCCATTCCACGATCTCGTCGGCTGCCACACGTATGACGTCCGTGCGGAAAGTGGCTTCATGAAGCGGGGGCATGAGGTGGGCGTGGTCCTGTCCCTCAAGACGGGTGAGATCCTTCGCCTGCGCGTCGAACTCTCCCACTGGGGCTCCGAGGTCTCCGTGACCGGCCTGCGAGCGCGCATCGAGGAGGCCTGGCGCGCGCACGACGCTTACCGGACCGTCGACGCCGAGCGGATGGCCGAGCACCTCGCCCCCGCCGGACGGCAGCTCGACGACTGGCTCGACGCCCTCCGCCGCCTGGGCAGTGGCGCGAGCGCTGGCCACCGGAACGCACCGATCCCTGCCGACCACCTGTGGCGCATGCTGGAGAACCCCTCCAGCCCGCCCACCGTGCGCGCTGGCGCCGCCGTCGCCCTCTCCGCGTCCCCCAGCGTCGATCACGAGCGGCTCGCGAACAGCGCGCGCGCCATCGCGCAGCCTCGTCTGCGCGTGGCGATCGAGGCGAGCGCCGGCGCGCGTGAAGCGGAGATCGAGGCCGCGATGGAAGCCCTGGCCCTGGAGGAAGAGAAGGCCGCCAAGCGTCCGCGTCGTCGCTTCTTCGACGGAGCCTCACGCTGACCCTCGGTTTCCCCGTCGCCCCTCGCGTGGGCGCCTGCGACCGGGCCCCTGTCTGACAAAGGCGACAGCGCTGTCAGGGCAGGGCGACACCCCTGTCCGACGGAGGCGACGCTCTCTGGCCAGGAGAGACGCTGCAGCCCACGGACGGACGAGAACCTGCTGCGAACAGGCCTGCCAGTGCCTCCATGCGGACATCGAGGGTGATAGGCTCGCCATCGTATGAGGACCGAGCACATCGAGTTCTCCGGCACCGCCCTCGTACGATGGAACCCCTGGCGGATCGTCCTCTCCGACGTACCCCTCGTGCTTGGCCTGATCGGCGTCGTCACCTCCTACCAGCGGGGAAAGCTCCTGCGCGTCCTCTTCGCCCTCTGCCTCGTGCAGATCGGCTTGATCCTGCGGAACACCCCGCCGTGGGAGCGCGACGGCCGCCTGATCGTCCACCCCGAAGGCATCGACTTCGACGGCCGGCGCCTCGTCGATCGCGCCTCGATCCACCACGCCCTCCTCGTCCCGCGCCCCGACCAGCCACCCCTCGTGCGCATCGTGCGTCGTGGCCTCGAGCCCTCCATCGACCTCCGCGTCCGCGACGACCAGCAAGGGCAGCAGCTCATGCAGGCCCTCGGACAGCACGCCTCTCAATCCGTGGCCGTCCTGTCGCTCCCCCTCCAGATCCTCGCCCACCCCATGGGCTCGATCATGATGGCAGGCCTCGCCATCACCGTGCTCGTCGGCGGCATGGCCATCGGCGCGAGCCCGATGACCTGCATCCTCGTCTTCGCCGCCATCACCATCGCGCGCTCCCTCCTCCGCACCCACCTGCACGTGGGGACCGACGGGCTCGTCATCGACACCCTGGGGATGCGCAAGTACGTCCAGTTCCGCGACCTCGTGAAGATCACCCGGTACGAGTCGAGCCACATCAAGTGGACGGAGCGCGGCCTGGACCTGATGACCCTGCATGGCGAGCATCTCCGCCTCCCCGTCGAGGGGGAGCGTGGCAGGAAGGGCTACACCGTGGAGATGGTCGAACGCCGCATCCTCGAAGGCATGGTGACCCACGCCGCCTCCGATCACGGCGACGAGCAAGCCCTGACCGAGCAGCTCGTGCCCCAGGGCCGCGACGCCAGCGCCTGGATCCAGTCGCTCCGCACCCTCGGCGCGGGCTCGCTGGGGGGCATGCGCCACGCCCCCATCCCCCTCGATCGCCTCTGGCGCGTGCTGGAGAACCCCTCGATGACCCCCCTCGCGCGCATCGGTGCGGCGGTCGCCTTGACCGCCAGCGCCAGCGTCGATCGCCCCCGCATCGCCACGATCGCGCGCTCCGCTGCGGCCCCTCGCCTCCGGGTGGCCCTCGAAGCCTCCCTGGAAGGCCAGGACGCCGCCCTCGCCAGCGCGCTCGACGCCCTCCTCCTGGAGGACGCCGAAGCCCAGAAGGCCGCCGCCGCGTGGCAAGAGCGGAAGGCCCGCGCCAACGAGCGCATCGTCGACGATCGCTACCCCCGGCACATCGCGTGGTGGCGCTCCCGACACTGAGCCAGACGCCCCCAGCGCTGATCCAGGCGTCCCCGGGCTGATCCAGGCATCCTGGCGCCGAACTCACGCCGCGTTTTCGCGCTCCTCCAGCCACTCCGGGATCGCCGTGCGGGTTTTCCTGCATCGCCATCGGCAGCGCCCGGCAACCCGCGTCCACCCCTCGCATGAGTCCTGGTTTTCGCGGCCCAATTGCGACGACGCCCCCGTGCTCGGCTGAGACGGAGGCGTGAGCCTCGGCATCGTAACCAGTGCTTGCAGGCGACTGCGGCTCAGGGCGCTCCGCCCTGGGGCCAGCGCATCAGTCAGCAATCTTTTTGAAGGAGAACCACGACCATGCGCCGCACGATAGCTGGACTCGCTTTCCTTTCGATCACCGCTCTGTTCACGGCCGCCGGCTGCGAAGACGCCGAGGAGCTGGTCAACTGCCAGCAGGTCTGCGCCAACTACCAGGACTGCGTCGACAGCGACTACGACGTCGAAAACTGTCGCAACGACTGCGAGACCAAGTCCGACAACGACAAGGACTACGCCTCCGACGTCCGCGTCTGTGAAGCCTGTCTCGACGGCAAAGCCTGCGCCGAACAGGTCGCGTGCTTCGGGAGCTGCCCGATCTTGAAGTGACCCGACGGGAGACGTGCTCCGTCTGCCCGCGCGACGCCTCGGCGGACCTGTGGGGGTCATGGTGGCGGTCAAGGGTCTGGTGACGAGCCCGCCTGCGCGCGGGTACTCACTGGCCCCAGCGGCCCCCAGCGGCCCTCATCGGCCCAGAGGCCCCTGTCAGCCCTCAGCGACCCCCAGCGCGCTCTCTGCGCGCCCGTCGGGCTGGTCACGACGCCCGGAAGCTCGTCTACACTGCGAGCCATGTCTCGAACCACCCAGGCCCAGGGATTCAGCGACGACGACCTGAAGCTCCACGAGGCCGAGGAGACGATGCCGCTCTTGCAGGCGCGCATCGAGACCCTGCTCGAAGCCTACGTTGCGAGTTCTCCTTCCCTGGCCGAGCGACTCACCATGGCCGAGGAGCTGAGCGTGCTGTTCGCGCGGGCCGACCGGACCATGCAGCAGGTCCACGACGTCCTCATGGCCACCGCGGCGCAGACGGGCGTCGACGCGACGGTGATCCGGCTCGTCGGAGAGATCGACGAGGTGCGCGCCACCTTCACGCGCTACAAAGAGCGGTTCGAGAGCACCCGAGCCATCTTCGGGGATGACACGCCGCAGGCATAGGCCGTCCACGGCGCCATCACCGCAAAGGAACCGCGCCGGATCGCGATCGTCGCAGATTCGCGGTTCATCGTGCCGAGCGCCCCCCTGCGGCCGGGTCACGAACGACAGCAGAACGTGACCGGATCCAGCAGCTTCCCCGTGTTCACCAGCTGCCCCCCTTGCGGCGTGCAGCTCCCCGGTTGGTCCTCACAAACCATGGATGAAGGCACCCTGCCGCGCATCCTCGATGAGAACGATCTCGTTCTCGAGGACGCCGAAACTACAATGCCGCTCCTGGAGGTCCGCATCGAGGCGCTGCTTACGGCATGCCTGCAAGCAGCATCATTGCCTCATGGTGAGCGACTCGCGATCGCCGAGGAACTGGTGACGCTCTTCAGCCGTGCAGACCAGGTGATGCAACAGGTCTATCAAATACTCCAAACGACCGCAGCCGCAACTTGTGTAGATGACACAGTGACCCGTTTGATTGGCGAAATCGATGAGGTTCGAACGACCTTTGCGCTTTGCAAAGCTCAGTTTGATAGCGCGATTTTTGGTGACAGGGGACCGTTCTCTTGAACTCATTCAATGCAACGTGCCGGACGCGAATGTCAAGAAGTGATGGAAGCTGAAACTACTTCAGCAAAGCAAGAGTTGCGTCGCATGCTTGGCCAAAGCGTTGAGTGTCGTGAGAGGAAAATTGGTCAGCTTCCACCACATCCCATTGGCCTTGAGACTTCGATTGATGCTTGCATCGAGAGGGTTGTAATTCCACGGCATATCCAGCCCACCACGGGACCTTGGGATGATGTGATCGATGTCCTTCCCCTTCAGGTCGACCCCCTCCTTTTGCAGCGTCTTTCTGTATTTGCTTGTACTCATGGCACGGCCACAGACCCCACGGAGAAATAGATCCGAACCCGCTGCGACGATGATGATGGCTGTTACTTCTCGGTATCGATCTGCCGCAATTCGGTAGTTTCGTGCTGATTCCTCGAAGGCCCCGCTCGCCGCTCCGTAGGCTGCTGCTGCTCGGTGGTACGCATCTTGGGCAGCTGCCAGATCCAGCGCGATCCGGTCGCCGCGCTCCAGGAGGTCTACCGCCATGTGCTGCATGAGGACCAAGTCGCCCTCCGTGAGGCTGTAGGTCTCGTCCGTTCGCGAGGCAGACCTTTCGCTGCTGCTGAGAGATTGTTCGATGGCGGTGAGCCCGTCGTGCGTACTTCCGCCGCACGCACAGGCGAAAAGGCCTATCGCGAAGAAAAGTTGAGTGAGGCGCATTCGTTTGGCATCGGGGAGCATTGAGGTGCGGTGGTAAGTCTGTGACGAGCGAGCACCCTGCCTTTGAATGAGGCTTCTTGTTCCCAGCAAGGCCGAGGAGCGGACGCCTTGACACATGGCCCTCTGCTTCCAGTGTTTCCTGCGACAGCCCCTGCGCCACAGCCTGCCAGCACCGCAGGCGCTGCTGCGCCGCCCGTAGCAGCGGCGATTCCCCATCCAAAGAGACAGCCCAATCCCGCGCCGCTCGCCGTGTTCTGGGTACGCTTCGCGTCGCAAGCATGCCAGTTCGCCACATCCTGATTGCACTGGGAGAGTTCCGCCATGACTTCCGCATGGATTCGAGCATTCTGCGCTCTACATTCCTCCCATGCGATGCACCGACGCTGCGCTTCGAGCTGATACTGGAGCTGAATCACCTCGGCACGAAGGTAGGCTGCTCGTCGCTCGTCGACGGCGAGGCGTCGATCGAGATCTGCTTGCCTCTGTTCGACGTGTCCCAGTCGTCGGTCCACTCGGGGGCTGCATCCGAACAGTAGAGGAAGGCTGACTGCGGCAATCGGAAATAGTGAATAGGTATTCATGGGGTGACCAGGGCACATCCGGTGGGGAGCGCAACGCGTATTGGAACTCGGCACGCGCACCGGCGCTCATTCGTTCCCAGATATCCCTCGTCTCCTACGCCCCATTGGAATCGCCGTCCGATGATGCACTCGCCACCTGTCATGGCTACGACCTCGAATGCTTCGAAGTCTCTGGGCGGTGCGTGGCTGATGGGGGTCAACATCTGCGGTATCCGAGCTGTCCACGCAGCTGCCATTCGCCTCTCGCCTGAGCCGAGATCGAGACACAGACGCATGACGCACGAGTCGTGGCGAGAACGGTCGTTTGTGCAAACTGTCTCGAGATAGTCGTCGCGGCCATCGCCATCGACGTCACCGGTTGGAGCAAGCGCCGCCGATGATGCAGGAGAGCTGGCGCCGCATGGCTTCGTCAGCTCTGCATGCCACGGTGCGGGGATCGGAGCATTGGGGCTGGGTGGTGCCGCGAAGAAAAAAACTGAGGTTGTAGATGTGGGAGATGTGGCGGGGGAACTGCCACCGCATGCAGAGACGCCGGATGTGATGGTGGCGAGTAAACCGAGTATGCGACTCATCAAGAACTACCCTGAATACACCCTGGTTACAGACTTTCGCAAGAGCCTGCCGGTGTCGGTTCTCATGTCCGATGGAAGTGTCGTATCTGATGTAGGAGGACGCTGGTCCGCCCGTCAGCAAGAGGGCGGATTTGCGTTGGGTTAGGTGCAGATCGCGCCGGATGGCCGTCATCCACTCATGTTCGTGAGCACCTGCAAATACTAGAGTTTTGCTGGTGGTGTCCTGATACAGGAGCGCGCTATCGACAGCAGAACGTCACTGGGTCCAGCAGCTTCCCCGTGTTCACCAGCTGCCCTCCCAAAGGCGTGCAACTCCCTGGTTGATCCTCCAGGAAGGCCCCCGTCACGCTGTTGATCTCAGGATGCATTGCAACGATTTCTCGGCATGATGTTGATTCTAGCGAGGCATACACGTCCTGATCGTTTCCGGAGCAATCCTGCTCTCGATGGACGCCAAGCACCGTTTTGCAACGCGATCCTTCTGCAGGTGCACAGCTACAAGGAATGCACGTGGAGTCATCGGTAACGCCCCCGTAGAAAACGCGCCGCTGACCATAACCGGCGGGGCACTCCTTCCCTTCACTCATTTGGAACAGGCACACCTCGAACCCCGTGAGCGATGCCGCGAGCTTAGGGCCGCAGATACGGGTCCGGTCCGAGCAGGCTTCCGGGGGCTCCAGGGACTTGCAAGCCATCGCCTTTGTCGACCACCCGAACGTAGCTCGGTGAACACTCGTTTCCACCGGTAGGCAACCACCGAGTATCGCTCGTTCGGGGACTACCGACAGGGTAGAATGAATACGATCCACGTTCAGGCATGACCCATCCCAACCCAGAGGAAGCTCGGTGTGCAGTAAGGGTCCTCCACAGCTCGAATCGATCTGGCTCACGCCAAATCCCAAAGGAAACTGACATACGGGAGGCGTGCAGGTGCACGTGCTACAGGTGCCCTCGCTGCTGAGACCTGCATGGCCCTCATAAATGGGAGCTGGAGCGTGGGATGGGCAAGATGGTGCCTCGTCGGGGGGACCGTGCCAGAGAAGAATGGGCCCCTCCCAGCCGATCGGAGCCGGTGGGACACAATCACCCTCTGTGCATGCACAGGGCTCAGCGCATTCGATACAAGGATCAGGGCAGGTGTAGATGTCTATCCGTCCAGTCGTGCATGAAGTCACGACTGTCACAATTCCAATGAGAATCAATACTCGCCTTCGGACGGCGCATGTCTCGGCGTTCGAAAGCATTGTGTTTGAACCTGGATCATCCAGAGAGAGTGACGCATCCGTCATCACGACCTCTGGCAACAAAAGGTCGTTGGCAATGTTGGGACACCCTCTCCTGTCAGCTCTCCGCCTCGGTGAGTGCATGCCCCTGGCTCATTGTGTTTCTGGAATCTGCCGGATACACTACCATAACGCTCCGTGATGAAGGCCTCGACACAATTGCCACGATCGATGTCGACCGTCGTTCCCGTGATGTTTTTTTTGCATATGTGGTCCATGCTCAAGGTGGTGAAGGCGTGGCATCGGCTCGTCTCCGGCGGCAGACATTCGCATGGGCTGCACGCAGACCGATCCTCGACTCCTTCATTGAACTGACGCGCCTCCGGGTACTCCTCGGGACAGGCTCTCGCTTCGGCCGGCCCCACGCCGTAGACACATTGCTGAAACCCTACTGGCCGTTGTGGGCACCCGTTCGCACCTGAGGTGCAAGTTTCGTCGTCGATCGGACCGCAGGCGCGTGCCCGCGTCTCCCACGCGAATGTGACCTCCTTGCTCGGGTGTGGGGCGAGCGGCTCACACTCAGTCAGTGTGGAGGGCCAGAATGAGACACTCCTGGGATTCGTGATCAGCGGAAACGAGAAACAGGAACCATCCCAGTCCGGTGGTGCCAGCACCTCGCGGCTGGGGGCTCCGCAGCGCGTATCCCCGAAACTCATGACCCATCCTGCGGGCAGCTTGCATTCGGGCTGCGTGCATTCACAGGCGTCGCAGCTCCCCTGGGTCTGCAAGCCAGCGTGCCCCTCGTAGGCCAGCAGCGGCGCCGACGGCGGGCAAGGAGGCGCCTCGGCTTCGGGCCCCGACCAGAGCCACACGGGGCCCTTCCAGTGGAGCTGCGGGTCGCCGGAGCAGGCCTCACCAAGACACGACGCAGGGGCCGAGATCGTGGACACCGCGGAGCTGTCGCCCGTACAGGACAGCACCTCCAGGAGGCCAGCGGCCAGCAGCAGAACGAACGACAGCATTCGTGGGAGCGTTCGCATGGACGAATCCCTTTCACGCACGGAGGCGGGACGGTGACGCAGAAGCGGTGACGCCCTTCGCGGAGCGACTTGGGGGTACGGTCGCTCAGCCGTAGCGCTGTCGTCAAGCAATGCATCCAGGGTGCTCGGTCGAAATGAGCATGTGACGACCGAGCACGGAGCGCATTACGTGCGACATGCTTCTTCATTGGTAAAAGACGGCTCCAGAGCGCAGCCGACCAGGGCGGCGCAGAGCCATCTTTCCTTCAGAGCGGTGCTCGATGAAGCAATGAGCAGCCGTACGATCTTTTTTCCCACGCCATATCGAAGCCGCGCGCAAGTGCGTGGCCCTGCCGCAGCGGTCAGCGTCGGTGGCGTACCCTCGCTCCACATCGGGTCGAAGGCGAGCCCCATCGCGACCTGGCGAACGAGCGCGGAGCCGCATTGTGGTGCTGCTCCGCAGATTGCCAGGGGGGGCGCGCCACCCTGCGCATTCCTCCATTCACCTGCCACGCCCGGCTCCGCCCAGCCGACGTGCCCCTCCGTCGCCGGCTCGAGCTGGTCCCGCCCAGCGGCCCCTGGGAGGCCCCGGGTCGGCCCAGATTTCATGGGGCTCGTGAGGCATCCCGCGGCACAGGCGCCCTCCTCGGACGACGGGACCTGGTCACGCGCGCGACGAGGTGTCGTCGGTCGACGGACGGCGCCTGGTCACCCTCGCAACCTGATGCCGCAGGTCGCTGGACGGCACCTCGTTTCGGAGAACACCTGCGGGAGGCGCCGGTAACCCCTCGGGTCGAGGGCGTGACCGGATGACCTAGGCCAGCCACCACCCCCCGGGTGCGAGCCGATCCAGGCGCACTCCGTGGCCGCGCGAAGGTCGTCGGCGAGACGGGGTGCCAGCGGTGGACCTCCGTCGGCAGGTCGAGCGGTGATCCACCTGTCGTCGGTCGTTGCGCCTACCCGCTCACGACGGTGACCTGCGGAAAAAGAAATCGTCGACGCCTGGACCCTGGCGCCGGTGCCCATTCCGACGGTCAGAAGGGGCGAACCCGAGCGGGGGGCGCGCTGGAGGGCATCGCGCGGATCGTCGCCTCGCTGTGCGCTGTGGGAGCGCGTCACCGCCTTCGAGGTGACGCCCCGAAGGTGTCGAGCTGCTTCTGTGCGGCCTGAGCGATGCGCGCCTCCGGGTCCTTGGCAAGCTTCGTGAGCACCGGCTTTGCCGCGTCCGGATCGCAGGCGGCGAGCTGATGGATCGCGGTGACCCGCGTCGGGAGCCGCGTCGCAGGCGCGGCGAGCAGCGACTTCAGGACATCGAACCCGAGGCGTTTCAGCGCAGGAGGCGATCGCCTGTCGGCGCACATGCTCCTCGCGTCGTCCACGTACCCGTCGTCGAACCTGCCCCGGGCGCGTTCATAGAACCTGGCGTCGCGCCCTTGCCCCAGGAGGGGGAGCATGGCCCGGAAGCCCTCGACCTTGAGGCCCGGACAGCCGCTCTTCGCCGCAGCGCTCTGCGCGACGCCAGCGAAATGGTCCGTCCGCTGCAAGTGCGCGCGGAGGAGCTGGCAGACGGGCACGGTGGGCAGCAAGGAGGACAGCGAGATCAGCGCGTGCTCCTGCACCGCGGGATCCGCGTCGCCGAGGAGCTTCAGCAGGGCCTCGCGGACGAGCACCTCGTCGTCGTAGCTCCACGTGGTCTGCGCGACCTCCCTGCGGAACTCGACGACGGGATGCTCGATGAGGGCGCGGACCTCGCCGCTCATGCCGATGCGCTCCAGGTTGATGCTGGAGAGGAGCCACGCAAGCTCGGTGGCGACCTCGGGGTTCCTCTCTCGCTTGATGATCGTCACCAGGGCTCGACCGGTCGGGGTGTCGAACTCGGTGATGCCGATGGAGAGCATCTTCAGCTTGTTGACCGCCAGCAGCCGGAGCCTCTCCCGCGGGTGTTCGAGCAGGTGGAGCAGGGTCGGGAAGGCCTTGTCGCTGGCGAAGAGGTCCTGCTCCTCGTCCCAGGCGTAGTAGCTGCTGCAGTCCGTGGGCAGCCCGGTGTCGTCGTCGTCCACGCAGCTCAGCTCCGCGTTCTGCGCGAGCTCCACGATGCGCGGGTCGATCATGCTCGGCGGGATGGCGCTCACGGCGGCGCCGGTGCCCGCCTTGCCATCGGCCGAAGGCGTCGCTCCGGGGGCCTCCGGCTTCGGGGGCGTGCTGGCCACCACCGCGGAGGCACAGGCCGGGGATCGGGGGGCGCCATCCGTGGTCGCCGCACAGGCAGGGCTCAGCGAGGTGAGGAGGAGCAGGAGTCCGAGCCGCGATCCCCGAGGGTGCATGAACAGGCGCTATCAGCAGCCCTTGGGCGGGTCAATCGAGAGCGCCCCGCGTGATACGCCGCCGTGACGTCGCCTCTCCGGAGCGTCGTCGCGCGCGCCGACGAAGCGCTCAGGGGGCCTTCGGGGTCGGCTTGTCGAGGGCGGTGAGCTGCTGGCTGGCCTGGTCGCGAATCTCCTGGAGCTTGTCCTTCGCGAGGGACTGAAGCACGGGCTTCGCCGCCACCGGATCGCAGATGGCGAGCTGGCGGGTGGCGGTGCGGCGGACGTTGGTGCCGGAGACCTTCTCGTCGGTCAGTGTCTTCGCGATCGTGAAGGCCTTCTTCTTCAGGGGAGGTGGCGTGTCTTTCGAGCGACAGATGGATCCGACCGCATTCGCGAAGTCGTCGCCGAACTCGTTGCCGTAGAGCTTCGCCTCGGCGAGGTGCTTGCTCATCGAGGTGACCGCCTCGTCGCGGAGGCCCGGGCACGTGCTCGATGCAGCGGCGGCCTGTGCGGCGCCGCGGAGGTGGTCGGTCTTCGGGAGGTGGTCACGGAGCAGCGCGCAGAGCGCGGGTGTCGGCTTCCAGACGCCGAGGGTCCGCAGGGCCTCTTGTTGCACCTTCACGCTCTCGTCACCGAGGAACCGAAGGCGCTGTTCGTACGCCCAGGGGCTCTGCGAGGCGGGGAACCTCGATCCGACGATGGCCTCTCGGAGCGAGACGCTCGGGTGCGAGACGAGGGCGCCGAACTCGGCGGAGAGGCCGTGTTGCTCCACGGGGACCTCGGCGAGACAGACACCCAGCGCGGAGAGGACCAGCGAGTGAAAGGGCTTCCGGGTGGCGGCGATGAGACGCGCTGCCACGGCGGCGTCGATCGCTTCGTCGCACGAGATGATGGCGAACGTGGCCCCGGCGACCTGGTGGGCCTTCTCGTCATCGGTATCCAGCAGGGTGAGGAGCATGGGGACCGTGGCGCGCACGAAGTCTGCGTCCGTGAAGTCGTGCTCCATCCATGCCGCGAGGGAAGGGCACCCCTGATCGAGGAACCCAGCGTCGAGCTCGCACGTCGTCGCCGCGAGGAGCTTCTGGACGAGCTGAGGAGGCCCTTCGAGCCGGGGAGGGGTGACCGGCCCGTCCTTCGTGTTCGGCGAGGTGGCCTTGGCGTCTGGCCCTGCGGGCGTGGTCGCGGCGGACGGAGGGACCGCGGGCGTCTCGACGCACGCCACATCGCCCGAGGTGGCGGGCTGGGCGCCGCCGCAAGCTGCGGACGAGAGCGCCGCTGCCGCAAGGAACGAGAACCGTGTGGCGGTGAAGGTCGAGCGCATGAAGGCGAAGGACACGCCGAGCGCCGGGGGGCGTCAAGGGAGGGCGCGTCATCTCGGGCCGCGCCGCGCGGGGCAGGGGGTGTGGACGAGGGGCTACGGGGCGAGGGCGCCGGTGTCGATGCGCTGCATGAAGAGGCGCCAGGTGCCGAGCGGCGGTGCGGCGCGGAAGCTCGCGTAGGTGAAGAGCGTCTGTCCGGCCACGGTGCTGGCGAGGGTGGGGGCCTCGTCGGCGTGCGCATCCTCGGTGAGCTGGAACCGGGCGCGCACGACGCCGTCGACACTGACGAGGGCGCCGCGGAGATCTGCGGTCACGGGGCCACAGGTCCTCCAGCCGAGGACGAAGTGGGTGCCGTCGAACGCCACGCCTGCCGTGCCGAGGTTCACGCTTCCGTCGGCCCAGAAGGGGTTCTCCGAGCCGAGGGCCGGACAAGCTGGATGCTCGGCGACGACGAGGGGGGCAGCGTCGAGCACCACGCCGTCGGTGCCGATGCGCGTGGCGAGGATGCGTGAGACCGGCGTCGTGGTGTCGTGCCAGGCGAGCAGGTACATGCCGCCGCCATGGGCGAGCGAGAACGAACGGGCCTGCGTACCCGCGGGGGTGAGGGGGAGGCCGCCCAGATCGAGGACGGTGCCGTCGGCGGCGACGCGGGCGCCCAGCAAGGGGCCCGGGTCACGGACGTCCTGGATCCACGCGACGAAGTGGTTCGTGCCGTCGAACGCGCTGGCGAGGCGGGTACTCATCGGGCCGTCTTCGGTGACGGCGGGCGCGTGAACGCCGTTCGCGTCGACGGTGGCGGTGACGAGCTGGGTGTCGTCCCGGAAGGCAGCGACGACGGTGGTGCCCGCGGCGCTGGAGAGCGCGGGGGGCGTGCGCGGCTCGACGTAGTGGAAGTAGGGGAAGTGGAGAGGCTGCTGGCTCGACCCGGTGATGCGCGACCCTTGCAGGTAGCAGTCCGACCCGTCGACGTTGTGCACGCAGTCCCACCACGCGAACGTGGTCGCCGTGCCGTCGAAGCTCGCCCGCGGTGAGGTCTGGGTCGACGCGCCCACGCCGATCGCCGTCGCCTCGAGGTCGACGAGATCGCCGCCAGGGCTCGCCCAGCCCGCGAAGATGTCGGTGTGGTCGCTGGTGATGGCGTTGCGATCGTCGCTCCAGGCGAGCACGTAGTCCTGCCCGTCGAAGGTGAGGGTGGGCGTCGTCTGCGCGTTGGCGCTGCGGGAGACGAGGAGGTCCTCGGCGTCGAGGACGACGGCATCCTTCGTGACCCGGGCGGCGAAGATGGACGCTTCGAGGTGGAGGTACTTGCCGTGGCGGTCGTCGCTCCACGCGAGGAAAGCGTGGTTCCCATCCCACGCGAGGGCAGGGTCGCCTGCGCGCTGCCGGAACGCCGAACCATTCGCGAGGACGGGGGGACCATCGAGGGGGATGATGTTCATGCCCATCCGATCGACGAGGCCCTCGGAGCGGCCGCGGCTCCAGGCGACGATCGCGCTCTCGCCTGCGAAGCCCACGGCGAGGCGGCCGTCGTCGGTGAAGTCGCTGAGGAACGGGATGGGCTGAGGGCTGACCGGGGTCCCCTCCGGCTTCATCCACGAGAACGAGAGATCGTGATCGCCACCCCAGACCACCCCGCAGCGGCCGTCGTGGCACGCCATCGCGCGCGGGTAGTCGGGGAGCTGGACGTCGTCGATCAGGTTGCCCGCGGTGTCGAGGGTGGCCCAGCGCCCGCTGGAAGGCGTGCGCCTGCTCCAGGCGACGACGTAGCTGGTGCCGTCGAACGCGACGTCGGTGAGCACGGTCGTATCGCCGTCGAGCACCACGCCCATGGGATCGAGGACGGTGCCATCCGGCGCGATGCGGGCGCGGCGGATGGGCCTCGGATCGGAGACGTCGTCACCCACCTCCTGCCAGACCACGAGGTAGCCCGACGGGCTGCCCGCAATCTTGACGTCCTGGGTGTCGAGCGCGCTGGTGATGACCGAGGTCCCGAGCAGGTCGCCGTTCGGCCCGATGCGCAAGGCGACGAGGCCTGGCGAAGGCGCGGCGGCGCTGGGCCTGGCTTGCTGGCCGACGACGACGAACTCCTCGCCACTCGCGGCGACGTCGAGGAAGCGCGTGGCGAGCGGCAAGGGGAGGGAGGCGCTCGCGTCGAGGACGGCGCCGCTCGGATCCACCCGGGCGCCGTACGCCTTCACGGGACGCGAGTCGGCCCACACGGCGAAATACGTGGCGCCGTTGAATGCCACCGCGGGCATCTCCTGCGCGCCGGTGGCAGGGCCCATGATGGGCGCGTCGACGCGGTGCCCCGGCGGCTCCGTCGGGGGCTCGGTGGGCGGCGGTTCCGGCTCCGGGAGCGGAAAGAAGGGGGGGCGATCCGGGCGCGGCGGTTCGGGCGTCGGCGTCGGGGTGGTGGGCGTCGGCGGTGTGTTGCTGGGGTCCTGATCGGGGGAGCTTCCGCAAGCGACGATGCCTGCGGCGCAGAAGGTCGCGGAGAGCAGGAGCGACGACGGAGGCAGGCGCCTCCTCCGGATGGGAGAACCATGAGGGTGCATGACGGAATCCCTCTCTTCTTGCGAAGGGGTGATGGTCGGAGACGTGATCACGCCGAGACGTGATCACCGTGCAGGATAACGACAGGAACCGCGCGCACTGAAGCGATCTTGCGGATCCGCGTACGGATTCGATCGAGGTGATCGCGGGCCACGGAGCGTCCCTGTGCAGAGGTTGCGCAGGGCCGGCCCAACATGCGCAAGCCTGGCGCATCACGCGCGGCGTCGGCGTGCTGGAGGCGTGGCGCGCGCCCGAGGAAAACGCTGGAAAACCTTCGCCGAGGGGATGCTGGAGACGGAGGTGTGGGTCGCGGCATCGTAACTCGTGGGGGAGCGAGCTGGACTCGCTCTACACGGTGCTGAAGCGCGGGGGGCGCCTGGTCGGTGAGACCTGGCGAAGCTCGTCGCAAGGAGAGCGTGTCGGGATGGAACGTGCGATGCGGGTGACGCTCCTCTGGATCGGCATGGCGCTGGTGACGGCTGGCTGTGAGACCGCCGAGCAGGCCGTCGACTGTCAGAAGATCTGTCAGGCCAACCGGGATTGCGTCGACACCTCGTTCGACGTGGAGACCTGCCGCGCGGACTGCGAAGAGCAGCTCGACACGAACGAGTCGTTCCGGAACGAGGCGAAGGTGTGCGAGGCCTGCCTGGAACGCACGGAGTGCTCGGAACAGGCGGACTGCTTCCTGGAGTGTCCGATCGTGCGATGACGTGGTGGGTGTGGCGGCAAGCGCACAAAGGGGGGAGCGGGGACGGCGTGGAGGAAGGGCATTTCGGCCCTTCGTTCCCCGTCGACGGCGCGACGGTCGTGCGACTACGCTGGCCCGCGCCATGGACGTCCGTGCCGATCCGGCAAAGAGGCGCGTGGAGCGGGGGGGCTCCTGGGTCGCGGTGGTGCTCGCGCTGGTCGCGGCGGCGCTCGCGCTGACGGGGTGTCAGCACGACTGGGATGCCTACGATCCGCGCGGGGGCGAGGCGATCGACGCGACGACCGGCTCCCTGGGGATGGGCGGGGGTGGTGGTGAGCCTCACGCGACGGGCGGGGGTGGAAGCGGAGGGAGCCCAGGTGTGGGCGGTGGCGGGGGGAGCGGTGGATCGCCTACCTGCCCCGGCGGGCACGTGCCGCTCGTGGACGATTTCGACGGCCCGAACCTGAGCCTGGACTGGGTCGCGGGGATCGGGCTGCCCGCATCGATCGCGATCGCCGACGGCGCACTGAAGGTGACGCTGCCCGATCGCGAGGCGATCAACATGTACGGGGGCGTGCGGTCCAGCGCAGTCTACGACCTCACGGGCTGCTCGGTGTTCGCCCGGGTGGATCGGGTGACCAGCGCCAACACACACGCCTTCACGCAGATCTACGCGACCGCCGGCGACGACGTGGGCTTCATCGAGATCGTGCAGATGGCCGGGCGGCTGGTGTTCAAGCAGGTGATCGGCAACGTGAACGAGGAACTCAAGTCGATCCCGTACAGCCCGACGCTGCACGCTTACTGGCGGCTGCGCGAGGCAGGGGGGATGAGCTACTGGGAGACCTCGCCGGACGGGCACGCCTGGGTGATCCAGCACCGCGCGCCGAACCCCGTGTCGCTCGGCTCGATCCGGGTCGGGCTGGGCGCCGGGATCTACCAGGTGGAGCCGAGCTACCCTGGAGAAGCGCACTTCGGGTCGGTGAACGTGGCGCCCTGACACCACCCACGAGACGCGCTGGCGTGCCCGGGTCGAAGGCGCCGTGCGCTCGGGTCGGGAGGGCGGCGGGCGACGGGGACGGGCCGCCGGATTTCAGCAGAACTCCGCGGGAAGGCGATGACGCGCCGCATCGGCGGGGTGTACAAGGCGCCATGCGCCACTTCCTGACGACGCTCGACTACTCACGCGACGAGCTCCAGGGCTTTCTGGACGTGGCGGCCCGCATGAAAGCAGGGCCCCACGACAAGCCGCTGGAGGGCAAGTCCATCGCCCTCCTCTTCTTCAATCCCTCGCTGCGGACGCGCACGAGCTTCGAGCTCGGCGCCCACCAGCTCGGGATGAAGGCCATCGTGCTGGAGCCCGGCAAAGGGGCCTGGCCGATCGAGTTCGAGGACGGCGTGGTGATGGACGGCGACCCCGAGGAGCACGTGCGCGAGGTGGCGCGGGTGCTGTCGCGTTACGTCGACGCGATCGCGGTGCGGGCGTTCCCGAAGTTCCAGCGGTGGGAAGACGACCGCGAGGACCGCGTGATCCGCGCGTTCGCCGCGCACGCGACCGTGCCGGTGATCAACATGGAGACGATCACCCACCCCTGTCAGGAGCTGGCGCTGCTCTTGACGCTCCAGGAGCGGCTCGGCCGCACCGACGGGAAGAAGTTCCTCCTGACGTGGACCTACCACCCCAAGCCGCTGAACACCGCGGTGGCGAACTCGGCGCTGATCATCGCGGCGAAGTTCGGGTTCGACGTGACCCTGCTCTGCCCGACGCCCGAGTACGCGCTCGATCCGCGCTACATGGAGGCCGCCGCGTCGCTGACGAAGGCCCAGGGGCGGAGCTTGACGGTGACGCACGACGTGGACGCGGCCTACCAGGGCGCCGACATCGTGTACGCGAAGTCGTGGGGAGCGCTGCCCTACTTCGGGCGCTGGGCCGACGAGAAGCCCATCCGCGACGCGCACCGCCACTTCATGGTCGACCAGCGGAAGATGGAGCTGACGCCCGATGGGCTGTTCTCGCACTGCCTGCCAGTGCGTCGGAACGTGAAGGTCACCGACGAGGTGCTGGACTCGCCGCGCGCGATCCACATCGACGAGGCGGAGAACCGGATTCACGTGCAGAAGGCGATGATGAGCGCACTCCTCGGCGGCCGCTGAGGGGCGCTGGGTGCGGAGAGGAGCGACGATGAACCAGCAAGGTGGCGCGAAGAAGACGGCGGTCCTGGCGTTCTCCGGGGGGCTCGACACGAGCTTCTGCGTGCCGTGGTTGCAGGATCGGGGCTACGAGGTGGCGACGCTCTTCGTCGACACCGGCGGCGTGGACGCGGAAGAGCGGGCGTACATCGAGGAGCGGGCCCGCGCGCTGGGGGCCGTGCGCCACGAGACCTACGACGGCGCGCAGAACATCTGGGACGACATCGTCGTGCCGCTCGTGATCGGCGGGCAGCTCTACCAGGACACGTACCCGCTCCTCGTGAGCGATCGCTACATCATCGTGGAGCAGTCGCTTCGGCTCGCCGACCGGCTCGGGACGAAGGTCTTCGCGCACGGCTGCACCGGGATGGGCAACGATCAGGTGCGCTTCGACCAGACGGTGCGCTCGCTCGGCGACTACGAGATCGTGGCGCCGATTCGCGAGATCCAGCACGAGCACACGGCCGTGCGCGCCTACGAGGCGAAGTTCCTGGAGGAGCGCGGCTTCGCCGTGCGCGGGAAGACGACGCGCTACTCGATCAACCAGAACATCCTCGGCGTGACGGCCTCGGGCACGGAGATCGACGAATTCCAGGCCCCCGGCGACGAGACGTGGACGCTGTGCGCACACCCGACGAAATGGCCCAGGGAGGCGCTGCGCGTGACCATCGGCTTCGAGCGCGGCGTGGCGGTGACGCTCGACGGAAAGGCGACCCCGGGGCCCGCGATCCTGAAGGCGCTGAACGAGCGCATGGGCGCCTACGGCGTGGGCCGCGGGATCTACACGGGCGACACCACGATCGGCCTGAAGGGCCGGATCGTGTTCGAGTGCCCGGGAATCACCGCGCTGATGGTGGCCCACCGCGCGCTCGAAGAGGCCGTGCTGACGGCGCACCAGAACTCGTTCAAGCCCACGGTGGCGAAGAAGTGGGTGGAGCTGGTCTACAAGGGCTTCTTCTTCGAGCCCCTGAAGGCCGATCTGGAGGCGTACCTGCGCGAGAGCCAGGCGTTCGTGTCCGGCGAGGTGACGCTGGAGACGTGGGGCGGATCGGTGCTGCCGGTGGCGGTGTCGAGCGACCACATCCTGCGGCACAAGGGCGCCGTCTACGCGCAGAGCGCCGACTGGGGCGCGGCCGAAGCGGAGGGCTTCATCAAGCTCTACGGGATGAGCTCGACGCTCTCGGCGGCGATCAACAAGCCGGCGCGCGGCGGCAAGGTCACCACGAAGGAATGAGCGGACCGATGAGCGAGGGCGCCGTGGGCGTCACGGACGACGCGGTGGCCCGGGTGCTGGGCCACCTGGAGCGGCTCGTGGGGTTCGACACGCGAAACCCGCCGCGCGCGATCGATGGTGGCGGCCTCTTCGCGTACCTGCGCGAGGCGCTGCCCGGGTTCCAGGTGGAGGTGCAGGACCTCGGCGAGGGGTGCGTGTGGCTGCTCGCGCGCCGTGGGTCGCCGCGGGTGCTGTTCAACGTGCACGTGGACACGGTGCCGGCGGATCCCGGATGGACGCGGGATCCCTTGCGCCTCGCCGTGGAGGGAGACCGGGCGGTGGGGCTCGGTGCGTGCGACATCAAGGGGGCGGCGGCCGCGCTGCTCGTCGCCGCCGCGGAGACGGACGGGGACGCGGCATTCCTGTTCAGCTCCGACGAAGAGGCGGGAACGTCCCGCTGCATCCGCGATTTCACCGCGCGCCACCGCTTCGACGAGGTGATCGTCGGCGAGCCGACGTCGTGCAAGGCGGTGCTCGCTCACCGGGGGATCGGGACGGCCACCGCGTCGTTCCGTGGCGTCGGTGGGCATGCGTCGAGCGCGCGGGCGCTCCACGACAGCGCGGTGCACGAGGCGGTGCGCTGGGCAGGGAAGGCGCTGGAAGAGGCGGAGCGATCGGAGCGCGCGGCGGCGGAGGGCGGCGCGTTCGGAGGCCTGGTGGGGCTGCGGCTCAACCTCGGGATCATCGAGGGGGGCCTCAAGTCGAACATGATCGCCGCGCAAGCGTCGGTGCGGTTCGGCGTGAGGCCGCCCCCGTCGCGGCATCCCGCGGCGGTGATCGACGCGCTGGCTGCACTCGCGCCGGATCCGTCGCGGATCACGGTGACGAAGGGGTTCCTCGCGCCCCCTTTGCCCGCCGATGGTGAAGCTGGGCTCGCGCGGGGCAAGGCGCTCGCGGCGCGCCATGGTCTCACCGAGGGCGCGGCCGTCGACTTCTGGACGGAGGCGGCGCTGTTCTCGGAGGGAGGCGCCGCGGCCGTGGTGTTCGGCCCTGGCGACATCCAGCAAGCGCACACCGCGGGAGAGTTCGTGCCGCTCGCGGATCTCGCCGCGGCGCTGGCCACCTACAAGCGGATGCTCGCTGGAGCGGGAGGGCCGTCGTGACCGGGAACGCCTCGACGCAGGAGCTGATCGTCAAGCTGCTGCGCAACCTCGGGAGCCGCAAGGAGGTCGAGCAGTACCTCAAGCAGTTCTCCAGCGTGGAGTCGCGCAAGTTCGCGGTGATCAAGGTCGGCGGCGGCATCATCGCCGAGGATCTCGACGCGCTGGTCTCGTCGTTGACCTTCCTGTCGAAGGTGGGCCTGACGCCGGTGGTGGTGCACGGGGCGGGGCCTCAGCTCACCGAGGCGCTCAAGCAAGCGGGCCTCGGCGCGACGACGGAGGAAGACGAGCCGAAGAAGACCTCGCCGAAGGCGCTGGAGATCGTGCGCCGCGTCTTCCGGACGGAGAACCTGCGCCTCGTGGACGCCCTGGAGGCGATGGGGACGCGCGCGCGGCCGATCATCAGCGGGGTCTTCGAGGCGGAGCTGGTCGACAAGAGGGCCTACGGGCTCGTCGGGCGGGTGACCCGGGTCCATGGCGAGGCGATCGACTCCTCGCTGCGCGCGGGGCACCTGCCGATCATCGGGAGCCTGGGCGAGACGCCCGCAGGGCAGATCCTCAACCTGCCCACCGACGAGACCACACGAGAACTGGCGGCGTTCCTGGAGCCGTTCAAGATCGTGATCCTCTCGCGCAAGGGCGGCTTCTTCGACGAGTACGGCGATCTCATCCCCGGCGTGAACCTGGAGGAGGACTACGCGCCGCTCCAGGCCGAGGCGTGGGTACCGCGGCTCATGCGCGTCCGGCTCGACGAGGCGAAGGCGCTCCTGGAGCGGCTGCCGAGGACGTCGAGCGTGTCGATCACCTCGCCCGATCAGCTCGCCAAGGAGCTGTTCACCCATAAGGGCTCGGGGACGTTGATCCGGCGCGGTGAACGGATCGTCCGGCACGACACGATCGACACGGTCGACAAGGACCGCCTCTCGGACCTGCTGGAGTCGAGCTTCGGGCGGCGGCCCGTGATGGACTACTTCAAGGTGAAGCCCTTCTTCCGGATCTACCTGTCCGACAGCTACCGGGCTGGCGCGATCCTGACCACGGAGAGCGGGGTGCCCTACCTCGACAAGTTCGCGGTGACGGCGGAGGCGCAAGGGGAAGGGATCGGCGGGTCGCTGTGGCTGCGGATGGCGCGCGAGAACCCGAAGCTGTTCTGGCGTGCGCGCATCGACAACGAGGTGAACCCTTGGTACTTCCAGCGCGCCGACGGCTCGTACTCGAACGAGAAATGGACGGTGTTCTGGTACGGCATCTCCGACTTCGACGAGATCCGGGCCTGCGTGGAGCGGGCCCTGTCGATGCCGGCGACGCTGAAGGAGCACAGCATCGGGGTCGTCCCCTGAGGGGCGGCTGAAGGAGAGACGCGGGTGGCGCTCACGGGCGGAGCAGATCGGATCGGCGTGGGCCTCGTGGGGGCGCGCGGCTACACCGGGGCGGAGCTGGTGCGGCTCCTGGAGGCGCACCCGCGCTTCCACCTGGCGTTCGCGTCGTCACGGCAAGGAAAGGGAAAGCCGCTCTCCTCGCTGTGCGAGGGAGCGGAGACGGCGCTCCTGGTCGAGGAGCTGGGCCCCGCTGACGTGGCAGCGCGCGGGAGCGCTGGCGTCGCCGCGGTGATCCTGGCCATGCCGAACGGGCAAGCCGCCGCGTACGTGGAGGCGATCGAGGGCGCCGGCGCCGAGGCGATCGTGGTCGATCTCTCGGCGGACCACCGCTTCGACGCGCGCTGGGCGTACGGCCTGCCGGAGCTCGGGCGCGCGAAGCTCGGCGCGGCGCGTCGGATCGCGAACCCGGGATGCTACGCGACCGGCGCCCAGCTCGGGATCGCCCCAGCGCGAGGCCTCCTTTCAGGGCCGCCGCACGTGTTCGGGGTGTCGGGGTACAGCGGGGCGGGGACGACCCCCTCGGACAAGAACGATCCCGAGAAGCTGCGCGACAACCTGATGCCGTACGCGCTGACCGGTCACATCCACGAGCGAGAGATCGCGCACGGCCTGGGGATCGAGGTGTTCTTCACGCCCCACGTGGCCCCGTTCTTCCGCGGGATCACGCTGACGATCTCGATGCCACTCGCCGCGCCCGTATCGGTCGAGGCGCTGCGCGCGCTGTACCTGGAGGCCTACGCCGCCGAGCCGCTCGTCCAGGTGCAAGACGAGATCCCGCTGGTGCGTGACGCGGCGGGTCGCCACGGGGTCACGATCGGGGGCATCACCGTCGACGCGGCAGGGCGGCGCGCGGTGGTGGTGGTCACGCTCGACAACCTGTTGAAAGGGGCTGCGACGCAGGCGTTGCAGAACCTGAACCTGGCCTGTTCACTGCCCGAGCTGCTGGGGGTGCCCTCGTGACACGACCGATCTGGGACAAGGGAGGCGCGGCCGTCGACGAGGCCGTGCAGCGCTTCTGCGCCGCCGACGACGTGGTGCTCGACCGCGAGCTGTTCCCCTTCGACGTGCGCGCCTCCGTGGCGCACGTGAACGGGCTCGCCCGGATCGGCGTGCTCTCGGAGGAGGAGCGGGTCGCCCTGGTCCGTGAACTCGGCCAGATCGGAGAGGCGTTCGCCGAAGGCCGCTTCGTGCTGGATGCGCGCTTCGAGGATGGTCACTCCGCGATCGAGCACCTGCTCGGCGAGCGGCTGGGTGACGTGGGGCGCAAGGTCCACACGGGGCGCAGCCGCAACGATCAGGTGCTGGTGGCAGCGCGCCTGTGGCTGAAGGAGCGCCTCGGCGCGCTCGGGGCACTGTGCCTCGACGCTGCCGGCGTGTGCCTCGACCGCGCGACGACAGGAGAGCGGGTCCCCATGCCCGGCTACACCCACCTGCAACGCGCCGTACCCAGCTCGCTGGGGGCGTTCTTCGCAGGCCACGCCGAGGCGTTCCTCGACGACGCCGAGACCGCGCGCGCCGCCCGTGCGCGGGTGGATCAAAGCCCGCTGGGAACGGCAGCAGGCTACGGCGTGAACCTGCCCCTCGATCGCACCGGCGTCGCCGCAGAGCTGGGCTTCTCGCGCGTGCAGGTATCACCGATCTACGCGCAGAACAGCCGGGGCAAGCTGGAGCTGCTCGGCCTCACCGCACTGCACCAGGCGACGCTCGACGTGCGGCGCCTCGCCTGGGACCTGTCGCTGTTCTCGACCGCCGAGTTCGCCTTCGCGCGGCTGCCAGAGGCCTACACCACCGGCAGCTCGATCATGCCGAACAAGCGCAACCCCGACGTGGTCGAGCTGCTGCGCACCCTGCCGGCCGCGGTGGAGGGGGCGATGGCCGAGCTGTCGGCGACGCTGTCGTTGCCGAGCGGCTACCACCGCGATCTCCAGGCGACGAAGGGGCCGGTGCTGCGGGCCTTCGGGCGTGCGCTGGACGGCCTCGCCCTGGTGCCCGCCTTGCTGGAGCGGGTCACCTTCGACGAGGCGCGCATGCGCGCCGCGATCGACCCGACGATGTACGCGACCGATCGCGCGGTGGAGCTCGCGGCCTCCGGGACGCCGTTCCGTGACGCCTACCGGCAAGCCGCTGCCGAGATGGCCGGGCTCGCCGGCAGGTCGCCGGAGCAGAGCTTGTCGGCGCGCGTCTCCCCGGGAGGGATGGGCGCGCTGGGGCTCGAACAGCTCACGGCGCGCCTCGCCGCACTGCGCGCCAGCTCCTGAGCCACTTCCGGAGCAGAGGCGCCTCCACGGGTCTTCCAGGGGCGCCTCTGAATCAGGACCTCCCGATACTCCGTCGGGACTGAAACAGACCATGACGTAAGGGCGGTGACCTGGACCCACCGGACGCGTGCCGGGGAACCTCTGGACCCACCGGACGCGTGCCGGGGAACCTCTGGACCCACCAGACGCGTGTCGGGGAACCTCTGGACCCACCAGACGCGTGTCGGGGAACCTCCGGGAGGTTCAAACGCGTGTCGGGGAACCTCCGGGAGGTTCAAACGCGTGTCGGGGAACCTCCGGGAGGTTCAAACGCGTGTCGGGGAACCTCCGGGAGGTTCAAACGCGTGTCGGGGAACCTCCGGGAGGTTCAGACGCGTGTCGGGGAACCTCCGGGAGGTTCAAACGCGTGTCGGGGAACCTCCGGGAGGTTCAAACGCGTGTCGGGGAACCTCTGGGAGGTTCAGACGCGTGTGGGCGCTCACCTGGACCCACCAGGCTGCCGTTCGGGGGTTGCTCGATGAGCCGTGCCGGGCGGTCGCCGCCCAGGCATCACCGAGAGACGTCCTCCTCGCCGAGGCCGAGCCGGCCCTTCTCGCTGACTGCGGGCTCGATCGCTCGGTGATCAGCGCTGCGCGGCCGCGGCCCAGGCGTCGCCGATGAACTTCATCATCGCGGGATCCATGTGGTTCTTCTCGGCGACCGATGGCTCGTTCTCGTACATCTTCTGGAGCGAGGCGCGGATGCCCGGATCGCCGCCCGTGAAGCGCTCGATCAGCTCCTTCCAGCGCGCAGCGAGCTTCTGCACCTCGGGGTGCGCCGGCTCGGTCCCTTTCTCCATCTCCGCACGCACGGCGGCGATGAGCTTCGGCCACTCGGCCTCGGTCTCACGGATGACGTCGTCACCGAGCGCTTCGCGGCGCGCGGCGAGCTTCTGGAGCTGCTCTTCGGAGTAGTACTTCTCGAACATGATCATCGCCTCCATCGTCTTCAACAGGTCGTCGGGGGATACGGCTTCCTGCCGCTCCAGGGCCGTCGCGAGGCTTTCGAGCCGCACGGCGAGCCGCGAGAGGTGCTGGATCCGATCGCGCACGCGCACGAGGTGATCTGCGACGACCTGGGCGGCCGAGGTGCCTCGCCGCTTCAAGGTGTCGCCGATCTCCTCGAGCGAGAGCCCGAGCTGCCGCAGTGACAGGATCTGCTGCAAGCGCAGGAGATCCTCCGGCCCGTAGAGCCGGTGACCCGCCCGAGAGCGGTGGGATGGAGAGAACAGGCCAATCTCGTCGTAGTGGTGGAGCGTGCGGACCGAGATGCCGGTGCGCTTCGCCAGCTCGCCCACCTTCCATCGGCGCAGGTCGCTTTCCTGTCGTTCCCGGGTGGTCATCGTCACACGAGGGAGGCTAGGACCTCACGTAACGTGAGGATCAAGGGGGGGAGCACGCGAAAAAGATGCGGTTCCGACGTCGTCTGAGCGTGTTGACCCTCATCGGGTGATGGTGGCCGAGTGGCTCACATCGTGTTCAATCATCGCTGGTGTCGCAGTGGTGAATGGGTCCCCCAGGGTGGTGAATGATTCACCTGGTACCTACGATGCCCGTCGCGTGTCCTCGTGGTGGGCGACACGCTCGGTGCGAGTAAAAATCCGCACGGATTGAGGCTGGAAACGCACTTCGGTGGTCTCGCTCTCTTTGCATCGAGACGGCACGAACACTGCACTGTTCGTTGAACATGCAAATGAGCCGCATCGTGATCTCGAAGTGGAGTCTGCTTTCGATGGTGATGGCCTGCGCCGTGGCGCAGGTGGGATGTGTCGCGGAGATGGTCGACGAGTCCGATCCGGCTGGCGCGCTGGGTGACGAGGAGTGGAGCGACGACGGGCCGCCTCCGGGCGAGGAGGCGGCGGACGCGGACGAGGAGGAGCTCGTCGAGACCTCGAGCGCTGCGCTGGCGCCCGCGTTCCAGCTTCCGTTCCCCTGCAACCAGGTGTGGGCCGGTCAGACGCGGTCGAACCACAGCCCGGTCAACTCGATCGACTTCAACCGCGCCGATGATCTCGGCGATCCGGTCGTCGCGGCGGCCGCGGGTACGGTCACCCGCGTCGCGAACGAGGGGAGCACGAGCTACGGCCGCTGGGTCGAGATCGATCACGGCGGTGGTTACCGCACGCGCTACGCGCACCTGCAGACGCAGACGGTGTCGGTGGGTCAGCAGGTGGCCATGGGCAGGAAGATCGGCACCGTCGGGAGCACGGGCGGCTCGACGGGACCGCACCTCCATTACGAGGTGCGGCTCAACGGCACGGCCATCAAGCCCGTGTTCAACGGCGCGACGGCGCTCTTCTACGGCACCAAGAACTACACCAGCAAGAACAGCTGCTCCAGCGGTGGGAGCAGCTCGATCACCGGGACGGTGAGCACCAGCGGCATCAACCTCACGGTGCGCGCCGCGGCGAGCACGAGCAGCGCTGCCGTGGGGTCGCTGGCGAACGGCACCAAGGTGACGATCACCTGCCAGAAGCAGGGGACGTCGGTGACGGGGACTTACGGCACCTCGTCGCTCTGGAACTACATCGGGACGGGGTACGTGGCGGATGCGTACGTCTACACCGGCTCGAACAGCCAGATCCTCCCGACCTGCAACTGAGCGCGGTTTCAGCGTCCCCGAGCGCTGAGCGACGTTTCGAGCCCTCGATCTCCCGTCACTGCAGCGACGAGGATCGGGGGCTCGGTCGTCCATCGAGAGGGCGCTCGTCGAAGCGCCCTCGGCCGATCACTCGGCCCAGTTCACTTCCGTCTCGCCGAGGGTGCGGAAGCGCTGGTCGACGTGATCCATCAGCTCCAGCATCCACTGCTCCATCTGCGGGCCCTGCTCGCGGACGCTGTCGCCGTAGAACGTGCCCTGGAGGCATTCGGCCTTGCCGGCTGCGTTCTCTCGGCAGCGGCCGTCGACGTAGACGACGATGGCCTTGGGGAGGCGTGACCGGGTGCTGGCCTGACCGTCGTTCATGAGGGCCTGGAGGATGAGGCCCGCGGCGGCGAGATCCTGCGGCTCCTGGCCGTAGCCGTGCATGAGGTAGATGACCGGGTAACGACGGGTCTGGAGATCCGCGTGGCCGTATCCCGGGGGGAGGTTGACGGCGACGGGGCCCATGCGGCCGAAGGTCGAGGTGAAGTCGAAGATGCAGGTGCCGTTGATCTCGCAGCGCTCGAGGTTCTCGGCGGGCTTGTCCGTGCTCTTCTCGACGAGGCGGCGCAGCTCGGGCTCGGGCCAGCGGGAGCCGGCGAAGTAGAGGGCAGCCTGGAGGCGCGCGAGGATCTCGGACGCGGTGCCCACGTGCTGGCCGCTGCCGTTCTCGATGTCGGCGGACGTGGGATCGGCCTTGCCGTAGCGCTGGAGGACGACGCCCTGGAGGTCCTCCCAGATGGTGTGACCGCCCATGTACTGCTCCGGGGTGCTGCCGTTGAGGCCAGGAGCGGCGCCGAAGTCGGTCAGGTAGGTGACGTCACGGCCGCGCGCGGCGAAGGCGCCCGTCAGGTGCTGGGCGTCGACCATGAAGTTGAAGAGGTCGCGGGTGCCGCCGTCGGTCCAGAGATCGATCCGGGAGAGCGCGACGTCGTCGAGGTCGCCGCCCGGGATGTCCTTGGACCAGCGGCGGACGATGCTGTGGGGGTCGACGTCCCAGACGCGCTGGAGGCCACGGGAGACGGTGAACCGTCCGTCGCCTTCGCCGACGTCGTAGCCGTCGCCCGGGGTCTTCCAGCCGCCAGGGGGCTGCTGCGGGGTGCCGGCGACGCCGTCGAGGCCGACGTCCTGGTAGGGCTCACCGAGCTGGTAGCGGTGGTCGCCCTCGGTGCCCGTGGGGTTGTACTGGGCGTTGTAGTCGTCGCCCGCGGGGTCCTCGTTGACGCCAGGGATGTAGCCGGGCTCCAGGTGGCTGGGGAGGCCGTCGACGCCGGTGTCCTCGAAGGGCTCGCGGCCGGCGCGGATGAGGGGCTCCAGCTCGTCGCGGACGCCGTTGCCGTTGTAGTCGACGGCGAGGGCGAGTTCGAGCGGGAAGCCGTTGCCGTCCGGGGTCCAGGTGTTGGCGAACGGGGTGAGGGACTGGTTCTGCGGGGAGCCGTCGCACACGGTGATGACGGGGAAGGTGCCGTCGGGGTTGTACTCGTCGTCGTAGTAGCCCTGGAGCGTGAGCGTGTGGGCGCAGCGTTCGGCAGGGCAGCGCTGCTTGAGCTGCTCCTGCTGCGGCTTGTTGGGGTGATCGTCGAGCGGGTCGACCCACACGCCACACTGGCCGCTGTCGCCGACGACGCTGGGGTGATCCGGGGGGACGCCCGCCGGGAGATTGTCCGCGCCGTCGGCGAAGTTGTCGCCGTTCGGGTTGCCGAACATGAGCGCGAGGTCGCGGAAGATCTGGACGTAGGAGGTGCGGTTGAAGCTGCCGCCGTTGCCCTCGCGGGGGTACTCGTACCACCAGCGGTTGAAGGTGGAGGGGTGCTCGTACGGGTCCTTCGGGGTGGGCATGAGCGCGCAGTGGCCCGGGCTGACGCCCTGGGGGCCGATGCAGGTCTCGCCCGGTGCGCAGTCGGTGCTGGTGCTGCACGCGTCGGCGGTGAGCTGGATGTCTTCGAGCACGGTGCCCGGGGCGATGGAGCGGAAGCCGCCGAGGTGGTTCTGCTCGATGTGGTGGAGGAGCCAGGTCCAGTCGACCGGGCCTCCGAGGGGGGCGACGACGTCGAAGAGGTGGTGGTTGCGGAGGCCCACCATCGCCGAGCCGCCGCCGCCCATGGAGATGCCCATCACGGCGCGGTGGGTGAGGCGGCGCTTGCGCGTGGTGAGGCCGCCGTCGGCGCGGACGATGGCCTGGTAGGTGCCGAGGCGCGGGGCCTTGAAGGTGAGGGCCCACTGGCCGTCGACGCGCTCGATGCGGGGATCGGCGACGGGGACGGGGCGCGGGGTCGGAAACTGCGGGCTGGAGTAGGCGAGGCGGATGTGACGGAGGCGGGCCTTCGCCGGGAGGAGCGCGGGGTTGAGGGGGACCGAGAGCGGGATCTCGCGCTGGAGCGCGGTGTCGTCCGGGGAGAAGGCGACGGCAGGGCCCAGGGGGAGGTGACCGGGGACGTCGAGATCGCCGACGCAGGCGAGCTTGGCGGGGAAGGGGGCGACGCTCCAGATGAAGCTGCCGCTGTTGGGTCGATCGGCGCCCTGGGGGAGATGGATGGTGGCGCCAGCGAGGCCGCCCTGGCCGCGGAGGGTGTCACCCGCGGCGAGCAAGGGGGTGGCCGCGTCGCCTGTGCATGCTGCGCGTTCGCCGCCGAGGACGGCGACCGTGAGGTCGGCCGTGGCGTCCGTGCCGTCGCCGCGGGGGACGACGGCGGTGATGGTCGACTCGCCGATCGCTCCTGCGCGGATCACGAGGGGGACGACGGCCTGGTGGAGGTTGAAGGCGCCCGCGGCGGGGGCCGCGGCGACGTCGCCGTCGGAGGTCTGGAACTGGACGGGCGTGGCGACGCAGACGTCGGGATCCATGACGACGTTGACGGTGCGCTCGCACGGCGCGCCCGAGGGATCTCCGCACGGGGTGAGGGCGACGAGGGGGGGCTCGAAGCGGAGGCGAATGGCCGACGAGGCCGGGGTGACGCAGATCTCGCCCGGGGCGAGCTTCGGGCCTTCGGGGTCGTCGACGACGGGGGGATCGCTCGGAAAGAGAGAGGAGCACGCGGGGGCGGTGAGGCCGACGACGAGGGCCGTGGCGGTCATCGCGCGGGCTGCGCGGCCGAGAGAGCGGGAGGGCAGGGACGCCATCGCGCGAGCATAAGGGAAGGGGAACCCGGGAAACCAGCTCTCCGGCGCTAACCGGGCGGGGCGCCGCTCTCGGTGGCGGTGGCCTGTCCCTGGACGGTGGCTTCGATCGCGCCGTCGCTGATCCTGCCGAGCCACGCGGCGTTCCAGCGGACGGGGGTGGCGTCCTGGTTCACGACGCTGGCGCCGGAGGCGGAGAGGGAGATGGTGCCGGTGAGCGCGCCGAGGGTCGAGGCCTCGACGCCATGGGCCCAGCGCGCCTCGAGCGCGTCGGTGCAGAGCGCGGCGAGGCAGGTGGTGTTGCAGCCGATGAAGCCGCCGAGGGCCGTGGCGAGGGGCTCGCAGGCTGCCGCGAGGGCGAGGGCGTCTCCCATGGTGGTCGTCTGCGGGTGGCTCTCGAGCGCGCCTCGCTGCGCGGCGGCGCCCACGTAGCGGCTGGGGACCCAGTAGATCTTGCCGTCGAGCCGGAGGACGTCGCCAGGTTCGGACGTCCAGGAGGCCTGGTGCGCCGTGAGGGGGACGCCTGCGTCCTGCGCCGGGACGCCGCCGAGCTGGGTGACCTGCAGCCAGGCCTTGCCCGGGAGGTTGCCGATGCCGGATAGGTGCGCGGTGATCTCCGGGGTCAGCGTGGCGAGTCCCGCTTCGATCCAGGTGCGGCAGGTGTCGCGCAGCGGGGTGGGGAGATCGTGGAGGTGCTCGGTGGCGGCGTCGTCCCACCCGGCGCTCGTCCGGTGGTCGGCGAAGGCGAGCTGCTGATCGGGCGTCATGAGGGCCGCCATGGCGTCGAGGAGGGCGGTGCCTTCGTGGTCGACGGGCAGAAACACGTCGAGGATGCGCGACGCCGTGGTCTGCGCGAGCGCGCTCAGGGGGGCGTTCGGCGTGAACGCGAGCGACAGATCGAGCCGCGTGGCGCCGAGATCGAGAGGGCCATCCTTGATGGTCACGGAGACGGCGCGTTCTTTCCCGGCCTCGAGATCGGGGATGTCCGAGCAGCCCCACATGGCGCGGCCCGCGCGGACTGCGACGGCGAGGTTCGGTCCCACGGGGGCGCCCTTGATCGTCAGGGTCGCGGCGTCGGCGGCCGGGGTGGTGGCGACGAGTCCGCCCTCGGGTCCTTCGGGCAAGGACGAGGCGATCTCGGCGCAGGTCATGCCGGCCTTGACCGTCGCGGTCCACTCTTCGGCCTGACGCTGGCCGGCGTACACGGGGGTGATGAGGAGGGGGGCGAACCCTTTGTCGCTGACGGCGATGCCGAGATCGGTCGAGGGGCCATCCTTCACGGCCGCGCGCAGCCGGAACGTGGTGGCCAGGCTCGGCGCGTGCAGCTTGACCGACGCCCGCCCGGCGGCGTCGGCGACGGCCTTGGTGCGATCGAGCCAGGCGCCCGACGCATCCCCGACGATGCTGAAGCTGATCTCGTACTTGGCTGGCGGCGAGGCCGTGACGTGCACGGTCCGCTCTTCGCCGGGCGCGAGCTCGAGGGTGCCTTCCTCGTTGAAGCTCAGCGTGGCATCGGGTCCGGGGACGCCATCGGTCGGGAGCGTCCCCCGGGCGTCGTCGTCGCCCTGCACGGAGCACGCAGGCCCCACGACGGCGACAGCCGCGACGAGCGGCAGGTACAACCAAGAAAAGCGCATGGGTTTCGAGCTTAGCGCGCGACGGAGGGGGCGGGAAGGATGTGGCCGTTCCCCGACGCGGACGGCTGGGGGAGACAGAGCGCCTCTGCCGTCGCAGCCGTGTCCAGAGCAGGCATGGGCTGTCGGGGTGACAGGGGCAGGATCGCGACGCGCTGTCCTTTCCGTGTCGTCTCGGTGCGAGGGCGCGGCGTGGCAGGGAGCCGCATGGCATTGGTCAGGACGAGCAAGGCTTCGAGCAGGGCGACCAGCGCGGCGATGGCCGGGGGGCACCAGCCGAGCACCGCGCACGGGATCAGGATGGCGTTGACGAGCGCTGCGAAGATGGCGCCCTCGCGGAGGCGTGCGCGGAGTGCCCTGGAGAGGTCGATGGCGCTGGCGAGAGGCTGGAGACGCGTCGGCCCGAGCACGAGTTCGGCGGCGCCAGCGCCGTCCTGGCTGGTCGATGCAAAGGCGATGGAGAGGTCGGCTCTGGCCGCTGCGAGCCCACCCCCTGCACCCACGACGGCGACCCACGCCCCGGCGTGCTGGAGGTCCCGGACGTGGAGCGCACCCGTCATGGCGTCCGGCGCGGTGAGGGCGCGCGCGCCGAGGCGCGCGGCGACGAGGCGCAGGACCTCCGGGCGGCGATCGCCGACGAGGTAAACGGCCACGCCGCGGTCGCGGAGTGCCCGGACGGCGGCGATCGCGTCGGAGGTGATGCCGGGCTCTGCCTCGACGCAGAGCACATCCACGCGGGCCAGGCGATCGAAGGCGGCGAGGTCCCGGATGCGAAGGCCCAGGGCGCGTGCCCGCGTGAGCGCGAGGGCCCGCGCTGCGGGCGCGCCCAGCCAGAAGGCTGCCACCGAGCAGCCCGCGAGGACCGCGATCGGGGCGGTGAGGGTGGTGGGGCCGAGCGGTCCAGCGCCGAGGGCGGCGTGGAGGACGGCGGCGAACGCGGCGAACGCGACCCCGGCGACACCCAGAGCGCGGCCGGACACGTCCAGTGCGTGGCTCGCGCCGTCACGGAGTCGGGTCGCCGCGGTCCTGTCCAGCGAGGCTTCGGCGCGGCGGGTCGCCAGGGTGTTCGCGTGACCCGCGCAGAGGGAGAGCACGGCAAGGAGGCCGCAAAGCTCGAAGCCCAGGGGGCGCGCCGCCATCCAGGCTTCCGGAGAGAGACCGAGCGCGCGCAGGCCTGGTGAGGGGATCCGCCCCGGAGCGGTCGCCCAGAGTTCGAGCGTGCCCACCACGAACGACAGGGTCGCTGCCGCGAGGAGGTGGGCTCCGGCGCGCAGACCGGGACCACGTCGGGCGAGTCGGGCCACGAGCCGCGTCCCGAAGACCACCAGCAGGACCAGGGCGGCCAGCGCACAACGGGCCGCCGCAGAGCGGTCGGGAGGCGCGCTTCTGCCGAGGAGGGATATCGCCAGCTGCCCACAGAACAGGGCCATCGCGACGCTGAGTGTTTGCGGCATCCTCCCCACGGATGACTCCCCTTGCGAACTCCGGGCCGAGACGCGAGCGGAGCCACACGAGCACATCGTCAGGCCAGGACGGCGTGCGCCGGGCTGGATGCGCGCAGGGGCTGCACGCCGACATCGGGCGCCTCGGGGCGACCTGGTGCAGGCACCCGGGCGATGAGGAAGGCGAAAAGGACCGTGAAGCTGCTTCGCCCACGACGTGGGCAGCAGGAGCCCACCGGAAGGGGCGGAGGTGAAGGAGAGTGGGAGGTGTAGAGAAGGATCTTACTTCACGTAGATCTGACCGATCGCAGCACCGGCGCCCTGCGCGCGCAGGATCACCTTGGCCGGGCCGCCGATGGGCAGCGGGTTCTTGAAGCACTGGCCCTTGCCGCCGAGCGTGGCGTTCGCGCCGCTCGTGTTGCTCTGGGCGAGCGTCACGGGAGGCAGGGGGGCCTGCTGGGCCACGATCTGGATGCTCAGGTTCTGGATGCCCAGGCCGGCCGCGATGACCGAGTAGCACTTGCCAGGCTGGATGTTGAAGGGCTGCTCGAAGGTCTGACCGTCCTGGAATTGTGCCGCGAAAGCGCCGCCCTCAGGCGACATGCCCGAGACTTCCGAGGCCGCGAGGGCGGTCATGACGGGCGTGGCTGCCGCGACGGCGGCCGGCGCGATGGGGCTGGCCGTCCCGCCCGAGGAGGTGCTGGCGCCGCCTCCCAGGATGCCGCCGAGGTCGGGCGTCGCAGGCGCCGTCGGCTGGCCCCCGGCGGGCTGCTGCGGCTGCTGGCCGTAGCCGGGCTGCTGGCCGTAGCCGGGCTGCTGGCCGTAGCCGGGCTGCTGCTGTCCGTAGCCGGGCTGTTGCTGTCCGTACTGCCCGCCCTGGTACTGTCCGGAACCAAATTGCGAGGGGTCGTTCGGATCCGGCTGGTCGGAACCACCGCACGCGAGCGGGAGGAGGCTGAGCAGGGTGACAGGGGCAAGAAGTGAGATGCGCATGGATGGCTCCTTCGAGATGGTCAAGTGTTGGGCCACGCCCTCTTGAGACGCGCGTCGGCCCTTTGATGGCTCAGGGCTGCCGTGTCGAGATGGTGTTGAAGCACGAACCAGGGCCACGTTGCTCGCCCCAGCACGTTCTTCGTCGCCACGATCGGTGAGACGTACCCTCGCGGACGGGTGTTCTACACCGGGTGGCGGTTCTCTGACCAGCGCGCCCCCCGAGCCACCTCGGAATGCTGATGGATCTGGTCAGGGGTCTCCGCTGTCGCTGGCACGTTCTCTGATTGCTGCTCGATGGAGCGAAGAGGAGCACGGCTTTGCTCTCCTGGGTGGTTGACATGAGCGTCGACTGACTCCACGTAAACCGGCTGGTGCACAGCCGGGGGGCGCGCGCCGTTGCGTCGGCTGGTGCATTCGACATCGGTGTCCCCACCCACGAGAGGACAAGGGTGCGTCATGAGTGAGATCCAGCAGGTGATTCAGGAGACGGTCGAAGGAAACCGGGTCGTCCTCTTCATGAAGGGCAGCAAGACCTTCCCGCAATGTGGGTTTTCGGCGCGGGCCGTCGAAATTCTCAAGCGCTGCGGCACCGAATTCAAGGACGTGAACGTGCTGACCGACCCGCAGCTCCGGCAGGGGATCAAGGACTTCTCGAACTGGCCGACCATCCCGCAGATCTACGTGGATGGGAAATTCATCGGTGGCAGCGACATCCTGATCGAGATGTACGAGTCGGGCGAGCTTCAGCGTCTGCTCACCCCCTGAGCCGTACCTTCAGGAGCGGCGCAGGCCGGGTGGCGAGCCGACGCGGTGCGTTGTGACGGGAGAGGGGGTGCGATCAGCGGGACGTTTCGGGGTCGTGTGGCCCCGAGGCGGCCAGCGCGGCCTGTGCGCCCGCGGCTGCGATCGCTGCCTGTTCGACGGTCCGGCCGGGGGCTGCGTGCGCCGCCTCCGCGTTGAACCGACGCGCCTCTTCCTCGCCGAGGAGCATGCCACTGACGATGCGATCGACGAGGGTGTCGAAGCGGTGACGGTTGAACCGCGCGCCGCTCGTGAGCCAGTCGGTGTGTCCGCCGCGACCCGGAAAATGGCCCACCACGTCCAGGTGATCGCCGCGCCCGGCCCAGGCGAGGTGACCCCAGACCTGGGACATGAGGGGGACCACGCCGTCGTTCGCGTCGAGGGGCGGGACCTCACCGAGCGCTGCGGCGAGCTGCTGCTCGACGCCAGGGTGCAGTGGGCGACACGGGTAGCGGGCATCCTGTCGCGCGGTGATGTTCGACATCGCGGTGAAGATGGTCGCCGACATGGCGCTCCACGGCGAGCGGAGCGCCGAGAGCCAGTCGCGCACTTCGTTGCGAGGCGAGTAGGAGGCGACGCTCTGGTAGCGGACGCCAGGGCGATCTTCGAGGCCGGCATGGAAGAGATCCATGGCCTCCGGGGTGAGCTGGACGATGGCACCCTGATCGTCCCGGAGCAGGCGGAGCCACGCCCGGAGCTCGCGGCTGGAGGCCTCGTCGAGCACCCGGATCACGCCCTCGATCCCGCGATCGAGCAGCTCCAGCTCGAGCACGCCGACCTGGAGCCGGCTCACGGCGGCCACGAGGGCAGAGGCGGCGGCGAGCGGAGGCGCGCCCAGCTTGAGGGCCGTCACGGTCAGGGCGCTGATGGCGTAGAGGAGGCGCTGGCCGCTGACGGTGGCGAAGAAGGCGGCGAGCGGCGTGCCATAGTGCGGTGTGTTCATGGTCGTCACCGAGCAGAGTCGGTGCGTCCAGCCCAGCCTCTGGCCTGCGTCGCCAGGGAGGCGGGCCGTCGGGCACGCCACCAGGCGGGCGTCGAGCCCTCCCGTGGAGTGGCCGACGAGGTGGATCGGGCCGTCGTCCTCGCCGGCGCTCTCGTCGATGAGGCGCGCGAGCTTGGCGGCGCGTCGGAGGATCGAGGCGGTGGGGTGCACCTCGCAGACACTCACCACGGCATCGCGGCCCCGATCTCGGAATCGCTCTTCCAGCGCCCGGATCAGGTGTTCGAAGTACTCGAAGGAGGCGAGTCGGGCGAAGCCGAACATGCCTGGTGAGAGATAGATTCGAGTCCGCTCCACGCGGGGACTGTGCCACGAGGGCGCCCAGAGGGGGGCTGGAATGGTGGGAATCGCGCTTCTCGCCGTATCCGAGTATCCTCCGCCACCGTGGATCAGCAGGTTGCCCGCGAGATCGAAGCGGCGGTGATGGATCAGCTCGGCCATTTCGGCGCCTCGGGGAGGGTGGTGTTCCTCGGTCGCCAGATCGAGCTGCACGGGAGTGGCCCGGCGGTCGTCATCGACGTCGACGCCATCGGGGAGCAGTGGTCCCTCCTGCCCCCTGATCTCCGTGCCCGCAAGGCGCATGATCTCGCTCGCCGGCTCGTGGAGGGGCAGCGGGCCGATGGTGTTCTCTCCGAGATGGGGGCGGGAGCGCCTCCGCGTCCGCCGAGCACCCCTTCGGCGTTCCCGGCATCGTCGCAGAGAGGCGCCACGAGCGATCCCGCTCGGCGTTCCGCGTCCGCGGCGCCGACCGCAGCGTCCTCGTCGATCCCTGGTGGCGTCCGGGTGAGCAGCGGCTCTGGCGCGGGGAGATCTCCCGGGGGGCGGAGCGGGGGAGGTGGTGGGCGGGTGATCGCGATCCCCGCTGGGGGCCTCGTGCTGGCGATGATCGCCGGCTTCTTCGCGTACCGCATCCTGCGCGACGAGCCGCACGCGCCGGAGCCGCCGGCTGCGACGACGACGGTGGCGGAGGTGCCCGATGATCCTCAGCGTACGGCGCGCGTCTGCGAGGCGGCCAGGAAGCGCATCTACGCCGGTGCGTCGATGGGAGCGCTGGATACCGAGGGGTGGGTCGCCGAGCTCTGGGTCGTGAACCGGAAGGGTGTGAGCCACGCGCTGGAGGGGCTGGTCGTCGAAGGACGGCTCACGCCCGCGGCCGACGCCGAGCTCGGCGCCCTCCAGGATGGTCATGTCGAGGTGGCTCCTGGCTTCTCTCCGGAAGAAGAGGCGAAGTTTCCCGGTCTGCAGGGGGCGACGCTGCGCTTCTCGGGCGGATACATGCGGGCCTTCCTGGAACCTGCGATGCGTGCTCGTTTCGTGTCGCTCTCGGATCGCATCGCGGACGCCGCACGAGCGGAGTTCGGTGCGCTCTATGGTCGATGTGCCCACCTCCGCCATCGCGAGATGGGGGCGTGGATCCGGGGCGCAGACCCCGCCGCTGCGGCGGCCGCGCTGGTGTACGCGATCGGGACCTTCGCGGAGCAGCCCGCGGTGAACCGGCGAGCGCTCGATGGGCTGGAGGGGCCCACGCCGCTCGATGCGCTACGCAAAGCGGGAGCGAAGCTGGACGCCAAGGGGCTCGCGGGGTTGATCGGGACCGAGGGGGGGAGTGTGACGGCAACCGGGGGAGGGGGGATCGACATGACCTTCCCCCTCGGGGGGCCGATCCGTGCGACGCGGGTGAGCCGGACGGTGGCGCGCAAGCTCGGCGTGGGGGAGGGGGGCTGAGGTGCGGCTCGAGGCGGCGCGCCCCTCAGCCGCCATCGAAGCGCAAGATCGTGTGGATCTTGAGGTCGTCGCTGGACGAGAGGCGCGCTCGTCCGCCCAGGGCTCCGAGTTCGACGGCGAAGGCAAACCCGCCGATGACCCCTCCCTGTCGCCGCGCGAGTTCCGCCGCCGCCGAGGCCGTGCCGCCCGTGGCGAGGACGTCGTCGACCACGAGCACCTGGGCTCCAGGCTGGATCGAGTCCTTGTGCATCTCCAGCTCGGCCTCTCCGTATTCGAGCGCGTAGGCGATCCGATCGACGTCTCCCGGCAGCTTCCCTCGCTTGCGAACCGGGACGAGGCTCGCGTTGAGGCGCGCGGCGAGGGCCCCTCCGAAGAGAAACCCGCGTGACTCGATGGCCACGACGGCGTCGATGTGCTGCCCGATGAAGGGATACGCCAGCAGATCCAGGGTCATGTGGAAGGCCCGCGGCTCGGCGAGCAGCGGCGTGATGTCCTTGAAGAGGATGCCAGGCGTGGGGAAATCTGGCACGTCGCGGATGTGAGCGCGGAGGTAGCGGAGCGCTTGCTCGGAGGGGAGCGCGTCGTGGGCGAACATGGGCACCAGGGTAGTCGAGACCGTGTCGACGACGAAGGGCTCGGTGCGCTCAGGCGATGCTGGCGATGATCTCGTTGATGAGAGATGCGTGCTGGGGGGCGGTGAGATCGAGCGTCAACGGCGTCACGCTGACATGGCCCTCGTCGTACGCTTCCGTGTCGGACCCTGGGACCTGGTCGTGCCTCACCTCGGCACCGCCGATCCACAGGTACTCGCGGCCGCGGGGATCCTGACGGAAGATCACCTCTTCGGAGTAGAGACGTGCGCCCATGCTGGTCGATCGGATGGGCCAGGCATCACCCGGGGGGATGTTCACGTTGAGCAGCGGTGCACGGACGGGGCGCACCTCGCGCAGGGCGCGGTGCATGGCGAGCGCGAGCCTGGCGCCCACGGCAGCGGCTGCATCCCGCTGCGCTTTCACGTCCGCCGAGATGGCGATGGATGGAATGCCGCGGAGCGCTCCCTCGCGCGCGGCGGCCACGGTGCCTGAATAGAAGGCGTCCACACCCAGGTTGAGGCCGTGGTTCATGCCAGAGACCACGAGATCCGGGCGTCGAGGGAGGACGCGCGTCCCGGCGTGCAGCGCGATGTAGATGCAGTCGGCTGGCGTGCCATCGATCGCGAAGACATCGGGGGCGTGCCGTCGCAACCGGAGGGGGCGATGCAGGCTGAGCGAGTGGCTGGTCGCGCTCTGGTTGACCTCGGGCGCACAGACGACGACGTCCGCGTCGCGGGTGAGCTGGTCGCGCAAGGCGATGAGGTTGGGGGCCGCATAGCCGTCGTCGTTGGAGAGGAGGATCAGCGGTCGGGTGGCGTCGGACATGGTTCGGCTCGTCGTCGTTCAACCGCCCATGAGGCGCTTGGGCAGGGCGGCGAGGAGCTGGAACACGGCGCTGATCCTCCCGAAGAACCCCACGCCGCCGCGGACGCGCGTGAGCGCGAAGGCGACCTTCCTGAGCGCGGGCGTGTAGGGGTACCACCAGAGTTCCGCCTTGGCGCCGTTGCGATCCTCGAGGATGAAGCGGGGCCGGGTCAGATCGGAGAGGGCGTGGATCCCGTTCGTGACGCCGTGTCCGCTCTCCCCGGAGCCGGTCCAGGGGGCAGCGGGTAGCGCGGCGGTGAAGCCGTGGTTGTTGATGGTGACCACGCCGGAGCGGAGCTTGCGCGCCAGCGCCTGAGCGCGATCGTAGCGGCGCGTCCAGATGCTGGTGGTGAGGCCGAAGCGCGTGGCGTTGGCGCGCTCCACGGCGTCGTCGGCGTTCTCCACCACCACGATGGGGAGGATCGGTCCGAAGGTCTCTTCCTGGAGCAGCGGGGTGTCTTCGCGATCCAGTCGGACGACCGTGGGTGGAAAATGGAGGGAGCCTTCCTCGGGCGGGCCACCAGCGAGGATCTCGGCGCCCGCAGCGGTCGCCTCCGACAGGTGCTTGCGCACGATCGTGCACTGGCGTTCCGTGGTCAGCACCGCCGTGTCCACCGCGGGACGCAGCTCTCGCGCCAGCGCGGTGACACGCTCGGTGAAGCTGTCGGCGATGGAGCGTTCGACATAGACCCGCTCCACCGAGGCGCAGTTCTGCCCGGCGTTGGTGAACGCTCCCCAGACCACGCCGCGCGCCGTGCGCTCCAGGTTGCAGTCGGCGAGCACGATGGCTGCGTCTTTGCCGCCCAGCTCGAGCGACGTCGGGATGAGTTTTTCTGCGCAAGCCACGGCGATCTTGCGTCCCGTCGCCACGCTGCCGGTGAACACGACGAGATCGACACCCGCCTCGATGAGCGCCGCACCGACGTCTCCACCACCTTGCGCGAGCTGGAGGACACCCGAGGGCAGGAGGCCATCGAACAAGGAAGCCACGAGCTGGCCTGCACGCGGCGTGATCTCGCTCGGCTTGAAGACCACGGTGTTGCCCGAAAGGAGCGCCGGGAGCAGCGTGCGCAGCGGGATGGCGACCGGGTAATTCCAGGGCGTGATCAGGCCGACGACCCCGCGTGGATCGCGGCGGACGCGGCCCGCCTTGCCAGGATAAGAGAGCGGGTCGAGTTCGATGGGCGCATCGTCGAGGAGTTCCTCGATGGAGGAGGTCCAGTAGTCGACGAGATCCGCGTTGGGCAGGACCTCGGCGAGCACGGCTTCTTCGATCGGCTTGCCGCACTCGAGGCGCAAGAGTTCGGCGATCTCCTCCGCGCGCTGGAGCAGCCGCTTCTTGACGGGCGCGATGCGCTCCGCACGCTCTCGGATCGGCTTCGCTGCCCAGCTCGACTGCGCTTCGCGCGCTTTCGCGACCAGGGCCGCGACCTCACGGGTCGACGTCGCCTCGACTTCAGCGAGCGGCGAGCCGTCGAGAGGGCTCACCATGGGGAAGATTGCTTCCCCGGAACCAGCACCCATGATGTTTCAACCCTGATGGAGGAGGTGACGTGAGCAGCCGCCCTCGCAGCGGCTCACGGATAGGGTTCCGCGCCGCCACCGGGGGGAGGCGGGGGAGTCGGGGCGGTGGGAGGCGCGTTGCCGCCGGGCGCGGGGTTGGGGGAGGCGCCCTGGGTCATCGTGATGGTCGTGATCTTCCGGCAAGGAATGATCGCGGGCTGACCGGGGGAGACCCACTCCGGGACGGCCGTCGTATCGGTGGTCAGCTTGCCCAGCCGCACATTGCGGGTGCCACAGAGCACGGCCAGCGGTTCGTCGGTGTTCCCGGAGAACACACCATTGACGTACACGCTCGCAGGCGGGGACGAGTTGACCACGAGGTACGCCTTCGTCACCGGGAGGGTGGTCGGGTCGGGTTCGGCGGCACCGGCGGTGGTGGTCGCCGTCGGCGCTGGCGCGGCGGTGTCGGTGGCCGTCGTCGTTCCGGCGGTCGCTGGGACTGGCGGCGTGGGGGCCTCCCCGGTGGGCTCGGGCGTCGTGTCGACGGCCGTCGCCTGGCTGGTCGGGGTGGTGGTCGGGCGAGACGGCTCGGGCGTCGGCTCGGGGCCGTTCTTGGTGAGGGCCCAGTAGGTCACCCCGGCGACCAGGATCGCGGCAGCCGCTCCGAGCAGGAGGATCGAGGGCGAACGCTTGCCCTCCTGCGGCTTGGTCGTGCCCATGTCGAGGCGGCGACGTCCGATCTCCGTCGGCTCTTCTTCGGACGACCGGGCCGCTTCAGGCTGCTTCTGGACAGGGGGCGGGACGGGTTTCGTCTCGGCGAGCGGCCTCTCGGCCGGCTTGCTCCCGGCAGCGGGCTTCGGGGCTTCGGGGCGCTTGTCGAGCGAGACCTCCACGCGGGGCGTGGTGACGATCTCGGCGTCCTTTCCCGTCTCGGCGGACTGCGCCACGACGCGCGCGTGGGAGCGCGAGGACGGGACAGCCGTCTCTTCGTCTTCGATCGCGGGCTTCCGGGTCGCCTCGGCCAGCTCTTCTTCGAGCCCGGAGCGAACGACCGTGGGCTCGTCGTCGACCACCTCGCCGAACCTGCCGCGTCCGGCGGCGGGGATGTCCATTTCGCGACGAGGCGTGGGCGGTGGCTCTTTCCGGTCGGGGATGTCGAGGAAATCGTCCTCGACCTTCTCCGAGGCGCCGATCGGCGCAGGGAGCGTCGCATCCGGGATCGGTGTGAGCCGAGCCGGTTCGGCCTTGGGCAGAGGGGTGGACTCGGCGGAAGGCTTGGCAGGCCCTCGGCCCAGCTGCTCCCCCGGCTCATCCGGGAGCACACCGGCGAACGAGACCTCGCTGTCGAACTCGGGGGCGGTCGTGACGCGTGGCGCGTCGAACTGCCCCGGGGTCTTCAGCAGCGGCTTCTCGACGCGCGGCGGGATGTCGTCGAGGTTGTCTTCGAGATCGTCGACCTCGAAGAGCTTCCCGCCTCCGTCCGGGCGTGATGGCGACGCGATGCGCGCTGGAGGGGCGGCAGGCGTCTTCGTCCCTGCAGGCGGCGGTTGCCTTCCCAGGAGGGGAGCCGCTGGTGTCGCCGGGATCTTCGCCGCGGGGGCCGGTGGCGTCTTCGCGAGCCCCGGAGGCGGTGTTGCCGCGGCGGCAGGCGCTTGCCTCGCGGTGGTTTGCGCGGCTGGCGCTCTCGCTTGACCGCCCGCGCTCCCGAGCGGCGGCGCCTGCGCGGTGAGCTTCGGCGCCTTGCCCGTGCTGGGGAAGCCTTCGGGCGAGTGCGCCTCGATAGCGCTGATCACGTCGTCGAAGCTGGGCTCTGGCGCACGCGGCGCGCGCGCATCGGTGATGGTCGGAAGTGGCGCTCCCGCGACGTCCAGGGAACGTTGCCGCGGTAGGGCCGCGTTCCGTTGGACCTTCACCAGAAGCGCTTCGAGGGTTGCAACTTTCTCTGCGACGTTCACGCATGGCCAGCATATCCCGCCTTGGCTCGGTTACGCCATCTCGCAACATCTCTCCGGGCAGAGCTCTGCTGAATCCCCTGGAAACTCCTCTGTTCTCGGCTCTGTGCGGCGCGCAGGAACACCAGGGGGCAGGGGGCTCGGAGGCCGGCGGGGGCCACGAGGGCTCCCTGGTCCGGCACGCCGACCCGCGATGCCTGGGCTCGACGAATGGCGCTGTCCTCCTCGACGACCGAATCGTGAAGCCCGCGCGTCGCGACGAGAGCTGGCCTCTGGGTCGCCACGATCGGGCCGTCCGTGACCACTGACCGGACACGATGAGGCCTCGATGCCTCGATCGAGGTACGCAAGGGGGACGTCCACCGGAGACCAGGACCGGGAGACCAGGAGAATCTGTGACGGGTTCACCTCGCCAGCGCTCCTCAGAACAGAGGTTCCAGAGCAGACGACCTCGGGCTTGTCTGCACCCTGACCGCGGACGACCGTTTCAGGACACCCACGGACCTGCGCCGGGCGAAGAGAGCGAGACCCTGCTTGCTTCCTGGCGCACAAACCTTGCTCCGTCCTATCGCGTGACCTTGACTGCGATTCGAGGCGCTCATAAGTGACCCGCCGGTCATGAAAGATTTTGCCGCCTCGTCGCGCCGATTCTCTCGCACTGCGCCTTCGCTCGCGGTCTCCGTCACCGTCGCGGTCTTCACCTCTCTGGCACACGCGCAGCCCGCGCCGGCGCAGCCGGAACCGGCTGCGCCGGCAGCGCCGGCTGCGACGCAGGCCGGGCCGGCTGTCGCGCCTGCTGCGCCATCTCGCCCGGATCCGGTGGAGGCTGCGCTGGCGCCTCGACCGGGAGGGACGACGCCCGAGCAGGTGGCCCAGGCTGCCGTCCGCGTGAGGCCGTCGCTCCGGGTGAAGCAAGCGGAGCTGCAGCAGGCCTCCGCCAAGGTGGATCAGGCGCTGGTCAGCTACTTCCCCAAGATCACCCTCGGGGCGAGCTTCTCGTACCAGAACCCCGTCGTGAACTCGCTCGGTACGGGGCCGACCAACGTGGCGACCGTCGTCGCTCAGGGCGGAGGAACCAACGCGCCGCAAGGGCCCATCACGGTCGGACCTTGCGACGGAGATCCGTCGACGAACTGCCTCCAGGTGGGCGGGACACCGGCTCAGGTCCTCGCCGTCCCGGCGCAGAGCTTCGAGTTCCCGGTCATCACCAACACCTACCAGCTGACCGCGGGCATCTCCGTCCCCATCTCCGACTACATTCTTCGTCTCGCGCAGGGGTACTCGGCCGCCGCGCACAGCGTGAACTCGAAGAAGCTCGAGGTGCAGGCCGAAGAGCTCACCATCGCCGCGGACGCCAAGATCGCCTTCTTCAACTGGGTTCGCGCCAAAGGGAACCAGGTCGTCGCGAAGGAGGCCGTCGCGCAGGCGCAGGCGCATCTGGAGGATGCGAAGCGCGCCTACGAGGTCGGACGCCTCTCTCGTGTCGACGTGCTGCGTCTGGAAGCGCAGGTCGCCAGCGCGGATCAAGTGGTCGCGGAGACCTCGGCCATGCTCTCGGTCGCCGAGGAGCAGATCCGCATCGCCGTCAACGCACCCGCCGATCGGCGGTTCGAGATCGGGATCGACGTGATGGCGGCGTCGACCGAGCCTCCGTCGGACTCCCTTCAGACGCTGCAGCAGGAGGCCCTCCGCAAGCGCCTGGAGATCCGGGCCCTCGACGAGACGATCTACTCGCTCAAGGACGTCGAGTCGGTCACGAGGGCGGGATACATGCCGAGGATCGACGCCACCGCCAACGTCCTCTACGCGAACCCGAACCCCCGCGTGTTCCCGATGACGCAGGACTTCCGAGCGACGTGGGACGCCGGCGTGCGGCTCACCTGGACGGTGAACGACACCTTCAGCAACATCGGCGCGATGGCCGAGGCCAGGGGCCGCACCGCGCAGATCCAGGCACAGAAGACCGTGCTCCGCGATGGGCTCCGCCTCGAGGTGGCCTCTGCCTACAACGACGTCTTGAATGCCTCCAGCCGGATCAACTCCGCCGAGCGACAGCTGGCTGCGGCGGAAGAGACCATGCGTGTCAGGGCCGAGCTGTTTCGTGCGGGCCGCGCCACCAGCGTGGAGGTCGTGGATGCCGAGACCGAGCTGACCCGCGCGCGACTCGCTCAGCTCGACGGCCGGATCGGGATTCTGGTCGCGCGCACGCGGCTCGAGCACGCCGTGGGTCGCGACATCAAGTGAGACTGGCTGGGCGGTCCCTCTGGCTCGCTGGCTGAGTTCCGTCCGTCTGCCCGGAGCCCCTCCCTCATCTTCTTATCCATTGCGCGGCCCGCGCGGCCAGAGTAGGGAGGGTCGTGCGTTGCCAGATGCCGCCTCGGCGGCAAGGTCGACGCAGGCACTCGATGCTTCTTGAACCTCCTCCGGGAGACTCGGGGCTTCCCCGAAGATCCAGGGAGGTTCCGAACACCGGGAAGCATCGCTAAAGGCCTGACCCTGGGTATCCGACGGGGCTGCGTTCTCTCGCGCGCTCCGGCTTGCAAGAAATGACCGAGCTTGCGCTCATCCTCGGCGGTGGCCTCCTGGGGCTCGCATCGGCGGCGTATCTCGCCCGCTGGGTGACCCTTCGACCGCTCACCGAGCCCGAAATTGCCAAGGTAGCCTCGTTGATTCAGGGGGTGGCGGAGGCATTCTTCAAGCGCCAGAGCGGTGTGATCGGTGCCGTGAGCGCGGCCGCGGGGGGAGCGATCTTCCTGGCGTACGGTCTGCTGCGCGGAGCCGGCGAGAAGAACCCTGTCCCGGCGCTGGAGCTCGGCGTCTGGCTCACGGTGTCGTTCGCGATCGGCGCGGCGAGTTCTGTCGCCACGGGCCGCGTCGCGACGTGGACCGCGACGCGCGCGAGCGCACGAGCCGCCAGCGGCGCGCGTCGCTCCCTGGACATGGCGCTGCAGATCGCCATCCGGGGTGGGGCGGTGTCTGCGCTGTTCGTCGCCGGGATCAGCCTGGTTGGACTCGGGGGGCTCTTCGCTGCGGTCTTCGCTCTCCATGGCGGGTTCGGTGCGGAGCCTGGCGAGGCGCTCGCGCTGGTGCCCACGCTGCCGTGGGTGATCGCTGGTTACCCTCTCGGAGCTTCCTTCGCGGCACTCCTCGCTCAGCTGGGAGGGGGGACGTTTGCGAAAGCTGCGGATCTCGGCGCGGACATCGCGGGCGCAGAGCTCGGCCTGGCCGACGACGATCTGCAGAACCCTGCGGCCGTCGTGGATCTGGCGGGGGACGCCGTGGGAGACGCGGCGGGCCGAGCGGCGGGGTTGCTGGCGACGATCGCCGCGGAGACCATGGGCGCGATGGTCGTCGGCGCGATGACGTTTCGCGCGAACGGCGACCTGCCGAGTGCCCTGGCCGTGGTCCTCTTTCCGCTGGTCGTTTGCTCGTTCGGGCTGGTCGCGGCGGTCTTCGGCGTGATGGTGGTGCGCACCGACGATCGCGAGAACGCATTCAACGCCCTGGTCCGAGGGCTCTACATCACCGCGCTGCTGCACGCGGTCGGCATCGCCGGCGCGGCCAAATGGTTGCTCGGCACGCACTGGGTCACGTTGTTCGCCTGTGGCGGCGTCGGCATTCTCTGCGGGGTGCTGATGCTGCACCTCACCCAGTACTACACGGAGCAGCGCTACCGGCCCGCGCGTGACGTCGCCGAGGCTGCCCGCGGTGGCCCCGCCCTGGCCATCTTGCGGGGCTTGAGCATCGGTCTGGAGAGCACGGTGGTCCCGCTCCTCCTCATCGTCTCCGCGGCGTTCGGATCCTACTGGCTGGGCACACGCACCGGGCTGGTCGGAGGTGGCCTCTTCGGCGTCGCGCTCGCGACCATGGGGCTGCTCGGCCTCGTGGGCTACGTGCTCGCCATGGACGCACTGGGCCCCATCGTCGACGAAGCGGGGGGCATCGTCGCCGTGACCGTGGGTCGAGAACGGCCTGACGTGCGTGGTCGAACGCTCGTGCTGGATGCCGTCGGGAACACGGCAAAGGCTGCGACGAAGGTGTATGCCTCGGGCGCGGCGGCCCTCGCCTCATTGTTGTTGATCGCCGCCTACCTGGACGAATCGCGTCGGCGCGCCAGCGTGGTGAACCAGCAGATCCTCGCAGTCCGGCTGGATCGTCCCGAGGTCTACCTCGGCGCCCTCGTCGGCATCTTGCTGGTCCTCTGGCTGGCCAGCAGATGTATCCGCAACGTTCTGCAGACGGTGCGGCGCGTGGTGGACGAAGTGCGTCGCCAGGCGACGAACCCCCCACCAGGTTTCATCGGAGACTACGATCCCTGCGTGGAGATGATCTCCCGCGCCGCACTGCGGCAGATGATCTGGCCGGCGGTGATCTGCGCGGCCGCTCCCATCGCCGTAGGACTGACCTTGCGCTTCGCGAGAACGGAGGATAATCCTCTGGTCGCCGCAGACTCGGTCGCGGCCCTGCTCATGGCCGGGACGGTCGCCGGTGTCCTCGGATCCCTGTTGCTCGGGAACACTGGGGCAACCTGGGACAACGCGAAAAAGTACATCGTGACCGGGGCTCACGGTGGACGCTATCTGGTCGATGAGACCGGGGCGCGCTCCGATAACCCGACTTACGGTGCGGCTGCGGTCGGTGACGCGATCGGCGACCCCTTGAAAGATGCTGCCGGACCCGCAATCCACGTGCTCGTCAAGGTGCTTCCCGCCGTGACCATCGTTTTCTTGCCATTCTTCATCTGAGCTGTGCAGCTCATCCCTCTGAAAACCGCCGGCGCTGCGCCGGGCCAGGACACGAACCGAGCCGAACGTGCCGTCTCCGATATCTGACGCCCTCTCTACCCTCAGCGACCGGGGACTACGCCGGCTGCTTGGTGCCCGAACATTCCTCCGCGGGTTGGAATACTTCCGTCGACGGGTCGTCGAGGACATCGCCGTCCATGATGCCTCCGCGACAGGGACGGTGCGCGCCGCCGATTCCGAACCTTATGGAGTGCGGGTGGATCTCACGCCCGACGGCATCAAGTCGCAGTGCTCCTGTCCAGCGTTTCAGAAAGCAGGGCAGCACTGCAAGCACGTCGCGGCGCTCTTGATCACCGTCCGTGACCACGCGCGCGGCTCACAGCCTCGTCGTGAACCGCCGCCGCCTGCCGTGGTGCCCCAGACCGCGCATGCCGGAGGAGGCAACGCCAACCACGAGGCGCTCAAGCGCGTCCGACGGCGTGATCGGAGAGGGCGGCTCTCCTTGACGCCTCCCATGCCGACACAGCCTGTCGCACACCCGGGGCCTTCGGCGTCGAACGCTTCTCTGAGCGCGCCGGCCCAGGATGCCACGGCGCGACAGACGGGCATCGGGGCCTGGCTGCCTCCGGAGGGGGTCGCTGGTGCCCGTCGCGTCGAGTTCCGCCTGCACGTCAGGCAGGGAGCCCTCACCGTCACCGTCCTCGATGCGGAAGCGCGGGTCCCCGTGCTGCCCTCGGCGGCACTCTCCTGGCAGGCGATGTACCCGTCGCCGGATCGGGACGCGCTGCGGCTCCTCGCACGCTTCGAGAGTGGCAACCCTCGTCACCCTGCCGTGGACATCCGCGGTGAGGACGTGGCTGAACTCCTGCCCTTGCTGGAAGGGCAGCGGGTGCTGCTCGAGCCAGCCCTGATGCAGCTCCGCTTCTCGGAAGACGTCCTCCGACCCCGCTTCGATCTCGAGACCGTCGGTGGAGACACCATCATCGTCAAGGCGAGCTTCGAGCGTGCCAATGACCGCCGGCGGTTCTCGCTGCTCTCCGGTGGCTGGTTCGAAGGATGGTCGGGCTGGCACATCGACACGCAGGAGGGGATCGCGAGGCGCGTGGACAAGCGCGTCTCCCCGGCAGCGCTGCGGCGCCTCCTGCGATCTCCGACCATCGGTGAGCCGATGGCGGAGCTGCCCCGCATCATCATGCAGGGGTTGCCCAAGATCGCCCTCGAAGTGGGGGCCGAACTCCCGGATCTGGGCCAGATCGCCGACGTCGTCGACCTGATCCCCACATTCCGGATGCGGGCCGGCGGCTCGCTCATGGACGCCCACGTGTCCTTGTTCGCAGCTTATGGCGACGCCGAGGTCGCCGTGCGCGCCGACGGCATCACCTTGCCGGTGATCGTGCAGCCCCCCGAAGAAGGGATGAAGCGGGCGCGGTGCATCCGGCTCGACATCGCCGCTCAGCAGGAGGCTGCGAACAAGCTGCTCTCCCTGGGACTGCAACCGGACGAATCAGGGCAGGGCTTCACGGCCAATGGCGACCATGCCCTCCGCTTCTGGACCGACGGGCTGGGCGAACTGCCGGATGACTGGGATCTCTTCGTCCCCGAAGACCTCGTGGACACGCAGGTGAGGGGCAAGCCGATCGCCGTCTTCGCCAAGGTCACGAGCGGGATCGACTGGCTCAACGTCAAGCTCAGCTTCGAGAGCGAAGGAATTGGCGTCGATCGCGAGGAGCTGAGGCGCTGCCTCGCCCAGGGCAAGCGTTACGTGCGGCTCGAGGATGGCTCGTTCGCGCCCTTCGATCCCGAGGCCATCCGCACGATGCTCGATCGCGAGATCGAGCTGCTCACGGCGGCGGGCAAGGGAGGCCGCATCCCGCTCGCGCAGGCCGGCCGTGTCCACGAGCTGCTTCAGCACACCTCCGGAACCAGCGTTTCCGCTGGTGCCCGTGAGCTCTTCCAGAAGCTGAGCAGCCTGGAGGAGATCGGCAGCACCAAGAAGCCCCGGGCACTGAAGGCGACGCTTCGCCCTTACCAGGAAGCCGGCCTCTCCTGGCTCAAGTTCATCCACGACATCGGCTCGGGTGGCGTCCTCGCCGACGACATGGGCCTCGGCAAGACGGTCCAGACCATCGCGCTGCTCCTGGCCGTGAAGCAGGAGACGAAGCACCTGCGCGCGCTGATCGTCGCGCCGACCAGCGTCGTCACCAACTGGGAGCGCGAGCTCGAGCGCTTCGCGCCGTCGACCTCCGTCGCACTCTGGCACGGGGCCGATCGCAAGGAGCAGATCGACGCCGTGAAAGAGGCGGAGGTCGTGATCACCAGCTACGCCTTGCTCCGCCGGGACGAGGACTTCCTCGCCAAGCAAGACTTCGACTACGCCATCCTGGACGAGGCGCAGCACATCAAGAACCCGCTCAGCGCCACCGCCGCGGCGGCGAAGCGCCTCAAGGCCAAGCGTCGCCTTGCGCTGACGGGAACGCCCATCGAGAACCGCCTCTCGGAGATCTGGTCGATCTTCGACTTCGTTTCACCGGGCCTGCTCGGGCCTCTCGACAAGTTCGAGCAGCGGTTCTCGCGACCCATCGAGGCGGGCGACTACAAGGTCGCCCAGCGCCTGCGTGCGGTCATTCATCCCTTCATCCTGCGCCGGACCAAGGCCGAGGTGGCGGGTGATCTGCCCGAGAAGATCGAGACGGATCAGATCTGCGACCTCACCGGCGAGCAGCGAGCGATGTACATGAACATCGCCCGTGAGGTGCGCGCACAGGTGATGGGCGAGGTGGAGCGCGTGGGGCTCGCGAAGAGCCAGATCCAGATCCTGGCGGGCCTCACCCGCCTCCGTCAGGCCGCCTGCGATCCCCGCCTGCTCGGTCTCCCCCGCGACTTCACGGACGAGGACTCCGGGAAGCTCGTCGCCCTGCGTGAGCTCATCTCGAACGCCATCGAGGGCGGCCACAAGGTGCTCGTCTTCAGCCAGTTCGTGATGATGCTCAAGATCATCGAGAAGGCGATGAAGGAAGACGGGGTGGCCTACGAGTACCTCGACGGATCGACCAAGGATCGCATGGATCGCGTGGAGCGCTTCCAGAACGACCCGAGCGTGCCGATCTTCCTCATCAGCCTCAAGGCGGGAGGCACGGGTCTGAACCTGACGGCTGCCGACACGGTGATTCACTTCGATCCCTGGTGGAACCCGGCCGTCGAGCAGCAGGCAACGGACCGCGCGCACCGCATCGGGCAGACCAAGGTGGTGACGGCCTACCGCCTGGTCGCTGCGGGCACCATCGAGGAGAAGATCCTCCAGCTCAAGGCGAAGAAGCGCGAGCTCGTCGCGTCGGTGCTGAGCGAGGACGTGGGGGGCGCCAAGAAGCTCACCAAGTCCGATCTCGAAGAGCTGTTCTCGGTCGACTGAAGGCGGCTGTCGTCCCTCGACGACGGCCGGCCCCAAGGCGGCTGTCGTCCCTCGACGACGGCCGGCCCGTTCGCCGCCCTACTGCTTCCCGCTCAGAACCATCAGGTGGTACTTCCCGTACTCGGACTGCCCGAGCGTGAAGAGTACCTCGATGAGGAGCCGGTACGGGGTCGTCGCGTCGGCGACGACGATGGCCTCGGAGGTCGAAGCGTCGAGCCCCTTGGCGGTGCGCACGGCCTTGTCGGTCTCGCGGGCGTGGGAGAGCGCGTTGGCGAGCGGGACGATGTAGAGGTCCGTCGGACCACTTCGCTTGTACTTGGCCTCCAGCCCGCTCTGCGCGAGCTGCTCCGGCCCCGGGAGGTAAGCGACGGGGTTGGGGTCGTCTCCCACGAGGATCTGGGATTTCGAGATGACGACGGTGACGCCTTCCTGAGACGGCTCGCCCTGCATCACCGATTTGGGCAGCGTGAGATCCTTCGATTGCGGGATCGAGGCGGACGACGAGCCCACGCTCTTCAGCATGAACACCAGGATGATCGTCATCAGATCGAGCATCGCCGTGATGTTCAAGAAGTCGATCTCGGGGTCCTTGTGGTTGCGCCGGATGGCCTTGCGGAGGGCTGCCTTGTACCGGACGACGCTCGCCCCGCGCGGGGCCTGGGCAGGGCGGCGCGGCTGGGAAGGGGAGGGGTGCCCGACGCCAGCGGGCTCGAACCTCCTGTCGGCTTCCGGGCGGGCAGGGAGCGCCTCGACGGGCTGGCCGGGGCGATCGTCCATGGGATGCCTGCCGCTGCTCATCGTGCCACCCCGAAGTGAACATCGGGGAACAGCTCTTCCTCCCCGTCTCGCCGTAGCGCATCCATCGTGCTCACGATGACCTGAAACTGGACGTCCGCATTCGCGGTGAGGGTGACCTGCGTCTCCTGGGCGAACTCCGGCTGGGCCCCCTTGAGGCGCTTTGCACAGGCGGTGACCGCCGCATAGTCGTGCATCTTGTCCACCATGGGGATGGTGACTCCAGCGCCGACCCCAGCACAGCCAGGGGCGATGTTGCCACCGGACGTCTTGAGGGAGATCCCCTGGCTCGTGACCAGGGCCGAGAGATTCAGCGCCTTGCTGGCAGCCTCCGAGCGGACCTTCCCGCCGCCGATCGCGGGAGGGGTGCTGTCGATCGACGTGATGAAGATGACCGACACGCTGGCGAGCACGAAGATCATCACGTTGGTGATGATGTCGAGATACGGCACGACGTTGAGCTCACCGGCCTCTTCTCCGGGCGCCGGCTCCTTGGGTTGAGACAGGCGTCGGATCCTGGATCGCTGGGCCGGGCTGAGTGTCTCCCCTGCGTCCGACATGAGCTAGTAGCTCGACTTGCTGCTGATGGTGAGCAGGTTGAAGACGCGCTCGGTGGTCGACTCCAGATCGTGCTGGATGTTCTTCGCGCGCGTGTGGAGGAGCACGTGCGCGATCATGCAGATCACCGCGATCCCGAGGCCGAACGCCGTGTTGTACATGGCCTCTGCGATGCCGTTGGAGAGCATGCGCTGCTTGTCGGCCTGGGACAGCCCCTGTGCGGCCAGGGCGGCGAAGGTGTTGATCAGACCGAAGACCGTCCCGATCAGCCCGATCAGCGTGGCGATGTTGGCGAGCGACCAGAGCGCCCCGATCCGCTTCTCCGCCTGCGGCTTGAGCTCGGAGAGCTTCTCGCTGAGTGCTGCATCGATCTCGTCCGCGCCCTTGCTCGCGTGGGTCAAGCCCGCCTTGACGAGCTGGAGGATCGGATAATCGTTCCCGTCACAGAGCTTGATGGCGCGGTCCACGTTGCCGGCTGCGACCAGCTTCTTTATCGCTGCGAAGAACTCCTTGGAGTTCACCCGGTAGCGACTGAGCTGGAACGCGGTCCGCTCGATGATGATCGTCACGACGACGGCCGACACCACGAGATTCGCAACGATGAATGTGGGGTTGTGCTCGATGGCCGCCCACATCCCACCTTGGCCACCGCCTTCGGCTGCCAACATCACCAGAAGACGCATCCTCGCAGTTCCTTTCTCGCCTCTGCACGCCTGAGAAACCCATTGACCACAGGGCGCCGGGACTATAGCCGCCGGCCGATCCCCGGAGCAAGCGCGGTGCCTGGCGTGGTTCACCGAGCAAACCCGGCTCCAGCTGGCGCTCGGTGAGGGGTTCCAGGAGGGGAGCGCGTGGCCTCGACAGCGCTTGGATGATGAGCACGTAACCACACGATTCTTGCAAAGTTTTGGCTTTACGGTTGTCCATCACGACGATCCAAATCTTTCTTGACGGCCCCGTGTCCCACTGGAGAAGATGCCCATCTCCCCTGAGATGGGCTGGACGGTCATCGGGTTCGCGCCGTTGCGTTGGTGTGATCCCGCGGCGCCCAGGGGGTCATTCGGTGCGAGTCGCTGCTCTTTACCCGCACGATGCCGTTCGACCCGTCGCCATTGATGTGGCGGGCGGTGATTGACGTGGTGCGCGAGCAGCCGAGGCGTGAGGCCTGACGATCCCATGTGGACGAGTCGCCCAGCGGTCGGGGGGCACGGATTTCCGGAGCGCGAAGAGCCGGCGGCGGGCGTGGGCCGCGCTGCACTGCGGCTCGCAGCGTGGGTTGCGCTCGCCAATTGTGCCGCACTGTCCTCTTGCGAAGAGGCTTGGCGCTCGGCTAGCGTCCACTGGCGCTCGCGGCGCACATCACGCCGCTCCAGCGTCCGGGCCAGCCGGAAACGAAGCTGGAGTGAGGCGCCTGGGTCGGGCGATGTTCTTCTGCTCAGCCCGACGTTTGAATTCTGAAGCGGCACCCTCATCGTGGTGACGCGAGGCGAACTGGAGGAGACAAGCAATGCACGGTTTGTATGAAGCGTTCATCGAGGGTGGGTGGGGGATGTGGCCCATCCTGTTCTGGTCGGTTGTCACGATCGGCATCATTGTCGAGCGCGCCCTCTTTCTGTTCGGCTCGTCGATCAACAAGGACGTCTTCCTGGCGACGATGCAGAAGTGCATCCTCGCTGGTGACGTCGCCAAGGCCGTGAAGATGTGCTCGGCGGCGAACGCGCCCCTCGCGCGCATCGTCCAGGCGGGTCTCGTGAAGGTGAACCGCCCCGACGAGGAAGTTCAGGCGGCGATGGATGAGGCGGCGCTCCGTGAGCTGCCCAAGATCAGCGCACGCACCTCGTACCTCGCGCTGCTCTCGAACCTCGCGATGCTCTGTGGCCTCCTCGGCACCGTCGCCGGTCTGATCAAGTCCTTCGGTTCCGTCGGTGGTGAGTCCGTCGACCCCAGCCAGAAGGCCCGCATCCTGGCCGCCGGTATCTCCGAGGCCATGAACTGCACCGCGTTCGGTCTGGCGGTCGCCATCATCGGCCTCCTCGGCTACGCGGTTCTGAACGGCAAGACGCAGAGCATCGAGGACGACATCAACGAGGCTTCCGTGCAGGTCCTCAACCTCGTGATCGCGAACCGCCAGAAGGTGAACGTCGCCGCGGTCGGGCAGCAGGCCGCCTGATCTTGGTGATGGCGCCGCGAGCATGGATCCACCACGCACGACCTCGTGTCGGTGTGGTGGATCTGTGGCTTCTGGAGGAACGAATGTTCGGCCGGGAACCTGCGAGCGGTAGCGGTGTCGGAATCAAGTCCCTTGCTCCACCTGATGTCCTTCGGGTGTGGAGCGGTGGGAAGCGGTAGGCAAAGGCGCTTGGGTGGGCCCCTGTGGCCCACGGTTGGGAAGGCACCATGGGTGGCGTAGACGTTGGCGGCGATGGCGGGAAAAAGCGGGCGACGAACAGCGAAGTCAACATGATTCCGTTCATCGATCTGCTGATGTGCACGATCTCGTTCCTGTTGCTCACCGCAGTATGGGTGACCAACTCGCGGATCAATGCAGATGCGCAGGTCCCAGGTCCTCCGGATCCGAACCAGGAGTTGACCCCGCAGACCCCGGAAAAGGTCCTCAATCTCCATATCGCCGAGAATGACTTCGGCCTGGTGTGGAAGCAGGGCGCCACGGTGGTCAGCGAAGTGCGGGTCCCGAAGGTGCCCGTGGAGATCAAGGACGGGGCGCGCGTTCTGGTGCGTTACCCCGAGCTGGCGAAGAAGATCGACGAGGAGTGGAAGCAGCAGGGCGGCCACCGCGATCCCAGCGACAAGAAGCTCGACCAGGCGATCCTGCACACGGACAACCGCCTGCCCTTCAAGGAAGTCATCGCGGTTCTGGACGCGCTCTACTCCCCGAAGCGCGAGATGAAGATGCCCGACGGTCAGGTGAAGTCGATTCCGGCGTTCAACATGACGTTCTCGGTGCGGTGAGGAAGGAGCACTCTCGATGTCCGGGATGCATGAAAGATTTTCGATCAAGCACCACAATCCGCACGCGCACGTCATTCACGTGCCCGGCAAGCGGCTCCTGAAGCATGTCCCGCTCAGGTTCGTCTGGAACAAGGTGTCTGGTCACGGTCGTCGAGGTGTCAGCACCTCGCTCAATCTGACGGCCTTCATCGACTTCCTCATCACCATCGTCGTCTTCTTGCTGATGTCCTTCTCGGCGTCCGGCGAGATCGCGGTCGACAAGAACGTGAAGCTGCCGAAGGCAGAGAACGTCGAGGATGTGATCGACGCACCGATGGTCGCCGTGAACGGCAACCAGATCCTCGTTGACGGAGTTCTGGCTGGCTCGACCCGCGCCATCGAGGAACTCGGCCGAATGCAGAAGATCGACGAGCTGTTCAACATCCTCAAGAACAAGCGCGAGCTCTGGAAGCAGGTCGAGCCCAACAAGCCGTTCCCGGGTGTCTGCATCCTCCAGGTCGACGCCGACATCCCGGCGATCGTCGTGAAGAGCGTCTTCCAGACGGCTGCGTTCGCGGGATACCCGAACGTCAGCTTCATGGTTCAGAAGATCCCTCCCTCCTCCAATTGACCGCAGCGGGGCCACGGCGTCCGTGCGATGCGTGGCCCGTCGAGCGGAGCGATTCCCATGGCACAACATCAGCCGCGTGAACGCGGGCTGCCTTCTGTCGCAGAGGCGCGACAAAGGCGCAGTTCCATCCGCTGGATGCCGCCGAAGTTCTGGGCGTATGCGGGCATCGCTCTGGCCGTCATCCTGATCCTCAACTGGAAGTGGTCTCAGGGAAAGGTGGAGAGTTCCCGCCAGAAACTGATGGCCAAGCAGCGCGCCGTAGCGGTCGAGCTCGGGGCGCGCTGGTCGAGCTTGCGCGATCGGGTCGAAGGCTGGACGACGGAGCTCGCTCACAACGCCGGTCCAGAGGTCGTCGACAAGGACGCATTGAAGGGGTGGGACTTCAGGCAGATGCCTGGCATCTACCTCCGGCTGCGCACTGATCAGGCCACGACCGCCGAGGAAGTACGGAAGGGCGCGGTGGGATCACTCCGTGACGCCTTCACGGCCTGCTTCCTCCGCGCGAACAACCCGAACCCGCTGGCAGGCAAAGAGTGCCTGAGGACGCGCGACTGCGAGCGAGGCGAGTACTGCAACGAGAACGATCGGTGCTCGAAGCCCGTGCAGCCGTTCAACCTGCGGATCCCCTACCGCAGCTTCCGGATCCTCTCGGACGAGTTCGTTCGCGATGTCCAGGGGGCGAATGAACTCGGTCTTCGTGCGCTCGACGGAACGTTCGAAGACAACGTGAACGACGATCTCCCGCTGGCGACCGAGCTGCTGGCGCGCGCTCAGTACTATCTCGTCGTGCTCGACGAGCCGGCGGAGGACGGCAAGGCGCAGACGACCGATGAGCTTCTCGCTTCCCCGCACCACGCCAGGATCGGCGTGTGGCGTCTCTCGGACGACAAGCTGGTGGTGCGGGTGCGTCGCGAGGCGAGCGCGGAGCTGAGGGGCGGAACCCCGGTCGTCGACGATGACGTTCTGGGGGCACGTCAGCGGCAAGCGAACAGCTGCGCCCTGGCCCTCGCCGTGCGACAGGCGATGGGGGACGCTTCCGCGGCGGCGGTCAGCCCCGAGTGAGCGCTCGCGCGAGGACGTGGACGTCGGTCAGGTTGTGACCCGTCGCTCCACCTGCCAGGCGCGTCCCCAGCGCGCGATGCACTGGGCCATCATCGAAAGACCTCAACGCCGCCGTGATGGATTCATCCGCGATCCCAGCGGCGTCCGCGCTCCGCACCAGCGCACCCGCGCCGCCGGAAGATCCGTCGACCCCATCACTGGCAGCGCAGAGCAGTGCGACGTCTGCGGGCAGCGCACGCATCACACGTAGCGCGATCCACCCAGCGCGTCCCCCCGCTCCCCGGCGCTCGGGCAGCTTCACCGTCGGCTCGCACGCGATGACCAGGGCTTCACCCGGGGTCAGCTCGCGCGCACGCTCGATCCGACGCGCGGCGACGGCCTCTGCATCTCCAACCTCTGCCGAACTCGTCTTCGCCCTCCAGCCCCGCCGCCTGAGCATTTCGGCAACGCGCTCCGCCAAGGTCTCTGGATTGGCGAGCACCTGACACCGAGACATCTCACCCAGCTCGGCCGGCTTTGGCGACTCGCTGAGAAACGCCGTGAGCTGCGCATGCCGAGGCGCCCAGCGCCGCAAGGCCGCTCTCGCTTCGTCAATGGACGTCGGATCGAGCACGGACGGGCCCGACCCGATGTCATGGGGAACCCCGGCGATCACATCACTCATGAGCAACGTGCGCGTCCCACACGGCGCCGCTGCCGCGGCGAGGCGACCCCCTTTCACGCGCGAGAGGTGCCGGCGAACCACGTTGATCTCCTGGATCGGAGCACCAGCGTCCAGCATCGCACCGACGAGCGCCTGCTTCTCTTGCAGTGAAACCCCCACCGGAGGCGCCGAGAGCAGCGAGGAAGCCCCCCCCGAGACGAGCGCGAGCAGCTCCTCGCCTGGCCGCATCCCGCGCACGAGCCCCAGCGCTTCCTCCGCTGCAGCGACGCTTCGATCATCAGGGACGGGGTGCGCCGCCGTGCGCACCTCGAGCCCCGAGACCCTCGGAGCCATCGCGGCGAGCCCCCCGGTGGCGCCCCTCGGCACCCCGACGCCCCCATCCCTCTCTTCCGGGACACCCGTCGTGATCACCAGCCCGCCACGAATCCTGTCTCCCCAGCACCGCACCGCCCCTCGCGCCATCCCTACCGCGGCCTTGCCCACCGCGACGAGCACCACGCGCTCTGGCGGCCGCTCCACCTCGCCCAGCGCCTGCTCCACGAGCCCCCCCGCCTCCAGCGTGGCCACTGCCTCGTCGAAGGCCTCGCGGAGCGACTCGACCCAGGCCGGGCGCTCGCTCAATGGGCTCCAGGTGGACGGGGAGGGGAGGGGTCTGGCGACGGGTCTTCCTTCACGGCGCGCGGGGCTGCCTGGACCGACCTCGCCACCCTCGCGCCGGGACGCCCCGACCGGTCCACCCGGTCACCAGCATCCACCAGGTGCACGGCCACCGTCTGATGCCAGCTGAACGTCAACGACAGCAGTGCGCCCCGATCCACCAGGTCCCCCGTCCCTCGGCCTTCCAGGTCGACGGCGCGCCACCGCAGCGCCCCTCGGATCCCCACATGAGGGCCGGAGACCTCCGAGAACAGCGGGAACGACATCGAGAGCGCCACCTCCAGCCCCGGTCGCCCCGCGGCGGCCCTCGCCACGTCCTGGGGCACCGTGAACGCGGCCCGACGAGCATCCCAGAACGCGCCCACACCGAGCGCGAGCGAATCCAGGAACAGATCGAGCCGCGCCGGCCCCCGCTCCAGATCGCTCACGTACCTTGCGAGGAACAGCGGCTGCAGGTGCACCCCTGCCGCGAAGGAACGCGTGACGACCGGCGCGTCCTGCCCGACCGCGTCCGTGTAGTGCACATACACGCCCGCCGTCTCCAGGAACACGGCGGCCCCGTGCGCCGACAGCGAGGGACCTCCTTGCGCGAACGCCGCACCGATCCCGCCTCGCAAGCTCAGATCGCCCTCCAGACGACCATAAGCCCCGTCGACCCCTGGCTCCCCCGCGGCGCTCGGCGCAGCGTGGACGAGCGTGGCCGCCGCGAGCCACCACGCCACCAGCTGAACGCGCGACCTCAATGGACCAGCGCCTCCCGGATCGCATCCCGCAGCTCCGGCGCGAAGAGAAGCCGGGTCCGTCGGATCGTCGCATTGCGCAGCCGATCGAGCAGGAACGACACCTCGGCGGGCCGGCGCGGTCGACCCTGCTGGAACACGACGAAGAGCGACGCGTCTTCCTCGTAAGGCGTGTCCTCTGCGACATCGAGACCGACGTACACATCGGGATCGAGACCTGCACCGCGAGCAATCTCGCGCGCCGTCTCCAGGGCGGCCTGCGCGACCTCGTCGGGGACGCCCGTCCCCGCTCCCCCGGTGCTGTCGTTGCCCTGATCTGGCGCCGGGTACAGCTCGATCGTCTTGAAGAGCGCCCGCACCCGCAGCCGCCTCGCCAGGTCGGCGAGGATGGGATCGCTCGCACCCTCCCAGGCATGGATCGCGTTGAGCAGCACGTGATCGTCGAGCTCGAGGTACTGCGCGAGCGACGGCATCTCACCGATCGCGGCGACCGCGATCCCCGGAGGCACGTGCGGGATCCGGGCACCATCGCGGAGCCGCTCCACCACACGACGCAGGATGGCCCCGATCATCCACTCCGCGGCCCGCGTCGACTTGTGGAAGTAGACCTCCTTGAACATGAAGCAGCGGGCCAGCAGGAACGACTCGATCGCGCTGAGCCCCTTCGCCCCATCGATTGCGAGTGTCGGCGCCGCGTCGCGCCCCTCACCCCCGCTGCTCGTCGGAATCTCGCTGAACCGAAGACTCCGGAGCAACCAGGGGAGATCGTAATCGCCGTAGCGCACCCCCGTCGCGTGCGCGTCGCGCAGCAGATAATCGCAGCGATCCACGTCGAACGTCCCGCTCACGGCGCGCGCCAGGTAAGGCAGCTCGTGTTTCCCGCGGATCAGCTCGGCCACGCGTTGGGGCAGATACGGGTCGTGCTGCACCAGGATGGAATGCACCTCGGAGGAGGGATCGAGCAGGATGCGCTCCGTCCAGCTCTCGTGATGGCTCGCTCCTGGCATGGCCACCTCGAAGAGGTGGGACAGCGGACCATGCCCGATATCGTGGAGGAACGCTGCCGCGATCGCATCACGTGCGCGTTCGCTGGTGACCCGCTGCCAGAATGGCAGGTTGCCATCGAGCTGACGGAGGCGAGCGAGCAGCAACCGCATCACATGGGCGGCCCCCAGCGCGTGCGTGAAGCGGCTGTGCTCGGCCCCGGGGAACGCCATCGACGTGAGGCCGAGCTGACGGATGCGCCGCAGGCGCTGCACCTCGCGCGCACCGAGCAAGCGCGGCACCACCGCGGCCTCTTCGCCTTCGAGATCGATGAGCCCGTGCACCGGATCGCGCAGGATCATGAGCCCCTCGTCACCCGTCGCGTCGAGCGGTCAGCGCGGCTCGTCGCGCCGTCGAGCGACCCGTTCGAAGAGATGGCATTGCAACCTGCATTCAGGAGTTTCCTGATTGGCTTGTTCTTTGACGATGCAGACAGAGGTGGGTCGAGGTGAATGGGAACAATGTAATGACAAGGATGAAGACCTGCTCTGCAGAGCATGATCGTGCCTCGAAGGTGGCCGGAAAACTTCGGAGGCACGAGAGTTCCACGTTCCCTGCCGAGAGCGCAAGCGAGAGCCGCGCCGAGCGACGAAAGAGACGAAAATCGCAGCGAACATGCGGGCTTGAGGTACGTCGCGCGACCACCGTCATCGACGAGCACGGAAGCTGCATTGGCGCGCATTCCCGCCCGCCGTGCATGTCGATGTGCCGGCTGTACGGAGGCTGCCGTCGGCGTGACCAGCGTGTCGATGCGGCCTCGTCGACGCGCGTCTCGTCACGAGCGACTCGTCACACACGTCCCGTCAACGCATAAGGAGTCGATTGGCGACGAGATGATTTTGTTCCCGCGCAGTGGGCGTTGACAGTTTGTCACTTGCGCCATCGCCCCCCGTGTAGGCCGCAATTTCTTGTAGCCCGCTGTCCGCGCTGGTGTAGTTTAGAAGGCTGTTGGCCTTAACGGGCCTGGGTAACACCGACGACCGATTAACGGATACAGAGCATATGCCTGCCATCAATGGACGACACCTGGGACGGGAGGAACACCTCGCGGAGGGCGCGCCGGTGCGGGCACCGCGGAGATCGGGCAGCATGGCAAAGGGCAGCGTGATGACGGAGGATTCACCGCGGCGCCTGGATGAAATCCTGCGAGCCCTCCCGGACTCGGAGCTCAAGGGGCTCATCAACCGGATGGGCATCCGCATCGACGCGGCGAAGCGGATCGACGTCCCTTCGCAGGTCGCGCGTGCGCTGGTGGGACTTCCCGACGTGCGCGATCCCTCGCGTCTGCCGAACGCCAGCCGGGAGCTGCTCCACCGCATCGCGGAGGGGGGCGGCGTGCTGGTGGTGCCCACGCTGCCAGCGGGCCTCGAGCCCCTCATCGCGCGCGGCGTGGTCTACGCCCGCAAGGTGGGCAAGGCCATCGAGCTGGTGCTTCCCATCGCCTTCCTCGTGCAGCTCAAGAGCTGGGAGAGCGAGGACCCGCGCTCGCTCCGCGCCCTCATCGCGCAGTCCTCGTTCGAGACGATGAACGCAATCGCCTCCCATTACCTCGGGCGGCCGGCCACCCCGCCCATTGCGCTCTCGCTCGAGAGCGCGTGGGAGATGCTGAGCGATACCGCGCACCTCCAGGAAGAAGTGGAGCGGCTCGCGCCGGTGGAGAAGCGGCTGCTCGAGGCCATCGAGGCGGTGGGGGGAGAGGTCGAGACCCAGGAGTTGCTCGACCTCGAGCGCGAGCCCATGCGGCTGCGCAGCGCCACGGGCGTCACCGCGAGCCGGCGAGGCGCAGGCTTCGCGCTGGAGCGGCGCGGCTTCCTGGTCCCCATTCATCCCAACCGCCACGTCATCCCGACCGAGGTCGTCGCCATCGTCGGCGCCGAGCGGCGGGCGCAGCGCGAGAAGCGACGCGAGCAGATCCGGTCCTTCGTGATCGAAGAGGATCACGCACCCCGTCGTGCCCGCTTTGCCACCGACCCGGCGCTCCTCGCGCTCGGGCTGGCCTTCGCCGTGCGCGAGCCCGGGAGCGAAGTCCGCCCGGGGGTGGGGACGCCACGCTCGCTCCTCGTCCGGCTCGGGCAGCGCTTCGGCCGAGACCAGGAGACCGTCGGTCTGATCGCCGCGCTTTCCCGCGCCATCGGCCTCTGGGAGCCCTCGGCCTCGTCACCGGCCACGCCGCCCGGCTCGCTGGAGGTACACGAGCTGACGCAGCTCCTGTTCTCCACGTGGCGTCGTGGCGGCGCCTGGGACGAAGCGAGGCCGGAGCGCGAGGTGCTCCGCGCCGCCTCCGAGTCCCGCGACGCCAGCCCCATCGGCGCGTTGAGGGAGATGGTCCTCGACGCCCTCCACGACCTCGGCGAAGGCCGCTGGGTCCCCTGGGAGTCGCTGCAAGGCTACCTCGCCGCGGACGAGCGGATCGCGGGCGCGGAGAGGCTGGTCCGGCGCTGGGCAGAGCGCTCGGGCGTCGAGGCGACGGCGCCTCTGGAGATCACCCGGCGCATCGCCCTCGAGACGCTGCCTGCCCTGGGGATCCTCGATCTCGGCGGCGTGGAAGACGAGGGCAGCGGCCTCGCCCTGCGCCTCACCCCGCGCGGCCGGGCCCTGGTCGCCGGTGGCGCCCCGAGCGTCGACGGCAGCGGCAGCAAGTTCATCGACACCCAGGCCCTCCGCATCGGACCGACCGCCACCGTCGCGGCCGTCCTGGGCCTCGCGCCGTTCGCCGAGCTGGGCCGGGTGAGCGCCGAGCTCGATCTCGTGCTCACGCCGCCCTCCCTCGCCCGCGCCCTCTCCGTCGGCTTCGACAGCGACGCCGTGCGCGCCCGCATCGAGGCCGTCGCGCCCCTGCCCGACACCATCTCGCGCATCCTGGTCCAGGCCAGCGTGGTGATCGGCAAGGCGAGCTTCGTCGGCGCCTCCGGCTTCCTCTGGGTCGAGGACGCGGAGATCCGCGAGCTGCTCCGCACCCGCCGCCCCGCCGCCGAGATGTTCATCGACCCCTCGCCGCCCGGCGGCCTGCTCATCGAGGCGGGCGTCGACCTCGAGCGCCTCATCCGCCGCTGTCGGGCCCTGGGCGTCGAGATCGAGGCCGAGGTGGGCTCCCTGAAGGCGAGCCGGGTCACCCCCGCAGGCGGCACCGAGGCCCCCCAGCGCACCGCCTCGACCAGCGGCATGCGCCGCACCCGGACTCCTCCTCCCCGCGCCCGGTGACCACCGCGCCCGTCTGGCAGCGGCTCCTGTGGATCTGCTTCGCAGGAGCCCTCGGCTCGGGCGCGCGCTTCCTCGTCTCCCTCGGCGCCGAGCGCCTCGGGCAAGGGCAGGGGAGCTTCCCGTTCGGCACCCTGATCGTGAACGTCGTCGGCTCGTTCCTGATCTGCATGGTCATGGAACTCGCCGCCGCTGGCCTCGTCTCTCCCACACTCCGCCTGACCCTCACCACCGGCTTCCTGGGCGGCTTCACCACCTACTCCGCGTTCGCCTACGAGACCCTTCGCAGCGCCGAGGCCCGCCAGTGGTCGATCACCGCCGCGAACCTCGTCGCCACCCTCGTCCTCGGCCTCGGCGCCGGCGTGCTCGGCATGATCTGCGGCCGCAAGCTGGCCGGCGGCTGACCCCTCGCCTCGGCGCGCCGCCCTGGTACACGGTTCCCCAAGTTCGTCCCGGGTCCTCGGCCAGGCGATCTGCGAAGAAAGCAGGGGTAGCGACCATCGGGAGCGTAGGGGCCGACAGGCCCCTGACTCAGGGTACGCAGTACTAGCTCAGATCCATCGGCCAGCGCAGATCCATGGCCAGCCCCGTGATCCGCTGCAGCGCCTCCCGCAGGAACGACGCACTCGCCCGGCTCTGCGGGTTGTGGCGCAGACACGAGAACAGGAACGCCGCGATCTCCGCCGTCCGCTGATCCCCCGCCAGCTTCTTCAGCGGTGCCGGCAGCCCATCGTGCCCCACGTGTGCCGAGATCAGCGCCACATCACTCGGGCCATCGAACAGCGTCCGCCCTGTCAGCACCTCGTAGGCCAGACACCCGAAGCTGTAGATGTCGGCCGTCATCGGCGTTCCCACCGACCCCTCCGGCACCTCACCCCACACCTCGGGTGCACCGTAGTGCCCCGACGCGCAGCCCGGCCGCAGATGCCGCCCTGCCAGCCCGAAATCCACCAGCACCGGCTCCCGCCCGTTCCGCAGGATCACGTTCGTCGGCTTCACGTCGAGGTGTCCCACCCCGATCGCGTGCATCGTCTCCAGCCCCGCCAGGATCCCGTCGAGCAGCGCCAGCGCCCCCCGCATCGTCAGCCCGCGCGCGTCGAGCAGCTTGTCGAGCCGGATCCCCTCCACCAGCTCCATCACCAGGATCGGCTTCGGCCGCGCCGCCGCGTCGAACGTCACGAACCGCGGCAGGTTCGGGTGCTGCGGCAGCGCCAGCAGCGACCCCCCCTCCTCACGGAACAGCGTCAGGAACTCGTCTTCCGACACGCTCCGCGCCGCCGTGTGATCGTACTCGGGCACCTTCAGCGCCAGCCGCTCCGCGTGCGGATCGTGCCGCTCCTCGGCCCGCGTCACCACGAAGACGCTCCCTTGCGCCCCCCCGTCCAGCGACCGCTGCACGAAGAACCCCCCGATGATCCTCCGGCTCGGCAGCCACGACGGCAGCGGCTGATCCGGCAGCGACACCGTGTCCCGCGTGTTCCGCCGCCGCACGGGCAACGGCGCGATGTGCGGCAGCACCAGCGCGATCAGCTCCGCGAGCGCCCTCGGGATCGATCGCCGTGCCGCCTTGATCGCCACCTGGATCGACGGATGGAAGTTCTGCACCGTCTCGTCCGGGTGCTGCAGCGTCACCTCGACCGCGAGCCGCAGCGGCTCCGCCGCGTTCGTCAGCCGCAGCGGCTCCGTCACGCTGTTCGGCCCCGACGACCCGATCGTCGCCCCGTTGCCCTCGCCCCCGGGCACATCCCCGCAGCGCCGCCGTGCCCCCTCCGTGAGCTGGCTCAGCCGCGTCAGCGCGTCGCCGAACAGCCACAGCGCCGATGCCTCTCCGGTGATCGTCGACGCCAGCGAACTCAACGCCTGCGCCCCCTGGATCGCGTTCAGCGACCGCGCCAGCTTCGCCAGCGTCCCGCGCACGATCTCCGTCCGCTGTGACGCCCCTGCCGGCAGCTCCGTCACCAGCCAGTCCAGCGCTGCGAGCCGCGCCAGCGCGTGCCGCACCCGCGCCGCCTCCCGCGTCGCCATCTCGTGCGCCGACGGATCCCGCGCCAGGGTCGGCGGCGGCGCGAACAGCTCCGCGGGCACCCGATCCTCGGCCGGCTGCCGTGCGAACCGCGCATAGGCCAGCAGCAGCTGCGTCACGTCCGGGTGCATGCTCGCCTCGGCGAGCGCCTCCAGATCCGCCGGATCTTCGGCCCGCATCGCTGCGAACAGGAACACGTCCGCCGCATCGGCGACCCCGTCGCGCACCAGCGCGTCCAGCGCCCGCGCCACCGTTGCCGCGATCCCCCGCCGCAGCGGCGACGCCCGCTCGGCCCCCAGCCGCCGCAAGAGCAGGTTGCAGGCCGTCGTCCACCGCGCCCGCACTCGCCCCTTCCGCTCGACTTCCTCGCCGAAATCCGTCGTCTCGCTGTCGATCAGGTGCAGCAGCGCCCGCAGGTTCCGGAGGTGCATCACCTGGTGCGGCGCCTGCGACTCCGCCTTCGGATCCGAGCCGGGCAGCGATGCCCGCCCCGTCGACGGATCCTCCTGCGCCGCCGCGAGTTCCCGCAGCGGGAAGGTCCCCTCCACATCGATCAGCCACTTCGACAGCCGCTCGTCGAAATCGTCGAGCGCCGGCACCCCGCTCTGATCGTCGCTCGGCCGCCGATCCAGGAGCAGCAGGTGCTTCAGCGTCCCGGGCTCCAGCACGTCCGCGTCGAGGCTTCGCACCAGCTCTGCCGCGGCCCGCCGCGACAAGCTGCTCACGGGCCCCCGCCGGTCCGTGACCTCCAGCTTCTCCATCGACTTCATCACGTCGAGCGCCAGCGACATCGCCTTCTGCGCCTTCGTGTGCGCGTCCCGTGGACCTCCCTCCACGAACGCGATCACCCCCGCCTCCACCGCGTCGCGCAGCTCTGCGCTCTTCCCCCCGCCCGTCGACAGCTCGCTCTGGATCGCCCGCGCCAGGGCCACCAGACCATCGTCCGACTCCGCCGACATCGCCACCGCGACCAGCGCGTCCGCACACTGCGCCGCGGCCCGCGCCCCGAACGTCCCCGCCCGGCTCGCGTTCGCCGACCCGAAATGACGCCGCAGCCCCGCCACCCCTTCCGCGCAGTTGATCGGCGACGTCGCCACGATGGCGTCGAGCAGCTCCTCTGCGGCCTCCGGCTCCGCGTCGGCGGCCGTGTACAGCCCCCACAGCATCGCGTTCGGCAGCCCCGAATCCTTCGACGGCAGCGAGCCCTCCAGCAGCTCCATCGCCCGCTTCAGGCCCCGCTCTCCCTCCACCGCGATGTTCGCCACCACGCTCACCGCGCCGCGCCGCCACTCCGCGGGCGACAGATCCGGCGCCAGCATGTCACGCACGTCGTCACCGATGTCGGACAGCACCCCCGCCAGAAGCCCCCGCGCCGACGCGATGTGCCGCCACACCACCGTCTCTCGGTCCTCCAGCAGCGTCCTCCACGCCAGCGCCAGCGAATCCGCGTTCGCCTCGGCGCTCCGCCGCTTCCGCTCCCCCACGTTCCGGAACAGACGCAGCGGCAGATCATCCCCTTGCGTCGCCCGCCGCGTCGCCTCGCGTGCTGCGCGCTCCAGCAGCTGCGCTGCCAGCCGCCGATCGGGCAACGAACCCGTCGACGCCGCGCAGATCCAGTCCCGCGCCAGATCGCGCCGCGACGCCAGCGCGAGCGCGAGCGGATCGACGGCCAGCTCCGAGCTCACCGGAAGCGAAAGCACCAGCGCGACCCGCGCGCGGATGCCTGCTCCCGAGAGACCCCGACCGGAGCTGGCCGCCATCCTCGTTGCGATGGCCACGAACGTGGCCGCGTTCCCCGAGTACAGCTGAGCGAGCACACGCCGCGCGAGATCCCGCCGCTCTGGCCCGAGCGGCAGGGCGCTGGCGATCTCGTAGATCGCCACACCCGCCGCCGGCGGAGCCAGCCAGCTCAGATCATCGAGCAGCCCATCCGCCATCGCGATCCGCACACTCCGGAGCAGCGCTTCCGGGTTGAGCGTGTCGAGGGGCGGAGGCCCGTCCAGCGCGTCCGCCAGCGCGAGCGCAGCCAGACTCTGACGGAACAGCGCGCGCCGGATGTTCCGACTCGTGTGGGAGGCAAGATCGAGCAACCCTTCGAGGTAATCGCCGCGCGCGCGCATCGGGATGGACAGGAGTCTACCAGAGCGCTCCCGACATCCCGCCTTCCTCGCGGTCTCCGTACACTTCTTGTCCAGACTTCTCGCTTTCTGGCATGGCCCCGGCCCCCGCAGCGCCCCCTGGGCGATGCCATGCGTCTCCGCCCGCAAGTGGAACCATCCATGAAACTGGGCTAAGCGAGCCACGCCTTCGCTCCACGCCCGCCGTGAAGGGCGACCGTCCAGCCGGACGAGGAGCGGACTCGCTGGAGGTCCTGTGCTCATTTCCGTGCGTTCGTCGGTGATCCCTTCCGTGCTCGCCCTCGCGCTCCTCGCGTGTAGCAAGGAGGACACCCCACCGCCCGCGCCTGCGGCCCCCGTGTCCTCGGCCGCCACGGCCCCCACCGTCGAAGCCGCTCCCCAAGCCTCCGCCGCCCCCGCCCCGGGTCAGGAGCAGGCTGCAGCATCCCTCTCTGCGGCCGTCCCCGAAGGCGCCGCTCCCACGGCCTCCGCCGCCGCTGCTGCCGCACCTTCGGCCTCGGGTGCCGCCCTCGTCGCCCCGACCCCCTCGGCCTCCGCGGGCACCACCCCTGCGACCCCTGCGGGCGGCGGTGGCGCTCCCCAGAAGGTCGCCGCCCTCGTCCCCAAGGCGGCCCGCGGCATCCTCGCCCCGGGCGAGGCCGATCGCCTCATCAAGGTCGGCGGCAGCCCCGTCGTTCGCCTCCTCGACCCCGGCGCGGCGCCCCACGCCACCGTCGCCTACGCCATCACCCCGGGCAAGTACCCCCTCGGCACGCGCATGGACGTCAACATGGCCGTCTCCATCGGAGGCCAGGCCATGCCCTCCCAGCCCATGCCCCAGCTCGTCATCGTCATGGATGTCGACGTCGCCGCCAAGGACCCGGCGGGCCTCTTCCCCGTCGTCGGCACCCTGCGCAGCATGAGCAGCCAGGCCAAAGGCGCGGACCAGGAAGAGATGGCGAAGGCCATGCAACCGCAGCTCCAAGCGTTCAAGGGCCTCAGCATGAGCTGCAAGCTCTCTCCCAGCGGCCAGGCCCGCGACTTCGCCCTCAAGATGCCCCCGGGCGTGCCCGCCGAGGCCGAGCAGCTCATGAGCGGCATGAGCCAGTCCTTCGAGTCCATGGTCGTGCCCCTCCCGTCCGAGCCCGTCGGCACGGGCGCCCGCTGGCAGGTCCTCACCCGCATCAACAGCACCGGCGCCGACATCGTCCAGTCGTCCCTCTTCACCCTCAAGTCCCGCACCGGCGACCAGCTCAACCTCGACGTGAAGCTCGAACAGTTCGCCGCCAGCGCCACCGTGAACATGCCCGGCATGCCTCCCGGCGCCAGCGCCCAGCTCCTCGGCTTCAAGTCGGGCGGCACCGGCATGAGCCGCATCGATCTCGAGCACGCCGTCCCCCTCGCGGCCCGCATGAGCATGACCTCCGGCATGGACCTCGGCGTCGGCGGCGGCGCTGCCGGACAGGGCGGCCAGGCGCACATCGACATGTCCCTCTCCAACGAGATCTTCCGCCCCGAGAAGTGAGGAGCCGAGCATGAGCGAACTCGATCGCGACGCCCTCCGCGCCGCCTACAGCCGCTTCCTCGCGACGCCGGGCCGCATCCTGCTCACGGGCCACTCCCACCAGGCCTGGCCCGACGTCGTCCGCGACGCCCTCGGCGCGTGCTTCGACGACGCCGCGCGCCACTGCGACGACAAGTGGAGCGCCGCCGTCTTCCCCACGATCCAGACCGTCGGCGAGGCCGTCCTCGACCGCATGGGCTTCCCCAAGGACGACGCCATCGCCTTCGGCCGCAGCACCCACGAGCTGCTCATGCGCCTCGTGAGCTGCTTGCCCATCTACCAGCGCCACGACCCGCGCTACGGCCTGCGCCACGGCCACGAACCCCACGACGCCGGCCTCCCCCGTGAAGGCAGCGATCCTGGCGGCCCGAAGACCGAGCGCGACCCGTACGGCCCGAAGACCGAGCGCGACCCCTCGCGGCCCGTCCGCATCGTCACCACCCAGGCCGAGTTCCACTCCATGCGCCGCCAGCTCACCCGCCTCGCCGAAGAAGGCGTCGACGTGGTCTGGGTCGACGCCTCTCCGCGCGAACGCCTCGCCGAGCGCCTCCTCGACGCCATCACCCCGGGCACCGACCTCGTCGCCTTCTCCGCCGTGCTCTTCGAGGACGCCTACGTCCTGCCCCGCCTCGGCGAGATCATCGCCCGCGCCGTCGAGGTCTCGGCCATCCCCCTCGTCGACGCCTACCACGCCTTCAACGTCGTCCCCCTCGACTGGGGCCCGGCCGTTGCGCACGCCTTCGTCACCGCCGGTGGCTACAAGTACGCCGCGTTCGGCGAAGGCATCTGCTGGCTCCGCATCCCGCAGGGCTGCACCTTGCGCCCCGTCGACACCGGCTGGTTCGCCGACTTCGGCGCCCTCGACGCCGGCGGCGGCGACATCACCTACGGCCCTGGCGGTGCGCGCTTCGCGGGCGCCACCTTCGACCCCACCCCCTTCTACCGCGCCCACGCCACGCTCGCCCACTGGGAGCGCTTCGGCCTCACCCCCGAACGCCTCCGCGCCCTCTCCCTCGCGCAGACCGACCGCATCCTCGCTCGCCTCGACGAAGCCGGCCTCGCCGATGCCGTCGTCACCCCGCGCGACCCCGCGCGCCGCGGCGGCTTCATCGCCGTCCGCGCCCCGCGCGCCAGCGATCTCGTCACCCAGCTCCGCGCCCAGGGCGTCTTCGTCGACGCCCGCGGCGACCGCGTCCGCCTCGGCCCCGCCCCTTACCTCACCGACGCCGAGATCGACCGGGCAACCACCCTCCTCGCCGCCGCCCTCCGCGCCTGAAGCCGACAGAAAGACAACCTGGTGCCCACCTTCATCGAACACCTCGACCGCGAGCGCATCATCGAAGCCTCGCGCCACACCCACGCCGTCTGGTCGAGCGGCCGCTCCCTCGACGACCACGCCGCTTACACCCTCGGCCAGGTCGAGCGCGCCGGCCCCGACCTCTTCCGTTACGTCGGCCTCGTCGACGACACCGGCCTCGTCGCCTCCGCCAAGCGCTACAGCCTCCTCCTCGCCGCCCCTGATCGCCGCCCCTTGCCGGCCGTCGGCATCGGCGCCGTCTTCACCCGACAGGACGCCCGCGGCCGCGGCCTCGCCTCCACCTTGATCCGCGAGATCCTCCGCGAGGCCACCGCGCAGGGCGCGTGTGCCGCCTGGCTCCACTGCGAGATCGACCCTGGCTTCTACGCCCGCCTCGGCTTCGCAGAACTCCCTGGCGTCGCCCACCACGCCCCCGCCGCGCAGCTCCCCGGCGACGCCCCCCTCGACCACCGCCCCGCGACGCCCGACGACATGGACCGCCTCCTCGCCTGGTACGAAGAAAGCTTCGACGACGGCTGGCTCCGCCCTGCGCGATCCACCGCCCTGTGGAACTACTTCAGCTTCCGCAACAGCGGCCCGGCCTTCCTGCTCCAGGACGGCGGCAAAGACGTCGGCTACCTCAGCGCCGACACCTCCCATGGCGTCATGTGGGTGAACGAGTGGTCGGCCCCTGGCATCGAGCGACCCCGCCTCCTCGCCACCGTGCGCAAGCTCGCCGAGCAGCACGGCCTCGCCGACGTCGCCGGATGGCTCCGCCCCGATCAGGTCGACGGCGTCTTCAGCCCCTCGCCGCGCAAGTCGGGCGTCCCCATGATCCACCACCTCGCGCCCCCGTGGACCACGGAGAAGCTCGACCCCAGCCGCACCCATTTCGGCTCGTTCGAGTACTTCTGAACGGCAGGTTCCGCGCCGCCAACGCCGAGGCGGTGAGGCCAGCGCTCGCTCGACGACGCCAGTGCTTCGTCGGCGATGACCAGCGCTGGGCCGGTGACGTCAGCGCCTTCTCGATACGGCTTGCACCTGGCCAGAACAGCACGAGGGAGCCCACGCCTGCGCGCAGCTCCCTCGTGCCGTCTTCAAGGCCGCCAGCATGCCGTCTTCAAGGCCACCAGCATGCCGACTTCACGGCCACCAGCATGCCGACTTCACGGCCACCAGCATGCCGACTTCACGGCTGCCACGGTGCCATCGTCACGGCCTCCGAGCCCACGTCGATGGCCGCTTCAGGCCGGACTCGACGCCTGCTCGGGCACCACGGCGGGTCGGCTCGGAGGCGCTTCGGACGACGGCAGCACCAGCGACGTGCTTCGCCAGGGACCCATCGCCGCTTCCGACGTCGGCCTCTCCGCCCTCGCGGTGGCTTCCGACGTCGTTCCTCCGGCCCTTGCAGACCCCTCGGCCTTCGCAGCCACCCCGGCCGTTGCAAACCCCTCGGCTTGCGCGGACCCCTCGGCCTTCTTTGCCGGCTCCGTCCTGGACCGCGGCGCGACCCGCGACATCAGCGGAGGCACCAGCTCCTCCCACCCGTCACCTTCCAGGAAGTGCGCCATCGCCTGGAGCTTCGCGTAGCGATTCGCCAGCAACGTCGCCATCTGGTCCCGGATGCGCACCGCCTCGGGCCGCGGCGGCTTCATGGGCTTCGCAGCGGCGGGCCGCAGGTGCTCCAGCAACCAGGAACCGGCGAGAGCGGCTTGCTCCACCTCGACCGCCGTCACCGGATGCTTTCCGTCGAGCGTGGTGCCCGCCTGACGGAAGACCTGCGCCAGCGCCACGCAATCCTCTGCGGCGTCCCGCGCCCCGCGTCCGCGGGCGATTTTCGCGTGGATCTCGCGCGGCAAGAGTCCCGCGTGGGTCATGGCCGCGACCGCGCTCAGCAACGAGCGCCGCAGCACGCGCGCTGCGCCGAGCACCTGCTTGATGTCGCTCTCCGACGGCCCGTAGCCCTCGGCCTGGAGCGCGGCGAACTTCACCCCGAGGGCGAGCCGCCCGAGGGTGTCGAAGTGAGCGATGTTGATCAGCGGGAACTGCTCCAGGATCCGCGCTCTCCGCCGGATGACGAACTTCTTCGCGACCTGGATGTTGGCGAGCACCAGATCGATCGACCACCGATAGGGCTGAGGCGTCTCGATCGCCTGCGCATCGGCCAGGTGTTCCTCGTAGGCCGTGGCTGCGTCCACCGCGTTCGCGAGGTTCACCAGGGCTGCCTGCTGTAAAAGTGCATTCTGCGGCATTGAACTCCTCCTTCTTGGCTGTAGGGTTCGGCGGAAACATAGGAGTGGCGCGGACGAATTCAACCGCAATAGTGTCGTGGTCGGTCGATTGGTCGCATCTTTGGTCACTAAGTGTGCTCAGTCTGGTTCTCCGCCTCCGGAGGTGTGTGACGCGCGGCCCAGCCCGTGCCGACCTGCTCGCTGTTCGCCCTGCGCGCGTGCGGTCCTCGGGCTGCGACGGTCGTCGAGGTGACGTGGATGCGCAGCGATGGCGATCCCCCCTCCCGGAGAAGCGAGCGTCCGCCGGCTGCTGGGGTCCGCGGCGGAAGGGGAGTCGCTCAGGTGCGCTGCACGCTTGGCGTGGAGAGGGTGAGCCATTCAGGAATTCTCTGAATCGCATCCACTCGAGGGTGGATGGACCTCAGGAGTTCTCTGAATTTTTAACTCGGAGGGGTCAGCTCATTCAGGAGTTCTCTGAATTTTTAACTCGGAGGGGTCAGCTCATTCAGGCGTTCTCTGAATCGCAAGCTCGCGAGGATGGAGGCGACTCAGGAGTTCTCTGAATTTTTGGCGGAGGAGGGTCAGCCCATTCAGGGGTTTTCTGAATCGCAAGCTCGCGAGGATGGAGGCGACTCAGGAGTTCTCTGAATTTTTGACTCGGAGGGGTCAGCTCATTCAGGGGTTTTCTGAATTTTTAGCGCCTGGTTCAGGAAATCCCTCATGGGCGCTTGGCCGGGCTCACCGTCTTCTTCGGGTCCCGCACGACCACGTCGCCGAGGATCTCGTCGATCTTCGTCAAGAGTGCGGCGTCGAGCTTCACGCCAGCGGCTTTCACGTTGTCGCGGACTTGCTCCGGCCGGGAGGCGCCAACGATGGCGGAGGCGACGTTGGGGTTCTGGAGTACCCAGGCGACGGCGAGCTGCGCCATGGTGAGGCCGGCTTCCTCGGCGAGGGGTTTCAGCTTCTGCACGCGGCCGAGGACGTTGTCGTTCAGGAAGTGGTTAATGAACTTCAAGCCCGTCTCGTCGGTGGCGCGGCTGCCGGCGGGCGGGGGCTGACCCGGGAGGTACTTGCCGGAGAGCACGCCCTGCGCGATCGGGGACCAGACGATCTGGCTGACGCCCACCTTCTCGCTGGCGGGGACGACCTCGGCCTCGATCACGCGCCACAGCATCGAGTACTGCGGCTGGTTGCTGATGAAGGGGATCTTCAGTTCGCGGGCGAGCGCGGCGCCGCGTTCGATCTGCTCTGCGGTCCACTCCGAGACGCCGATGTAGAGCACCTTTCCTTGCCGGACGAGATCGGCGAAGGCGCTCATGGTCTCTTCGAGCGGCGTCGAGACGTCGAAGCGGTGCGCCTGGTAGAGGTCGACGTACTCGGTGCGCAGGCGGCGCAGGCTGCCGTGGATGGACTCGACGATGTGCTTGCGCGACAGGCTGCGATCGTTCGGGCCAGGGCCGGTGGGCCAGTAGACCTTGGTGAAGATCTCGAGGCCCTCTCGACGCTGTCCAGCGAGGGCCTCGCCGAGGACCTCTTCGGCGCGGGTGGCAGCGTAGACGTCGGCGGTGTCGAAGGTGGTGATGCCCTCGTCGAGCGCTGCCTTCACGCAGGCGTGCGCTGCATCCTTCTCCACCTGGGAGCCGTGGGTGATCCAGTTGCCGTAAGAGATCTCGCTGACGAGCAGGCCGCTCCGGCCGAGATGTCGATGCTTCATGGTGCTTCTCTACCTCATGCGGGGGAGGGGTGATTCCTCGGTTTTCGTCTAAGCTCTCGTTGACGATGGGGCGCGGTGTCCCGAAGGCGGTGCGCGCGCGTGCACACGGCTCCTTTCACGCAACTCCAGACCTTCCTCGTGGTGGCACGTCTGCGCAGCTTCAGCAGCGCAGCCCGTGAGCTCGGCGTGTCCAGGGCCGCGGTGAGCCAGGCGGTGCGGCAGCTCGAAGAGCAGCTCCGTGTGGTGCTCTTGACGCGCACGACGCGGAGCGTGGCGCTCACCGATGCGGGACGGCGGCTCGTGGAGGGCGCAGGTCCGGCGCTGGAGCAGGTGATCACCGCGTTCGGTGACGTCGCCGCGCGGCCTGGCGAGGTGGTGGGGAAGCTGCGGTTGTCGGTGCCGCGGAGCGCGATCCCGTTCGTCGTCACGCCGGTGCTGCCGACGTTCCGCGAGCGCCATCCGCGCGTGGAGGTGGAGATCGTCGTCGAGGAGCGCTTCGTCGACGTCGTGGCCGAGGGCTACGACGCAGGCGTGCGGCTGACCGAGGCGATCGAGCGCGACATGGTGCAGGTGCGGTTGACCGAGGCGTTTCGCTTCGTGGTGGTGGGCGCGCCGGCATACCTCGCGCGCCACGGGACGCCGCAGCGCCCCGAGGATCTGTTGCGCCACGAGTGCATCACGTTTCGCATGCAGTCCACGGGCGCGCTGTATGCCTGGGAGCTGGAGCGCGGTCGGCGGACGTGGCGTGTGCCCGTGCGCGGGAGCGTGATCGCCAGCGACAACAGCGTGAGCGTGGCGCTCTCGGAGGCCGGTCTGGGCCTTGCGTACGCGCTGGAACCAGCCGCGCTCCCGTCGCTGGACGCAGGGCGCTTGCAGCGGGTGCTCGAACCCTACGCGCCCCGGGTGCCGGGCTTCTTCCTCTACTATCCGAGCCGCGCGCAGAGTTCACCGGCGCTGCGCCTGTTCGTGGAGGTGGCGAGGGAACTGCTCGTGCGCGGGGTGAGGTGAAGGCGTCCGGTCAAGGCGGATGCGCTCGCTCCCTGGGCTGTGCGCACAGGCCTTCGAGCGTGAAGTGGAGCATGTCTTCCAGTGCCGCGGTGTACTGCGCCCTGGAGATGGTCACCGTCGCGCCTTCGAGGAGGAGCGACACGAAGCCGTGGACCACGGTCCAGACCTTGACCTCTGCGCCCGGTCGGCGTGCGGTGGGCAAGACGCCGACGCGGACGAGGTCGTCGAGCACCTCGCCGAGGAGTTCGTGGAGGGTGGGGCTCGGCAAGGCGAGGGGGTTGCCGAGGAGGCGACAGATGCCGCTCGACCCGAACATGACGCGGAAGATTTCGGGCTGCTCGACGGCGAACTCGGTGTAGGTGCGTCCCAGCGCTTCGAGCTTCTGCACGGCTGCCGTCACCGGGTCGTGGTTCGCGCGGGCCGTCGCCATCTGCTTTCGCTTCATGCGCTGAGAGAGCTTGACGAACCCGGCGGCGGCGACGGCGGTGAGCAGCGCCGACTTGTTCTCGAAATGGCGGTACGTCGCATTGGCCGAGACGCCGACGGCGCGGGCGGCATCGCGGAGGCTGAACTGCTCTGCGCCGACCTCCTGAACGAGCGTGGTCGCGGCCTCGATCAGGGCATTGCGGAGATCTCCGTGGTGATAAGCGCTTTTCTCGCGCGTCATGGGTCGATGTTGACAGCGTGAACTTGGTGCGTAAAGTTGACGGTGTAAACATTGCGGAACGAGCCACGTTCGCGCGCCCTGCTCGCCCTGGGGGGCGTGCCGGGGTCGTGGACTGCGGGATGGGTCGTGGTCTGCGCGCGACGTCGTGCGTCCCGAGATCGTGTGCGCAGGGCGTCCCCGTGGCGCGTGCGGATGGCGTGAAGAACGCGCGACCGTGGCTCGTGCGGATGGCGTGAAGAACGCGCGAAGAAAGAAGGAGAGAGGTGCACGATGACGACGGCGCTGGTGACGGGGGCCCGTACAGGGGTGGGGTTCGAGCTGACGCGGCGGCTGCTCTCGGAGGGGTGGGAGGTGGTGGCGCTGGTCCGCTCCGACTTGCCCCCGGAGCCCTTCGTGAAGGAGGCGCAAGGCGAGCAGCGGCTCCGCGTGGTCAAGGGAGATCTGAGCGACCTGGGAAGCCTGAAGCAGGCTCTCCGCGAGATCACCGCACGCGAGGCGAGCCTCGATGTGCTGTTCAACAACGCAGCGATCTCGACGGAGGCGCTTCGGTTCTCGCCCGGCGGGCGGGAGCTCCAGTTCGAGGTCAACACGGTGGTCCCGTACATCCTCGCGATGGAGCTGAAGGATCTGCTGAGGAAGGGGAAGCTGCGGACGGTGATCAACTCGTCGTCGAACGCGGCGCTGACGGTGAAGCGGTTCGATCCTGCGACGCTGGAGCGACCGCCGACGTTCAAGAAGCTGTTCGGGCCTTATGCGGCGTCGAAGCTGGCGCTCTCTCTGTGGACACGCGAGGCCGCGTCACGCTTCTCTGCGGAAGGCATCGAGATCCGGAGTACATGCCCGGGGCCGAACCGGACGCCGATGAGCGCGGGTGGGGGAATGCCCTGGTGGCTCCTTCCCTTTCAGCGGTTGACGTTCTCGCATCCGAGCAAGGGCGCCGCGCGTCTGCACGAGGTGGCGTTCGGGCGCTTCCGGGGTGAGGCGGGGGTGTTCGTCAACCGAGGCAAGGTGACGCCGCTCGGCTTCGAGGCGGAGGGGAGAGCCGTGCTCGAGCGCGTGCGCGCGGTGCATGAAGGGGCGTTCCTCGCGGCTTGACGCCGGCCAGTGCCGGTCTCAGCGGGGCGCAGGCGCGAACAGGTCCCTGGGTCATCATCGCCGTGATGGCCTGCGGCCAGCCGGCATGGAACGCCAGGTGGGTGATGAGTTCGACGATCTCTTCCTGGGTCACGCCGTTCTCGATGGCGCGCGGGAAATGGACCTTCATCAGGTCGGTCTTGCCGAGCACGATGAGGACGGTGCAGCTGATCGAGCTGCGGTCGCGTGGGGAGAGCTGCGGGCGGTTCCAGACGTCGCCCAGCAGCACGTCCTCGGTGAGTTCGAGCAGCTTGGGGGCGAAATCACCCAGCATGTTTCGAGCGGCGATGACGAGCGGATCAGGCTTCGTTTGAAGCTCTTCATCCATGCAGCCGTATTTGTGGTCGTGGATCTCGTGGTCAAGGTGGCGCTGCGTTTCGCGGGAAGGGGCCACGCTGGTCGAGAGCGTTCGCGTCCCTCGTCGCGATGTCGAAGGCGCCGGCGACCGAGGAGAGGGGGACGAGGTGACGCGAGCGCTTTCGGTTCTGCGCTGGACAGCCGCCAGCGCATCGCGGCGCATGGAACGACGTCAGCCCTCGAAGGTGACGATGGCGCGTGTGCTGCTCGCGCACGGGGACGTGAACGAGGGCCTCATCGGTCGAGCTGGCCGAGCGCGCCGCGTCGGAGTGACCAGGCGTTGAAGAGCACGCCGAACACGCCGGGGACCAGGAAGAGGATCGAAGGACGGACGCCCTTGAAGTGCACGGGCAAGAACGCGAGGCCGACCGCCGTCAGGAGCAGCGCCTGGATCAGCCCCGTGTACTTGCCGCCACCACGACCGAAGCCACCCCACGCCATGCCGTACACGGTAGCGTCGCTGCGTTGCAGGGCAAACCCGTCGCTCGGTGGCGAGGTCGCTCGGTGGCGAGAAGGGAGGGGAGGGCAGCGCGCGACGGCGTGCGCTTCAGTCGATCCGGTAGACGGGGGGCGCTGCGGGGTAGAGGGGGCGCAGGCCGCGCCGGGCGACGTCGGCGGCGCTGTCGGCCGGCTCGTCGAGATCCCACTCCAGGTAGAGCTTGTCGCCGTCGAAGCAGCCGAAGCTCGTGGAGATGCAGAGCAAGGGCTCGCGATCGATGGCGTAGCCGTTGCGCGCGACGTCGTGGCCGTAGATGGCGACGCGCGCGTTCGGATCGATGGCGCGCAGGAAGGAGCGGGCGCGCTCGGTGCTGGTGGTGCGCGCCCAGAGCAGGGCACCGAGGGCGCCTCGGTTCGCCATCTCCTCGAGGGGGACGTCGAAGAAGCCGTCGAGGGGCAAGCGCTCCAGGTCGTTGCGCGACTCGATGCGCGCGTGCGGTGCGGCGTGCAGCATGACCAGGTTGGCGCGCGGGGCCAGCGCCACGAACGGCCAGGTACACAGCCACTCGCGCATCGCCTGCGTGCCCTCGTAGCCGAGCAGGTCTTCGAGGCGCCGCGCCTCGTCGGGGAAGAACTTGGAGACGACGGGGCCGCCGACGTGGGCGTGCTCGTGGTTGCCGAGCAGGTAGTGCACCCGGCCCGGGTGGCGCTCGGCGAGGAGGCGGGCGCGCTCCAGCACCGTCCCGGAGTCGCCGAGGTAGTAGCTCCCCAGGTAGTCCGGCCACTGGGCCTCGCTCAGCTCGGGGCCGTGGACCAGGTCGCCGGTGATCACCAGCACGGCGCCGTCCCGCTTCCTGGCGGCCTCTTCGTAGATCTCTGCCACCCGATCGAAATCGGCGACATTGCCCTGCAGATCGGTGGCGACGATCAGCTTGCCGCGTTCTGGAAGCACGACAACCCGTCGCACGGCGGGCAGCATAGCCGAAGGTCTGGCGCTTTGCGCCACCGCTCGCAGCGGAAGTCGACGCGGGCGGAAGTGACGGCACGTATCCCAGGTCACTTCTTCGTTGTGTCCAGGGCCTACTCAGGACTTGCCTGAGGAAGGGACCCTTCGGATACGCTCGACCACCATGCGCCCGAACCGCGCCCTCCTCGCTGCCGCTGCGGTGGCCGTAGGGGGGCTCGCCGTGACCTCAGCCCGTGCAGCCGTCCCCACGCCGCCACCGCAGCCCGAGGCACCGGCGCCAGCGTCCACGGGCAGACACTGCCTGGAGGAGACGCGGACGAAGATCGGGATGGGCCACAACCTGGGCGGGGCGATCAACCCGCTCGGGGCGGAGCAGATGCTCTCTCTCTATCTCTGCGTGCCGCTCATCCGGGAGCCGGGGCTCTTCTTCGATCTGACGAACGTGCAGGTGGGGCTGGTCAACTACCTGTCGCCTGCCTACGTGCACCAGGGCGGCTACGTGGAGATCACGCCGCTGTCGCCGCTGGTGCTGCGCGCGGAGCTGACGGGCGTCGCCATGTGGCCGTTCCCCGTGCGGGGAGCGGGCTACTTCGCGTACGACGGGTATGAGGACGACTTCCAGGAGTCGACGCGGCCCACCGACATCGCCCGGAGCGCGGGGGGGATGATCGTGACGCTGAGCGCCACCTTGCGGGCGCGGATCGGCTCGCCGCGAGGGCCCGGGCTCATCGTGGTCGACACGTTCATCGCCGATCGGTGGTCGGTGGGGGACGAGTCGTTCTCGTACAACATGCGCCGTGATCTGATCGTCGCGCAGCAGGACTGGGTGATCCGGAACACCGGCGCGCTGATCGGCGAGTTCCCGGTGACGCCGGACACGTCGCTGCGGGTCGGCGCGAGCGACTGGCTGACCACGGCGCCCGCCTCGGGGCGGGTGACCAACGTCCTGTTCGGGCTGGCGTCGGTGCGCTTTCTCCGCGTGACGCCCACGGTGCGGGAGGTGTCGCCCTTCGTGCTGATGGGCGCGTACACGCACCACGCGTCGTCGAGCCAGTTCCGCACGGCGGAGCCGATCCTGATGCTCGGCGCCAGCGCCAGCTACGAGCTCGCGTCGTTCGGACCGTGATGAAGGCCTGGTCGACGATCGAACCGTGATGACGACGAGCGCGACGATGACGCCGTGCGCGATGACGTGCGGCGGCCGTGGGCACGACCGGTCGGCCAGAGAAACGTGCTTCGACCGATGCATCCGTCTTGACTCTCCCGGACCGCAGCCGCATCAATACCTTCAAAGGTTTTTGAAACTTCATGAGCAAACCTCATGACATGGTGCGCGAGGCCGAGCTTCTGGCGGCCGAGGCGATCGGGGACGTGATCGAGCACTGGGGGTTCCGCCGGGTGCTCGGTCGCGTGTGGACCGTGCTGTTCATCGCCGCGCAAGCGTTGCCCGCGGCGGAGATCGGCGAGCGTCTCCAGATCTCCGCGGGTGCCGTGAGCATGTCGCTGAACGAGCTGCTCCGCTGGGGGGTCGTGCGTCGGGTGTGGCGGCCCGGCGAGCGGCGGGAGTACTACGAGGCCGAGACCGATTTCTGGAAGATGATCTCGAGGGTGTTCGACGAGCGGGAGCGCCAGCTCTCCCACTCGGTACGCGAGCGCCTGGAGAAGGCCGAGGAGCTGCTCCGGCGCGCGCCGGACAGCCCCGAGGCGCGCGTGAGCCTCGACCGGGTGAGCCGGCTCCTGGCGTTCGTCAAGCTGGCGCAGTCGGCTTTGGATGGCTTCATCAAGAGCAGGACTCTGGATTTCTCGCGGTTCGGGGACCTGGTCCGGTTCCCTCTCCGCGCCGTGCGCAGGCCTCGGGTGTAGCGGACCCTGACTTTCTCAACATACGGAGCACCGGCCTCGCCCTCTGGCCTTCCAGGCGCAAGGCGCGTTCGTGCATCGGCGGAGCAGACGGATGACAGCAGGAACCATGGTTTCCAAGGATGTGAAGGCGGACGACGTCGTGGCCACGCTCGGCGACGTCTGCGCCGCGCGTGGCCTCGACGCGCTGACCGCGCGCCTCGCCGCGCTGCAGACCTTGCTGGCGGGCGACCTCGCCGAGGTCGAGGCGGCACTCGCGGTGGTGGCGAAGAACGGGGGGACGCCCGCGCACGAGAGCGCGCGGCACCTGCTCGAGCTCGGCGGCAAGCGGCTCCGGCCCATCTGTGTGGCGCTGGCCTCGCACGTGGGCTCCGGGTTCACGCCGGCGGCGCTGACCTTCGCGGTGGCGGTGGAGATGATCCACAACGCGACCTTGCTCCACGATGACGTGGTGGATCTCGGCGACCGGCGGCGCGGTGCCGACACGGCGCGGGTGGTCTACGGCAACGCGGCGTCGATCTTCGGCGGCGACTGGCTCCTCGCCGAGGCGCTGTGCCGGGTGCAGGCGGCGGGCGTCGAGGGGGTGCTCGACCGGATGCTGGTGGTGGTGCGGGAGATGGTCACCGCCGAGACCTTGCAGCTCGCGGCGCGCGGGCGGGTGCGGACGAGCACGAGCGAGTACTTCAAGATCGTGCAAGGCAAGACGGCGTCGCTCTTCCAGTGGGCGATGTTCGCGGGTGGGCGCGCCGGCGGGGTGGGGACGCGCGAATGCGAGGCGCTGGAGTCCTACGGCGGGATGCTGGGGCTGGCGTTCCAGATCGTGGACGACGTGCTCGACTTCGCCGGAGATCCGGAGGCGACCGGCAAAGATCTGCTGACCGATCTGCGGGAGGGGAAGATGACGTACCCGCTCCTCCTCGCGGTGGAGCGCGATCCGGGGCTGGCAGACGAGCTGGAAGCGAACTGTCGCGGCGACGAGGTGTCGGTGACGCCCGAGATCGCGCGGCGAATCGGGCGGGTGATGTCGGAGGGCGGGGTGGTTCAAGATTGCCTCGCACTGGCGACGCGGATGTGCAGGGACGCGGCGCAGAGCCTCGAGATCCTTCCCGCGAGCCAGGCGCGATCCGCGCTCCAGGATGTCGCGCTGGCGACTCCCCTGAGGAGGAAGTGAACGGTCATGATCGTCTCTTTGAAGCAAGGCGCCGATGCTCGGGCGGTGTTGGGTGAGCTCGCCCGCCGAGGGCTGTGGGTCAGCCAGGTGGAGCGCGGCCCGGGTGGCAGCGCCTCCCACTACGTGATCGCGGAACACTCTGCGCACGTGACGCCCGAGGATCTGCTCCTCATCGAGGGCGTGGCCGACGTGAGCACGACGAAGTCGCCGCATCCGCTGCTCGATCGGCAGGGTTCCTCGGTGATGGTGGGCGATGTGCGGATCGAGGCCGGCGCGCGCTTCCGGCCGACGTGGATGTGCGGGCCGTGCAGCGTGGAGTCGGAGGCGCACGCGCGTGACGTGGCCGCGGCACTCGTGCCGCTCGGGGTGCAGTTCCTGCGCGGCGGTGCGTTCAAGCCGCGGACGTCGCCCTATGCGTTCCAGGGCGTGGGCGCCGAGGCGCTGGTGTGGCTCCGGCGCGCAGCGGACAGCCAGGGCATGAAGGTGGTCACCGAGGCCCTGAGCGAGGCCGACGCACCCGCCGTGGCGGAGCTGGCGGACCTCATCCAGGTCGGCTCGCGCAACATGCACAACTACGCACTGCTCAAGGCGATCGGGCGCACCGGGCGCCCTGCGCTGCTGAAGCGGGGCATGGCGGCGACACTGGAGGAGTGGTTGCTCGCGGCCGAGTACCTCCTGTCGAGCGGGTCGAGCGGCGTGGTCCTCGCGGAGCGCGGAATCCGCAGCTTCGATCCCTCGACGCGCAACCTGCTCGATCTCGGCGCGGTGGCGCTTCTGTCGCACGTGCACGGGCTGCCGGTGATCGTGGATCCGTCCCACGGCGCGGGCCGGCGGGATCTGATCCTGCCGCTGTCGCGCGCAGCGATGGGCGCAGGCGCCGCCGGCGTGATGATCGAGACGCACGAGGACCCGGCGCGGGCGCTGAGCGACGGGCCGCAAGCGCTGCGGCTCTCGGAGCTGTCGGCGATCGTGCGGGAGCTGGGTGCGGCACCAGGCGTGCCCGTGACGTCGGTGTCGACGGTGGCGCCTTCCTCCGCAGCGCGTGCGGCGGGTGCGGGGTCGATCGACACCTGGGCGCAGGCAGCTTCCGCGGAGGGCGCGTGATGAGCGGCGCAGCAGAGCAAGAGGCCACGGGAGGCGCCGAGGGCGGTCAGCTCCAGGGCAGTCCGCTGGAGGGCCGGTCGGCGCGGGCTGGCAGCGGCGAGATGTTCGACGCGATCGCGGCGCGCTACGATCTGATGAACCGGCTCGTGTCGATGGGGCTGGATCAGGGGTGGCGCAAGGAGGCGGTGCGCGCGCTGGAACTCGCGAGCCGCCCGAAGCACGGCACGGTGCTGGATCTCGCGACCGGCACCGCCGATCTGGCGCTGGCGATCGCCGAGGCCCACGACGTGCGCGTGCTCGGGATCGATCCGTCGGAGAAGATGCTCGCCATCGGGCGCGAGAAGGTGAAGTACGCGCACCTGAGCGGGCGCGTCTCGCTGCGCCTCGGTGACGCCCAGGCCCTCGATCTGGACGACCAGAGCGTGGACGGGGTGACGATGGCGTTCGGCATCCGCAACGTGCCCGATCGCGCGAAGGCGCTGCGGGAGATGGCGCGGGTGACGAAGGACGGCGGCCGGGTGGCGATCCTGGAGCTGTCGGAGCCGCGCGAGGGCGTGCTGAGCAAGCTGGCGCAGTTCCACATCCACACGGTGGTGCCGTGGCTGGGGAGCGTGCTGTCGGGCGCGCCGGAGTACGGCTACCTGCAGCGATCCATCGCGGCGTTCCCGCCGCCGGAGGAGTTCGCGGAGGTGATGCGTGCGTCGGGGCTCGACATCGTCTCGGTCGAGCCGATGACGTTCGGCGTGGTGTGCCTGTTCGTGGGCACGCCGTCGCGCGCTGCGCGCTCTTCGCAGGCCACGGGCGGGGGCAGGGCAGGGCACGGGTGAGCGGGCGCGGCGGCGATCTGGGTCCACCGGGGCCGCTCGCGACGCGGGTGATCGCGGCGCCGGTGGTGTCACCGGAGCGGGTGCTCGCGCTGGCCGAGCGGCACGGTGGCAGCTTGGCGACGTTCTTCGATGCGCCGCCGCCGCGAGGGCCGCGCTGGGCCTTCGTGGGCTGGGGGGAAGCGGCGCGCGCCGAGGCGCAGGGCGAGGGCGCGCTCGCCGAGGTGGCCGCCGACGTGGAGCGGATCCTGGCCAGCGTGGAGCCGCGGGGCGCGTCGCCCGAAGGGACGCCAGGGCCGCGGCTCTTCGGGGGGATGGCGTTCGCGCCAGGGGCGCAAGGGGGGCGCGGCGTGCTTAGGTCGGGCGTTTCCGCGTCGGCGCGGTCGAGCGCGTCGTCGAGCGCGTCGTCGAGCGCGTCGTCGAGCGCGCCCTCGTGGGAGGGGTTTGCCGACGCGAGCTTCGTGCTGCCCGCGTGGTCGTACGCGACCGATGGGGAGCGCGCGGTGCTGCGCGCGATCGTGCCGCGGGATGCGCTGGACGATGCGGAGCTGCGGCTCGTCTCGCTGGCGCGGGAGCTGTGGGAGCGCGAGGGGCAAGGCCGTGACGGGCACGGCGTGGAGGCGGCGTCGTCGGCGCTGTCGGCGTCGGCATACGAGGAGCTGTGCGCGCCCGAGGAGTTCCGCCGGCTGGTGCGTGACGCGCTGGGGTGCTTCCAGGAGGGAGCGCTGGAGAAGGTGGTGCTCGCGGCACCCGGTCTGCTGACGGCGGAGGTGCCGTTCGGGATCGGCGAGGCGCTCGCGCGGTTGCGCGAGGGCTACCTCGGGTGCGCGCGGTTCGCGTTGCCGCGAGGGAAGGCGGTGTTCCTCGGGGCGAGCCCGGAGCGGCTGGTCGCGGTGGACGGGGGCAAGGTGGACGTGGACGCGCTCGCGGGCTCGGCGCCGCGGCGCGAGGACGACGCGCTGGCGGCGCGCGCGCTGCTGGAGAGCATGAAGGACCGGCGGGAGCACGCGCTGGTGGTGGAGGCGATCGCGCGGGCGCTCGCGCCGGTGTGCGCGTCGCTGGAGGTGCCGGCCGAGCCGGTGGTGCGCACGCTGCGCAACGTGCACCACCTGTCGTCCCCGATCCGGGGCGAGCTGCTCGGGCGTGCGTCGGTGCTGGCGCTGGCGGCGCGGCTGCACCCGACGCCGGCGATCTGCGGGACGCCACGCGAGGCGGCGCTGTCGTGGATCCAGGCGCGGGAGCCGGCGCCGCGGGGCTGGTACGCGGGGGCGGTTGGCTGGATCGGTGAAGGCGGCGAGGGTGCACTCTGGGTGGGGCTGCGCTCGGCGCTGGTCGAGGGGGCGAAGGCCTGGCTCTATGCGGGGGTTGGCCTGGTGGCGGGCTCGGATCCGGACGCAGAGCTGAACGAGACCCGGGTGAAGCGGCGGCCGATGCTGTCGGCGCTGGGTGGGCTCCCCGGAGGTGCCGTGTGAGCGGCTCGAACTTGCACATGGCGTGGGCCGAGCTGTTCGTGCGCGCGGCGGTGCTCGCCGGGGTGCGCGAGGCGGTGATCTGCCCGGGGTCTCGCTCGACGCCGCTCGCGCTCGCGGCAGCGAAGGAGCCCGGGCTCCGGTGCCACGGGATCATCGACGAGCGCATGGCGGCGTTCTTCGCGCTGGGGCAGGCGCGGGTGAGCGGGCGGCCGACGATGTTCCTCTGCACCTCGGGGACGGCGGGGGCGCACGCATTCCCGGCGCTGATCGAGGCGAGCCAGAGCTTCGTGCCGCTCCTGGTGGTGACGGCGGATCGGCCGTGGGAGCTGGCGGACGTGATGGCGCCGCAGACGATCGATCAGCTCAAGCTCTTCGGTGGGTACGTGCGGCACTTCGCCGAGCTGGGGTTGCCCGATCCGTCGCCGCTCGCGCTCCAGGCGGCAGCGCGCGTGGCGGCGCAGGCGGTGGCCGCGTCGCTCGGGCCGACGCCAGGGCCGGTGCACGTGAACGCGCGCTTCCGGAAGCCGCTGGAGCCCGTGAAGGTGGACGGCGTGGAGCCGTGGCAGGCGGCGTGGGAAGCGCTGATGCGGCGGGGCGGCCCGCGGGTGATCGGGGGGCGCGCGGGGATCGATCGCGAGGCGCTGGACGCGCTGTGCGAGCGGGTGAGCCGCGCGGAGCGAGGGCTGCTCGTCTGCGGGCCAGCGCCGCTCGCCGGGGCGGCCGTGGGCGAGGGGGGAGGCCTCGCGGGTGGGGTGATGCCGGGGCGGGCGGTGGCGGCGATCACGGCGCTCGCGCGCAGGACAGGGTTCCCGTTGCTCGCAGAGGCGACGAGCCAGGTGCGTTTCGGAGGCGCGGTGGAGGGGGTGGTCGCGCCCGCCGCGTTCGATCTGATGCTGCGCACGCCTGCATTCCGGGCGACGCACGCGCCGGACCTGATCCTGGAGCTGTGGACGCCGCCGACGTCGGCGGGCTACGCGGCCTACCTGGCCGAGCACGGGGCGTGTCCGCGCTTCGTGATCTCGCCGCACGGGTGGAACGATCCGACGAGCGCGGCGTCGGCGCTGATCCTCGCGGACCCCGTCGAGGTGTGCGAGGCGCTCGTGGCGCGGCTCGGCGAGAGGCGACCAGGGCGGGCGGCGTGGTCCGCGTCGTTCGCGCGGGCGGGTGAGGTGGTGGATGCGCTCGCCGCTGCGGCGCGGGAGGACGCGGCGCTCTGCGAGGGAGCGGTGGTGCGGTCCGCGGTGCAGGCGTGTCCCGCGGGGTCGCTGCTGATGATCGGGAACAGCCGGCCCGTGCGGGATCTGGATACGTACTGCGTGGCGAGTGAGGTGCCCGTGGGGGTGCTGCACCAGCGGGGGGCGAGCGGGATCGATGGCCTGGTGGCAGGCGCTGCGGGGGCTGCGGCTGTGGCAGGATCGACGGTGACGCTGGTGCTCGGGGACGTGAGCTTGCTGCACGACGTGACGTCGCTCGGGCTCGCGGCGCGGGTGACGGCGCGAGGGGGGTCGGAGGAGACGTCGGCCTCGCTGGTGATCGTGGTGGTCCAGAACGACGGGGGGCGGATCTTCGAGCACCTGCCGATCGCCGAGCGGGCCCCCGCGGAGCTGCTCGAACAGTGCTTCACCATGCCGCAGGACGTGGACTTCGCGGCGGCGGCGGCGATGTTCGGGGTGCCGTTCGCGCGGGTCGCACGGCAAGGAGACCTGGACGAGGCGCTGGTGGAGGCGCACCAGAGGGGTGGGGTGAGCTTGATCGAGGCGGTGGTTCCGCCGGCCGACGGGGCGGTGAGGGCGGCGCGGCTCCAGGACGAGGTGCGCCGGGGGATCGGCGCGCTGGTGAGCGAGCGAGGGACAGCGGGAGCATGAGCGACGTGGCCATCCAGCAGCACGAGCCAGGACCCGGCGGTGCCGGGGCATCCGGTGGGATCGCGCCCGGGTCGCTGCGGGCCTGGGTGCTGGCGTGCCGGCCGGCGACGCTGCCGGTGGCCGTGGCGCCGGTGGTGGTCGGCACGGCGGTGGCGCACGCGGTCTCCTCGGTGCGCGTCGCGCCGGCGCTGGCGGCGCTGTTCGGCGCGCTGCTGATCCAGATCGTGTCGAACTTCGCCAACGACGTGTTCGATCACGAGAAGGGCGCGGACACGCACGAGCGGCTGGGGCCGACGCGGGCGACCCAGTCGGGCTTGCTGACCGGGCGCCAGGTGCGGCTGGGGATGCTGGTGGCGGTGGCGCTGGCGATCCCGTTCGGTCTCTACCTGGTCTCGGTGGCGGGGCTGCCGATCGTGCTGATCGGGGTGGCGTCGATCCTCTCGGCGATCGCGTACACGGGCGGCCCGTACCCGCTCGGGTACCACGGGCTGGGGGACGTGTTCGTGTTCGTGTTCTTCGGCCTGGTGGCGGTCTGCGGCACGGTCTTCGTGCAAGCGGGCGCGGTGCCGCCGCTCGCGTGGCTCGCGTCCTTGCCCGTGGGCGCGATCGCGACCGGGGTGCTGGTGGTGAACAACGTGCGCGACCGCGAGACGGACGTGCGGGCGGGGAAGCGGACGCTGGCCGTGCGCCTGGGCCGCACGGCCGGGGTGGTCGAGTACGGGCTCCTGATGGCGCTGGCCTACGCAGTCCCGGTGGCGCTCTCGGTCGCGCCCGTGCGGGCGTGGGCGGTGGAGGGGCGCGGGGTGGGGAGCGCGCCCTGGGTGCTGCTGCCGGTGGTGACGCTCCCGCTCGCCCTGCGGTGCTTGCGGACGCTGCGTACCATGGAGGGGAAGCCGCTCAACGCTTGCCTCGCGGCGACGGCAAAGCTTTTGCTGGCTTTCTCCTTGCTGTTCGCCGTGGGCCTGGTCCTCTCCTCACCATGAGGGGGACCGCGTCCGGAAAGGACCGGCCCCCACGCGAGGAGCTCGGTCCGTGAAAGGGGATTCGCCAATGCTGGAGCTGCGCATCGAGGAGGCGCGCGTCGAGGACGTGGCGCTCGGGGACGGTCGCCGCGGATTTGTGGTCACGCTCTTCGACGACGGGGGGCGAGGGGGGCTGGGCGAGGCGACGCCGCTGTCCGGGTTCTCCCCGGAGGATGTGGCGAGCTGCGCGCAGGCGCTGCACGAGGTGTCGGCGCGCGTCGGGGCGGCGTGGCCAGCGATGCGCGGGACGGCGCCGGCGCTCGCGACGACCGCGACGCCGAAGGACGAGGTGGCGAGCTGGATGGATCGGTTCGCGCCGGGGCTCGATCGGGTGCCGTCGGCGCGGTTCGCGCTGGAGACGGCGCTGCTGGATCTGCTCGGACAGCAGCTCCGTCTCTCGGTGGCCGCGAGCCTGGGGGGCGCGTGCGCGTACGCCGAGGTGCCCGTGAATGGGCTGGCGGTCGCGGCGGATGGGCCCGAGGTGCTGGTGGAGGCCGGACACGCGCTGGTCGCGCGGGGGATGCGCTGCCTCAAGGTGAAGCTGCGGGGGCGGGACGACGCGGCGTTCGCGGCGGAGCTGGAGGCGCTCAGGGCCTTGCGGCGCGCGGTGGAGCCGCCAGGAGGCCTGGAGCTGCGGCTGGACGCGAACGGCGTGTGGTCGCTGGAGGAGGCGAGGCGGCGCCTCGACGCGCTGGCCCCGCTGCGGCCCCGGTTCGTGGAGCAGCCGGTGGCGGCCGAGGCGCTGGACCAGCTCGGGCCGTGCGCGGTGCCCTGGGCTGCGGACGAGTCGCTCGGGGTGCCGGGGATGGCGGAGCGCCTGCTCGAAGCCGATGGCTGCGTGGCGTTCGTGCTCAAGCCGGCGGCGCTCGGGCTCTTGCGGGCGCACACGCTGGGAACGATGGCGCAAGCGCGGGGGCTCGGGGTGGTGGTGACGCACTTCATGGACGGGCCGGTCGCGCTGGCGGCGGCGTGCGAACTCGCGCTCGGGCTGCCCAGCGCGCCGCTCGCGTGCGGCCTCGATGTGCACGCGGGGTTGCGCGCGTGGCCGTCGCTGCCAGTTCCGCAGCGGCGGCTGGAGGGCGTCGTCGTCGCATCGGGGAGAGCGGGGCTCGGGGTCGCTTCGTGAGCGGACTCTGCGTGATCGAGGCGGCGCGTGAGCCGGGGGTGGCCAACCGGGTGGCGTTGATCACCGCCGACACGACGTGGCGCTACGGGGAGCTTTCGCAGCTCACCGCCCTGTGCCGTGAGCGCTTCCGACGCGAGGGGATCGAGGCGGGCGGGCGGGTGGCGATCCTCTCGCCGAACCGGCTGGGGGCGGTGGTGGCGATCCACGCGCTGCTCTCGCTCGGCGCGGTGCTCGTCCCCTTGCACCCGCGCCTGACGGCTACCGAGGCCGAGGCGTTGATCGAGGATGCTCGCCCCACCCGGGTGCTGCGCGAGGCCGATCTCGTGGCGCTGGAGAGCGCGCTGGGGGACGCGGTGCGCGCCGGGGCGGTGGCGGGGCCGTGGTGGCTCACGCAGCCGGCCGTGGAGGTCTCCTCGGCCGTGGAGGTCCCCTCGGCGACGGAAGTCTCGCCGGCCGTGGAGGTCCCGCAGGCTGCGGAGGTCCCAGCGGTCGTGAGCGGCGAGGTGGTGAAGGACGACGCAGCAGAGGAGGGGGATCTCGCCATCCTCTACACGTCGGGGACCACGGGGCGTGCGAAGGGAGCGGTGCTGTCCCGGCGCGCCTTCGTGGCTGCGGCGGTGGCGAGCGCGGAGAACCTCGGGTTCCACGAGAGCGACCGCTGGCTGCTCTGCATGCCGCTCTGTCACGTCGGGGGGCTCTCCGTCCTCACGCGGTGCTTGCTGGCGAGGAGGGCGATGATCCTCGTGGAGCGCTTCGAGCCCCAGGAGGTGCTCCGGGCGATCGTGCGGGACCGAGCCACGCTGCTCTCGGTGGTGCCGACGATGCTCGCCGCGCTCGTGGAGGCGGATCCTCAGCATGTCCTCGCGCGGTTGCGCGCCGTCCTGGTGGGTGGAGCCGGCGCGCCGCAGCGGCTGCTCGAGATCTGCGCCAGGCGCCGCGTGCCCGTGTTGACCACCTACGGGCTCACCGAGGCGTGCTCGCAGGTGACATCCCAGGCGCCGCGGGACGCGTCGACCCAGGAGCCAGGATCGGGGCGGCCGCTCGGAGGGAGCGAGGTGCGCCTCGTGGACGTCGACGACGCGGGGGCAGGGCGCATCCAGGTCCGGAGCGCGACGCTGTTCCGCGGCTACTGGCGAGGTCCCGAGCGCGCGCCGGAGCACCCGCTCGACGCCGAGGGGTGGTTCGACACCGGGGATCTCGGGCGGTTGGATGACGCGGGGCGCCTCCACGTTCTGGCGCGGCGCACGGATCTGGTCGTGACCGGCGGAGAGAACGTGTACCCGGCCGAGGTGGAGCGAGCGCTCGAAGGGTGCGAGGGGGTGTCGCGGGCCCTGGTGTTCGGCGTGCCGGATGAGCGGTGGGGGCAGCTCGTGGCGGCCGCGGTGGTGCTCGATCCCGCGGCACCGAAGGGGGCGCCCGAGGTGTGGATCGCGTCCGAAACGAGCGCGCGCCTCGCGTCCCACAAGCGACCTCGCTTGCTGGCGGTCGTCGATGCGCTGCCGGTCACCCCTGCGGGAAAGCCCGACAGGCGCGGCGCCGCCGAGCGTCTCGCGGCGAAGCTGCGGCCGCTGCCTCGACGATGAGGTGGAGCAGAACCGAGGTATTCCAACGATCCCCCGCCCACGGGTGCATTTCTGCTCGCCCTCTCCTGGTCGAGGGACCATGCTCGGCCGGTCATGGTCGATCGTCGGAAATCTCTCGTGGCGGGTGCGTTCGCCATCGCCCTGACCGCGGCCTGCGACGGTAGCCCGCCGCCCTCCGCGTCGCTGCCGCCGGCGCCGGTCGTCAGCGCGTCTGCTCCGCTGCAAGCCGTGAGCGCGACGCCGCCAGGGGAGACGGCCCTCTCCGCCGCGTCGGGGTCACCCTCCAACCCGCTGGGCCTCCCGCCCTTGCCGACCCGTCTGGATCCGGGGAAGCGCGTGTTCACGTTCTCGGACCGCATGCTGGCCGCGGCGCGCCCTGGCTCCACGCTGGTGATGTACTCCGCCACGGTGGTGGGCTTCGATGGCGACGATCTCATCATCGAGGGCACGGGCGGCACGTCATACAAGGTGCACCCGGGGTACGTGATCGCGGTGCCCGACAAGCCGCGCATCGCGCTGCAAGCGCCGGTGCTGACGGCGTGGAACGGCGTGATGAAGCACGCGGTCATCCACCGGTTCGTGAAGGATCGGGTGGGCGTGCACCTGACGGACTCGGACAAGCGATCACCGGAGGTGCTGCTGAAGGATCCCTGGATCGTGCCGCAGGTCGACGGGCTCGTCCCTGGCAACTTCGCCGCCCTCCAGGAGAAGGACACCTGGAACCACGTGACGCTGGTGTCGAAGCTGGGAGGCGAGGGACCCAAGCGCTGGTTCGTGCTCGGGTACGGGGGCGCTGCGAAGGTGGTCGAGGAGGTGGCCCTCCGGCCGATCCCGGTGAAGCCGCGGAACCTGAAGGCGGGCCTCTTGGTGTGGGCCGAGTCCGTCGGTGTCCTGCGGCGTGCGGCGGTGGTGGGCTCGGACGACGTGGGCTTCTACACGCTCAAGTTCGAGCGCGCAGGGCGACCCGTGCGCGTGGGATGGGGGCACCTCGTGCCGACGCTCGATGGCGCGTGACGGGGGAGATCCTGGCGCGCGAGCGTCCCGTGGGAGGGGGGTTCCAGAAGACGTGGTGGCCCGGGGCGCTACGTCACAAAACGGTCATGGTGCGCAAAACGCTTTGCATTTTTTCGCGTCGAGAGCGGTGGTAATGCCGCTCGCATGGACCTCGATTCAGCATGGCGAGCAGCGCGCCAGTGGGTTCCTTTCGTCGCACGTACCGTTGGCTTCGGTTCCATCTCCCTGACCCTCGGCCCGCTGACCCGTGATCACCGGGCGAGCCTCTGGGCGATGCAGCGCTGGTGTGAGACGAGCGCGCGCGGGCTGAACATCGCCGTCCACGCGAGCGGCATGGAGAACGTGCCGGCCCACGGGCCGTTCGTGTACGCCGCCAACCACCAGAGCGTGCTCGACATCCTGGTGCTGGGCTCGGTGCTCCCTCACGACTACAAGTGGGCGGCGAAGCGCGAGCTGATGAAGATCCCCTTCCTCGGCTGGCACCTCAAGCTCGCGGGGCACGTGCCGGTCGACCGCAGCGCGGGCTCGCGCGCGGCGGCGCAGGTGATCGCTCGCTTCGAGGAGGTCCTGCGCGGGGGCAAGCCGCTGCTCGTGTTCCCGGAAGGGACGCGGAGCGACGATGGGATCCTGCGGCCCTTCAAGTCGGGCAGCTTCTACGCTGCGGTGCGGGCCGGGGTCCCGGTGGTCCCGGTGGCCATCGAGGGGACGCATCGGTTGATGAAGAAGGGGGCGCCCGATACGGGCGATGGCCGCATGCGTGACGTGTACGTCCGCATTGGCGCGCCGATCGAACCCCGCGCCGAGGGGAAGGAAGCCGTGCGTGTCTCGGATCTGCGCGATCGTGCCCATGCGGCCGTGATGGATCTGCACCTCGCGATCGGCGGGACGCCGCCGAAGCCGGCGCCGACGGGCATCGAGCCGAACGCCGTGCCACCGGTGACCGAGGCGAGCGCCGCGGAGTGATGGTGCGCCGGTGCGCAGGCGCGCTCCCGCGATGCGGAAGCCGGCGCTGACGATCAGTTCAGACATCGCCACGGGAAGACGCACTGGAGCGTGCCGCCGGGCGCGGTGACGCACGAGGGGACCTGCGCGCACCGGTTGGTGGGACAGCTCAGGATGCCGTTCTGTTCGCAGAGCGAGTCGCTGGGGGTCCCCGTGCAGTCGTCGTCTTCGGGCGTGTTCAGGTCCTCCACCTGCATGGGCAGCACTTCACCCATGCAGGCGGCAAACCAGGTCCCCTCGGGAGAGCAGGTGCGGATTCCAGAGCGACAGATCCCGACACCTTCGGTCTCCGGAGGGCCGTTGTAGCAAGGCTCCGTGTCTCCGGGGAAGCACTCGCAGCCCTGGTTCACCTCGCCGTCGCAGTCGTCGTCGACATCGTTCGCGCAGCTCTCGGAGACCGGGGTGACCTCGTGCTCGCAGGGGCCGTAGCCGCTGCCATCCTCGAGACAGATCTCGACGCCGGCCACGCAGGCGCCCACGTCTCGGGTCGCGGGATCGCCGGTGTAGCAAGCCCGCCCGTGGCCCGGGGAGCATGCCTTCTGGCTTCCCGGTGCCGACTCGCCAGGGAGCGCCGCGCGCTTCGTGTCGTCCCGCGCATCGTCACTGTCAGGATCTCCGAGCGCTTCCGTGATCGCCCGCTCCTCGTCTTCTCCGAGCTGCGTCCCCTGAGCGCAGGCGAGAGGTAGCGAGGCTGCTGCGACGAGCAGCGCCATGCCGTGGATCCGCATCGAGCTTCCCTCCTGCCTCGATGCCATTCGCAAGGACCATTCCGTAGCGGGCTGGCGTGATCCTCACAGCGCCCCCTTGCATGCGGGGGGGCTCCTGGGCAATCGTAACCGCCTCGCTCATGCCGAAGACCGATCCCAAGGTGCTGCTCCGGAAGGCCAGCGACTACCTGAAGGCGCACCCCGAGGAAATCGCGCGGGCCGTGCGCGGCGCGCTCGGGTTGCGGCTCGGAGTCCCCATCGATGCGCTGAGATATCTGGCGCGCGAGTTCGATGGCGGCAAGAAGGCGCCGCGAGATGTCGTGCTGGAGGCCGCTCCGCCCGGGCTTCGAGCGTCCATGACGGTGGATGTCATGAAGACGCCGCTGCGTGTGTCGCTGGTGGTCTTCGTGGAGGAGCTGGACGTCCAGCCTGAAGCCGTCTTGATCGGTCTGCGCATCGCCGACCTGAAGCTCGATGTGCTCTCCGAGGAAGACTCGCCGCTCGCCGGGCTGCTTCGCTCGGGAGCGCTCGATCTGTCCAAGCCGGGTAATCTGGTCAACATCATGCCCAAGCGTCCGGCCGCGCTGGTGGCAGCGAGCGACGACCGGGTGACGCTGGATCTGATGAAAGTCCGCAAGATCGCCGCGAATCCAGCGGTGTCACGGACGCTGCGCATCATGACACCGGTGCTCGGTGTCCGCGCCTTGAAGACGAAGGACGACCACCTGGACCTTCATCTCCGAGCCACACCGGCGGGCTTCCGCGCAGCGCTGGAGGCCATGCGGCAGCAAGAGGCGGAGCGAGACCCGTCCGGTACGGAGCGCGAGGTCGTCTAAAACCCTTTCGGGACGGAGCCATCGGCCGTTAGACTCCCGCCTGCATGTCCCGGCTCCCCGAGCCCGCCCCGGCGGGGCTCTCGTTTCAGTACCTCGCCGAGATCGCCGTGGGCGCGACGACGCGCGTGGACCTCAGCCGGATCACCGGGCCGAGGCGCAGCGGCGAGCTCTGTGCCGTCAAGCGACTGCACGCGCACCTCGAAGAAGACGCAGGGGTAGCGACGGAGTTCCTCGACGAGGTCTGGATGACCGCGTCCCTCAAGCACCCCAGTGTGGTCGAGGTGGTGGGGTGGGGGAAGGACGAGCAGGGCTCGTACCTCGCCGTGGAGCTGGTGCAAGGCGTCAGCCTGATGCGGCTGATGAAGACGGTGACCGAGACCCGCGAGGCGTTCCCGGAGCGCCTGGTGGTCTACGCTGCGGCGCAGATCTGTCGCGGGCTCGCGGCTGCTCACGGTCTGCGGGCGCCCTCGGGTGAGCTGCTGAACCTCGTTCACCGCGATCTGACGCCGGGGAACGTGCTCGTCGGCTTCCAGGGCGAGGTGAAGATCGCCGACTTCGGCCTGGCCAAGGCGAAGCTGCGCATGACGCGGACGCTCACCGGCACGCTCAAGGGCGAGCCGACGTACATGGCCCCCGAGCAAGCGAAGGGCACCGAGATCGACCGCCGCGCGGATCTCTTCGCGCTGGGGGTGATGATGTTCGAGCTCTTCGCCGGGCAGCACCCCTGGGCAGCGCCCACCGAGTTCGAGATGGTGCACCTCATCGCGACGGCGCCGCCGGCCGATCTGCGCGAGCTGCGGCCGAAGATCGACAAGGGGCTGGTGACGCTCGTGAACCGCTGCCTGGAGAAGGATCCGGCGGCGCGCTACCAGAGCGCCGAGGAGATCCTGGCGCGCCTCGACGAGTGGTTGCACGCCCACGGCTACCAGCAGGGGAGCCAGGAGGCACTCGCCCGCTTCGTGCGGCGCAACGCCATGCGGCAGATGCGGTGGTTCGAGCGGGCCATGGGGGGTGAGCTCGCCCCGACGGGTGAAGCGATGCCCGTGAACCAGCCGCCTGCGGCGCGTCCGCCGCCTCCACCGCGCGCGGACTCGTACCTCGGGGGGCCGATCACCGTGCTCGGCGCCAAGGGGGTCCCCCTGGTCAAGGCGCCGCCAGGGGCCGAGCGGGACGAGGAGCGGACCGAGATCACCGCCGATGTGCACGCGCGGTTCAAGGCCGGTCGCGATCCGGTCGACGAGCTGTCCGACGACGAGATGCCGACGGGTCCCATCGGGGGGTGGGGCAACGAGGAGGACGGGCCGACCCTCATCAAGAAGGGGCGGACCTTCCCGCTTCCCCGGTCCATCGGGCAGCTCATCGCTGCGCCCGAATCTTCCGTCACCAGCATCGTCACGTCGAAGGGGGACAGTCCCTCGACGATCGCGCGGATCCGAGGGCCGCACGACACGCTGCTCGACGAAGAAAGCGATGCGCGTACGACGGCGGTGAAGGCGGTCCACCTGCCGGCGCCGCGGCTCCCAGCGCCTCTGCCCGCGCCGCTCCCCGTGCCACCCCTGGCTGCGCCGCCCGCTTCTCCCATCACGCCAGGAGCTGCACCGGGCTTGCTCGACGTGAGCTCGGAAGAGCTGCCGACGATGCCGCTCAAGGGCGACAACGCCTTTCCGATGCTGCCCTCGAACGGGCGCGCTCCCGGGTTGCCAGGGCATGCGACGTCGCCACCGCCGCCGCCGCCACCTGGCTCGAGTTCCATGCCGCCGCTCCCGGGGCGGAGTTCACCACCGCCCGGCGCGCTCGGGCCGCTGCCGCCACCGCGCGGGCCTTCGTTCCCACCGCCCGGAGGTGGGGCGGCGTCGGTCGCTGCACCTTTTCGCACGACGACGCCGCTGGAGCTGTCCGAGTCCCGCAGCCTCGCGACGCCCCCGGATCAGCGGGTCGTGGCGGAGGCAGAGCGGCTCGCCCGTGAGGCAGCGCGGCTGCGTGAGGAAGCAGAGCGGCTGGCAGCGTCGTCGCGGGCCGTGAGCCAGGCGGCAGCGATGGCTGCTGAAGCGGTGAGGCTGCTGTCGAGCGGTGGGGCGACGGAAGCCGCGCGCCGTCTGGAGGAGGCCCTCCACCTGGAGCGCAGCGCCTCGGCGGGGATCCCGGCGTCCTCTCCCGTGGCGCAGGCGCCCAGCTTGCCGCCTCCGCCCCCCCCGCCGCCCCCTTCCAGCCCCAGCCTCCTGCACGAGTCGGCCTCGTCCCCGGCGTTCCTCGCTGGTGCCAAGGCTTCGGATCTGCCCGCATTTGCGTCGAGCAGCGCTCCGTTCTCGTCGCCGCAGCCGGAATTTCAGGTGTCCGCGTCGCCGCATCCGACGCTTCGACTGACGGGCAACGGGGTCCCCGGCAGCGGCGCGGCGATCGCCTCGGTGCCACCTCCGTCGAGCTACCTGCATCGATCCACCGGGATGAGCGGCGGAGCCCCCCTCATGCCAGCGGCCCTGGGACCCGACGGGGCGGCGCAGGGCCTCGTCACGGGGGGGGCCGGCGGTCTCCAACCAGACGTCCCGTCGACGCTGTTCGGCATGTCCAAGCTCCTCGTGCTGCTGTTCGTGGGCGTCTTCGTGCTCGTGCTGGGTCTCCTGTTCCTGGTCTTCTCGTGACTTCGGCGTCGTCCACGGCACACCTCGCTTGATCCCGCAGCGGCCCGGCAGCTACCGTCGGGACATGGCGGAGCAGGACGACTGGTTGCTCATCGGCTTGGACGAAAAGTTGGCGCGTCGGCAGGGCCTTCCCCCGCGACTGCCCGTCCCCAAAGCGGAGTTCGATGGCCTCGCGGACAATGGCCTCAGCATCGACAACGCGCGCAAGTGGATCAAAGACTTTCTGACGAACTCGGAGCCCGGGAAGAGCGGCGTCTGGCGCAAGCAGAACAGCGCCGTCGTCAGCAGCCTGGAGGCCTTCGTCGACAAGGGGCCTCTCTGGGAGCGAGCGCAGAAGTGCTTCGCCGAGAACGACTACGAGAAGGCCATCTCGACGCTGAAGCGCATCAGCACGATGGATCCCGAGGATCATGCCGCGAAGCTGAACCTCGCGTCCGCGCAGGCGAACCAGCGTGATTTCCCGGCGGCGCTGAAGAACTTCCAGGCCATCCGGAAGACGTTCGAGGGCGATCCCGACTTCCACGTGGCGGTCGGGCACGTGCACCTCGCTCTGGAGAACCGGGACGCCGCAATGGATGAGATGGTGCTCGCGCTGGAGGCGAAGCCGGATCATCAGCCAGCCCTGGACGCGATGGTGCAGATGCGGGTGCTGACGCCGATCTACGAGAACCCGCGCGACGCGAACTCGTTGCTCTACGTGCGCGCGGACGCCGTAGACGAGTACCTGCGCGGGCAGTGGGACGCAGAGCCCCGCGACCTGGCGTTCTTCATCGAGCAGATCGCCTACCACGAGCGCGAGCTGCGCCACGGCGTGGTGCTCGCGGCGGCCGAGCGTGCGATCGAGTCCGCCGGGAAGACGGAGTCCCCCGACGCGAGCCAGGTCGAGCGGGTGGAGCTGGCGCGCGTCTCGGCGCTTCGAGCGCTCGGCCGCGTCACCGAGGCGCAGGCGGCGGCAGAGGCCTACGCGGCGCGCGCTCCTCGGTCGGCAGGGGCGCAGGTGGAGCTGGCGCGGACGCTGGCCACCGGAGGACGTGGAGACGAGGCACGGGCCGCCATCGATCGCGCGCTCGAGATCGATCCGGGCGACCTCGAAGCCCTCGCGATCCGTTTCCTCCCCGAGGACACCAACGACCTGCAGAAGATGCACGCGGCCTTCCCCGCGCTCCAGGCGTTCGTCGAGGCGCATCCAGAGAGCGCGGGGGCGTGGCGCTCCAGAGCGCGCGCAGAGCTGGCCATCGGGCGAGAGGACGACGGGCTCGCGCATTTCGCGAAGGCCGTGTCCCTGGCGCCCGCCGACGACGAGCTGCGGGCCGAGTACTGGGGCGAGCTGGGCAAGCAGCAGCGCTACCAGGAGATTCTCGACGACGCGGCGAAGATCTCCGACATGAAGAAGCGCGACTGGAAGCTCCGGTGGAACGAGGCGGAGGCCTACGTCGGCCTGGAGAAACGCGCCGAAGCGCGCGCGTGCTTCTCGGCGATCAACTTCGACGAGTCGCTCCACGTCGACGTCCGCAAGCGCGCGAAGCGCGCCGTGAACGCGGTGGACGAGCAGGCGGCCACGCCGGCCGAGCCGCCGGCTGCCGGTGAAGGCGAAGCCACGCCGGGCTGAGTTCGAACTGGTCTGAAGTCCCCCACGAGCGGTGGGGGGTGATCCGAAGGGGGCACCCCGGTGCCCCCGTGAGATCCGTCAGCCCGCCTTCCCTTCGGCGACCCAGCGGTTCATGAAGCCCTGGCTGCGGTCCCATCCCTCGCGGAGCTGCTTCTCGGCGCTGCTCTCGATGAGGCCACCGACACCGAAGACCTTGGCCTCGATGAGGATCTCGGTGATGCGCCGGACCTTGTCGTCGCCGATCGGCTCGATGCGCATCGAGCCTTCCTGGCGCACTTTGTCGGCCATCGCGCTGGGGGTCATCTTCCAGGTCCAGACCTTGGTCGCCTTGTTCCAGCGCCCATCTTCCGTGTAGCTGAAGCTGCTTCCGAGCAGCTTCTGTACCGGCCCTGGCATCTCCATCTTGGGCTGACCGGAGACCTTCCGGAAGATCTCCGTGTCCGACTCGCGCTGCTCGAGGATCTGGTACGCCGGGAAGCCGAGGTATTCCAGGAAGAGCTTTTCATTGAAGCTCTTATCGAAGAAGACCTTCCAGAAGGTGTCGGCGTTGCAGTTGATCTCGTGGGTGAGCGTAAATTTTCCCATGAATTCCTCGCAGTGGGTTGCCGTCAGGGGTCTAGCGCAGCCGGTCGGAGGCGTCCACGACAGGCAGCCACCGAGGAAGGCTCGGGTGGTGGTGCGAGCACTGCATCTTTCATGTTCGAGGTTTCACATCTGAACTGCTCGGCAGAGATGGGTCTCGAACCATGCGAAACATCGTGGTGTGGAGCTGGCATGTTCCCTGCGATGAGAGGGAACCAGCGTCGGCACGGTGCTTCGTTTCCCCCCCCCACGAAGCCTGTGTGACGCGCTTTCTCGGCACGCTGTAGAGCCCTCGCTTCCCCCCCCCGCGAGGCCTACGGCGTGCTTTTTTTTGTGCGCGCGGGCCCGTCGCGGGTCGTGACTCTGCGCCGCCGGGTCCGAGCCGGACCCCAGCGGGGTGAGGCGCTGCGGTGGGAGCTTCCGCGCTTCGAGAGGTGTCCGGGGTGGGGGAGGGGAGGCTGGCCGTGTGGTGTGACCGGGGGCCAGCGTGCGGGGCGACTACCTGGCGACTACCTGCGGTAATCGCTCCCCATGCGACTACCTGCGGTAGTCGCTCACCATGCGGGTGAGCCGCGCGAGCGCACGCACGAGGACCTCTTCGCTGGGGCCGAACGAGAACCGGACGTGGTGTCGGAAGCGGCTCGGGCGGTTGGCGCGGCGCTTTCCTGGGTTCACGTCGAAGAACTCTCCAGGGACCACGATGACGCGCTGGCCGAGCGCTGCGCGGAAGAACGAGTGGCCGTCGTTGAGGCCTTCGGGCAGGTTGGCCACCGAGCCCCAGACGTAGAACGTCCCCTCGGGTTCGACGTCGATGGTGACGCCCAGCTTGCGGAGGCCGTTCAGGAGGATCTCTCGCTTGTGCGAGAAGGAGCGGTGGATGGCGTGGGTCTCGGCCAGGGTGGGCTCGGCGTCGAGGAGCTGTGCCGCGGCCCGCTGCATGGGCTTCGAGCCGCCACCATCGAGGAAGCTGCCAGCGCTGGCGACGGCCTCGATGACCTCACGGGGACCCACCGTCCACGTGACGCGCCAGCCCGGGTAGCGCCAGTTCTTGGTGAGCCCGTCGAAGATGACGACGGGATCGTGATCGACGTCCTCCACGTAGCGGGCGGCGCTCTCCATCGGCGCCTCGTCGCCCAGTCCGTAGACGTAGTGCGAGTAGAACTCGTCCATGAGGAGCGTGCAGTCGAGTTCTCGCGCGGTGTGGACCCAGGCCGCGAGTTCCTCGCCGCGGACGTGCTTGCCCGTGGGATTGCAGGGGTTCGAGAGCAACAGCGCGCTCAGTCCGCGGTTGAGGATTTCACGCCTTAGGTCGCCGACCGAGAAGCTGTAGCCACGCTCGCCCTCGAGGACGATGGGGATGGGAGAGAAGAGACGGAAGATGTCGAGCAGCTCTTCGTAGGCCGTATAGTCGGGCAGGAAGTGCCCCAGGTTGATCTGCCCGAGGGACGCCGCGGCCCTGGTGAGCGCTGCGCGACCACCGCCGGAGACGGCCACGTTCTCGGCCGAATACTGGGACGGCATGCCACGCCGGTACGTCCGGTTGTAGAAGTCGGCGATCGCTTCCCGCAGCTCCCACAGGCCTGCGACGGGTGCGTACTCCTGGTCGTCACCGGCGATGCTCACGGCCTCGCAGCGCGGCGGTGAGCCGGGCAGAGGGCCTGTCTCGGGCTGTCCTTGCCCCAGGTTGCACCACCCATCCTCGCCGTCCTCGACGCCGGGGCGGAACCCCAGCCGTGAGGCCTCGGTGGTCACATAGATCACCCCCGTCCTGGGGACCTTGCGAAAGGCGCTGATGGACCCCTTCGCGCTGGAGGGCAGGTGAGGGGGACTCGAAGGCGCGTGACTCATGCTCGGTTCCTCGAAGCGTGGCTCAGCTCTGCGATGTCACTGCCGGCGCAGGTGACGGCTCTTCCGGCTTCTTCCAGGGGAAGGTGCGGCCCGAGAAGACGCAGAGCAGGTAATAACAGAACGCCAGCGAGATGGCGGTGAGCGTGTAGTACTTGTCGTCGTTCCAGTAGAACGCCATCCAGATGAACTGGCTGAGCGCCGCGAGGCCGAACAGCGGCACCTCGATCTGCGGTTTCACCCGCGAGAGCGGCGCCGCGAGGATCATGAACGAGTAGTAGTAACAGGTGAGCTGTGAGGCCAGGATGACGAAGATCTGCGCGAGGCATTGCGCGATCCACAGCGAGCGGACGCGCCGGCAGACGTAGACGAAGAGCGCGAGGGTGGCGGCGATGATGCCGTAGGCGACCCACTTGTACTTCGCGTAGCGCTCGATGCGCATCCGCTTCCAGACCTCGAAGGGATCCTGCAGCTTGTTGTCGCGGGTGTACTTCATGCGCCCGGACTCGACGCCGACGCCGAGCTTGATGCCTGGCACGGGCACGGGGCCGATTCGCTCGTTGATCTCGATCGGCGTGCCCTGACCGACGAGGACGCGCAGGCCCATGTGGTTGGTGAGCGGCGTCTGGTCGTGGACCTGCAGGGTGTGTTTGTAGAACTGCTGGTAGGCGTCTTTCCCTGCGACGGCCATGCTGGCGGGGATGAGGATCGCCGCGGCCGCGATGCCTCCCAGCAGCATTCTCACGTGGTGTGCAGGCATGCGCCGGTGGCGCGCGAGGTGAATGCCGGCGACCGTGAGGCCACCGATGACCACGATCCCCGGGAAGATGCGGAGCAGCCCGGCGTAGACGACGCTCGCGCCCGCCAGCGCGAAGTACCGTTTTCGGAGGAAGCAGGTGGAGAGCACCAGCCAGAACAGCCAGTCCTGACGGAGGAAGGCGCCGCCCGTCCAGTAGAAGGGCGCTGAGGACTGACAGCCCCAGAAGATCGCGCCGACGGCGCAGACGCGCCAGCCGAAGGCCCAGTACAGGGCGACGAACATGCCCCCGATGAAGAGGACATCGAGCATGGCGAGGTGCTGGACCCAGAGGAACCCGAAGATACGGTGGCTCGGATCGACCAGCTCGGCGAAGAACTTCCCTCCCAGCGTCCAGACCGGGGGCGGGTTGTACCCGTGGTCCTTCTGCATGTCGTCCCAGTAGCCCTTGTCGGACACCGTCCGGAAGAACTTCACGTCACGCTTGTATTCGTCCCAGCGCGCCGGGGTGAAGCTGTGCTTGCAGTCGTCCGGCTTGTCGAGGAACTCGCTCGCGGGCTTCAGGAGGTTGTCGCCGCTGAGGTTCCGGATCTTCTTCTCCGGAGCGCGCACCTCCTTCGTCATGTCGATGCGCACCTTCTTGCCGGTGTCTTCGTTCGTGTACTCGACGACACCGAGCTCGTCCTGCGCGATCAGGGAGCACTTGTAGAGGTTGCTGTACCCGAGCTCCGGGAAATACTTGGCCCCCATGTAGTAGTGATACTGGTCCCACCGGTGCCAGTACTTGGGGTAGCCAAAGCGGAAACCATTGAAGTAACAGAGAATCGCGGCGACCCCGAGGGTGATGCCGATGAATTTCTTCCAGCGTTCCGCCACGGGGCGACGCTGGCCTGCGCGGTGCGCCTCGTAGAACACGCAGCTCGCGGCCATCATCGCGATGCCGGCCTTGGCGACGTCCACGGCGCGTGCGTGGTCGGCGACGTAGCGCTGGACGCCGACGAAGAAGAGGACAACGCCGAGGACGGCGGCGATCTTCTGGCTGTACGTACGCCAGCGCGCCGGGACTTGGGTGGTGAGCGCCCAGGCCGCGATGAAGTACAACCCGAGACCTATCAAGATTTCCTGGAGCTGCTGGGCGTTAAGCTTCATGTGGAACTGTGATTGGAGGCTCTATCAGTAAGCGGGGCTGCCGCAGGGGCGGTTCCGCTAAGGCGCGGCCACCTTAGCCGAAATCAGACGTGGGCGTGCGCGCCGTTTGTGCCGTTTCGAGCCTCCGACAAGCTTCCGGAGCGCTCCTCGGCTGGTGTAGGGTCTCGGTCGTGTCGGAAGATGTCCTGTGGTTCTCTAGCGGGCTGCCTGCCAACGACGCGGGCGAGACAGATGGATCCGGACCTGACGGCATCTCCGCCGAACCGAGCCGGTTCTTTCTGAGCGTCGACGATGGCCATGTCATCGGCTGCAGCGAGGTGCGCGGCTTCCACGACGCGGTGACCGCCGCCGAGAACCCGGGGATCTCGCTTCCTGCGCGGCTCGTGTTGAGGGGCCTCGACCAGAGCGCGCTTTCATGGATCGACGCGTGGGCAGAGGACTGCGAGCGGGTGCGGCGAACCATCTCCATCCGTCGGCTTCTCGACGATCGCGAGATCACCATGGTGGTGACCCTCGCGTCGTACGGTTCGGGTGTGGATCCCGAGCTGTGGATCGAGTCGCTCACCGCGGGGCCCGCCGGCGGGATCCCTGCCTTGTTGCGGAGCGGTGTGCATCCGCGCGCGCTGGTCGACGCCGCGCTGGGGCTCGCCGGTCATCCCCGCCTCGAAGACGACGCAGGCTGGCTCATCCAGGGCTGAGCCTTCGACGCAGGGCTGAGCCTCCGACGCAGGGCTGAGCCTCCGACGCAGGGCTGAGCCTTCGACGCGTGCCAGCGCGACGTGCGGGCGTCGATGCTCGGCTCCGGAGATCGAACCGCGCGGGAGCACCTTGCTCGTCCGAGCAGCGGTGTTAGGCTGCTCCGTGAAGCCAGGAGGGAGCAGCTGCTCCAGGATGGTCCTGCTGCGGAGCACCGCAGCGCCGGGCCCTGATCGACTCTGCGGGATTCGCTCGCAAGTCCAACGACGAACACCCTTGCAAGGCCGTGCGGCTCGTTCCGTTCGGCGCAGGGTGCCGGCAAGCCGGAGGAGGGAGATGCTCATGCAGCGTACCAGTGGCTCTCACGCGGAGGCTGGGCACGTCTGACCCGAAAGCGGTCACGGAGCGGCCCCCCGCCGAGTCCATCATGGCTCGAAGCCCGAAAGGGTGAGGGGAACCAGGCCGAGCTGTGCCACGGGCGACCCAGAGGCCTCCGGTGAGGCCCGCGCGACGGGTCGGGTGCAATGAATAGCACCCGGCCCGTTTTTGTTTTCATCGGCTGCCGCGTAGTTGTCCGGAAGAGCGGGTCCGCGCTAGCACGGAGCCGTGCGTACCCTGTCGCTGTTCCTCCTGCTCCTGCCTGCGCTCACGGGCTGCGAGCACCTCTTCGGCAAGGCGGAACCCGAGGAGCCCGGCGAGGTGCTCGGCGTCTTCCACGTCGTCGGTACCCGTGCCTCGAACACCTGCGGCGAAGGCGCGCTCGGCGCGACGCCCACCTGGGAGTTCGATGTGGAGCTGTCCCGGGAGGAGGGGATTCTGTACTGGAACAACGGCGCCGAGCTCGTCCTCGGGTCGCTGGCCGACGACGACAGGACGTTCTCGATCGAGGCATCGAGCGTCGTGGATATGCGGACCGAGGAGACGCTCGCTTACGCTCCCTGCTCGCTGGAGCGGCGTGACATCGCCTCGGGCAAGCTCCAGAAGGCGGGAGAGGACGAGATCGTCCCTGGCTTCTCCGGGAGCCTGACGTACCGCTTTTCGCCTACAGCCGACTCGGAGTGCATGGACCTGATCGAGGGCGAGACGGCCCTCTTCACCATGCTGCCCTGCACGATGGTGTATGAGCTCGCTGCGGTCAGGCTGGCGGCGTCGGAGTCCGAGTAGAATCCCCCGGTGTCCATGGTGATCTCCCCCGTTCATGGTCTGGGCGACGACGGCGGGCGGTTCTACGTCCTCGTTCACGGCGGCGCAGGCCATGTCGTCGAGGCGCGACGTCAGCTCCATGTCGACGGGTGCCTGCGCGCGGCCCGCGCGGCCGCAGCGGTGCTCGCTGGCGGGGGAAACGCGCTCGACGCGGTGGAGCACGCCGTGCGGACGCTCGAGGACGATCCCCTCTTCAACGCAGGGACCGGCGCTTGCCTGAACGAAGCGGGGCGCGTCGAGCACGATGCGTCCATCATGGAGGGGCGTGGGTTGCGCGCTGGAGGCGTGTGCGCGCTCTCGGGGTTCCAGAACCCGGTGTCCATCGCGCGCGCGGCGCTGGAGGATGGCCGCCACGTGCTCTACGCGGCGGAGGGGGCGGCGCGGTTCGCCTCGGAGCGAGGGTTCTCGTCGGTGGACGGAGAGGCCTTGATCACTGACGCGGCGCGTGAGGCCCTTGCCTCGGTCCGGGCGGGGAAGGGGACCACGTCGTGGGCGGGGGGGACGGTCGGGGCGGTGGCGCGTGACGCGTCGGGTCTGTGCGCGGCCGCGACGAGCACGGGGGGGACGATCGACAAACGGCTCGGGCGGGTCGGAGACTCTCCGCTCATCGGGGCTGGCACCTACGCGGATGACGAGGCGGGCGCCGTGTCAACGACGGGTCAGGGGGAGGCGATGATCCGGCTGGGGGTCGCGCGCTCTGTGGTGGAGCGGATGCGCGCTGGCGCGCTGGCCGAGGTCGCCGCTCAGGTCGAGATCGAGCGCGTGCGTGGTCGGCTCCAGGCGACCGGGGGCGTGATCGCCGTCGATGCGCGGGGGCGCTGGGGGCTCGCTCGCTCGACGTCCACGATGTCCTGGGCCGTCGCGGGAGAGCGGGGAGAGCGCGCCGGCTTTTGAGGTGCGCGAGGGGGGCCGTCCGTCGCGTTCCACCCTGTACCTGGGACGGTCATGCCGGTATACGGGACCACAATCGAAGGGCGGGGATGGGGGCGCCAGGACCAGCGGAGCACAGGCGAGAGCGACAGCACGATGGCAGAGCGGGACAGCATGGGAGGTATCGACGGAGCGAGCGCCGGGCGGAGCGAGGACGGCTCTCGAGAGGGCGTGCCGCGCGAGCTGACGATCTCGATCGAGACCTCCTTGGCAGGGCTGATGGCCGGCATGCAGCGCATGGTCGGCACCGAGCGGTTCAACATCTGCCTCCAGAGCGGAGGACGCGAGAGCGTCGCGGCGGACTGGCAGATCCTCACCTCCAGGCCGTCCTTCGAAGAGGGGTTTGCGGAGCTCGCCAGGATCGCTGGGCGCGCCGGCTGGGGTCGCTGGGAGCTGGTCGCGCTGGATCGCGACAGGAAAGAGGCTCGCTTCCGCGTCGCTGGCTCCTGGGAGTCCGTCTACCAGCAGGCGCTGGGGGTGACCTGGGGGGCGAGCTTCCTGGCAGGGAAGCTCGCCGGTCTCTGTAGCTACCTCTTCGATGCGGACTGCTGGGCCGAGCAGACGGCGTACGAGGTGGCGGGTGATCCGTACGACGAGTTCATCGTGCGCCTGTCGAACGGGACCACCGAGCGGGAGGTCGAGGATCTCCTGCGCTCCGACGTCGCCACCCGCGCCGATCTCGCCGTCGCTTTGGAGACCCTCCGCCACGAGGTCGAGGAGCGCCGCCAGACCGAGCAGGATCTCCGCGACAAGCTCGAGGTCATCCGGCGCCAGGACGAGGCCATCCAGGCCCTCTCGACGCCCGTCCTCCAGCTCTGGGACGGTGTCCTCGCGCTTCCCCTCATCGGCGCCATCGACGGGCGACGCGCGGCCGCGGTCACCGAGCGCCTCCTCGGCGAGATCGTGAGGACGGCATCCCGCTTCGCCCTGCTCGATCTCACCGGCGTCGACATCGTCGACACCTCCACCGCCGACCACCTCCTGCGGGTCGTCCGCGCCGTCCAGCTCCTCGGCGCGCGCGCGGTGATCACCGGCATCAACCCGGCCGTCGCCCAGACGTTGACCTCGCTCGGCGTCGACCTCTCGGCCCTGACCACCCAGCAGAACTTGCAGGAGGGGCTCCGGTACTGCATTCAGGAGTCAGCACCCGCTCGCGGCGCCAAGTCCCCACCTCGCCGTCCGGGCCCCTGAGACCGCATGGACAACCAGCTCGGACCGCTCGAAGCCCGCATCACCCCCACCATCGACCCGACGCCCGACGAGCTGCTGAACGGCTTCCTCGAGTACATCACCGAGCGCGAGCTCGAGCTCTACCCGGCCCAGGAAGAGGCCATCCTCGAGCTGTTCGCGGGCAAGAACGTCATCCTCAACACCCCGACCGGTTCGGGGAAGTCGCTGGTCGCGACCGCCCTCCACTACAAGGCCCTCTGCGAGAACCGGCGCTCGTTCTACACCTGCCCGATCAAGGCGCTGGTCAGCGAGAAGTTCTTCGCGCTCTGCAAGGATTTCGGCGCGAGCAACGTCGGCATGATGACGGGTGACGCCTCCGTCAACCGCGACGCGCCCATCCTCTGCTGCACCGCGGAGATCCTGGCGAACATCGCGCTCCGGGAGGGGGAGAAAGCGCCCGTGGACTACGTCATCATGGACGAGTTCCACTACTACTCCGACCGCGAGCGAGGTGTCGCCTGGCAGATCCCCCTCCTCACCCTGCCCAAGGCGACCTTCCTCCTGATGAGCGCGACGCTCGGAAACGTCGACTTCTTCCAGGAGAAGCTCTCCGAGCTGACCGGCATCGAGACGGCGATCGTCCGCTCCAGCCAGCGCCCGGTCCCGCTCGACTACGAGTACCGCGAGACGGCGCTCCACGAGACCGTGGCGCACCTCATCAAGACGGGCCGAGCCCCCATCTACATCGTCAACTTCACCCAGCGCGCCGCGGCCGAAGAGGCCCAGAACCTGATGAGCCAGGATTTCTGCACCAAGGAGGAGAAGCGCGCCATCAACGCTGCCCTCGCCGGCGTCAAGTTCGCGAGCCCCTATGGCCGAGAGGTACAGCGCTTCCTGCGTCACGGCATCGGCCTCCACCACGCCGGGCTCCTCCCGCGTTACCGGTTGCTCGTCGAGAAGCTCGCCCAGCAGGGCCACCTGCGGATCATCAGCGGCACGGACACCCTCGGCGTCGGGGTGAACATCCCCATCCGCACCGTGCTCTTCACGCGCCTCTGCAAGTTCGATGGCGAGAAGACGGCGATCCTCAGTGTCCGTGACTTCCAGCAGATCTCCGGCCGCGCAGGCCGCAAGGGGTTCGACGATCACGGCACGGTCGTCGCCCAGGCACCGGAGCACGTGATCGAGAACCTCCGCATGGAGATCAAGGCCGGCAACGACCCGGCGAAGCGCCGCAAGATCGTCCGACGCAAGCCGCCCGAGCGGGGTTACGTCCACTGGGATCGCCAGACGTTCGAGCGCCTCGTCGCCTCTCAGCCGGAGCCGCTCGTCTCTCGCTTCCAGGTCTCACACGGCATGCTGCTCAACGTCCTCGGGCGCAAAGAGGGTGGCTGCCAGGCCATGAAGAAGCTCGTGCGCTCTTCGCACGAGCGTCCCGCGGTGCGCCGCCAGATCGGCAAGACCGCCATGCAGCTCCTGCGCTCCCTGTGGGAGGCGGGCATCGTCGAGCTCGTGCCCATGTGGGACTCCCGCGCGAAGAAGCTCGAGGTCAGCTCCGGCCTTCAGGAGGAGTTCTCGCTCCACCAGGCGCTCTCGCTTTACGTCCTCGAAACCGTCGACAAGCTCGATCGCGAGCTGGGCACGTACCCCCTCGACGTTCTCACGCTCGTCGAGTCCACCCTCGAGAATCCCGAGGCGATCCTCCAGCGCCAGCTCGACAAGGTGAAGCAGCTCAAGCTCGCCGAGCTCAAGGCCGAGGGGGTCGAGTACGAGCAGCGCATCGAGGCGCTCGAGAAGCTCGAATACCCCAAGCCCAACCGCGAATTCATCTACCTCACCTTCGACGACTTCGGGCGGCGTCACCCCTGGGTGGGCCAGGAGAACATCCGCCCCAAGGGCATCGCCCGGGAGATGTACGAGAAGTACATGTCCTTCGCCGACTTCATCAAGGAGTACGGCCTGGAGCGCGTCGAAGGGCTGCTCCTGCGCTACCTCTCCGACGTCTACAAGGGCCTCGTCCAGACCGTCCCCGACTACGCCAAGAACGACGACGTCGACGAGATGATCGCCTACTTCCGCGCCCTCGTGCGCGGCGTCGACTCCAGCCTCCTCGACGAGTGGGAGCGCCTCCGCGCCGGCGGCGCGCCGCGGGTCATCGAGGCGGCGCGTGGCGTCACCGAGCCGGAAGCGTTCGACATCACCCGCGACGAGCGCGCGTTCACCGTCCTCCTCCGGAACGAGCTGTTCTTCTTCCTGCGCGCCCTCGCTTCCAGGGATTACGAGGTCGCCGCCGAGATGGTCGAGGGGGAGGGGGAGCCCTGGACCGCCGCCCGCCTCGAAGCGACCTTGCAGGCGTACTACGCCGAGCACACGGCCATCCGCACCGACCCCGTCGCGCGTCGCCCCCAGAACACCCTGATCGAGCGCTCGGACGACGGCACGATCTGGAACGTGAAGCAGATCGTCGTCGACCCCGAGGACGATCAGGACTGGATGCTCGACTGCCTCGTCGACCTGGGGCGCTCGCGGGATGCAGGTCGCCCCGTCATCGTCCTCCGGCAGATCAAGAGCTGATGTCCACCGCGCCGCCCACCCCGCGAGCGCGCCTCGGCGAGCTGTTCGCCAAGGTCGATGGCTTCTTCGATCGCGCTGCGCGCCTGCACGGCCCGCAGATCACCTGCCAGGCCGGATGCGACGACTGCTGCCGACGTCGCTTCACCGTGACCTCCCTCGAGGCCTCCGCGCTCGCCGAGGCAGCAGCGTCGCTTCCAGCCTCCCGCCGCGCGGAGCTCGCGGCCCGGGCGCTCGGAGGCGATCCCGGCGTCTGTCCGGCCCTCGACGAGGGCGGCCAGTGCGCCGTCTACGAGGCCCGCCCGCTCATCTGTCGGACGCACGGTCTCCCCCTCCGGTTCACCCCTCCGAAAGGCACCCGCGCGCTCCCCGTGCTCGACGCATGCCCCAGGAACTTCACGGGCCAGGCGCTGGACTCGCTCGAGCCCAGCACCATCCTCGATCAGACCACCCTCTCCACCATCCTCGGCGCCCTCGACGCCGCCCATGCCGACGCCGAGGGCCGCCCCCGTGGAGAGCGCGTCGCCATCGCCGACGTGCTCTCCGCAGCCGCTACTTCGTAGCTGCGGCGCCCTCGGGCGACGTACCCCCGGGGGCACCGCCACCGCCACCGCCCACCGCGTCCTGCGCCTTCGTCCCGACCATGTAGAGCGCCACCACGATGAGTCCGAAGGCGATGATCCCGGACAGGTTGCTCGACGTGATGTCACCGAGCCGCGAGCCGAGATCGAACTGCCGCTCCATCCCGAAGCCGGCCACCGTCGCCGCCACGAGGCCCGCGATGGCCCCTCCGGCGATGTAGCCGGACGACAGCAACGTCCCGGGGCTGAACTCCTCCTCGGCGGAAGCTTCCTTCCCTGCACGCCGCTGCCTGTCCACCAGCCACCGCACCAGCCCGCCGACGAAGATCGGGACGGACGTCGACAGCGGCAAGTACACACCCACCGCGAACGGCAGCGACGCCACCCCGCAGAGCTCCATCATCACCGCCAGCATCACCCCGATCAGCACCAGGCTCCACGGCAGCTTGCGCGTCAGGATGCCGTCGATGATCAGCGCGAACAGGCTCGCCTTCGGCGCATCCAGCTTCTGGACGTCACGCAGCTTGTAGACGGCCTCCTCGCCCGACACGAGGTAGCGCCCCTTCTCCAGGCTCCCTCCGCTCTCGACCTCGATGACCCGGTACTCCTGCCGGTCCGGACCGAGCTGGGTCCCCTTGGCCACCGCCCCCACCGGGACCGGACGCGGCGCATCGAGCTTCTCGGGGACATGGGGCGCCCGACCGCCGATGCCCGGGTCGACCACGAACGCGATCTTTCCTCCCTCGTCGACGAGGTACTTGCCTTGCGGCACCGCGCCTCCCGAGTCGGCCATGTACCCCACGCGGTACGACTGACCATCGGGGGCCGTCATCATCTCCGCGGTGATCGCGGCGGGTGGCAGCGGTGCTTCGTAGTTCTCCGCCACCACCGTGGTGTACGCCTTGTTCAGGAACAGCAGCGTCCAGCCGATGAACAGCGCGCTCGTCACCACGCCGACCAGCAGCGCGATCTGCTGACGCCTCGGTGTCGCCCCCACCAGGAAGCCGGTCTTCAGATCCTGGCTCGTCGTCCCTCCGTTCGACGCGGCAACGCACACGATCGCCGCCGTCGTCAGCGCAGCGGCGCGGTGCTCCACGCCGACCCAGCCCATCGCCAGGAAGAGCAAGCAGGTGATGAGCAACGTGGCGACCGTCATCCCCGAGATCGGGTTCGACGAGGAACCGATCTCGCCCGTGATGCGCGATGACACCGTCACGAAGAAGAAGCCGAACAGCATGATCAGGATCGCCGGCACGAGCTGGATGTCCAGCATCGGCGCCAGCCAGATCAGCCCCAGCAGGCCCAGCGAGCCGTAGATCACCACGCTGAACGGCAGATCTTGCGCCGTGCGCGGGACGGACGCCGTGGACGCCTTGCCACCCACGCGGAAGTTACGGATCCCGCTCTTGAAGGCCTTCAAGATGGTGGGCATGGCGCGCCCGAGGCTGACGAACCCGCCGGTCGCAACTGCGCCAGCGCCGATGTAGAGCACGTAGCGCGACCTGATCTCGTTCGGCGTCATCTCCCGGATGAGCGTGGTCGCGGGGAAGATGGGCGTACCCAGGCCCTCGCCGAAGAACGCGATGAGCGGGATCAAGATGAGGTAGGCGAGCACGCCACCGGCCATCATCGTCGAGGCGGTGCGCGGCCCGATGATGTAGCCCACGCCCAGCATTTCCGGCGTCAGCTCGCCTCCGAAGCTCGCTCCCCGGAAGCTCGAGAAGCGGTAATCCGGGTTCATCTGGAAGAGCTTCGCTGGGTCGCCGAGCAGCTTGTACACGAAGCCCAGACCGAACCCCCCGAGCACCGTCTTGGCGTTGGTGCCGCCCGTCTCGCCGACGATGAGCACGTCGGCGCACGCTGTTCCCTCGGGATACGTGAGGTTCTTGTGCTCCTCCACGATCAACCCGTGGCGGAGCGGGATCATCATCAGGACGCCGAGGAGTCCGCCGAGGAGGGCGATGGCGACGACCTTCATCCCCTCCATCGCGTAGCCCATGAGCAAGAATGCCGGCATCGTGAAGGCGATGCCTGCGGCGAGCGACTCACCTGCCGATCCCGTCGTCTGGACGATGTTGTTCTCGAGGATGGTGGCCCGACCGAATGCCCTGAAGATCGTGATCGAGAGGACGGCGATGGGGATCGAGGCGGAGACGGTGAGGCCGACCTTGAGGGCGAGGTAGACGGAGGACGCGGCGAAGATGACCCCGAGCACCGCGCCGAGCACGATGGCGCGCAGCGTGAGCTCCCGCGGGCTCTGCGAGGCCGGGATGTAGGGTTCGTGCTCGGCGTGGGATGGAGGCGCCTCGGAGACAGGCGCGCGATCGAGGACCTCTGCGGAGGTGGACTCGGGAGCGGCGGACGACATGGCCGGGAGCGTAAGGCACTTTCGGGGTGGGCCGCGACCCGTCCCGGCGGGGGGGCGCGGCTCCGCGGGGCGGGCGCGAGGGGTCAGGGCGCCGCGGGAGGGAGGAGGGCGGCGCGGTGGCGGGAGAGGTAGGTGCGCACGTCTTCGGCGGGCTGGCCGGTGAGATCTTCGACGGCCCTGGTGGTGACGTTCAGCGACCCCCGGGCGATCGCCTCGTCGAAGGAGGCGTAGGCGGCGGCGAGGGTGGGGGGGAGGCCAGCCTGCTGGAGGCCGTTTTCGAGCGCGCTCAGGGGGATGATCACGTAGTCGACGGGTTTCCCGGTGAGGTCGGCGGCGAGCCTGGCGAGCTCGCGGTGTGTGATCGTCGTCGGACCGGTGACGTCGAGGGTGCGCTGGCCCGCGAAATCGGAGGCGAGGGCGGCGGCGGCGGCGCGGGCGCAGTCTTCGCGGGTGACATAGCCGGTCGCTCCTTCGCCCGTGGCCGCGAGGAGCTGGCCGGTCGCGGCGGCGCGGGCGAGGGCAGAAGGGAGGAGGTCGGCGTAGAGGTTGTTGCGCAGGACGGTGTATCCCAGGCCGCTCTGCGCGATGGCGTCTTCCGTGCCCTGATGATCCGGCGCGAAGGTGACGGGGGACCCTGGCCCCGGGTTGGTCAGGGACGTGTAGACGATGTGCTTCACCCCGGCCTTCACGGCGGCGTCGAGGGCACGACGGTGCTGCTCGATACGACGACCTGGCCGATCGAGGGCGTCGGTGCTGATGAGCAGCAGGCGCCCGGCTCCAGCGAAAGCCTCCTGCAGAGACGCCGGATCGTCGAAGTCGGCGTGGCGGACTTCGACGCCACGAGCGCTCAGGTCGGCGAGCTTGGCCGGATCACGTGTCGTCGCGATGAGCGGGCCGGCGCCCTTCGCGAGCAGGAGTTCGAGGACGCGGCGACCGAGCTGACCGCCGGCGCCCGTGACCAGGAGAGGCTGAGACATGGTGAACACTCCTTGTTGTTGCGAGGTGCCCCGAGATCTGTGACCGTTTCGGTTCCGGCGCAATGCAGCGCTTTTGCTCACTGTGTTGCAAAATGGGAACAATTGATCTGAACCACCTCTCGGTCTTTGCGGCCGTGGCAGAGACGGCGAGCTTCACGGAGGCGGCGCGACGCCTGGGGGTACCCAAGTCCACGGTCAGCCGTGCGATCGCCTCGCTGGAGGCCGCGCTCGGCGTACGGGTCCTGCAGCGGACGACGCGAACGGTCGCGCTGACCACGGCAGGGCAGGCGCTCGTCAGCCGTCTGGCGTCGCCCCTCCAGGCGCTGACGGAGGCCATCGCGGGCATCCCGGAACTCGCCGACGAGCCCTCGGGATCGCTGCGCCTGACGGCGACCGCCGACTTCGGCGCCGAGGTGCTCGCGGAGATCATGGCCGGCTTCTGTCGCCGCTACCCCCGCATCTCGGTGGCGATGCACCTGTCGCCTCGCCCCGTGGACCTGGTGAAAGAAGGCTTCGACGCCGCGTTTCGCATCCTGGGCAAGAAGCCGCGCGACTCGGGACTGATCGCGCGCAAGGTGGGAGAGCTCAGCCTCCAGTTCTACGCCTCGCCGGAGTACCTGCGGGTTCGGGGCACACCGAAGGCACTGGAGGATCTCTCCGGGCACGACGGGGTGATGATCGTCGGCACGAGCCCCTTCGCTCCCGACGAGGAGGCCTTGATGCGCGCCAGGCTACAGGTTCGCTTGACCGCGGACGACGGCTTCTTCGCGCGAGAGGCGCTTCGCCACGGCATGGGCATCGGGCTGCTCCCGTCATTTCTTGCGCAGCAGGACGTTCTCGCGGGGAAGCTCGTGCGGGTGCTCCCGCGGTGGGCGGCACCTACAGGGGGTGTATTTCTCGTACGCCCGAGTGGACAGCACCTGCCCAGGAAACTCTTGGCCTTGCGTGATCACGTCGTGGAGGCACTGGGCAGGCGCTTCTCACTATCGGGCGGAGAGGGATGACGAGCGGCGAAATCGCGCGCACGATGCCCCCCCTGGTGGCTGGACCAGGTCGTGCTGAGGGGGCGCCCGCAGCGCGCCAGAGATTGACGGCACGGCATGCACCACGCCAAGGTGCAGGAAGTCGCAACAGTTCTCGGCCTGCAACCGTTCTTGGCCTGCTTCGATAACTCATGCCCACGGCTCCCACCGCCACCGACGCTGGAACGACGCGCTCCCGCGACGAGGCCGTGAGCACGGGATTCCAGATCGAGCTCGTGGCCCGCGGCGAGGCGACGGCGGAAATCTTCATCTCGGGTGACCTGCTGCTGCGGGACGCCGCCGGATTCTGGCGAGCCCTGCGCAAGCAGATAGCGGCCGCCGGAGCAGCGCGCACGATCGACATCGACCTCTCCGGTGTGCGCGAGATCGAGGGCGGCGTGATGGCCCTGCTGCTTCAGCTCGTCGGCGAACTCCAGGCCCGCGAGGTGGAGAGCGAGATCCGCGGCGCGAAGGGACCGGTCGCGGACGTTCTCGGCCTCTACGGCACACCCGACAAGGTCGATCTCCGCACGAAGCCTCGGACCGAAGGGATGCTCTCCCAGATCGGGCGGGCCACAGTCGCGATCATCACCGAAGTGAAGGCGGTGCTCTCGTTCGTCGGCGAGCTCGTGCTGGCGATCTTCGGTGTCCTCCGCAATCCCAGCTCGATGAACTGGAGCGGTGTGTTCCCCATCATGGAGCGCGCCGGGGCCGACGCGCTCCCCATCATCCTGCTCATCAATTTTCTGGTGGGCTTCGTCATGGGTTTTCAGGGGGCGGTCCAGCTCAAGCAGTTCGGCGCGAACATCTTCGTGGCCGATCTCGTGGGCCTGGCGGTGGCGCGCGAGTTCGGTCCCCTGATGGCTGCGATCATCGTCTGCGGTAGGTCTGGCGCGGCTTTCGCCGCGGAGATCGGGACGATGAAGGTCTCCGAGGAGATCGATGCGCTTCGCACCATGGGCTTTGGCCCCGTGCGCTACCTGGTGCTGCCGCGCATCCTGGGCCTGATGCTGGTCATGCCCCTGCTCACCCTCATCGCCGACGCCATCGCCATGTTCGGCGGGCTCCTGGTCGGCGTGTTCAGCCTCGACCTCACGCCCGTCGGCTACCTGCTCGAGACGCAGAAGGCCGTCAGCGCGTGGGACGTCATGTCGGGCGTGATCAAGAGCATCTTCTTCGCCTTCGCCATCGCGCTGGTCGCGTGTCAGCAGGGCCTGGCCACGGCGGGAGGTGCGGAAGGTGTGGGGCGACGCACGACGTCGTCGGTGGTCGCGATCCTGTTCTCCCTCATCCTCATCGACGCGGCCTTCACGGTCGTGTTCTACGCACTGGGCCTATGAGCGAGCCGCGCATCGAGGTCGACGACCTGACCATGGGCTGGGGGGACAACATCCTCCAGAAGAACGCCTCGTTCCAGGTGAAGCGCGGCGACATCTTCGCCATCCTCGGCGGCAGCGGCTGCGGAAAATCCACGATGCTCCGCTACCTCGTCGGCCTCGAGACCCCGATGGGGGGGCGCATCACCATCCAGGGGATCGGCGCCCCGCGCCTCCAGGTGGGCAGGCCCAAATACGGCGTCATGTTCCAGTCGGGCGCGCTGTTCGGTTCGATGACCGTCGGCGAGAATGTCGCCCTTCAGCTCCGGAAGTGGACCGATCTCCCGGATGACGCGATCGATGCCATCGTCCGCGCCAAGTTGCAGCTCGTCGGCCTCGGCGGCGTCAAGAACCACATGCCTTCCGAGATCTCCGGCGGCATGAAGAAGCGCGCCGCCATCGCCCGGGCGATGGCCCTGGAACCGGACCTCATCTTTCTCGACGAGCCCTCGGCAGGCCTGGATCCGGTGAGCTCGTTCGAACTGGACGAGCTGATCCTCACCCTGAACCGCTCTCTCGGCCTCACCGTGGTCATCGTCACCCACGAGCTGGAGAGCATCTTCAAGATCGTGAAGACATGCGTGATGCTCGACAAAGAGAGCAAGAGCATCATCGCCCGCGGCGATCCCCGCCAGCTGCGCGACGAGAGCCGCGACCCGCGGGTCCACAGCTTCTTCAACCGAACGAACCGGGAGGGGACATGAACTCGGCCAACCACTGGAAGATCGGCCTCTTCGTCGTGTTCGGCGTCTCCATCGCCATGGTCACGCTCATCTATCTGGGCGCCAAGTCGCTCGGCAAATCGACGAGCACCTACGTGTCGTTCTTCGACGAGTCGGTCCAGGGGCTCGAGATCAGCTCTCCCGTGAAGTTCCGCGGGGTGACGATCGGGACGGTGTCGAAGATCGAGGTCGCCGCCGACCAGCGCCACGTCGCCGTCGAGTACCAGATCGGGAGCAACGTCCCCGAGCAGCTCGGCCTCCGGAAAGGCGACTCCGACGCCAGGAGCCTCGGCCCGACCGAGCGGCGTGTCCAGCTCGCCTCGGCCGGCGTCACCGGCGTCAAGTTCCTGCAGATCGACTTCTTCCCGGTGGATCAGTACCCCGAGCATCCGCTGCCGTTCGAACCGCCGTCCAACACCATCCCGGTTGCGGCCTCCGCCCTGAAGAACATCGAAGAATCGTTCATCAAGGTGATGCACAACATGCCCGAGCTGTCCGAGCAGCTCGTGAAGCTCATCGCTCGCGTGAACAGCATCGTCGCCGAGTTCGACGACACCCATCTGCCCAAACGCGTTGGTGACACGCTCGGCAATGTCGACATGCTCCTCAAGTCCGCCCACAAGGGCATCGAGGACCTCAACACCGCCAAGCTCGGGGACGGGGCAGGGAAGACGGTCTCTTCCATCGCTGCGGCGACCGCGCGGCTGGATCGCCTCCTGGGCCGCGTCGAGAAGGACGATCTCGTGGGCAGCATCAAGCGCACCACAGACAACATCAGCAACGTCGCCGACGGGGCGAGCATCCCGGTCGAGGAGCTGAACCAGACGCTGCGATCGGTGCAGGACGCAGCGAACTCGCTGCGCCAGCTGGTCGACGCCCTGGAGCGCGACTCCGACATGCTCCTCAAGGGGCGATCGAGAGGGGCCGAATGACGATCCTCCGCAAACCCATCGCCGCTTGCGTCCTCGCGTGCCTCGCCTTCGGCAGCGCCGGGTGCGCCTTGCTCACGAAGAGCGACCCCATCGCCCCCCGTTACTACAACCCCGAGCGGCTGAACGCCCCGGACCCCGAGCCCACGTCACGGAACAAGCCCGACTCGAACCCCGCCCACAAGCTGCGCCTTCGGGCCGTACGCGCCAGCGAGCACCTCAAGGAGCGCATCGTCTTCCGCGACTCTCCCACCGAGCTGGGCTTCTACGACGGCCGCCGCTGGACCGAGCTCCCGGAGCACTACCTGCGCCGCCAGCTCTCGGCCGCCCTCTTCGAGAGTCAGCGTGTGCAGCAGGTCATCGCTGGCCCTGCCGCCACCCTGGAGGTCGAGATGAGCGCCTTCGAAGAGGTGCGCGAGCCGCGGCGCGTGGGGCGCGTGCAGATCATGTTCCTGCTCCACGACGGCAACCTCGTCCGGTTCCGCGAGACCGTCACCATCGAGCGCCCCATCGCAGGCGAGGGGACCCCCTCGGCCGAAGCCACCGTCAGCGCCCTCGGCGAAGCCCTCGCCGCGGCGGTACAGCGGATCGTCGACCGGACGCTACGTGAACTCGATTTCGTCACCCCCACGCGCCCCTCGCCCGTCCCCGAGCCGCCGCCGCTTCCCTGACCCGCTCTTCCGGGCTGCACCTCTGACCTGGCTCCTCAGGCGGCGTCTCCGACCTGGCTCCTCGGGCTGCCTCACTCAGGGGGCCTTCCACAGGGCCTCCCCGCGGTCGAGCTGGCCAAGCCGTTGGCTGTGTGCTGGTGTCGTACAAAAGCAGCAGTCAGGGCCCTTTGGCGCGGAGACACCAGGGCCGATCTGTTACGCAATGGCATCGAGTCGTTGCCATTGGTGGTGACCTCCACCCGCGCCACGACAGCACGAACCCGAGGCATTCCCCTCGGGCAGGGTGAAACGAGCGTGGATGGCCTCATGCGATCGAGCAGCGCGTCGACTCCCCCCGAAGTGAAGGGCGAGGCCTGCAGGCGGCGCACCCCCCGTGTCTGACGCCCTTCCCAGGAGAGCAGGCCTGCCGCTGGCGCTGCTTGCGGCGCTCGCCTTGTCGACGGCGATAGCTCCCCTCAACTCCACGATGATCGCCGTCGCGCTGCCCGAGATGGCGCGGACCCTGCCAGCCGACTCGAGCGTGCTCCGCCAGGGGCTGGTGACCAGCTACATGCTCACCAACATCGTGCTGCAGAGCCCTGGCGGGAAGCTCGGCGATCGCATCGGCCATCGTCGCGGCCTGGAACTCGGACAGCTCATCTTCGCGCTCGGCGCCGCGCTCGCCTACCTGATGCCCTACCTCCCGGCGCTCATCATCTCGCGCGTCCTCATGGCCACCGGCGCTGCCGTGATGACGCCCAGCGCGATGGCCATGCTCCGCACCGAGCTCCCGACCGAGGCCCGCGCGCGCGCCTTCGGCGCCTTCGGCGCCCTCATCGGCATCTCCGCGGCGCTCGGCCCGAAGATCGGCGCCCTCCTCGTGGCCCGCTTCGGCTGGATCTCCATCTTCCTCGCCAACGTCCCCGTCTTGCTCGCCTCGGCCCTCCTCCGCCGCGTGGCAGGCGCCTCGGCCTCCTCACCCCGCCCGACGGTGGCGAGGGCGTCCGAGCCGACCGCCAAAGACCAGCCCAGCGCACCCAACTCCCAGCCCTCCACATCAGCCCCCGAGAGCGCGGCGCAGCCCCTCGCGACGGCAGCAGGGCAGGGGAAGGGCACGACGGCGCCAGCGCCCTTCGACCTGGTCGGCTCCTTCTTGCTCGGAGCCTCCCTCATCGGCCTCGTGCTCGGCATGGAGAACGCCCCGCTCCGCTGGGCGGCTTTGCTGGGAATGCTGGGCCTCATCCCCTTCGCCCTCTGGGAACGCCGCGTCTCCGATCCCGTCATCGACTTCTCCCTCTTCCGACGCCGTGCATTCCTTGCAGGGACCCTGATCGTCGCCCTCCAGAGCGTCGCCATGTACTCCGTCATGTTCGAGCTCCCCCAGGTCGCCTCACGGCTGTTCTCCTCGGGGAAACAGGATGTAGGCAACACCCTCGTGGTCATGATGGGCGCCATGGTCGTCACCTCCCCCCTCGGCGGCCGAGCCTCGGAGCGCTTCGGCGCTCGCGCCGTCGCCATGACTGGCAGCCTCCTCAACCTCACGGGCATGATCCTGCTCGGCATCGGTCGCCTCGACTCACTCACCGACGCCATGCCTGCCCTCGCGCTGCTCGGCGCCGGCTTCGGCCTCGTCTCCGCGCCCACCCAGTCGGCCGCGATGAGCGACGTCCCCCGTCACAAGAGCGGCATGGCCGCCGGCGTCTCCTCCACGATGCGCTACGTCGGCGGCATCGCCGGCGTGAGCATGCTCGGCTTGCTGCTCAGCGAGCGCACCGAGCGCGACGTCGTGATGCGCGAACACACGACCGTCGTGACCCTCTTCTGCATCGCCTTCGTGCTCCAGGTCCTCTGCACCCTGCTTCTCCCCCGCCGCACCCCTCCGCTCCCACCTCGGTGACCCCCGCGAGCAACCCCTCCACCCCGAGGCACTCCTCCACGCCACCAAGCCCCCTCCACCCCGTCCCATGCACCCCCAGCCTCCTACAAGGCGCGACTCGCACGGGGGGAACCACCTCCGCCGCACACCGTGACCGCGGGCCTACCCCGCGGCCCCAGCGGCCCTCAGGTGCCCCAGCAGCGTCCGGATCACCCCCCGCGCCAGCTCGGGTGACTCATCGAGCAACCCCTCGAACTCCGCCCGCGGGATGCGCAGCACCTTCCCCTCGGTCGTCGCCACCACCGTCGCCGCGCGCGGCGCCCCGTCCAGCAGCGCCACCTCTCCGAACACCGCCCCGGGCTCCAGCGCCCGCACCGCCGCCCCTCGCCGCTCGACCTGGAAGCGCCCCTCCACCACCACGAACAGCGCGTCGCCCGGATCTCCCTCCCGCACCACCTCTTCGCCGGACTCGTACTCCAGCGCCTCGGCGATCTCCGCGACAGGGTACAGCTCCTCCCCGCTCAACCCCTTGAACAGCGAAGAGTCCACCAGCACGACCACCTTCTCGAGCACCGTCGCCATCGGATGCGACGAAGGTAGCGCGCCTGCGTCGAAATTCCGGCACTTCTCCAGCCAGCCGTCGAGCTGTGGCGGCTTCCCGCCCGTCGGCAGCGGCGTCGCCCAGTCGATCTCCAGCAACGCCACCGCCCGAGCGGCCAGCGGACGCGGCAGGATCGTCTCCAGCAGCTCCAGCCCGTGACCTCGCTCCCGCGCCCCCTCGGCCAGCGCGGCCCGGGCCCGCGTGATCAGCTCCCGATCGCCCATCACGGCCGCCAGATCCAGAAGCCGCGCCGACGTCTCCTCGATCCGGTAGCGCACCTCCCGCCGCAGAAGGCCCCGCGTCTCCTCGCGCAGCCCATCCGGGGCCGACGCCCGCTTCGGCGAGAGCCTCCCGAACAGCGTCATCGGGTACAGCAGCGCCAGCGACTCCGCGTACTCCAGCGTCATCTCCATCGCTTGCAGCACGAGCTCCGGATCCACGGCCTCCCCGGTCCTCCGGGACACCGTCGCCAGTGCTCGCGCCACGGCGTTACGCGCCCGGTAGCCCAGCTCCGCGTACCGCACCAGCACCTCGGCGCACGCCTCCGGGCCCAGCCGCGCCAGCACCCGCGCCGCGCGCACCGAGCCCGTCAGCGCGGACCCGCTCGCCACCGACGTCGCCACCGCGGCCCCCTGACCGCGCGTCGTCGGCAGCGCCGCGATCAGGTCGCCCACCGCCTCGGGACCGGCCAGAGAGAGCGCCTCCGTGACGGCCCGCACCTCCGACCCCGTCGTCAACCGACCCAGCAGCGCCGCCACGGCCCCCCGCGCCTCGATCAGCACCGCCGCCCGCGCTGCCGCCGCGAACACCGCCCGATCCGACGACCCCAGAGACAGCAGCACCTCCCGGTGCGCCTGTCGCGCCCGCAGCTCACCCAGCGCCCACAACGCCGCCGCGCGCCGAGGCGACCCGGGCACCAGCGCCTCTTGCCGCAGCACCTCCACCACCGCCGCTTGCCCCACGGGCGTTTGCGGCGCCCCCGAGAACGCTGCCACCGCGAACGACGGCGACGACCCCCGCCCCCCGCTGGCCACCGCGATCCCCCCGAGGCCCACCAGCGCCTCCCCCCACAGCCGCGCCTTCTCCGCGCTCGCCCCCGACCGACCCCGATCGAGCGCCAGCGAGAGCCGCGCCTGATCCGCGCCGCCGCCCAGCGCCCGCGCGCCTGCGAGCAAGCTTTGCTCGATGTCGTCTTCCGGATCCGGATCGGCCAGCGCCAGCAGCCGAGGCCCCTCCCCGGGCCGCCCCACCCGCACCGCCGCCGCCACTGCAGCCCGCCGGATCTCCGCCTGCGGCGCCCGCAGCGCGTGCGCCACCTCGTCCATCGAGAAGAACCGATCGTCGAGCACCGCCAGCAGCCGCGACGCCCCCTCCACGTCCCGCCGCCCCACCCGCCGGTGCAGCGTCTGTGACAGCTCGCGCCCCAGCGCCTGCGCCGTCTGGGGCGACAGCTCCTCCTCGATCTGCCCCTCGCCCAGCGCGTGCGCCAGCGCTGCCATGTAGGCCCGCCGCGCCCTCGCCACGGCCAGCATCCCCACCGCGCCCGTCAGCGCCAGGATTGCCCCCAGCGCGAGCGGTGGCGGCCCTGCGGCGCCGAACGCGGCGAGCAGCAGACCCACCAGCACCCCGCCGAGCGGGTTCGCGAGCCCCTTCGCCAGCACCTTCGCCCGCACCCGTGCTGCAGGAGGTGCTGGCGTCAGCAGCAGATCCTCCACCGGCGCCGACAGCGCGTAGCGGAACGTGTTCTCCGACAGCCGCGCCATCGCAGCCGACACCACCCCGGGCGCGAGCCCGAGCCCGGCGCCCATCGCCACCTGCGACGCGAACAGCGCCTGCATCGAGATCCGCACCCCGAAGCGCGCCGTGAACCGGCTCGACCCGAAGAGCTGCGCCAGCAGGATCAGCAGGTTCGTCGCGGCCCCGAACGTCCCCAGGAAGGCCGCCATCTCCTCGCGCTCGTAGCGCGCCTTCAGCGCCGCCTTCATCGCATAGTCCACCAGGTTCGCCGCGATGGCCCCCAGCAGCACCCCCGCGAGCACCACCCCCACCACGGGCGACTCCACCAGATCGCGCCGCATGTCGACCAGCGCGCGCAAGAGCTTCCCGGGGGGCTCCGCCTGCGACTGCCGCGGTGGCGCGCGCTCCGCCAGCACCGTCGGCAGTGGCGCCGCCAGCGCGGCGAGCACCGCCCCGGCGTAGAGCACCCCGGGCGTCCCCAGCAGCCCGGCCAGCGTCGGTACCGCTGCGCTCGCCACGATCACCCCCACCGTCGCCGCCGCGGCCACCAGCGGCAACAGCCGCCGCGCCTGCCGCGACTCCAGCGCGCTCGACACCGCGCGGAACGTGATCAGCGGGAGCAGCGGCGGCAGCACCAGGAGCCCCACACAGATCGCGTAGAGCAGCGCGCCCGTCGCGCTCTGGCTGAGCAGCGCCGCCCCGGCCACCGACATCGCCGTGATCAGCAGCAGCGCCCCGTCGAGCCGCGGCCCCTCGAAGCGCCGCAAGAGCGCCGCGTACCCGAGCGCCGCGCCGAAGCGCACCGCCGACGTCACCACGTAGAAGCGCGAGATCTGACCCAGATCGAACGCCGAGACGAACAGCGTGTCGGCCGCGATCCCGGCGAGCGACATCGCCCCCACGCCGAGGAAGGCCACACCTGCAGCGGGCAGGACGATGGGACCATCCCCGCGGCGGAGATCGATGAGCGCGCGCAATCGAGACAAGCGACCCTCATTAACACTTCGGCATCGCTCCGGCAGCGCCTCACGCGTGACGTGAGCGCCCGCGCCCGCGCGCTGCACCGTGGGGCCGAGCGGACACTGGCGCGCCTCGAAGCTGGCGCGTCTCGAAGCTGTCGCGCCACAAAAACGAAACGGCGGCCCCGGAGGACCGCCGTTCGACGTTCAGGACGACAGGCTCAGCCGCCGGTGCCCACCGAGCCGCCGACGCTCGCGCTCGCCTTCACGTTCACGTCGATCGACGCGGACGCGCTGGCCGACGCCTCGACGGCGACGGCGATGCAGGCGATCGCCTTGCCGCCGGCCTTGAGGGCCACATCCTTGATCTCCGCGCCGGACTTGACGACGCCGGCCACCGTCGTGGCGAGCTTCTTCCCGGTGCCGAGCTGGATCTTCACGATCGCCGGCAGGGTCGTCTGCAGCGCCGCGATCAGCTTGTTCACGTCGGTGTTCGCCTTGCCCTTGGCAACGACGCGAACGTTCGGCGCATCGCAGGTGAACTCCGCCGCGCCCTTCGCGGTGCACTGCATCTGGCAGCTGATGTCCACGTTGGGGGGCTCGAAGTCACCCGTGCACTTGGGCGCCTTCACCTCGGCCGAGCAGCCGCCGGAGCAGGTGCCGTCGCACTTCGCGCTCGCCTTCATCTCGCACGAGCCCGAGCACTTGCCGTCGCAGGTCCCGGAGCAGGTGCCCTGAGCCTCGGCGTCGCACTTGCCTTCGCACTTGCCGGCGCACTTGCCCTTGGTGTTCTTGCCGTCGCACTTGCCATCGCACTTGCCGCCGCAGGTTCCGGAGAAGCCTGCCTCGCACTTGCCCTCGCAGCTCGCCTTGCAGGTGCCGTTGCACGCGGCGCCCGCCTCGACGTTGCACGAGCCCTTGCACTCGGCCTCGCAGGTGCCGGCGATCTCGCCGCCCTTGCAGCTCGCCTCGAGCTTGCCGGGCGACACGGGCGATCCGCAGTCACCGAGGCAGCTCGTCATGAAGTCGATCGGCACGTAGCACTTCGGCGGATCCACCTCGACGGCGATCTGCGCCTCCGCGTTCGCCTGGAGCATCGCGGTCACCTTGGCGGCCACGGCGGAGCACAGCTTCTCCGCGCCCTTGCCACCACCCGGCTCCACCTTCAGCTCCTCCTCGGACATGCCGAGGTCCTTGCCGAGCTGGCCGCAGGAAGCGATGAGGCTCGCCTCCATCTCGGTGACGACCTTGTCGAGCGTGAAGGCGGCCTCCAGGAAGCCCTTGACCTTCCCCTCGACCGCGGCGCCGCCCTGGAACTTCAGGTCGGCGAAGCTGCCGGTCTCCATCTCGGGACAGCCACCAGCGGCTGCAGCGACATCGCCCAGGGGGCCCGGCAGGGCCGGCAGCGAGCCGCAGTTCACGAGCAACGGCGACGCCAGGCCGAGCATGAGCACGGGCATGGTCACCAACTTCCAACGATTGACGCTCATCTGCCTAAACCCTCCGGCGCCCCTCGGGCACCCCACAAGCAATGCAGCCTGGAAAACCCGTCGCGCGTCCAGAGGCAGAGGACAGCGGCCTACCTTGCGCCGACACCCCCAGCGCTCACCCCGAGCGGCCCTTGCGCCGCGGCAGGTCCCAGTGCGGGCCGTATGCCCCAACTGAAGGGGGCTGTAAAGAAGCAACCGGCGCGTCCGGGCCGTTATGACACGCCTACCGGCGGCCACTGCGAGCGCGCTGACCGCCACCCCCCCGACTGGGGGGTGACGCACCAGCGGCGCCGGGGGCGCTCGGCGTGTCGGCGGCTGCGGGAGGCGTCGCCGAGGGCGTGGCCGAGGGCGTCGCGTGCGGTGTCACGGTGGCGTCGGCGGCTGCATCTGCGCGCGCCGTCGCAGGGCGCGTCGCGGTCGCGCGGGGCGCCTTGCTCAGAGGAGCCTCTGCGTCGAGGAACGGCAGCGTGAGCTGCGAGAGCGGCCGCGCGCCGACCGTCGGACCTCCCTGCTGCTCGAACAAAGCCTGCTCGCGCGCCAGGTCGGCCTCGATGAGATCGAGGTTGTCGTGGGCGAACGCGAGCGCATCGAGGATGCGCGCCGCGCCCAGGTTCGGGTAGCGCTTGAGCAGCGTCTCCACCGAGGCACCACCGCGATGCCACGCCCAGAGCCGACGCACCGGCACCCGGGAGCCAGCGACGTGCGGACTACCGGCGAGCACCTGGCTGTCGCAGCGGACATGCGGGTGGGGGACACGCACACGAGGGAGCGGAGGGACCGCCATCGCCGCGTAGCCTAGTCGCGACGTCGCCTGGTCGTCCAGCGCTCCCACACGCCCTCTGCGCGCATCCCGCCTCCCAGCATGGGAGCATCCGGCCTGCCGACGGGGGCGCATCCGGCCTCCCGGGCGGGGGCGCATCCGGCCTCCCAGCATGGGCGCCGCCGGCTCCGGGCGCGTGCGTGACGGGGCCCGCTCGGTGGAGCCGGGGCGCCCCGTGTGGTACCGCCTTCAGCGAGGGAGCAAAGCATGACGACAGAAATGGACATCGGGGTCGCGGGGCTCGGCGTCATGGGCCGGAACCTGGCGCTGAACATCTCGGACAAGGGTTTCTCTCTGGCCGTCTACAACCGCCACTCCGACCCGGTGAAGGCGTTCGCTGCCCATGCGCAGGGCAGGGAAGTCGCTGCCTGCACCACGGTCGAGGAGTTCACCCGCTCTCTCAAACGGCCGCGGAAGATCCTGATGCTCGTCAAGGCGGGCATCGGCGTCGAGAACACCATCGCCGCCCTCAAACCCCACCTCCAGGAGGGCGACATCCTGGTCGACGCCGGTAACGAGCACTTCGCCGTCACCGAGCGCCGCGAGCGAGAGCTGTCCGCGGCGGGGATCCGGTACTTCGGCATGGGCGTCTCCGGCGGCGAGCTGGGCGCCCGCAACGGCCCCTCGATGATGCCTGGCGGCGAGCGCGCCGCTTACGAAGCCCTTGCGCCCATTCTCACCAAGATTGCCGCGCAGCACGCCGACGGCCCCTGCGTCGCCTACATGGGCCCGGGTGGCGCCGGCCACTACGTGAAGATGATCCACAACGGCATCGAGTACGGCGACATGCAGCTCATCGCCGAGGCCTACGATGTCCTGAAGACGATCGGCGGCCTCTCCAACGACGAGCTGGCCGAGGCCTTCTCCGCCTGGAACGAGGGCGAACTCGAGTCGTACCTCGTCCAGATCACCGCCCACATCTTCACCGTCCGTGACCCCGAGGGCCAGGGCCAGCTCCTCGATGCCATCCTCGACGCCTCCTCGATGAAGGGCACCGGCACCTGGACGGTCGAGGACGCCGCGTCCCTCAACGCCGCCATCCCCACCATTGCCAGCGCCGTCGACGCCCGCGTTCTCTCCTCCGACAAGGCGGGCCGCCTGCGCATCGCCAAGATCCTCGCCGGCCCGGACCCCAAGGACGCCGGCCGCGTGCTCGCCGGCTTCGACCGCAAGGCCCTGATCGACGCCGTGCGCGACGCCCTCTACGCCTCCAAGCTCTGCAGCTACGCTCAGGGGATGAACCTCCTCCGCCTCGCCTCCCGCGAGCGGAAGTGGAACCTCGACCTCCCCGAGATCGCCCGCATCTGGCAGGACGGCTGCATCATCCGCGCCCGCCTCCTCAGCCGCATCAAGGCCGCCTTCGCTGGTGATCCCGAGCTGCCCAACCTCCTCCTCGACCCCTCCCTCGCCAAGGACCTCGCTGGCCGCCAGACTGGCTGGCGCAAGGTCGTCGCCCTTGCCGCCGAGGCCGGCATCCCCACCCTCGCCACCAGCGCCTCGCTCTCCTACTACGACACCCTCCGCCGCGAGCGCCTCCCGGCCAACCTGGTCCAGGCCCAGCGCGACTTCTTCGGCGCCCACACCTACAAGCGCCTCGACCGCGAAGGCGACTTCCACACCGACTGGAGCGCCACCTCGTGAGCAAGAGCGACGAGAAGCCCACCAGGGGCGATGACGCCACGCACGAAACGAAGCCGCGTACGGACGGGAAGCCGCGCACGGACGAGAAGCCGCACGCCGACGAGAAGCGCAACGCCAGCGAGACGCCCGGTGCCGACGCCAGCGAAGCGAAACCCGCCAAGCATGACGCCCAGCGCAGCCGGGCTGCCGAGGACGGCACCGAGGGCAACCCCCTCCGCGAAGGCATGCCCGAGGAGCGCAACGCCGCTCCGGCCGCGCTCGTCATCTTCGGCGCCTCCGGCGATCTCACCCGCCGGAAGCTCCTCCCGGCCGTCTACAACCTCGCCTTGAGCCGCCTCCTCCCGGGCGGCTTCGCCGTCGTCGGCGTCGCGCGCCGCGACAAGCCCGACTTCGCCGACTCCATGCGCGAGGCCGTCGACAAGTACTCCCGTCGCCCCCTCGAAGACGCCGTGTGGAGCGACCTCGCCCGCGGCATCTCCTACGTGAAGGGGGACTTCGACGACGACGCCACCTACGAGGCCCTCGCCAAGGAACTCGACCGCCTCGACCAGGAGCGCGGCACCCGCAAGAGCCGCGTCTTCTACCTCGCCGTCCCCCCCGACCAGGTCACTGCCATCGTCCGGGGCCTCAGCAAATCGAAGCTCATCTCGCCCTCTGGCCACGACGACGACGACCGTTTCGAGCGCGTCGTCGTCGAGAAGCCCTTCGGCGAGGACCTCCCCAGCGCCCGCGACCTCAACCGCGGACTGAGTGCCCACCTCTCCGAGTCGCAGATCTACCGGATCGACCATTACCTCGGGAAAGAGACGGTCCAGAACCTCCTCGTCCTGCGCTTCGGCAACACCATCTTCGAGCCCCTCTGGACGCGCCAGCACATCGAGCGCGTCGAGCTGACCGTCGCCGAGGACATCGGCGTCGAGGGCCGCGGCAAGTTCTACGAGAAGGTCGGCATCACCCGCGACATCGTCCAGAACCACGCCCTCCAGCTCCTCACCCTCGTCGCCATGGAGCCTCCCTCCTCGTGGGACGCCGACGCCGTGCGCGACGAGAAGGTCAAGGTCCTCCGCGCCCTCCGCCCCATCACCGGCAAGGCCGTCCTCGACCACACCGTCCGCGCCCAGTACGCCGCTGGCGTCGTCCGCGGCGAGAAGGTCCCCGGCTACCGCGAAGAGCCCGACGTCGCGAAGGACTCCCTCACCGAGACCTACGTCGCCCTCCGCGCCCACGTCGACAACTGGCGATGGAGCGGCGTCCCCTTCACCTTGCGCACGGGCAAGCGCCTCGCCCGGCGCGTCGCCGAGGTCGTCCTCCACTTCAAGCCCCTCCCGCACGGCCTCTTCCGCGGCCGTGACGGCGACCAGCCCAACGCCCTCGTGATGCGCCTCCAGCCCGACGAGGGCATCTCCCTCCGCTTCGCAGCCAAGGTCCCTGGCAGCGGCATGGCCCTCCGCGGCGTCACCATGGACTTCCGCTACGGCGCCGCCTTCGGCTCCAGCACCCCCGAGGCCTACGAGCGCCTCCTGCTCGACGTCCTCCGCGGCGACGCCACCCTCTTCACCCGCTCCGACGAGGTCGAAGCCCAGTGGCGCTTCATCGACCCCATCTTCGCCGGCTGGGCCGCCGAGCACGCCAAGGTCGCCACCTACCCCGCCGGGAGCTGGGGCCCCGAAGCCGCCGACGCCCTCGTCGCCCCGGATCGCTGGAGGCGCCCGTGAGCGCCTCGCCCAGCTCCCCGAGCTCCAGCGGCTCCAGCGGCTCCAGCGGCTCCAGCGGCTCCAGCGCCTCCGGACCCGGCGCGCCTGGCGCTCCTCGCAAGCCTGCGCCGCCGCGCAGCACCGGCCCCATCGCCAAGGAGGTCGCGCGCGTCGAGTCCGAGCTCAACACCTTCTGGTCCACCCCCGACGAAGGCAAGGACGGCCAGCCGGTCGCCAAGACCCGCGCCTCCACGATGACCTACGTCGCCGTCGGTACTGCGGACGAGGTCGCGCACCTCGAGTCCCAGGCCGAGGCCCTCGAGGCCACCCACGCCGGCCGATCCTTCCTGATCACCGTCGACCCGAGCATCCCCCCCGCCGAGATCGAGGCCTCCTGGACCGCCACCTGCCGACGCGACGGCGGCGTCCCCATCTGCCGCGACCGCGTCACCCTCTGCTTCGGCGCGGGCGCCCACGAGCGCGTCGCCTCCGTCGTCCGCGCCCTCGCCCTCGCCGACGTCCCCCTCTTCGTCGAGGCCGCTCCCGGCGCTCCACCCGACGTCGCCGAGGCCCTCGTCGCCATCTGCGACCGCCTCATCCTCGACTCCGCCGAACTCCCCACCGCCCGCGTCGCCGAGCTGGTCCAGGCGAGCCGCGGCCCCGTCGCCGACCGCGCCTACATCCGCACCCACTCCTGGCGCGACCTCGTCGCCCGCTTCTTCGACCAGGCCCCTGGCGCCCATCGCTTCATCCGCCGCGTCGAGATCGCGCGCACCCCGGGTGACGGCCCCGATCCCGCCGCCCTCTTCCTCGGCTGGCTCGCCTCTCGCCTCGGCTGGACCTTCACCACCCGCACCCAGGCCACCGACGCCGCGGGCGCCACCATCGAGATCGCCCTCACCGACGCGCCGCCCCCTCCCGAAGGCGACACCGGCGACGCCGACCCCTTCCGTCGCCTCGACGCCGTGCGCATCCAGACCACCTTCGAGGACAAAGCCCTCTCCCTCACCTGCGCTCGCCTCGACGATGCCCCCACCTCCGTGCGCTGGACCCTCCGTGGACCGCGCACCTGTGCCAGCGAGCACGTCCACCCCCTCGGCCGCCGCGACGAGACCTGGGTCCTCATGAAGGCCATCAACGCCACCGAGGGCGACCAGGTCCTCCGCGACGCCTCCCTCGCCGCGGCCACCTGGAGCGCGCTCTCTGCCTGATCGGAGGTCCCTCTGGAGCGCCCTCTCGACCCCACCAGGGCTCGAACCGAACCCCTTCAGCCGCCGGCCACCCGTGCCGCATCACCCGACGGTGTGGAGCGCGCCCTGATCCCGTGGAGCGCGCCCCGATCGACAAACCCATCCTTCAGCCCGAGGAGACGACCATGAGCACCACCCGAACCCGCCCCGAGCACGAAGAGACGATCATCGCCCACGACGACGGCGAGCTCGCCCGCCTCGGCGCCGAGCTGCTCGCCCGCGCCCTCCTCGAGGCCGTGAACGCCCGTGGCTGCGCCCGCATCGCCCTCTCTGGCGGCGGCACCCCGGGCCCGACCTACGCGCAGCTCGCCACCTACGATCTCCCCTGGGACGTCATCGACTGGTTCTGGGTCGACGAGCGCGCCGTCCCCCCCGAGCACGACCGCTCCAACTACGGCGCAGCCCGCCGCGCCCTCGCTGCCGCCCCCATCCCCGAAGCGCGCTTCCACCGCATGGAAGCCGAGGACAGAGACCTCCCCGCTGCCGCTGCCCGCTACGACGCCCTCCTCCGCGGCCAATTCGGCATCGCCTCCGCCATCGCCTTCGACGCCATGACCCTGGGCATCGGCGACGACGGCCACACCGCCTCCCTCTTCCCGAACATGGGCACCGTCGCCATCGCCGACCGCCTCGTCGCCGGCATCCCTGCCGATCGCACCCCGGGCGAAGGCCCGCGCATGACCCTCACCACCCCGGTCATCCACCACGCCCGCTTCGCCCTGATGATCGTGAAGGGCCCCGCCAAGCGTGACCCTTTGAAAGCCGCCCGCTCCCCTGGCTCCGAGGACGAGGTCCCCTCCCGCATCGCGCAAGGCATCCAGGGCCGTCTCTGCTGGCTCCTCGATCGCGCGGCCGCTGGCGAGGGCTGAGCCGCCAGCACACGCCTCTCGCCACCCGCGGAACCTCGCGGACCGCTGCCGGAGCGCGCTCATGCTTCGAGCGTGGGTGTTCCAGACTGCTGTGGGCAATCTCGATGACTATCGCCGTGCCGTCCGGCGAGAATCGCTTGGTGCGGGGAAAGACGTGTCAATGGTCGACGGACGTGTCGAACCGCGCGCCCCGGACCGAGCGGCTCGGGGCGCGTCGTGCTGGTCTCAGCCCGAGGCCTCGACGAACTTCCAGCTGTAATCCTTCGGTTCTCCGCCCTTGTAGGCGATCACGTTCTCGCCTTCATAGGCGATGAACGAGGTGTACTTCTTGTTCTTGATCTTGTACCCGCCGTCGCCGTACGCCTCGAAGGACCAGGTTTGTTCCTCGCCGTCGTTGCCGTCATACATGCCGACGGCGCCACCGGAACATCCGAGGAACTGGCTCGTGTTGCCACTCTTGATCTTGTAGTAGTGCCCGTCCTTGTCGGCGGGCTCGAAGTACCAGTGCTGCTCGTGGTTCTCCGGGCCGCTGTACCCGACCACCTTGCCCCCGCTGGGCGCCAGCACGCTGGCCTTCTTCGTGTTCTTGATCATGTAGCGCTTGCCCTGCACGAACGGCTTGCTCATGGATTCCCCCTGCTGATTGCATGACGGGAGCGGGCACCATTGCCTGCTCCCCTCCGGCCGATACCCCTCGGGCCCTCGACCGGAACGACGTTTCACTGCGCGCGCACCCAGGGCCTCGAAGAACCCCTCGAGCGGCGAAACGAGCCTCGAGCGGCATCCTCCAGCGCGCCACCCGGCACACCTTAGGCCACCCCCTCGGCCCGGCCACGGCTCATGAGCGCGTGCGTCGTGAAAGCCGGGAGCATGTTAGGGAGAACCCACCACTGAATGCAACGATCAAACGGAGGAAATGTCGAAATGAGCGCGATCATGGATGGCCGAGACGAATGAAATTTCATTCGTGGGCGCGACGTGGTGCCGAGGACGATCCGCGCATTCGGCAGCGGCGTTCCGGGCACATCGGAGCGCGCCGGCGTGCTCGTGAACCCTGCCCGCCAGGGGACGGGTGCGGGGGAGCGCGAGGCGTGACCCATCTCGTGCGGATGCGTGCCGGGCGGCGCGTTCCAGGAAGCGTGTTCGTCGTCGACGCTCGCTCCCGCGGCCCGTCGAGGCATCGCTGGGCCCGTCGGGGGCATTGCGGCGCCACGGGCGCCACGTCGGCGTGCCCTCTCGTCGTTATCGTGGAGACGCAGCCGCGTCGCGTGGTGACGCTACCGCGTGCGCGGCGGACAGAGCGAGGACACTCGCCACTGCACTGGACCCGCTCGGCGCTCCCTGGTCCGCGCTCCGTACCGAATGCAGCGACTGCTCACCATCTGTCTGGCACACCGGGTGCAAATCTGTCCGCTTCATGACCCGTCCTGGTGCTCCGTCCGTCGCCCCGCCCTGGCCTTTACTGTCCAACACGCTGGGGGACGCTGGTGGAGCCGTGGAGCTGCGCGCTCCCTTTCCGGCCATCACGCCCCCGGTGCTCTCCGTGCCCGTGTCCGTACCGCGACCTGCCGCGTTTGCGCCTGCGCTGCGCCGCAGCTGGAACCTGCGCCGCAGCTCGGACGGGGAGACCCTGGTCGTCACCTTCCACGGCAAGCTGACCGAAGCGGACGGCCGCACCTCCGTCCTCGCGCTCGTCGCCCAGCTCGCCCGTGGCCCTGCCCGCGTCGTCTGGAACCTCCACGAGATGACCGGCTACGAGGCCGGTGCGCGTCTCGCCTGGCAGCGCGGCCTGTGGCCCGTGCGCCACTGCATCCGCAGCCTGGAGGTCATCGGCGGCAGCCCCGTGGTCCGCGTCGGCGCCGTCACCTTGACCATGGTGCTCGGCCTCGAAGCGCGCTTCTACAGCGCGAGCAGGCCTCCGCCGGCACCCGACTCCAGCTTGCCCCTGGAGGCCCTCGGCGTCGCCTCGTCCGCGGTGAACCCCGCGCTCACGGCGAGCCTCACGAGCCCAGCGCCCCCGGCGACGCCAGCGCTCCCGGCGACGCCAGCGCGCGCTGCGAGCCCAGCGCGGGCGCTGATCCCAGCGTCCCCGGCGAGCCCGGCGCGCGCGCTGAACCCGGTGTCCGTGGTGAGCCCGGCGTCCCCGGCGAGTGCCGGGTACATGGCGACCATGGCGCTCACGGCGAGCCCAGCGCTCATGACGAGCCCAGCGCTCACGGCGCGTTCGGCGAACACCACGACCTCCGCGAATCCATGGGTTTCGAGCGCGTGTCCCGTGAGCCAGCGGCCCACGAACCATGCCCCGGCCTGCCAGTCACCGTCGACCCTGCGCTCCTGCACCGATGCGGGACCGAGCTCGCGCAGCGGCACGCCTGGTCCCCGCCCCGGGAGGCGCAAGGCGGCCTGAAGCGTGGGCATGCGCGTGCGACCGGGCCGCCAGCGCTCATGCCTCGTGCGAACGGACTCGCTCTTCGGCGTGCGCACAAGCTTCCCAGCGCCGCGCGACCTCGCTTGCACGGAGCGCACAGCGCCTTGCTCCCCACGCGCGCAGCTCGGCGCGCCCTCCGCGCCCGTGCGTCCCGGTCCTCCGCCTGCGTGCGCGTGACGACAGACGCATCGCGAGGGAGGACGATCCCCGCCGCGCGCGTGCCCGGAGCGCTTCTCCCGGAAGACGTGGTACGACCTCGCGGCGGATGTGCCGACGTCGGCGCAGGAAGGATGTTCATGGCTCGCATCGCGCTCATCACCGGTGGTAACCGCGGCATTGGCTACGAGGTAGGACGACAGCTCGGGCAGCGCGGCGTGGAGGTCATCCTCACCAGCCGCGACGACGCTGCAGGCCGCACCGCCTGCGACGAGCTCCTCGCCGAGGGCGTGAGCGCGCGTCACCATCGCCTCGACGTCACCCGGGACGACAGCGTGCAGGATCTCGCTGCGTGGGTGAAGGCCGAGCTGGGCGGGCTCGACATCCTGGTCAACAACGCCGGCATCGTGTTCCAGGGCTTCGACGCCGAGATCGCCCGTCAGACCATCGACACCAACTTCTTCGGCCCCTTGCGGGTCACCGAGGCCCTGCTGCCGTTGCTGCGCCCCTCCGGACGCATCGTGATGATCTCGAGCGGCCTCGGTGATCGGAGCAAGCTCGGCCCCGAGCGCCGCGCCCGTTTCGAGACCCCCTCGCGCCTGACGCGGGACGCCTTGATCGCCGAGATGCGCGCCTTCGTCGCCGCCGTCGCCGCGGGACGCCACGAGGCCGAAGGCTGGCCCAGCTCGGCTTATGCCGTCTCGAAGATCGGCCTCAACGTGCTCACCGATCTCGTGGGCCAGGAGCTTGCCGCCGCCGACCGCGGCATCCTGTGCAACGCCGTCTGCCCTGGCTGGGTGCGCACCGACATGGGCGGCCCGAACGCCCACCGCTCCGTCGAGGAAGGCGCCGACACCCCGGTGTGGCTCGCCATCTCCCCGGACGTCACGGCGCAAGGCGCGGTGTTCCGCGACCGAAAGCCCTACGCTTGGTGACCGCATCGGGTTGGTGAGCGGAGCGGGCTGGTGAGCGGAGCGGGTTGGTGCGCGGAGCGGGCCGCGCGGCTCCTCAGCGTCTCGGGGCCTGCTCCAGGGTGCGCGCCAGGTGATCGCCGAAGCGGCTCATCAGCTCATCGAGGTGCTTCGCCTCCGTCACGTCGCTGTCGAAGATCCGCCAGGTCGTCCCTTGGCGCTTTTCGATGTGGAGCGGGACGATCAGCGAGCCCGTCATCTTCTCGTCCCGGAAGGGGATCATCGCGCTGAAACTCACGATGTCCTCTCGCGCCTGGTTCGCGTCCTTCTCGACGTGGAGCTCCCGGAGCAGCTCGTCGGGCCAGCCCAGCGTCTTCAGCGCCAGGTAAGCAAACCGTTCGGCGAACTCGGTGTAGGTCTGGCTCGCGAGAACACTCCTCCGCAGCCACGAGCGCAGGAACGAACTGTAGGTGTGTCGGGTTTCCATCCTCGTCTCCAGATGGAGGGCACGCCCGGCGCGTCACGAGATCATGGATCTCTGGCCCCCTTGCGCTCGGAGCGTAGCAACCTTTCCTCCGCGCGCCCCTCCAATCACCCGCCGCGCCCCGCGACGTACTCCTGCTGTGGTGACCTTCGGGCGCCATGTCGAGCCTTGGCAGCGCGAGGCGGGGGCCGCCGGGCGCCTGCGAGGCCACCGAGGCCCTCGTGCGCCCCTCGTCGGAGGACGACGAGACCATCGCGCTCTCGGTCGGGCCGCATTCCGGTGATGGCGGGACCGTCGCGGCGTCGATGGGGCAGCGGTCAGGTGAGGGGGGGCCATCGCGGCGTCGATGGGGCGGCGGTCAGGTGACGGGTAGGCCATCGCGGCGTCGATGAGGCGGCGGTCAGGTGACGGGTAGGCCATCGCGGCGTCGATGAGGCGGCGGTCACGTGGCGGCGAGGCCATCGAGGCGTCGATGAGGCAGCGGTCACGTGGCGGCGGGGCCATCGCGGCGTGGATGGGGCGGCGGTCACGTGGCGGCGGGGCCATCGCGGCGTCGATGAGGCGGCGGTCACGTGGCGGCGGGGCCATCGCGGCGTGGATGGGGCGGCGGTCAGGTGACGGCGGGGCCATCGCGCTCGCGTGGGACCTTGGTGGCGGTGACCTCGGGGCCACCTCCGGCTCGACGCTGGTGCCGATTGCACGACGCATGGAATGGGCCAGGTCTGTGCGTCAGGTTCGGTCGATTCTTTGACGGGCCCGGCATTGACGATCCCGATCGGCGACTTACCGTGGTCTCCGCCCGGACCGATCGGTGTCTGTCCGGAGTGGAGACAGCCATGCGTTTACCTGCTCAGACCACCTCGTCGTGGGGTTACATCGAGTTTGCTTGTTACACTTGGTCCTCGCTCGTCGCGTGGTCCGAGTTCCCGGCCCTGTCTCAGGAGGAGCGTGACGTGCTGGCGCGTCTCGCGGCGGATCTGAAGGGCCACATCGATCGCTTGCTGGAGGAGGCGCGGACGACGGAGACTCAGCGCCTGTTCGCGCGCCCCACGGCGCGGGCCCGCCAGCATGCCTGGCTCGCGCTGCTCAAGCGCACCTTCACCGAGGCCCAGTCGCTGGTGAGCTTCCGGCTGGGTGGCAACTCCACCGATCACCCGCTCGTGCGGGAGTTCTTGCCCAGGCTGCAGGCCACCATCTTTCGCAAGAAGCTCGGCGAGCGCGCCCACGAGGCCGACAAGGCGACCGCGCGCCTCGAGGGGCTGCGCGGCGACTTCCCGGAGAAGGCGGCGCTCGTCGAACGGCTGCGCGTCGCCACGGTCGGCACCCATAGTGCCGTGGCCACCCATGAGGCCGCCCTGAAAACCTGGAGCGTGATGCGCTCCGGCGAGGTCGTCGCGAAGCGCCGCCTGCGTCTGGCGCTGGAGAAGACGCACCGCGCGCTGGGCATGCACTTCGTCGGGCAGCACGACTTCGTGGAGTCGTTCTTCCCGCGCGCGGAGAGCGAGAGAGAGGAGAGCGGCGAGGAGGGAGGTGCTGCGGGCGAGGTCGCGACCAGGAGCGATGCCGAGGCAACAGCGGGGGTGAGCGCATCGCTCGTCACCTCGTCTGGCGCCGCCGAAGCAGGCACCAGCACCTGGAGTGCCGAACCCTGATGCCATGAGCTGGCGCGCTGGGGCTCACGTGACCGTGGGGCCGGCCGTCGCTCTCCAGCGCTTCTGCTGGGCCCGAGGGCGGTTGTCGGGCGAGCGCGCGAGCCGATGATGTCGCGTGGTAGACTTGGCCATGTCGAGCTGGGAGATCGAATACTGGGGGCATGAGGACGTGCCGCTCGCGTACTTCACCGGAGCGGCGTCGTCGTGGGGCGGTGGAGAGCGGTTTCCCGTCGAAGGTTCGCTCGACGCGCTTCCCAGGGTCGTCGAGCGGCTCGGGTGGAACCCAGACCGGATCGAGGGCCTCGCGCGCGCGAGCGCCGTGATCTCGGTGGGGCGCCGGGTCGGAGCGAGCGTTCGCATCGCCTCGTCGATCGTCGCGCCCGATCACGTGATCTTCTTCGTGGTCGACGAGCGCCTGTTCCTGGTGGATGTCGGCTCCACGAACGGGACAGTGCTGAACGGAGGCGAGGTGCCACGAAGCGCTGGCTCGGGGCCTCTTCGTCCCGACATCGAGCCGATGCGGCCCTACGAGGTCCGCGATGGTGACGTCATCACGCTGGCCGGTGGTTTCCACCTGAAGGCGCACGCGGTGCGGGCGGGAGCGTGACCTCCAGGATCCTCGTCGGCGAGGGGCGCAGGAAGGGGGCCAGTGGCGCAGGAAGGGGGCCAGGGGGCTCGCGGCTCAGCCGTCTTCGAGCTCCGCCGAGAGTTCCCGCGCCACGTCGAGGGCGCCGCGCACGCCGACGAGGGAGTCGGTCACCACGGCGACGGGGATCTGGCCGAGAAAGTCGGCGAAGCGGCCCTTCTGCAGGAAGGCGTTCATGAACACCTCCTTGCGCTCGGTGACGATGTGCTTGGCGATGTTGCCGCTCACGAACACGCCGCCGAGGGCCATCTCGCGCAGGGCCATGTTGCCGGCCTCGGCGCCGTAGATCTCGGCGAAGAGGTCGACGGCACGGGTGGCGGGGCGGAAGGCGCGGGTGAGGCCCAGCTCGGTGATGGCGGCGTTGCGGTCGCCCTGGGCGAGGCGGCGATCGACGGCGCGGGTCATGCGTCCGCCGCGGGACACGAAGAAGTCGAAGAGGGCGCCGAGGCCGTCACCCGAGAGCACGCGCTCGTAGCTCACGTGATCGTTGTAGCGGGAGTGCATGAACTGCCACAGCTCGATCTGGAGGGCGCTGCGGGGCGCGAAATCGGCGTGCCCGCCCTCGGTGGGCATGGCGAGGTGGCGGTCGCCGGTCCACACGAGGCGCGCCTGGCCGAGGCCGGTGCCGGCGGCGATCACTGCGGCGTTGCGGGCCTTCACCCGGGGAGCCTTCTCGGTGAGCTTCACGAGCGACTTGCTGGGCAGGGTGAGGCAGCCGCGTGCGCTCACGACGAGATCGTTCACGAGCGAGACGCGCTTGATCTTCAGCCGCTTGGCCAGCTCGCCCTCGGCGAGGCGCCAGGGCAGGTTGGTCACGGTGGCGATGCGGTCCTTGATCGGGCCGGCGATGCCCAGCACGGCGACTCCAGGATGCGGCGCGTTGGAGCGGGCGAGGAAGGCGAGGGCGATCTCCTCGAAGCTCTGGTGCTCGCGGCTCGGGTAGGAGGCCTCGGCGATCACCTTGCTGCCGGCGCTGTCGTACAGCGCGAGGCGGGTGTTCGTTCCGCCGATATCTCCCACCAGGAGCGACATCGTCTGCTTCGCGCGCTTCTTCGTAGCCACGTGGCGCCGTTGCCAGCGGAGCGACGGGGATGCAAGGCGAACCCGACCGAGGCCGTACCAGCCTGCGGCTTTCTGCGAGCTTTTCCCGGAGAGGCGCGGCACGCCGGGTCGACTTCGATGTGGGTGCGACATTTCGCCTCGGGCGCTACCATGAGGACGGGAGCGGGCTGAGCTCTTCAACGGGTTCTGGCTGCGAGGACGAACGACGACGGACCACGACGAACGAACGACACAGCTCCAGCTTTGAGGGCAGTCCCCATGCAGATCGGCACGCACGAGGTCGACTTCGAGCCACCAGATCTCATCACGATCCGGGTGAAGGGCGATGTCCTGGAGGGCGACGCCGACCTCCTGTGCACGTTCTGCGAGCGCTGCTGCGAGGGGCTCGTCCGGAACTTCGTCATCGCCGATCTGACGCAGCTCGGTGTCTTTCCGAGCGGGGTGCGCAAGCGCCTGGCGCTCCGGATGCGCGAGCTGCCGAACGAGGGGACCGTGGTGATCGGGGCGAGCTTCACCGCCCGGATCCTGATGCAGTGCTTGATCCAGGCGATGCAGCTCGCCATGAGGCGGCAAGCGACCACCGTGTTCGTCGATGACGAGGCCGCAGCGCGCACCTGGATCGCGAAGCGGCGCGCTCACTTCGCGGTGCAAGAGGCCAAGGTGCTGGAGGCGAAGGGCTGAGCGGTGATGTGCGTGCTTGCGTGCGCGTCGACGCCAGCATGACGGCAGTGTGGGGACATCGCGGAGTTCCGGATGGCTCGATTCGCGGATGATGCGGGCCTCTCGACGGACGTTCGTGTCTCGTCACACCAGGTGGCGATCGCTACCATGGCGGCTCCCGTCGGCGTCTCACGGTCCGCGTCGGCGAAGCTGGAGGAGGCGCGATGACGCAGATCGATGGCCACGTGCGGTTCGAGAGCGACGGGTTCCCGGAAGGTCTGCTGGAGATCGCGAAGCTCGACGGTCGGGAGGCGATCGGCAAGCTCTTCGAGTTCGAGCTCTTGCTCGTGTACCAGGGGGAGGACGAGGTCGACCCGGAGGAGATCCTCGGCTGCGAGGCGACCCTCGTCTTCGAGCGCAACGGCGAAGAGATCCGCCGGGTGCACGGGATGATCGCGGAGATCAACGACCGGCTGGACACGGAGACGGACCACGCGACGTTCAGCGTGCTCGTCGTGCCGCGCGCGTACCGGCTCACGTTGCTCGAGACGCTGGACGTCTTCCTCGACACGACGGTGCCCGACATCATCCGGCAGAAGCTCGAGGCGCTCGGGATGAAGGGGCGGGGCGCGACACCGGCAGGGTCGGGGCCGGGAAGCGTTCGCGCCGGCCATGTCATGGCCGCGAACGAAGCCGAGGAGCCGTACGACTTCGACCTGCGCTTGCACGCGAAGTACCCGCGGCGTGAGCTCATCGTGCAGTACAAGGAGACCGATCTCGCGTTCCTGTCGCGGCTCTGCGAGCACCTCGGGATCAGCATCTTCTTCGAGCACCAGAACGGGCGCGACGTGATGGTGTTCGCCGACGACGCCTCGGGCTTCACGCGGAGCGACGAGGACGTGGCGGTGCCGTTCCGGCCGCGGGGAGATCGGTGCGACATCTTCCGGCTCGAAGAGAAGACGCGGATGATCCCGGGGCAATTCGTGGTGCGGGACTACAACTACCGCACGCCGCAGGTGACGTTGACCGGGGTGGCCGACGTGCCGCACGGGCAAGGGGCGGTGGTGGAGTACGGCGCCCATGTGAAGACGCCCGAGGAGGCAGCGGCGATGGCGAAGATCCGCGCCGAGGAGCGCCTCGCGTGGCGTCGGGTGTTCGAGGGGTCGAGCGGGGTGCCTCAGCTCGCCCCTGGATCGACGTTCACGCTCGACGGGCACGGGCACGGGAACCTCGACCTCCTGGTCCTGGAGATGACGCACCGGGCGGCGCTGCCGACGAAGCTGCTCGGTGAGGCGCCCGGGGAGCCCGGGTACACGAACGACTTCAAGGCGATCCGCAAGGCGAGGCCGTTCCGGCCAGCGCGGGTGACGCCGAAGCCGCGGATCCATGGCGTGGCGACGGGCATCATCGACGCGCAGGAGGACAGCGAGTACGCGAAGGTCGACGATCAGGGGCGTTACCTGGTGCGCTTCGTGTTCGACACCCACACGCCGGAAGAGCGGCAGGCGTCGCGCTGGGTCCGCATGGCGCAGCCGCATGCGGGGCCAGGCTACGGGATGCACTTCCCGCTGCGGCCCGGGGTGGAGGTGCTGCTCACGTTCGTCGACGGGGATCCGGACCGGCCGATCATCGCAGCGACGGTGCCGAACCCGCAGACGGCGAGCCCGGTGACGTCGAACAACGCGCCGCGGAACATCATCCGCACCGGGTCGGGCAACGAGATCAACATCGACGATACGAAGGACGAGCAGCGCATCAAGCTGACGACGCCGAGGGACAGCACCACCCTGCAGCTCGGCTACCGCAACGCGCCCGAGGATGGTGTCGCCATCGAGACCCAGGGCGCGTACTCGTCGATGGCAGCGTCGAGCATGTCGAACTTCAGCAGCTTGAACTCGACCGTCTCGGCGCTGGGGAGCTACCTGACGAGCGGCAGGGTGTCGTCGGTCGCGGAGAGCCCGATCAAGCTGGGCAGCAGGCCGAGCGTGCTCGGTGCGCTCAACGCAGCGAGCAAGATCACGACCACGCTGTCGACGATCATCAAGGGCGCGACGGCGGTGGCGAGCTTGACGGTCGAGGGGATCGAGTTCGATCGGAAGCGCGACGAGCTGGATCGCAAGAAGAAGTCGATCGAGAAGCAGAAGGATGCGCTCGCCGCAGAGAAGGCGCGGAAGGAGCAGAAGGCGAAGACCGAGGCCGAGCTCGCCGCGCTGCGGGAGAGCGTCACCGACTCGCAGGCGCTGAAGGACGCGGAGGCGGCCTACCTGGCGGAGAAGGCGCAGTACGAGGCCGATCTCGTTCTGCACCGGACCAACACCGAGTGGTTGACGGAGGCGAAGAAGGGGGAGTGGGTCCGCAAGGAGGGCGACGCCGTCGAGTTCACGGGCGAGTCGGCGGCGCAGGTGGAGTACCTGACGCTGGAGACGGAGGCGAGCACCAAGGCCATCCACGGTGATCCCGAGGGCGAAGACGAGGCGGCGCAGAAGGGCAGCAAGCTCCGCTACGAGGAGGCGCGGGCCGCGTACCTCGCGTCCTTGAAGGACGCCATGAAGGCGGACGGGAAGAGCGACGATGACTGCGAGGACGCGCTGTCGGGCGCCGAGGACGCGATCGAGGCGGAGGACGCGGCCGAGGAGACGGCCGCCACGACCTGGGCCGACGCCGACGTGGCGAAGAACGACTACAACACGAAGGTCGGCCTGAACGAGAACGGGGAGGAAGCGCAAGAGCTCAACCGGACGAAGTTCGCGCTCGGGGTGACCGAGACGGCGAGCGGGCTCGCCGAGGTGCTGGTCAGCGACATCATCGGGATCCTCACCGCGGTCTTCGAGATGCGTGAGGCCATCCGCAGCTCGAAGGAGGACAGCGCGGCGAAGCTCAGCGCCGTCGCTTCGAGGCCGCGGAAGCGTGCGGCGATCGCCGGCGCGTTCGGTGCTGGGCCGCTGTCGATCTGGAAGTACCTGAAGTCCATCAAGAACACGCTCGGCTCCGAGGGGGACACCGAGGTGTACGCCGACGAGACCTTGAACCTGTGGGCGAAGAACGCCGTGATGTTCGCCAAGGAGAGGACGGTGGTGCAGAGCGAGGATCTGCTGGCCCTCCTGTCGCAGGGCAACGCGGAGCTCGCCGCACACGACACGGCGATGATCACCGGAGAGAAAGTGGACGTGCGCGCGGACGCCTCGGTGCTCATCAAGTCGACCCCGCGCGCGCCGATGGCCGGGCCAGGGACGATCACGCTGGAGTCGAAGGACAAGACGAGCATCACGTCGAAGAAGAGCGACATCGCCATGAAGGCGAAGGAGGCGCTGTCCGGCGAGGCGAAGCAGGTGAACCTGCACGCGCGACGCACGGCGGAACTGCTCGCCGGGTCGGGGGCCAACCCGGAGTGGGGGCTCAAGGTCGATGGGGCAGGGAAGTCGGTGACCCTCGGTCATGTGACGGGTCAGTGGAAGCTCACCGTCAAGAACAACAAGGTGGAGCTGGGAGGTCCGTCCACCAACCTGACGCTGAACGCGACGACCTCGCGCCTGCAAGCGTCGGCGTCGTCGTACGTGCGGGTCAACCAGGCGAAGGGCGAGATCGTGTCGACCAACGTCGACCTGAGGGCGACCGGGAACGCCACGGTGAACGGGCAGCGGATCCTGCTCGGCTGACCCGACACGCGGCGCGAACGAGCGCTGAAAGCACGAGCACCCGCCCTGAGGGACGGGTGCTGGTCCACGCGAGCTGGGCGCTCGCGTGTCGGACGTGCACGCTCAGTTATCCATCTTCTTCTCGACCACGGGCTTCACGGCGTCGCGCGCCTTCTCGGCGAAGTGCTGCACGTTCTCGCCCATGGCCTTCACCTCGGAGCTGGCCTGGGCGAGCAGGTGCTTCGCCTCGCCCTGGATCTTCTGCGAGCGCTGCTTGAGCGCCCAGCGGGTGTCGGCGCCGGGGCGCGGCGCGAACAGGATGCCGAGGCCCGCGCCGATGCCGACGCCGGCGACGACGCCCGCACCCACGAGCGCGGCCGAATAGAGGGGGCTCCGCTTGCGTGCGAGACCGAACCAGCCAAGCCCGTCATCGACGCTGAAGTGACGGACGGCCATGGCCGCGCCCGCCACGGCCGTGGCGCCCTTGAGCATCAGGGACACCCCGCTCGTGAGGGTGCTTCCCACCTGGTCCTTGGCCTGCTCCACACCCTTCAACGCGACGTCCACCTTGTCTTCGAGCTTGGTCATGGCAGTTCCCACCTTGTTGTGTGTGTTTCTCGAAATCCGTTCGCTCGATGGCCAGGAGATCCGGTCTTCGAGGAAGGCTTGCGACAGCCTGGTGTGCGATCCGGCTGGCCTCGTCGCGGGCGGCGAGACCGTCGAAGCGCGTCTGGTTGCGTTCTGCACAGGGAAGCGGTCAAGGCTGTCTGCTGCGGATGAACTGGCAAACAGCTTGCCAACCGTGGAGATGGCCCTGGCGTGCCACGGATCTCCGTCCCTTGTGACGCTGTTCACGAGCGGCCTGGGCGCGAGGCGATGAATGGACCGCGAGGGGGCACGAGGAGCCCTGGACGTGTTCCCCATGCGCACAGGCGGGCCGCTCGTGGCGCAGGTCGGGGCCGTTCTTCGTGGTGCACGCTGCGGGTTGACGGGCGTGGTGCGGATGACCGAGGGTTGAACGCCCGCGCTGCGGGGACGCTGACGACCATCGCGAGGCCTCGGCGCTTCGAGGTCTCCCCGAGCCGAGGCAGGTGTCTGCCGACGAGGCGTGCATGCACGCGAATCCGGTGACCGTTCACGATGTCGACCTGCCCGAGGGCAGGATTCGGTACCTCCGTGCAGGGACCTCGGGGCCGGCGGTGCTCCTGCTGCACGGCTCGATGCTCGATACCGCGAAGCTCGCGTGGGGGCGCGTGATGCCGGCGCTCGCGGGATCGTTTCAGGTCTTCGCGCCCGACTGGCCTCGCCACGGCGGGAGTCGGCCGTGGAGGGGTGCTGCGGATCAGCCCGCGCTGGAGCAGTGCCTGGATCGGCTCCTCGACCACTGGGGGCTGCCTTGCGCGTCGCTGGTGGGTCACTCGATGGGCGGCGGGGTGGCCGCGGGCTACGCGATCACGCGGCCCGAGCGGGTGCAGCGGCTGGTGCTGGTCGCGCCAGGGGCGATCGAGGACGAGCGGGTGGCGCAGAGGACGGTGTACCTGCTGTTCCAGAGCCCTCGGGCGCTGCGGTGGATGACGGCGTGGTACGCGCGGAGCCCGAAGCGGGTGCGGTCGGCGACGCTCGCGGGGCTCGTCGACGGGGAGAAGAACCCGGATGCGGAGGAGCTGTCGGCGCTGGCGCAGGAAGAGATGCTGGCCAAGCAGGCGGCGGGGGATCTGATCTTCGACGAGTGGCAGATCGGGTCGTTCGGGTGGGACCGGATGCGGTTGAACCACCGGCCACGCTTGCCGGAGATCACCGCGCCGACGTTGCTGGTGCACGGGCGGGAGGACACGCTGGTGCCGGTCGCGTGCATGGAGGACGCGGCGCGGTTGATTCCCGGCGCGAAGCTGCTGCGCGTGGAGCGGGCAGGGCACTGGGTGCCGCGGGATCGGCCCGAGGCGTTCAACGCGGCGTTGCTTTCATTTCTTCAGCCGCTGCTGGGGTGAGGGGCGACCGCGCGCGGCGCGCAGCGTCTCGAGAAGGGACGCAGGGCTAGCCGCCGGCCCAGTATCCGGCGGTGCCGCCGTTGTCACCGGCCCCGTGTCCGGCGGTGCCGCCGTTGTCGCCGGCCCCGCCCCCCGCGGTGCCACCGTCGCCGTTGCAAGGGGAAGGCAAGGGGAACCCGCCGGCCATGCCACCGATGCCCTCATCGGGGTTGGGGGGGCCGTTTCCCGAGCCACCGATGCCTGCGTCGCCTGGACAGGGCACAGGGTTGCTCATGCCGCCCGCGCCGGCCACGCCGTCGTGGCCGCCATAGCCGCCGTAGTAGCCAGTGACGACGGAGGGCCCGGAGAAAATGGGGGGGCCCTGCTCATCGTCCTCCATGTGGCCGATCGCAGTGATCTCGATCGTGCAGCCGAGCATGATCATCGTGGCCAGCGGCGGGATGATTGCCAAAAGCAAAGACGTGCTGGGGAGCGGCAAGCGCTTCATGGAGTTCTCCTCTCGTCGGGTGACGTCGCGTCGTCTGGTGACATCGATCGTCGCTGTGCCGTAGTCGCGAGGTGGGGGTCGCGACGGCTCAAGGAAATGCAGCTCCAGGATCGACCGTGAATGCGAGGCCGAGCGTGGCGCGGAGCAAAGGGATGCCTGCGCGATCACGGACGCCGCCCGGGGAGCGAAGGACGGGCTCGGGCAGGAGGAGCAGAGCGTCGGCGTCGAGCGTGGCGCTGATGCGCTCGCCGAGGGGGGCACGGAGGCCAGCACCGAGCTGGAAGGCGGCGGTCCACGCCTGGACGGTGCGGCTCGGGTAAGGCCCTCGGGTGTGGCCTTCGGCGCCCACGCGGTAGGCGCCGATGCCAGCGGCGAGCGTGGGACGCAAGGGGGCGTCGGCGATGAGGAAGTTGCGTGTGACGTCGAGGGTGACGAGCTGCTGGGTGATGTCGACGTCGCCGCTGGGGTTCGAGATCCGCGTGGGAAGCGTGGAGAGCCAGGTGAGGCCGAAGGCGTAGGGAGAAGCGGCGCGGGCGACGCGCAGGACGGGCGTGGCGGCGACACCGAAATTGCCGGGGCTGACGAGGACGCCGAAGGCGGCTTCGAGGCGGAAGGTGGAGAGGGGCGGGGAAGCCGCGGCTGGAGAGGGACGCGGCGGGGAAGAAGGGGTGACACGCGAGGGAGGTGGAGGTTGCGGGCGTGGGTCGGTGGCGCGGGGCTGCGGGGGGACGTTGTCGTCGGTCGAGGACGGGGTGTCCGGTGCAAGGGCGTCCGGCGCAGAGGAGGGAGGGTGAGGAGCTGAAGGGGGAGGGTCGTGGGGCGTTGCGAAGCTGAGGCGACGCGCGCGCAGGAGTTCCACGGCCCGAATGGCGAGGCTCACGGCGCTGTCCGTCGCGGCGCTCCGCTCTGCAGGGACGCGGCGCACGGCGGGGAGCTTTCCGTCGATGAAGTGGACGTCGACGGAGAGGCCGGTGGGGGTGGGGACGACGTAGAGCGCAGCAAATGGAGGCAGAGACGCTTCGGGGCTGCGAGGGGGAGCGGTGTCGTGAGGTGGTGTCGGGCTCGGGTCGCGGAGCGGCTCGGCGGCTGAGGGCTGGGGGGGCGTGGCGGCGGTGTCGAGGGGAGGGGCGGCGTCGAAGAGATCGTCGGGGGCGGCGTCGCGGACCTCGAAGCCTGCGGCGTGCAGTTCGGCGCGGAGGCGGAGGAGGATCGCGTGCGTGGCCCAATCGGGTGCGGCGGGCTGGACGAGCAGCACGCGGGGCGGGACGGCCCACGCGCCAGGAGACGTCAGCGTCGAGGCGGCGCCGAGCAGCAGCATCGCTGCGAGGCGCCGGAGGCGGGGACCCGTCACGGGGAGTCGCTCTTCGGTCGCGGGTCGCGCTCGGGCTGTGGGGGGCGCTCAGGCTGTGGGTCACTTTTCGGGGGCGGCTCGTGGTCGGGTTGCGGGTCGCTCTCTGGGCGGTGGGCCGTGATGGCGCGTGCCGCGGCGGCGTGGGGGCCCTCGGGGTGGAGGCGGAGGTAGCGTTCGGCGATGGCGGCGGCGGCGGCAGGGCCTGCGCTGCGCTGGAGGGCGACCATCTTGCGGCCGAGCGCTTCGGTGGCGAAGGTGCCGCGTGGGGCCTCGGCGAGGTACTGATCGTAGAGCGTGATGGCTGCCGCGGTGGCGCGACCATCGTCGGCGATGCGGCCGAGGAGGAATGCGGCGGTCGCCGCCTGAGGGGTGCCAGGGAAGCGCTTGCGCTGCGTCGAGAGAGCGCGCTGGGCGAGGTCGCTGCGGCGGGCGTAGCGTGCCGCGTCGGCGAGCGTGCCCAGCTCGCCGAGGGACGCTTGCTGGAGCGTGGTGTCGATCCCTCGGGCCTCGGCGTCGGCGACGATGCCGGCGAAGTCGCCCGTCGCGAGGCGTGCGCTCCAGGAGGCCGGCGGGGCGCTCGCGGGAGGTGTGGAGGTCGACGGCGTCGTGGGGGTCGATGGCGTCGTGGGGGTCGATGGCGTCGTGGGGGTCGAGGCCGCCGTGGCGCTCGCGGGCGCGGGTGCGGTCTCGGCCGAGGTGGGCGCGCTCGTCGGTGCGGTGGCGTGCGCGACGCCGTCCGTCTCGATGTGCAGACGCCCCTCGGCGACGTGGGCGGTGAGGCGCTGACCGGCGACGAGCGAGACGCCTTCGGGCGTCATGGGGCCGTGAACGAGGACCGAGCCTTCGCGCATGTGCACGGTGAAGACCTGCCGCTCGGAGGACCAGGTGACCTGAAACGCCGTGCCGGTCACGGCGACGACGAACGGGCCAGCTTCGATGGCCCAGGCAGCTCCCGGGCGCCTGGCGATCGCGACGTCGGCGTCGCCTCGCTCGAGGACGATCCGGGCGCCGCGCTGGTGAAGGTCGGCGATGCGCCCTCGTCCGCCCTCGCGCAGGGTGATGGCGCTGCCGTCGCTGAAGTGGACGGCGGCTGCACGATCGGGCGCGGAGGCGATGTAGCCGCCTGCGGCGATCGCGCCGCCGTCGATCTGGACGACGCTGACGCGCGCCGGAGGCCAGGCGAACAGCACGGCGAGGGCGAGCGCAGAGGCCGCAAGTGCGGCGAGGGCGATGGCCCGGGCGCGCCTGGGAGACGCGGAAGTCGCGCGTCGGTCGAGGGCGGCGATGAGGGCCGCCTTGCCGGCGCGGTGGCGATCGGGGGTGGTGTGGCCTGGCGTGGCGTCGCGGAGGAGCTTGCCGGTGCGGGCCAGCAAGGCCTCGCGGGGCGCCAGGGGGGCGGTGTCGATGTCCTGGTTCATTCCACTCCCTCCTCGTCGGTGCGGGGGCGCGGGCCGAGGTACGCGGAAAGGACGGGATCGCGTTCGACGCGGGCGAAGACGCGCGCCGTCGCGCGGGCGAGCTTCCGTTTGGCGGTGGCGAGCGAGACGTCGAGGCCGGCGGCGACCTCGGTGAGCTCCAGGCCCTCGACGTGCCGGAGGACGAAGGCGAGCCGCTCGTCGGCGCCCATGCCGTCGAGGATGGCGTAGAGGCGCGTGACGGCTTCGCGGGCGTCCTCGTCGAGGGTGGTGCTCTCTTCGGGGACGGCGCCGGTGTCGGTGAGCCGGAGCCAGCGGCGGACGCGGCGCTTGCGAATCTCGGTGCCGGCGACGCGGACGGTGATGCCGATGAGGAAGCTGCGGACGCGCGCCGGATCGCGGAGGGTGGGGATCTGGCGGAAGAAGCGGAGGAAGACCTCCTGCACCTGGTCCTCGACGTCGACGGAGGGGCCGAGGGAGCGGCGGAGCAGGCCGCGCACGAGGGGGGAGAAACGGTCCCAGGCGACGCTCGCGGCCGCCGGGTGCCCCTCCGCCGCGGCGCGAGCGAGGGCGGCGTCGTCGGTCTGGGCGAGGGGGAGGTGGTGCACCGAGGCGAGCCGGAGGCCAGGTGGAGCCAGGCCCGAGGGGGGAGGAAAGGCAGAGGTGGGAGGGACGGTGGCCACGCGAGGCAGTAGTCGCCCGGGCGAGGGCGTGACGGCTCAGGAAAATCGTACAGGGGTAGAAACGGGCGCGAATCGGCCAATGCGGCGTGGCTCGGCGAGCGTGGCATCGCCTGGACGTCTCAGCGCTGCTGCATCGCCCGGACGAAGTCCACGCCAGCCGTGACGGCCATCACGAGGAGCAAGAGGCCCATGCCGCGGATGAGCCAGGCGAGGGCGCGGCGAGGGAAGCGCGCCTCGTAGCGGCGGAGCAAGGCGACGAGGAGGACCTCCCAGGCTGCGACCCCCGCGGCGGCGGCAAGGCCGAACGGGATCGCCTCCAGCTCGGTGAAGGGGACGATCTGGCGGGAGTAGAGGTACGCGACGGCCGTGCTCCAGGTGGCCAGCAGGGTGGGGTTCAGGATGGAGACGCTGAAGCCCAGCACGAAGCCCCGGAGGTGCTTCTCCTCGCCGGGCTGCGCGGTCTCGGACGGGGTCCACCGCATGAAGTACAGCCCGAGGACGCCCAGCACGACGGCGCTGAGGCCGTGCGAGAGCGAGAGCACGAGCGGGTTGTCGGCGAGGAACCGGGAGAACCCCCAGAACGCTGCCGTGGCATAGAAGGCCTCGGCGACGGCGGCGCCGAGGCCGATGCGCACGGCGAGGCCGTACTGCTTCTGGACGCACGCGCTGAGCACCATCGCCGCGACGGGGCCCGTCAGCGGGATGGATCCGATGAAGCCGAAGGCGAAGGCGACGAGCGTGATGGTGAGAATGTTCAAGTACAGCCTGGTGCGGTGGAGAGGCGCCGCCTGGCCAGAAACTCCGAACGCCTCCCGAGCGTCAAGCGTGAACCGTCCCCATCGGGTCCGGTGCTCGGGGTCACCGTTTCACCGGGTCGAAGGCCTGGAGAGTCGCGGGGTTGGACGACGGAGCGGTGATGTGGAGGTCGTGCTCGGTGGGTTGAGCCTGGGCGGGGCAAGCGGGTAGCGTAGAGCCCGTTCATCGCGAGGTGCGAGGCGCGCGCCCGGAGAGGGAGGATGATGTCGGTCACGCTCCATCAGATGCCGGAGCCGGGGAAAAGGCGTGACGTCTTGCCCCCGCTACGCTGGCTCCACCTGTCGGATCTGTGTCTCGGCGAGGGCGGGAGACATCGCAGGCCCCAGGCCCTGGAGGGGCTCCTTCGCGCCTTCGGCGAGGGGGGAGCGCTCTCGGGCAGGCGCCCGGATCTCGTCTTCTGCACGGGCGACGTTGCGCTGTCGGGGAAGCCCGAGCAGTACCGGATGGCGTGGTGGTTCTTCGAAGATCTGGCGCGCGCGACCGGGGTCCCGATCGAACGCATCTTCGTGGTGCCAGGGAACCACGACGTGGACCGGGCGCGCGTCAGCCCGAGGTTCTCGCTGTCACTGGACGATCGGGCGGCGGCCGAGGCGTTCTTCGGGCCCGAGGGGATCGAGGATCGGGCCATCGCCTTCCGTCGCTTCGATGCCTTCTCGGCGCTGCAGCGGGACGGGTTCGGGCTCCAGCTCTCGGCGGAGCGGCCGTTCCTGCTCGCGCGCTGTACGGTGGCCGGGCGGCGCGTGGGGGTCCTGGGGCTGAACTCCGCGTGGCTCGCACACGAGGACGGGGCGAGGGGGCGTTTGCTGGTGGGGGAAGGGGTGGTCCGGAAGGGCCTCGCCGCGCTGAAGGAGGAGCTGCACGGGGAGCGGCCCGAGGTGCGGGTGGCGCTGCTGCATCATCCGCTGGGTTGGCTGCGGGACTTCGAGCAGGCGGCGATCCGCGAGCTGCTGATGGAGGGGGTGGACTTCGTGCTCCACGGGCGGCCGAGCGGGGAGCGCGCGGTGCTCGCGGAGGGGAGCGCGGGGGCGGCAATCCTCGCGGCAGGGGGCGCGCTGGATGGGGCGGTCGACGAGGGGGGAGCCCTGCTCGTGGAGGTGGGGGAGTCGGGAACGCTGGTGACGCCGGTCGCGCTGACGTCCGAGCCCGAGGCGCGGCGCGGTGGCGTGGTGGTGTCGATGGGGACGCCGGTGCCGCTGCCGTGGCGTGGGCGAGCGCGGGGAGCGGGCGGCGGGAGCGCAGCGCCAGGCGATGTCGGGACGTACCTGCGCCGGCTCGAGAACGAGACGCGGTGGGCGACGCTGCTGGGCTTGAGCAGCGGTGCGAACGCGTTGCGGATCCCGCTGGAGCAGGTCTTCGTGCCGCTGCGGGCGCAGGAGCTGGGCGCCGAGGCAAGGAGCGCCAGCGAGCCGGAGGGGCCGGCCGCGCGCGGCGCCGGGGAGCTGCCCGCGCGCGCGGGCGTGATGGAGCTGTGGGGGAAGGCGACGTTCCTCGCGCTGATCGGAGGGCCCGGGAGCGGGAAGACGACGCTGCTGCGCCGGCTGGCCTACCTGGGCGCGAGGGCGTTCGCGGGGGATGCGGCGGCGCGTGCGTTGCTGCTGCTCGAGGCGAGCGGGGAGAAGTCGCTCCCCTTGCTGGTCCCCTTGCCGCAGATCGCTGGGGGGCTGCGCGCCGGTGGTGGCGCAGGCGGTCTGGTCGCCGCGATCGCGGACTGGGCGGCGCGTGAAGGTGGGTTGTCGGAGGCATGGCTCCATGAGGCGCTCCTGGCGCGGCAGGTGACCCTCCTGCTCGATGGCCTCGACGAGATCCCCGACCTCGCGCACCGGCAGCAGGTGGTCGAGGCCCTGGTCGCGCTGGCCCGAGAGCTCGCGGCGGTGGAAGGCCCCGGGACGATGGTGGTGACCACGCGGCCCGCTGGATACGGGGGAGGAGCGCGGCTCGTGTCGCCGTTCGTGGAGGCGCAGCTCCTCGACCTCGAGCCCGTGGAGGTGGACCACTTCATCACCCAGTGGGTTCGCGCGGCGGAGCAGATCCCCTCGGAGGTGCGGCTGGAGCAGCACCCGCACGCGGCGCGTCAGGTGGCGTCGCTGCGCGCGGCGATCCAGGCGAGCGAGGCGCTGGTTGCGCTCGCGGGGCAGCCGCTCCTGCTCACCGAGATGGCGTTCGTGTACCACCGGCGGGGGCACATCCCGGAGCAGCGGGCGCTGCTCTACGAGGCGGCGCTGGAGGTGCTGCTCCGTCCATTCGAGGGACACGCTCACTTCCGGCGCGCGGTGGTGCATGGCGGGCTGTCGGCGGTGGCGTGGCACCTGATGGCGCTGAGCGCGCCCGAGGATCTGCGGGAGGCAGAGCAGCTCGACGTGCTCGCCGAGGTGGTCGCGCGGCGGCTCTCCGGGCGAGAGCTGAGCGAGCCTGAGCACGCCGATTCAGGGAGCGCCGAGGGCGGCCTGGCCGAGCGAACGTCGGAGGAGCGAACGTCGGAGGAGCGGGCGTCGGAGGCGCGATCCGAGATCGACGAGGCGCTGCGCGAGGAGGCGACCGCGCTGCTCGAGGCGCAGGCGCGCGAGGCTGGGATCGTGCGGATCAGCGCGGACCAGCGTTGCCGCTTCGCGCACCGGACGCTCCAGGAGTACCTCGCGGCGGTGCAGCTCACGGACCTGACGGAGGCCGAGCTGCAGCAGGTGGTCGCGGCGCGGGTGGACGAGCCGAGCTTCCGCGAGACGTTGCGGCTCGGGGTGGGGATCCTGGCGGCGCACCGTCCGAGGGCGCTGTCCCGGCTGCTCTCGTCGCTCTCCGGGTCGCCGGAGCGTCCGCTGTTGCAGCGCGCGCGCGGGGCGGCGGGGGCCGTGTCGTTGCTCGCGGACGTGGCGATGTTCGATCTGGAGCCGTTCCTGCTCGCGCCGATCCGCGAGGAGCGGGACGCGATGCTGGGGGTGCTGGCAGACCCAGGCGCGCCGGAGCTGCTCCGGGTGGGGGTCGGCGAGGCGCTGGGTCGGGTGGGGGATCCGCGCTTGACCACCGATCTCCGGTGGGTGGAGGTGCCGGAGGGCGCCTTCTTCCGGGGCGCGCCGGCGCGCGACGAGGAAGCGATGGAGGACGAGCGACCAGGGCACGAGGTGCCGTGGCTGCATGCGTTCCAGATCCAGCGCTGGCCGGTGACGATCGAGGAGTACACGCGCTTCGTCGAGGACCGAGGGTACGAGGCGCGATCGTTCTGGTCCGAGCCAGGGTGGGCGTTCCGGCTTCGCGGGCACGTGACGGCGCCGGAGGGGTGGGCGGTGCAGCGGCGAGGGCCCTGGAACGCGCCTGTGACCGGGCTGTCGTACTGGGAGGCCGAGGCGTACTGTCGCTGGCTCGAGCGGCGTCGGAAGTCGGCGTTGCCCCCAGGCTGGCAGATTCGGCTCCCCACCGAGTCGGAGTGGGAGAAGGCGGCGCGCGGCGGGCTCGTGCTCGGAGAAGGCGAGGCGAACCCTGCGCCGGAGCGGCAATATCCGTGGACGGGGCCATGGGACACGTACCAGGCCAACACGGGATTTCGTTTCCAGCGGGTCACACCCGTCGGTTGCTTCCCGGGGGGGAGCGGGCCGTATGGCGCCTGGGATCAGGCGGGGAATGTGTGGGAGTGGTGCATGGACTGGTACGATCCCGGCGCCTGGGCGGCGTATGAGCGTGCGGGTGAGTCGGGGCGGCTGGTGGCGCTCGACGAGAGCGCGGTGCCAGAGATGCCGATCCTCGACGAGCAAGGCAGGACGGCCCACGCGCGCTGCCGTGTGCTGCGCGGCGGAGGCTGGGGCATCGGCGCGCTGATCGCGCGGGTCTCGTACCGCGGCCGCGGTGAGCCGTGGCGACGCGATGGGGTGATCGGGCTGCGTTGCGCCGCCGGGCCACCCGTTTCCTGACGCTGGCGGCTTTCCTGGGATCGCTGGGGAATCCCCTGGCTTGACCTTGTCGCCGGCTCCGCAGAAGCTCGGCGCGTGAAGCGGCTTTTTTCCAGCCCCGGAGCAGGCAGGACCGTGGCCACCACGTTCGCCGCGATCCTGGTGCTGCTGTCGCCCGGAGGCGTGGCGGCTCAGCGCAGCGCGCCCGCGACGGCCGTCGACGCTGGGGCCACCACTGCGGCGCGTGGTCCGCAACGTGCCGCGACCGCGCTGGCCGACGACGCGCTCGACGCGGGGATCGGTGCGGAGACTGGACCGCGCACCGACGCGGGGCCGAGGGCCGACGGTGGCGCGCTGCTCGACGCGGGTGCGTCGCTCGATGCGGACGGGGGCGTACGCCCGGACGGTGGCGCGCTCGCCGTGGAGGTCGACGGTGGATCGCCCACCGATGGCGGTGCGTCGCCGGAGGAGCTGCCCTCCGACGACGACATCTTCGAGACGGCGCCTGCGCCGGAGCCCCCGCGTCTCCGGCGACCCCCGCTCCCGACGGCGAGCGTGGCGGTCCCGCCTCCCGTTCCCACCCTGGCGCTCCCGCCGTCGATGCCTCCCCCCGCGCCTTCGGAGCCCCTCGAAGAGGCGCCCGTCCGGTTCATGGACCGCACAGTGTTCGTGGTCCGGGGGCCGCGTGGGGGTCGCACGCCCGAGCAGCGCGCGCGCGCTGCCGTCCAGGTGCTGGAGGCCGCCGCCCAGGAGGCGACGGAGGTCGCCGAGGTCCGCGTCGATCTGAACGGCGACATGGCGGTCATCTACGTCGGGCAGAGCCCGCTCATCCAGCTCGGCCTCGCGGACGCGGAGGCCGCCGGTGACGCCTCGGTGAGCATCCACGCGGACACGGTGGCATCCCGCGTGCGGGACATGCTGGCCCGGGAACACAGCCGCAGCCGCGCCGCGCAGCTCGTGTTCTCGGTCTCGCTGGTGGTCTTCTCCGGGCTCATCGCGCTCGCGCTCTTCCGCAAGCTCGGAGAGCTCGTGAAGCGCGTGCGTGGCTGGATCGCGGATCACCCGGACCGGCTGCCGGCCATCGTGGTGGGAGGCATCGAGATCCTCCGGCCGGCGGCGTTCAAGGGGGCGCTGTCGGTATCGCTCGGGGTGCTGCGGGTACTGGCCCAGGTCGGGGTCATCTACACGTGGCTCATCTTCTCGTTCTCTCTGTTCGAGGCGACCGCGAGCATGCGCGAGCGGCTCACCGGCTTCGTGCTTGCTCCGGTGTCGGCGCTGGTGGGGCGCGTCGCGGGGAGCGTGCCCGTGATGGTGATTGCCACCTTCGCGGCGCTGGTCGTGCTGGTGCTGCTGCGCTTCGTCGGGTTGTTCTTCGGAAGCATCGCCCGCGAAGAGACCAAGGTGGGCTGGCTCCCCCCCGATCTGGCGATGCCGACCGGGGTGCTGGTGCGGACGGCCATCGCCGTGGGCGCGCTGGTGTTCGCGGCGCCTCTCGTGACCGGGGTCGAGGAAGGCGCGATGTCGCGCGCCGGGCTGGTGGTGCTCGTGGCGATGGGGCTCGCAGCGACGCCGATCCTGTCGTCGGCGGCGGTGGGCGTCGCAGTGGTCTACGGGCGCCGGATGCGGCTGGGCGACATGGTCGAGGTCGGAGGCCGCCTGGGCCGGGTACGCGAGATCTCGCTGCTGGAGGTGAGGATCGAGGACGAGGACGGGTGCCCCGTGCGGGTGCCGCACCTGCTGAGCCTGGTGCATCCGACACGGGTGCTGGGGAAACATCCGCTCGTGGTCATCGAGCTGAGCACGGCGCCGGACGCGGATCTCGCTCGCGTCCAGGAGATCCTGGCCCGCGCGGCCACCGGCATCGGCGGTCGGGCGCGTGTCGCGCTGGTGGGCATCGACGTGGAGGGGGCGCATTTCCGGGCCACGATGGTGTCCGAGGACCGCAACGCGCGCGGGCGCTGGCTTTCGGCAGCGGCAGCGGCGCTGTCGGCGGGCGGCGTTGCACTGGGAAGGCCTCCCGAGAGACGACGTCCAGGCAGGGCGACGACGCGAGGTGACGCCCCTTGAATGCCGTCTGGCTCCTCATGGGCCTCCTCCTGCTGTCGTACATCGGCAGCTTCCTGGTGAGCGGCCACGCATTGCGGGGCTACGGGCTGCCCTCGGGCTCGGAGTTCGTGGTGCTCGGCTTCGCCCTCGGTCCCTTCGTGCTGGGGCTGGTCGAGGGACCCACGCTGTCGCTGTTCGAGCCCGTCACCGACGTGGCCCTCGGGTGGCTGGCGCTCGTGGTGGGGCTGGGGTTCGGCTTCTCCGGAGAGCGTCGCGTGGGACCCGGGCGTCTTGCGCTCGGGGTGGGTCTGTCCCTGGGGGTGGGCGGCGTGGTGGCGGCTGCCGTCTGGTTCGCGGCGGGCGTCCTCGCCAAGGACCTGGAAGGACGAGACAGGACGGTGCTCGCCCTCGGCGTCGGGGCAGCCTGCGGAGAAACGACGCGCCACGCCGTTGCATGGGTGGTGGAGCGCTACCGGGCGCGCGGGCGCCTGTCGAGCCTCATCGACGATCTCGCCGACAGCGACGATCTCGGGCCGCTGCTGATCATGGGCGTCGCCTTTGCTCTCGCGCCGGCCGCGCAGGGGGCCTGGGCGATCCCCGTCTACGTGTGGACGGCGATCACGATCGGGGTGGGGGTCGCGCTGGGCCTCATCGCCGTGGTGCTGCTCGGGAGCGATTTCCGGTTGATCCAGAGCTGGGGCGTGCTGCTCGGCACGTCGCTCCTCACCATCGGGACCGCTGCGCGCTTCGGGCTCTCGCCGCTGCTCGCGACCTTCGTGATGGGTGTCACCATCGCAGGCGGTTCACGGCACCGCGGGGAGATCGTGGCCATGGTGGCGCCCACCGAACGCCCGGTGCTGCTGCCCGTCCTGATGCTGGCGGGAGCCCACGTCCGACCGCTCGCGGCGGCCTACCTGTTGCCGCTGGCGTGTGTGGCGCTCATGGCGAGGGTGCTGGCGAAGCTCGGCGCCGGGCTCGTGGTGCGGCAGGTCTGCGGGCCAGCGAGCAGCGCGCCGCCTGCGCTGGGGCTGAGCATGCTGTCGTGTGGCGCGGTGGCGATGAGCATGGGTCTCGCGTTCTCGCTCCGGTTCCCTGGAAATGTGGGGGATGCCGTGCTGCTGTCGGCAGCGGTGGCCACGGTCTTCGGTGAGTTCGTGGGGCCCGTGTCGCTGCGCTCGATGCTTCGCCGTGCCGGGGAGATCGCGCCCGTCAGCGAGGTTCCTCCGCGGCCGGGGCGTCTGGGCCGGGGAGCTTCGACGAGTCCCGTGCCGGTGGGTGAGGTCCCGAGGGCGTCCACCCCGGGCGTGACGCCCATCCCTGGCGTGACACCCATGCCGAGCGTCGTGCCCGCCACCACGGATCCCTCGGGGGCTGGCGACCTCCCCGTCCCCGGACCGCAGCGGCTCCCCAGCATCCCCGACCCGGAGGACGACAAAGCATGAGCGCTCACCCCGACGCGATGCCCAAGGGAGCTCGTCAGCACGTCATCCACGCGCTGGTGCTCCTTCTGTTGTTCGCGCTGCTCTATGCGGGGACACGGGCGGTCCCCGGGCTGCACGGCCCTGCGGCGACGATCGCGTCGGCCGGGTTCCTGTTGCTCGCGGGGACGCTCGCGAGCGAGCTGGTCGAGCCGCTGGGGTTGCCTCACCTGTCGGGCTACATCCTCGCTGGTGTCCTGGCCGGGCCGCACGTGCTGCACCTCGTCGATCACGAGACGGTCGAGGAGCTGTCCAGCGTCAACTCGCTGGCGCTGGCGCTGATCGCTCTGGCGGGCGGGTCGCAGCTCCGCATGGCCATGCTCCGGGAGGGGTTGAAGAGCATCTCGCTCCATCACGTGCTGCAGCTCGTGCTCGTGCTGCCGGTGATGGGGGCCGTCTTCTACTTCGCGCGGCCCCTCATCCCTTTCGCCGCGGCCCTCTCCGTGACGTCGGCCATCGGTGTTGCCCTGCTGTGGGGGGCGTTCGCGATGTGCCGCAGCTCCGCGGCGACGCTGGGCATCCTCTCGCAGACCCGGGCAACGGGGCCGCTCGCCCAGCACAGCCTCGCGTTCGTGATGACCTCCGACGTGCTCGCCATCGTGCTGACGGCCTTCATGATCACCGTCGCGCGGCCTCTCGTCGTACCCGGGGCGACCATGGCGATGAAGGACTTCGAAGCACTCGGTCGGGTATTGCTCGGGAGCGTCGCGCTCGGGACCACGCTCGGCCTCGCCCTCGCGGCATACCTGCGCCTCGTTGGGAAACAGACCATCCTGGTGTTCGTCGCGCTGGGGTTCGGTGCCACGACTCTCCTGCGCTACCTGCAGTTCAACCCGCTCCTGGTGTTCATGACGGCGGGGTTCGTGGTGATGAACCTGTCCACGCAAGGGGAGAAGCTGATCCAGGCCGTGCAGGATGCGGCGAGCGTGGTGTTCGTGCTCTTTTTCGCCACGGCGGGCGCGCACCTGGACCTGCCGCTCCTGGGGCTGATGTGGCCGGTGGCCCTCCTTCTCGGTGGATCGCGCGCGCTGGCGAGCTTCGGCGCGGCGAAGCTCGCTGGTCGGCTCGCTGGTGACGCGCCCGTGCTCCGGCGCTGGTCGTGGGCGGCGCTGGTGTCGCAGGCTGGGCTCGCGCTCGGTTTGGGCTTCGAGGTGGAGCGGGCGTACCCGAGCCTGGGAAGGGGCTTCGGTGCGCTGGTGGTGGCCTGCGTCGCGCTCAATGAGCTGGCAGGGCCGGTGCTGTTCAAGCTGGCGCTGGACCGCGCGGGGGAGAGCGCCGCGGAGGCCGAGCGTGTGGACCCAGGGAGCCAGAGGGCCGAGGCTCTTCTGGAGCAGGAGAGCCGATGAGTGCCGCGCGTGATGCACGCCCCAGGCGGCTCTCGCAGCACCTCACCCATGCGGTGGTGCTCCTGCTGCTGTTCGCGGTGCTCTACGCAGGAACACAAGCGGTGCCCGGCCTGAACGGGCCGGCGGCGACGATCGCGGCGGCCGGTTTCCTACTGCTCGCGGGGACGCTCGCGAGCGAGCTGGTCGAGCCGCTGGGGTTGCCTCACCTGTCGGGCTACATCCTCGCCGGTGTCCTCGCCGGGCCGCACGTGCTCCACCTCGTCGACCACCACACGGTGAACGAGCTGTCCGGGGTCAACGCGCTGGCGCTAGCGCTCATCGCCCTCGCGGGCGGCGCCGAGCTGAAGCTCGAGATGGTCCGCAAGGTGCTGAAGAGCATCGCCATCCACCTGCTGATGCAGACGGTGCTGGTGTTCATCGGATTGACGGCGATCTTCTACGCCGTCCGGAGCTGGATCCCCTTCATGGCGGAGCTCTCCACCTCGGCCGCTGCGGGCGTGGCGGTGCTCTGGGGGGTGCTGGCCGTGAGCCGCAGCCCGTCGGCGACGCTGGGGATCCTCTCGCAGACGCGGGCGAGCGGCCCGCTGGCCATGCACACCCTCGCGTTCGTGATGACGAGCGACATCGTGGTCATCACCATGGCGGCCTGCTCGATCAGCGCCGTGCGTCCGCTGATCGAGCCCGGCTCGTCGATGTCGCTTCGTGAGCTGGAGGTGCTGGGCCACGAGCTGCTCGGGAGCATCGCCATCGGCACGACGCTGGGGCTCGCGCTCGCCGCCTACCTGAGGATCGTGGGCCGCCAGCTCATCCTGGTGTTCGTCGCGCTGGGCTTCGGGGCGACGGAAGTGCTGCGTTACCTGCGTTTCGACGCGCTGCTGGTGTTCATGACCGCAGGGTTCGTGGTGATGAACCTCTCCAAGCAGGGAGAGAAGCTGCTGCACGCGGTGGAGGACGCGGCCAGCCTGGTGTTCGTGCTGTTCTTCGCGACGGCGGGGGCGCACCTGGATCTGCCCTTGCTCCGAGACCTCTGGCCGGTGGCGCTCCTGCTCGGCGTGTCCCGCGCGCTGATCACCTGGGGGGCAGGGCGCATCAGTAGCCACATGGCGGGGGATTCACCGCTCATCACCCGGTGGGCCTCGGCGGGGCTGGTGTCGCAGGCGGGCCTGTCGATCGGGCTGGGGCTGGTGATGGAGCGGGCATTTCCCAGTCTCGGGAGCGGCTTCCGCGCGCTCGTGGTGGCGTGCGTCGCGTTCAACGAGGTGGTGGGTCCCATCCTGTTCAAGCTGGCCCTGGATCGTGCCGGAGAGACCGCGGTGGAGGCATCCAGGGGAGCGCCGGCCAGTCAGGCACCATCGACTCCCTGATGCGCGGCGTGATGCCAGGCGAAGGGGCGTGCCCTCGCCGTGGCCCGCTCGGGCCGAGCCGCGCGATCCGTGCAGAGGATCGCGCGGGGGCGGGCCATCAGCGCGGGGTGAAGCGGATCGAGTAGCTCACGACGGTGGTGCCGCCTTTCGGCTTGCGGAAGTCGATCTTCTCGAAGACACCGACCACGCAAGCCGAGAAGCCCTCGCCCTTCAGCGCCGTGCGAGGCTTGGTGACCTGCGCCTTGCCACCTTCACGCTCGATGCGGAGATCGACGCCGAAGTCGCCACCCTTCTTCGGATCGGTGACGTGAGTCCAGCACCGGCGCAGATCGTCGAAGTGAGGCTCGACGGACAGCTTGATGGGGGCCTTGGTCACGGCGTCGTGCGGCCCGCCGCCGATGTGCATGCCGATGTTCGTGACCTTGACGTCGGGCAGGGAAGCCTCGGCGGCGGCAGGGTCGGCCGTCGGAGCAGGGGCTGCTTCCTCCGCGGGGGCGGCGCTCGCTGCAGGCGAGGGGGCTGCGTTCGGGTCGGCGGAGGGTACGACGCTGGCGGCGCCCGGTGCTGGCGCCCCAGGGAGCGCGGTGGCGGGGGGAGCGATTGGCGGAACCGGGGCGTGGCTGCCCTCGGTGGCCGTGGTGGAGCTCGGGGTAGAGCAGCTCGCGCTGGTGAGGACCGAGAGCGAGAGCGCGAGCGCGGTCACGGACCAGCCAGAACGATGCCGTGGACGCGGCTCGGAGAGGGGGGAGGACTTCAGCAGGGTGGGCACGGCGCGGAATCTAGATCAGGTGGCGGTGCCGCGCGCCAAGATCTCTGCGAGCCAGGGGGGAAGCGTCAGGGGGCGGACGAGGCCGGCGCCGCGCCGATCGAGATGTCGACGTCGTCGATCTCGACACCCTTGAAGCTCGCCGAGTTGCTGCACGAGGAGTCGTAATTGAGGGGGCAGGTCGCGCCGGTGCACTCGTTCTTGATCGTGGTCTTCACATCACCGACGACCGCGGAGCCGTCGATGGCGAGCGTGACCGTGACGGTCGAACTCGAGATGAACTTGATGCCGCTCGGGAGATCGACGCGGCGATCATCGATGCCATCCCCGTCCTCGTCGATGACCTGCGTGCGGTCGTCGATGCCGTCGCCATTGACGTCGACCTGCGGATCCTCGGTCTTGTCGTTCAGCCCGTCGCGATCCGCGTCGACGAACGTCTGCTGGTCATCGTCGATGCCGTTCCCGTCAGAGTCGAAGATGGTCTGGCCGGGGGGATACTCGACGTCGGTACGGGTGCCGGAGAAGTTGAAGTTGTCGCCATCGACCGTGCCGGCGATCACCCGGGTGCCCGTGTCGAGGAAGGCCTCCTCGTCGCTCGCGATGTAGAGCAGGAAGGTCGCGCCGGTCCGGAACGTCGTCGTGTCGTCCTTGATCGCGTCCGGGATCTTGCCGCCGGGATAGCAGCTCGCGTCCAGTTTGGCCTCGCTGGAAGCGACCCGGTAGCCGACGTAGTCGCCCGGGCCGAGCCCACCGCACGATGCCGTCACCGCGGCGAGAGATCCGAGAAGCGTGGCACGACCGAGCGCGCGGCGAAGGTTTCGGGGTGTAAGCATGTCAATTCTCTCCTTTGTCATCGAACGATCCCTCGGGGACCGTGAGTCGGGAGCTCCCCCACTCGACTCGGAGCATTACCCCAGATCGAACGGGGGTGCCTACTCCTGAGCCATCCCTCGACGACGGTCGTCAGCGCGGGGCGCCCGCGCTGGCGGCTCGGAGGCGTCGGACGCCCTCGTTGTGGGCTTCGAGACTCTCGCTGAAGGTGTGCCGGCCTCCCCCTGTGGCCACGAAGTAGAGATATTTCGTGGCTGCAGGCGAGAGCGCTGCGACGATCGAGGCCTCTCCCGGGTTACCGATCGGCCCTGGCGGGAGCCCCGGGTGAGCATAGGTGCTGTACCGGTTCTTTGGATCTCGAACGACTTCCGGGGTCGGCTTGCCCGTGAAGCCCGCGCAACTCGGGGCGTCGGCCGGATAGGCCACGCAGCCGTAGAGCGAGGTCGGGTCGGACTGGAGGCGCCGAGAGCGGAACGTGGGATCCAGGAGCCGGTTGATGAAGACGCTGGCGATGAGCCGGCGCTCGTCATCGACCACGGCCTCTTTCTCGATGATCGACGCCAAGGTCAGCACCTCGCGCCGTCCCCAACCGAGCGAGGCCTGGAGGGTTGCGAGGCCCTCCTTGTGCTGCGTGGCGAGCGCTTTCCAGCGACGATCGGACTCGGACATCAAGCGACGGGCCACCTCGCGGGCGTCGCTGTCGAGCGGGATCTCGTAGGTGGCCGGGAACAGGTACCCCTCCGCGCTCTCCACGCCGACGCTGCCAGTGCGCTCGATCCCGACACGCTCGAGCAGCTCTGCATCCGAGGTGGCCGCGAGGAAGGCGCGGCGGCCCGCGACGTGGAGCTTTTCCAGGCGCGCCGCGATGTCGTAGCGGTTCCATCCCTCGGGGATGACCACCTTTGCCTTCGGACGATCCGGGGCGCGCTGCAGGAGCGCCCTGACCTCGCGCGCGCTCAGCCCTTGCCACAGCAGGTGCGGCCCAGGCACGAACTCCTCGGTTCCACCCGTGGCGTGCAGGTAGAGCGCCATCCCCCGCTCGCCGCGCACCAGGCCGTCGGAGGCGAGCAGCGCTGCGGCCTCCTCGGCGTCGAGGCCTTCAGGCCAGTTGATCTCCACGAGCCCGCCGTGGTCCGGCGCCGTTGCGCTGCCATAGCCGATGACGAGCCCGACGGTCAGGAGGGCGACCAGCGCGAAGCCCACGGCCATACCCGCGAGCGCACGTTGCCACCCCGGCCTGGGCTTGCGCCGCGTCCCACGCGACTTGCTCGCGGCCTGCTTGCGCGTGGACGACGGGGGAGAGGGAGGCTGCTGCGGGCCCTCGGGGGCTGCTGTGGACCGGCGACGCGCCTCGCCCCCCTGCATGGGGGTGTTGCTCCGTCGATTCGATGCGCCAGAGGTCGCCGTGGTCTCTCGACGGCTTCCAGCCCGCACCGGCCTGGGTCGACCGCTCACCCCCGGAGTGAAACCTCGAAATACGGCCCGCTGTCAACGCCGCGTCGCGCCGACGCCCTCCGTCAGTCCCAGGCCTCCCCGAAGAACCCACCGTCGAGTGCGGGCCGCCGGTCCATCAGGAGATCCCCCTTCTGCGCGGTGATCCGCGCGTCGTACACCACGAAATCCGGCGCCAGGCGCGGCAGGAAGCGGCTGTACGCGGTGCCCCGGAACGTCACACCTGCGTGGAGCACGAGGTACTCCGCAGCGTCCCGCGGGTGGGGCCAGATCAGCGAGACGCCCACGTGGGGCCCCGCGTGGCGCTTCCCCCGCAGGGTGAGCGCATCGTCTTCGAACTTCACGGGCAGGTCGCCGGCGAAGAGTGCGGTCACGCGGTTGCTGGAGGGGCTGCCCACCAGCACCAGGGTCCGGCCGGTGAGTTCGGCTTCCGTGATCTCGGTGTCGGCTTTCACCGGGTAGCGTGTTTCCGCCCCCGTGGCGTGGATGCTGCCGTGATACGCCGCCACCGCGCGGTTCGTCTCTGTCTGCGCAGGATCCAGCGTGCCGTACACGATGAGCTGCTGGTGGCGGAGCGCGTCGTCGAGCGGACCCGACACGCCAGGCCGCTTCTTGCCGGCTCGCGGAGGCGCTTCGTCCGAGCGCGTCCACGCTCCCCTACGCCGGACGAAGAACGCTTCTCCTGCTCGTTCGCTCACCTCGATGGGGGACTCTCCGTCGAGCACTACCTGCGCTGTGCCGCCGTCGATGGTGCCGATCCCCCGAAAGTCGAGCGCCAGCGCCTCCACGTTGCGCGTGGTTACCTCGACCCGGCGCGCGTCCTTCACCCAGTGCGCGTCGATCTCGCCGCGCCGAGCGCCGTCTTCCCGTCCGACGAGGCGCACCCAGAAGGCGCGATCGTAGCGGTGTTCTCCGGTCACGAGGCGAACCCGCGGGGGCACTTCCGGGCGTCGGCGTGCCGTGAGCCACGAGATCATCCGACCGCGCTCGTAGCCGTGATCCCACACGTTGTGATCGAGATCGTCCTGCAGATCGAAGGTCACCGGGTTGCCGAGCGCCCGGTAGCGATCGACCACCACGCGGGATCGGTCGGGACCGTCCTTGCCACCGTGGACCACGTGGAGTGGCAGGTGCAGCCCGTTCTCCGCGTAACGCACGATGTACCGCTGATCGATGAGGCGATCCTCCCACGGGGCGTGGGGCACGCCGCGCACGTTGCGGTAGTCCTTCAGGTTCGGGTAGCCGCACAGGGGAGCGGCGGCCGCGAACCGGTCGGGGTAGTGCAAGGGGACCGTGAAGGCCACGGTGCCACCCAGGGAGTAGCCGGTGAGCGACACGCGGCGAGGATCGACGCGGTAATCCGCCTCGATGGCGTCGATCACGTCGAGCGTGTCCTGCTCGCCCAGCGGTCGCGGCCCCGCGTTGCCGAACCCCCAGGGAGCGGCCAGGATCGCGCCTTGATCCGGGAAGGCCGGCAGGTGCCGCGCCGCGCGGGCGCGATCGGATGCCATGTCGGGTGCCTCGCCGATGAGCGCCCGCAGCGCCACACCGGGAGGGTTGTCGAGCCCGTGTGCGACGAGGACCAGGGGCATCGGTGTCCCCTCCGACTTGTAGGAAGGCGGTACGAACACCAGGTATGGCTGTAGCGCTCCGTCGACCTTCGCGCGGTAGGCGCGGTGCACCACGCCCGTCTTGTTGCGGTACGGATCCTGTCCCTGTAGCAGCACCTTCGCGAGCGACTTTGCTTCTCTCGTGTGCGCACGCAACCACGGCAGATCGGGATGCGCTTCGGCGAGTGCCAGCTTCAGGGTCGCCACGTGGTGCGTGAAGCTGTCACGACTCCCCGAGGGAAGATCCGGCCGTGCAGCGGCAGTGACGGCGGCGTCGAGCGCGATGATGCTTCGATGCAAATCTCCCCGGAAGACCAGCGGCGTCCGTACCTCGGCCAGCTTGTCGCGCCCCGAGCTGGCGGCACCAGGCTTCGCGGACGGGCCGGCGGGGGTCGTTGCGTCGGCGCCCCTCCCGGTCGCTTCGAGGCGTAGCCTGAGTTCGGCTTTGCCCGCTTCCTCGAACGGCGCGACCATAGAGACCGACGCGCCTTCTCCCGTGAGCGATGCGAGCGGAACCGCGCCACGACCCAGCACGTCTCCCTCGCCCTTCTTGCCCGTGAGCCGGGCCTCGTAGCTCAGCTCTCCGAGCCGACGTGGCCAGAGGCCTGGCGCCTGCAGGTGCGCTTCCACCGCGAAACCTTCGGCGATCGCGCGCGGCGACCAGCGCACGTCGAGCAATTCCTCCGGCGCGCAGTCTTCCGAGGCCGCCGACGCGAACCGCAGATCCGGCAGCGGCTCCCCGCGCGCGCCGCGGACCCGGAGCCACAGGCCTGCAGGCGCCGGCTCGAACTGCTCGACGACGACCACCAGCGTGTTCACCCCCGCGCGGAGCTCGGCGTCGGCGATGACCTCATCCTGGAGAGGCTGCTCGTTGCCCGGCCGGCGACCTTCGAGAGCGATCGCGCCGTTCAGGTAGACCCGCGCGCCTCCGCGCATCCCCACCAGCACCGTCACCGGCCTCTGCTGCCCGCTGACGAGATACCCGGCGAGCACGGCCCGTCGCGTCTCTCCCTTTCGCTTCTTGTCCTTGGTGAGGACGGTGACGAACCCTCTGGCGGCGCACAGAGAGGTGAGCTTGGGCGCATCGACGCCCGTGAGCACGGCGTCAGGGTGGGGAAGCTTATCGAAGGACTTCGTGGAGAGCGGCTCTGTGGCGCCCCAACCGTTCAGCCAGCCTTCACCGCGGACCGTGTGGAAACGGGCTGGATCGAGCTTTCCTCTCGGCGAGGCGAGGCCGACGCAGCGGCCCTCCAGGCACAGCGTGTCGACCTCACAGCGGGTACGCTCGAAGCTCTTCCCCTCCTCGTTGCAGACCTCCGAGGTCACCTCGTCCACGCAACGGGCCGTGCCAGGGCTGCATGGGTTTCCAGCCGACGCTTGCGAGGGATCGCTCGTGGCAGCCACGCCTGGGTCCCCCGTCATCGAACTCGCTGGGGGAGTCGCAGTTCCTGGGGGCGGGGAGCCCTGACCACACCCTGCCGCGAGACCGAGGCCCGCAAGCACCTGCCACCACCTGAAGCTCATCTCGGGACCGGCGCGAGCCTACCTCGCCATGGCTTCACGAGGACCGGAAAGGTGATCCTGGGACGCCCAGCGTCCCCCGCGTCAGAATCCCAGCTCGAGCGCGTTGCTCTCGTTCCGCTTCACCGCCGTCTGACCCGCGCGGGTGTTCTGGGGCTCCGCAGGGGGGGCCGCGGCAGGTCCCGCGGCGACCTGTCCGCTCCCTTCCACGGGCATGGCGGGGGTCGCGAAGCGTCGCGGGGCATCAAAGTCGGTGCTCGCGCTCTCCAGGGCCGCGGCCTGCTTGTCGAAGTCGCGCCCGACGTCGGCCGCCCGCGCCTTCGGTGCGGCCGACTTCGCCCGGGTCGCCTCGCTCCTCAGTGTCGCCCGCTGGTCGTCGAGCTTGCGACGCGCCTCCTCCACGCGGCCCTGCTTGAACAGGAAGTTCGCCTGCTGCAGCGTCTGCGCCGTCTCGCTGCGTTGAACCCTCCCGGCCACGATGCCATCCAGTGTGCTCGCCAGGCCGGGATCGTCGGTCACCTCCAGCGCGAGCTTGCCCGAGCAGCGGCCGTCGGTGCTCTCGACGAGATCCCTGTACGTCATCCCCACGTCGGCGATCGCCGTCTCCCCCAGCTCGGGCCGGGCCAGCCGTACCTTGAGCAGGGCCGTCTTCACCTCGCCGCGGGAGAAGCTCCCGAGGGGGACCGTCACCCGGTTGCCGGCACGCCGGAACGTCCGGTCGAACACGCGGTCGAGTTCCACGCCGGGCGCCAGATCGACGGCCAGCTCGACGCCGCTCGCGACGGTGGTCTTCAGTGCCTCCGCCTCCTGCTCGAAGATCCGGGTGAGCTGCGAGTCGTTCTCCGCGAAGTAGTGGCGACCGTTCGACTCCTGCGCGATCGCGGTGAGGATTTTCTCGTTGTATGCGATGTCGACGCCGATGGTCGTGATGCTCACGCCCCGGTCGTGGGCGCGTTGCGCGATGGAGCGGAAGCCGGGAACGTCGCGCACGCCGTTGTTGGCGTCGCCGTCGCTGAGCAGGAGCATGCGGCTGACCCGGCCCTCGCTGCGCTGGCCGAGCAGCGAGAGGCCCTCGTCGACGCCGCAGGAGATGCAGGTGTCACCGCCGAGGGTGATTCCGCGGATGTCCGCGATCACGCGGCTGCGGGTGCCCGGGCCGATGGTGGTCGGGGGGACGATCACGCTGGTCCTCGTGTCGAAGGCCACCACGGAGACCACGTCGCCGTCCTGGAGCTCGTCCACGGCACGGACCGCCGCCTGAAGCGCGTTCTGGATGCGGCTGCCCTTCATCGAACCCGAGCGGTCGATGACCAGGGAAAGGTTGGCCGCCGCCTGCGAGTTCGCCTGGCTGCCCTCGTTCTTGACCTCCAGCATCAGGAACGTCTCACCCGCCGTCTTCAGCAGCCGCGGGTGCCCCAGCCGGCCTTCGAGCATCAGCGTCCCTCCGGTGGTGAACCGGCCGAGGTCCGAGGAGAGGTCGCCTCCGACGGCGACGGTCGTCCCCTGGAGAGCAGGGTCGGTCGTCGCCACCGGATCGACGGTGGCACGCCCGCCTGGCGGGGTGAGGGAATAGACGGAGACGCTGGTGAGCAGCATGCCGAGGGCGGAGAGGACGGCGATCTTCTGCGGTGTCATGGCGCTCCCTGGGGGGATCCGGCTGGATCCGCTCTGACAACGGTGGACGGCTGCCGAACTTACGCTGGGCGGCCCGAGGGTCCGGCCTCTTCGACGCGAGGCGTGGCCAAAGGTTCTGTACTTTTTGCGGACGTGCCCCCTTCGCCGGTCGCGGCCCCCACCCGCACCCCGGCTGCCCGCAAGGTGTCCCAGGGCGGGATGCTCCCGATCAGCACCAGCACGGCGTCCACCAGGAGCCCGCGCCGCCCGCGCGGGGAGGCGAGCGTCACCTGGACCGCGCTTCGCTCTGCGGAGGCGAGCGCCGCCACATGGGTCTCCAGGGCCAACGTGAGCCGTGAGGCGGTCGCGAGGCGCTGCACCTCGTCGATGTTCCTGGTCCTACCACGGCGGAATCCGTCGGCTCTCGCGGCGAGCGTCACCGTGGTCCCTGGCTGGCGTGCCAGGGCGATCGCTGCCTCCATGGCCACATCGCCCAGACCCACCACCAGCACCCGCGTCCCGGCGAGGCTGCGGGCGTCGGCCAGGTGGTAGTAGACCCGATCCTCGACCTCCGACGGCACCGGGACCGGCAGCCGGCGGGGCGAGCCACGCTGACCGATCGCGAGCACCACCCGTCGCGCCCGGCGCTCGGTCCGTTGCGCCGTGCCGGGAGCCGCCTTGCTCTCTGTGACGGGCTCGGTGACCATCACGAACCCCTCACCCGTAGGATCGCGCTGCATCGAGATCATCCGCGTCTGCTCCAGGATGGGTAGCCGCTCCTGCCGGACCACACGGAGCCACTGCGCGAGCAGCTCTTCCTTCGTCGACTCCTGGAGCCACAGCTTGCCGGTGATCGGCAGGTCGAGGGGCTGATCGAACACCAGCTTGCCCCGGGGGAAGCTGCGGATGCTCGCCGCGACGCTTCCTTGCTCGATCACGTCGAAGCGGAGCCCGAGCTCTTTCGCTCGCAGCGCCGCGCTGATCCCCGCAGGGCCCGCGCCTACGATGATCAAATCCAGAGGCTCGTCGCGTGTCGAGGCGTCGCCTTCCGAGCCGCGATCACCACCGCGTCCCGCCCAGGGGGCCGCTTTGCGCAGGCCTGGGGCTCGCAGCTCCATGGCCGCTCGTTCGGTGGCGCGCGCGCCCTGCTGGATCGCGTTCTTGATCAGCGGAAGCCCCGTGATGTCCCCCGCGAGGTACAGGCCGGGCATGTCGACGCTCTGCAGATCGTCGTCGAGATCGGGGCGATCGTCCCGCCGCGCGCCGTCGGTGATCGTCAAGGAGCCGTTCGGGCAGCGCTGCTCGCAGAGGGTGAGCCCGCAGCATGCCTCGGGGCGGGCCACCACGGCGACGTAGCGCTCGATCGCGAGCACGTCGTAGGGACAGGCATCCACGCAGGCGTAGCAGCCCAAGCAGGTGCTCGTGTCGATCTGCGGGAGTCGCACCCGCTCTGCTGGTCGGAGGAGCGATGCGGACACCATGGGAGCGCGCTTTCGGCGTCGCTCGCGCCAGCGCCTCAGCCCGCGCTCGCCCAGCATCCAAGCCATGGCGGCGCCGAGTCCGGTACCTGCCCACCCGAGTGAGCGTCCCGCCGCCGAGCCGATCACTCCCGGTATCTCGGGCGTGGCCCGCGCGATTTCACGTGCTGCGGTCCATGCGAGAGCGCGGTCATCCGTGTGCTGCGCTCGGCACACGCCCTCCCCGAGTCGGGCGCGCCTCGCTGACTCCGACTCGATCTCGGGCAAGGTGAGCTGGTGCTCGTCGAAGCAGACCACCGGCTGCGCGTTCCCCAGCCGCGTGCCATCCCGCGGGAGGCACCGCGCCACCGGATCCCGAGGGGCGCCGAGATCGTGGCATCCCACGCAGGATCCAGCCGTCACCAGCGCGACCGTCGCCTCGCGGGTGGGCCGGTAGGTCGCCTCCAAGCCTCCCTCCACCTCGGCCTCGGCCCCTGGCGCGAAGCGGAGCGGAGGTGCGTCGGGGCGCAGCACCACGCCTTGATCTCCTCGATGGATGGTGTGGCACGTCGCGCACGTCATGTTCCCGCGGGCGAGCTGTTGCTGGTGACCGGGGCGGGTCGACCCGTGCGCCCCGTGGCAGCTCGGACAAGCCCGAGCTGCTGACGGAGGCTCCTGCGCCGGTGAGAGCACTGCCCCCGGTACCTTCGCGGGTGACTTCTGCGCGGCACCGGCGCTGGCGTCACCCAGCCTGCTGTCCGTGGGCGCGTGACACGACGCGCACGAGAGCCCCGCCTGGACGTGCGGCCTGGAGAGGGGGCCGGCCGAGCCATGGCCGCCGGGTGGCGGGAACACCAGTGCCGCCACGGCCGCCGCGGCCGCTCCGACCAGCGTCGCCGCCAGCACCCCCTGGAAGCGGGTGACGTCCGAGGTCGCCTCGCTTCGCCGCGCGGCGCGCCCGCGTGACGGCTCTCGAGGCTGAGCGGCCCGCGCGCGCGGATCGGACACCTCGGCGCGGTAGAGCGTCGACGAATGACCAGGTCGCGGGGCGCTGCCGGCAGGAGGAGGGCCGGAGGGCTCCCCGTCGAGGCGGCCCGAGGGCTCCGTGGGGGGCACGGAGGCGGCGGCCTTTCCAGGGGAAGGGGGAGGGGAGGGGGACCTCATCGGAGGGGCAAGGGACTCGGACGGGGCCGATGGCTGCTCATACGATCGAGCCCTGTCTCGGGATCTGCCCGCGCGAACCACGTGATGGTGGCGGGGCGTGGTGCGCAGCGCCGTTCGAGGTTCACTGAACGGTGATCGCCAGCGAGTACACGAAGGTGTCGTTCGGCTTGACCGGCGAGGAACTCACCCGCACATAGTACGTGCCAGCGGCGAGGCCCCCTTGCTGGACCACGGAGCAGTACCCCAGCCCCGAGTCGTCGTCGTAGTTCAGCATGGTCGTCCCATCGGGAGCGAGGATCTCGGCGTAGCTGTCCAGCCGGTACATCGCGCAAGTCCCTTGCCCCGCGTCGCCCACCACGGCCCGCAGCAACGAACTCGGCCCTGGTACCGTCACCGCCACCAGATCGACATCTCCCGCGGGCATCACCGCGGCGCGCCACGGTGACGTGTACGGGTTGGCCTGTGCGGCGGTGTTGTTCGGCTCGACCTCGCTCAGCTCGAGCTGGCAGGTCGGGCTGCAGCCGTCACCGGCCACGGTGTTTCCGTCGTCGCACTGCTCGCCGGGCGTGACCACGCCGTTGCCGCAGACGTCCTGGATCATCGTGACGTCGAGCCGGTAGGGGAAGTAGCTGCCCCCGGAGCGGGACACGCGCAGCACGTAGTTGCCGGCGGGGAGAGCGGGCGCGACGACCCTGGAGCAGCGGCCGGGTCCCCCGTCGTCGTCGCTCGCGAGGACGGTCGCGCCGTTCGCGCTCAGCACCTCGATCTGCGGATCCATCTGGTTGTTGACGCACGCCAGCGCGTTGACCTCGTTCACCTCGGCCACGAGCGAGGCCCCGCCACTCGGTACCGTCACCCGGATGTGGTCGACGTCCGTCGCGGTGTTGATCTGTCCGACGAAGGGTGTGGTCAGTGGGTTGGCGGTTGCCGGTGTGTCGTTCGGCTCGACCTCGCTCAGCTCCAGCGCGCACTGGCTGCTGCAGCCGTCGCCGGAGTCCGCATTGCCGTCGTCACACCCTTCACCCGGGTCGATGAACCCGTCTCCGCACATCGGCGTCCGGCTCGCGGCCGAGAGCGTGAACGTCCCCGCTTCCTCGCCGCCCACCAGCACATAAAGCGTCTGCCCCTGCGTCACCGGGATCGACAGGAGTTCCGGGCTTCCGACGCCGCTCGCGAGGTTGGCACAGCCGAGCTCCGTGGCCACGCTGTCGCAGGTGCTTCGCACGGCCAGGGCGAGGTTCGTCGACGACGACGCGTACATCTGCACCTCGAGCAGTCCCGTGCGCTCCGCCGTCACCTCGTAAGTGACCGTGGGCCCCGCGTCGTCTCCGAGGCAGCTCAGCGGCGCCGTGAGCGAAGGGTGCCCTGCGGTGACGCCGGCCGTGCTGCCTGGATCCGCCAGCACGACCGGCTCGGCGCACACGGCCGCGCAGGCCGCGGTGCAGTCGGGATCGGTACAGTCGATGAGCCCATCCAGATCGTTGTCGAGCCCGTCCTGGCACTGCTCCGGGCTGCTACACGCAGCGAAGTCGAACGAGCATGTCGACGAGCACGCGAGGTTTCCGCTCTCGTAGCCGAACGACACGCAGGTCCGCGCGTCGAGATCGTCTCCATCGCAGTCCTCGAAGCCCTCGCGCACGCCGTCTCCGCACACGGCGATGACGCCTCCTCCCGCGCCGCCGTTTCCGTGCCCAGCGTCGCCGCCGGCACCAGCGTCGCCACCAGCGCCGCCTTCGCCGCCCGAGCCCCCTCGTCCTCCGACGCTGGTGCCCGCGCCGATGCCCCCGGTGGTCGAGCGCGGCGGCAACCGATCGTCGTCGCCGCAGCCGCCGGTGAGCACTGCGAGCAGGGCGGTGCCTGCCAGCGCCGCCGCTGCGCGCTTTGCCGTCGATGTCACGGCGCGTTCGCGCGCAACGAGGCCTCGCAACCCTCTCCTGCTCATTCCGAGTACGGGCATGAGTAGGTGACCTCCCAGTTGTGTATCGTCGGCGCCGACAGCAGGTCGGAGCTGGGATTCATCGTCATCGTGAGCTCGAGGATGTCCTTGCGTGCATCGGGCAGCTCACCGAGGCGGGTGTACAGGTTCACCGGGCACTCGGGCGACGGCCCGAGCATCGTGCAGACCTGCGTGTTCACCGGGTTCGCGTGTGCCGTTCCGAGAACGTGACTCGTCGCCGAGGCGATCCCGGCCGCGGTGTCGGCCGTCTTCGCAGAGAACACCACGCTCGTGTTGCTGGGCGTCGTCGTATCCCAGCGCAGGAAGCCCCACTGCACCTTGCTCCCCGAGGGGCAGTCGGCCTGGTAGGTCTGGCGGTACACGGTCTCCTCGAAGCTCGCGACGCAGCCACCCGTGAGCCGCGCTTGCACCCGCGCGCCGAGATCCGATTGCACGGTGCCGCAGGTCGTCGGGCAGAGCCGAGCAAACATCGGGTTCGCCGGGTTGTCGATGTACCACCCGTTCGCCACGCAGCTCGCAGCGTTGGGAACGCGGGTGAGCGTCGTGTCTGTACCGCCACCGCTCGTGTAGATGATCTCCAGATCGTCGATGGTCACCGTCGGATCGTTGTTGTTCTGCAACGCGACCGGCACCTGCACGTCGCAAGGCTGCACGTCGCCGCGGATCGACTTCAACGCGGACTTCAGGCTCGTCTCCAGCGTGCTTCCGGTCGTGTTGAAGAAGAATCCACGACCACCACCTTGCTGTGCAACCTGCACGACGAAGGCCTCCTGGGCTTCGCCGAAGCCGATCGGATAGGTGCGAACGCCGGAACCGTGAAAGCCCGTCTGTGCGATCTGCGCCATGGTGGTCCACTCGTTCGGATCGCAGTGCGTCGCGATGCCGTCGGAGATGAAGATGACGATCACCTCTTCCTCAGGGTGAGCGATTTTGCGCTGCGTCGCCCAGTAAACGGCCCCATCGAGGGCGTTCCGAACCGGGGTGTCGCCGCAGGGGCGTTGATTGGTCAGTGCCTGCAGGAGCGCCGTCTCATGTGGATCCCCTGCTCCGGATTGCTCGGTGAGCGTGCCGAACAGGCGAGGTTGGGCGCAGCCATTGATTGAACCGAGAGCCGCGCACGAGCTGGGATTACAGATGGCCGGGTCGTTGTCCGGCCAGAACCTCAACGCCACATTGATTCCGGCGGAGGTCGGATCCTGGAAGAAGCTCCCGAGCGCATTCCTGAGCGGATCCCAGCGCTGTCCCTTGACGGTGGAGAGGGCCGTGCCATTCGGACAGACGTTGTTCGTCCATTGAGTGGGGTTCGGGCATCCGGACCCCGTGCAGATCATCGACGTCGATACGTCGACCGCGACGAACATGGTCAGCTTCTTGATGAACGACACGTTCGCGTTGGCGATGCACCCTGGCGACGTACAGGCGTCGTTCTGGTAGACGCTCCAGTTGTTGCCGCAGAAGCACTCCGGGATCGTGTTGTTCGGATTCACGCGCAACTCCGAGCCGACCGGCAGGGAGTCGCAGCCCGGGACGGCGATGCACGAGCCAGGCGCCAGATCCTGCGTCAAGGTCAGCGAGCATGCGGGGGTTCCAGTCGGCCCGCTGCACGCTGCGAGGATGGATCCGGGATCGCTCGAAGGGATGCTGCCGGTGTTCGGAGGGTAGCTATTGACCTGCAGCGTCCATCCCGCTGGCACCGCGGTGTTGCCACGGTTGCAGACGGGGACTGTCCCGTCGCAAGGGACGCTGACCGTGAGGTCCACGCCCGAGCAGCTCGGGTTCGTCTGATCGGGCAGGTAGGCGACGCAGCGACCCTTCGGAGGGCACTGCGTGCCGCTCTCGATCTGGTACTGCCGGACGCACTCGTCATCCCAGTAGCTCGAGCAGCAGTACGCATGCGGCGAGCCTGCGGCGCACATGCTTCCGAAGCCTGTCGTGCAGTTGTTGGTGAGTCTGTCACCCGAGTAGCAGGGGCTGTGCACACAGGTTCCTGGTGCAGCATCGCAGTCGAGGCCGCAGATGCTCTGAGCGGCATCGACGCAAGCTTGCGTCCACTTGGGGACGGCACACGTCTTCGGCGAACAGGCTGCGGTCACACGCGTGACGCAGGTGGCGTTCCAGTTGGACACGCAAACCTGGCTGCTGTTGCAGGTGTACCCGAGCGTCGGGTTGCCGCACGAGTTGCCCGGGGCGCAGCTGCAGGTATGCAGCACGGGATTGCACTCGCTGCCAGCGCCGAAAAGCGACACGCACTGCGCGGTGGTGTTGCACGTGTACTCGCAGCACCCTGGCCGCGTTGCGCACACGTTCCCCGCGCAGGTGTCGCATCCTGCTTTGAGGGGAGGCCCGGCCAGGCAGAGATCGTGACCACACGTTCCTTGATAGGTCGTGAGGCAGCACTCCGGGTGCTGTGCGCAGACCTTCTGTACGCACGGGCTGCACTCCTCGAAGAGGCCCACCGCAGGGGAGCCCGCGGTGTTTCCGAGGTTGCCTGTACCGCATGGGTGATGAGCGCATGCGAGCGGGCTCGCTTCCTCGCAGAACTGATCGAACTGGCAATCCTCCGTGGTGGAGCACGGCTCGGTCGTTCCCAGATCGGCGATCGCGGGATCGAGGCCGTTGATGTCGCCTGTGAACCACGGGAACGGAGGCAGATTCGAGCCGATCGTGATCCCACCTGGTCCAGGATCCTCCTCGAACACCTGGCAGCTCGGATCGCAGGGGTTGTCGACGCAGATCCCTGGCATCGACAGACTCTTCGGCCGCGGCAACCCATCGTCTTCGTGGGTCTCCTCCGACGGCTTCGGCGCCCGGATGATGCGCATCTCGCCGCCGCCACACGTGCTCCACGTGCCGCCCACGCAGGTCTGCGTGCCGTGCTGGCAGGTGACCACGCCGTTGTGCTCGGCGATCGTGATCGAGCAGTCTCGCTCTGCTCCATCGGTGCAGCCGTTGTTGCCGCCCGTCGTGGTCGTGGTGTTCCCGCCGCTCGGCGACGGCGGCCGGAGCGGATCGTCACCGTCGCTGCACGCGCTGCCGAGAAGGATCCCGCCGACCGAGACCGCTGCCATCAAGAGAGCGCTCCGAAGCCAACCCGGAGCCGTGCCCTCCCGGAGGCGTTTGCCCGTCCAACTGGTCGAGTGACCGCCCATTTGCTTTCTGTCCTCCAGTAAGGCTGCCGCGAAAAGTGTACCGTTCCGCTGAATGCAAAGTCCAGGCCTCAGGGTTGAGCCGTCGGCCGCCGCAGCCACATCCTGACTCATGCTGCGGGGACCAGCTCCTTCGCGGTGTGTTGGCGACCCAAGCGTGTCGGGGTCAGCAGGAAGTTTCGCGCTCTGCAACGGTTGCGTACTCGTCATCACGCACGAAGAGGTACGACCCGTGCGCACCCACGCCCCGTGCTTGCCGTGCCAGGAGCGGCGGTCGTCAACGGCCGAAGCGTCCGGCCGTCGCTGCGTGCAGCAAGAGCAGCGCGAGCGCCACTCCGAACGTCACGATGTGGATCGGGAGCCCGACGCGCAGCGCACGCGACAGCCAGCGCTGCGCCGGGAGGGCGCGGAGCTCCACGACGATCCGGATCAGTGTCGACAGCCCTGCGAGCCGCTCTGCGCCACGCCCTTCGAGCAAGGTGTCGATGCGTCCGCGGACCGCCTGCTCTTCTGACCTCAAGTTTCGTCCCGAGACCAGCAGCGAGAGCGATCCGAGCGGGCTCCTCGCATACGGGAGCAGCACCTTCTCCGCGATCTTCTTGACCAGCTCACTCTTGCCGCTCAGCTCTCGGTACAGGCGGTCGAGCAACACGTTCCGCGCACCGGTGAGATCCTCGGGGAGCGCTGCCGTCCGCTCGATGCGCGCGAGCCGCTTCGGGAGCACACGGTAAACGATGGCGGTGTATCCCCCAGCGAGGGCGCTGATCCAGAAGACCAGGTGCAGCGCCGCCCCGAGCGTCGGTCGACCTGCGCGCGGAAAGGGCGCGTGTGCGATCACGAGTCCCGCGGTGAGCAATCCCAGGCACAGGTGCATGGCGAGCTGCGGCTTCACGCGGCTCTTCACCGCGGTCTTCGCGCCGCCCTCCTCATTACGCTCCCCGCGCCCTTCTCGTGCGGGACCCTTCCGGAAGAACCGGACGCCGCGCTTGGGGACCGCGTAGAGCAGCAGCAGCACGAAGCCCAGCGCCGCGAGCACGCCCGCGCCCCACCCGAAACCCGTCGCGGGTCGCCACACGCCCCGCCCGTGCATCTCCACGCCGGCGAACCCCATCCCGGCCGCGATCAGGGCGCTCCCTCCGAGCACCGCGCCGAACGATGGTCCTCTCGTCGGAGCATGCGTTCCTCGTCTCTCTGCCGTTGCGGGGCGCGGATCGCCGAGCAGCGAGCGCACCTCCGCGATCTCCTCCGCCGGGTTCACCCGCGCGATCGCGCCGACGGGGCACGACTGCACGCAGGCTGGCCCCGCTTCGCTGCGGCACAGATCGCACTTCACGGCGACCTCGGCGCTCCGTCCCATCGACGCGATGGCTCCTGGCTCTCCGGTGAGTTCCGTCGACGCGGCTGGTCTCGTCGACCCGGCCTGGGCACCCACTTTCGAGTCGCGTGGCGCCATCTGGATGTTGTCCCAGGGGCACGCTTTCGCGCACGCCCCGCAGCCCGTGCAGAGCGCCTCCCGGATGAACACCTCTCCTGCGGGATCCTTACCGATTGCCCCCGTGGGACACTCGAGCATGCAGGCCGGGTTCTCGCAGTGCTGGCACGAGTTCGGGAGCAACAGGCTCCTCGGCGCTGCGACCACGCTCGCTCGATCCGTCGCCTCCGCCTCACCCTGGGCCGCGATCTTGTCCCCGCGCCGGATCAGCCGCGCGACCCCCTGGTGCGTCTCCGCGCACGCCCACGCGCAGTGCCCGCACCGCACGCACGAATCCAGATCGATCACGAGCAGCGAGCGCGCCACCTGGAGGCGATAGAGGTCCCGGAACAAGTGCGCCGTGTGGTGCTGCGCGAGCCCCGCGACCACCGCGTGCTGCGCCGCGTGCTGCGCCCGCGCTCGTGCTCGCAGCAGGTCCAGGAGTTCGGGCCGACGCCGCTCCAGCGCCCGGAACGCCCGCGCGGGGACCACGAGCAATGTCGACGCGCCGCTCGCCACGGCGCCCGTCTCCCGGGGCGTATCCGCCGAGAGTTCCTCATGACCGAAGAAGTCACCCCGCGTGAGGTATGCCCGGACGTGGAGCCGCTCGTCCTCCTCGGTCTGGAGCTGGATCATGCCGTCCGCGACCAGGAACAGCGCGTCCGCGGGATCCCCCTCCCGATACACGGGCTGGCCTCGACCCATCGTTCGGTACGTCACCGCGTCGAGCAGCGCGTCGACGTCCTCCATCCCCAGATCCCGCGTGAACGACAGCGTGTTCAGCAGATCCCGCGTCGCGCTCCTGCGCAGCCCCCGTTCCATCTTTTCGGCGAACTCCGCCTTCCCGGAGCGCGCCGCCGCCCGTCGAAAGATCGTCACCGGGATCTCCGCCGCAGCGCCGGCTTCCACCGCGATCGCCGTCGCTCGCCGCGCCGACCCCACCGTGGCCTCCTCGCCGAACGCGCTGCCCGCGCCCGCCACCCGTAGCTCCGACTCCAGCTCGTCCCCGCGACGCAGTGCGCGCAAGCTCACCCGCCCCGAGGCGACGACGAAGAACGACTCGCCGCCGTCTCCGGCGCGGTAGAGCACCTCCCCAGCCGTGACCGACCGCAGCCGCCCCGCCTCCGCGATCTCGCGCAGCGCCCTACCATCCAGACCCCGCAGCACCGGCGCGTCCAGCACCGAAGGCGGCCAGGCCGCAGGGCTCCCCGGGACCGGCTCCGTGCTCGCAGCCATCAGCGGATCTCCGCCTCGGCCCGCTCCAGCTCCACGATCTCCAGCCGAGAGAGCATCTCATGGGTCACCAGCGGCCCGCTCGGCCGGAGCCCTCGCTGCGCTTGCACCTGCTCGTAGTCCGCGAACCCCCGGATCAAGAACGGCGGGAAGGCGCGGAACAGCAAGCGGGCCTCGACCTTGAATGGCCCTCGTCGACCGCTGGTCGGTAGCTCGTACGTGTACTGGATCGGGACCCCGGGAGGTGCCGAGCGCGTGTCGATGATCGCGTCGGGCGCCTTCGGCTCGCCGCGTCGCGCGTCGAGCGCCCCCACGGGAAAGAACGTCTCGAAGAGGGCGTTCATCCCCGTCAGGTTCGATCGGCAGGCGCCGGTGTCCAGATCGTAATCTCCGTCCTCGTAACGATCCGCGCGCAGCGACCCCTGGCCCGGCCCGGGCTGACACGACCCGTCGGCCGCGATCTCCCCGATGCAGCGCACGCAGCGCAGGAACCCGTTCTGGAAGTTGATCAGCCCGCGTCCCCGGAACGACGTCCCCCCTTCGATCGTCGGCGGACGCCACTCGGGGTGGTCGGGCCCATCGCGCACGTCGGCCCCGAACAACCCCGCCGGGCGGCCTTGCGCATCCAGCCGATCCGGACGCGTTCCCACCCGCACGAACACCTTGTCGCGCAGATCCTCGTCGGCCCGGTCGACCCGCCCCACCTCGTACACCACCCGACCGCCACCATCACGTACCACGAGGTGAACCCAGATCTCGCGCTCCTGGCTGAACCCGGCGGGCACGCGGTGCCCGGCGCCCACGTTCTCGATGATGACCGGCACCGTGAGGCGTCCCCGCTCCTCCCGCCCCGCAGCCAGCTCGAGGCGGAACGTGTGGCGCAGCAGCAGATCGCGCCGGTTCCGCACCCCCACCGGCAAGCCATGGACGTCCACGCCCTCCTCTCCGAGCAGCGCGCCCACGAAATCATCACCGAGCGGCACGTCGACGCCGGTGAAGTAGTGGTTCGTCACTTCCTTCAGGGTCGACGACGCATCCGCCACCCGCCCGCGCGCCCACGTCCCTGGCGCCCGCGCCTCGAACCGCGTGCCTGGCGGACACCCCTCACGCGCTGCATCGGAGGCCGAAGACCCACTGGCGTCGGGCACGCACACCCCAGGGAACGTGCTCATGTGGCACCCCTGGCAGCTCGCCGGCTCCCGCCCTGCGCGGGCCTCCTGTTTCGACCACGCCACCCACTCGGAGTAGGCGTTGCGCAGCCGCTTGAAGTGCTCTCCGCGTGGCGCATGCACCGTGTCGCTCCCGAACAGGCGCACGTCGTGGCACGACCCACAGAACTCGCTCGACTGGAGGTATGCCTTCACGCTCGCCGGAGGGCGCCGGTGAACGATCGGATCGTCGGAATCGAACCTCTCTCGTACCCCGTCGGGCTCCGTGCCCGTGCTGCGCGCGCCGGGTGGCAGGAGCAACGTATCGGGACGCATCTGGTAGCCGCTGTTCGCGATGCCGAACACACCGCGCGTGTCCTCGGGCCGGCTCGCGAACACCGCGCCGGTCACGAACGAGCGCCACGTCGGGTTGCCCTCGTAGCCGCCGCTCCCGCGCGGGCCGACGGGTCCGTGCACCTGGTGGCAGAACCCGCACGAGATCCCCTCCAGCCCTTGTGGTCCGAGCAGATCGCGCACCGGCAGCCGAGAGCGCGGGTCTCCGCCGGCGCGCCCGTCCCACGCCGGCATCGCCCCCTCCAGAAGCTCGCCAGGGCTGTGGCAGTTCACGCACCAGTGCTCACCGCCGGTCCCGGCCTTCACCACGCCGCTCTGCCGATCACGGCAGGCCCGCTCCGGATCGGCTCGCCTCAGGAACCCTGGCCCGTTCGGGCAGTCCGCGTCGCGTCCGTTCTGCTCCTCGATCAGGATCTCCAGCGCGTTGAAGAGAGGGCTCTTCACCGCGTGCGCCATCACCGAGCGCCGCCATTCCGCGGCCTGTCGGCTGTGGCAAGCCGCGCAGTCCTGCGCCAGCGTCTCCTGAGGACCCAGTGCGCGCACCGCGAGCAGCGCCGACGTCGATCCGCTCGCTTGCGGCGCCTCTCCCCGTGCGAGCCAGACCGCCGTCGCCGCCACCACCGCGCCCACCAGAAGGGGCCCGACGCGCCACAGCCTGTCCTGCCAGCGCGTCTCTCGCGTCATCTCCGCGGCTGTTCCTGGAGACGCGTGTCCTGCGCGCTCCCCGGCTCCTGCACGCTCCCCGGCCCGTCCTTCAGCCCCCCGCGCGCACCGCGGCCTGGCGAGCTCCGCATGCTCGCCGCCGGCGCCACGCTTTCCTGCGGGTCGCGACGCTTCGTGTGTCGTGCGACGCGCGCTCGCGTCGACACCCTCGTCTTCGCTCCGGAGGAAGCCGCGGAACATCTCCACGATCTCCTGCGCCTTCGACGGTCGCCTCGCGGGATCCGGGTCCAGGAGCCGAAGCACCCGGCTCTGCAAGCCAGGGGGCAGCGAGGTGGCCACCGCCTCGGCGAACGGCGGCGGCTCGCGCTGCGCAGCCTCGACCATCGCGTGCCTCAGCCCGGCGCCCGAGAACGGGTGCTCCCCCGAGAGCAGCCGGTACAGGATCAACCCCAGCGCGTAGCGGTTCGCCGCGCCATCCCAGATCGCTCCGTCCGCCTGCGCAGGCGGTGTCCACAGGGGCGACACCTCGCGCGAACCTCGCGTCCCCGCCGTGCCTCCACCGTCGGCGCCCACCAGCGCCTCGACCAGCGCCGTCGCGTGCAGCGACGCCGACCGCTCGCCCTCCTCCAGCCACACCGCCTGCGGCGTGAGCGGGCCGGGGAACAGGCTCGCCTTCTCGCAGGCCGAGAGTGAGAGCGCGAGATCCAGCGCCAGCGCGACCGCCTCTTCCCAGGGCCACGGGCCCTTTCGGTCGTGGAGCCGCGAGGCCAGCGTGACCGGCCTCGTCGCGCGGCACAGCCAGACCCCCTCTGCATCGATCCCCCCGTCGACGAAGCCTCCGACCCCAGCGCGTCCCAGTGCGAGCAGTCGCCGACCGAGCGCCTCATCGTCCGGTGGCAACCGCCACAGCTCTTCGTCACCCGAGCGCCAGCAGGTCGCTCGACCGAGGTCGGGGAGCGCCTCGTCCACCGCGTGCCCTGCCTCGCCGGGCGTACGCCGAAGAAGGGCGCCCTCGCGGTTCACCGGGTCCTCCCTGGCCCTTGCAGCGCCGATGCCGTCGCCGTCGCGTTCGGACTCGGCGACAGCGGCTCGCTCGTGGAGCGCAGCAGGTACGCGCCCATGCCCGCCAGCGCCGACAGCCCGACGATGATCCCCACCGCCAGCGCCGTGGAGAGTTCCCGGGGCTTGTGGACCTGATCGAGCAGCGCGATCGTGTCCATGCGCGGCGCCCTCGCCCCATCCTCCCGTCGCCTGGAAGCCTCTCGTCCCGGCCCCGATGAGCGCTCGGTTCCTGGACTGGGCGCCGTCGCCCGCGCTCCTCCGTCGTCGAGCAGCGTGGCGCCTGCTCCGCCCCCACCTTCGGCCATCCCGGAAGGTGCAGAGGCCTGCTCCGCGCTCGCCTCGGAGCGCGAGCCTTCTCCCTCCTGGCTCCTCGCTGCCGCCACGCGCGGGCTCGGCGACGGTGACGTCACGCGCGGACTCGGTGTGGGCGCCGTGGCGCGACCGCCGCCTTTCCCCGGCGCGGCGGCGGGCTGAAAGGGTTCGAGCCGCTCGACCACGTCCTCGGCCATGTAAGGCCGATCCTCCGGGGCTTTCTCGAGGAGCTGGAACAGGAGCTGCTCCACGCCGCGCGGCATCCCCGCGCGCACCTCGTCCGAGAGCGACGGCGGTTCGGCCGTGCATTGCAGGTTCAGGAGCTGCCGCGGTGACGCCGACTGGAACGGGGGCGCCCCGGCGAGCATCTCGTAGAGAACGAGCCCCAGGCAGTAGAGATCGGCCCGGTGATCGATGGAGCGCGCGTCGATCTGCTCCGGGCTCATGTACTGCAGCGTTCCCACGCTCTGCGTGTTCGTCTGGTGCAGTGCTTCGATGACCTTGGCGATGCCGAAGTCCATCACCTTCACCGCCCCGTCGCGCAGGATCATGATGTTCTCGGGCTTCAGATCCCGGTGGATCACGGGCGGCTCCTGCCCGTGCGCGGCGGCGAGCGCCGACGCCACGGACGACGCCACCCGCACCGCCTCGGTCCAGGGCAGCCGCCCCTCGCCGCCGAGCACGTCCCGCAACGTCCGGCCGTCGAGGTACTCCAGCACCATCACCAGCTCGCCATTCACCTCGGTGCTCGCGAGGCTGCGCACCACGTTCGGGTGCTCCAGGTGCGCCAGGATCTGCATCTCGTTCAGGAACAGACGCCGCCCCTGCTCGCTCCGCGACAGCTCTGGCCGGAGCACCTTCAAGGCCACGCGCCGCCGGGAGAGGCGCTCCTCGCCCTCGTACACCTTGCCCATGCCCCCCTCGCCGATGAGCCTGCGCACGAGGTAATCGCCGATCTGATCCATGCACCTCTCCTCCCCGCAGCGGCGGGGACGCCCCTACATACGGACGAGCTGCCCTCAGGACTTACACCTGGAGCGTTCAGGGTAACCTGTTCCCTGCAGATCGGAGGGGACGATGTAGGGTGGACGTCACCGTTCGCGTCGCCCAGGCTTTCCTCATGAGCCAGAAGACCCGCTCCCAGGTGCTCGAAGATTCCAGGCGCAAAGGGGTCGTCGCCGGGGCGGCTACCGCCGCGACCGTCGTGGCTGGTGTGGCCGTCAGCCTCTCCGCAGGGGCGATCTGTGCGGTGCCGGCCGCGGTACTCGGTTACCGCTGGTGGAAGCACCGGGCCGAGAACGGTATCCGGTTCTGAGTCGCTCAGGGGCGACGGTCCGATCCGGGAAAGTGGGGATCAAACGACCGGAGGCTCCTTCTCGACGCGCTGGAAGGCAGTCTCGACCTCATCCCAGGCCACGTTGGCCGCCTCGGCGGTGTGCTCGCGGAGCGCCGCCACGAGCGCCGACCCCGAGCGCCCGTCAGATCCCTCCAGCAGCAGCGGTGCGCAGGCCAGATCCGCGAATACACGGCGCGGCCCGTTGGCCTCCGAAGCATGCTCGTTCGCACTCGCCCGCAGGCTCCCCTTGGGGATGAGCTGCGCGCACACCACGCACTTGGCCCGGCCCGTGGGGGCCCGCTCGAGCGCAGGCTGCGGCTCGCTCTTCAGCGCTTCCCGCGCGACGCGCTCGAGTTCTGCGCGATCCGGGATCTCTTCTGTGACCTTGCGCAGCGCCCGCAGGAAGCCTCGTCCCTTCGTCGCGCCGCACGCCAGGTGGTGCCAGCCGAGGCCCGAGAACGACGGCACATCTTCCCCGAAGCGCAGCGTCCCAGCCTCGATCGCCTTGCCGCAGACCCGGCAGCGGGATCGCCCGGACTTCGCTCGCTCGATGACGTCGGTCTGATCCTGGGTCACCCGCACCTCGGTCGCGCCCTTCGCCACCGCCTCCTTCAGCGCCAAGGCGACCGGGGGAACGTCGTACGCGAGGTGCAAGCGTCCGAGATCGTCGTCGAACTTCTGCTTCCCGAGCCAGGCCGAGAGGGCGGCGAAGGAGCGGAGCGCGCGCCGCGCCGGCTGCCAGATCATCAGCTGGCCGATCGGCAAGAACCAGGCACCCGACGCGCGGACCCACGCGAACTGGTCGAGGTCGGCGGCGATGACGAGCTCCGCGACGGCTTTCCCATCGCTCTTCGGGAGGTCGACCGGGACCCCGCCGACGTCCGTGTCGAGGTGATCGATGACAAACCCCATGCTCGCTCCGGTTCCTCGATGTCAGGTGAAGAACGCCCACCGTCGTGGCATCACGTCGGCCTCGATGGGCTCGTCGCGCCGCGTCGGCGTCACGCTGGCTCGTGTCGACCCGGGCAAGAAGAGGCCTTGCTCGGGTACGAGCGAGCCGACGCGGCGCACGCTGCCACGGACCGTGATGAGGGCCAAGAGTTCGTACGCGTCGTCATGGACCGCGATGAGCGTCGCACGATCTTGCCCGACCCCGGCTCGCGCGTGGCGTTGCCGGCAGCAGGCACCGTCGTCAGCGGTACATGCGATCGATCCGGGCTTCCGGAGGTCCCGGGTCGAGGAGCAGGAGCGCCACGTAAAACATCCACTCGGCTGGCTTCATCGCCAGGTAGGTCAGGTCGGATGCCCAGCGAGGCCGCAGGTAGCGGCTCACCGGTAGTCCCAGCCGATCGTAGATCCGGCGCGCCATCCTCCCGAAACGCGGCCAGCGTGTGTGCAGGAGGTCCTCGAACGCATTGGCCACCGCGAGCTGCCGGTTGACCACGATGGGCGCCCCACCGCGTCGACCCATCCGCAGTGGCTTCACCAGCCAGGTGTGCCCGCGCGCGGCCACCGTGCACAGGTAGTGGCACTCTGCCGGTACGGTTTCGAGCGGGATCTGGGACAGCGTGTGGTGGCAAGTCCGGGTGAACATCCGCAATGCGCCGTCGGCGCGGCCGAGCCACGCTGCGTGGAGCATGGCGTACACGCCCAGGAGCAGCGGCGACGCCCCGAGCGCTCGGACGAGGGCCGGCCAGTGCATGCGGGGCGACCGCGGGAACTCCTCCTGGGGGCCCTCGGCGCGGTACACCGAGGCGGCTGCTGACACCCGCGCGCGGCGCTGCGCCTCTGCGCCCCGCCTCCGCAGACGCGCGCGAAGCTCCTCACCCAGGAAGAGCGTCGTCTGCACCGGCGCGAGCGCCAGCAGCAGCAGCAGCGGCGGGAACAACATCGTCACCTGCGCCCACCCCCAGAGCTGCACGGCGAGCACCCCGTGCTCCATCATCCCGACGAGCAGCCCCGCGTGGACCAAGAGTTCCATCGGCGCGTGCAGCACCCCGGGCCGCCGCCGCGAGATCACGTAGAGCAGCACCACGACCGCGTGCAGCGGCACGAGCCCCACCGCCTCGGGCTCCGCGAACGGCCGCAGCACGGGCGCGTCCAGCTCGCAGCTGGTCACCACGCAGCTCGATTTCGCGACGTGGCTGTACAGCGCGACCTCCGTCGGCAGCACCCCGAGCGCCAGGAACTCCGCGGCGATCCGCAGAGCACGGCGCCCGTGCTCACGCGTGTGTGCGTGGAGCAAGAAGACGAGCACCATGCCAGCGCAGAGGCCGATCACCGCGAGCAGGGTCATGGGCATTCCGAGGTTCACGGTCCGGACGAACAGCAGGCTCCCCAGGAACACCAGCGGCGCTGCGTACCCGACGATGAGTAACATCGAGAGGAGCGCATCCATGTCGGGTCGGTTCTCGGAGCGTCGCTGGTGTTCATCTTGCTCGGTGCTCCCGCTGGCTTCCCCGTCGGCGCTGGCTGCGCCGGCGCTCGTGCTCATCGTCCACTCCCGGCTCTCTTCGAATCCCAACCTCGCCAGCTCTCTTCACAGGCTAGCGTTCCCGGGCTCAGCGCTGTGGGGTGTCTCTGAGGAGCGCGCGTGAACAGGCAGACTGCCGGCTGCACGTCCATCGGGCGTGGCTAAGCTGGCGCTGTGCCCTCCGTGCAGACCCCCGACCTCCATGATCTCGTCCGCTTGCTCTCCGGCCGCCGCGTCGTGGCCTTGACGGGCGCCGGCTGCAGCACCGAGTCCGGCATCCCCGACTACCGCGGCCCCACGTCGAGCCAGCGCACGCGGGCCCCCATCCAGTACCAGGAGTTCGTTCGCAACCCCGCAGCCCGCCAGCGCTACTGGGCCCGGAGCTTCGCGGGGTGGCCTCGGTTCGCGGACGCCCAGCCCAACCCGGCCCACCGCGCGCTCGGTTCTCTGGAGCGCGCTGGCATCCTCCAGGGCCTCATCACCCAGAACGTCGACCGGCTTCATCACCGGGCTGGCAACCGTCACATCATCGAGCTGCATGGCGCTCTGGCCGAAGTGCGTTGTCTCGACTGTGGGCACCTCGAACACCGGGACGAACTCCAGGATCGCCTCGTCCGTCTCAACCCGGGCTGGGCCGCGTCCGCGTCCACCTACCAGCCGGATGGCGACGCTGAGATCGAGGCGGCGATGATCGAGGGCCTCGTCGTCCCGGCCTGCATCGTCTGCGCGGGCGTGCTCAAGCCTCACGTCGTTTTCTTTGGGGAGAACGTTCCGCGCCCGACCGTCGAGGCGGCCTTCGCCTGGGTCGACGCGGCCGAGGCTCTCCTCGTCGCAGGCTCGTCGCTCACCGTCTTCTCGGGCTTTCGCTTCGTCCGACGCGCCGCCGAGCGGGGCATTCCCGTGGCCATCGTCAACCTCGGGCCGACCCGGGGGGATCCCCTCGCGCAGCTGCGGGTGGAGGGTCGCCTCGGGGAGCTCCTCCCGTCCCTGGCGGACCAGCTCACGACCCGGGGCGGCGTGATGAGCTGAGCCAGCCCGAAAAACGTGGTTCTCATCACCGGAAATGGGCCCGAGGACCCCGGTTTTCGGGGTCTTTGTGTGGTCGACCGTTCTGCGGCGCGGATGCACGTGGGGTCTTTGTGTGGTCGACCGTTCTGCGGCGCGGATGCACGTAGGGTCTTTGTGCAGTCGACCGCTCGGTGCGGCGTGATGCTCGTGTGACCGGAGGGGGGACGACTGCTTTGCGGGGGTGGTGCACCAGCGGTCTCCCTGAGGTCGACCGTTCTGCGGCGGTGGTGCGCGTGGGAGCCGAGAGGGGACGACCGTTCGGCGCGGGGAGGACACGCCTGGCTCGATGAGGAAGGGCTGCGTCGGAGGTGGAGGGCAAGCGAGCAGGTCCACATACTTCAGCAACACGTGCCGGGCGCACCCACAGGCGCTGGAGGGGAACTTGCAGTGAGGGAGGGGAGGGAGGGAGGGGAGTGACGGGCTCGGCCAGCGCCCGCCCGAGGCGAAGGCGGGGACGACGGCCGGCACTACGTCATCGCGACGTCGACACGGAAGCGGGTGGACCGCACTCCGCCTGCGCGGACCAGCTCAGTTCTGGCTGTCCTGCGACGGAGCCAGCTCGACACCTGGCCCGAGGAAGACCACCGCCAACCCAACTCCCATGAACTTCAACAGCTGGTTCACGCGCTTGCGCATCGGTGCCTCCTCAGTTTGGTGACGAGCGAAGAACTGAATATGACATTTCGGTGTCAAACGTGCAAGCGTTCGTCACCGTCGCGACCCCGTGTCCACGCCATGCCTCCAGGGCGCCATCGAGGTGAAAGAGCCGGAATTCGGCGGAGAAAAGGCATCCGTTAGAGCAGATGAACGACAGGTCTCCACGGTCGGGCTCGGCCGGGATGGTGGGCTCGATTGTGACAAACCGTTGTCGGTTCGAGGAAGGAGGCGCGGCCTGAGGCCGAGGCTGAACGCTGGTCCCTCTTCGGGGGGGCGCAGCGCATGACAGTGAGATGCCAGAAGTGGGATGACCAACACAGGGTCTCGACGGGAGACCCTCCGGCAGCGTACGCACTCGTGTCGCGGGCATGCTCGGCGTAGGGCTCGGTCGTCGTCGTGGGAGCCGGCCGTCGGCAGTGCCGTCCGCTCGTCGTGGGAGCCGGTTGCCGGCAGTACCGTCCGCTCGCCGGCGTGAGGCGGCGGCCTAAGACGCTTGGTCTTCGCTGTAGCGGATCATGATCACGCTGTAGCCGCCGAGAGGGTCGTTCTCCGAGCGGATCGACCCCCAGCCGTAGGTGTAGGGCGGCGGACCGAGCAGGGAAACGAGCCAGGTGTCGTGGTCGGCCTTGCGGGCGTTTTCTTCCTCACCGGACCAGTCGTCCCACGACAGCTTCGAGACCGCGCCGACTTGATACAGCTCGACGGCGGCGAGGCAGCCCTGGCGGAACCGGAGCGTCACCCGGAAGCTGCGGCCGTAGATGTTCAGGCGATCCAGACGGTAGGCGCTCCAACCAGGGTCCAGCGGGAGGGCCTTGGCGCGATGGGCGAGCTGGGAGCGCAGGAACGTGGCTTCTGCTGTCCGGCCGCCGACGCGGAGGGTGGGGACGAGCTCGATCTCGCCATTGTCCGCGTGGATCATGCGGCCCATTGAACCATGCAGATCAAGCGAGGACAACGCCCTCCCGGGCTCCGCGGAAGGGGATGGCATCGCCACGACGTGGCGCCTTCGGCGCTTCGTGCGCGCCCTGAGCGGGTCCGGCGCACGTCCAGCACATCGGGATTGACGTCATGATCGCGCTGGCAACTAGATGGGGATGGTGACGCTCCAACCGGGAACGCAGGTCGATCGGTACATTGTCGAGGACGTGCTCGGCAAGGGGACGACCGGCTGCGTGTACCGTGCGCGGGACACTCGCCTCGGGCGACGCGTGGCGATCAAGGTGCTCTCGCCCGAGCTGAGTCAGAGCGCGCAAGGCGCCGAAGCGGCGGCGCGGCTGCGCCGGGAGGCGTACGCGATCGCGGCGCTCGAGCACCCGAACGCGGTGCAGGTGTTCGACTTCGGCGAGTCGTTCGCGGGGCCATACATCGCGATGGAGCTGATCGATGGCAACAGCCTGCGGGTCTGGCTCGGCGCGCCCGAAGTCTCGACGGCGCTGAAGCTGCGCTGGCTCGCGGACGCCGCGCGCGCGCTGGGGGCGGCGCACCGCGCAGGGATCATCCACCGCGACGTGAAGCCCGACAACATCCTGGTGCGCAACGACGGGATGGTGAAGGTGCTCGACTTCGGCATCGCTCAGGGAGGCGGTGATCCACAGACGCTGCGGCGCCTCACCGTCGAGGGGCGAATCGTGGGCACGCCGGCCTACATGTCTCCGGAGCAGCTCTTCGATCGGCCGCTCGACGGTCGCAGCGATCAGTTCTCGCTGGGCATCACGGCCTACGAGCTCTTGAGCGGCGGTTTGCCGTGGAGCGGCGTGGAGAGCGTGCCGGATCTGATGGTGAAGATCGTGAGCCAGGAGATCCGCGACATCCCCGACCCGGTGGGCGATCTGCCGCCGGTGGTGAAGATGGCGCTGCTCCGCACGCTGAAGAAGAACGCCGCGGAGCGGTTCCCGACCATGGAGGAGCTGGTCCAGGTGCTCGATCCCTGGACGGCCGGCGCGCAGGCCCCGGCGGCCGCTGCGCGCCAGGTCGTGTCATACCGCTCGTCGCCCCCCCCAGCGCATCCGTCACCTCGGCCGCACGCGCCGTCTTACCCGCCTGCGCAAGCCGTCCATCATCCACGGGCTGCGTCTCGCTCTGCCGTGCACGCTTCTTCGCCGCCGGGACCACCGGGACCGCCGGGGCAGCCAGGGCAGAGGGGGTCGGCCGCATCGTATCCCTCGTCGCCGCCGCCAGCGACGGCAGGGGCCCACGGTGGACGCGAAGGAAGCGAGGCGCGCGGGGCGAGTCGGTCGAGCAAGGCACCGCCGTCCTCGGCTGCGCCCGGAGAGACGCGCTCGCTGCGGCGTCTCGTCATCGGCTTCAGTCTCGGGGCGGCGGCCACGGTCGCGCTGGCGCTGGCGCTGCTCTCGCGGTACGCGCCACCCACGCCCGCCATCGACACGGCGACCCCGGCCTCCACGGGCTCGGCTGAGCCCTGATCCGTGGTGGTGCAGCTGCTGTAGCGCGGCGGCGCCTGTCGGTCGGTTCGAGCGGGGGCGAAGGGGTTGCTGTCACGAGCGCTGGCGCGGGAGCACCTGCGTCGGTGGATCGGCTCAGACGGTCGCGAGGGGGATGCCGCCGCAGTCGTCGCAGGTGGTGGCGCCGCCGCCGTAGCTCGCGTGGCAGCGAGGGCAGCAGCGTTCGTCGTCGACCTCGCCGGTGGGGGGAGGGATCGCGGCGAGGTGCTCGGGATCGAAGCCGAGGGCGCGGACCAGGTCTTCGAGGTGGCGGGTCAGCGCTTCGCGGTGGGCGCGCTCGGTGGCCTGGGCGTCCGGCTCGGTGGTGGGGCAGGTGGGGCGGAGGGGCCAGCGCGCATCCCGTACCAGGTGCGCCGCGAGAGGTTCGAGCTGCGCACGAGGGACGAGCGCGCCGGCCGCGGCGAGGGGATGAAGGCCGGTGAGCGCCGTGCGGGCAAGGACGTCGGCGGCGCGCATGGCGCTCACGGGGAGGAGCGCGATGCCGACGGCGTGCGTCCAGCGCTCCAGGCGCGCCGCGGGGGCGAGGCGGCGGTGGATGCGGACCCAGAGCGCGGCATTGGCGACGCTGCCGACGTAGAGGACGGCGAGGGCAGGGAGCCAGGCCCGCGCGAAGCCGATGCTCAGGAACAGAGCTGGAGCGACGGCGAGGGCGAGGACCGCGAGGGCGAGGCCCGCCGTCCGCAACCCGCGTGTCTCCTGGTAGAACGCAGCGACACGCGCCCTGGCCGCGTCGAGATCGCACTGCGCCGCGAGCCGCTGCTCGATCGCGGCAGGGCGCGCCTCGGTGGGCAGCTGGCGCAGGGCCTCGATGGCCTCGGCCACCTGCTGCGCGAGCGTCGACGACGCGGTCTGCGCGAGCAGCTCGCCGTCGACGCGGACCTCGTTGCCCACCGAGGTCACCCGCTTCATCTCGTCGAAGCGCAGAAACAGGCCGGTGTGCGGAGCGCGTTCCTCGGCCTCCAGGCACTCGGTGACCCACCCGAGCGCGCCGTCGCGGCCCAGGGCGACGGGCCACTGCGGGACCAGGAACGTGACCGCCTCGGGCAAGAGCGGCACACCGAGCACCGCGCCCCCGCGGGCGTTGCCGAACGTGCGGTGGGGCAGGGCGGGGCGGGCCCGGCCACGTGACCACGCCGGGAGGGCGAGCGCGCCCCGCGGCACCCACGCCACGGCTTCCAGCAGCACCAGGACGACGAGTGTGAGGTAGAGGGCCTGACCGTCCGTCATGAACCGCGCAAGGCGTGCTGGCGCTCAGCCTTCCTTGTTGCGCCGGAAGAGCTTGGCCCCGAGCGCCCCGACGCCTGCCACGAGGAGCATCACCAGCTTGACGGCGCCCTTGCCGAGCTTGCCGAGGATCCCCGTCTTGGCCGCCGCGGCGACGGCACCCCCTGTGACCAGGCCGACCAGACCGATCTCGGCGATCTTGTCGCCCGGCTTGTACTCCGCGTACCGCTCGCCGTCGTTGTACGAGAAGCGCTCCAGAAGCTTCCGCGCGGTCGGCAGCGCCGCCGCGTAGTCCTCCGGTGCCACGATGAGGCTCGCCTCCATGACGCCGTTCCTGCCGAGGATGCGGATGTTGTGGTTCACCGTCTGTCCGCCGGTGGTGTCATCCTGCCCCGTCGTGGCCCACTCGAGGTTGTGCGTGGTCGGCTCGTAGCGCGGCGGCTGGGCCCAGCCCACCAGGCTCACCGTTCCCCAACCGCGCTCGCGGCGCACCTCATTGCTCCGGTCATTGCCCTGGCGCAGGGCCTGCATCATGGCGCCGGCGTCGAGATCGGCCTTGTCCTCGTCCTTCACGTAACCGATCTCGGCGAACTGGAAGATGATCGACCACGAGAAGTCGGCGGCAGAGATCATGCCCAGCTCGCGCTTGCTGGTGGGATTCTGGTTCAGTTCGAGGAAGCGCTGGGTCGTCTTCGCGTCGGCGAAGACCGTCCCTTCCGGGACGTCGAGCTGCGCCACGACGCCGAGCGCCCCCTGGGTCGGCCCTGGTTTCCACGGGAGCGAGAGGATCTGGCGAACGTGCTCCGGAAGCTGGTCGGCGCCCTCGATGAACTGACCTTCGACGGGCGAAGGGACGACGCCTGCTCCGAGATCGGCCGTCGCGGCACCTTGCGCGGCGGGCGCGCTGCTCGGGGCGGGCGCTGGCGGGGTGGGTCTCGGCAGCGGAGCGGGGGGGGGAGGACGCGGGGACGGCACCGCGATCTCCACGGGCGGTGGAGCGATGTCCGCCCGCGCGGGGGCCCCGGTCAGCGTCGCCGCCGGAAGGACGGTGGCAAACCCCAGCGCGAGACGCGACCACTGTCGGGGACGCAACATCCAGCCATCGGAGCCGACCCACCGGGCGGGGTCAAGGGCTCTCGACCCGTCGAGATGCATGGCGGATGCAGGCGTTCAACGCGCCGACTGCAGCAGCGTGCGCAGCGTCTCCCGCGTGGCCTGCACCGTCTCGTCGGGACCGACGACCTTGAAGAACCAGTTCCCACGATCCTTCGTGCGGACCACCGCGCCGAGCAGCCGGAAGTTCTCCTTCACCATCTCCACGGGCGACTTTCCGAGGCGTCGTGAGGGCGGCGCGAGCGCGACCTTGTAGGTTCCCGGCAGCTCGACCATCTCCACCTGCATCTCTCGCACGGCGAACGAGGAGCGCTGCTGCCCCACGCCGACCTTGCCTTCGAACTGGTTGAGCCACGTCTGGAAGTTCTTCTCCACGTCGCCGTGGCTCCCCGTGCCGAAGAACATCACGCGCACCTCGGTATCGTCCTTGTCGCTCGGCGCGCGGGGGACCTTGTAGGCGGCCTTCTCGTAGCCGTTCTTCACCACCTCGATCGCGCTCCAGCTCCCCGGCGCCTCCCACTGGAGCGGCGGCACGACCGGGGTCGTCGCGGACGCCATCGGGCCTGCCTCTGGTTCGGCAGGTGTGCGCGAGCAGGCGGAGAGCGCAGCGAGGGCGACGATCAGCGGAGGGGCGAACAGGGCGTGCTGGGAACGGCTCATCGGAAGAGATTCGGGGGGCGTCGGAGCGTATACCACGACCGCTGCCTGCGCCGAGCCGCGCCGCGTCCTCGCCAGCCCTTCTCGAGAGGCCACCGCGACCGCCATGGCGCCGCCACCCGGGTCCGGCCATGGAGGCCCTGGATCTCCGAGGAAATCCCGCTGGCACGGCGCTCGTAAAGGGAGACGCCATGATGACCGCGAACCCGCTCCACGACCTGCGCTCCTCGGGACCTTCCGTGAGCAAAGGCCATCCAGGTACCACTGGCTCCGTCGCGCCCGACACGCGTGGCGATGTGCATCCCGCCATGCTCCCCGGCGCGGTGAGCCCTCGACCGGAGCCCACCCGTGCCACCGAGGGAGTCGCCGATGCCGACGCCGTTCTTCGCGAGGAGCTGCACCGGCTGGGGCGGTACGAGGACGCATGGGGGCGCCTCAAGATCCGGCTCCACCCTGCGAGCTACCTCAAGCGACAGGACGCTTCGCACTTCGTGCTGCGCAAGGTCGCCGACGGGATCGCGGGGCTCCTGGTCTGCGATCTGGGCTTCGCCAACATCTCGGTGCCCTCGGTGCTCGCGGCAGGTTGGGGCGTCCCTGCCGATGAGGTGTGGGCGCGTGCTCTGCAGAACGTCCGGGCCGAGGGGCGCCTCGACGAGGTGCCCGGAAAGGAGTTCGGCGTCCCGCTCGATCTGCTTGCATCCTCGAGCCATTACGCCGCGAGCCACCTCTTGTTCCTCGAGGACTACATGCCGGGTGACGCGGGGTACGGCGCCCTCGTGGGCGTGCCGCAGCGGCATCTCCTGGTGCGGCACATCATCCGTGACCGGGAGGTCTTTCAGGCCATCCACCTGATGTCCCAGGTGATCGACGACTGGTACGTCGCCGACGCGGGCCCGATCTCGCGGGATCTCTACTGGTGGCGCGGGGGCCAGATCACCCGACTCGTGCTCGATCGGAGAACCAACGGTCTCGTCCTCGGGACGAGCGAGCCCTTCGCGGGCGAGGTCCTGGCCAAGGTGCTCGCGGGCAGCTGATCGCGGCGTGCGCCATGGATGATGCGATGCGTCGTAGACGGGCCTCCAAGATTCGCCGGACGGAGATGTCAGGGCGACGGGATATCGACGTCGCAGGCGTGCCTGGTTTACGCTGCGGGCATCCTTCGTGGAGTTCGGCACGTCTTCTCCGGGTCGACCCGGAGGTCTCCTGCCGCATGACCGTCGCACCCCATCATCGTCTTCTGGTGCCTGCCGTCCTCGCGCTCGTGGGAGCGCTGGCTCCCTCGTGCGTCGAGGACCGGCACCCGACGCGCGACTGCGCCACGGTGATCTGGGCCCGGCAGGAGCAAGGGGGGGAGCTGCGCGTCCAGGGAAGCTGGGACGGCTGGGCGCTGCCGGGGACCGCGCTGCAGAGCCATGGCGACGGCTGGTACCTGGTCGAGCTGAGCTTGCCCCCAGGCGAGCATGGGTACCGGATCCTGGAGGGGGGAGCGCTGCGGCGTGACGCCTACAACCCGCTCACCACCTTCCGGGTGGACGCGGAGGGCGAGGACGAGGAAGTCGCGCTGGCCCTCTCGCCTGACTGCAGCGTGCCCGAGCTGCGCGTCACCGCCGTCGAGGTGAGCGGAGGTGACGTGACCGTGCGCGGCACGTTCCTGGCGAAGCCCCAAGGGCCGCCGCTCGATCCTGCGCGGCTCGTCGGGGTGCTCGGGAGCGGCGAGCCGACCGAGGTGACCGAGGTCGACCCGGCCGAGGGCACGTTTCTGCTGCGGAAGAGGGGACTCCGGCGGGGCAAGCACACCCTCACGATCACCGCCGCGGACACCCGGGGGAGCGCGGCCGGGTCGGCACGGGCCGTGGCCTGGGTCGAGCCTGCCAGCGCGAACTGGGACGAGGGCCTTCTCTACCAGATCGTCACGGACCGGTTCCGCGGCGATGGGGGTGCTGCGCTCGCACCACCAGCGACGCCAGGCGCGCGCGCGGGCGGGACGCTCGACGGCATCCGCGCCGAGATCGAGCGGGGAACCTTCGAAGCGCTGGGGGTGACCGGGCTCTGGATCTCGCCGGTGTACACGAACCCCGTGGAGGTGCGCTCGGGCAACGATGGGCGCCTTTACGAGGGCTACCACCAGTACTGGCCTCTGGAGCCGCGCTCGGTGGAGCCGCGCCTCGGCGGTCCGGAGGCGCTGGACGCCCTCATCGACACGGCCCACCGGCACGGCCTGCGCGTGCTCTTCGACCTGGTGCCGAACCACGTCTACGAGGCCAGCGAGCGGTACACGACGTACCGCAACAGCGGCTGGTTCAACGAGGGGCCGGAGGCGTGCGTGTGCGGGACGCCCGGGTGCAGCTGGGGAGATTTCATCCAGACCTGCTGGTTCACGCCGTACCTGGCCGACATCCGCTGGCAGAACCACGATGCGATGCGCATGGCGGTCGACGACGCGCTGTTCTGGATGGACCGCTTCGACGCCGACGGGGTGCGCATCGACGCGGTACCGATGATGCCCAGGGCCACCACCCGGCGGATCACGAGCGCGTTGCGGGCTCACGCCGCCCCGCGGCACGCCCTGTTCTCGGTGGGCGAGGTGTTCACCGGGCCTGGCCTGCGCGCCATCGACGAGATCCGCTACTTCCTCGGTCCGAACGGTCTCGACGGGGCCTTCGATTTCCCGCTGATGTGGGCCATCCGCGACGCGGTGGCGAGCGGGTACGGTGGCTTCGAGGCGGTGGAGAAGACGCTGGTCGAGACGGGGGCTGCGCTCGCCGGGTCGGGGGCGGTGCTGGGGAGGATGATCGACAACCACGACGTCTCCCGGTTCATCTCCGAGGCGACGTTCGAAGGAGGCAACAACGCCTGGACGTCGCCGCCGCCGCAGCCCACCCGCGCAGAACCCTACCAGCGCACCCGGCTGGCGCTCGCGCTGGTGCTGACCTTGCCGGGAATGCCGGTGCTCTACTACGGCGACGAGGTGGCCCTCGCCGGCGCGGGCGACCCGGACAACCGCCGCGTGATGCCAGCGCTCGACGCGCTCTCGGCCGAGCAGGAGGCGACGTTGATGCTGACGCGCCGACTCGGGAAGCTGCGTCGGTGCTCGGCAGCCCTACGCCGGGGTGAGCGTCAGCTCCTCGTGGCCGGCAAGCAGCTCTACGCTTTCCGCCGTGATGCCGACGATGGGGAGCTGGTGCTCGCACTGTTCTCGACGGCGCCGGAGCCGGTCGATCTTCCCCTCCCGGTCGGTGCTGCGCCGGCCGGGACCTACGTGGACGTCATGACCGGCGAGCGCATCGAACTCTCGCCTGGCACTCCGCTCGTGCTGCCGCCTCTGAGCCATCGGATCCTCCTCCCCCACGACAGCCCCTGTCTCGAAGCCCCTGGAGACCTGCCATGAGAATGCCCTCCGCCCCTTGGACCGCGATCGCCCTGGTGGGCAGCCTGTTCGGGATGACCGCCGCGACGGCGTGCAGTGACGATTCCCTCATGGATCGCTACCCGCCGGGCACGGGCGCCTTCGATCCGGGCTCGGTGCCGCCCGGTCCAGGGAGCGGTTCCGGCTATGGCGCGGGTGGGCCCTCGGGCGGTGGTGGGGATGGTGGTTCGGGCGGCGTCATCGATCCTGGGCCGCCCCAGTGTGACGACTCGTCGAAGCGCTGCGACCACATGTTCACCTACGCAGGGACGGGCAACGAGGCGAGCGTCGAGATTCGCGGGAGCTTCGCGCCGGGCGCCTGGGACGACGGCGTGCAGATGACCCGGCAGAATGACCAGTGGGTCGCGACCGTGCCCATCCCGTACGGGCAGTCGGTGCAGTACAAGCTGGTCATCGATGGCACGACCTGGATCTCCGATCCAGGTAACCCCAACCAGGTGGACGACGGCTTTGGTGGCAAGAACTCGCTCATCGAGGCCACGACCTGCGACCCGTGGACCTGCGAGGAGCTGCCGGGGACCTTCAACTGGCGTGACGCGGTCCTCTACTTCGTCTTCGTCGATCGCTTCTTCAACGGCGATCCCAGCAATGATGGCCCCAGCATCCCTCAGGTGCAGCCACCCGCCGCCTACCAGGGCGGCGACTGGGCCGGCGTGCGGCAGAAGCTCGCCGAAGGGTACTTCACCGAGCTCGGGGTGAACGTCCTGTGGCTGACCGTGCCGATGGACAACACCGATCAGGCGGGTCAGGGCAACGGCGAATCCCACATGTACAGCGCCTACCACGGCTACTGGCCGCGGGATCTCACCCAGCCAGAGGCGCGCTTCGGGACGATGGCCGAGTTCAAGGCGCTGGTCGACGAGGCGCATGCCATGGGGATCAAGGTCATCGTCGACTACGCGATGAACCACGTGCATGCCAGCTCGCCCGTGTACCAGCAGAACCAGAGCTGGTTCTGGCCGAACGACAACGGTAGCGGTGGCAACTGCATCTGCGGTGACGGCTGTTCGTGGGATGGGGCCCAGGGGAGGCGGTGCTGGTTCACGAGCTACCTGCCGGACTTCAATTTCACGGTGGCGGCGGCCCGGAACTGGTCGGTCGACAACGCGGTGTGGTGGATCAAGGAGACGGGCATCGACGGCTACCGCCTGGACGCGGTGAAGCACATCGAGGACCAGTGGATCATCGATCTGCGCAACCGCGTGAAGAGCGAGATCCTGCCGTCGACCGGCGAGCATTTCTACATGGTGGGTGAGACCTTCACCGGAGACCGTGGCCTCATCAACCACTACGTGGACTCGTACCGGATGCTCGACGGGCAGTTCGACTTCCCGCTCCGGGCGAGCATCGTGCGCACGCTGCTGATGCGGCACGGCTCGCTGAACGAGCTGGTCAACGAGCTGAACATCAGCGATGGGGCGTTCGCCAATGGCATCATGAGCACCTTCATCGGGAACCACGACGTGCCGCGCTCGATCCACTTCGCGGAGGACACGCCGATGTGGGGTGACGCCTGGGACGGCGGCAAGGATCGCAACTGGTCCAACCTGCCAGGCTTGCCTGGCGGAGCGAGCGCATTCGAGCGGCTCGCGAACGGCTTCACGCTCATCTACACGACGAAGGGCGTCCCGCTGATCTACTACGGTGACGAGATCGGCCTGCCCGGCGCCGGCGATCCCGACAACCGCCGCTTCATGGCGTGGTCGGGGTATTCCGCGGGACAGACGAAGCTCCTGAACCACATGAAGAAGCTCGGGACCATCCGCGCAGCGCACCCCGCGCTCCGCCGTGGGAACCGTCAGACGCTGACGGTCAACACGGACACGCTGGCATACTCGATGACCGGGAGCGGAGAGACGGTCTACGTGACGATCAATCGGAGCGATACCGCACAGCAGGTGGGGGGGTTGCCCGCGGGTCAGTTCACGGATGCTCTGACGAACGAGTCCGTGTCAGGCCCGACGGTGACAGTGCCCCCCAGGTCGTCTAGGATCCTCGTACAGTAGTGCTGGACGCCGTGGTGAACCTGCCACGGCATCCGGCGTCGAGGTTCAGCCCCGAGACGATGGTCCGGGGTCGCATGGCAGGACAGGAGGGGGGGATGGCAACCGGAACGGTCTTTTACTTCAGCAAAGACAAGGGGATGGGTGTCATCAAGCAGGACGGGGATGACGCCCAGGTGCGGGTCCTGGCGGCTGACATCGAGGAGCCCGAGACGAAGCACCTGATCACCGGACAGAAGGTGGAGTTCGAGGTGAGTGCCGGCGCGGAGGCGCTTCGGGCGCTGAACGTCCGGGTGGTCTGAAGCGCCGGACGAGGAGAGAGCGTCGCGAGGGCGCCACGGCCAGGGAGGCCGTCCAAGGACTCCCGCGCCACGCGAGGCCGGTCACCCCAGGTGGCGCGCGAGATTTCCCAGGGACGCTCGGAGGCCGGCGTCGTGGTCGGCCTGGCTGATGCCCGGGGGGACGTTCTCGGCGGTGACGATGACGAGCGTCCCTTCGGCCGACGGCTCGAAGGACCAGGTCATCACCATCTCGCCTGCGAACGCGCTTTCCTCCGACTCGAATTCGCCGGACTGCACGATGCGTTTGCCTGGCGCCAGGGCCAGGAAACGGCCTGTGCTGATGTCGGTTCGCGCGCTCGTCTTGCCCAGGTCGGGTGGTATCGACTCGTCGTAGGTCAGCTCGATGCGATACCGCCCCCCCTCGCGGAAGTCATATTCGAGAGCGCGACCCGTCATGCCCTCTGGCGGCAGCCATGCCATCAAGGAGTCGGGATCGGCGAAGGCGCCGAAGATCGCATCGGCGCTGGCAGCGATGACGAGTGAAGCGGTGTCCGTTCGTCCTCGAGGCCGACCCTTGTCTCCTGCGTCGGCCGGCGTTTTCTTCTCGGCGCGAGTCTCCGCCGTTGCGCGCGGCAGTTCGATGAGCCCTTTCAGGTGGTTCAGCGAGAGCCGCCAGCCGCCCTCGGCGTGCGCCTGGGCGGCCGGACTCACGTTGCCGTCCTGGATCACCGTCGCCCGCGTACCTGCGCCTTCGTCCGAGAGCTCGATCGTGACGTGATGAATGTCCTCGCGTTGGAGCACGTCCCTGGAGTGCGGGTCCGTGTACTCGTACGCGAGCAGGCGCCCTTCTTCGACACGGTGGACGAGCCCCTCCACGCGCGAGGGCTCGCCTGCCAGCTCGAACACCCAGACGAACGGCTCGCCCAGGCGAAAGCCCGAGATCACCTCGGTGACGGGCAGGATCTTCGTGATGCTGTCTGGCTGCATCAGCGCGTCCCATACGGCCTGCCTGGGGGCGTCGATGAGCACGGCGGCGCGTGCGACGAGGTTGGCATCGGCGATCACGGCGTCCTGCGGTCGGGGCATGCTTCTCGGTATCACGTTCACGCAGCGGGGGCTCTCGACCGCACCTCCGCTCGGTGCTGCACGAGGCCGCTTGCCCAGGATGTAGAGCTGTCGGCGTCCACGAGGGCGCGCGCTTCGAGGAGCGGCAAACGCTGGCGATGCACGGCTCAGAAGAGCGTGAGCTGGCGTTTGTCGGGGGTGGCGGGCTCGGGCTTGGGCTTCCGGGCCTCGGGCTGCTGGCGGTCGAGGAGGGCGTCCTCGACCTCACGCAGGAAGGGGGAAGGGGCCGTCTGCACCACCTGGCCCCGGCGCAGGCGCTCGCGGGCCCAGCTCAGGTAGAGGCGCTCGCGAGCGCGGGTCATACCGACGTAGAACAGCCGGCGTTCCTCGGCGACGTCGGGGTCCTCGTCGCGGGAGATGCGCAGAGGGAGGAGCCCATCCTCGCAGCCGACGAGGAAGACCACGCGGAACTCCAGCCCCTTCGAGGCATGGAGCGTCAGGAGAGAGACACGGTCGGCGCGCGGGTCCCAGGCGTCGACCTCGATCTCGGAGCCCAGCTCGAGCAGGAAGCGGCGCAGGTCTTCGCCACAGCGGCGCGCGAGGGGGGTGAGCAGCTCGGCGGCCGTATCGAGGTCGGCCTGGGTGAGGGGGGCTTCGGTGGCAGCCGCGGAGGCCGTCTCCGGGCCTTGCGAGGGGGTGCCCTCCAGGGCTTCGCTGGCCTCACTCTCCCCAGGGGCTTGCTGGCGCAGAAGCGCGAGGGCTGCGCGGAGCTGCTCGAGTACCGGCTCCTCGGTCGGTGCGCGGCGCATCACCCGAGCGATGGCCTCGGCAGCTGGGCGTTCCACGATGCCGCGGTGGGAGCGACGCTGGAAGGGCATGCCGGAGCGGGCGAAGGCCTCGCGGAGGGCGTCGGCCTGCGCTTCGGTGCGGTACAGGACGGCCACGTCGGAGAAGGAGAAGTCCGTGTCGTGGTCGTCGGCGGCGACCCGTCGGCTGTCCATCGAGAAGAATGTCGAACCGCCGATGAGGCGCTCGACGGTGTGGACGACGAACTCGGCCTCGGCGCGCTCCGTGGGGGACTCCTGCAGGGTAATGCGGCGCGCGTCCTCGAACGTAGCGAGCAGCTCGCGGAGGCCGAGGGTGGGCGAGGGGGCGATCACCTGGAGCGCGGCATCGACGATGGTGCGCGTGGAGCGGTAGTTCTTGCGCAGGCGCACGAGCTTCGCGTCCGGGAAGTCCTGCTGGAAGCGGAAGAAGAAGCCCACGTCCGCGCCGCGGAAGCTGTAGATGGCCTGATCGGGGTCACCGATGGCGCAGACGTCGCCACGGGCTGGCGCGAGGGCCTGGACGAGGCGGTATTGCTGGGCATCGATGTCCTGGTACTCGTCGATGGAGAGGGTGCGGGTGCGGGCGCGCCAGGCCTCGCGCACCTCGGGGTTTGCCTCCAGGAGGACGACGGCGAGGCCCACCAGGTCGTCGAGGTCGACCAGGCTACGCTGGGCCAGAGCAGTGGTGTACGCCTGCCAGGCACGCGCGAGTTCCTCGGAGGGCTGGGGACCGTCGGGCGGGAGGGCGGAGAGACCGAGGGGGCTGCGACGCTTCCAGGCCGAGAGGGACTGGAGCAAGCGCGGGATGCGCCGGTCGCCGGGGCTGTCGTCACCAAGGGCCCTGGCGAGCAACAGGGCACGCTCCTGATCCCCGGCGATGGCCAGCGGGTGCTCGGAGGGGTCACCGCGGAGAGCCGACACGAGTTCGGGGTGGGCACGGAGGATGCGGAGGCCGAGCGCGTGGAAGGTCATGGCGGGAACTCGGGCTCCGTCGGGACCCAGCAAGATGTCCAGGCGCTCGCGCAGCTCCTCGGCGGCGCGGCGCGTGAACGTGATGGTCAGGCACGCTTCCGGGGCGATGCCGAGGTCCTGGACGAGATGGGCGATGCGGTGGGTGAGCGTGCGCGTCTTCCCGGTGCCTGGCCCAGCGAGGATGAGCAGGGGCCCTTCCGTCACCTCGGCTGCAGCCCGCTGATCGGGATCGAGCCCGGTGAGAATGCCGGCGGGGGCGACGAGCGGTGTCCCTGCATGTGGAGTGCTCTCTGGTGGAGGCGAGGCATGCTGCGCGGTCGTTGCCGCGGCGGTTCCACTGGCCCCCTTTGGCGTGGCCGACCCGGAGGCGGTGAGAGGTACCCCGGCAGAAGTGGCCACGCCCACTGGCGCACTGCCCCTCGCGTGAGGCTGGCGTTGCGTTGGCTGCGGGGTCGCGACATCCGGACGCGCATCCACCGGAGTTCGTGCGACCTGCGGCTCGGGAGGCGGGTCCTCGAACAGGAGCGCCGACGAGCGGCCTCGCTTCAGCTCTTCCGGATGGAACAGGCGGATCACCCCGTACTCCCCGTCGTAGCCGGCCTGCCGGATCACGTCTCCGGCGCGCATGCGGGCAATGGCCTCCCCGAGCCGGGGAGGTCCAACCTTGTCGAGCTGGTCGATGGGCATTTCCTGGAGCAGCGAGAGCTCCGGGCCGAGCTTCGTGAGCAGGTTGTCGTAGCTGCGCTGCACCGTCTTGCTCGACGGGCCGACGCCGTGCAGCTCGGCCAGGATCTCCGGCAAGGGAATGAGACTCCTGAAATCACTGGCCCCCTCCAGGCGGAACCCCTCGTCACGATCCGCCAGATCCTCCACCCGATGCAGCACGCCGACGGTCACCGGTTTGCGGCAGACCGGGCAGATCGTCTTGTGCGCCCGCGTCTCCTCGGGGCCCATCACCACCCGGCACTGCCGGTGACCGTCGAGGTGGTACTTGCCCTCCTCCGGGAAGAACTCCAGCGTCCCGCCGAATCCCTCGCCCGTCTCCAGGGCGCGGCGGATGGCGTAGTAGTCGAGCTCCGTCTCGAAGCGTGTCGCCTCGCGGCCGAGCTTCGCTGGCGAGTGCGCGTCCGAGCTGGACACCAACCGGTAGCGATCGAGCGCCGAGATCCGCCAGTTCATCGCAGGATCGGAGCTGAGGCCCGTCTCCAGCGCGAAGATGTGCTTCGCGAGATCCCCGTAGCAATCGTCCACTGCGTCGAAGCCAGCCTTGGAGCCGAGCACCGAGAACCAGGGCGTCCAGATGTGAGCGGGCACGAGGTACGAGCCCTCGCCCGAGGCGAGCACCGCTTCGAGCAGGTGGCGCGAATCCAGGCCCAGAATGGGGCGCCCGTCCGCGTTCAGATTGCCCACCTTGGAGAGCGTCTTCACCAGCCGATCGGCAGCATCGAAGTCGGGCGCGTAGATGAGATGATGAATCTTCCGGGTGCGCTCGCCCTTCTTGTAGATGGTCGAGATCTCCACCGAGAGCATGAACCGTGTGTGGTCGCGGCAGGTGGGCTCGAGCCGTGATTGCACGGTACGCTCCACGTCGTCGCGCAAGCGGAACAGTCCAGGCTCGGCCGGGACGAGCTGCTCTTTCAGCTCCTGCATCCAGGCCGGATGGGTGAAATCGCCGGTCCCGATGACGGCAATTCCTTTGCGGCGCGCCCAGTAACTCAGATGAAGGAGGTCGCAGTCGCTGCTGGTCGCCCGCGAGTAGTGGGAATGAACATGGAGGTCGGCATGGAACCGCATGAGCGCTCTCCGAGGTCTGGCTGGCACGTTGTCCAAACGGCAGCAGGGTCTCTCTTGGACGCTCGTAATTGAAATGGTCCCCCCCGATCAACGAAAGACAGTGATCTGGTGATGATTTCGATCATGCGTGGTTTGCCCGGTAAAAGGGCTGTGATTCGCACAATGAGGGGCACGGTGAATCATGAATGCATTGGGAGCACACGGTGAAAATTCCCAGAAGCACGTGGGGGTGATGCATTGCGATGGTGGATGAAGAATTGCCTCGCCGTTCTCCACGCATGGCAGAAGGGCGGACGTCGGTGCCGTCCTCGTGAGCTGACGCCTCTGGATGGTGGTGATCGACGGAGCAGGTCGGTCGGTGCGGGGGGTCAGGGGTGGGGGGGCTGGGGGGATGGGTACAGAGGGCGCGCTCCCCGCACGAAGACGTCGGCGGGATGGCAGCATTCCGTGATCCCGATCGCCCGATCCCGAAAAGCGGGGTGAATGGACGTCGCAGAGAGAACGGAATACAACCCGACGGATGAGGCGGTCTTCAACGCTCTCCTTTGCGCTTCTTTCCCTTCTGTCGCTCGGCGCTTGTGCCAGTGGCGCGCGTCCGGAGGCCACGTCCCCTCGGCCAGGTGGCAGCTCCTCCATCACCGCGGGGGCCACCTCCGAGCTTGGAGCACAGCGCGGGAATACGGTAGCGGCCCTGACCTGCCCGCAGGTGGAGCTCGCTCAGGGCGATGCCCGGAGACCCGGTCTCGAACTCCTCCTCGGCGGCCAGCCGCGTGAGGCGGTGAACCACTTCTCGGACCTGGTCCGCGCACGACCCGCCGATCCAGCGGCCGGGGCACTGCGCGACGCCAGCGAGGCTGCCCTGGAAGCACGGCGTGCGAGCGCCGTACAGCGCGCAGAGGCCGTGAAACCAGTGCAGCTTGTGCGGCTACCCCTCACGCGCTCGTCTGGCTCGATCGGGGCCAGCGGATCCAAGGTCACGCTCACGCGCGAGTCGGAGAAGCGCAACGTCATCACGGACACCGCTGACTGGCTGCAGAGCAACCAGCTCATCTCTCGCACGCTCAGGGGGAGCGAGTCGATGCCTGCCCACGTCGGGAGCACGTTCCGAGGCCAGCGGCTGTCGGAGGTGTTCGTCAGCCCCGATCACGACATCGCGCTGTACAGGGGCACGTCGGACTTCCTCGTCGTGTCCGCGCCAGGCAAGACGCCGCGGGTCTACGATGTGTCCGCGGCCGTCGCTTCGGTTCCCTCGGTGCGATTCGGCGTGGATTTTGCGCAGCTCGTCGGTCGGACCCTCCTCGTGCAGCTCGCCTACAACGGCTACGCCAAGGACGCTGGTGGTCGGACAGGGTATGTCGTGGCCTTCGATGCGGAGACGGGGCGGCTCTCGTGGTCGAGCGAGCCCCTCACCGGGAATCTGGGGAACTTCCATGTCGCTGGTGGCTCGATCGTCGCCGGCTACGGCTTCACCGCAGAGCCGGACTTCCTTCACGTGCTCGATCTGAACACGGGCGAGATCACGCAGAAGATCCCACTCAAGAGTGGCCCGACATGGATCCTGAGCCAGGGCAACCGCCTGATGGTGCGGACCTACGACACGGATTACGTGTTCCGTGTCGAGGGGACCCTGCCACCGGCGCCACCGGCGGAGCTGGCCGCTGCCGTCGACGCGGGAACGAAGGTCCCTCCTGGAGCGGCTGCGGCGTGCTGGGGGCGGGCAACGGTGGCGGCCCTGGATCGTGGCGACGCCCCGGCACTGGCCGAGGCCGTGCAAGGGCTGGGACAAGCGGGCGTGGAACCGGCGGTCGTGCGCGCCCTCGATGTGGCACGCGCGCGGCTGGACGCCCGCGCGCGTGGCGATGGCTTGCTGGATCTGACCGCGACACCGCCCGTGGTGCTGCCTGCTCCCCCGTGGACCTCCGCGGCTCCGGCGCCGCGCCCTTTGCCGCCGGGCAAAGCGCCCACGCTGGTCCGGCTCCGCAGCGTGACAGCCGATCCGGTGCGCGAGGTGGAGACATCCGGCGACCCGAATGAGGAAGACTGGTATCCGCGCCCCTTCGCCACGAGAGATGCGCCTCCCGCGGAGCCGCCGCGTGACGTGCCTCACTCGTACGGTGGAGAAGCGCTGCGGGCGGTCCTGCGGTCCGGAGAATCCCGTGTGCTGCTGTACGGTGGTCGCTACGTGGTGCCGGTGAAGGCAACGAAGGTGCAGGGGGTGTTCGATCTCGACGCCTTCCGCCACCCCCCCACCGTGAATCCTCAGACGAAGGAGTTCGCGGTTCAGAACGTGACCTACGCGCAGGCCGAGGGCAGCGTGCTCCATGTGTGCAACGGCGGTGGATCCTATGCGCGCGAGGTTGGCGGAAAAAAAGGGTTTCTGTCCGCCATCGAGATGCCCACGGGGAAGCTGCTCTGGCGCAGCGAGCCGCTGCTGTGCAACGCGAACTTCGTGTCCGTCGGTGATTATCTCGTCACCGGATACGGCTTCACCGACGAGCCCGATTTCCTGTTCCTGATCCGGAAGGCCGACGGCAAGGTGATGCAACGGGTGAAGCTCGACTCCGCCGCGCACCTCATCCGCCGCCTCCCGGACGGTCGACTCCTGGTGGAGGCCTACGGCCACGCGTATCTGTTCGAGGTGAAGCTCTGAGCCTGCTCGAGCAGCGGTCGGAGGTGCCAACACCCCGTCCGAGGAGATCGCCGCTTCGCCGTCCCGGTATCCCGCTCCTCTCGACGTAACCCGCTCCCTTCGACGTTGGGCTGGCCCATTGCCGCGCCGCGCCAAGCCACGGAGCGACAGTCTGTCGGGACGTCACCTCGTCGCATCGCTGGTTCTCCCGCCCGATCTGGGATACATGCTTCACTGCGGCGGCGTGTGACCTGCGCCGCACTGGAGGCTTCGTGTCTTCATCGACCTTCTTCTTTCTTCGTCGGCAGGACGTGTGGTCGGGCTTGTTGACGGCGCTGATCGGCCTGGGGGGAACTGCATGTGGTGGAGGGGCCGCACCCCCCTCGACATCACCCCCCGTGCCAGCCGCGCCGGCCCTGCCAGAAGCCACCGCCGTGGAGCACGCGGAGCCGTCCACTCCCTCGGATGCGGCGCCGTCAGTGCAGTCCGAGGTGGTCATTCATCACGCCGACATCCACGGAAAGATCAAGGCGCGTGCGGGCAAGCGGCTCCTCGTCGAGCCGCTCGTCGTGACGAGCCGAACCCTGCCCGTGAAGGGCAACAAGGCGAACCTCTACCGGGTCGTGGAGCCCGAAGGGGGCGAGGTGGAGATGCTGCTCATTGCCGAGGCGAACGTGGCCTTGGATATGGAAATGGGCAAGAGCATCGCACTCGATATCGTGGACGAGAAGAAGGACGTGCTGGTCTCCGGCAGGAAGACGAACCATTACATTCCCGGTACGAAGGTCCTGCTCCGCTATGAGTGGTGACGAGGAAGCGTGCTGGCGAAGGCCGTCGTGGTCTGACACCGTGCCGCTGTGACGATCGGGCCAGCGCGAAGGACGCGTCGGTAAAAGCGGTCCGTCGACCTGCGCGCTGGAAGGTACGGTGTGACGACGGTGTCGATGGGCGCGGTCCGCCGGCGTGCGTGCTGTGCCGTCCGGTCAGGGACGAGGTGGAATGCTCGGCTCACCGGGTGAGAGCGTCGGCTCTGGTGGCGATTGTGGGGGGACGAGATCACCTGGCCCCGGTTGAGGCTGGGCGGGCGTGAGTTCGGGGGGCGCGGGCGATTTGATCTCCGGAGGCTCCTGGGGCGGAACGGTCCCCTGGTTGCCGCCGCCGCACGCGGTGAAGGCGATGGTGGCGAGGAGTGCAGTTCCCAGGCGGACGAGGACGAGGGAAGGTGAGGACGGGAGGGGAGAGGTGGCCATCGCGGAGAAGTGTTGGGCGGATTCTCTCCTGCCGGAAGTGGGAGCCCCGCCGCGACGGCCTGACGCGCTCGCATGGGAGGCCGTAAGGGCTTCTTAAGATCTGGGGCTTAAACCTCCTCCTCGAGGTTCGAGGCAATGGCCGGGCGGGCGTGGTGCTCCCGGGTCGTGGAGGAATGACGATGAGCGATGACGCCAGAAAAAAGGGCTCCGACCGATCGTTGACGCGCCGCAAGCTCGTGCAGGCTCTCGGGATGGCGATGGCCGCCGTGCCGCTGGGCCAGCTCGTGGCGTGCTCGTCCTCGGGTGATGGAGTCGGAGGCAGCGGAGGCAACGGAGGCAGCGGTGGGGCAGGCGGTGCCGGTGGCGCCGGTGGCTCAGGCGGCGCCGGTGGCGGCACGATCGACCCCGACGCCTGGGCGACGGGGGGGACGGCGTCGATGAGCGATGACTATCCCGATCCGTTCGCCGACGGGCCGGGGAGTGTCTGCGAGCTGATGTGCGCCGCGACGCTGGGGCCCTGCTATGCGGCGACGGTGGATCGGAAGGACATCAGCGAAGGGGAGCCGGGTCTCCCTGTGCGCTTGGCCTTCCTGATCGTGGACGAGACATGCACGCCCATCGAGGGGGCTGCGCTCGACATCTGGCATTGCTCGCCGGGTGGCATCTATTCGGGGGACGACTCGATCCCCTTCTGTAATGCGAACGATCCGGACGCGCTGGCGGGACGCTGGTTCCGCGGCGTGCAGACCTCGGATGCGAGTGGGCGCGTGGATTTCGATACCTGCTTCCCCGGCTGGTACAGCAGCCGGACCATTCACATCCACTTCACGGTGCGCATCAACGGGGTCGAGTTCATCACCTCGCAGCTCTACTTCGACGACACGCTGTGCGACGACATCGTCGCCACGCAGCCGCTTTACAGCGATCGTGGGCAGCGCGACACGACCAACCAGACAGACACGGTGGTCTCCCCGGAGGACGCGCCGGACTACAGCTTCCAGGTGGCGCAGATGCCAGATGGGGCGATGCTGGCGTGGAAGACGCTGGTGCTGAGGTCCTCGACGGGTGAGCCTCTCTGCGCCTTGTCCGGTGGACAGCCTCCCGGCGGTGGCGGTGGCGGCCCTCCCGGTCCTCCTCCCGGCGAGGGGGGGGGTCCTCCCGGGCCGCCCCCCTGAGTCCCTGACGGCCTCTCCTCGTCTCAAGCAGGTCGTCTCAAGCAGGGAGGCGTGTCCCTTCGAGATCGACCTGGAGTCCACCATATTCCGAAGGCTGGAAGTTCAGCGACAGGCCGTGCAGCTCGGCGACGCGGCAGGCGATGTTGAGGCCGAGACCCTGACCGTCAGGCGCGCGGGTGCGGGCTTCGTTGCCCCGGAAGCCTCTCTCGACGAGGCGGGTGAGGTCGTCTGCAGGGATGCCCGGGCCGTCGTCGAGGACGCGAAGTCGGAAGCGGTCGTGCTGGATGGGCTCCACGACGACTGCCACGTGGCCGCCGGGATGGTTGTGGCGGATGGCATTGTACACGACGTTGCTCACGGCTTGCTCGATCAGCGTGACGTCACCCTCGATGATCAGGGGGAGTTCAGGGACGGCGTGGTCGAGTGAGATCTCGAGTTGGCGCGCGATGGGGCGATGCCGGCCGATGACCCGGGTGACGAGGGCATTCAGGTCGACGGGGCCGCGGTGGAGCTTCTGTTCGCCGGCGTCGAGCTTGGCGGCAATGGCGAGGTTGTGCACGAGCGAGGCGAGGTAGTGCGCTTCGTCCATCGCGGAGACCAGGACGCTCATGTCGACGGCCTCGCCTCGAGCGGTGGACTCCTGGAGCGTGGATAGGTGCGCCTGGAGCACGGTCAGCGGGATCATGACGTCGTGGGTGGTGTTGGCGAGGAAGTCGCGCAGGGCTCGCTCGCGAAGGTCCTTCTCGGCAAGCTGAGTGCGGACGGCACGGCTGGCCGCGTCGAAGGCGCGGCCGAGTTCGGTGATCTCGTCTCGTCCGCCGATGGACACGCTCTCGGTGAAGCCGGCGAAGGCGGACTGGCGCACGGCCTCGGTGAGCTTCCGGATGCGACGGACGACCGGCCCCACGGCGAGGAGGACGGCGACGCTGACGATGCCGACGGGGATGAGCCAGATACGGCTGGCGGGCAGGATGGCCCCGAGGAACCCCGGGCCGGTGGTCCCGCGCGCGAGCACGAAGGTGCAGGGGCCCTTGCCCCACGGCATACGGATGAGGACCTCGACGATGGCGCCCTGGAAGGAGAGGGGTGGGGAGGCGATGTCACGGTCGGAGATTGCCTCGATCAGCTCGGGAGCAAGGGGCGGCGCGCGGTGGTTGTGGGATTCGAAGCGCTCGTCGTAAGCGAACAGAACGGGAGGCTCCCCGGCGCGCGGCGGAGGGCCGGAGGCGTCGCGGTCGGACCAGGAAGGGAAGGGTGGTCTCGGCGGAGGGTCGTCCCAGGGGGGCTCCTCTGGCGGGCCATGGTGCATGGGCCAGGGGGCGCCGGATGGAGGGGCGCCCCACGGGGGGGCCTCTGGCGGGGCAGGGCGCACGTCCCAGGGGGAGTCGGCGCCAGGCGGTGGTCTCTCCGAACGCGGCAGGGGGGTGCCGCCCCAGCGGTCCGGCTCGGTCTCGCACCGCGACTGCGCGCCGGGCTGGAGCATGTGCTGAAAGGCGATGCGGGTGAGGACTTGCTCGGCCGCGCTGTGGCGCATCTGCGAGTCGACCGCGACGAGGGCGACGAGGGTCGGGGCGGTGACGACGAGGGTGGTGACGGCCAGGCGGAGGCGAAGCTTCATGGCTCGCGCCCGACGGCGAGGCGGTAGCCGATGCCCCAGACCGTCTCCACGAGGTTGCCGCCGAGCTTCTTGCGGAGGCGCGAGACGTGCACGTCGAGGGTGCGCTCGGTGCCGTCTCGGCTCGGGTCGAGGACGTTCTCGACGAGCCAGGCACGCGTGATGGCCTTGCCGGGCCGGCGGGCGAGCGCCGTCAGAAAGTCGAACTCGACGCGGGTCAGCTCGACCGGCTTGTCGTCGACGTGGACCTCCCGCGTGGCGACGTCGATCCGGAGTGGTCCGAGGTCGATGACGTCGCCGCGCTGAAGGGTCGGTCGCCTCAGCCGAGCCCGGACGCGCTCGATGAGCTCCTCCGGCCAGAAGGGTTTGGTCATGTAGTCGTCGGCGCCGAGCTGGAGCGCGCGGACCTTGTCCGTCGTGTCGTTGCGTGCGCTGAGTACGAGGACGGGGACGTCGGAGGTCGCTCGAAGGTGCTTGAGGATGTCCATCCCGTAGGTGTCGGGGAGCATCAGATCGAGGATGACGAGGGCGAGCCCCGCGAGTTCGTCGGGGGCCACGCGACGGCCTCGATTCCACCAGGTCGGCTCGTAGCCCGCACGCCGAAGCCGCTCGACGATCTGGGCGCCGAGCTCTTGGTCATCCTCGATGAGCAACACGCGCTCTGCCATGCAGTCCTTCGGCGATAGCCTGCCACGGAAGGTCCTACGAAGATCTTAAGGGGAGGTCCTTCGAGGCCGCCGGGCCCCTCCTTCCCAGAGGGGGGGGCTTTCTAGACCCCCGCACGGCCGATCTTCTGCGCACTGCGTCGTAGCGTGGTAGCGTCCCGCCTCCAGCCGAACGCCACCTCGTCACCGTCGCGCCGCTCGCATCTCGGCGACCCCCTCCCGATGTCGACTGGACGCTCGCCACCGGGGGGAGCGTTCGGGTGACATTTCGAGCAACCGGGACGGCAGCTCACAAACGGTATCGTGAACGCGGGGCGCCGTATCCTTGCAGGGGCTGCGTCACTGGGCTAGGAAGAGGCGTCTCACGAACGTCACTCGGCCCTCGACACGATGCTTTCTATCTCTCCTCGGACAGGGAGAGAGACCCTGGCTCGCTCGGATGTCTGGACGACGCAACGTGTGTCCTCGTGGAATCGTCTACGCAGGACGTCGGCCCTTCGAGCCACAGCGGCTTCATCGGATGGCAGGCTGATAGCGCAACAGTGCGCAATAGAAGCTGCGAAAGCAACGTGTCATGGCAAATCGTCTTTACGTCGGCAATCTCTCGTACTCGACCCGTCAGGAGACCCTCGAAGCGGCCTTCGCCGCCGTGGGTGAGGTGCGTGAGGTGGCGATGCCGACCGACCGTGAGACCGGGCAACCGCGTGGTTTTGCGTTCGTCACCATGGGCTCGGCCCAGGCCGCTGCGACCGCCATCGAGCAGCTCAACGGGATGATGCTCGACGGGCGCTCGCTCCGCGTGAATGAGGCGCAGGAGCGGCAGCCCGGCGGTGGTGGCGGTGGTGGCGGCCGTAGCTTCGGCGGTGGTGGCGGTGGTGGCGGCCGTGGCTTCGGCGGCGGTGGCGGTGGCGGCGGCCGTGGCTTCGGCGGCGGTGGCGGTGGTGGCGGCCGTGGCCGCGACCGCTACTGATTCCACGTTGTCTGGATAGTCGCGGCACGGCGAGCCTCGCGCTCGCCGTGCTATTTCTTCCCCCCTCAAGCCCAGCGCGAAACTGCGCGGAAGCCGGTGCTCAGCATGCAGCGACAAGGTGCATCCAAGCGGCAGAAAGAGCGTGCGCGCCAGGAAAAGCAGCGCGAGAAAGACGCCGCTCGCAATGAACGACGCAAGGACAAGACGTTGAAATCTGTTCCAGGTGAGCCTGGCGAAGATCCGGATATTGCCGGGATCGTCCCGGGACCTCAGCCTCCGGCGGTCGAGTGAGCAACGGAGAGCGGCGAGACGTCGAGCCGAGCGTTCCGCCTCCACCAGCGGGAGAGAAGGTCGAGTCCCCGCGAGACGCCGAGCGACGTAAGTTCATCGAGGAACGCTCGCAGGCGCTCGGTCAGAGCTGGGCTCAGGGCTTTCGTCGTGAATTGCAGCAGCAGGGGCGGGCGGTCGCTGGTGGCTGGCCGGGAACGTTGCGTGAGGCGCGAACCTACGTGGAGCGCGCTCTGATGACCGAGCTGCGCAGCCGCAAGATGGCGATGATCAGCGGCGCTGAGCGCGAGACGGCCGCGAAGGTGGCCTACGCGAGCGCCAGGAGCGAGTGGCGCAAGCACGTCGAGCCCGAGCCCCCCTGAGGGCGCGGCGTCGTCACCAGGGGGTGCCGTCCTTGTGCACGTAAGCGAACCCGCCACCGGGTTGAGGCCGACACTCCATGTCGATGTCGCTGTAGACAGCATGGTCCTGCTCCTCGTCGGTCCCGACCTCGAGGTAGACAGCAGGACGATCCGAGCGGTTGACGAGCTGGTGCCCGTCGGGGCGACCCGCCGGGAATCCGGCCGCCATGCCTGCGCGCAGCACCTGCTCGCCTGCGTCGGTGACGAGGACCAGCTCGCCTTCCACGACGTAGACGAACTCCTCGTCGTGGGAATGCCAATGGCGCTGCGACGACGCCGCGCCAGGCGCGAGCTGGGTGAGGTTGACGCCGAACCGGGTGAGGCCGAGGGCTTTGCCGATGCGGCGTCTGGCGCGGCCAGCGACGGCCAGACGGAAGGGCTCGGGGTAGCCGGTGTTCGTCAGGGGTTCGACGGTGGCAGGGTCGAGGGCAGGCGGCCGGGGATCGGACATGGGTGGAGTTAAGTTCGATCATGAGGCTGACGGCAAGGGCGGGCGGAGCGGGGCGGGCTGATGGACAAGCGCGGACGGAGCTTTGCCATGGAGCACGGGCATCCTCTTGCGGCCCCCAGCAGGCCCTGGTGAGGGCGCCTCGGGACTTGACAGGGAGGGCGAGGTACAAGCGAATCGCGTCGTGCTCGTCGGTCTCCGTGTCTCCTTCGCCGCCGTCGTGCTCGTCGCGACCTTCGCCAACGCGCCCTTCCAGTGCGCCAGTGAGCCGGATCTGCGGCGTCGGCGCGTGGAGGACCCGAGCGAGGTGTTGTTCGCGCTCGCCGAGCGCTTCGAAGCGAAGGGCGAGCGCGACGCCCAGGTGGCGACGCTGCGCTACCTGATCGAGCGGTATCCATCGAGTCGGTTCGCAGGAATGGCGCGTCAGGATCTGGAGTCCCTGGGGGTGCCCCCGACCGAGACGAACACCACCGGCGAGAGGCCGCCCGAGTGATGCGGGCACCGCTCGTCACCCAGATCACTGCGACCTCGGTGGTCCCGGAGGTCGAGCTCGTCACACGTCTCCGGGCGCTCGGGGGGTGGTCGGAGGCGTGGCGTGCGCGGGTGGCGGTGCAGCTCCGAGATCCAGAGCTATCAGCAGCCGCACTGCTGGCCATGGGGCGACGGCTGCGAGCGATCACGGCGGAGCTGGGCATGGCGCTCCTGGTCAACGATCGGCTGGACGTGGCCCAGCTCCTCGGAGCCGAGGGTGTCCATCTGGGTCGGCGCTCGGTCGGCGTGGAGGAAGCACGACGATTCCTGGGTGGGAGCGCGTGGATCTCGGTGGCCTGTCACGATCTTGACGACATCTGGCGTGCGCTGGTTGAAGGCGCCGATGCCGTGACGCTCTCGCCAGTCTTCGCATCCCCAGGGAAAGGCGTGCCCCTCGGCCTCGAGGTACTCGGCGTGGCGCGGAGCACCATCGAGCAGGGACCGGTCAGCCCGGATGGCCTCAATGGCCTCGGTGGGCTCGACTCCACGCAAGCTCACGGGCAGCAGAGGCCTCGGACGGTGGCGTTGATCGCCCTGGGAGGCATCGAGGCGCGGAACGCTGCGTCGTGCCTCGCCGCAGGAGCCGACGGGGTTGCTGCCATCCGCGAGGCGCCAGCCAGGTTGCTTGCGGCGCTGGCCGAGGGAGAAGTCGGCGCGTGCCTGGCCGATGCCGGAGAAGCTCCAGGAGCACTGCGCCACGGGGTTGCCTCGCGGCGCAAGGAGTCGAAGGGACGATGAAGACCAACGCCGCGCGCCTGCTGGATGCGCTGGGCATCCGCTACGAGCTGCGCGAGTACGAGGTGGAGCCGGAGGACCTGCGCGCCGAGACGGTGGCGGCGAAGATCGGCATGCCGCCGGAGCAGGTCTGGAAGACGCTGGTGGCGCGCGGAGACCGGAACGGTGTCTGCTTCGCGGTCGTCCCGGCGACGGCGGCGCTGGATCTGAAGGGCCTGGCGAAGCTGAGCGGCGACCGGAAGGTGGACACGGTACCGCTCAAGGAGGTGCAACCCCTGACGGGCTATGTCCGTGGAGGGGTGACGGTACTGGGGGCGAAAAAGGCCTACCCGGTCTATGCCGACGAGACGATCGAGCTGTTCGACGTGGTCTCGATATCTGCAGGGGTGCGGGGGACTCAGATCCTTATCGCGCCAGGGGACTATCTGCGCGCCGTGAAGGCTCAAGTGGGATCCATCGCTGCGCTGCGATGAGCGCGGCGTCGCGCCGTGGAAGCCGAGGGGGATGCCTCAGCGAGAGCGGGATCGATGACGGCGGCGGAGCGCGGCGGTCGCCAGCGCCGCAGCAAGGATGGCGGGCGCGGGGTTCCCGATGCGCCTGCCGAGTGGCTCGGAGCCTGGCGGCTCGACGGAGTAGTCGCCGCAGGGGACATTCTCCACCTTGGCGGCGACGAGGTTGCTGGAGATGGGGGCCTGACTCGAAGCAGGTTCGAGGCGGAGGTCGTCCTCGAGGGCGCTTGGCGGGAGATCCGCCTCCAAGCGTGTGAGGACGAGATCGCCGGGACGGAGACCGATGAGAGCTCGGCCTACGTCCGAGAGATCGCCGCACGTGAAGGTGGCAGCGGTGACACTCCTCCCGTCCGAACAAGGGCCAGCCTCGCGCGTGCCATCGGGGCAGGTCTCGACCACGGTGAGGTTGGGGTAGGTCACGAGGCGCATGCCGAGATCGCAGTACCCGTACGGATCGCCGGTGTTGTTTTCGTGCTGGAGGACATAAGCCTCGGCGATGGTGGTGGCCGAGCTGGAGGTGTGATCGAACGTGACTCGGATCATTTCCCCGTGAGGGTCATGGTGCGGGGAGACGAGTGGAAACTGGGAGACATGACTCGTGAGGAAGCCACGCCTGTCTTCCCGGGAGAGCTCCTCCCGACGGAGGGTCTCGTAGTTCGAACTCTCTTCGGCGAAGTCCCACCTCAGCGCGTTCCCGTCCAGCGTCACCGAGGGGAAATTCTCCGGCGCGTAGCGTCCCTCCCCGAGGACGTAGAGCGTGAGCGGCACGGTCTCGCCGGCGCCGGCGGCCATCATGCCCAGCGGGACCAGGGGAGAGCCACCGGGGGCCACGACCCGGACCGGGGTCATCTGCGAGACGGATGCGCCAGGGCGCAGGCGCATGGCGATGAAGTCGAGGCCCTGAGCCGCGTAGGCGTCGAGTACGGGAATCACCGCGGAGGGGATCGCGTAGCCGTTGGTCGTGAGCCATGTCTGGATGGCCTCACCGCTGCCCGAACTCAGCGTGACCGTCTGGTAGTTCCCCACGGATCCTTCGTGGAGCACGGTGACGTCCGGCGTCCCTTGACCGAAGTTGCCACGACCGGAGAGGGCCCCACCATCGAGCGCGGCCGAGCCACAGCAGCCGCCGGACGAGGACCCTGAGCCGCTGTCGTCGTGACAGGTGACGAGCGGCGCAAGCACGCGGGGGGCCGTGAACGCCTCGAGGGCTTCGAACCAGGCATCGGTGGACGCCTCCAGGACCGCGCCAGGGCCCACGGGAAGCACCCAGGCGAAGTCGCTGGGGTCCCCCTCGTAGGCGATCTGACTCCAGAGCACGCTCTGCTCGGTGGAGAGCGAGAGCGCGATGCGCTGGGAGGTGACGGTGATGATCTCGGGGGGCTGCCCGGGGACTTCCCGAGGGAAGACGCCACCGCAGGCCTCCGCCACACGAGGGGCAGCCACGGCCATCGACGCGGCGGTCAGGGCACAAGCAAGGTGAAGGTATCGCATGAACCAGTGCTCCTTCGTGAACGGGGAGAATACCCTGCAAACTCCGATCCTCCACTGTCGTTCGTGGTCCGGATCGCTCCATCCAGGGCGTGCGTTCCAGGATGTGCCAGGGGAGGGGACACCCGTGCGACCGCGCTGTCATGGCGGGCGCCCCCTCGCTCGTTGCTGCCCCCTCCCTCGCTCGTTTCTCGACGCTAGGGGCGCCCCTTGCTACTAGCGCCCCATGTCCGGTGATCCTTCGACCCCTACCTCTGAGAGCGCCTCGGGCCTTTTCGACAAAGTCCCCACCGAGATCAACTTCCCGGCCGAGGAGTCGACGATTCTCGCCTTCTGGAAGCAAGAGAGGGTCTTCGAAAAGACGCTGAGCGCAGAGACCCGAGCGACCGGGCCGTCGCGCGGCACCTTCGTGTTCTACGAGGGGCCACCGACTGCGAACGGCATGCCTCACAACGGGCACGTGCTCACCCGGGCGGTGAAGGACGTCTTCCCCCGCTACAAGACCATGTGCGGCTACGACGTGCCGCGAAAAGCCGGGTGGGACACGCATGGGCTCCCCGTAGAAGTGGAGGTCGAGAAGGAGCTGCGCATCCACGGCAAGGCGGACATCGAGGCCTACGGGGTCAAGCCGTTCATCTCGCGCTGCATCGCCTCCGTGTTTCGTTACACCGAGGCCTGGGAGTCACTGACCGACAAGGTTGGCTTCTGGGTCGACCTCGACAAGGCCTACGTGACCTACCACAAGAGCTACGTCGAGAGCGTGTGGTGGGCCCTCGCGGAGCTGCACCGGAAGGGTCTCCTCTACCAGGGCGAGAAGGTGGTGTGGTGGTGGGCCCAGGGGGGCACGGCGCTTTCCAGCGCCGAGGTCGGCCAGGGGTACAAGACGGTCGACGACCCGAGCGTGTACGTGGCATTCCCGCTCGTGGACGAGCCTGGGACGGCGCTCGCCGTGTGGACCACGACGCCCTGGACCCTGTCGTCCAACATGTATGCAGCGGTGCGCGCCGACTTCACCTACGCGGTGGTGGATGCTGGCGAGGCCCTGCCGGGGGTGAAGCAGCTCATCGTGGCGTCCGGGCTGCGTGAGGCGCTGGAGAAGAAGCTCGGCCGGCCCTTGCCAGTACTGCGTGAGACGAGCGGAGCCGAGCTGATCGGGAAGAAATACAAGGCTCCCTTCGATCTGTTCGCTGCGAGTGCCGCGCCGTTCCCGGTCGTCCACAGCGTCATCGGCGCGGACTTCGTGACCCTCGATGCCGGAACCGGCATCGTCCACGTCGCGCCCGCCTTCGGTGAAGACGATCATTCTGCGCACCGGGCCCAGCTCAAGAAGGACCACACCCTGCCGCTTTTCAACGCGGTGAAGCCCGATGGCACGTTCATCGACGCGATGGGCAAGTATGCCGGCCGGTGGGTCAAGGCGTGCGACAAGGAGCTCTCCGCTGACCTCAAGGAGCGTGGTCTGCTCGTTCATGCCGAGACCTACCGGCACGAGTACCCCTTCTGCTGGCGCGCGGACGACGACCCACTCATCCAGTACGCGCGCCCCGCCTGGTACATCCGCACGACGGCGCTCATCGACCGCGCCATCGAGAACAACCAGACCGTCCAGTGGCTCCCGGAGCACATCAAGACAGGCCGCTTCGGTGATTTCCTCGCCAACAATGTGGACTGGGCGCTCAGCCGCGAGCGCTACTGGGGGACACCGCTCAACATCTGGATCTGCACGAAGGACCGCGAGCACCGCCACGCGCCCGCCTCGGTCTCGGAGATCGAGCAGCTCAACCCCCAGGCCTTCGCCCACTTCCATGCGGCGAAGCAGGCCGACCCTTCGCTGAACGACAACCTCATCGTCCACAAACCCTGGATCGACGAGGTGACCTTCCCGTGCCCAACCTGTGGCGCCGAGATGCGCCGCGTCCCCGACGTGATCGACGCCTGGTTCGACAGCGGCGCCATGCCCTTCGCCCAGTGGGGCTTCCCGCACGTCCAAGGCTCCAAGGAGCTGTTCGATCGCGCCTTCCCGGCGGACTTCATCAGCGAGGCGATCGATCAGACCCGCGGCTGGTTCTACTCGCTCCTCATGATCTCCACGCTCGTCTTCGACGAGGAGACGCAGGCCCGCCTCGGCCTCTCGCGCGTGCGGAGCTACCCCCATCCGTACCAGACCTGCGTCGTGCTCGGCCACGTGGGCGATCGCGAGGGCAAGAAAGAGAGCAAGTCCAAAGGCAACTACACGCCACCCGAGGTGATCCTCGACCGGGTGCGCATGGAGTTCGCGGCCGCGCGCGTGGGCGAGGTGAAGGGCGCACAGCCCAGAGATGGCGTGGCACTCATCGCCCGGGAAGACTTCGAGGGCCTGGATCTCGCCGGCGAATCTGCGCGGGTGGTGCTCTACCGGGCCGATCGCACCGGTGAGCCTGTCACGATGGAGCTGCGGCCTCAGAAGGGCATGCCCCGACGCATCGTCGCTCTTGCAGACGCCGATCTCACCCGGCTCGGCCTCACCCCCAGGGAGAACCCGCTATCGGTGATGCCGAACGACGTCCTCCGCCTCGCGTCCGAGCAGCGTGTCTTCATCGAAGACCCCTCGACCCCTGCGCCGGGGGCCGATGCTTTCCGCTGGTTCTTCTATGCCGCCTCGCCGTCGTGGACCAACACGCGTCACTCGCTGACCAACGTGCGCGGCTACCAGAAGGAGTTCGCGATCAAGCTCCGGAACGTCTACTCCTTCTTCACCATCTACGCGAACATCGACGGCTTCTCGCCGGCGGAGGGTAACCCCGACGCGAAGGGGACCACGCCGACCGACCTGGCGAAGAGCGCTGGCTACCGCCCCGCGAAGGAGCGCTCTCTGCTCGATCGCTGGATGCTCAGCGAACTCTCGCTCGCCACGCGCGAGGTGACGGGACACCTCGATGCCTACCACCTCTACGAAGCGGCGCAGCGCCTCGTGGATCTCGTGGACGCGCTCTCCAACTGGTACGTCCGGAGGAGCCGTTCTCGCTTCTGGGCCGCCGAAGGCATGGAAAGCGCCGCGGGAGCTGCCTCCCAGGCCACCGCGGAGCAGGACAAGCGCGACGCCTACTTCACCTTGTACGAGGTGCTCGTTGCCCTCGCCAAGCTGTCTGCCCCCTTCACCCCCTTCCAGGCCGAGGCGCTCTACCAGAACCTGGTACGCCGCCCCTGGCCGACCTCGCAGCCTGGGAGCGTGCACCTCTGCGCCTTCCCCCAGGCCGACGAGGCCGCCATCGATGAAGGGCTCGCCCAGGAGGTGCGCACCGTGCGTGACCTCGTCTCCCTGGGGCTCCAGGTCCGAACGGCCCACAAGCTCAAGGTGCGCCAGCCGCTGGGCAGGGCCGACATCGTCCTCAGCGACCAGAGCCTCACCGCGGCGCTGCAGAGGGAAGAGAACGCCTGGCTCATTCGTGACGAGCTGAACATGAAAGAGCTGCGGTTCCTCAAACCGGGAGAAGAAGGAGCGGAGGTTCGCTACGTGCTGAAGCCCAACTTCCGCGCGCTCGGCCCGAAGCTCGGCAAGAAGGTGCAGCTCGCCAAGCAGGCGCTGGCCAAAGCTGACGCCTCCGCGCTCCGGACGCAGCTCGCCCTGGAGGGCAAGGTGCCGCTCGATCTGGAAGGCGAGCGGATCGAGCTCGGACCCGAAGAAATCGAAGTCGCCGTGGAGGCCTCGGAGGGCTTCGCCGCCGCCGGCGGACGCGTGGGGGTGGTCGTCCTCCACACCGCGCTCACCGACGCACTGCGGGACGAGGGGCTGGGGCGTGAGCTTCTGTCGCGCGTACAAGGGCTCCGCAAGGAGCTGGACCTCGGGTTCACCGAGCGTATCCGGCTCGCGATCGATGGCAGCGAGCGCGTGAAGCGCGTGGCAGACGCCTGGCGCGAGACGCTCCAACAGGAGGCGCTCGCGATCGCTGTCGAGCTGAAGGCCGACGCGGTCATCGGCGAGCGGCGTGAGTTGACCGTCGACGGTGAGGCACTCATCCTGGTGCTTGGGCGGGTGTCGAACCCCTGACGAGCCTCGCTCCCGCGGGTCGGCCATGGTCAGCAAAGGACTGAACTCGGAAAAGCCCAAGGCCAGGAGCTTCCTGGCCCTCCCGGCCGACTACGCCGGCCTCCTCCGTGAGCTGAAGGGACGAATCCGGTCCACACAGGCGAAGGCCGCGGTCCTCGTCAACCGGGCCTTGATCGATCTCTATCTACACATCGGTCGCCGCCTGGCAGAGCAAGAGAGCAAAAAGGGCTGGGGTGAGAAGGTCGTCGAGAAGCTGGCCAGCGATCTTCGCGCTGCTTTCCCTTCCATCCGCGGGTTCTCTCGGAGCAACCTGTTCCACATGCGCCAGGTCTACCTGGCATGGGCAGACGCCGACGAGTCAGTCCAACAGCTTGTTGGACTGATCCCCTGGGGTCACCATCTGCTCCTCGTCGCTCGGGTGCAGAAGCCCGCAATCCGCATCTGGTATCTCCAGCAAGCCGTCGTCCATGGCTGGAGTCGAGCGGTGCTCACCTTCCAGATCGAGTCACGCCTCCACAAGCGACAGGGAAAGGCGCTGTCGAACTTCGAGCAAACCCTGCTCTCCCCTCAGTCCGAGCTTGCACAGCAGACGCTGAAGGACCCATACATCTTCGACTTCCTCTCGCTGGGACCAGACATCCAGGAGCGTCAGCTCGAGCAAGCGCTGGTCGTCCACGTCCAGCGTTTCCTCCTGGAACTCGGCGTCGGCTTCGCGTTCGTCGGGAGGCAGGTTCATCTCGCCGTGGGCGAGGAAGACTTCTACCTCGACCTCCTCTTCTACCACCTGAAGCTGCGCTGCTTCGTCGTCATCGAGCTGAAAGCCGTGCCTTTCAAGCCGGAGTTCGCGGGCAAGATGAACTTCTATCTCTCGGCAGTGGACGCGAAGCTGCGCCACGCTGACGATCGTCCGAGCATCGGGCTCCTCCTGTGCAAATCCAAGGAGAGGCTGGTGGTCGAGTACGCGCTCCGTGGCCTCGCCAAGCCCATTGGCGTTGCCGAGTGGGAGACGCGCATCGTCGAGTCTCTTCCGGATGAGCTGAAGGGGAGCCTCCCGACTGTGGAAGAGTTGGTCGAGGAGCTGGAGAGCCACGGCCCCCAGTCCAACACGCACACCCGCCCTGCATCTGCCACGAAGCTGGAGAAGGACAGCGCCCGCTCAGCCACGCGCTCCCGCCCTGCATCTACCGCGAAGCGCAAGGGGTGACCCTGATACCCCAAAAGACCCCTCCGTGACGTCCTGTCAGCGTGATGGTGCCCCCTCGTGCACGTCAGGAGGCCTTGTGCTCGGGCCACCTCGTGACCGTCACGATGCCTTCCTGAGCTGGGCCTCCGCTCGCTGAGTCCATTCATCATGGTGCGCCAGCAGGTCTTTCAGGTCGCCATAGACGGCCACACAGCCCGCCTCGAGGAGCCTCTCCTCGGACCAGCCTCCTGTCCGCACCCCGATCGCCGAGAGTCCCAGCTTGCCCGCCGCCTCGGCGTCGTAGGGCGTGTCGCCGACGACCATCACCTCGCGCAGATCCACGCTCCCCAGCTTGTCGAGCGCTGCCTCGAAGATGTCCGGGTGAGGCTTGCTTCGATCGGCGTCGTCGCTCGAGGTGGACGCCTCGATGAGATCCTCTACACCCGTCAGCTCGACGAGCGCGTCCAGCTCCCTCTCGTTCGCCGAAGACGCAAGCACGACCCTCCGCCCCTCGCTCGCCATCCGCTCGAACAGCGCGCGCACCCCCGGAAAGGGACGGACCCGAGGAAAGTACTTCTCCATGTACAGCTCGGAGCGCTGCTCTTCCAGCTCCTCCCCGAAGCGCTTCAGCTCCTCGGCGCTGAAGTAAGAGGGCAGGAGCTGATCCGCTCCCTTGCCGATGTCCCATCGGAGCCGCTCCGCGGGGACATCACGGCCGAAGCGAAGCATGGCCTCCCGCCAAGCCTCGGCATGGAGGTCCACAGAATCCACCAGGGTACCATCAATGTCGAACAGGACGGCGCTCACCATGTAGAATCACGTGCATCGCGATGAGTCCTCTCGCCATCGGGGAAAGCCCTGATCCAGGGCTCAGGATCACGTCCTCGGGCCAGGGCTCGCATTCGCCTCCCGAGGCGCAATACGGGAGACCCGTCCGACAGAACCCGCGCATGCTCGGCCGTGCCCGCTTCACCTGCACCCTCCTCGCCTCCCTGGTGCTCACCGCCCCCACCCGGGCCGAGCCCATGGCTGCCGCGCTCATCGCCGTCGACCGAGACGACGACGACGGCGATCGCAGACCCGACGCCGAGCAGCAGCTCGTACCCACCGCCCCGGAGCTCCTGGGGCTGAAGGTGCCAGCCGCTGCGCGCTCGACCCCCGTGGAGCTTCCTCCCAGCCTGCGCCTCCTGGTCGATGGGCGAGCCCTCACGCCTGGCGCGCGGGTGCCTCCTGGGGCCCAGCGGATCGAGCTGCAAGCCCTCCGGCCGGGGAGCCATGACCTGCGCCTCTTCGGCCAGTCCCTTCGCGTGAGCGCCGTGGAGGTCCGCGCCCTCGATGGCGCCGGAAAGGCCATCGACCTGGCGCGCTCGCACGCCTCCCTCCAGCGGACCCCCCCGGATCGACTCGGTGACGATCCCCTCGCCGATCTCGACGATCCGGACGCGCTGCGGTTCCTCGTCATCGGGACCGCCGACGACCTCCCCACCACGGTGGACGTCCTGTCCCTCGCGCCCTCGGGCGAGGTCATGGACCGCCTCGCCGACGTCGCGCTCGGCCACGTCTCCTGCCCCACGGACATCGTACCCACCCTGGTGTGTGGCTCCACGCGTCCAATCCGAGCGGTGGTCGACGACATCGACAGAAGCCACCCCGTCATCGCGGATCGTTCCCTCAAGACCCGGCTCGGGGGCGCACTGGTCGTCGCCGCACCAGGAGGGGGCAAGCTGCAGATGATCCGCGTCGGGGGCCCTCGCGCCTCGGCCGTCGGCCCCATCGAGCGTTACCGGGCGCGCCTGCGGGTCCACCTGGTGAGAGCGAGGGCGGGCGGACGACCCCCGGTCGGCGCCGACGACGCCGACGCCGCGAACCTCATCCGTGGCGAAGTGGAGCGGGCCAACATGCTGTGGGGGGCGTGCGGGATCAGCTTCGGATCCCCCGACGATCTCGACATCCGGGTGGTCGACCCTCCACGCGCCCACCTCCTCGCCCTCGGCTGTGACCACGGCCTCCCGGCCAGCGGCGGTGAGATTCGCTTCCGGGTCGACGGCCGTGAGATCTCCGTGCGCGTGAACGCAGGAATGAAGCCGGCCGCTGCTGCGCGGGTCGTGGCGGCCGCCGTGAACGCTGCCGGTTTCTCGGCGCGCGTCTCCGACAACGCGACCATCGCCGCGGCGGCCCATGGCGCGAGCGACGTCTTGATCCGCCGCGCTGGTGGCGCCCTCTCGCTCCTGGAACCCCCGGCGACCGGCCGCGTCTCCACCGATCGCACCCTGACCGCCTGCCTCGGCGCGGTCGACCTCGAGGACGGCCTGCAGCATTTCGGTGACATCGACGCCATCGCGGGGACCGTCGAAGAGCGTGCACTGATCAAGGCTCATGACGATGGCGATCCCTCGACGATCGACGTCTTCATCGTCCCGAGCTTCGCTGGCGGTGGTCGCATCGGCGAGTCCTTCATCCACGCCGACGGCGGAGCGATCCGGAACACCATCATCGAGGATCGCGCCGGCCTGCGCGCCGACCGCGCCTCCTTCACGCTGGCCCACGAGCTCGGGCACGTGCTCCTCGACGACCCCGGCCACCCGGACGATTTCGGCGCCGACACACCGACGCGGCTGATGGACGCCGATGCGGCGAACCCCTCCGCTTACGGTCCGCGCCGGCTCCTCATCTCCGAGTGCGAGCGCGCGGTGCGTCAAAGTGGCCCGTCCGCTCCCGTCCCGCTGCTCTTGCCCTGGCCGCTCGCGCCCCTCGGCCGCGAGCCCTGACCGAGCCAGGGGCTCGCTTCCTCGGTCAGCGAGTGCGTTCCCTGTGGTAGAGGGAGCCCCCCATGCAGATCTCCCAGAAGAGCGGCCTCTTCGGCGGCGTGGCCCTGACGGCAGGCGCCACCGTGCTGCTCGAGATCGTGCTGACCCGCCTCTATTCCGCGATCTACGGCCACCACCTCGCCTTCCTCGCCATCTCCCTGTCGCTCTTCGGCGTCGGCCTGGGTGGGGTCCTGCTTTACATCTTCCCGAGCCTCGCGCGCCCCCCGCGCCTGTTCGCGCGTCTCGCCGCGCTTGCGGCGCTCGCCTCGGCGGGCACCGTCGGCTCGCTGATCCTGCTCCTCTACCTCAAGCCCATCCAGGATCTCGAACCGCGGGCCCTCCTCCAGGTCGCGGTGATCTACCTCGCGACGTCGATCCCCTTCGTGCTCAGCGGGATCGTCATCGCCGCCGCCATTCGGCATGCCGCGCGCGACATGGCGCGTCTCTACCTCGTCGATCTGGTCGCGGCGGCCCTGGGCGGCGTGGCCGCGATCGCCGCCCTCCGCGTCGGCGCCCCCCGGGCTGCCCTCATCGTGGCCATCGTTTTCGCGCTCGGCAGCATCCTCTTCTGGCTGGGCACCCGCGCGCCTGCGGGAGCGATCTCGCCGACCGAGCGCCGCGGCTCGGGCTCGCTCGTGGCCACCTTCGCCCTCGGGAGCGTCGTCCTGCTCCTCGGCGATCTCGGCGCCCCCTGGCTCAAGCTGCCGAACCTCCGCTGGGTCTCGCTGGACCGCGTCGAACTCCAGGCCTGGAACGAACTCTCCCTCATCACGGTGGACCGCCCCCGCAAGGGCATGGCTTGGATGCGCCTCGACGGCAGCGCAGCCACCGCCATCCTCGACGCCAAGACCACACCGCAGCTCCACCCCGACGAGCTGGGCTACGTGCTCCACAAGGGCCAAGGCCCCTCGCTCATCATCGGCGCCGGCGGCGGACGGGACATCCGCGCCGCCCTCAGGGCTGGCCAGACGGACATCCACGCCGCCGAGATCAACCCCGCCATCGTCGACAAGGTGATGCGCGGCCGCTACGCCGAGTTCAGCGGAAACCTCTTCGACAAACCTGAGGTCCACGTCGTGGTGGCCGACGGCCGCAGCTATGCGCGACGCGCCCCGGTCCAGTTCCGCAACATCGTCATCTCCCTCGTGGACACCTGGGCCGCCTCCTCCGTCGGCGCGCTCTCGCTCTCCGAGAACAGCCTCTACACCGTCGAGGCCTTCCGTGACTTCCTCGACCACCTCACGCCCGAGGGCACGCTGGTCGTCAACCGCTGGGACGGGGAGTTCGATCGCCTCCTCAACCTCGGCCGAGCTGCCCTCCAGAGCGCCGGCATCGCCGAGCCCAAGGACCACCTCTTCGCCTGCAGCCACGATCGCTCGACCGCGCTTCTGATCAAGCGCACTCCGCTCACCCGGACCGAGATCCATGCGCTCCGCACCCACTGCCGCAAGAACAAGTTCCCCGAAGCCTTCGCGCCCGATCGTCCCGGCTCCGATCAGCGGCGCCTCCTCGCCACCCCGACCGAAGCGCGCAGCGTCGAGCGCGACGCCACCACCGACCTGACGCCTCCCACCGACGACCGCCCGTTCTTCTTCTACACCGTCCCGCTGCGAAAGCTCCCCGAGGTGCTGCGCGACGTGAAGCTGCTCAAGTCCGAGCAGAACGGCCTCCTCACCCTCGTCTCGCTCTTCGTCGTGAGCGCGCTCCTCGCTCTCCTGTTCCTCGTCGCCCCGCTCCTGGCCCGCCGCACCCCGGTCGTGCGTACCCCGGACCGCGGCCCCCGCCTGCGGGCCCTCCTCTTCTTCCTCAGCCTGGGTGCGGGCTTCGTCCTCGTCGAGATCGCCCTCGTGCAGCACTTCGTGCTGCTCCTCGGCCACCCCGTGTACGCCCTCTCCGCCGTCCTGGTGATCCTGCTTCTCTCGGCGGGCATCGGCAGCCTCCTCACCGCGCGCGTGCATGCCTTCCACGCGGCCTTCGCCGCCTCGTGGCGAGCCCAGCTCCTCGTCGTCCTGCTCACCGCGGCGGCCTTCGGCCTCGGACCCTTGCTGGGCTGGGGCCTCGATCTCTCGTTCGCCGCGCGCCTGGGCCTGACGGCGCTGGTCCTCACCCCCCTCGGCCTGCTGATGGGCTCCCAGGCTCCCCTCGGCGTGAAGCTGGTGCTCACCCGGGCGCCGGCCCTCTTGCCGTGGTGCTGGGGGCTCAACGGCGTCGCCAGCGTCGTCGGCATCGCGGCGGGCACGCTCATCGCCATGAATCTCGGCTACAGCGCCGTGCTCCTCCTGGGCGGGCTGACCTACCTCATCGCCTCCGCCGTCGTGCCTCCCCCGGGAGACGAACCGGAAGCCCAGGAAGCGTGAGCGCCGCGCTCAGTGGCCTTGGTGCACCTGGGAGAGGAAGCTCCGGACCGCCTCGATGTACTCCTCCGGCCTGGTCAGGAGCAGCGAGTGGCCTCCGGTGGGGAACGAGCGCAGCTCACACCCTGGATGCAGATCGACGAGATGCTGCGTGTGCGCCTCCGTGATGAGCGGATCATCGCTCGCCTTGAGCACCAGGAGGGGGCCTTGCCAGGCGGGTTGCCGCTGGAGATCCGGCAGCCGCCGCGCCAGGTCGATCATGGCCGCGAACATGTTCAGAGCGCCTTCGCGTCCCGTCCCGTCGCGCAACGTCGCCTCGATCTGCGCGATCCAGAACTCCCCATCGGCGCTGTCTTTCCACGTCGTCCGGAGAGACCCCAGCGTCGCCTCGCGGAACTGCTCCTCGTTCATCCCTTCGATCGACGCCCGCCGCTCCTCGAGCCGCGACATGTCCTCGGGGCTGTAGAGGCCGCTGCCCGAGACGACCATCGACTTCGTTCGCTGGGGATCACGCCGCGACAGGATCTCGGCGAGCATCCCTCCCGCGGACTGCCCGACCACGTTGACCCAGGAGATGCGCTCGGCGTTGAGGATTGCGAGCACCCCCTCGGCGAGCACGTCGAACGAGCCGACGGTATGGGGATAATCGACGACGATGGTCCGGTGGTCGGGCGCCAGCGCCGTCGCCAGATCGAGCCAGCCGAGGCCCAGGCGGGTCCCCCCGGTCAAGAGCAGCACAGCGTCCCCCGACCCCTTCCCGACGAAGTAGCGCCACCTGTGCGACCCCACAGCGCACTCCTTGCGCTCGTGGACACTCTCGAAGTGGCTTGCCCGCTCGTTGATCGGCTTCATGGAGTGGAGCCTACCCGGAGTTGATGGGGCTCACCTCGTCGTCGTCCGGGAGCCGACCGATTCCAGCAGGAGGCCCGGGTGAGCGCCCGCAGCGACACGTCCCGTCTGCGGCGAGCCAGCGCTGCGGACCCTATACGGGGAGACCCTTGCGCGCTGCGCCGAGCGTCGCGCCGAGCACGGCAGCGATGTTCCAGGCATCGTCGTGCCCCCGGTGATGGGTCCCCTCGAGCGGCAACCCGATCAGGCGCAGCGCCTCGTCGAGCCCCACCTCCCGCTGCAGACCGAGGCTCACTGCGAGCAGCGACTTCACGTTCAGGTGGCTCGGCCCGAACGGATAGCGGAGCCCGCGGGCGCTGCACTGCCGCTCGACCATGCGCCGATCGTAGTCCCCGTAGCTCGCCCAAAGCCGGTCCTCGCTCTTCAGCTCCTTGCGCAGGACAGCGCACGCCTCGGCGAACGAGCACCCGGTGTCGACCTGCGCCTGGGTGAGGGTGGTCAGCGACGTACAGAAGTCGCTCACCCTGGAACGCTCCGGCCGGACCAGGATCGAGCGCTTGTCACGGCGCTCCCATGTCGTCACGTCGACGAGACAGACGCCGATCTCGATGATCTCGCCCTCTTCGCCTCGGGGTGGTGCTCCCTGCCAGCACGTGGACTCGAGATCGACGACGAGGATGTGATCGAGACGCTTCGCCATCCGCAGCGCTCCTTCAGAGGCTACAGGCCGGACACTGAGACTGCACCCGATCGGTCGCGTTCTTCACCCGGGTGCGCGCGCCGAGGCAGCGGCCATCGACCTCACCGGCCAGACCGCACAGGTTGTTGGCAGCCCGGCTCATCGACGCCAGCGCATGACACGCGGACGTGCAAGCGTTGGCCTCGTGCCTCTCGTCGGCGCGCCGCTCGGAGAGCGGCTCGGGTCGATCCTCGCGGCTCTCTCCTGTCGTCTTGGGGGGCGGAGCAGGCGCTTGCTGCGGCGTCGGGAGCGCGGGGGCCTCGGCCGGGGCGGCGCCCGCCCCGGGTGGCGTGGCGAAGGCTCGATCCGCATTTCCGCCGATGATCTGGGCGAGCTGCCACTCCGCGCGATCGAGCTCGTTCAGCGCTTCTTCCGGACTGGAGGGGGTCACGGGGGCGGCGACCTCGGCGGCGGCGTACTTGGACGATGGGGCCCCGGCGTGCGGCCCGGCGCTGCTGCACCCGGAGAGCGCCGCCGTCACGCCGACGCCGGTCAGCGCCATCACCGCCAGGGTCCGCCCGGGGGCGCGAAGGGGAGATTTGCTCATGGGGCCTCTTGCTCCTGACTCCTGACGCGCGGGAAGGGGGATATGGCTCATCGGACGGACCTCGCGCACGATAACGGCGCGCTCCCCTCCGACCTTGCACTTTTCTGCCGCCGGCCATCGCCTCTGGCTGCCCAGGACCACGAGGCCGCCACAGGCGCGGTTCTGATTCCGCCGTCATGCCCTCCCGAGGACCCCGAGGCGGCCCGGCGCGGTGGGCGCCCGAGGCGGTCATCCAGGCAGGGATCGTGCTGGTCGATACGTGGTGAAGGGCCAGCCGGCGGCGGTGCGCTATGCTCGGGGAAATGATCTCGCTGAGAGCGTTGGGTGCTCTGACCCTGACCCTGGTGTTCGCGGCTGGCTGCCAGGAGCAGAGGTCGAGCCGATCGCAGTACCCCGGCTATTACGGGGGCCAGCAAGGCTACCCGCAGCAGGGTTACCCGCAGCAAGGCTACCCGCAGCAAGGCTACCCGCAGCAAGGGGGCCCGCAGCAACCTCAAGCAGGCTGGCCTGCCCCGCAGCCGTCCTCGGGGCCGCCGCCCACGGTGCCGCAGGTTCCTCCTGCGGGCTTGCCGGTCTCCAACGACCCGCTCAACGACATCAACTTCGACTGGATGCGCAACGAGGCCGGGTCGGTGATGGGCCACCTCGTCGGCGCGCTCTCCTCGGCCAACCAGGCCAAGGTGAATGGCATCCCCTTCTTCTCCGACGCAACCCCGGGCGAGGTGAACGCCTTCGCCGGCTGCGACGATCAGGGCCTGCCCTTCATGGCGGTCACCGACGGCCTGCTGGAGATGCAGGCGCAGATGGCCCAGCTCAAGGCCACCGACGAGGTGTTCGGTACCCGCAAGCTCGACGAGTACATGCGTCTGCTCGCGCAGAACCAGCGCCAGGGTCAGCCGCTGGTCAGACCCCCGGCGGGCTTCATCGATCCCACCCAGCACACCGACAGCCGCAAGGTGACGCGGCAGCACCAGATCTACGACGAGCAGCTCGCCTTCGTCCTCGGCCACGAACTGGCGCACCACTACCTCGGCCACACCGGCTGCGCCAACGGACAGGGCGGCAGCCGCGGCGTGAACCCCGCCGATCTCGGGCGCATGCTCCGCCGCGTGGCCCCCGTCTTCAACCAGCCCAACGAGATCGCTTGCGACGTGGCCGGCGTGAACAACCTGCTGTCCGCCGGCGCGAAGCAGCAGTCCTACCGCTGGACCGAGGGTGGCGCGCTGCTCACCCTCCAGTTCTTCGCCTCCCTCGACCAGCTGACCCCGGCGCACGTGGTGTTCGCCTTCGAACTGAGCCACCCGCACCCCTCCTTGCGGCTGCCCATCGTCCAGCAGACGGCGAACACCTGGAGACTGACGGGTGGCGCCTCGGGCGGCGGCTTCTCCTTCCCCAACATCTTCGGTCAGTAGCCGCGCCGCTGGCGGTCCGTCCGCGAAGCCCGTCAGCGATCGCGGCGCCGACGGTGATCGGTCACGGCACCGATCACAGCTCGTGCGGCATCAGATCGCGCGGGCTGCGGAACGTCTGGAGCGGCGAGTAGGCGAGCAGGTTGGAGACCCGTGACGTGTAGATGCAGGCGTACTCCTCCACCTGATCGCCAAAGCTCGACACCTCGTTGGCCTCCTTGAGCAGCGATCCCCAGTAGGGGTGGAAGTGCCGATCGATCTCCCGCTCGATGCGGCCGATGTCCACGTCGAGCGCGCGGAGCTGGCCTCGGATCCGCTCGACGGTACGCTTTGCTCGGGCGCGCTCTGCCTCCAGGAACGAGATGGCGTAGTCCACGCGCGGCGGTGAAGAGGCGCCGTTCGTCACGCGTGGCGACTCCTCGATCTGGCGGCTCAGATCCTTGATGCGCTGCTGGTAGAAGCGGAGCTGATCCTCCAGCTCTTCTCGGCGATTCTCCAGGAGCCCGCACTGCGCATGGTGATCACGGCACGCCTCGTGCGCGATCACCTCCGCCTCCATCTCCTGGATGATCATCGCCGTGCGCCAGGCGCTCTCCTTCTTCGAGCGGAGGATGTCGCCGTAGATGTGGTCGCCCACGTAGAGCACCCGATCGCCCGACACGTTGAGGAAACGCTCCACGTCGAGCAGGTTCCCCCCTTCGTAGATGGCCCCGCGCTCGAGCGGCGGAGCGGCGGGGCGGACGCTGTCGCCGTCGCGCACCATCAGCGGACGGCGCTCCTGGAAGAACGCCGGCTTCTGCGCTGCGACGATGATCACGTCGAAGTAGTGGCGGAAGCTCGGGTACTCGGGCATCGCGTCGCCGAGCAGGTACGTCATCATCCGCTCGGTGTATTCCCAGCGCGAGTTGGTCAGGAGAAACAGCTTCTTGCCCGCCGAGCGGAGCTTGTGGAGCGTCGACGCCAGGTTCGGATCGCGCTCGATGAAGCGCGGAAGATCGTTCATCACCGCGTCGACGATGGTCCCGTCGCGGTGCGCCTCGTCGATGCACTCGCGGATGTCGGCGAACAGCCGCGCATAGTCCACCTCGTCGCCGCGCGCTTCCAGTGCGTCGACGATGGCCGCGTACAGCGTCGCCTCGCTCAGCGCGTAGAGCGTGTCGATCCAGTGGTACCGGCCGGTGTTGGTCCGGATCTTCCGGTGCTGGTACAGGCTGCGGATCTCCTCCTTCGAGAGCTCGCGCAGGCCGTGGTAGCCCTTCTGCACCACCTTGAAGCGGTCCATCTTGAGGATGTGACCGTGGCGCTTGTCGATCAGCAGCCCGCGCATGGGGAAATGCATCGGGTAGCTGATGTGATGCAGCACGCTCTCCGGGTAGCCGCGCGCGACGAGCTTGCCCATGGTGCCCTGGATGGAGAGCGCGTCCATCTCGGTCTGGTTGTAGATCGCCAGGGTGTAGTCCATGTCGAACCCCACCCAGTCGATCTGACCGAGCCTCAGGTGGCGATTCACGAAGACCCGACGTGTCCGGGGAATCCGGGTGGGCTCAGCGGGTGGAGACACTCCCCCGAGCGGCAGGACCAGTTGCTCGAACGCCACGCTCACCTGCAGGCTACTGTAACCGACGCGGCATGGAAAGGTCCGCGGGCTGAAGCGGACTGTTCGAGGCAGGAAGTCGGTTGTCGGAGGGAGCCCCCGACGGTAACAGGGGAGCACTGTGTCCCTGGACTGTACTGTCGCCTCCTCTCCGAAGGAGCACGCCCCCGCGAACACGTCGACTTCCCGGAATCCGCACAGCCCGCGACCCGGCCTGGACGAGGCCGCTGGTCGTCGACCTCACGAGCGCCCCACGTCGTGGTGGCTCGCCATGCTGCGACGCCGTGCCGAGAGGATGTACGAGGAGAAGCTCGACCTGTCGACGCCGATCCCTTGGACCAGCGAGGAAGAGCGGAGCGCGGCCATCGCCTTCTTCAACGCGGCCTACCGCGCCGAAGAGTCGGGGCTGACCCAGGCCCACGCGCTCGCCGACGAGATCCGCGGCTGGGATCCCGAGCTGGCCGAGTGCCTTCGCCTCTACGGCAACGAGGAAGGATGGCACCGCGAGCTGCTCACCGAGTTCATCGCCTGGCTCGGGGGTGAGATCCGCCCCATGGGGCGCGTCACGGGCACCTTCTACGGCCTCTATGGGCGCGCCAAGCGCGTGGAGACCATCGTTCTCACCAACCTCATGTTCGAGACCATCGGCTCGACGACCTACCGCCTGGCGCTCCGGCGCGCGCGCCACCCGGCGATCCGTCAGATCCTCACCATCCTGACCCGTGACGAGTCGTTCCACGTCCCCTTGAACGTGCATTTCCTCCGTCACGCGCTGCGTCGCAGCCCCTGGTGGATGCGCCCCCGCCTGAAGGTCGTCTACAACACTCTCTTCGCGGCGCTGCTCGCCTCGGCCGCGGCGAGCCGAAGGCGCGCGCTCGCCTTCGACCAGATCCCCTTCCGCGAGCTGGCCGGCGCCTACGCCGAGCACCTCGGCCGCCTCTTCGTCCACGAGAAGGACCTCGACTTCCAGCCACCAGAGTCCCTCCTGCGCCTCTTCGGGCTGAGCCGCCGCGAGCTCGCCTCGTCCGAGCACCCCTCGGCGGTGAGCTTGCGCGCCGCCGAGGAGGCCGTCGATCGTGCTCGGGTCGAGGTGACGGCGCTGCCCGAGCGGAAGCGGTCGGCGAAGGCCCTCTGAGCATGGCCATCGTCCGCACCGAGGGCCTCCGCCGCACCTACGGCGATCTCCAGTCGGCGCGCCACGCCCTCGACGGCGTGACCTTGTCCATCGACGAGGGCGAGCTGGTGGCCGTCCTCGGGCCCAGCGGTTCGGGCAAGAGCACCCTGCTCGGCATCCTGGGCGGCCTCGATCGCGGCTACGAGGGCCGCGTCGAGCTGTTCGACCGGAACCTCGCCAAGCTCCGCGACGCCGACCTCTCGCACCTCCGCTGCCGCAAGATCGGCTTCGTCTTCCAGGCGTTTCACCTGCTCCCGCACCTCTCGGTGCTCGACAACGTGCTCACCCCCGCGCTCTTCGACCCCGAAGGCCCCGATCTCCGCGGACGCGCCCTCTCGCTCCTCGATCGCCTCGGCCTCGCCGATCGCGCGAGCGATCACCCGGGTCAGCTCTCCGGCGGGCAGCGGCAGCGCGTGGCCATCGCCCGCGCCTTGCTCCAGCGCCCGGCGCTCCTCCTCTGCGACGAGCCCACCGGCAACCTCGACGCCGAGACCGGCGCGCGCGCCATCGCCCTCTTCCGCGAGCTGCACGCGGAAGGCGGGCTGACCGTGCTCGCCGTCACCCACGAAGAGCGGCTGGCCCAGGTCGCCACCCGCGTCATCCGGCTGCGCGACGGCCGCATCGACGAGGCGGCACCATGAGCCGCGCCGCCTTCACCCCCGACGAGGCCATGGCATGAAGCTCGGCGCCCTCACCACCCTCGTCCGACGCGATCTCCGGCGCACCCGGGGGGCCCTCGCCACGAGCGGCTTCGGCATCGCCGCAGGCACGGCCGCGATGATCTTCTTCCTGGCCCTCGGCCTGGGCGTCCGCGCCGTGCTGCTCGGCCGCGTCTTTCCCATCGACCAGATCGAGCTGGAGCCACCCAAAGCGCAGGATCCCGGCCTGCTCGGCTTCATCCTCAAGGGGGGAGACCCGCCGGGCATCGACGCCGACCAGGTGAAGCGCCTCGGCGCCGTGCCTGGCGTCGTCGGCATCTACCCCAAGCTCAAGCTCGCATTTCCGTCGAGCGCACGCGGGGGCAAGGAGCTGCTCGGCCGCGAGGTCGGCACCAGCGAGCTGATCGGCGACGGCATCGACCCCGCGCTCCTCGCAGGCGACGGCGATCTCGAGAACCCCGCCGCCTTCGCCGATCCCCTAGCGCGCCCTGGCCGAGCTTGCGTCGACGACGCCGGCTGCACCGCGCCCCAGTACTGCGAGCTGGGGGCGGGCGCTGCGGCGGGCAGCGGTGCAGCGCCTGGAGGGGTCGCGGCAGGGGAGGGGACGGCCGGAGCTGCCGAGCCAGGAGCCGCGCCGCGCGGCCGGTGCAGCGATCCCGTCCCTGTGCTGGTGAGCCAGTACCTGCTCGAGATCTTCGACAAGACCCTCGCGCCTGCGCACAACCTGCCCCCCGTGGGCTCCACCATCGTGCGGCGCGCCGAGGGCGTCGTCTTCGACATGCGCCTCGGCGACTCCCTGCTCGGCCGCGCGCGTCAGGGGAACCCGCGGAACGTGAAGGTGAAGCTGGTCGGCGTCTCCCGACGCGCCATCGACCTCGGGGTGACTTTCCCCATCGAGGTCGTGCGCCGCTGGAACGCCGAGTTCGCTGGCGCAAAGGCCGCCGCCCGCTACTCCAGCGTCATCGTCCAGGTGGGAACGGGCGCCGACACCAGCGCGGTGATCGACGCCGGCGCGGCCATGCGCCTCCAGCCCCGCGACACCCGCGCCCGCGACGTGAGCGTGCTGATCAACGGCATCATCGCCCTCCTCTCGCTCGTCGCCGGGGTGATCCTCGTCGTTTCGGCCTCGAACATCGCCTACACCTTCCGCGTCCTGGTCACCGAGCGCCGCGCCGAGATCGCCCTCTACCGCGCGGTCGGCGCCACCGGCCTGGACATGCGGCTCTGGATGATGACCCTCGCCCTCGCCGTGGGCGTCGTCGGCGGCGCTGCTGGGCTCGTCGCCGCGCGGATCACGGCGTTCTTCGTCGACTGGGCAGCGGCCCACAAACTGCCGGACTTCCCCTTCAAGCCCTCCACCTTCTTCGACTTCCCCTGGTGGCTCGCGCTGGGAGGCGTCGCCTTCGGCGCGCTGTTCGCAGCGCTCGGCGCGTGGGGCCCAGCACGCCGAGCGGCGCGCGTGGAGCCGGCCTCGGCGCTCGCCGGCAGTTGAAGCGGTGATGGCAGACGTGGCGAGCACGAAGCGCATCCTCGGCCGTCTGCGTCACGTCCAGCGGGGTCGCTCAGGCCGTGCATGCTCCCTGGAACCCTTCAGTCTGATGACTTTTCCGTGATCCTTCGTTCGTGACTCGTCGGTCAGCTCACCGCACGGTTCGACCCTCTGGTAGCATCGCGTGCCGCAGGCGGGCGAGGGCGAGGTAGCCGTGGGCAGCGCACGCGACGAAGCTGGAGACGTGGCGGACGAGACAGGCCGGGCGACGGGTGAGGCATTCGGCGCCAACCCCCTCGAACCACGACGGGGTGGAGCCATCTACGCGCCGAGTCAGCGGCCTGCGGCGCCAGAGCCGCTCGGGGGCGTCGACCACGACCTGCGCACCCTGGCGGGCGGCGTCCTCCGGCTCGCAGAAGACCTGCTCGACACCCCCCTCGATGGCGCGCAGCGCGAGCTCGCCCAGCGCATCCAGGCGAGCGGCGACGCCATGATCGAGATGCTGGAGGACATCCGCGCCCTGAGCGAGCTGTCGCCCGGCGTGGCTTCGCCGACGCGCTTCGACTTCGACCTGCGCCGCGCCGTGGAAGAGGCGGGTGAAACGCTCGCAGCCGACGCCGAGCGCCGCGGCGTGGAGCTGGTGTTCGTCCTTCCGCCCGAGATTCCTGGTGGCGTCCGCGGCGACGCCGCTCGCCTGCGTCAGCTCCTCGCCAGGCTCGGCGTGTTCGCGGTGGCCTCGGCGGGCGCGACCAGGCGCCGCGACGGCGGGGAGGTCTCGCTGCGCGTCGAGCTCATCGGCGAGACGGCCGGCGGTGTCTCGACCCGCTTCACCATGAGCTATGTGCCAGGTCGCGATCGCGCGCGAGAGACTCCCGAGCGCCGCGGCGTGCGGACCCTCGACCCGTTCTCTCCCACGCTCGGCGGCGCTGGCCTCGGCCTCGCGCTGGTGAAGCGCCTCGTCGAGATCCTGGGCGGCGAGCTGCAGAGCGCGACCGACCCCGAGGGCCGCGGCGTGCTCTGGTTCGAGCTGGCCTTCGAGCGCCGCGGCCGCTCCACGACCCGCGGGCTCGTGCCTCGCGTGGACCTCGGTGGCAAGCGCGTGCTCCTCGTCGAGGACAGCGCCCCGGCGCGTGCCGCCGTGCGTGCGATGGTCGAGCTGCTCGCCACGGACCTCGAGGTTGCCGAGTCCGAGAGCGAAGCGACGCACGCCATGCGGGTCGCCTCCACGATGGGCACCCCCTTCGACGTGGTGCTGCTCGACGCCACCTTGCCGGGGGGCGGCACGGCCCGCGTCCGTTCCCTGGCCGCAGCGACCCGGACCCACGTCGTCTTGCTCGCCTATCCGGCCGCGGCTGCCAGCGCCGGAGAGACGGTCGTCGTCTCCAAGCCCGTGCGTGTGAGCCAGCTCCACACCGCCCTGCGCGCGATCTTGCTCCCCGCCGCGGAGGAGCGCGCCGCACCGCAGCGCTCCTCGCGCCCCCGTCCTCCCATGGGCTCCGCGCCGGACTCCTTCCATCCGCCGCCGCACCGCTCGGGCGCCTACGAGGCGGTGCGGCGCGACGAGCCCCGCACGCCCTCGGCGGGCCCGGCCGCCCCCTCGCACCCCCCGATCCCTGCGGAGTCGTCGCCACCCCCGCCGTCGGCGCTCCAGCGGCCCACCGGGCAGCCCGCGGCGGCACGCGCCCGGACCCTGGAGTCCGGCGCCGTGCCGCCCGCTGCAGCCAGCGATCGCGACGTGCTCGATCAGGTGATCGGGCTGGTCGTGCGGCGCGCCCCGTCCCTGGTTGCTCGCATGCATGCGGCCGCCAGCGAGGGGCGCATGGACACCCTCGGCGCCCTCGCGCAGGAGCTGCACGACGCCGCCTCGCGCCTCGCGCTGCTCCGGCTGATGGACCTCTGCACGCGCGTGGTCCGTCAGGCGCGTGCCGGGACGCCCGAGAGCGCGAGCGCCGCGGTGCGGGCCGTGGAGGACGAGGTCGAGCGCAGCCGAGCCTCCGTCGCTGGTGGGAGCGGCCCGCGCCGGGGCTGACGGTCTCCGGAGCCGCCAGCGGAGAACCTCGGCGAACGCGACGTCACGTGTCGACGACCCTCCGTCGCCCGCCTGCGGTCCGCGCGTCTCTCGGCTCGGCTCGGTCCGGGTCGGTGCTCTACTCTCTCCTCGTGGATGGCACCCGATGACCAAGGGGAGAAGATCGCCGCACGTCGCGAAGGTTCGTCTCGCGCTGGCTGCTGCCGCCCTCGTGGGGATCGCGGCGCTCTTGCGCACGTGCGCCTCTGCGCCACTTCCAGCGGGCCCGGCGCTCGCCGTCCAGCTCCCGCCCGCGACCCCTCCAGCCGGGATGACCCTCCACCGCCTGCCCACGGGCTTCGTTCATCGACGCGCGGCCTCTGCCTACCGTGGTGGCTCGTTCTTCGAAGAGCGCAACTCGGCGGTCATCGCGGCGCTCATCGCGCATCCGCGAGGCGACCTCCTGATCGACACCGGCTTCGGCCGCGACATCGACGCGCAGTTTCAGCGGCTGCCGCTCGCATTTCGTCTGGTGACCACCTACGAACGCGCGCTGCCCGCCGTCGAGCAGCTTCGCGCCGCTGGTTACGAACCCAACGAGCTCCGCATCCTCCTCACGCACGCGCACTGGGATCACACGAGCGGGCTCGCCGACTTTCCGACGACTCCGGTGCTCATCACGCGCGAAGAGCGACGCTTCGTCGACGAAGGAGGCGTGCGTACGGTGGTCGCGCGCAGCACCAGCGCGGTCCACTACGAGGAGTACGATTTCGAGGGCGGTCCGTACCTCGGCTACCCGAAGAGCCACGACCTGTACGGCGATGGAGCGATCGTCGTCGTGCCCGCTCCGGGTCATACGCCCGGCTCGGTGATCGTGTTCGTGTCGCTCCCTGCCGGCAAGCGCTACGCTTTCATCGGGGATCTCGCGTGGCAGCGCGAGGGCGTGGTCGAGCGGGAGGAGCGGCCGTGGATCTGGCGGCTCGCGGTCGACTCCGACGAGGCGAAAGTGCGAGATGGCCTCGTCCATCTCTCCGCCCTCAGCGCGCAGTTCCAGGAGATCACGATCGTCCCGGCGCACGACGCGCGCGGTTTCGCTGACCTTCCGCTGCTGCAGCCGTGACGGCGCGCGCCTGACGGGTCGCCGTCAGCTGCCCGCGGGGTCATCGCGGCCTCGATGGGGTCGCCGTCAGCTGCCCGCGGGGTCATCGCGGCCTCGATGGGGTCGCCGTCAGCTGCTCGCCGGGTCATCGCGGCCTCGATGAGGTCGCCGTCAGCTGCCCGCGGGGTCATCGCGGCCTCGATGAGGTCGCCGTCAGCTGCCCGCGGGGTCATCGCGGCCTCGATGAGGTCGCCGTCAGCTGCCCGCGGGGTCATCCAGGCCTCGATGAGGCCGCCGTCAGCTGCCCGCCGGGTCATCGCGGCCTCGATGAGGCCGCCGTCAGCTGCCCGCGGGGTCATCCAGGCCTCGATGACGCCTCCTGCTCCCGTCGGCGTGGCCCCCGGCGGCCCGACATGCCCCAGCGCACCTTCCCATGCCCTCGAGCTGGCGCTGCTGGCCCCCGTGCTGGCATGCCCCGAGGCTCTCGGACCCGCTCCAGGACAGCGCGCCTGCCCGGCCACGCCTCCGCCCTCCGAGCGTGGACCCCGGCGAGCTGCGCTCCCTCTCGTCCACCCTCACCGGAACTGCTTGCCAGTCGACGGGGAGTTCCCGGCATCCTGTCGCCCGTGAATCCGGGGGACGTCCTCGCAGAACGCTTCGTCATCGAGCGCCTCGCTGGCGCGGGCGGCATGGGCGCGGTCTACCGGGCGCGGGATCGGCTCGGAGACGGCCTCGTGGCCCTCAAGGTTCTCCTCGATCCCACCCGAGGGCCTGCGGCGCGCTTCTCCGCGGAGGCGCAGATCCTCGCCGGCCTTCGCCATCCGGGCATCGTGGGCTACGTGGCGCACGGGATCACGGCCGCGGGGCAGCCCTGGCTGGCGATGGAGTGGATCGAGGGCGAGGATCTGGCCGAGCGCCTCGAGCGCGCGCCGCTGTCGGTGCACGAGACCATCGCGCTCGGGCTCATGGCCACGGAGGCCCTGGAGACCGCGCACGCCCGGGGGGTCGTCCACCGTGACATCAAGCCCTCGAACTTCATCCTCGAGGGGGGTGATCCGCGGCGGCCCAGGCTCCTCGACTTCGGCATCGCGCGCATCGACGCAGGCCAGCGGGCGCTGACGCGCACGGGGGTCCTGATGGGCACGCCGGGATACCTGGCGCCCGAGCTCGCGCGGGGCGAGCTGGCCGACGCGCGCTCGGACCTGTTCTCGCTCGGCGCCGTGCTCTACGAGTGCCTCGCCGGTCGCGCCGCGTTCACGGGATCGCACGTGATGGCGTTGCTCGCGCGGCTTCTGTTCGAGGAGGTCCCGCCTCTGCGGGAGCTTCGCCGAGACGTGCCGCCCGCCCTCGAGGCGCTGGTGACGCAGCTCTTGATCAAGGACCGGGCCCAGCGGCCCGAGAGCGCGTCGCGGGTGCTGGAAGCGTTGCGGGGTCTGGTGGAGGCAGACGAGCTGCCGACACGCGCGATGGGTGAGCGCGCGAGCGGGGAGGCGTCCCGGCCTTCGCAGCGCGACGTCGACGCCCGGGTTTCGTCGGTGCCGTCCGTGCCCGGGGAGGGGCGCGCCCTCACCACCGGGGAGCGGCGGGTCCTGTCGGTGGTCGTCGCGTCGCCGGAGGCCGTGGCGTTCACGCTCGGCGAGACGCTGCCCGCGGAGGCGTTCGCGGCGCGTCGTCAGGCGCTGGAGCGCTCGGTCGCGCCCCTCGGCGCACGGGTGGAGGTGATCGCGAGCGGCGCGGCGGTGGTGATGCTCGAAGGCGAGGCCGGGCTGGAGGCGTCGGATCAAGCGGCGCGTGCAGCGCGGTGCGCGCTCGGCCTCCAGCCGGTGCTCGCGGAGTGGGGAGGTGGAGGGCGCATCGCGCTCGTGACGGGGCTCTCCGAGGTGGCCGGGCGCTTGCCGGTGGGGCCTCTCCTCGATCGGGCCGCGGCGCTGCTCTTGGTGGCAGGCCCGCGGGGCGCGGTGGTGCTGATCGACGAGACGACGAAGGGCCTGCTCGACGCGCGGTTCGAGGCGAGCCCCGCGCGTGCGTCGCTCCCGGCGTGGGAGCTGATGGGCGAGCGTGAAGGCCCGCGTGGGCCGCGCAAGCTCCTGGGCAGGCCGTCGCCGTGTGTGGGGCGTGATCGGGAGCTGCAAGGGATCACCGAGCAGTTCGAGGTGTGCGCGCGTGAGGGCGCGGCGCGGGCGGTGGTGGTGCTCGGGCCGCCAGGCATCGGCAAGTCCCGCTTGCGTGACGAGGTGATCCGGCGCGCCCGCGCAGCGCATCCCGAGGTGGAGGTGTGGATCGGGCGCGGGGTGGCGCTCGGTCGGGCCGCCGCGTTCGGCGTGGTCGGGTCGGCGCTCCGCAGCGCCACGGGCATGACGGGCGCGGAGCCGCTGTCGGCCCGTCAAGAGTGGCTGCGGGCGTGGGTGGAGCGGCACACCGGGGCGCCGGAGCCCGCTCGGGTCGCCGCGTTTCTGGGCGAGATCGCGGGTATCCCGTTCGCCGACGACGGGAACCCGGCGCTCCACGCGGCGCGCCAGAGCCCGCAGGCGATGGCCGAGCAGATCCGCCGCGCCTGGGAGGACGTGCTCGGCGCCGTGCTGTCGTCGCACCCGCTCTTGCTGGTGCTGGAGGATCTCCACTGGGGTGACGCGCCTTCGGTGCGACTGCTCGCGCAGGCGCTGAGCAAGCACCGTCGGCGGCCGCTGTTCGTGCTGGCGCTTTCGCGGCCCGAGCTTCACGAGCGCTTCCCGCGGCCGTTCGAGGAGGCGGAGGCACAGGTGATCGCGCTCGGCCCGCTGCCGCGACGGGCGGCGGAGGCGCTGTGCCGCGGCGCGCTCGGGGAGGGGGTGGCGAGCGAGAAGGTCTCGGAGATCGTGGAGCGTGCGGCCGGCAATGCCTTCTACCTGGAGGAGCTGATCCGGGCGGTGGCGGAGGGCCGCGGTGAGGCGCTGCCGGAGACGGTGCTGGCGATGGTGGACGCGCGCCTCGGCGCCCTCGACGTCGAGGAGCGGCGGGTCCTGCGCGCCGCGAGCGTGCTCGGACAGGTGTTCTGGGAGGGCGGGGTGAGGCGGCTGCTCGGCGAGGAGTTCTCGTCGGGGGGGGTGCTCGACGCGCTCTCGTCCCTCTGCCGCAAGGAGGTGATCGAGCGGCGGGACTGGAGTCGCTTGCCCGGGGAGCAAGAGCTGTCGTTCCGGCATGCGCTGCTGCGGGAGGGGGCGTACGCGAGCTTGACCGCAGAGGATCGCGCGCTCGGTCACCGGCTGGCCGCCGCGTGGCTGGAGGAGGTGGGCGAGGGGAACGCGGCGGTGCTCGCGGAGCACCTGGAGCGCGGTGGGGAGCTGGGGAGGGCGGCGCTGTATGCCCTGCGTGCGGGCGAGGCGTTGCTGCAAGGTGGTGACCTCGTGGGGGCTTCGGCAGCGGCGGAGCGAGGGGTCGCGTGCGGGGCGCAAGGGGAGCTTCTGGCCGAGCTGCGGCGGGTGCTGGCGGAGGTGGAGGGGTGGCGTGGTGACCCCGCTGCGTCGGATGTCCACGTCGACGAGGTGCTGCGGCTCGCGACGCCAGGATCGCGGGCGCACTGCGTCGCCCTCGCGGGCAAGGTGGCGAACGCACTGTTGCTGGGGCAGCCGGGCGCGATGTGGCCCTTGCTGTCCGGTCAGCTCCTGAAGGTGGAGCCTGCGGCGACCGCGATCGGGGCCTTTGCCTGGACGCTGGCCATCGCTTCGGAGGTGCTGTCCGTGCTGACGCAGCGGCAGCTCGCGGCGGCGCACCGGACGCGGCTCGACCGGCTCGCCGAGGCGCTCGGGGGCAGAAACCCGCTGGTGACGGGGTGGCAGCGCGCGGCGCATGGCAACGAGGCGCGCCTCTCCGTCCGTGATCCCTGGGCGGCGTTGCGGTTGCATCGGGAGGCTGCGGAGGCGTTCGCGACGGCCGGTGAGCGCCGCTACGAGGACCTGATGCGCGTGCGCATGGCCACGGATCTCGTCCACCTGGGCGCGCCGCACCAGGCCGAGGCGCTGCTGCGGCCGGTGCTCTTCGCGAACGGGGGCGGGTCGATCCAGGCGAAGATCGGTCGTCTCCACCTGGCGTTTGCGCTGGCCGAGCAGGGCCGGCTCGACGAGGGGGTGGAGGAAGCGCGGGCGCTGGCTGGGTCGCTGTCGGCGCGCAGTGACTGGCTCGTCCAGGGGAACGCCTGGCTCCTGGCGGCGCAGCTCTCGACGCGGCGCGGCGACGTGACGGCGGCCGAGGAGGCGGCGATGAAGGGGAGGGAGCTGACGCGGGCGAGCCCCATCGACGCGGCGTGGGCGGACGCGGTGCTGGCCGGGGTGCGGCTCGCGCAAGGGAGGGCAGAGGAGGCGGTGGCCCTCGCGCGGGCGGCGCTGCAGGGGTCGGAGACGCTGGAGGTGACGCACGTGCTGCTGCTCGGCGAGCGCGGGCTTCTGGCCGAGGCGCTCGCGGCCGCCGGGGATGTCGAGGGGGCGCGGGCGGTGATCGCCGAGGCGCGCGACGAGCTGCTGCGGCGGGCAGCGAGGATCGAGGATCCCGCGCTGCGTCGGAGCTTCGTCGAGGGAGTGAGCGCGCACGCAAGGATCGTGGCGCGCGCGCGGGCGTGGCTTGGCTGACGTGGCGGGCGATGGCGCGGGTGCCGCTCGCATCTCGACGTGCGCTGCTATGCTCCTTCACGATGAGGGTTGCCTTCGTGATCCTGGGCGTGCTCCTCGGCTGCGGCCCGCACCAGGGGGAGATCACGCCGCCGGACGTGCCGGACACCGATCATTGCCAGGCGGCGGAGCGTCGTCTCGAGGCGTTGCAATGCATGAATCCACGCGGTGAGCCGATGTGGGTGAACCGTCTGGGGGAGCGGTTCGCCGAGACGTGTCGGGTGACGCAGGACGAAGGGGGCGTGTTTCTCAACCCGCGGTGCATCGCCGGCGTGTCGGCGTGCTCGGAGGTGGACGCATGTGCGCAGCAGCCATGAGGGTCGGCGGTTGGCTCAAGGAGGAGCCGGACGCGCGTGATCGCAGCCTGGCCTCGGTGGAGGGGGTCCTGAAGCAGCGCTCGGGCTGGAGCGGCGTCTCGGCGGCGGGGCGGCACCAGATTCAGGAGCACACGCCCGTGTCGAGCCAGGGGTCGCTGAGCGCGTGCGTGGCGAACTCCTGGTGTGACGCGATGGAGATCCTGCGCGGGCTGGAGCGCCCGGACACGGTGAGGCAGCTCTCGCGGCTCTTTCTGTACTGGAATGCGCGCGCGCTGCACGAGGCGACCGGCATCGACAAGGGGACGTTCATCCGGGCGGCGGCGCAGCAGCTCCGGAAGCTGGGGATCTGCGAGGAGCAGTTCTGGCCCTACGAGGTGAGCCAGGTGCTGAAGGCGCCGCCGGCGAGCCTGTACTCGATGGCCGCCGAGAACCGGCTGACGGGCTTCTACCGGATCACCGCGGGGGGCGCGGAGCGGCTGCGCCAGATCGAGCTGGCCCTCCGGTCGAACCACCCCGTGATCTTCGGGACGATGGTGAGCAAGACCTTCCAGGCGTACCGAGGCGGGGGGCACGTGCAGTTCATCCCACCGAAAGAGGACTGGCTCGGCGCGCACGCCATGGTGCTCACCGGTGTGGACGTGGGCTACGGGCGTCGCTTCCTCGTGCGCAACTCGTGGGGGACGGTGTGGGGGGACGAGGGGCACGCGTGGCTCGACGACAGCTACCTCGCGTGGGAGCAGACGCAGGATCTCTGGGTGGGGACGCGGATGCCGGAGCTGGCGTGAGCCGTGGTCAGCGAACGCTGATGACTTCGTAGACCTTGGTCCCTTGCGGGGTGCGGACCTCGACGTCGTCACCTTCGGCGAGGCCGATGAGCGCAGCGCCGAGGGGGCTCGTGGGCGTGACGGCTTGCACCTCCACGCCATCGATCGTCACGCGCTCGCCACCTGCGGTCGGCACGATGAGACAGCGGATGAGGCTCCCGCGGCTCTTGAGCTCCACCAGCGCCGACAGCTCGATGCCATCGCCGGGCTTGAACTCGCGCAGCATGAGCGCGCCGAGCAGGCCGTGCGAGCGCTCGAGATCGCGTGCGCGGGTCGCCTGGCCGCGCGCGATGTACGACGCCTCGGTGGAGCGCATGTCTTTGTCGTTCTCGGGCTTGTTCTCCTCGTGCGACGCGGCCTCGGCGGCCTCGACCGCGAGGCGCGTCATGGTGGCGATCTCTTCTGCGATGCGCGCTCGGAGCGCGGCGATGACGGCGTGTTTGTCCAAGGTCTCCCCGCCTCCTCAACGAACGGGCGCTCGGTGAACCGAGCGCGAGGCTAATCACGAGCCGGGGACGGACGCCAGCTCGGCTCGGCCATGGCGGAAATGCGCTGTGGAAGAGCCTGGTCGGGTTTGTGCCTGTGAGCCCAGACGACCGGATCGGCTGCTTCGCCGCGACACGCCGCGATGCCTGGTCTGGCACGAACGGGGAGAAACGACATGAACCATCCGTGGATGCGCTCAGCGAGCGCGGGGGCCGTCGTGGCCGCCGCAGCGATCACCAACGCCGCATGTGTCACGTCCCACGTGCAGGCGGACCGCGCGCCGGAGACGGCGAGCAAGGCGAGCGCACACCGCGCACATGCCGAGGCGATCTCGGTGCCGGCCGGCTACCAGGTCGAGGCAGTGGCGACCGGGTTGACGGCGCCGGTGGCCGTGGCGTTCGACGACGCCGGACACGTCTATGTGCTGGAGGCGGGCGGTACGTACGAAGGAGCGAGTCCTCCTCGCTTGCTGGAGATCGGTGAGGCCGGCGCGCTGAAGGCGGTGGCGACGGGGACCCCGGTCTCGAAGAGCGGTCGAGGCGCGCCGGTGCGCGGGGGCGGGGGGGCTCCCTGGACTGGTGTCACCTGGTACGAGGGGGCGTTTTACGTCGCAGCGAGCGGCGCGCGAGAGGGCGGGGGACAGATCCTGCGCGTCACGCCCGAGGGGTCGATCACCCCGATCGTCGCCGAGCTGCCGACGCTCGGTGATCATCGCGCGAGCGGGCCGGTGATCGGTCCGGACGGGTTGCTCTACTTCGGGATCGGCTCGGCGACGAACGCCGGCGTGGTGGGCGCGGACAACGTGGAGCGCGGCTGGGTGCGCAGGTTCCCGTCGTTCCACGACGTGGCCTGCAAGAACCTGGTGCTGATGGGGGACAATTACCGGACGCCCAACACGCTCACGAGGAAGCCTGGCTCGGAGTCGATCACGGGGGGGCTGGTGGCGTTCGGGGAGCGCGTGGACTCTGGCGAGAAGATCGAGGGCAAGCTGCCCTGCACGGGCGCGATCCTGCGTGTGCCGCCGACGGGGGGGAGGCCGGAGCTGGTGGCGTGGGGGTTTCGCGATCCCTTCGGTCTGGCGTTCACGCCGGAAGGGAGGCTGGTCGCGACGGACACGGGGATGGAGCCGCGTGGGAGCCGGCCGGTGCAGAACGCGCCCGACGTGCTGTGGATGATCGAGGAGGGGCGCTGGTACGGCTTCCCCGATTTCGCTGCGGGTGAGCCGGTGTGGCATCCAGCCGGTGGCGCGCTGGATCGGCCACCCAGGCTGCTGGCGACGCACCCGGACACGCCCCCCATGCCGGCGGTGCGCTTCGGGCTGCGTTCCTCGCCGGGGCGCCTCGACTTCTCGCGCAGTGAGTCGTTTGGCTATGTGGGCGAGGCGTTCGTCGCACAGGCCGGTGATCCCGAGCTGAAGGCCGGCGTGCAGGTGGTGCGCGTGGCGCTGGATACCGGGGTGGTGACGCCGTTCGCGGTGAACCGGGCGGGGCCGTTGCCGGCATCCCAGGGGGAAGGCGGAGGGCTGGAGCGGCCGGTGGATGCGCGCTTCGATCCTCGAGGGGAGGCGCTCTACGTCGTCGACGTGGGCCTGCTGGAGGGCGCCGAGCACAAGCCGGTCAAGGGATCCGGGGTGCTCTGGCGCGTGACGCACACGAAGCCAGCGCGCGCGGCGCATGACAAGACGCCTGCGGTCCACGAGGCGCGGCGGCGCTGAGGCGGCGCTGGCGGCCCACGAGGTACAACGCCAGCTTCACGAGGTCGTCGAGCGCGTCGGTTACGCCCGACTAGCCGAGCAGCGTGCGGGCTGGGCGACCCGTCTCCAGCTTCACGAGGGTGGCGACCAGCTCCAGGGACTTCGGTAGCGAGTCCTGCACCTGAGGGAGCACCTGCTCCAGCACCTGGCGCGCCTCTTCCTGGCTCACACCCACCATCGATACGGCGAATCGGAGGGGGCCCGTCCGCCCCGCGGTGAGCGGGATGAGGCTGAGGAGCTGTGCTTCGATCTTCTCCACGGCCCCTTGAGCCGCCCTGCGCAGCGCCAGCATCTCGAGGATGGTGGGCCGCTCGTTCACCTGACGGTTGGCCCCGCGGAGCTGGAAGATGGCCACCTGCATGGGGGCCTCGGCCCAGTCGGCGTAGAGGCCGTCCTCGTCGATGGCCTTCATCAGGTGCTCACGCACGAACAGCTCGGTCAGACCGTCGCGCTTGGCGAGGTAGCGCTTCGCGCGCTGGTGGTGCGGTGAGTCGGGCTTGAACGAGACGAGCTTCAGGCGGCACTCGCCCACCTGGACGTCGCTCGCGTGGCGGATCGAGAGCTGCCGCCGCCGCTCGAAGGGGTAGTCGGCGTAGGTGCCGTTCGTGCTGCCCTGGTCCTCGATCACCCACGAGCCGGCTTGCCACCGGAGGATCGCGTGTACGGAGGACACGGTGGGCTCACCGAGGCGCAGTTCCTGATCACTCCGTCGGCCCATCGTGAGCTCCGGCCTCTCGAGCGGGATGAGGGCGCCGACGATCTCGGGGGCGTTCGTGGCGTACGTGATGAGCAGGGACTGGGCGCCCGGCGTGAAGTGCTGGCTGGAGGCGATACCCGGCGTGGGGCCCGGGTTCAGGTGCTCGCGGTAGAGGTTGAGCGGGATCGTCGACTGCTGCGGCGGGCTGAAGAACCGCATGTGACGCGCCTGGGGGCGCATCGCCGGGTCCTCGTTCATCGCGCGGAAGATCTGGCGGATCTCGTCGTGCGTGAGCATCGCCGGCACGTCGAACACGATCTGCTGGCGCATGCTGCGCACGCGCGGCTTGGAGCCAGGCTCGGGGACCCGGCAGGTCCACATCTCCCAGAGCGTGAGGGCGAGGGCGTAGACGTCGTCGTCCGGGCTCGAGCCGCCGTCGCGCAGGCGCTCGGGCGACATGTAGTGCGGCGTGCCGCCGTCAGGGGGAGAGCCAGGGCGCCGGGCCGCGGTACGGGCGCGCTCCTGGGCGAAGCCGAAGTCGAGGATGACGGCGCGGTCGTCGGAGACCATGACGTTGCCGGGCTTGAGATCGCCGTGGACCAGGTCTTCCCGGTGGATGGCGGCGAGGCCCGCGCAGATGTCGGTCGCGATCTTGCGGAACTCCTCGGCGTTGAACCCCGAGGACTGCTTCCTGCGCCGGATGACGTGGTGCAGCGTCTGCCCCGGGATGTACTCCATCACGATGATGGGGCCCCACAGGCTCGGCGCGAGGTCGAAGACGCGGCAGACGTTGGGGTGGCGCGCCTTCTGGGCGAGGATCACTTCCTGCCTCAGGGCCTCGTCGTCGCCTGGCATGCGCTGCGGCTCGGGGACGAGCTTGAGGGCCACCGGCTGCTGCGTGGAGCGATCGTAGGCGAGGAACACCTCGCCCATGCCTCCCTTGCCGATGTGCTTCTGGACCTCGTAGCGGTCATTGATGACCGTTCCGACGGCGATGGGGGGCAAAGGCTCCTTGGTCACGGGACACGCAGGGGAAGAGGGAATCTTCAGTGTACGGTCGCACTGTCAGCGTCGTCCATGTCCGAGCCGAGCGCAACGCTTCGTTCACGCCATGGTGACTTCTGTCCGGGATCGCTTGGGATCCACCCGGGAAATTCGAAGGTTTCGGGGCGAGGCGAGGTCCGAGCGGCGTCCAACGTCGTGCGCGCGCGGTGCGGAACGCAGTGCGGCGCCCGATGAAGTGCGGTGGGCAGCCGAGGCGTCACGGTGTGGCGCCTGATGAGGCGCGGTGGCGTCCCTGATGCGCCACCGTGCGGCACCTGATGGGTCACGGTGTGGCGGCGCTGGCGAGGTCGACTCGGACTGCGTCGAGGGCGATCACGTCACGCGCATCACCTCTTCGAGCGACGTGCTGCCCGCCTTCACCTTTGCGATGCCAGCGTCACGCAGCGGGGAGAGCCCCATGCGGTTCACCACCTCCCGCAGCTCGCGCTTGCCGGCGCGGGCCTTCACCAGCTCGCGCAGATCGTCGTTGGCCTCCAGCACCTCGAAGATGCCGATGCGTCCCCGGTAGCCGGTGCTGTGGCAGGCCGGGCATCCCTTGGCGCGGCGCAGCCTCGTGCCTTCCTCGATCAGCACCAGGCCGTCCTCGTCGATGAGATCCTCCTCCAGCGGGTACTCCTCTGCGCACTCGTTGCAGAGCACGCGCACCAGGCGCTGCGCGACCACCGCGAGGAGCGCGTTGGCGACGATCCACGACTCCGCGCCGAGATCGATGAGGCGCGCCACGGTCTCCACGGCGTCGGAGGTGTGCAGGGTCGAGAGCACGAGGTGACCAGTCAAGCTCGCCTGGAGGGCGATCTGCGCCGTCTCCGGGTCGCGCATCTCGCCCACCAGGATGACGTCCGGGTCTTGTCGGAGGATGGCGCGGAGGCCCGCAGCGAAGGTGAAGCCCTGGCGCGGGTTGGCCTGCCCTTGCGTGATCTCGGGCATCTCCACCTCGATGGGATCTTCGAGCGTGACCACGCTGAGCTCGGTGGTGTTCATGACCTTGAGCATCGCGTAGAGCGTCGACGTCTTTCCGGAGCCGGTCGGTCCGCAGACGAGGATCAAGCCCGAGGGCCGGTCCGCCAGCCGCTGGAGGCGCTCGAAGTCACCGTCGCCGAGGCCCAGCTTCTCCAGGGTGATGAGCTTCTGGCTGAGCAGCACGCGCAGCACGAGCTTCTCGCCGTGGACGCTCGGAAACGTGGAAGCGCGCAGGTGGATGGGCGGGTGCCCGGCGAGATCGAGGGAGAATTGCCCGTCCTGGGGGAGTCTCCGCTCGGTCATGTCCATGCGGGCGAGCACCTTGGCGCGGCTCACCAGCGCGGGGGCCAGCTCGATGGGGAGCGAGCCCTGCGCCGTCATCACACCGTCGATGCGGTAGCGCACCCGCACGCCTTCGCGCTTGGGTTCGAGGTGGATGTCGCTGGCGCCGATCGAGACGGCCCGGCGCACGAGGTGATCCAGGACGGCGACCGCATCGTAGTCCTCGGGCGCGGCGGACCCCATCGACATCACTTCTTCTCCACGGTGATCGTGCGGAGGGAGATCATGACCAGCTCCTTCGAGCCCGGGAACGTGGCCCAGACGCTCACTCCATATCGCCCTGCGCGGCCCTTGTCGTCCAGCGGGAGCTGGATCTCGAAGCGGTTGCCCGTGACCTCGACGGGCTTCGGGGTCTTGAAGCCGCGAGGAAAATACGTCGCGTAAGGGGCGGGGATGGGGTAGCCGCCCATCGCGAGCAGCTCCTTGGGGGTGCGGGGTTTGCCGGGGTCGACGCGCGACAGCCCGACGCCAGCGAACGTCGCGGGGGCGCGGACCTCGCCCGCGATGCGGATCGTGTCGCCGATCTTGGCGCGGGCGGGGAGGGGATCGTACCGGCCGTAGTCGTCGACGAACTCCTGCGCCATGCACGCAACCTCGTCGATGCCCTTCACCTTGGCGAGCCCGACGCCGAACGCGGTGTGCCGGGGCATGAGGATGTTGCGTCGGTGGCCGTCCGCGGGCGGGACTTCGTCCATGAACTGCTTCTGCACGCGCTCCAGGCTCTCGGGCGTGAAGCGCGGATCCGGATCCAGCTCGCGCGCCGTGGCGTCGCCGAAGCAGCCGGCGTTCTCCATGACGAGCCCCTGGCCGCCCGCGTCGGTGTAGCGGGTCTCGGGGACCGAGGCGTCGGAGCCGGTGTGCCCCGTGAAGCCGAGCTTCGCCATGTCGTTCGCGTGACGCTGGCCGGCCTTGGCGGCGGTCGGATCCCAGCGCACCGGCGGCAAGCCCTGCGCTGCGCGATCGCGGTTGACGATCTTCAGCACGTACTGCTCCGCATCGGCACGCCCGAGGAGCCCCTTGGGGCGTGCGGCTGCTTCTTTGCCCGCCGCGCCGTCGCGCTGCGGCGCGCTGACGGATCGATCGGGAGAGGAGGGGCCCTCCGGTCCGGCCACCTCGATCGCTGGGACGGTGGCTTCGTCGGGAGTGTTCGTGGGTCCCTGCCCTACCTCCGCATTCACAGGTCCCGATGAAGGCGCGCCACCACAGCCGAGCGCCGTCGAGAGCCCGAAGACGCCGGAGAGAAGCCAGAGCGTGCGGGGAAAAGCCATGGAGGAGACGGTAGCGCTTCGCTGCCCGGGGCGCACTGCGGGGCATCTCGGTGCGTCTTCGAGGCATCTCGGTGCGTTTTCGAAGGGTGAAGAAGATCAATGAGGACGATCCCTTCTCGAAGCACGCGGGCTGGGCTAGCCTGGGAAGCTGGAGATGGGTGACATCTTCGGCATCGTGGGCACCACGCAAGGGCCCTTTTCGGTGGAACAGGTAGTCGCCGAGGGCGGTTTCGGGGTTGTTTACCGGGCCTACCACGGCGCTTTCCGTGCCCCCGTGGCGCTCAAGTGCTTGAAGATCCCGGGAGAAATTCCTGGCGATCTGCGCGAGCGTTTTCTCGAACAGTTCCGCGAAGAAGGCGAAATGCTCTTCCGGCTGTCTGCTGCCATCCCGGCGGTGGTTCGGCCGTTGCACCAGGATGTGATCGCCACTTCCCCGGGTGTGTTCATCCCCTTCATCGCGCTGGAGTGGCTGGACGGGGAGACGCTGGACATGTTCATCGCGCGGCGCGCTCGTCACAAGGAGCGGCCGCTCGGTCCCGTGGAGGCCGCGACGTTGCTGACGCCGGTGGCGCGTGCGCTGGAAGCGGCGCACTCGTTCCCTGGGCCTGCGGGGCCCATCTGCGTGACGCACCGTGATCTGAAGCCGGCGAACATCTTTCTCGCCGACGTGCACGGCACCCAGGTCGTCAAGATCCTCGACTTCGGCATCGCTCGCGCGCGCGACGTCGCGTCGGTGATCGCGGGAGCGACGACCACGGGGGGGGCCTCGATGGCATTTTCTCCGCGCTACGGCTCGCCAGAGCAGTGGGCGCCGAAGCGGTTCGGCGCCACCGGTCCCTGGACCGACGTCTGGGGTCTGGCGCTGACGTACGTGGAGATGCTGGCAGGCCGGCCGATCCTCGAGGGCGATCCCATGGCGATCATGGGCACCGCACTCGACGAGCGCCGTCGCCCCACGCCGCGCAACGAGGGCATCGACGTGCCCGACGCGCTGGAGTTCGCCTTCCAGCGGGCGCTGGCCCTGGATCCGCGCGACCGTCAGAAAGACGCCGGCGCGTTCTGGGACGACGTGGAGCGTGCGCTTGGGTTGCCGCCGAGCCAGTCGCCCATCGGCAAGGGCACGGGCCGTTACCCGACGGTGCGCGCGTCCGGTCCAGGGGGCCCGGTCCCCTCCGGGCGGGGTCCGCGCTCGGGGGGCCCGGCGTCGATGGCATCAGCGGCCACCCCGCCGGGCTCGCGCTCCTATTCGGCCTCTCTCTCGCGGGAAGAGGCCGATCCGATGGAGCTCGATCTGCCGACCTCCATCGGTGACACGCTCGCCTCCGGGGCGCCGTCACGGCCACCGGAGCGACGGGGGCCGCCCTCGCCGAGGACCCCACCCGCGCCGGAGCGTCCGGCGCCGTCGGGACCGCAGCTTCGCCGGCCGATCGGATCGATGCCGGACCGGCCGCTCCCTGCGCCGGCCATCCCGGTGCCGATGTCGCTCGACATCAGCGGGGATGCAGGTCGCCCTCGCGCGCGCCCGCACCTCAGCACCACGACGATGGCGCCGCTGAACCGCGCGAGCACGAACGAAGATCTCAAGGAGATGTTCGCGTTGCCGCTGCGCATCGCCGGTGCCGGGATCGCGCTCAGCATCATCGACATCGCCGTGTCCAGCCTGCTGCTCGGCGGCGAGCGCATCGGTCTCGGACCGGTGAAGCTGCTCTGGGTCGCCGCCCTGATGATCGTGGTGGCGATCGGCATGGCTGGCTTCCGGCTGATGTCGTCGAGCCGGTAGCTCGGGCGAGGGGGGCCGCGCCGACATCCGACGCTGGTGACCCGACGGTCGCCGGGGTCGAGGCGGCGGGGGCGCGTGCCCCTGCCGTGTGAATGAGGGCCGAGAATTCCTCCTCGACGCATTCATCGTCTGTCGCATGTCACAACCGCGCCTGCTGCCTCGTCTCCTTCATGAAGCCCCCCTGGGGCCGGAGAGCCCCGCGGGGGCCGGAGGAGATTCGCCATGGCTGCAAGGACGCATGAAGGAAATCGGGCGCAAGCACAGCACGTCAGCCACTGCGTGGTGCTCGGAGGGGGGTACGCGGGCGTACTGGCTGCCATCCGGCTCGCGGGCAAGGCCAGGCGACGGCGGCTTCCGATCAAGGTGACGCTCGTCAACGCCTCCCCTCACTTCGTCGAGCGAGTCCGCCTCCACGAGGTCGCGGCAGGTCGGCAGCATGCGCCGCTCTCGATCGCGAAGTCGCTGGAGGGTACGGGCGTCGCGCTGCGCGTGGGCTGGGTTCGCCACGTCGATGCGGCGGCGAAGCGCCTGGAGATCGCTCACGCAGGCGGCGAGCAGAGCCAGCTCTCCTACGACGCCTTGCTGTTCGCGCCGGGGAGCGTCGCCGCGCCGAGCCGTGTGGCCGGGAGTGACGAGCATGCCTTCAATCCCGCCAACGCCGAGGGCGCAGAGCGGCTGCGGCAGCGGCTTTCAGCGGCGCGCTCCGGGGAGCGGGTGGTGGTGGTGGGTGGTGGGCTCACCGCGCTGGAGATCGCCACCGAGATCGCCGAGGCGCGCCCGGAGCTCTCCGTCTCGCTCGCCACGCGCGGCGAGTTCGGAGGTGACCTGTCGCCGCGGGGTCGCGCCTACCTCCAGAAGACCTTCGAGGAGCTTCGCATCGACGTGCACGCCAGGGTCAGCGCGCGCGAGGTGCTGGCGGATCGGCTCGTGCTCGCCCCCGAAGCGTCGAGCGCTCCGCTCACCTCGCTTCCTGCCGACATCGTCATCCTCGCCACCGGCTTCCGTCCTTCGGCGCTGGCGGAGATCTCCGGTCTGGAGATCTGCCCGGACGGGCGTCTCGTGGTGGACGACACGCTGCGGTCTCCGGCGCATCCCGCGATCTGGGGCGCTGGCGATGCCGTGGCGGTGGTCGGGGAGGACGGCTCCTTCCTCCGCATGAGCTGCGCGACGGCCATGCCGCAAGGCGTCCACGCCGCCGACGCGATGATCGCCACGCTCGCCGGGGAGCCTGCGCCGCAGTTCGGATTCTCGTACGTCGTCCGGTGCATGAGCCTGGGGCGTCGGCGCGGGCTCATCCAGGTCGTCGACCGACACGACCGCCCGCAGGATCGCGTCTTCACGGGAGGTTTCGCGGCGTGGATCAAGGAGCAGGTCTGCGCCTACACCCTCCTTTCCCTGCGCGCCGAGCGGGCCTTGAGCGGCGTCTACCGCTGGCCAGGCCAGCAGCGCGCGTCGAGCGCGTCCGCGCCCTCCGTAGGGCGAGGCAAGCGCGGTGTCGGCGGGCTCGACGCGGTCGCCGTGCGATGATGGGCGCGATGGGCATGGAGGTCGAACGCTTCACCGAGCACCGGCGCACCCTCTTCGGCATCGCGTACCGCATGCTCGGCAGCGCCACCGAGGCCGACGACATCGTGCAGGAGGCTTACCTTCGTGCCCGATCGGCGCACGAGATTCCGGCTGCGCCCGGCCCGTGGCTCGCGACCATCGTCACCCGCCTCTGTCTCGACGTCCTCAAGTCCGCGCGCGCCCGGCGGGAGACCTACGTCGGGACATGGCTGCCCGAGCCCGTGCTCACCGGGGAGGTCGTCGATCTCGGCGCCCGCGTCTCACCTCTCCTCGGAGGCGCGGACGTGGACGCCCTGGAACCCGGTGCCCGCCTCGACGCCGCCGAGTCCGTCTCCATGGCCTTGCTGGTGCTGCTCGAGACACTGTCTCCGCTGGAGCGCGCGGCGTTCGTCCTCCGGGACGTGTTCGACTGGGAGTTCGATGCGATCGCGGCGGCACTGGAGCGTACGCCCTCCACCTGCCGGCAGCTCGTCCACCGCGCGCGGCAGCACATCGCCAGCGGACAACCACGCTTCCGCGCCACGGAGGCCGAGCGTCAGCGGCTGCTCGGTGCCTTCGTGCAGGCGCTCTCGGAAGGCGACGCGTCGAAGCTCGCCTCGCTCTTCGCGGACGACGTGGTGGCTTCCTCCGATGGCGGAGGCAAGGTGAAGGCCGCGCGGCGTGACGTCATCGGTCCGGATCGCGTGAGCCGTCTCCTCATCGGCCTCGGCCGACTGGGGGCGCAGGCCGGCATGCTCTTCGAGTTCTGCTCGGTCAACGGTGGCCCGGCATTGCTCCTGCGCGAACACGGCCGCCTGGTCGCGGTCCTCGGCATCGAGGTCTCTCCGGCGGGGGCCTCGCTGATCTGGATGCTGCGCAACCCCGACAAGCTCGGGCGCCTCGAAGCGACGCTCGCTGCAGAAGCGGGAGCCACACTGGACGGCAGCAGGGAGGTCGAGCGGGTGGGCCGCGGTGGCGAGCTACTGAACTGAAGGGAAGAGCTGCTCCGTCGAAGGGAGCTGTTCGACCGAAGTGATCTGCTCAGAACCCGGTGCCCAGACCGACGCCGTGAGGCCCAGGCAACCCGAGCTGCGCGCGCGCCTTCTCGTTCGGAGGGGGGCCCTCGGGCGCATCTGCAGGCGTCTCCATGGCGAGCAGGTCGAGGACGGAAGCGCGACCAGGGACCCAGCGCAGCAGGTCCGCAGCGCGCTCGGGGACGAGGTCGCGAGGAGCGACCCCTCTGGCGGCACTCGCCCGCGCGATCCGCAGGGCGAGGCCCGCCATCAGCCCTTCGAGCGCGTCCCGTGGCACGAACGGGTGGCCGAACGTACGCCAGGCGCTCGCCCCGAATGCCGTCTCCTCGACCTCGATCGGATGAGACTCCCGGAGTTTCGGCACCGCTCGCGACGCGTCGCCGAAGAGCGCCGCGATCGTCTCGACGGCCTCGCCCAGCGAAAGCGACGAGAGCATCCCCGCCGCCCGCCGGGCGTTGCTCGGCCCGCTCGTGGTCGGGGAGGTACTTGCGATGGGCCCGATCGCGCGCGCGACGGCGCGGATCCGGTCGAGCATGGGTGCCGTGCGCAGCTCGTCCCAGAACGCACGACCGCGCGCCACCGCCTCCTCGTACACGTCCCGCGTACGAACGCCCTTCAGATCCTGGAGCGGAAGCCACAGCGTGGTGCCCTCATCGAGATCGACGCGAGCGTACCGATCCCCGAGGCAGGAGAGGAACGAGTCCTCGGGGAGCGGCACCTGCCGGATCTCTCGCACCACCCCACGCGCTCCCTCCGCGTGGTACTGCGTCTCGACCCGCCCTCCGGACACGATTGCCACGGGAGCGACGGGCTCCGCGAGCGCTCGCGCGATCCAGACCGGCACCTCTCCGCTCGGGGCTTGCCACCAGAGAACGAGCGCGTGTTCGATCGCTTGCGTTACGTAGTCCGCGAGGGAGCGAGCCACCTGGCGCCCGTCATCGAGCGCGGCCGTCGTCGAGAACCAGAGCACGGCCGCATCGGCAGCGGCGCCCTCCGGCACGACGTACCAGGTTGCGCACTCGGGCACGGGCGCGTCGAGCAGCAGCGCGCGCATGCCAGCACCGAAGGCGGTCCCTCCGGCCTCGTCGTCGGCGAAGCGCGTGGCGGCACCGAGCGGCGGGATCTGGAGGCACCCCTCGCCAGGCGGCTCGATGAAGCGCCAGGCGATGTGAGCCCCGTTCATGGAGGCATAGAACGAGAGCAGCTCGCTCGGGATCTGCCCCTGCGCGGCGCGCAGCGCATCCTCGGGAGCCGGAGGCCGCAGCTCCGACACGACGACACGCACGTCGGTCCGGGCGGAGAAGGCCGCGAGGAACGTCTGGAGCTTCTCCGCCGTCGGATCCACGGCCCGCAGCCTACGTTGGCGGTCCCCGGCCGGACAACCCGGCCGGCATCAGAACCCCAGCAGCACCCCGATCCCGAACAGGGCGAAGAGGCATGCGGCGAAGATGCGCACCCACTTCATCGGAATGCGCTGCGTCAGGCGCTCTCCGAAGACGACCGCGAGCCCGTCGGCGAACAGCATGCCGAGCGTCGTCCCGATCGTCACCAGCACCGGCGCCTGGAAGCGCGCACCGAGCGCCACCGTCGCAAGCTGCGTCTTGTCACCCATCTCGGCGAGGAAGAACGCGACGAGCGTCGTCAGGAACGGGCCGAACCGATCGTTCTGCGGACCGTCCTCGTCCTTGTCCGGGATCAGGATCCAGATCGCGAATGCCCCGAAGATCGCAGCGAGCGCGTAGCGCAGCACATCGGCGGGCACCCGCGCCGACACCGCCCCGCCGACCCACGACGCCAGCCCGTGGTTCAGGATCGTGGCGACGAGGATCCCCGCCATGATCGTCCAGGGCCGCTTGTACCGGAGCGCCAGCACCAGCGCGAGGAGCTGGGTCTTGTCCCCCATCTCGGAGACAGCGACGAGCGCGAACGATTGAAGAAGTGCTTCCATGACGATCCCTCGAGATGTCGCGCAGCGGGGGATCGGACGGGAGAGACGAGACCCCACGGCGCAACGAGTGCGCGGTGATAGTCTCGTCGACACGGTCGCGACGCCCTGAGAGGGCCTCGTTGACCTTGCCGCGGCGCCGGGAACGGTGGTTCCAGCATGTCGACGCCGCGACCAGCAGAGGCTGGTTGACTACTCCCTAACGAACCCCTCTTACCACGCTCTCCATCGGCTGACCACCAGCCTCCCGGCCACCACCCGCCGCGCGGCGCTCTCCCTGATGCGCCTCCTGGGCCGCCAGCGCGCTCACGTTCACGATGCCGCGCGTGCTCACGCTGGGGACGAGCACGTGGAGCGGCCGCGCCGTACCCAGCAAGAGCGGCCCCACCGGCAACCCATCGGCGGCGACCTTGAGCAGGTTGAACGCGATGTTCGCGGCGTCGAGCGTGGGCATCACCAGCAGGTTCGCGGTCCCCGAGATCCGGCTGTCGGGCACGGCGCGCTTGCGGATCATCTCCGACAGGGCCGCGTCGGCGTGCATCTCGCCGTCGACCTCCAGCTCGGGCGCGCGCTCGCGCACCAGCGAGAGCGCCTGCCGCATCTTGCGCGGCTGCGGCGCGCTGCTCGCGCCGAACGACGAGTGGGACAGCAGTGCCGCCTTGGGGGGGATGCCGAACTCGCGTACGGCTTCCGCCGCGAGCAGCGTCATCTCGGCGATTTGCTCGGCGGTGGGGTCGATGTTCACGTGCGTGTCGCAGAAGAACAGCGTCCCCGCCTGGGTGATCAGCGCCGACAGCGCGTAGATGCGCTCCACGCCCGGGCGCAGCCGGATGATGGGCAGCACGTAGGACATGTGCTTGCTCCACTCGCCGCTACCCCCGCAGATCGCCGCGTCCACCAACCCCTCGTGCAGCATCATCGCTGCAGCCACGTTCGGCCGCAGGTAGATGCGCCGCTCCGCCAGATCGGGAGGCGCGCCCCGCCGCCCCACGAGGAGCTGGTACGCCCCCACCAGCGGCTTGAACGCCTCCCGGTCCTTGAACGGATCGAGGATCTGCACCCGCTGAAGGAGATCCCGCCGCAGCCCGAGCGCGCGCGACCGCTCCTCGATCACCTCGCGCCGCCCGATGAGCAGGGGCTCCGCGATGTGATCGTCGAGCACGATGCTCACCGCGCGCAGCACCCGCTCGTCCTCGCCCTCGGCGTAGACCAGCTTCTTCGGCGCCGACTTCCGAGCCGCCTCGAACACCGGACGCATGAGCTGACCCGAGCGGAACACGAACCGCTCCAGCTCCCGCCGGTAAGCGACGAAGTCTTCGATCGGCCGCTCGGCCACGCCGCTATCCATGGCCGCGCGCGCCACCGCGGGCGCGATCTGCAGGATCAGCCGCGGATCGAACGGCTTCGGGATGATGTAGTCCGGCCCGAACACCGGCGCCGCACCACCGTACGCCGCCGCCACCACCTCGCTCGCCTCGGCCCGCGCCAGGTCCGCGATCGCCTCCACGGCGGCGAGCTCCATCGCCTGGTTGATCGTCGTCGCCCCCACGTCCAGCGCCCCGCGGAAGATGAACGGGAAGCACAGCACGTTGTTCACCTGGTTCGGGAAATCGCTGCGCCCCGTGGCCACGATCGCGTCCGGCCGCGCCGCGGTGACCAGCGCAGGCAGGATCTCCGGCTCCGGATTCGCCAGCGCCAGCACCAGCGGCTTCTCTGCGAGCTGCGCGAGCCACTCCGGCTTCAGCACCCGCGGCGCCGACAGCCCGAGGAACACGTCGGCCCCTGCGAGCACCTCCGCCAGCGTCCGCGCCTCCGTCTCGCGCGCGTACGCTGCCATGTTCGGCAGCATGTCCGCGTCCCGCCCCGCGTACACCACCCCCTTGATGTCGGTCAGCGTCACGTTCTTCGGATCGAGCCCTAGCGCCACCAGCAGATCCACGCACGCGAGCGCCGCGGCTCCCGCACCCGACGTCACGAGCTTCACGTCCTTCAGCTCCTTCCCCTGGAGCGTCAGCCCGTTGCGCACCGCGGCCGCGACGATGATCGCCGTCCCGTGTTGATCGTCGTGGAACACCGGGATGCGCATCCGCTCCCGCAGCTTCTTCTCCACGTAGAAGCAGTCGGGCGCCTTCACGTCCTCCAGGTTGATCGCCCCGAAGGTCGGCTCCAGCGCCGCCACCACCTCGCAGAACCGATCCGGATCCTGCGCATCCACCTCGATGTCGAACACATCGATGCCCGCGAACTTCTTGAAGAGGACCGCCTTGCCCTCCATCACCGGCTTGCCCGCCAGTGCCCCGATGTTGCCGAGCCCCAGCACCGCCGTCCCGTTGGAGATGACCGCCACCAGGTTGCCGCGCGCCGTGTAATCCCGCGCAAGCTTCGGGTCTTCCTTGATCGCCTCGCACGCCGCGGCCACCCCGGGCGAGTACGCGAGCGCGAGATCGCGCTGCGTCGCCATGCGCTTGGTGGGCTCGACCTGGAGCTTCCCCGGCCTGGGCGAGCGGTGATACTCCAGCGCTGCTTTCCGGAAATCGTCGTCCATGACGGCGCACCCTAACAGACCCGCGATCGCTGTCTCGGGTGTGCTGCACCTTCCTCGGTGCTGCCCGCATGGCGCGTCGCGTCGCAGGCTGAATTGTGCCTGGTTTGGGGACAGGTGTGAGGTGGGCGTGAGCTGCGTGACGCGAAGAAGCGTCGGGCCTCAGGGCCGAGGCGCGCGACAGGAGCCTACTGGGGCGGCGGGACCGCGCAGTGGTTGTTGATGCAGAGCGCTCCGGCGTCGCAGCAGTCGGCCGCCGTCTCGCACGTCTCCTCGATGCGCGCGCACTCCCCGGACTGCGGCGGGACGCACGCCGTGATCGGCTCGCCGTCGATGTTCACTTCGCCGGTCTGCCGGCAGAACAGCCCGTTGCAGCAGTCCGCGCCCGACTCGCAGAGGTCGCCTTGCGGCTTGCAAGGATCGAGTGCCATGAACCCGCGCATGTTGCCTGCCAGAAGCTCCTGCTCTCCCAGATAGAACGCTGGGTGGCTCGCATCCGCCTGGCCCTGGTGGTTGATGTCGATCGCGGCGATCCACAGCTTCTTCCGGAGGCTCGGCTCCTCGTTGCCGTTCACGATCCCGCCCCACTTGTTGCCGCTGCCCGCCACCGTACCGCCTGGCGCGAGCGTGTGCCCGTACGCGCGGCGGCTGGTGAACACCACCCAGTAGTACCCTCCGACCGCGACTGGCAGCACCGTGGGCTCGTAGCTCAGGTTCCCTTCCTCCTGCTCCCCGTAGGGCAGGGTCGAGCTGCCGCCTGCGTCACGCCCGTTGAGCTGGTTCAGCGTTGCCACCGTCCGCGTCGCCACATCGACCAGCCGCAGCTCCGCGTAGCGCGGCCCCCCGCCGTGCGTCGCCGTGTCGAAGGCGTCGCCATCGTGGTACACGAGCGCCGTCGCGTCGGGCAGGAAGCTCGGCCACCCCGCGATCGCCCGCGTCGCCGTCGCCACCGTCTGCAGGTTGGAGAACGCCGGCGGCGACGCCGAACCGTCGAAATCCATCACCGCGATCGTCTTCCCGTTCGCGCCGCCGTCGTACTGCGCGAACGACAGGAGGCGCCCGTCCGGCGAGAACGCGGGCGTCAGCGCGTAGGTCACCGCGCCCGTGAGGCTCGGCGCCAGCACCTCTTCCCCCGTCGACGTATCGTACAGCCGCGAGGGCGCCGGCCCCTCCAGCCCGCGCACCGGCGAGCCCTGCGGGACGCCGTTGCTCACCATCCACTCCCCGTTCGGCGTCAGCCCCCCGAACGACATCTTGCGCCCGTCGTCGGCGAGATGCCGCTGCGTCACGCTGCCGTCGGTGCCGATCTCGAAGCTCGCGCTGTCGAGCGGGTTGTTGATCGTCCAGTCCACCCCCGACACCAGCACATTGCCGTTCGCGCTGACCGAGTGGCACACCGTGCAGCCCGAGATGAAGATCTGCGCATCCACGTTCGGCCGCACCCGCAGGATCGCCGCCCCGTTCGTCTGCGCCGAGCGGTAGGTGTTGTAGTAGATCGACCCCTTGAAATCGCCGGGCGCGATCCGCCACGTCTCGCTCACCGGCCCGGTCACCTGGCCGCCGGCGAGCGTGGTCACCTCCACCCGCACGTCGTCGGTCCCCGACGCGCTCAGCGTCAGCGCGCGCCAGACGTCCTGCGGCAGCACCACCTGCGTCGGATTCGACGCCCCGAAGAACCCCTCGTACGTGAACCCTGGCACCGTGAGGCGTACGTACGTCGCGTCCGCGGACCACCCCGCGAGCTGCAGATCCGGCGCCCGCAGCCCGCGCGGGAACACCGTCTTGTCGTACGGGTAGAGGAAGCGCAGGTTCGGATCCGCGCTGCCCCCGTTCTGCAGATCCACCTGATCCTCCGGAGACACGTTCCCCGGGTTGTCCACGATCTGCACCCGCACCGTGACCGTCGTCGACGCCGTGAGCGCCCCGCTCCGCGCCGTCACCGTCGCCACCCCGGCGACCAGACCCTTGGAGGTCAGCTCTCCTTGCGTGTCGATCGTCCCGACGACGATGTCGCTGACCTCCCAGGTCACGCTCCCCGGCGCCGACCCATCCGCGAGCGCCGCCGTGAACTGCAGGCTCCTCGGCGTCCCGTCGACGTCGAGCACCGCGTTCTGCGGGCTGATGGTGAGCGACGACGGCGCCCCGGGTCCGGTGGTGTCCAGCAGCTCGCCGCCCGCGCCACCGTTGCCCGACGGACCACCCGCGTCACCGCTGGACGAGGTGTCCCCCGAGCTGCCGTTGCCGCTGCTACCGCATGCAGCCGCGAGCGCTGCTGCGGAGATCGACGTGCCGAGAAGCAAAGTCCACGTCTTCGAGCGTGCCATGCCAGAGAGCTCCTTGGAGGAAGGGGAACGGGAGCGGCCCGACCGTCAGCAACGGGCGGGAATCACGCGCCAGAATAACGCACCCTCATCGTCCGCGGACACAGGGATGGACGGCGACACACCTCTCCAGCGCGTCGAGCGACGTCCCTCTGTGCTGGCGCGTCGACGCTTTCGCGCCTCGCTACCTCGCCTCTTCTCGTCTCGCCCCCGTCCCCCCGTGCAGGGGACTACGGGTCACCCGGCCCAAACCTTTAGCCCCCTCGGCGAGATTTGTCGGCGAGGGGGCCTCGGCTCACTTCAGGCCGTGGTTTCCGCTGGTTTGCGTGCGATCGCGTACACCACGTTGGTCTGTGCGGCGCGCACACCCTGCGCTTCGAGCGCAGCGTGCAGGTCCTCTCGCACCGCTTCTCGCGTGGCAGCGTCGAGCTGATCCAGCGTCCCCCGGTAGCCCGAACCCAGCGCGATCGTCCACCAGTCCTCGGCCGTGCGGAGCGGTTGCGCCGACGTCTCGGCCTCGACCGAGCTCGCCTCCACGCCCACGCCGGCGAGCATCGCCCGCAACGTCTCCGGCGTCTCGATCCGCGCCCACGGCTTCACCTTCTTCACCAGCTCCGGCCGCCGCGCGCCGATGACTTCCCAGAACAACCCGTCCCCTGGTGCCATCACATCTGGCCCCCAGGTGGTGATCGCCAGCGTCCCCGACGGCTTCACCCAGCGCCACAGCCTGCGCACCGTCTCCTCCATGTCCGGGAAGAAGAAGATCCCGAACACACACACAACCGCATCGAAGTGCCCTCCCGGCACGTCCAGCGCCTCCACGTCCGCACAGCGGAACTCCACGTTCGAGAGCCCGGCTGCGTCCGCCTTGGCGCGGCCGAGCTGGAGCAGGGGCTCGGCCAGATCGACCGCGAGCACCGATCCCGAAGCTCCTACCTTCTGTGCCGCCGGTAGCGCCGAGGCGCCCGACCCACAGCAGACGTCGAGCACCCGCTGCCCCTCGGTGAGTGCGAGCCGGTCCACCGTGTTCTCACCGATGCGCGCCCAGAAGGCGAGCGGCGGCGCATCGAAGTGATCGGCCGCGGCGCTGAAGATCGCCGCCATCTGTGCCTTGATGGGATGAAGTGTCTGCATGCGTGTGCCTCGCTGACGCAGGGACCTGGCCGGTATTACACCGCCTGCGCCTCGTACCCTGCGTCCTGGACCGCCGCGAGCATTTCACCCAGCGTTGCCCCGCCGGCCGCGAGCGTGACCCGCGCGTCTCCCTCCGCGAGCCGCACCTCCACCTCGCGCACCCCTTCGAGCTTGCGCAGTGCCGTGCTCACGTGGCGAACGCAGTTCTGGCACGTCATGCCGCCGACCTTCAGCGTGATCTCCTGATCCATCCGGTTCTCCTCCTTCCGATACTGGCATGCCCCCCGCTCTGGTGTAAGGGACCCGGGCTGTGTGCGTCTGCAGGGACAGACCGGGACCCGACGCAGCCACGCGCCCTGTCAGCGCGGAACACCACGGCGCCGTGGCCACGGACGAGCCAAGGGAGCGACCATGACGACGACGAGCGGCCCAGCGCCGACCCAGACCCCGCCCGCACGTGCCGAGCGCCGTGATCTGCCCATCCGCGGCATGACCTGCGCGAGCTGTGTGCGTCATGTGGAGCGGGCCCTGCGTCGTGTCGACGGTGTGCAGGAGGCGAACGTCAACCTGGTCACCCAGCGCGCCACCGTCCTCTTCGACCCGGGCGCCACGTCCGTTCGTGCGCTCGCCGAGGCCGTGGAAGAGGCCGGCTACGAGGTCCCGGGTGCGCTCGCGCCCGACGAGACCGACAGCGCTGGACCGGCGAGCAGCCCCACGGCTGCGGAGGCCGAGGCCTCGTCAGAGGCGTCGCTGTCCTTGAAGAGCGACGCATCGACGGGTGAGGCGTCGACGGGTGAGGCGTCGACGGGTGAGGCGTCGACGGGTGAGGGATCGAAGAGCGAAGGGTCGGCGAGTCAGGCGTCATCGCGCGGAGCGTCGTCGAAGGACGGAGCATCGCAGCGCGAAGCGTCGTCACCATCCGCGGTGGCCTCCACCCCCCGGCGTGTGAACCGCGCGAAGGCGACCTCATCGGCTCGCTCCACGGCCGAGACCTTGCGAGAGGCCGAAGCGCGCGAGCAGCGAACCCTCCGCCGCGACCTCCTCCTCGCCGCCGCCTTCACCGCGCCGCTCCTGGTCATCGCCATGTCGCACGGGGCGATCCCCTTCCTCGATGGCGCCCTGGGTCGCTGGCTCCAGCTCGGCCTCGCCACCCCGGTGGTGTTCGGCCCTGGCCGCCGCTTCTTCCACCTCGCCTGGCTCGCGCTGCGCCGCCGCAGCGCCGACATGAACGTCCTCATCGCCCTCGGCGCGGGCGCCGCCTACCTCTACTCTGCGCTCGGCGTCCTCGCCCCGAGTCTCTTCCCCCACGCCGAGCACGGCCACACCCCGCACCTCTACTTCGAGGCCGCGGCGGCCATCCTCACCTTCGTCCTCCTCGGCCGCCTCCTCGAAGGCCGCTCCCGCGCCCACCTCGGCGATGCCGTCCGCGGCCTCGTCGCCCTCCAGCCCCGGACCGCGCGCCGCCTCCGCGGCGACACCGAGGAGGCCGTCCCCGTCGAGGCCCTCGTCCCGGGTGATCTCGTCCTCGTGCGCCCTGGCGAGCGCCTTCCCGCCGACGGCCAGATCGTGCGCGGCAGCTCCGGCATCGACGAGTCGATGCTCACCGGCGAGAGCCTCCCCGTCGACAAGGCCGAAGGCGACCCCGTCTCCGCGGGCACCCTCAACACGAGCGGCGCCATCACCCTCCGCGTCACCACCACCGGCGAGGGCACCGCGCTCGCGCGCATCGCCCGCGCCGTCGAAGATGCCCAGGGATCCAAGGCTCCCATCGCGCGCCTCGCCGATGTCGTGAGCGGCTACTTCGTGCCCACCGTCGTCGGCATCGCCCTCCTCAGCTTCGGCGCCTGGCTCTGGCTCACCCCTGGACCCGACGCGCTCGCCACCGCCATCGAGCGCGCCGTCGCCGTGCTCGTCATCGCGTGCCCTTGCGCCCTCGGCCTCGCCACCCCCGCCGCCGTCGCCGTCGGTACGGGCCGCGGCGCCGAGCTCGGCGTTCTCGTCAAGGGCGGCGCCGCTCTCGAAGCCCTGAGCCGCGTCGACCTCGTCCTCGTCGACAAGACCGGCACCCTCACCACCGGCAAGCCCGCGCTCACCCACGTCATCGACCGCTCCGGCCTCGGCGAAGACGCCCTCCTCGCCCTCGTCGGCAGCGCCGAGCGTGGCAGCGAGCACCCCATCGCCCACGCCCTCGTCGAGGGCGCCCGCGCCCGTGGCGCCACGCTCGACACCCCCGACGTCCTTCGCGCCGAGGCCGGCCATGGCGTCGAAGCCCGCATCGGCGATCGCACCCTCCGCGTCGGCACCCGCGCCTTCCTCGCTGCTGCTGGCATCGACCCCGAGCCCCTCGAACCCGACGCAAGCCGTCTCGCCGAGCAGGGCAGCACCCCCTCCTTCGTCGCCATCGACGGCCGCCTCGCCGGCCTCGTCGCCGTCGCCGACCGCCCCGCTGACGGCGCCCGCGAAGCCATCGCCGAGCTGACCCACCTCGGCGTCGACCTCGCCGTCCTCACCGGCGACCGTCAGGCCACCGCCCGCGCCATCGCCCGCGAGCTGGGCGTCACCGAGGTCCACGCCGAGCTGCGCCCCGAGGACAAAGCCCGCATCATCACCGACGCCCGCCGTGACGGCCGCCGCGTCGCCATGGTCGGCGACGGCGTGAACGACGCCCCGGCCCTCGCCTCCGCCGACGTCGGCATCGCCATCGGCACCGGCGCCGACATCGCCCTCGACGCCGCCGATGTCGCCCTCCTCCACGGCGGCATCCGCGGCGTCCCCACCAGCGTGCGCCTCGCCCGCAAGACCCTCGGCACCATCCGGCAGAACCTCTTCTTCGCCTTCGTGTACAACGTGATCGGCATCCCCATCGCCGCAGGCGTCTTCTTCCCCTGGACGGGCTGGCTCCTGTCCCCCGTGATCGCCAGCGCCGCCATGTCCCTGTCGAGCGTCTCCGTGCTCCTCAGTTCCCTGCGCCTCCGCCGCTTCCAGGGGTGAGCCGCGACGACGGCCGTTCTCGATCTGCAGCGTGATGCGACGCATGGTCTGCGATCGCCTCACGCGCTACGACCTGCGACATCCTTCGCCGTGATGCGACGCATGATCTCCGATCGCTTCCATCACACGCAGTAGCCTGCACACGCAGTAGCCTGCACACGCAGCAGCCTGCGACATCGGACGAATCTGCTGCACGCGGATCACGTTGACATCACGGGTACGCATCCCTTCGATCACGCATGCGCAAATCACGCTGGATGCTGTGCGTCGCTCCCTTGCTCGTCTCGGCATGTGCCGTCGAGATGCCGCTGGATACGGACGACACCGACGCGCTGGACGACCTCACCACCGAGCGCGCCGAGCAGCCCGACGACGAACTCGTCGGCTCTGCAGAACAGCCCCTTTACGCGGGCGTGAACGGTGACGCCTGCACGGCCAGCCCGTACAACTGCAAGCTGCGTGTCACGGGCGGCAACCGCGTCGCCACCAACGATCCGGACGACGACAACTCCTGGGGCCTCGTCCTCGGCGTCCCCATCCGTGATGGCCACGGCAACGTCGTCGGCACCTCCTCCCGCACCCGCTCCACCTTCAACCACGGCCAGACGCGCACCTTCGCGGGCGAGACGCACGCCTTCGCCGTCTCCACCTCGAACAGCAGCGCGGGCTGGATGCCGCTCTCCAGCATCCTCGGCGCCAGCTCGTTCGCCAGCAAGGTCGGCCACGTCTCGGCCAAGGGCGTGGGCTTGAGCAAGATGGCCTGCTACGCCGTGCGCAACTGGCACGACACCAACCTCGAATTCAAGAAGGTCGTCCACGACAGCACCGCCACCCACGAGCGCGCGGGTGACTACCTCCCCCTCGTCCGCGCGAACGGCGGTCGCTCGGCCAACCTCGCGTTCAACGTCCCCGGCTTCGGCCTCGGTGGCCCTGCCGTCGATCACTTCCCCGCGGGCACGAAGTTCCAGCGCCTCGACGTCCCCACCGACCACGGCGCGCCCTCCATCGACGTGCCGCTCTGGGTGCAAGACAGCGCAGGCCGCTACCGCACCCAGTCGGGCACGATGAAGTTCCTCTACGGCTACGTCATCGCCGCCACCGGCACCAAGCGCAACGGCTGGATGGCCTACGACGCCCTCGAAGTGAGCAGCGGCTGTCCCTGACCCGTGCGCGACGCCGGACCGCGCGCGACGCCGGACCGCGCGCGACGCCACACTGGCAACGGATGGAGGCGAGCCATGTCGTGGTGTCAGGACGGAAGGAACCTCGGCAGGGACGTCCGGAGCGGGTCCCTCGACAGGACAGGTCGTCGGGAACGGTAGGTAACTCACAAAGAAGAGGGGTAGGAACGGTCCGAGGGACCTTTGCTGGTGCAGTAAGGGCAGGGGGGGAACGATCCGAGGGACCTTTACTGGTGCAGTGAAGGCAGGGGGGAACGGTCCGAGGGACCTTTACTGGTGCAGGAAGGGCGGGGGGGAACGGTCCGAGGGCTCTTTACTGGTGCAGGAAGGGCAGGGGGGAACGGTCCGAGGGCTCTTTACTGGTGCAGGAAGGGCGGGGGGGAACGGTCCGAGGGCTCTTTACTGGTGCAGGAAGGGCAGGGGGGAACGGTCCGAGGGCTCTTTACTGGTGCAGTAAGGGCAGGGGGGAACGGTCCGAGGTGTCTTGGGTGGTGCGGGAGGCGGAGCGGACTGCGCCGGGGTGTCTCCTCGGGTGGGCTGCTCCGAGGGCGCTTCGCGGGGGGCGGCGCTGGTCAGCGGTGATGGCGCCGGTCTGCGGTGACGGCGCCGGTCGGCTTGCTCTCACGGGCAGAAGGTCACCTCGAAGCTCGTCTGGCTCGAGCAGGCGTGCAGGCCTTCCGCGTCGTCGTAGGCGTAGCTGTAGGCCGTGGGGCACATCTGCCGCATCGTCTGCACGTAGCTCGTCCGCACCACGCTCAGCGGGTCCGCGGCGTTGCTGCACGAGTCGGGGGTCATGCAGGAGTTGGCGACCGTGCACTGGCCCGTCGCAGGGTCGATCGGCGTCGGGCAGCACAGGTGGAGGCCCGGGTCCTGGTGCTCGGGTCGGCCCATGCCCCAGGGGGCCGGGTAGTTCCACTTCTTGCAAGGCGCCATGCAGCCGATCACGTTGCCGGCACCGTCGCGCACGCGCAGGTCTTGCGAACCGTAGCCCGGGATGTTCTCGGCGCCAGGGCAGCGGTCGAGCCGCAGGCCGGAGCAGTCGGAGGTGATGCAGCTCCCTTGCTCGGCGCCCTGGCCCTTGGGGACCACCTTGAAGGGCAGGGTGTAGCCGTCCACCTGGCTCAGGTTGTACCAGGTCTGCGCGGCGGCGCCCTTGGCGGCGAAGGTCGCCTCGAACTTCGACTCGATCGGAGGCTGGCATCCGCCCTGCGGACACGGCGCGACGCTGTCGCCGATGGTGCAGTTCAAGCCGTTCGCGTTGCAGCCCGTCTTCGGCCAGAAGCGCGTGGCGTTGATGCCGCCGTCGGGCACGTTGTACACGAACGAGGCGCCCTTGTTCAGGCGCACGTTCTGGGTCGCTTGCACGTTGTGCGCGATCCAGATCGGCTGCGAGCAGTTGTTGATGATGGTCAGGGTGCGGGGGCCGTTGGGGTTCGGGTTCGGGTTCGAGCCGCCGCCGACCTTGTCGAGGGTCCACCGCTGGTTGTTCCCGTTGATGTAGGGGTACTGCACGATCGGCGTCCCGTTGGCGGCGTTGCCCCAGTACAGGTCGAGGGTCATGTCGGTGTGCCGCGCGTGGATGCTGAACTCGCTGTTGCCGCGTGCGACGAACCGGAACTGCTGGTTGTTCCCGCCGCCGTAGCCCCACTGCTGGAGGCGCGCGTTCTCCGCGGTGCTGGCGTCGCGGATGTCGAGGGCCTTGTTGCTGTTGACGTTCTCGATCTTGTAATAGCCGCCGCTGGTCGCCGTCAGGCGGAACCGCTGGGCGTTGGTGCCGTTGCACGACCAGGACTGGATGCCGGCGCCGTCGGCCATGCTCGACGACGGGACGTCGAGGCAGTTGCCGGTCGCGACCGAGCGCAGCACGTACTCGCCTTCCGTGATCGTCGACACGATGACGGCGTCCGCTTCCTGCTCGCTCTCCTCGTACGGCGCGACGTCCTCCTCGACGGCACACCCGGCCAGCAGCAGCGACAGCCCAGTCCACGCGATCTGACGGATCATGATCCACTCCTCGCGGAGACGGCGCGCTGCCCGCGCAGCGCTCGACCTCTCCGTACGCGCCGGGCCCATTGCAGGGGGTGTACCAGCCAGGTCGGCGCGACCGAACAGGCCAGGTTCCCAGGGGAAACGAGCGATCGGGGGATGATCCGTGCGGACACGGGGGCGATCTCATGGATCACCCCCCGCAGGGCATCGGCGAGGGGGGCCGCGCGAAGGGCGTCACCGGGCGGAGGCCCGCGTCCTCGCGAGGAACAGCGGGAAACGACGAACGGCGCTGGCGCTGCCGAGGTGGTGGGAGGGCCTCACCAGGGATGATCCGGAAGATCGCCCCCTTCCTTTCAGCGTTCCCAGGGGATCGGACGGATCGCCCTGGGCCCCAGCACGGAGGGGGCGCCGCGCGGGGGTCTCCGCGGCATGGGCGCGACTTGACCCGGCACGTTGCGCAATCCCACCATGCAGGTGTGGCGTTTGCGTGTCCCAGGTGCAGCCTCCCCATCGCCGACGCGGACCTCCGTCGTGGGCCGCAGGGGGCGCCTTGCCCGCGGTGTGGCGTGGGGGTGAGGGGGCTGGTGCGCATGCCCGGCAGCCCTCCTGCGCAAGGGCCGCTCCGGGCGCCGAGGCCCGTGGAGATCCAGATCCACCACGAGCAGCCCACGTTCCAGGGCCATGACACGTACCGGAGCGTGCAGACGCAGATCGGGACGTCGATCGCGCTGACCCGTCGCTGGTTCGAGCCACGCTTCTCGATCTTGCTCCTCTTCACCACGATGTGGGCGGCGGCGATGATGCGCGTGCTGATGCACCTGCTCGCAGGGGCGCCGACCTTGCTCGTGCTGCTGCCGATCCTGCACCTGGGGGCGGGGAGCGGGATGATCTACTACGCGCTCGCGAACCTCCTGAACCGCTCCCGGATCACGCTCGCCTCGGGGCTGTTGACCATCTCCCACGGCCCGCTGCCCTGGGCTCCTGGCTGCGTGGTCGCCGCCCGACGGATCCGGGATCTGCGGCTGGTGCAGGTCGAGGGCCGCCACGGTCGCAGCGCCTACGCGCTCGAGGCCACGCTCGACGATGGCAAGGCCGTGCGCGTGCTGAAGGGCCTCCCCAGCCGGGAGCAGGGGGCGTTCCTGGAGCAGACGCTCCAGGACGCGCTGGGGCTGTCGGAGCAGGCGTTGCTGCCGCCCGTCGGCGCGCGCTGCTTTGCATGACGTGCGGTGTGGGGCTGGTCGGTGTGTAGCGCGGCATGGTGAGCGCATGCTCCGGGTGAAGCGCGCGCGCGGCCTGGCCTGTGCGGAGAGCGCGTTGCGGTGATCTTTCGGGTTTTGCGCGGTGAGCGGTCGCGGTAGACCAGCCCGCCGTCGCCCGAGGAGTCCGTCATGCCCAGCACCGTCTCGACCTTGTTCGCGCGCTTCGTGGCTCCCGCCGCGCTGGCCGTCGTCGGTCTCACCACCGGCTGCTCGTCGTGGCGGCTCTCGGAGCCGGCGCAGGCGCCGATCGCGCCGATGGCGGCGCCTCCCGAGGGGATGGCGAAGATCTGCGTCGTGCGTGCAGACGAGGCGGCCCACGAGGTCACGTTCCCCGTGCACGACAACGGGGTGCTCGTCGGCGCCACGCGGGGGCCGGGGCATTTCTGCTACCTGGCGGAGCCCGGGCACCATGTCGTGGAGAGCGCGGCGGACGAGGTCGCGACGGCGACGATCGATGCGGCACCCGGGGGGCGCTACACCCTGCTCCAGGAGGTCGAAGACCGGCTCGGCCACGTGACGTGCAGGGCCTCCTGGGTCGGCGAGAAGGAGGCGCGCGAGCACGTGACGGCGACGCCGTATGCACAGCTCGTGGGGGTGCCTTCGGAGGAGAAGCTGCCCGAGGCGGTGCCGCGTGCGGCGGCGATCCGGCGCTGAGGTCGCGTGGCTGCAGCGTGATGCAGGACGCCGGTCGTGGGCCGGCCGACGTTGTCACGATGCTGGCGAAGGAGTAGGAGTGCCGGCCTGCGTCGGCAGCCTTCGGGACGAGCGAAGGCGCTCCGCGTCCTCTCTTCGGTGCTCATGAAACAGGAAATGCGAGGCGCTGCGGCGTGGGCCGACCTGCTCGCCGAGGGCCGTCTGCCACGGTTCGCGCTGATCTGCCTCGGGGTCTGGCTCAACGCGGCGGACAGCCTGGTCACCGCCACGATCATGCCGACGGTCGGCCTCGATCTGGGGGGCTATTCGCTCTTCAGCTGGGCGGTGGCGGGCTTCCTCGTGGGTGCGATCCTGGCGGGGGCCTCCGCGGGCCGCCTGTCGGAGATGATGGGGCTCAGGCGGGCGACGGTGGTCTCGGGGCTGGTGCTCGCGGCCGGGTGTGTCGTGAGCGCGGCGGCGCCAGGGATCTGGGTGTTCCTGTTCGGTCGGTTCCTGCAAGGAGTCGGCAGCGGGTGGATGTCGGGGCTGTCGATGGTGGCCATCGCGTTCCTGTTTCCCGACCGGCACCAGGGGCGCGTCTTCGCGGCCGCCGCGGCGGTGTGGGGCGTCGCGACGGTGCTGGGTCCGCTGATCGGTGGGCTGCTCGCCGAGGCGGGATCGTGGCGGACGGTGTTCTGGCTGTTCGCGGTGCAGGCCGTGCTGTTCTCGCTGGCGGCGCGCCTCCTGCTCAAGGCCGGCGTGGTGCCCGGGCGGCCGTCGCGCGTGCCGTGGCGGCAGCTCGGTGTGCTGTGCCTCGCGATCGCAGCGATCGCTGGCGCAGACGTGAGCAAGTCGCCGGGGGTCACGTTCGCGTTCGTCATGGTGACCCTCGTCCTGCTGTACTGGTTGCTGCGCATCGATCGCGGGGCCGAGACGCGCCTCTTGCCGCGCGTGGCTTCGGACCTCGGCACGATCTGTGGCTCGGGGTATGCCGCGATGTTCGCGCTGACCGCCACGTCGGTGGGGTTTCTGATCTACGGCCCGGCGCTCTTGCAGAAGCTCCACGGGCTCTCGCCGCTCGGGGCGGGGTACGCGGTGGCCGTGCACGCGATGGCGTGGACGCTCGCAGCATTCGCAGCTGCTGGCGCGTCCGGGCGCGCTGCAGACCGCTGGATCCGACTCGGGGTGTCGTGCGTGCTGGCGGGGCCGGTGCTGCTGGCGATCGTGATGCGGGACGCCTCGGTGCCGTGGGTGGTCGCGGCTGCGGCGATCATGGGCGCCGGGTTCGGGTTCTCGTCGGCGCTGATGAACCGGCGGGTGCTCACGGCGCTGCCGGATGAGGATCGGGCGGTGGGCAGCTCCGCGCTGATGGCGGTGCGGTTGACGGGGGAGGCGATCGGCGCCGCCGTCACCGGGGCGGTGGCGAACCTGGCCGGGTTCGGTGCGGGCCTCACGACGGGGAGCGCGCGCTCGGTGGCGGTGTGGATCTTCGTGGCGGCGATCCCGCCGGCCGCTGCTGGTGCGCTGGCGGCGTGGCGGATGACGGGGCTCGTGCCGCCAGTCCGGCTGGGGGAGCCGTCGCCGACGGCGTGAGCGAGCGCCGGGCGTTGCAGGGCAGCGCGGTGCCTGTGCGACTTCGTTCGGGTCGGCACGCATCGCGCGATGACTCCAGCATCCACGTCGATCGAGGCTCGATAGAATGCAGAAACAGCGCATCCGCTGACTGCACTACGGACTGGTCGATCCGTCATCGACGAGGCGCGACTTTCGGGACGCAACGAGCCGGTCAGCGGCTGGGCAACAAAGCCTCCTCGTACGCAATTCTGCGTAGTGCCGAGTGTGATCACCGTCGTCAAGCTGACCATCGAACTGCGCCGCACTGAAGGGTCGTGGCTGCTGACGGTGCCATGCGCCGCGCAGGAGTCATGCGTCCCGGTGCGTGGACAGGGAGGGGAATGATGAATCAATTTTCGATGAAATGGTCGATGGTGATCGTGATTGGTCTCTTCACTTCGTCGGGGTGTCTCGTGGATACCGACCCGGGTAGTGAAGGCGAGATGGAGGATGCAGACGCAGCCAGTGAGGTGATCGCAGAAGTGGGTGAGGAGCAATGTACGCCTTCGATCGGGGGCGTCAGCGCGTCCTCGACACCCCGGCTGAACTCGACGATCACCTACACGATCAACGGCTCGTGCCTACCGTCGACGATCGCCATGTGGATCGGCGACTGCGATGGGATCTACAAGCAGTCAGGAAATGCCTCGCAGGCGCGATTCTCCTGCACACACCGCTGGACGGCAGGAATCAAAGAAGTGCACATCAAGGATCGGCCCGGGGGATATCACCTCTACCCATCCCCGTTCACGATCAATGTCTTCCCGTAGCCGCTCGCATCATCGAGGTGCGTCGGCATGGGGTGATGGCCTTACTTCCGACGCAGATGCATCCTCGAGTGTGACGTGCGCGACACTTTGGCCATTCCCGTGGCACACGGCTTCCACGGGGATCCGATGCTCTGGTGGCGGTACGACCTGACCAATTGCATCAGCGCAACGGGCACCCGAGCCTTCCGCGTCAGTTCAGCGTTCACGCGGTTGCCGTAGCCTGAGGACCAGCTCGGCACGGGAGTGAACGTCGAGCGTTCGATAGATGCGCTCGACGTGCTTGCGAACGGTTCCTTCGCTCAGCTTCAGCACAGCAGCGATCTCCTTGTACGAACGGCCAGTGCCAATGAGTTGCATTGCGATCGTGCGCTGACGAGGAGACAGGATGCTCTGCCATTCAGGGTCGAGCGCCATTGCCTCATCGTCCGATCCCACTTCCCGCATGACGACGAGAACTCGGTGCGCCGGTAGGTCGTAGGTCTCCGCATGTAGTTGGTGCATCGTAACCTCCAGGCGCCGAGTTGCTGCCCCATGGCGCAGGCATCGGTGTCCGAGTCCAGGGTCGACGCTACAGTTCCAGATGGCCTGGATGAGGGCCGTCAGAGCATCTCTGGAACGTCGTTTGCTACCGAGGGGAACGTAGCGGCGTGCAAACTCGTAGGCAACGCGGTTCGATTCCTGTGGCGCTCCATCGAGTGAACAGCACACGAGCCCCAGCGATTGCTCGCTGACGAGCTGATCGAGAATGGGATGCTGGCAGAGCAGCGGCATGGCCATGCGGCCGAGCGCATCACTGACGGTTGGTCCGAGGTGCTCCATGTACCGGCATTCGGCACTGCTCATCCGCGGAGCATCTGCAGCGCGAACAAGGGCCATGTAACCGTGAGTTCGCTCGGCACCGCCGCCGCGCGTGAACAGCTTCAGCGCGGCAGGCTGCCCGTAGCCGAATTCTCTGAGGGCTCGATATCCATCGATGCGGGACCAATCAGCGTCCGACATGGTATCGCGGTCGCATACGAAGGAGCCGGGCGGCAGACGGGAAACGACCTCGAGGACACGAACGTCGTGGTGCTTCCTGCTCATGATGAACTCGGTGAACTCCGGCGGCATGTTGACCCGGAGATGCGTCGCCTCCGCAGGTCGCGTCCCGCAAAAGGTCTCGATGAATGTACCCATGAATGACACGCCTGCATTGATTGCGGCGAACAGGTCGTCGAGTGTTGCTCCCACGCCGAGTCGTCGAATCGCCTCGATGCTTCGCGTCAACGTTTGTGATTCATCTCTCATGGTGAAAGCCCCCATTGATCGGGTCGACCGTGGCGTGGCCCAACCATCGGTGATTCGAGCTTTATCTGCGCATCTTGATCGTGAGTTCGGCTCGGGAATGCACCTCCAGCTTTCGGTAGATGTTCTCCGTGTGCGCCCGCATCGTTCCTGTGCGTATAGTCAATGAGTCGGCGATCTGTTTGTAGGAGAGGCCGCTCTCGACGAGCAGGGTGGCGATCTCTTTCTCTCGTGTCGTCAGTCTTGCCGGCTGGACCGCTCGAGATTGCCGCGGCGCTATCTGGGGAAGGGAAATGTCACGCATCATGATGAGGATGATGTCCTCGGGAAGAACGTGAGTTTCCTTTGCAAGGAAGTGGGTATGGAGGTCGAGGAATGACGACACTCGGCCATCCACGATCATCGAGACGTTGCCGCCGATTCCTGGCTGGCTTGCGCGTCGCAGCAGAGCAGGAAGGGGGCGGCTGCTACGCGGAACGTTCATGGCTGCCCGGTAGCGGTCTGCCAACACATACGCCTTGCGATTTGCTTCGAGCAGAGCGCCCGTGCGTGCCGAAATGCAAGCATACCCGAGCGCCTGCTCCGCCAGCACCTGTTCGAGGATGGGTTGTGAACTCACGAAGGGAAGGCGTATGCGAGCGAGAGCTGCCCGGATGGGTCCGTTCAGTGATGCGAGCGTGGCGCGGCTCTCCGGGGGAAAGGCGACGCCCCGCGGCGTCAGCATGGCCATGAAGAGGTGCGTCGCTCCACATCCTGGAGCGTCGAGGGTGGCCACCTTGTAGCCAGCACCCTCTCCGAGACCATGGGCTTCCAGCGCAGTGAGCGCCTGGAGTTCGTTGCGTAAACTGCCTCGGACTGTGTCTCTCGACAAAAGGAGTTCACCAGGCCGAGCCCTGAGGAGCGGAGCCAGTGCGCCTTCGAGATGAGCCTCAGGACTCCTCATCCAGATATCGAAGAGTTCTTCCGGCAAATTGAATGGGTGGATCGACAAGCTCGGTGGTGCGGCTGGACGTAGAACGCCCAGAAAACCCGCGACCATGGGAACGCTCGACGTGAGTGTCTCCAGGAGAGCGTCAGAGTTGGACTGGACCGGCAGACGTGCGAGCGCCCGAGCAACGGCGCGCTTTGAGGAAGCGGAAGGAGAGGCCGTCCCTGAGCGTGTCCGCGTTCGGGTCACCATGTTCCCCCTCCCCTCGGGCGTGACGCTTCAACGTATCACCGGAAGAAGGTCGAGAGGACACCGTGAGTGAACCTTCGGTCGATCAGGATGCGAACGCCGGTCGAGCCTTTCCGATGCATATCGTCTTTTCCTGGTACGTATCCTATCGAGTGTTCGACCTGCGCCGGTCGTGAGGCGACAAGAGCCGGCTGGAGCTCGGGGCGTAAAAGGCCACATCGCTCCACCCGTCGACGGCGTTCCTGTCCTGGAGATCATAGAGTCTGTAAGAAAATCGTGACTGCAACGTCAGCGACACAGGATGTTCGCGCGGCTCGGCTCGACAGCATTGCCCCCATCGCCTATCCTCCGGCGAGAGATGGGAGGCTGGGACGGTGTCGGCAAGCTGAGCGGGCGGGGCAGGGCGATGGCCCGGGCCGTGCTTCATGCTGGGCTCGCCGTGCTGGTCATGGCCTCGGTCCTGTTCGCCGGGCGTGCGTACTGGTGGTGCGCCCCCATGCAGCAGGCGATGCAGCAGTGCTGCTGCGTCTCCACGCCCGATGCCTCGGTGGTCGTGGAGCCAGGGGAGCAGACGATCCGCTTCGCTTGCTGTGACAGCAAGGCGATCGACACGTTGCCTCAGGCGCACGGGGCGGCTCCATCGCTGGAGGTACCGCCTGCGGCCGTGTTCGCGGTCCTGCCAGCGACGGTGAGCCTGACGCCTCCGGTGCGGTTCACCGAGGCGCTCCGAGATCCCCTGTCGATCGCGACGCGGAAGGATCCGATCCGCGCCGGGCCCGGGCGTCCTTCGGAAAGCTGCGCGCTGCTTCAAGTCTATCGCTGCTGATCCGCTCGCCGTGACGCTGGCGGGTGCGAGCTGCCCGCGGTGTCACGCCCGATCTCGGGGTGCGCGCGATGACGTCGTGCGGTGTCCCGGGCTCGCCGATCCCTCGGTGGCGTATGCGGATGCTCCGCGCTGCGTACCCTGGATCGTCGCGTCCGTGGACCACGACGAACGGCTCCGCGCCGTGCCCCTCGACCCGTGTGCGTTGCGGCGAGGTGGACGATGGCGAGCGACAGGTGCGTTAAGGCGACAGTGATGGTGGCGGCAGGGCTCTTGCTCGCCGCGAGCGGGTGCTTGCCGGGCGCGACCCGGAACACGCTGGAGGCGGCGGAGCGCGCAGCATCGCCAGAAGCGGTGGCGAGCTCGTTGCTGAGCAACGAGGAGAGCGCGGGGGCTCGCAGGGGGCGCGGCGCGGCCGATGGATCGGCAGGCGGCGAGGCGAGGCGCGCGGGAGACGGTGGCGCGCGCGATGGAGAGGCGGCCGGAGGTCGCGGCACGAGGCCGACCGAGGGCAGGGAGCGTGCGGCGAGCGGGGGCCGTACGGCGAGTGGCGAGCGCACGGTGAGCAGCGAGCGTGCAGGTGAGGGAGGACGACCTCGGGAGGCGCACATCCCGGACGATGCGGCGCTCGAGCGCGAGGTGGATCTCGCCTCGCTCCAGGCAGCGGCGATCGCGCGGCACCCTCAGGTGGCGGCGGCAGCGCAGCGGGTGCGGGCGACGGCGATGGATGCGCGCGCGGAGGGGAGCCTGCCTTCGCCGGAGTTGATGGCGGAGCTGTGGCAGGTGCCGCTCGCGCGGCCCTGGGCGGTCCCGGATGCGGGAATGCTGATGTTCTCGGTGCGGCAGGAGATCCCGGCTGCGGGATCGCTCGATCGGGCCGCGCAGGCGATGGCGCTGGAGGCGCAGGCCGGGGCGGCGATGGTGACGGGAGCGGCGCTGGAGATCGCGCGTGATGTGGGCCGCGCGTTCGCCATGTACGTGGAGGCGACGGCGCGGCACCGGGCACACGGGGAGCACGTGGGGATCTTCGAGCAGATGTCGGCGGCGGCGCGGGCCCGGTACACGGCGGGAGGGCCGGTGTCGGATCTGGTGAAGGCCGACCTGGAACGGGCGCGGCTGCTCTCGTCGGTGGCGCGGGAACAAGGGCGGCTGGAGGAAGCGCGGGCGACGCTGAACGTGCTGCTGTCGCGGGCGGTGGACGCGCCGCTCGGGCCTCCGCGCGAGGGGGAGCCGATGGGAACGAAGCTGACGCCGGCAGAGGCGGCGGAGCGGGCGATGGCGCGGAGCCCGGCAGTGGCCGCCGCGGAGGCGATGAAGGGCGCCGCAGCGCAGCGCGCCGAGGCCGCAGGGCGAGAGGCGAGCTACCCGTCGTTCCTGGTGGGGCTGAGCTACTTCCACCCGGTCGGGGGGATGCACGCGGGCTGGGGGGCGACGGTGGGGATGTCGTTGCCCTGGGTGTGGGGGCCCGGGTCGAAGAGGGCGGAGGGGGCGACGGCGCGGGCGCGCGGGGAGGCGTCGGCGGCGCAGGCGGTGCGTCTCCAAGCGCGGGGAGGGGCGGCGACGGCGGTGATCGCGGTGCAGGAGGCAGGGCGGCGGCTCCTTGCGCTCCGCAACGAGGCGCTGCCGGTGGCGCAGCGGGCGCTGGAGGTGACGCGGGCGGGCTACGCAGCGGGCGGTTCCGACTTCCTGATGTGGCTGGATGCTGCGCACGCGACGCTGGAGGTGGAGCTGGAGATCACCGAGGCGCAGGGGGATCTGGAGCGCGCACTCGTGGAGCTGGACTTCGCGGTGGGAGGGCGTGCGGCGCGGTCGCCGTTGCCGCTGGTCGCGCTGGCCCCGGCGCACGGGGCGGCAGGAGGTGCGCGATGAGCGCCGAGCAGGATCGCGAGAAGGCGGAGGCGCTTCCGGTGGAGCAGGGCGATCGGGGGCGTGAGGACGGCGTGGAGCGCGAGGATGGTGTGGAGCGTGAGGGAGACGTGATGCGTGAAGGCGAGGCGACGCGCATCGAGGGAGCGCATGCGCCGCAGCGAGGGGAGGAGACGCGCGACTTGGAGAAGGCGTCGGTCCACGGGGAGGAGCTGGCGCCTGGAGGGGAACCGCACGCGCGCAGAGAGGGAGGACGAGAGCCCGACGAAGAGGAGGACTTCGTCCCTCACGGGGAGGGGCACTTCCACGAGGGCGAAGAGGCGCCGCCGCCCGGGATGAGGGTCATGGCGGTCGTGCGCTGGGCGCTGCTCGCCGTGATGACGGTCGTGGCGGCGGTGTCGATCGTTGCCTACGTGGCGCCCTCGTTGCTGCGGGGGGAGGCCGCGGAGGTGACGCAGTACTACTGCCCGATGCACCCGCAGATCACGTCGGATCGGCCCGGGGAGTGCCCGATCTGCCACATGGCGCTGGAGCCCGTGCCGGAGGGGCGGCAGCGAGGTGCGCGCGGCAACACGCAAGGTGGTGGACAGGGGAGCGCGCACGGTGGGGCGCAGGAGAGCGCGCACGGAGCGCACGGGGACCACGGAGCGCACGTGGACCACGGGGCGCATGGGTCCCACGGATCGCACGGCGCGACGGGGATGACCGAGATGCACGGCGCGCACGGCAAGGCCGAGGTGCCGGCGGTAGAGCCTCCGGAGACGGGCTACTGGTGCCCGATGCATCCGGAGGTGCACAGCGAGACCCCCGGCGCGATCTGCGAGAAGTGCGGGGGAATGGTGCTGATCCCCGTGCCCACGCCGGAGGAGCGGCGCAAGAAGCCGCAGGGGACGACGGAGGTCGCGATCTCGCTGGACCGCGCGCAAGCGGTCGGGGTGCGCACGGCGAAGGTCGAGCGCGGTCTCCGCGGAGAGCGGGTGCGGGTGACGGCCTCGGTCGAGGCGCCGGAGCAGGGGCGGGCCGAGGTCCACGTGCGGGCCGAGGGCTTCGTCGAGGCGATCCGGGTGAAGCAGACCGGGGTGAAGGTGAAGGCGGGGGAGCTGCTCGCGTCGGTGTACAGCCCGCAGATCTTCCAGGCGCAGCAGGAGCTGCTGGCGATGCGGAGCTGGCCCGGTGCCGGGGAGATGCACGGGACCTCGACACCTGCCCCCGTGGCGGCGGCGCGGAAGCGGCTGGAGCTGCTCGGGCTCGGCGCAGGGACGGTGGCGAAGGTGCTGGAGAAGGGGGAGCCCGTGCGGGCGGTGGGGGTGTCGTCGCCAATCAGCGGCTACGTGGTGCGGAAGAACGTGGTGCTGGGGTCGCGGGTGACGCCGGAGATGCCGCTGTTCGAGGTGGTGGATCTGGGGCAGGTGTACATCATCGCCAGCCTCCACCCGCAGCAGCTCGCGGGGGTGCGGGTGGGGGACGCGGCGAGCTTCACCACGCCAGCGCTGCCCGGGAAGGTGTTCGAGGCGCGGGTGGATCTGGTCTACCCGGACGTGGATCTGGCGACGCGATCGGCGCGGGTCCGGTTCCAGGTAGAGAACCGGGATTTGACGCTGCGGCCCGGGCAGTTCGGGACGGCGGAGCTGTCCGCGGGCGTTGGGGAAGAGCTGACGGTGCCGCTCGATGCGGTCATCGACACGGGGCGGTCGGTCTACGTGTTCGTGGTGACCGAGGGGAGCCGGTACGCGCCGCGCTCGGTGGAGCTGGGGCCCGAGCTGGGGGATCGGGTGGTGGTGCGCGCCGGGCTGCGTGAAGGCGAGGAGGTGGTGTCGCGGGCGACGTTCCTCGTGGACGCGGAGAGCCGGCTGTCGGCGTCGCTGACCGGGGAGCCGGACCGATGATGGGGCGAGTCATCGCGTGGTGCGCGACGCACCGGGCATTCGTGATCTTCGCCTTCGTGCTGGCGGCGTTCGGCGCGGACGCGGCGCGGAGGCGGATCCCGCTCGACGCGATCCCGGATCTGTCGGATCCGCAGGTGATCGTCTTCACGGAGTGGATGGGGCGGTCGCCGACGCTGGTGGAGGATCAGGTGACGTACCCGATCGCCTCGGCGCTCCTGGCGGCGCCGAAGGTGACCGACGTGCGCGGCTTCTCCATGCAGGGGATGTCGTTCGTGTACGTGCTGTTCGAGGAGGGGACGGACGTCTACTGGGCACGGTCGCGGGTGCTGGAGTACCTGAGTTCGATCCAGCAGCGGCTGCCCGAGGGGGTCTCGCCGTCGCTGGGGCCGGACGCGACGGGGGTGGGGTGGATCTACCAGTACGCGGTGGTGGATCGGTCGGGGCGGCAGGACGCGGCGGATCTGCGGGCGCTCCAGGACTTCACGCTGCGGTACGCGCTGGAGAGCGTGCCCGGTGTGGCGCAGGTGGCCGCGATCGGCGGGTTCGAGCGGCAGTACCAGGTGACGCTGGATCCGGAGCGGTTGCGGTCGTTCGGGGTGACGTTCGATGAGGTGGCGGGGGCGGTCCGGCGGTCCAGCTCGGAGGTGGGCGGGCGCGTGATCGAGCTTGCGGGGCGCGAGTACGCGGTGCGAGGGCGGGGGTACGTGGGGAGCGTGGAGGACCTGGGCGCGATCGTGATCCGGTCGAACGCCGACGGGGCCAGCGTGCGGGTGCGGGACGTGGGCTCGGCACGGCTGGGGCCCGACGCGCGGCGAGGGGCCGCGGACCTGGACGGCGAGGGGGAGGTGGCCGGCGGGATCGTGGTGATGCGCTACGGGGAGAACGCGCTGGAGGTGATCCAGCGGGTGGAAGCAAAGCTCGGGGAGCTGCGGAAGACGCTGCCCGAGGGGGTGGAGATCGTCACCACCTACGATCGCTCGGGGCTGATCGAGCGGGCAGTGGACACGCTGAAGCGAGCGCTGATCGAGGAGATCGCGGTGGTCAGCGTGGTGATCGTGCTGTTCCTGCTGCACTTCCGGAGCGCGCTCTTGCCGATCATCAGCTTGCCGCTGGCGGTGCTGCTGGCGTTCGTGCCGATGTGGTGGCTGGGGGTTCCGTCGACGATCATGAGCCTCGGGGGGATCGCGATCGCGATCGGGGCGACCGTGGACGCGGAGATCGTGATGGTGGAGGCATGCCACAAGGCGCTGGAGCACGCGCCGCCAGGGATGTCGCTGAAGGCGCGGGCGAGGCTCCTGGCCAAGGCGGCGGAGGAGGTGACGCCCGCGATCTTCTCGTCGCTGCTCATCATCGCGGTGTCGTTCATCCCGGTCTTCGGGCTGACCGGGCAGGCAGGGCGGATGTTCCGGCCGCTGGCGTACACGAAGACGTTCGTGATGATCGCGGCGGCGATCCTGTCGGTGACGCTGGCGCCAGCGCTCCGGGATCTGCTTCTCCGGGGGAAGATCCGGCCGGAGTCGAAGCACCCGATCTCGCGGGCGGTGATCGCGGTGTACCAGCCGTTCGTGTACGTGGCGCTGCGGCGGCCGATCACCACGGTGCTGATCGGGGTCCTGGCGGTGGTGTCGGCGATCCCGGTGGGGATGAAGCTCGGGAGCGAGTTCATGCCCAGCCTGAACGAGGGGGATTTGCTGTACATGCCGACGACGCTGCCCGGGATCTCCATCGAGGAGGCGAAGCGGCAGCTCCAGCGGCAAGACGCGATCCTGAAGAGCTTCCCGGAAGTGAAGACGGTGCACGGGAAGATCGGGCGCGCGGAGACGGCGACCGATCCCGCGCCGCTGTCGATGGCGGAGACGGTGATCCAGCTCCACCCGCGAGCGGCGTGGCCGAAGGTGCCTGTGACGCGGTGGTACTCGTCGTGGGCGCCAGAGGGGGTGAAGCCCGCGCTGCGCTGGGCGTGGCCCGAGGAGCGCGAGGAGACCTGGGACGAGCTGGTGGCGAAGCTGAACGGGGCGATGCAGCTCCCGGGGTTCACGAACGCCTGGACGATGCCCATCCGGGCGCGGATCGACATGCTGACCACGGGGGTGCGGACCCCGGTGGGGGTGAAGGTGTTCGGGCACGATCTGCACGCGATCGAGCGGGTCGGCCGGCAAGTGGAGGCGATCGTCGGGCGGGTCGCCGGGACGCGGAGCGTGCTGTACGAGCGGTCGCTCGGAGGGTCGTACGTGGACGTGGTGCCCGATCGGGCGGCGCTGTCGCGCTATGGCCTCCAGGTCGAGGACGTGCAGGCGGTGATCGAGGGCGCCGTGGGGGGCGAGGTGATCGCGGCGACGGTAGAAGGGCGCGGTCGGTTCACGATCAACGTGCGGTACAAGGAGGATTTCCGGTCGTCGCCACAGCGGATCCGCGAGGTGCTGGTGCCCTTGCCGGTGCGCGCCGAGCGCGGAGCGGTGGTGTCGGCCGGAGGGAGCGCTGGCGCGGAGGCGGGGCGAGGCGGAGACGGGATGGGCGCTGCACGGGGCGGGGCGCAGGCAATCCCGCTCGGGGAAGTGGCGCGGGTGGAGGTGGTGGAAGGGCCGCCGATGATCCGCAACGAGGCGGGGCAGCTCGTGGGCTACGTGTACATCGACGTGGATCCGTCACGGGACATCGGCGGCTACGTGAGCGACGCGCGGGCGGCAGTGACGGGAGCGATGGATCGCGGGGAGCTCGCGCTCGATGGCGGGATGTACCTGTCATGGACGGGGCAGTACGAGCTGCTCGAGGAGATGCGGGAACGGATGCAGATCCTGGTGCCGCTCGCGCTGGCGATCGTGGTGGTGCTGCTCTGGCTGCAGTTCCGCAACGTGACCGAGGTGCTGATCGTGCTCCTGTCGATCCCGTTCGCGCTGGTGGGGAGCGTGTGGCTGCTCCACCTGCTCGACTACCGCCTCTCGACGGCGGTGTGGGTGGGGATCATCGCCCTGCTCGGGCTGGCGGCGCAGACGGGGATCGTGATGATCGTGTACATCGATCAGGCGTTTTTCCGTCGGCTGCGGGCGGGGAGGATCCGCGATCTGAACGACATCATCTGGGCCCACATGGAAGGGACGGTGATGCGGGTGCGGCCGAAGCTGATGACGGTGGCGACCATGCTGATCGGGCTGACGCCGCTCCTGTGGGCCGAAGGGAGCGGCGCCGATGTGATGAAGCGCATCGCCGCGCCGATGGTGGGGGGGTTGCTCACGAGCGCATTCCTGACGCTGGAGATCATCCCCGTGGTGTATACGTGGTGGCGTTATGCTCAGCTCAAGAAGGCCCGACGGACGGGGCGGCCGCTCGAGGAGATCGTGGGCATCCAGCCATCTGCATGACGAGGTGCCGCAGCGCGTGATCCGGCGCATGCCACAGCGCTGGATTCCATGCGTGATGCAGCACCGGACTGCGCCCGGCGACGCCGGATTGCGCGGTTCCATGCGATTGCTACGCGCACATCAATCCTGTAGAGTGGCGCACATATAACGTGATTGGCACCACCCTCGACGGTAAGTACCAGATTCGCAAGCTCCTCGGTGAGGGCGCGATGGGGTCGGTGTACGAGGCCGAGCACACGGCCACGGGCCGGCGCGTCGCGGTCAAGGTCATCAGCTCCGCGGACCTGACGAAGGATCCCAAGGTCGTCAGCCGGTTCCAGCGCGAGGCGCGGGCGGCTGGCGCCATCGAGACGCAGCACATCACCCAGGTGCTCGACGCGGGCGTCGATCGCGAGAGCAACCTGCCGTTCCTGGTGATGGAGTACATGGTCGGCGACGACCTGATGGCGCTGATCAAGCGCGTCGGGGTGCTGTCGCCAGACCTGGTGCTGCGCATCGGGGCACAGGCGTGCCTCGGGCTGCAGAAGGCGCACACGGCGAGCGTGGTGCACCGCGACATCAAGCCACACAACCTGTTCCTCGCGCGGCGCGAGGCGGGGGAGGTGGTGGTCAAGCTGCTCGACTTCGGGATCGCCAAGGTCAAGATGGACCAGGCGCACGACACCGAGGGCGCGGAGCTGACCCGCACCGGAAACCTGCTCGGGTCACCGCTCTACATGTCGCCGGAGCAAGCGCGCGGGGCGAAGGAGATCGACTGGCGGACGGACATCTGGTCGCTCGGCGCGGTGATGTACCAGGCCCTCACGGGGCGGACGCCGTACCACCACATCAACGCGCTGGGAGAGCTGATCATCTCGATCTGCTCGGTGCCGCCGCCGCCCGTGCAGGACTTCGCGCCCTGGGTGGCGCCCGAAGTCGCCGCCATCGTGCACAACTGCCTGCAGCAGGATCCCGGCCGCCGCTACCAGAGCGCCGAACAGCTCCTCGCGGCGATCAAACAGCTCTTGCCCTACGGGTGGACGATCCAGGAAGACATGCTGATCTCGCTGGAAGACAGCATGCGGCAGCACGCGGCGCCGCGGCTCCCCTTGAGCATGCCGCCGCCGAGGCCAGAGATGGGCTCGCACCCCGCGATGGGCTCGAACCCCAGCTTGAGCTCCTCGCCAGGGCTGGCCTCTTCCCCTGCGCTGGGCGTCGCGCCCGGGATGGGGTCGTCGCCGTCCCTTGGCTATGCGCACTCGGGGGCGGGGACGAACGGGGCGCTCACGCAGTCTCATGGGCACGGCGCTCCCTCTGCCAGCTCGAAGGCGCCGCTGGTGATCAGCGCGCTGGCGCTGGCCGCAGCCCTCGGGGTGGGCATCGTGATTCTCGGGCGAACGCAAGAGACGCCGCCTGCACCACCCCCCGCGGCGCCCGTGCAGACGGAGGCCGCGCCGACCCCACCGAAGCCCGATCCTGCGCCGACGCCAGTGCCCGTCGTCGAGGCCAAGCCGCGGCGCGTGCGGCTGACGGTGGAGCCCAAGGACGTGAGCGTCGAGGTGGACAGCAACGGGGTCCCGGTGACGGACGCCCAGGTCCGCAACGGGGTGCTCGAGTTCAACGGGGTGCTGGGCGGGGAGTACCGGGTGCGCCTCTCCAAGGGGAAGAACGAGACCGTGGAGACGGTGGTGATGGGCGAGTCGGGGCCGAACCCGCCGCGGCTGGAGCTGCGGCCGCCGGGGGCACCGAAGCCCGCGTCCACAGCGACGCCTGGCGCGGTGGCAGCGCCGACGCCGACGCCGACCCCCCAGCGAGGCGTCATCGAGGACACGGGCGAGTTCGGTAACTGAAAGCAGGGCTTGGAACCGTGCGTGACGCGAGACGCCGTGGGCGCGAGGTGATGGTCCACTCCAAGAGCATCGTCGTCGGTGTGCTGATCATGGCGCTGACTGCCGAGACGGCGCTCGCACAGCCGGCACCGGCGCCGACCACGGCCTCGGGCGCCGCGCAGGGCGCTGACACGACCCCAGGGGGCGCGTCTGGCGCGCAGCCAGGAGCGGAGACGCAAGCGCCTCCCACGGCACAACCCGGAGCGACCGATGGTGGGTCCTCCGATGGTGGGCCGATCATCTCCGAGGAAATTCGTCAGCAGGCGCGCTCGCATTTTCAGCGAGGTCTGTCGTTGCTGCGCGAGGAGGCATGGGCGCCTGCGCTGGCAGAGTTCCTGCTGTCGCGGAAGCTCTTCCCCACCCGCGCGGCCACGAACAACGCGGCCATCGCGATGCGCAAGCTGCAGCGCTACGACGAGGCGCTCGACATGTTCGAGACGCTGCTCCGCGACTTCCAGGTGCCGGACGCAGAGCGGGCGGCAGCGCAGCGTGAGCTGGCGGAGCTGCGATCGCTGGTGGGGACCATCGACGTGGCAGGCGCCGAGCCTGGCGCTTCCATCGTGGTGAGCGGCGAGGATCGGGGGGAGTACCCACCCGTGAAGCCGCTTCGCGTGGCAGCCGGCACGCACCTGGTGCGGGTGGTCAAGGAGGGGTACGAGCCCTTCGAGGGGCGCGTGACGGTGGCCGGCGGGCAGGTCGCGTCGATCACGGCGAAGCTCCGCAAGCTGACCGCCTCGGGGCGGCTGCGCATCACGGAGCGCACGGGCAAGTCGGTCGAGGTGCTGGTCGACAACGTGGTCGTCGGTCGAACGCCCTGGGAAGGCCGGCTGGGCGTCGGCGATCACATGGTGGTGCTGCGGGGCGAGGGGAAGCTGGGGACGCAGCCCACGCCCGCCCAGGTGAAGTCGCAGGAGCTGACCAGCCTGGCGCTGCTCGCCGAGGATCTGGACGCCTCTTTGCGCGTGGATCCGACGCCGCCTGGCGCCAGCGTGTGGATCAACGCGGTCAACGTCGGGAACGGGGTGTGGCTGGGACGGCTCAAGGCCGGTCAGCACCGGGTGGAGGTGAAGTCCGAGGGCTTCACGCCGGTGGTGCGCACGGTGACGCTCGCCAAGGGCCAGCGCGAGACGGTGGCGGTGGCGCTGGAGCGCGACGAGGACGCGGCGCTCTGGCGGAAGCCGGCGCGGGTGATGTTCGATGTGAGCACGTCGCTGCTGCTGGCGCCGTCGTTCGGCGGTGAGGTGGCCGGTGGGTGCAGCGGGGATTGCTCTCGCTCGATGGGGCTGGGGGCGTTGAACCTCGTGCACGGAGGCTACGAGCTGGGCTCCGGGCTGGGCTTCGGGCTCGAAGCGGGGTTCCTGGTGGTGACGCAGCAGGTGACGGGGCGCGCCACGAATTTCACGCCGAACGGCTTCGCCTCGCCGAGCGTGGGTACGGCGGACGACGCGCTGAGGCTGACGGGTTTCCTCGGTGGAGCCACCATCGGCTACCACCTGGGGGAGCGGTTCCCTGCGCTGTTCCGGCTCGGCGTGGGGGTGATGGCCGGGCAGGTCCGCGATGAGCGGCGGGGTCGGTTCAGGACCTCTTCCGGGGGGGCATTCGATGCTTCACCGGTCGCAGACTTCCAGTCGGCGACGTACGTGTACGTCGATCCCGAGGTGCGCATCGGCGCGCGCTTCGCACAGCACTTCGAGGTGAGTGCCGGGGTACAGGCGCTGTTGCTCATCGCGGCGAGCCAGCCTCGGTGGAACTCGTCGATCGAGCTCGCGGCATCGACGGACGGGATCGGGAGGTACGGCGACGAGTCCTTGATGGGGGACATCGTGCTGATGCTCGCTCCTGGTGTGAGCCTTCGTTACGACTTCTGACGGTCCTGGGCGTGACCGACGACGGACGCACCGTCGAGCCAGAGCGTGACCGATGACGGACGCTCTGCCTTGACGTGAGTGCTCGTCACGACACGGTCGCCGAGGGATCCTCGGCGAGGCCTCGACGGGCCCGGTAAGGAAGCCGCGCCCCGTCTCGTGATGATGCTGGGGAGGCTACGGAGATTCAGCGTTCAGCGCGCTGGACGATGACGAACTGCACGCGTCGGTTCTTCTGACGGCCCGTGCGGATGCGGTTGTCGGCGAGCGGTTTCTCCATGCCGTATCCCTTCGCCACCAGCTTGTTCGCGGGGACGCCCGCCTGGATGAGCCATTGCCGGACGGCATCGGCACGCTGCTGGGAGAGGTCGAGGTTGTACTTCTCGTCGCCCTCGTCATCGGTGTGGCCCTGCACCTCGACCAGCTGGATGGTCGGATCTTGCACGATGGCGTCGCGGACTTCGTAGAGGAGATCGTCGGAGATGCGATCCACCGTCTGCCAGCGCTCCTTCCCATTCATGACGAACTGGATGGGCTTGGAGGTGACGATCTCGGACGTCGTGACCCGAACGAAGCGCTTGCAGCCGTTGCGCTTGGGATCCGGATCGGGCACGCCCTTTTCGTTGGGGCAGGCGTCATCTCCGAACTTGATGCCGTCACCGTCGGGGTCGTCCGGGCAGCCGTTGTACTTGGGATCGGGGGCGCGGACGCCAGCGACCTTCGGGCATGCGTCGCTCGTATCGGGGATGCCGTCATCGTCGCTGTCGAGCGGGCAGCCGTTCTTCCTGGGGTCGTCGCTGATGATGCCTGGGAGGGTCTTGCAGGCGTCGATGCCGTCGTGGATCCCGTCGCCGTCCGTGTCGCCAGGGCAGCCGTTTCGGGTGATGTCACCGCTGCGCTCTCCGGGGGTGGTGGGGCAGGCGTCGTCGACGTCGAGCACGCCATCCCCGTCCCGGTCCGAGGGGGGGCAACCGTCCTTGGCAGGGTCGGGCGAGGGCTGGCCCTTGACGTCCGGGCACGCATCGATGCCATCTGGGATGCCATCGTCGTCGGTGTCTCTGGGGCCGGTCGGGGTGGTCTGCGCCTTTGCGGGGGCGCGATCGGGGAGCGGGGTCCAGCCGATCAGGCCGATGGCGCGGAGGCTGGGGGTGCCGACGGTGCGGGTGAGCCCAGGGCCGGCCGCGCCGCCGAAGGTGAGGCCGCGGAGGACGCGCAGCTTGGCGCCGAAGAGCAGCTCGGCGGTGAGGTCCGCGCTGGTGCGGGTGTCCGGCTCGGCGGAGAGGCGGAGGGTGCCGTTCGTGAGCGGGATGGTGCCGTAGATCTCCGGCCCGAGCTGGAGGACGTCGTTCGCGAGGAGGAGGCCGATGCCCGCGCCGAAGTTGGCCGTGTGGGGGCTGTCGGAGCCGTTGAGCTGCACGCCGCCGGAGGCGTTCCAGATGAAGCCCACGCCGGAGCCGAGCCTGCCGCCGAGGCTGATGTGGGGTGCGCCGCGGATGGCGCCTTCGCCGGTGTACTGCTCGCGGTTGCCGGTGGGGGTGAAGACGTAGCCGCCGATGCCGAGCTGAAAGGGGCCGGTGTCGTCGCCGAGGAGGCGGACGCGCAGGCCGAGTCGGAGATCGCCGGCCTGGGGAGCTTCCAGGGGCGTGAAGGTGATGCCCTGCAAGCCCGGGTCGTTGCCGGACTGGATGACGGCGACGGGCATGTCGACGGAGAGGAGCACGCGATCCCAGAGGGCCAGCGAGGCATCGATGCGCGCGAAGGCTTGCGCGGCGACGACGTCCACGTCCTGGGCCCGGAGGTGGATGGGCTGAGCGCCGTAGTCGAAGGCGAGGTACGCGCGCGGCTCCAGGTGTCCTGGCGTCGCAGGGGAGGGGACGCCGAAGAAGGGGTCACCCGCAGGCGCAGGGTTCAGCTGGTTGAGGGCGAAGCCCTGGGCCAGCGCGCCGGCCGTCGTCGCCAGCATCGCGGCGGCGAGGCTGGTCGCCGCGAGGAAAGAGGGCCTCATGGAAGCGTTACCTTAGCGAGGGCGCGCGACGCAGGGCAACTAGGTGATGCGTCGCACGCCGGAGGGATCACGCCGCGTCGCGGCGGTTGGTGGGAGCGCCCGTGGAAGGCTCGCGCGCGCACTCGTCCACGCGGCGGCCGTTGCGGCGGCTCCTGCGGCGGAGCAAGGCGGCCGCGACGAGCGCGATGCCCCAGAGGGCGCGGGTGCTCGGCCCGTCCGAGAAGGAGCAGTTGCAGCCCCCTTCGAACTCGGGGGGCTCGGCGCCGCCCGAGGACGTGGTGGTGGTCGTGGGATCGACGCCACCAGCGCCGCCCGTGCCTTGAGGCGTGCAGGCGTCGCCTACGCCGTCGTCGTCCGCGTCGATCTGGTCGGGGTTGTCGACGGTCGGGCAGTTGTCGCAAGCGTCACCGATGGCATCGCCGTCGGTGTCCATCTGGGTGCCGCTGTCCTCGTCCGCAGGATTGGCGACGGCCGGGCAGTTGTCGCAAACGTCACCGACACCGTCCTGATCGAGGTCCTCCTGGTTGGGGTTCGCGATGGTCGGGCAGTTGTCGCTGGCGTCGACGAGGCCGTCTTCGTCGGTGTCGATGTAGTCGGGGTCGCAGACGTCGCCGTACTCGTCGCCATCGTCGTTGGCCTGGTCCGGGTTGGGGACGAGGGGGCAGTTGTCGTCGACGTCGAGGATCCCGTCGTTGTCGTCATCGGGATCGCATGCGTCTCCGAGGCCGTCGCCGTCCGTGTCGCGCTGGTCGTCCTCGTTGGGGCCGTTGGCGACGAGGGGGCAGTTGTCGACCGTGTCGGGGACGCCGTCGTTGTCGTCGTCGGGATCGCAGACGTCACCGATGCCATCGCCGTCGTTGTCCGCCTGGTCGGGGTTGAAGTCGTCCGGGCAGTTGTCGTCGATGTTCTCCCAGCCGTCGCCATCGTCGTCGACGCCGCTCTCGCAAGCGTTGCCAATGCCGTCGCCATCGGTGTCGGTCTGGGTCGGGTTGACGATGGTGCGGCAGTTGTCGGTCGCGTCGGGGACGCCGTCGTTGTCGCTGTCGAGGTCGCGGAAATCGGGGATGCCATCGCCGTCGGTGTCGACCGGCTCGGTGTCGAGATCGTCGTCACCGGCCTCCTCGATGTCAGGGATGCCGTCGTTGTCGCTGTCGGGATCGAGCGCGTCGATCAGCGCGTCGCCGTCGGTGTTGTTCGCGGGGTCGCTCGGGTTCGCGACGTTGACCACCTCGTCGGTGTCGAGGATGTTGTCGCCATCGGTGTCCACGCTGAGTGGATCGGTGCCCAGCGCGGCTTCCTCGGCATCGGTGAGCCCGTCACCGTCGTCGTCGAGGTCGCAGACGTCGCCGATGCCGTCACCGTCCTGGTCCGCCTGATCGGTGTTGATCGTGAACTGGCAGTTGTCGAACGGATCGTAGGGCGTGGTGTACGGCGGGACGACCTGGAAATCGAGGATGCCGTCGTTGTCGTCGTCGGGATCGCAGACGTCTCCCATCCCGTCGCCGTCGTTGTCGGACTGGTTGTCGTTCGGAAGCACCGAGGCGCTCGGGCCATTGGCGATGAACTGGCAGTTGTCGAACGCGCTCGGGTTGGCTGGCGCGTTGTAGGGCGCCGTGATCTGGAAATCGAGGACGCCGTCGTTGTCGTCGTCGAGGTCGCAGACGTCGCCGAGGCCATCCTGGTCGTTGTCGAGCTGGTTGTCGCCGGGATGAACCGCGGAACTCGGCCCGTTGGCGATGAACTGGCAGTTGTCGGCCCCATCGAGGACACCATCGTTGTCGTCGTCGGGATCGCAAGCGTCGCCCATCGCGTCGCCGTCGTTGTTCGCCTGGTTGGGATTGGCGACGAACTGGCAGTTGTCGAACGGCGTGTGCGGCCCGTAAGGCGGGGTGATCTGGAAGTCGAGGATGCCGTCGTTGTCGTCGTCGGGATCGCAGACGTCACCCATGCCGTCGTCGTCGTTGTCGAGCTGATTGTCGCCCGGATTCACCGAAGCCGCGGGACCGTTGGCGATGAGCTGGCAGTTGTCGGCGCCATCGAGGACGCCGTCGTTGTCGTCATCGGGATCGCAGGCGTCGCCCATCGCGTCGCCATCGGTGTTGAGCTGGTTGGGGTTGAACTCGAACTGGCAGTTGTCGAACGGCGCGTAGGGCGCGAAGGGGGGGGTGATGCGGAAGTCGAGGACGCCGTCGTTGTCGTCGTCGGGGTCGCAGACGTCACCCATGCCGTCGTTGTCGTTGTCGCGCTGGTTGTCGCCCGGGTTCACCGAGAGACTCGGGCCATTGGCGAGGAACTGGCAGTTGTCGAAGATGTCATTGACGCCATCGTTGTCGTCGTCGTCGTCACAGACATCGCCGATGCCGTCGTTGTCGTTGTCGGCCTGGTTGATCTGCGGCACGTCAGGACAGTTGTCGTTGACGTTGAGGAATCCGTCGCCATCCCGATCGGGGTCGCAGAGATCGCCGATGCCGTCGCCATCCAGGTCGGTCTGGCTCTGGTTCGACACCAGGGGGCAGTTGTCGCAAGCGTCCCCGAGCGTGTCGCCATCGCTGTTCTGCTGGCTGGAGTTCACGACGAAGACACAGTTGTCGCAGGAGTCCCCAACGCCGTCGCCGTCCGTGTCCGTCTGGTTCACGTTGGAGATGAGCCGACAGTTGTCACAGACGTCTCCGAGTCCGTCGCCATCGCTGTCGAGCTGGTTCGTGTTGCTGGTGTTCGGGCAGTTGTCGCAGACGTTGCCTACCTGATCGTTGTCGTCGTCGGCCTGGGTCGGGTTGCTGATGCTGGGGCAGTTGTCACAGGCGTCGCCGCGGCCATCGCCGTCCGTATCGTTCTGATTCGGGTTGGATGTGCTCGGACAGTTGTCGCAGAAGTCCCCGCGACCATCGCCGTCCACATCCTCCTGGCCTGGATTCGTGACGTTGGGGCAGTTGTCGCAGACGTTGCCGAAATTATCGGCGTCGTTGTTCAGCTGATCAGGGTTCGCGATGGAGACGCAGTTGTCACAGACGTTCCCGACGCCATCTCCATCCGTGTCTAGCTGGTTGGCGTTGCTGGTCGTGGGGCAGTTGTCACAAGCGTTGCCGACGCCGTCGCCATCCGTGTCGAGCTGGTTGTCGTTGGCGACGCTCGGACAGTTGTCACAGGCGTTGCCGAAGTCGTCGCCGTCGTCGTTGAGCTGGTTCGGGTTGTTGATGGTGGGGCAGTTGTCGCAAGCGTTGCCGATCCCATCACCATCGCTGTCGTTCTGGCTCTGGTTGGTGACGAAAGGACAGTTGTCGCAAGCGTCACCGTGCGTGTCGTTGTCGGTATTGAGCTGATCCGGGTTGGGGGTCAGGGGGCAGTTGTCCGACCCATCAGGGACGCCATCGTTGTCGTCGTCGGGATCGCAGGCGTCACCCATGCCGTCTTCGTCGCTGTCCGTCTGGCTCGCGTTGGCGACGAACGGGCAGTTGTCGCAGGCGTCCCCGATGCCATCCCCATCCGTGTCGTCGTTGTTCGGGCTGGCGAGGGTCGGGCACCGGTCGCACGCGTCGCCGTAGGCGTCGCCGTCCGCGTTGGCCTGCGTGGGGTTGGCAACGAACGGGCAGTTGTCGGTCGCGTCGGGGATCCCATCGCCGTCGAAATCCTGGGCCCAGGCCATGCTCGGCACGGAGGTCAGGAAGAAGGCGCAGCACGCGAGGAACAGAACCAGAAGCCTGCGGGGCGCGCGCCCCGAGGGAAACAGACCCTTCAAGTTCGAGCGTGTCATCGCAGTTTCTCCGGATCTCTCGTCGCTGTCATGCTGGGCTGGTGCGTGGAGCGTTCCCGCCGAGGCCTCGCGCCGATCGCGCAGGGGGCGCGTCGATGGCTAGGGGAGCGCGCAGGTGTTCAAGTACGTGTTCGTGCACTGGCTGCTGTCTTCGCAGATGCACGCCGTCCCGGCCTCATTGCAGATGCCGTAGCCGTTGCAGGCCGCGTCGTCGTTGCACGAGAAGGCTGGGACCTCGGCCCTGCAGAGCTTCGTCCCGTCGTCGGCGGTGCCGGTGCAACTCAGGGGGGCGGCGCAGTCCGCGTCGGTGACGCAGGGCTCGGCGCACTGGTTCAGGCCATTGATGACGAGGCAGTCGTAGTCGGGGAGCTGACCGCTGGCCGTGCAGTCGCTCTTGACCGCGCACCTGGGGGGGCCGCAGATGCCCTCATCGCATGTGTAGTTGGTCGGGTACTGGTCGCTGGGGCAGTTCGGCTGTCCAGGGACGCAGCAATCGGCGGGGATGGTACACCCGCGCACGCAGCGACCCTCCGAGGACGCGGCCCCTTGTCCGCCCTGTCCGCCATTTCCTCCGGCTCCGCCGGTGGCGCCGGACCCGCCATCTCCGCCCGTTCCAGGTCCTCCAGCGCCGCTCGCGGTGGTCGCCGAAGTCCCGGCGCCGCTCCCTCCAGCGCCGTCACTGCCGCTGTCTCCACACCCCGCGCCAGCGAGGCACAGGGACGCCGTCATCAGCCCGAGCGTCATCAAGCAAGCCCACGTCGTGCGCATCGTCCCAAGCTCCCTTTTCACGCGATACCCCGCCCGCCAATACACATCGTCTGCGACGCGACCGCAAGGCCGCGGCGGGGGCGTGTACGCTCATCCGGGGGTGTTCGCCCTCGAATGTCCCTTCACGACATGACCATCTGATATCGTTCCAGGCTCTGCCTTCCCTCCCGGAACAACCCAGCACTCGCTCTCTGCCTGCGCACCCGGCAGCGAGCAGGAGGAGCCGCGTGCGCCGCCTGCATCGAACATCACTCCAGCATCCGCATTTCGCGGGTCTCTTCGCTGTTGCAGCCGCCTTGCTGGTGGTCGGCTGTGCCGAGCAGTCCCCATCGTCGTCGGAGCGAGGCTCCCATCAGGGCCGCACATTGCCACGTGCGAGCGCGGTGTCCCGACTCCACGCGCTGCGGGCTGCGTTCTCCTCGGCTCTCGACGACATTCCGGGAGGGCACCTGAGCCGAACCTCGGCAGGGACCTACGTCGCGGGGGGTAGGGACAGGGCATCGGCAATCGTCGAGCTTCCAGCGGTCGCGGCGGGAGAGGCCGTGCTGACGGACGTCGACTCCGGCGTGGCCATTCGCTTTTCGCTCCAGGGGGCGCTGTCGACACCGATCTCCGTCGCGGAGGGGGGCTTCGCGCTCTACCAGGCGGCGCTCCCGGTCGACTCCGGCGTGGCACTCGACGTCGTGCATCGCGTTCACGCTGGCGGGACGGAGGATTTCGTGGTCCTCGAGCGGGCGCTGCCCCAGCGGGAGATCCGCTACCGGGTCGACGTCGCTCGTGTCGGTGGCCTGCGCCTCGTCGAGCGAACGCTGGAGTTCCTCGATGACCTGGGCACGCCGCGGCTCCGCGTGGCGCCCCCCGAACTCGTGGGGCGGGATGGCGCTCGTCATCCGGCGGGGCTCGCCCTGGAGGGCTGCGCCGCAGATACGGATCCGAGGGCGCCCTGGGGTCGCCCTGTGACGCCTCCTGGAGGCGCCTTCTGCACGGTGGTGGTGACCTGGGACGACGCGCGGGTGGCGTACCCTGCGCTGCTCGATCCGAGCTGGGTCTCGACGAAGAACAACATGGTCGTCGGTCGGACGCGCCATGCCATCGCGGAACTGGAGCCGGGGGCCGCCGCGAGCCGGGTGTTGCTGACGGGAGGTTTCAACGCTTCGGGGAATGCGGTCTCCTCCGCGGAGATCTACGAGCCACTCAGCCGGACCTTCGCGGCGACTGGCCCGATGGCGACGGCGCGTGGTGCCCATACGGCGACCTCCCTCGTGACGCTGCCCGTGTCTCTGCCGGCGGAGGCGAGGCCGGTCCTGGTCGCCGGCGGAGGCTCGTCGAGCAACCTCGGCTCGGCGACGCCGCTGGCATCGCTCGAGGTGTACAGCCCTGCGTCGGGCACGTTCATCACGGACGACGACGTGATGGCGCTGCCTCGCTTCAACCACACCGCGACGCTGCTCGATGGGGCGCGGGTGCTTCTCGCCGGTGGCATCTCGTCACCGCTGAACCAGCCGACGAACAGCGCCTACGTGTACCAGTTCACCAGCCTGAACGGCGTGAACCTGATCAGCACGCTCACGGCCACGGGAAACACGCTCGGCTCGTCACGCCACGCCCACGCCGCGGTCCGCCTCCTCACGGGCAATGTGCTGATCACGGGCGGCTTCGTCCTCTCCGGCACGGCGCTTCCTGCCGCGGAGATCTACCAGGCGCTGCCGCCGCCCGGTTCGTTCACGCCCGTCACGTCGATCGCGCCCTCCACGAATCAGATGACGTCGCTGCGGGGTCACCACACGGCGACGCTGCTCGCGACCGGCGAGGTGCTCATCGCAGGGGGGACCACCCAGGTCTCGGGGGGGCTCTACACGAACACCATCGACATCTACAACGATGGCGTTCAGAACCCGACCCGGCGCGGGTTCGAGTTCCAGCCGACCCCCATCGCGATGGGGGCCGCGCGCGCCAACCATACCGCGACGCTGTTGCCGACGGGCCAGGTGGTCATCGCAGGAGGTTTCAACGGCACCGCGAACATCACCAGCCAGTCGGCCACCGAGATCTTCAGTCCGACGGCAAGGGCGTTCTCGCCGCTCGGTGGCGCTGCGAGCTTCGGCCCTCGACGGGATCACGCCGCCATCCTCGTCAACGCGGGAGACAAGCTGACCGCGGGCCGATCCGTGCTGATCTCGGGGGGATCGGGGCCCGGGGTACCCGGTGGGCCGCTCAGCTCGGCGCAGCTGTTGATCAAGGCGCTCGGAGAGACGTGTGACATCGGACAGGAGTGCGCTTCAGGGCACTGCACGGACGGTGTGTGCTGCGATGAAGCTTGCAACCAGCAGTGCTACTCGTGCGCCGCGACGCTGAAGCAGGACAGCGCGGCCGCGAACAACGGCGTGTGCGGACCCACGCGGGCCGACACGCCCCTCCCCATCCAGTGCCTCAACGAGATCGAGGTCCACAACGAGTGCGATGGCAACGGGAACTCTCGCCAGGACGGGGCCACCCGTGACTGCAAGCCCGGCACCTGTGGGCCGAGCGGGGTCTGCATTCTCGGCTGTAACTCGGACGCTGACTGCTCACTCACCGGCTGGTGCGATCTCTCGACGCCCCCCGAGCCCGGAGGGACGGGTGGCATGGGGGGGCACGGTGGAGGCGCTCCCGGCGTCGGCGGGACAGGCGGGACCGGCGGGACGGGCGGAGGAGGGGGCGCAGGGGGAATGGGCGGCTCTGCGGGCGCTGGCGGGGCCGGCGGCGAGGCAGGGGCGGGAGGTGCTGCCGGCGCTGGAGGAAGCGGCGCGACCGGGGGCGGAGGGGCCGGTGCGGCAGGTGGCAGCGGAGGCGGTGGGGGCGCGCTGCCCGAATACATCGGGTCGTGCAAGCCTCGCTTCCCGGACAGCACCGTGTGCGAGCGCGGACGGCAGTGCGTCTCCGGCAACTGCGTCGACGGCTACTGCTGCAACATCCCTTGCGAGGGCCAGTGCCAGGCGTGTGACGTCATCAACAACATCGGCGTCTGCACCGCCGTGGGATCCCCGCAGCAACCCGAGGCGCCTCATCCGAACCTGCAGATGGGGGCCGCCCAGCGCGAGCCTTGCCCAGGGCTCGGAGACTGCGCGGGTCGCTGCATCGGCAACGCGGATGCGCTCTGCGTGTTCCCCGATGCAAACCAGATCTACAAGGCGCCGGAGTGCGGCTGCACCGACGACGAGTGCTCGACGCCGGCGATCCTCTCCCGCTTCTACTGCGATGGGGATGGGAGCTTCGTCACGCAGACCGAGCGTTGCGGCGGGGACGATCTCGGGTTCCGCTGCGCGGACGCCTCGGCGTGCAAGGCCTCGTGCACGACCGATGCGGACTGTGTCGTCGACTTCATCTGCGCGGATGGTGGGCGATGCATCGATCTCCGGACGAACGGGCCCTCGTGTGATGGTGAGTTCACGCTGCGCATCGCCGAGGCACCGGATCAGGATTGCTCGCCCTACCGATGTCCTGCAGGTGGCAATGCCTGTCCTGCGTCCTGCCAGTCGATCGCCGACTGCGTGGGCGGCAAGGCCTGCAATGCCGCGGGGGAGTGCGTCGACGCACCTGAAGCGCCAGAGCTGCTGAGTTGCTCCTGTCGCGCCGCTGGGGCGACATCGACCCGCGAGCCATGGTCGGTTGCGTTTGCTGGGCTGGCCTTCGCAGTGACGATGATGCGGAGGCGTCGCCGGGGATGAGTGGTCGTCGCGGGTGATGGGCAGGCGTCGTCGGTCTCGCAAAGGGATCTCGCCTGCTCGTGCGCGTCGGTTGTCGGCTTCACTCCTCGCGTAGCCGCTGCCACGCACGCACCCGCCTGGCCTCTCGCGCCTTTCCGGCGACCGCGAGCAGCGCGCGGTCGCGCACCCAGCGCGCTCGCTCGTCCTCCCCGACGCGCTCCCAGAGCAGCTCCGTCTCGTGCAGGAACACGTCGGCCATGCCGAGCAGCCCAGCCACGGCGAGGTGGGTCTCTGCCCTGTCGACAGGGCTCGCCGCGAGGGCCCTCACGGTGACCAGGAGGGCGCTCAGTTGCTCCAGCGTGGCGTCGGGCCACCGATACCTGCGGCCGACGCCGACGAGGTAGCCGAGGAGGGCTGCGTGGACGTGCAGGTCCTCCAGCGTCCTGAAGGGTTTCAGGTAGGCCTCGTAGCCATCGCCTGGGAGCACGTCGTCCTCACGCACGGACACCGACTGGAGGACGATTTCTGCGTGAGGGATCTCCGGGGCGAAGGGGGGCGGGGGCATGGGGGTGATGACGACACCAGAGGCTCTCGCAGCGACCCGCACCAGCCGGAGACGGTTCCTTCCGGTGTCGTCTGCACCCATCGAGGTGACCACGAGCAGCTCGTCGGCGTCGGTGGCCAGCGTGGACCAGCGCTTTCGACCGTCGATACGCAGCTCTCCGCTGGCGTCCCTGGAAAGGGTCGTCCGGATGGCGCGAGGGTGTGCTCCTCCCTCCTCGGTGGCGCAGAGCACCCGGATCTCCCTGCGTGGCACCTGGGCCGACGTGGGCTGCGGTCCCGCCGAAGGCGGCGTCTCTGTCCGTTTCGTGATCTGAGCAGCTGCGCGCCACAGCGCATCCAGCGCTGCGCCGTAGCCTGCGGCGAAGGCGTAACCGAGCCGGTCCGAGGCGAAGCCTCCGAGCACGGCGCGGTCGATTGAAACGTCGAACTCGGCTGTGCGCGCTGCATGCGCCGCAAGGAAGGTCTGGAGGGAGCCGAGTGCCGGGACGTCGAGGGCAGCAGCGTCGCCGAAAAGGTGATGGAGCAGGGGAATCATGCGTCTCCGGAGCCAGGACAGTCCGTGGGGAGAGAGCGTCGTGTGAGCGGGGCGGGGAGGATCATCCCGCCACGGGGGCAGGGGCGTCGAGCATGGACAGGGCCTCTGCGCGTGGATCTCCGAGATCGAGGGGCATGAACGTTCGAACCGGCGTGGACTTGCCCTTCACCGTCACCGGGGGCGTCTCCTTCCAGCCGAACCTCGACCGGCAGCGTGCTCGGGTCGACTCCGATACCAGCACGTCCGCGTCGTGGACCTTGGTCAGCCCCTCGATGCGCGAGGCGAGGTTCACCGCGTCGCCGATGGCCGTGTACTCCAGCCGCCGGGTGGGCGATCCGATGTCCCCGACCACCACCTCGCCGGTGTGGACGCCGATCCCGACCCGGAGCGGTGGCTCGCCGCGCGCCGCACGGTCCCGGTTGACGCCATCCAGTGCCCTCACCATGTCGAGCGCGCACCGCACCGCATGCTCGGGGTGATCGGCGTCGTCGAGCGGCGCACCGAAGTACGCCATCAGGCCGTCGCCGATGAATTTGTCGAGGGTACCGCCGTTCTTGAACACCGCGTCGACCATGTGGGTGTGGTACTCGTTGAGCATCGCGACGACCTGCACCGGATCGAGCTTCTCGCTGAGCGCCGTGAAGTCACGGATGTCCGAGAACAGCAGGGTGACCTGGCGGGTGGTGGGATGCGACGCGGCCTCTGCTTCCGAGACCCGAGCGGCGACGGTGGGGGAGAAGTAGCGGCCCAGGCGTGCCCGCTTCAACTCTTCACGGGCGACGCTGCCCACCAGGTGACGGATGCGGCGCAGCAGGTGCGACGCCGTCGCTGCCGCGATGCCCAGTACGATCACGGCCGCGATCTGCGCGCCGACCCGGATGTTCGCTTCTTGCTGCTGGACGACGACCGAGAGTGCGCCCGCCGTCGCCACGGCCACGCAGAGGCGTGTGTCGAGGTAGAGCGAGGAGAACAGGAGCAAGACGCAGTAGATGCCGAGCGAGAACGCCGCGACGCCACCCGGGGAAGGGGAGACGGGGAGCGACTGCAGCTGCGCCCAGTGGATGAGCGGCAGGTCCATGAAGGCGACGGCCCAACCGGACCAGCGCGCGCTCTCCGGTGAGCGCCGGGTGACCGCGACCAGGGCGACGCTGAGGGCCGCGTGGAACGCGAAGACCTGAGCGTAAGGTCGCCAGTCCTCGAGGCCGCCGCCGAAGGTGAGCCCCAGGGCCAGGGCGAGGGCAAGGCTGGAACCGGCGGCCCGGAACTGGACCACACGCCGGGCGTTGTGGATGCGCTCGACGTCGACCGCCTTCTCCGCAGCGGAACCGCTGGTGTCGTGGGATGAAGCACGCATCCGAGGCCCCCAGGGGCAATCCTGCGTTAGATCGCTGGAGAGGGCCAACGAAGCGCGCAACCCGGGAGCGACCGTGACGCGTCACGTGGAGGGCTTCTCGACGTCGCGTCGTTTTCCATCAGGTTACCGCCTTCCAGCGGACCATTCCTGAACTACTTCTGTAGGTGGATCGGCGCGATTGCCCCGGTCTTCTGGTGGCTTCGGACTCCCCGGGAGCAGGACATGCACTTGTGTCCTCTCGAGGCACGGAATCATTGTGACTTCCCGGGGAGCAACGTGCCGAGAAGGTGCCGAGCGGCCCACCTCGGGAGGCGGGCGAGTCCTCGGGTTTTACACCCGTGTCGTACCCGTGGCAGAATCGCCCCCGAAACCACATGACCCGACCAACAACGAGGTACGCATGACCCGGCCCCTCCGTATCGAGGCCGCCGGAGCAACGGACGTAGGACGCCAGCGAGAACACAACGAGGACAGCTTCGTCGTGGATCTCGAACTCGGACTGTTCATCGTCGCCGATGGCATCGGTGGCGCTGCGAGCGGGGAGGTCGCCTCGCGGATGGCTGTCGAGGTGGTGCGGAGCTGCTGCGCAGAGGAGCGGGATCTGGAGATCACGCAGCCGTCGGACCTCGACGACACGCAGAGCCCGGTCGAGTTGCGCCTGCTCTCGTGCCTCTGGCAGGCCAACAAGCAAATCTTCGACACAGGCATGCGCGACCCGAGGCACCGCGGGATGGCCACCACCTTCGCTGGCATGCATGTGGCCGATGGCGTCGCGTACATCGCCCACGTGGGGGACAGCCGCGTTTATCGCTTCCGCGGAGGGCAGATCACCCGGTTGACCGAGGACCACTCGCTGCACAACGAGTTCGCGCGGCGGGGTGAGGTGCTGCCCGAGGGGATCGATCCCTTCATTGCTCGCAGCGTGGTGACGCGCGCCCTGGGCATGGAGCGGCACGTCGAGGTCGAGACGCGGACGGAGCGGCCCGAAGCGGGAGACGTGTTCCTGGTGTGCTCCGACGGCCTGACGGGCCCGGTCCCCGACGAAGATCTCGTGGACGTGCTCGCGGCAGCGCCGGACATGGCGTCGGCCATCGATCTGCTGATCGATCTCGCGAACCAGCGGGGAGGTCCGGACAACGTGACCTGCGTGGCGGTTCGCTTCCACGGCGACCCGTGAGCGTGTACCTGCGCACCGAGGGCCGCGCACTGCGCCGGCTGCGTGCCTCGCTTGCGAGCCTCGCAGCAGGACTCGCGGCCCTCGCGCTGGTGCTGTCTCCGGCTCCAGCGGACGGCGCTGGCGGTGCGGGAGGGGTAGGCGGCGCGGGAGGGGTGGGCGGTGAGGGCGGTGAGGCTGGCCATGCCGGCGCAGGGGCGCCCCCAGGTGACGGCGATGAGGGCGGGGATGCCGGAGAAGGGGGCGACGACCGCGCGATCCTCGATCCTTCGGCCCGTGACGCTTGTAGCTGTGGGGTGAGCGCGGTCCCGTCGTCGTCCCGGCTGGTCCTGCTCACGGTGGCCGGCGCGCTGTGGGCACGCCGGCTCACCGGGCGAAGACATCGTCAGGGCACGTAGCAGAGCTCGAGCCGCGGGAGCCGGCCAGGGTTGCCGACGGTCTCGCTGCTGTAGAACGAGGTGCGGTCCGACGAGGCGGGCTCCGAGAGCGCGAAGCCATCGTTGGGGAAGAGGCCGTCCACCCAGTCCTGGACCAGCGGGCTCACGTCGACGGCACGGTCACCCGTTCCGGTCGCGGCCAGGAACGTCCCGATGGGGGTCGTATCCCAGGCCCTGTTCATGCTGTTCCACGTCACCGACGACTCCATCCACGGGACCAGCACCTCATGGACGCGCATCGTGGTCGGCGTGTTGCGCCACCCCTGCGTCAGCTTGAGAACCGCGGAGCAGACGGGAGCGCCGCGTCGGACGAACGCGAGATCGAACCAGAGCAGGGAGATGCGATCGCCGCCCTGGCTCGCCATGCCCGTGTAGATCGAAGCGCTCGCGCCGTCGTTGTAGCCGGGCGAGGACTGCCAGAGCGTCGCGTCGCGCACGGTCCCGAAGGTGCCTCGCTTGATCACGAGGCAGGTCGGGATGGACTCCAGGCAGGGATCGCTGCCACCTCCTCCCGAGGAAGACGACGAGGTCGAGGACGAGCTGGAGGTGACGCTGGTGGAGCTGGCCACCGTCGAGCTGGCGACGCTGGTGGAGCTGGCCACCGTCGAGCTGGCGCTGGTGGAGCTGGCGACGCTGGTGGAGCTGGCGCTGGTGGAGCTGGCGCTGGTGGAGCTCGTCACGCTCGTCGTGCTGGCCACCGTCGAGCTGACGTTGCTCGCACCCCCGCCACCTCCAGCGCCGCCGCCCCCTGTCCCGGTGCCTGGGCTCCCGCTGGAGGCGCTCATGGTGAGCGAGAGTTCGAAGTCGAACGAGAGATCGTCCGACGATCCCGACACCTGCTTCACCATGACCGTGATCACGTTGGTGCCCACGCGGAACGGGTTCGACGCGAGGGAGATGTTGCTCGTGCTGAGTTCGTTGTCCGGGCCTCCGGAGATGGCGTAGGCGGCGTAGCTCGTGTTGTTGACGTACTTCGAGAACACCTGCACGCCGTTGATCCAGACGACCACGCCATCGTCGTGGATGACCTTCAGGGTCGCCAGGTCGACGGCGCCATCCAGCTGGATGAGCTTCCGGAAGTAGGCAGAGGGGTACGATGGCGTCGCGCGGTACAGCACCGTCTCTTCGTCGCCATCGCCATAACCCAGCTCGGCGTAGCCCGCTTTCCAGGAGGAGTCGTCGAAGGAGGCACTCAGCCAGGCCGTCCCGTGATCGATGCCCCGGTCGTCGTACGTCCAGTAATCCCCGAACGAGATCGGCACATTGACCGGCGGCTGCAAGGTGAAGCCGGTGTTGCTCTCGTCGAACACCGTGCCATTGGACGCGTCGGAGACCCTCACCAGCGCGCGGCTCGTGTTCACGACGGGCGGCGTCCACACGTACTGGCCGGTGTTGCTCACGTTCTGCGCGATCCACGTCCAGTTGGCGCCGTCGTCGATCGAGTACGCCAGGTTCACCGAAGGGATGTTCCCGGCGCTGGACCAGCGGATGGTGTAAGGGACGCCGTGGCCCACCTTGTCGCCGCCCTCCGGCGCGGCGAGGACGAAGCCTGAACCCTTGAGGATCGTGAACCGATCGCTCACCCGATCGTCGAGTCGCACATTGGTCAGGCTGAGCCGGTTGCCTTGTACGTCGAGCACGCAGGAGCCGGTGATCGGGTCGGACTTGTACATCAAGGGGTGGTTCCCCAGCGAGCCGACGTACCCGCCGTGCCCCGCGACGACGTACACCGCGCCCTCGTTCGCGACCTGACCCGTCGACTTGAAGTAGGGGCCATTCCCCAGCGGGCGACCATCGCCATGATCGACGATGTGTCCTGCGGCGACGGTCGGTGTCTCGTACGCGCCGTCGATCAGGTAGGAGCGCTCGTAGACGTGCGAGTGTCCTGCGAGCACCAGGTCGACGCCCCGCTCCTCCAGCAGGTGCATGACGTTCTCGCGCATCTCCGTCATGATCGAGTCGTTGTCGGAGTTGTACGTACCCCTCGTGTGAGCCGGGTAGTGCGAGTAGGCGACGATCCAGTCCTGGTCCGTGGAAGCCAGATCCAGCTGCAGCCAGTTGAGCATCGCGCTCCCGTGGTTGCGGGGGACGTCGTACGCGTTGAGCACCACGAAGTGGACGTTGGCGTAGTCGTACGAGTAGTACGCCTCGGTGCCTGAAGGGACGCCCCCTGCCTGACCAGCGGCCGGGAGGACGAACGCCGTGTAGTAGGGCCCGCTCTGGGATGCCGAGGAGGAGCTGAGGCCCTCGTGGTTGCCGAAGGTCGGCCAGGTGATGGTGTTGCGCAGCGTGGCCTGGAGGACCCCGAAGAAGTTGTTCGTGAACTCCGTGGCGGTGCCGCTGTTGTACGCCATGTCCCCCATGTGGAGGAGGAGCTGAGGCCTGTACGTGCCGAAGTGGCGCGTCATGGCGTCGCGCATGTTCCAGACCGGCTGGATGTTGTACCCGGAGTCGCCGATGACCCAGGCGCGGAACTTCTTCTCCGTGCCCGCCACGGGCGACGTCTCGAAGTAGTGCTCGTTGTCCCCCCCGGCGAGCGTGGTCGTGGTGGTCCCGACGCTGTAGTAGTAGCGCGTGTCCGGCTCCAGGTTCTGCACCGTCACTTCGTGTTGCGTCACGGAGGCCGGGAGCGTGATCGACTCGGTGAGGTTCTGCGGGCTCCTGCCGTAGCGGATCCTTGTGTTGGATGCGGTGTCGGTCGTCCACACGACGGTGACTGCACTCGGCGTCCCGAGCTGCAGGTAAGGTCGCCGTACCAGCGACTGCGCCGACGCGGGCGCAGCGGCCGCCGCGATGGCCAGCAGAGGGCCGATGAGGAACAGCGAGCGGAGAGGCTTCATGAACTGGGCGCTCCTCTGGTTTCGAAGCGGTGTGCGCTGCACTTCACCTACCGCGACCGGGGGACTGTCGCGGTCCAGGCGGCGCGCAGGACACACCGCAGCATAACCAGGCAGTATGCCAGGCATCGATGGCGTCCGTGTGACGCGATCGTTCATTCACTTGCGGTTTTCGAGGCGTTCTGACGAGCGCGGGCGTTCGCTGGTGGGCAAACCATCAGCCGCCTGGAGCGGTCGACGCCGGAGCGTTCCGCGTGTGCAGGGGTCAGAGCGGGCCTTCGGTCAAGCCGTGAACGAACTGACGCACATGGGGATCGACGCTCGCCTTGGCCTCTTCGGTGGTCCCGTCGAAAAGGAGACGTCCCCGATACAGCATGCCCACCCTGTCGGTGACTGTCAGGAGCCTGTCCAGGTCGCTGGAGACCATGACGACCGTGGCATTCGCTGCGCGCTGCTCTTTCCGGAGCAGATCGAAGATGCGCTGCGAGGTGACCGGATCGAGCCCCGCCGCTGGCTCGTCATAGAGGACGATTTCACCGCGGGTGATGGTGGCCCGTGCGACACCGACCCGCTTCTTCTGGCCTCCCGAGAGGCCGGCAGGGAAGCGATCCTCGAAGCCGGGCAAGGACACCACCTTGAGCCGATCCAGAACACGCGCTGCGACCTCGTCTTCGGGCACCTCGCCGAGGCGGCGTAGAGGAAAGGCGATGTTGTCGCCCACGGTCATGTAGTCGAACAGGGCGTTGTTCTGGAACAGCATGCCGAACTTCAGCCGGAACTTCTGCAGCTCCAGCTCGCTTTGCGCATGAACATCCGTGCCATCGACGACGACCCGGCCGTGATCGGGCCGCAACAGGCCGGTGATCATCTTGAGCAGCACGCTCTTGCCCGAGGCCCCGGGCCCGATGAGACCGTAGAGGCATCCGCGGGGCACGTGGAGATCGACGCCGCGGAGCACGGCCATGCCCCCGAAGTTCTTGGTGAGTCCTTCGATGCGGATCATCGGCTCGGCTGACATCGTGGACGACCCAGGGCTCGCGTATGCCGCCGAGCTGGAGGGGCAGGGGAGAGAGAGGCCTCAGTTCGCGGCGAAGGTGGTGCGTGTCACGTCGAGGCGCGGGTGCGACGGGAAACTGAGCCCACGGATCTGGCCCGAGACGCAGGACGAGATCCCCGGGTTCGACGGGCTGGTCGAGACGCTGACGCCGACCGCCCGACCATTCTGCACTGCCGCGCAGATGTTCACCGTCATGTTCGACGGCACGCCGCAGGCGTTGAGGTAGCTTCCCTTGTTCAGGACTGCACCGAAGGCGCCCGCGGTGAGGTCTGCGGGCGTGCCGCTGCCGCCGATCTTGTACTCCTCGACGTACCTCGCCTGCGCGGCCTCGCAGCTCATGCCGCCGCCCAGCACCGGGTAGTTCCCGCCGCCGGCCGGGCGCGGACCGCCTGCGCCGGGAGCGCCGCCGCCTTGCTTGGGGCCCGAGAGGCCGCTCTTCACGTCGACCTCGATGGTCCCGCTGCGGTCCTGAACGGCGAGTTCCGCTTGCTTGTTCGCCCGCTTCCGCAGCCAGAAGCCACCACCGGCAGCCAGGATGACGCCCATCAGCGCGATGCCGATGAGGGCCTTGTACTGCATGCCCTGGCGCTCCTTCTGAACGACCTCGTCCAGCGCCTTCTTCTCCTGGACGATGTCCCGGTTCAGCTTGGCCTGCTCGGCGAACGGGGCGAACTCCTCCCAGTCCTGGATCGCTCGCTCCTCGCGCAGGAAGCTGTCGCGCAGCACGTCCGTGCCCAGGAACTGACCCGAGGCGATCTGCTGGAGCAGCTCCACGGCGGAGAACGGACCGTGATCCATGCCCGCCTTCACCACCACGTAGCGAGGTCGAGGATCGGACTCGAGGTTCCCCTTGAGATCCGCCAGTTTCTGGGTGGGATCGTTCGCGTTCCGCACCGCCTGCGGGGCGGTGGGGATGGCCACGGCGAAGGGACCGTCGCCGCTCACCGCCTGGAACCGAGGCATCGCCGGAGCTGCGGGGATCGCCGGTGCCACCGCGCCACCCTGGGGGGCGACGGAAGGCGGGATCATCGACATCGACACGTTCACCTCGATGCCGTCCTCGTCGAGGAGCACATCGCTCGCCATCGGAGGCCGCATGGAAGCGGCGGGTGCCACGTTGTGGAGGGCCTGTGCCAGTGCGCCGAGATCGGCCGGGCGAAGCTTGGGATCGGCGACCAGCGCCTTCCCCAGCACCCCCTCGAGCGCCGCCGGCAGATCGGGGATGACCTCGGCGGGGCGCCGCATCCCAGGGCCCACGCTGGCGCCGGTGAGGAGCTCGTACAGGATGGCGCCCACCGCGAACACGCTCCCGCGCGCGTCTCCTGGTGTGCCCTGGCGCTCCTCCGGGGCGAGGCAGGCGCGGTCGCGCGGCAGGGACGGCGCCACCCCGGCGAGGTGCTCGATCACCTGAAGCCCACGCTCCGGTGCGTACCCCAGCGAGGAGGGGTTGACGAAGAGCCTCGCCCCTTGCGCGTGCAGATCCGCGAGCCGCGTGCACAGCGGAACGATGAGACGGAGCGCCTCGCGGATGTCGAAGCCACGTCCGGACGCGCGGCGAGCATCCATCTCGGCGCGCAGCGTCCCGGGGATGAGTGCTGTCCCGACCGGGAGAGGGGTGAGGAGGGCCTGAGCCTGGTTCATCGGGCCGAGCACGTTACGACGAAGGCCATTCTGGCTCAATGGCCGGTCTCGACGCCGGCGCGCTTCCACCGGGTGCACACGAGTCCTGAGGGGGAGAGGCCGGTGGGGGCCGCCTCGATCAGCGCTGTACGGCGAGGGCGTGGCTCGCGAAGAAGCGCAGGATGTCTTGCTCGCGTCCCTTGGGCCAGCGGTTATGGTGGATCATTCCTTTCTGCTCGGAGCATCGCTTCCGCAGCGCGCAGTGCGGCTCCTCCTTTCGATCCTCTCCCAGCCGCAGCGCCGGGGTCTCGGCGCTCTGCGACTCCCTCGTCCGGATCCAGCGCTCCACGGACTCGCAGGGAACGGCCGTATCGCACGCCCGGTAGAGGACCATCGCGGGGGGCGGTGGACCCGGACAGGCCCAGGTGGCGGGGGGGGCGTCGGCCGCGAACGTGGCGAAGGCGGCCACGCGATCGGCGCGCATCATCGCGTAGGTCGCTGCCATGTGACCTCCAGCGGACATCCCCAGCGTGTAGACACGGCGCGGATCGATGAGGCCACGCGCGCTGATCTGCTCCAGGAAGTGATCCACCACGGCCAGATCGACGTTGTCGGGCCCCAGGGCTCCCGTGTCGAAGTGCGAGCCCGTCTTGCTTTTGAGGGCGCGCCCCTGAGGGGCGATCACGATGAACCCGGTGTGGGCAGGATCTCCCGTGAGGTTGGTCTGGGAGGCGAGCTTGCGGAGACCCGTGCGCTTGTCGAACCCGGTCGGGTTGTCGTCCTCGGCGTGAAAGAAGAGGACCACGGGCAAGGGCTTGCGCGTCTCCACGCCGGGCGGCGTAAAGATACAGGCATACCGCGGTGAGCCCTCCGCGTCCTGATGCTCCAGGATCTGCGCGCCACGGCAGGGAGGCCGCCCCAGGGTGCGACGCAGCTCCCGTTGAGGCTCCCCCTCCGGGGCGACGCAGCTCCCTTCGGGTGGGGTGCGGACGACGGCAGGCGCTCGCGCCCCAGCATCAGGGCCACCCGAGCGGGATGCCGTCCGGCCCGCGTCCGCTTCCGTCCGACCCCCGGCGACCGAGGCGTCGGGTTGTTGCCCTGGGCCCCCGTCCCGACCGAAGACACCCAGCAGCTCGTCTCCCTCGATCTCCGATGACGGGGGCGAGCAGGATTGTGGTGCGCACGCCGCCACCCCGGCGAGCAGAGCCGCAAAACGTAGCTTGCGGGCACCGAGGGCATGGTTAGTCTTGCGCTGTTCCATGGGATCGTTCGAAATCACCATCGGCGCAGCCATCCTCGTGATGGTCGCATTCCAGGTCTACCTCACGGTGCGCGTCTTCCGCAGCGGCATGTACGAGCGGAAGCAGAAGGTCTGGCAAGCGCAGCTGATCTGGCTGGTCCCGATCATCGGCGCTGGGCTCGTCTTTACCATCCTCCAGGAGGACGAGCGCTCCGAGAAGGAAGCGCGGCGTCTGGAGCGAGACGCTTCCGACTACACCAACAGCTAGCCGCGCGCCGAGACCGACACGAGCGGCAGGAAAGCCTCCTGCCTCGTTCCCTTCACACTGCGCATCCAGCGTCGCACCTGGCCGAGGAACGGCGAGTTCACCTCGTCTGCACCCGGGGGCTCTCTACACCATCGTAGTGCCTCGCCTGACGACGCGACCGCGTGGTGACCATCATCGCGTGTTCGTGGTCACCAACTCGTCGGTTGGTCTTCCGATTTGCCTGTGCTCTGCGCTATTGCAGGTCTGCTGGCATGGCAGACGACGTCTTCGGCATCGTCGGAACCACGCAGGCGGGCAACTTCCATATCGAGAAGGTGGTCGCTGAAGGGGGTTTTGGCGTCGTGTACCGTGCACTGCACGGCGGGTTTCGCGCGCCTGTCGCGCTGAAGTGTCTCAAGGTCTCCGAGGCGCGCACGGCGAAGGAGCGGAACCTCTTCCTGGAGAAATTCCGGGACGAGGCGCAGCTCCTCTTCCGCCTCTCGGCCTCCATCCCCGAGGTGGTGCGGCCCCTCCACATCGACGTGCTTCACCTGAAGAACGGGCAGTTCGTGCCGTTCCTCGCGATGGAGTGGCTCGAGGGAGAGGCGCTCGACAGGGCGATCGATCGGCGCCGCCTGCAAGGCGAGCCACCCATGGCGCTCCAGAAGGTGATGAAGCTGTTCAAGCCCATCGCCCACGCCATCGCCCGAGCCCACCGCTTCACGGCACCGGACGGCACGATCATCTCCGTCATCCACCGTGATCTCAAGCCGGAGAACATCTTCATCATCACCCAGGAGGGCGTGGAACGCGCGCGCATCCTGGACTTCGGCATCGCGCAGGCGCGCAACCTCGCCGAGCAAGCGGTGGGCAAGGTCACCGGCACCGACCAGCTCAACGCATTCTCTCCCGCGTACGCCGCGCCCGAACAGTGGGTCCCCAAGCGCTATGGTCAAGCTGGGCCCTGGACCGACGTCTGGGGTCTCGCCATCACCATGGCCGAGACGTTGGTCGGCCATCAGATCATCGAAGGCGAGACCCAGGCGATGATGGGCACGGCCCTCGATCCGGCGCGCAGGCCCACGCCTCGATCCGAAGGCTGCAACCTCTCGGCCGAGGTCGACGCCGTCTTCGAGCGCGCGCTCGCCGTCAACCCGCGGGATCGAACCAAGGACGTCGAGACCTTCTGGACCGAGCTGGAGCAGGCGCTCGGCTTCTCCCCGTCCTTCGGCGCGCGCCCATCGGATGACTACAGCCCCGCGTCGGTCCCCCCGGCCTCGGCCCCGGCCTCGGCGCGACCGCAGATCAAGCAGCGCACCGACGTCTGGCTGGAGATGCCCGACGAGCCCATCGGCCTCGAGCTGGACGTCGAGCCCGCTTCGCTGCGCGCCCGCGCACCCCTCAGCCATCGGCCCCCCGCGCCCGAGTTCGATCTTCCTGGCGCCGAGCTGGAGCTGCCGCAGAGCGACCCCGCCCCGAGGAGCTACCGCGTCGACGCGGCGGGCGCCTCCCTCGGCTCGCGCAGCCGCGAGCTGAGCACCCCGCCCCCCCTCGACGCCGAGCTCGACCTCGGGCCGCGCTCACGCAGGCCTTCGCTGCCGCCGCCCCCGTCGAGTCGCGCCTCGATCCCGCCCCCTTCCACCCGGCAGGGAGCCCCCTCCATCCCTCCAGGCGCGCTCCCTTCCGCCTCCGGCACCGGGGGCGCCCCGCTGGTCCCCTCGGCGAGCGCGCTCCGCCCGCCCCGAGCGCCGGTCATCCCCCAGCGCCCGCCGCCGCCGGAAGCGCCGCCCGCTCCGAGCCAGCTCCGCCGGGTCGGGGTCGGCGTCGCGTGCATCGTTCTCGCCACCGTGCTGCTCGGGATCGATCTCGTGATGCGTATCTCTGGCGACGGCCTCATGATCGGCCCGATGCGCAGCTTCTGGGTGGCCGGCGTGCTCTTCGTGGTGGGCGCAGGCATCTTCTTCTGGCGCTTGCTCGGAGATCAGGGCGATGGCTGACGTCGCCACCACCGAGACGCCCGAGCAGCGGGCCGATCAGAGCGTCGCCACGCGCTTCACCCGGCCCATGAACGCGGCCACCTCGCCCCTCGGGGTGCTGACCGATCCCCCCTTCATCGCCATCGGCACGGGCCTCGGCATCTGTGTCCTGCTCGGCGTCATCAGCTCGGGCGTGCGGGGCGTGGTGATCCCGGTCCTCATCGTCCTCTCGCTCCTTCCCATCGTCTGCGCCGTGGTGGTCAGCGTGATCCTCGCTGGAGCGCGACGCAGCGTCGTCTCCTGGCTCGCCCGCCAGCCGTTCCCGGTCGAGAACATGAACGCCGTGCTGAACGGCCTCGGCGACGAACTCGAGGTGACCTTCGCCGACACGATCCCCACCGCGGAGGCGCTGAACCTCGAGCTGGACAAGGTCCACCCCGACTCGTTCGTCACCGGCACCGTCGAGGAGACGCGCACCATCGAGATCCGCATCGGCGTGGTCGACTCGAAGCGCAACCCCTCGGCCTCGAACCACCAGCGCTACCAGCGCGTCATCGCGCTCGTGGAGCAGGTGCTCGTGCCGACCGCCGAGCGCCACCCGATCCGCTCGGTCCGCGTTCGCTGAGAGAGGCACGACGGCGAGACGCGTCGGGCGAACCTGAGCGACCCCGGCGCACCACTGCGCTCCTGGCGAACATCGCGCGCCGGGAGCGCAGACGCCGCGTGCTGCTTCAATCCGGGATCTGCCGCAGCTCCACGGTGAGCACGATCGGCCCGGCCCCGCTCTCCGCCGTCACCAGCCGATCCCACGGGAAGTACCCCGGCTTCTCCACCGTCACCCGGTGCTGACCCGGTGGCAACGCGACCCCGCGCTTCGCCACGAACCCGAGCGCCCCCAGGTACTGATCATCCACCGTCACCGACGCGTCCTGCTGCGCACCTTGCATCCGCAGCGACACCGTGTCCGGCGTGTGTGCCATGCACCCCGTGACGCCCGGCAGCAGCAGCGCTGCCACCACCCCGAAGGCGTGCCCTCTTCTCGTCCTCACCATCGACCCCATCACTCCCACTCGATCGTCGACGGCGGCTTCGACGACACATCGAGCACCACCCGGTTCACCCCGCGCACCTCGTTGATGATCCGCGCGCTGGCTCGCCCCACCAGATCGTACGGCAGCCGCGCCCAGTCCGCGGTCATCCCATCGGTCGAGTGCACCGCCCGCAGCACGATCACCTCGTCGTACGTCCGCTCGTCGCCCATCACCCCCACCGTCCGCACCGGCAGCAGCACACAGAAGCTCTGCCACAGCTCCTCGTAGAGCCCCGCCGCGCGCACCTCTTCCTCGAAGATCGCGTCCGCCTCCCGCAGCACCCGGAGCTTCTCCACCGACACCGCCCCGATGCAGCGCACCGCCATCCCTGGCCCCGGGAACGGCTGCCGGTACAGCACCTCGCGCGGCATCTTCAGCGCCTCACCTGCCGCGCGCACCTCGTCCTTGAACAGCTCGCGCAGCGGCTCCACGAGCCCGAGCTGCATCCGCTCCGGCAGCCCCCCCACGTTGTGGTGGCTCTTGATCACCGCGCTGGGCCCCTTGAAGGACACGCTCTCGATCACGTCCGGGTACAGCGTCCCCTGCACCAGCCACTTCACGCCCGGGATCTTCCGCGCCTCCTCCTCGAACACCTCGATGAACACCCGCCCGATGATCTTCCGCTTCTGCTCGGGATCGCTCACGCCGGCGAGCGCATCGAGGAAACGATCGGCCGCCTTCACGTGGATCAGGTTCAGGTGGAAGTGCTGCCGGAACATCCGCTCCACGGCGTCGCCCTCCCCCTCGCGGAGCAGCCCGTTGTCGACGAAGATGCACGTCAGCCGATCGCCCAGCGCCTCGTGGCAGAGCACCGCCGCCACCGACGAGTCCACCCCGCCGGACAGCCCCAGGATCACCCGATCCTCCGGCCCCACCTTCTCCCGCACCGCCGTCACCGCCTGCTCCACGATCGACGCTGGCGTCCAGATCGCGTGCAGCCCTGCCACATCGAACAGAAAGGCCTCGAGGATCTCCTTGCCGAACTTCGTGTGCACCACTTCGGGGTGGAACTGCAGCCCGTAGACCTTGGTCTCCTCGTTCCCGATGGCGCAGAACGCACAGTCCGGACTCGACCCCAGCGCCGTGAACCCCGGCGGGAGCGCGACGAGCTGATCCCCGTGGCTCATCCACACGCCGAGCGTGTCCCCCTCCGCGAGCCGCGCGAAGACGCCGACCGGCTTCGTCACGTGGACCGTCGCCGGCCCGTACTCGCCGCCCTCCGCGCGCTCCACCTTGCCGCCGAGCAGGTGCGCCATGAACTGCAGCCCGTAGCAGATCCCCAGCGTCGGCAGCCCCAGCTCCAGCACCTCGCGTGACGCATGGGGCGCCCCGGCCCCGTACACGCTCGCTGGCCCCCCGCTCAAGATCAGCGCACTGGGCGCGACCTCGCGGAGCTGCTCGATCGACACGTCGTAGCGGAAGATCTCGCAGTAGACCCCTGCCTCCCGCACCCGCCGGGCGATGAGCTGCGTGTACTGGGAACCGAAATCGAGGATGGCCACCATCTCCCGGTGATGGCTCGCGTCGGCGCGGCTCTCTGCGCGCGGATCCTGAGGGGCGCTGGGCATGCGTGCCGCTACCACGACCATCCGGGCCGCGCTAGGGGCGCTCGTTGATGCGGAGGGCGCAGACGCCGCAGTCCCCACCAGGGCGACAGGCAGGGCGGTCGCTCCTGTCCCCGCGGTGAACGACGCGCGCTCAGGAACCGTCGGGGCGCGCGCTCAGGAACCGTCGGGGGTCGAGGGCGCAGCGGGTGCAGCGTCGGGAGCGGGGCCTGGCTCGGGCTCCTGGCTCGGTGCTGCGGGGAGAGGAGCTGCTGGCGGAGGAGGCGCATCTCCCAGGTCGCCATCGTAGGACCTCGGCCGCTCGTACTCGGGCGGCAGCCCCCCGGGCAGCGGCTTCGGTGGCGGTGGCGGACCACAGCCCACCGCGCTCGCCGCGACGACCACCATCAGCCAGAGCCTCCACAAGCCCGTCACCGTCCGCTTCACAGCGCTGTTCCTCCCGTGGTGGGGCTCTCGATGGGCACGGGGACTGGCGACGGGGAGGGGGCCTTGGGAGACGGAGGCGGCCAGCCAGGCGCCAAGGTTCCCTCTTCCTCGACGACTTCCGCCGGCGCGGTTTCCGACCCCACACGCGACGGAATCTCGGCCCCTTGCGCACCGGGAGCCGCTTTCGGGATCGAGGTCGCGACCATCGCCTCGGCCTCTTCGATCGCCCCCTCGCCACCACACCCCGTGACCGCGAGCGAAGCGAGCACGGCGGCGATTCCCATTACCCCGAGCGTCCCCCGGCCAGGCCGTCGCCGTCCCGGCACCTCACACCGCGACAGGTTCGTCCAGCTCCGAGCGCGCTCCACCACCGCCGCACCCTACCACACGGAGTTGGCTGCCGGAGAAAGCCGAGCTAGTTTCCGCGCCGTGGAGACACCGACCTCGCAGCAACCGCTGCACCCTGCCGGGTCCGCAGCGAGCACTGCGACGACCCCTGCGGCCCAGCCTTCGAGCCCTGCCGACCTCGGCACCGAGCTGCGCGCCCTCGGCCTCCGCGCCCGCGCCGCCGCGCGTGCCCTCGTCCCCGTCGGCCGCGCCGACAAGGACCGCGCGCTCCACGCCGTGGTGCGGCGCCTCCGTGCTGCCGCTGCCGAGGGAGAGCAGGGATCCCTGCTCTCTGCCAACGCAGAGGACGTCGCCGCCGCCCGCGCGGCCGGCCTCTCCGAAGCCCTCGTCGACCGCCTCGTCCTCACGCCGGCCCGCCTCGAAGCGCTCGCGGGCGCCGTCCTCGAGATCGCCGCCCTCGAAGATCCCGTGGGCGAGATCATCGGCATGCGCCGCCGCCCGAACGGCCTGCTCATCGGCCAGGTGCGCATCCCCCTGGGCGTCATCGCGATGATCTACGAGTCACGCCCGAACGTCACCGTCGACGCCGCCGCGCTGTGCTTGAAGAGCGGCAACGCCGTCATTCTTCGCGGTGGCAAGGAAGCCGCTCGCTCCAACGCCGCCCTCGGCGACCTGGTGCGCGCCGCCGTGACCGAGGCCGGCCTCCCTGCGGACGCCGTGCAGATCCTGCCCTCCCTCGACCGCGAAGCCACCCGCCTCCTCGTCGGCATGAACGGCCTCATCGACCTCGCCATCCCCCGCGGCGGCGAAGGCCTCATCCGCTTCGTCACCGAGCACGCCCGCGTCCCCGTCATCCAGCACTACAAGGGCGTCTGCCACCTCTTCGTCGACGAAGGCGCCGACCTCGACCTCGCCCACCGCCTCGTCGAGAACGGCAAGCTCTCCCGCCCTGGCGTCTGCAACGCCCTCGAATGCCTGCTCGTCCACGAGCGCCTCGCCGCCACCCTCCTGCCGCGCCTCGCCTCCCTCGTGTCCACGCGCGGCCTGGAGATCCGCGGCGACGAGGCCACCTGCAAGCTCGTCCCTGCCGCCCGCCCCGCCACCCCGGACGACTTCGGCGCCGAGTTCCTGGCCCCCATCCTCGCCGTCCGCGTCGTCCGCGACCTCGACGACGCCCTCGACCACATCGCCCGCTACGGCTCCAACCACACCGAGGCCATCTGCACCCCCAGCTACGACCGCGCCCAGCGCTTCCTGCGCGAGGTGGACGCGAGCTGCGTCCTGGTGAACGCCTCCACCCGCTTCAACGACGGCGGAGAGCTGGGCCTCGGCGCCGAGATCGGCATTTCCACCACCAAGCTTCACGCCTATGGCCCCATGGGCCTGGAGAGCCTCACCACCCTCAAATGGATCGCGCACGGCGACGGCCAGATCCGTTGACGAACCCCGCCCATCGGCGAAGGGTTTGAACTAAGAGACGACAAGCTTCCTGCGACGGAGAGGCCCCGAGGGGCCGAGAGAAAGCGAGAGCACGTGGCGACGACGAAGAAACGGACTGGCGCGGCTGCCGGCAAGCCCGAGCGGACGACGAAGAAGGCGGGCCCCTCGGCAGGGCCGACCCGCACCGGCCCGAAGGCTGGATCCTCCCGCTCCGGCACGGGCGCTGGCTCGAAGGCCGGCTCCTCCCGGACCGGCAGCGGCGCGAGGACCGGCACCAAGAGCGCGACCAGAACGGGGACCCGCTCCACCACCGGCTCGAAGACCGGGACGACCCGCACCGAGCGCCCCAAGGCCGCTCCGGCGCGCGCTGGCGCCACGAAGGCTGGCAGGACCACCACCACCGGCGCCAAGGGGACCTCACCCGCGAAGGGCGCAGCGAAGCGCCCCTCGGCCTCCAAGGCCTCCACCCCCCGGCTGAAATCCTCGCACGCGGGCCGGACGCGATCCGAGGAGAGCCCCCGCGCCTCGGCCGCCGAACGCCGCCCGGCGTCGGGCCGCAGCACCTCCGCTTCCCGCGCCCCTGCACGGCGTGGTGCTGCCGAGGAGCGCGCCGAGACCCCCCCCGTTCGCATCCGCCGGAGCGCCGAGAAGCCGCTCTCGCCCAGCGAACAGATCCCGCTCGCGAACTTCGAGAACGAGGGCGGACCGCCGGCACCCCAGCCCGAGCGCGCTGCCTCCCTGGAAGGCGCCGTCTCCGCCCCCGACTTCTCGGCCCCCCCGCCCTCCAGGGGCAAGTCGGGCCGAACGCCGCTGGCGGCGCCGAAGCGCGCTGGCAAGCGCGTCTCGGCCGCTCCTCCTGCGGCGCAAGCCTCCAGCGAGGCCCGCGAGCTCGCCCTCGCCCTCGCCGCCGCCGGCCTCGACAAGAAGGCCATCGGCGTCGAGATCCTCGAGGTCGCCGGTCGCGTCGACTACGCCGACTTCCTGGTGATCATGACCGGCCGCTCGGACCGCCACGTCCACGCCATCGCCGTCGGCCTCGAAGCCGCCCTGCGCGAGACCAAGCAGATGGCGCCCCTCTCCATGGAGGGCCTCACCGCCGCCACCTGGGTGCTCATCGACTTCGGCGACGTCGTCGTCCACGTCTTCCAGGAAGACACCCGCCGCGTCTACGACATCGAAGGCCTCTGGATGGACGCCAGCCGCGTCCCCGTCCCTGGCGGCGACGCCGAGGGCTCGGCCCACCGCCCCTTCTGACCCACCCGTGCGTCTCGTCATCGTCGCCGTCGGCCGCGTGAAGGATCGCCCCCTTCGCGCGGCCCTCGACGAGTACTTCGGCCGCGTCCGCCGCTACGTTGCCTGCGACGAAGTGGAGATCCCCGACGGCCCCCTCCCCAAGGTCGCCCAGGCCATGACCCGGGCCACCGCTGGCGCCAACGTCATCGCCCTCGAAGTCGGCGGCCGCGCCCTCCCCAGCGAAGCCTTCGCCAGCTCCATCGAGCGCTGGGGCTCCCGCGGCAAAGGCGTCGTCGCCTTCCTCATCGGCGGCGCCGACGGCCTCCCGCCCGAGGTGAGTGCCGCCGCCGACGACCGCTGGAGCCTCTCCACGCTCACCTTCCCGCACCGGCTCGCGCGCCTGGTGCTCGTCGAGCAGCTCTACCGCGCCATGACCATCCTTCGGGGCGAGCCGTACGGCCATTGAATCGCGCGCTCACGGATCAGCACAATCGCTCCCCAGCCCGCTTGCGCCATCGCCCTCCCGACTCAACACCGGAGAGGTGAACGCCACGCCCGCGGGCGCCCCGCTCCCTGCCGTCCCCACCGCCCTGGCTGGCGCGACCGAGCCGACCACGACCCTGGACGTCCTGGCTGCCCCCGAGCCGACCCCTGAGCCCGGGACGAGCGAAGCGCCCCTCCCAGCGCCTCGCCCCTCGAAACAAGCCGCCGCCCGACGGCTCCTCTTCGCCGCCCTCCTCCTGGTCGCCCTCAGCGCCCTCTTCTGGCTGACCCCCCTCTCGACCTGGCTGGAGCCTGCGCGCTTGCTGGAGGCCGGAAACCGCTTCCGCGAGAGCCCGCTGACCCCCGTCGTCCTCGTCGCAGCGTTCGCCGTGCTCTCCTCCGTCCTGTTCCCGATCAACGGCTTGATCGCCGTGACCGGCCTGGCATTCGGCCCCTGGGTCGGCGCGACCTACGCCCTCATCGCGACCCTGACCGCAGCGACGGTGCAGTTCGTCGCAGGCTCCCGCCTCGGCGCCGATGCCGTCGCGCGCCTTGCTGGACCGCGTGCCGCGCGGGTGCGCAGCCACCTCATGCGACGCGGCATCTGGGCCGTGGCCCTGGGACACGTGCTGCCCGTGGCTCCCTTTGGCATGATGAACTTGTTGTGCGGGGCCTCCGGCATCCGCTTCCGCGACTTCATGCTGGGCACCCTGCTGACGATGGTCCCCACCGCGGTGATGGTGGCAGGACTCAGCGGACAGATCGTGCGGTGGCTGCAGGGATAGCCCTGGCTACACGGGCGCCGCTGGAAGCGAAGGGAAGAGGCCGCGTTGAAAGCGCAGCGGCGTATCGAGCCCTGAAGAGGGCAGGGGAGAGACGACGCTGAACCCAAAGACGAGGCGTGCTCTGGAATCGCAGTGACAGGCTGAATTCCGAAAAGGATAGGGACGAGGCGACCCTGCAATCGTAGCGACGGGGAGCACTCTGAAAGGGCAGGGGAGAGACGACGCTGAACCCAAAGACGAGGCGTGCTCTGGAATCGCAGTGACAGGCTGAATTCCGAAAAGGATAGGGACGAGGCGACCCTGCAATCGTAGCGACGGGGAGCACTCTGAAAGGGCAGGGGAGAGACGAAGAAAGCAAAGACGAGGTGTGCTCTGGAATCGCAGTGACAGGCTGAATTCCAAAAAGGGCAATGACGATGCGACCCTGCAATCGCCGCGACGGGGAGCGTTCTGAAAAGGGCAGGGGAGAGACGGCGCGCAATGCGCAGGGACCGGCGCTGGAAGGCCTCTGGCGCGAGCCACTGGAAGGGCCGTGACGAGAACTCTCGTTGATGCCCAGTGACGAACGCAGTGCTGGACCTTCTGTGGCCAGGTTCGGGCGGTGACGAGGGCAGAGATGTGAATCAGGGAAGGAAGCCTCTCCCCCTGTTCCAGTCCTCGACCCCGTGAACGCCTCGTCCAGGATCGTGGCGCTGCCTTCCTGGGGTGCGGCAAAGGTGTTAGCGCTGGGAGGAAGCCGTGCAGCATGTGGGCACGGCAAGGACCCGACCGCCACATGATGCGCGGACGCACCCTCTCGCTGCTGTTCCTGGCTTTCGCTGGCTGCCTCCCTGCGCTTCCAGGCTGCCTCCACGACGAAGGTTCACGAGAAGGCCCGCCTCCACCGTCAGCGCCGGCGCCCCCCGCGACCCTCGAGCCTCTTGCGACCCTCGCCCCTCTTGCGCCCTTGCCGGCTGGGTACGAGTTCGCCTCCGAGCCCGCCTCTCCTGCGCATGCACACCCGCCGTCGACGCCCTCGATGCCTCGCCCCTACCGCAAGCGCCTCGACGCCGCCGTCGCGCTGAACGCCGAGTGCGTCCTCTGCCACGAGGACGAAGCCGCTGCCTGGCGCGGCTCCCACCACCAGCGCGCCACGACCAACCCCGCCTTTCGCCACGCCTTCGCCATCGAACCCACCGCCTTTTGCCGAGGCTGCCACGCCCCCGAGGCCGATCCCGACCAGGAGCCCATCGGCGCCCTCCGCGACCTCGGCGTCGCCTGCGTCACCTGCCACGTCACCGACGACGGCCAGGTCCTCGCCGCGGCCCCGCTCACCCCCCATGCTCCTCGCCCCGGTGCTCCCGGCGGTCCCGGCGCTCCCGGCGGTCCCGGCGGTCCCGGCGGTCCCGGCGGTCCCGGCGGTCCCGGCGGTCCCGGCGGTCCCGGCGGTCCCGGCGGTCCCGGTGCTCTCGGCGTTCTCAGTGCTCTCGGCGCTTCCGGTGCCTCCGACTCCCTCGGCGCCTCCGGCCCCTCCGCCCCCACCGAGCCCCCCACCCAGGCCCCCCATCCCCTCCGCCGCTCCACCGAGTTCGCCCGCACCGGCGCCTGCGTCGGCTGCCACGAGTTCCGCTTCCCCACCGCCCGCGGCCACGGCGACGAGGACCACATGCAGACCACCGGCCGTGAGCACGCCCGCTCCAGAGCCGCCTCCACCCCGTGCGCCACCTGCCACATGCCCCTCGTCGACGGCCGCCGCTCCCACGCCTTTGCCGACGTCCGCGACCCCCGCTGGCTGCGCGACCAGCTCCACGCCACCGCCACCCGCCCGGACGACGACACCCTCCGCATCACCCTCACCCAGCGCGCGCCCGGCCACGCCTTCCCCACCGGCGACCTCTTCCGCCGCCTCGAAGTCCACGCCGAGCTACGCACCCCCGACGGCCGCGTCCTCCGCCGCGACGTCCGCTACCTCGCCCGCCACCTCGACATCCTCCCTGGCCGCGTCGAACGCCAGCTCGTCCGCGACGACCGCGTGTTCGACGAACCTCGCCTCATCGACCTCGACCTCGCCCCCGCCGAACCGCCGCCGCCTGCCTCCCTCGTCGCCTGGCGCGTGACCTACCAGCGCGTCGCCACCGCCGGCTCCGGCAGAGACCCGACCGCCGCCCCCATCGAGTCCCAGCTCCAGCTCCACGCCGGCACCTTCCCCTGGCCTCCCCGACCGACCCCCTCCCACCCCTGAACCAGGCCCGACCATGCGCACCCTCCTTCCTTCGCTTTCGTCGCTCTCCTCGCTCTCGCGCCTCCCGTCGAACGCCCTCCTCCTCGCCCTCCTCCTCGCGAGCAGCCCCGCCTGCAAGCCGAAGAGCCCTCCCACGGACGCCACCCCCATCGCCCAGGACCCGGCCCCCACCGAGCCCTCTGCAGCCCCGAGCGCCTCCAGCGCCTCCGCTGCCCTGAAGCTCCCGCCGACGCCCCCGAAGGTCCCCACCATGGCCCTCGAACCGTTCGCTCCCGAGGGCACCAAGCTGGACGGCCTCTTCCCCATCCAGGGCGCGATCATGGTCAACAAGGAGATGCGCATCGGCCGCCTCGTCGACGACGCCATCGAGTGGGTCGGCTACGTCCCCGAGACCAACCAGAGCTTCGGCGGCAGCTACGTCTACGCCGTCCAGGGAACCTGGCCCGACAACGTCGACGTCCTCTACTCCTCCGTCCAAGGCCGCGCACCACAGCCCTCCGTCTATCCCCTCACCGGCAAAGGCACCCTCCGCGTCTTCGGTGAAGGTGGCAGCCCCGCCAGGATCATCGGCGTCGCCAGGAGCGACACCTTCACCATCGCGCTGAACTGGTCCATGATCTCGTCCACCGAGAGCGCCTCCGTGCGCGGACCCGCGCGTCGCCTCAAGTTCCAGACCCCCGCGCAAGCTGGCTGCAAGCCCGGCGAGATCGAGCGCTACGAGCACTTCCCGGAGCCCCCGGCCATCGTCCCCAGCTCCTTCGGCGCCACCCCCAGCGGGACGATCCTCTCGCTCGGCAACCTCTGCGAAAAGCGCGGCCTCGCCGCCGAAGTCTGGAGCCCATCCGACGAGAAATCGCGCATCGTCGACCTCAGCCACCTCGCGGAGCCGGGCACGTACAGCGTCTCCATCCTCCCCGGGCAGGGCGACGAAGCCTGGTTCTTGCCGTCCTCCAAGAGCCCCGTCCTCCACTACCGCGACGGCACCTTCGAAGCGCTGCCCAGGCTCGATCCCCCGGCCACCGAGGCCTTCCTCTCGCAGACCGGCAAGCTCCACACCTACGACGGCCAGACCCTCCACCGCTTCGACGAAGGCGCCTGGCACCCGGTCGCCCGCCTCGCCTGGCCCAAGCATTTCCACTCCATCGCCATCGACGCGCGCGGCGGAATCTGGGCGTCCACCTGGGGCGCCGTGTTGAAGCTCCGCGAGACCGAGAGCCTCGAGTTCACCGACGCCTGCACCACCCCCTACCTCCACCTCTACGACGTCAACCCCGACAACCCGAAGAAGTTCGACTACCCCACCACCCGCAAGGCCCTCGCCTCGTTCCCCGACGTCGCAGCGCTCACCCTCGTCGAGGCCCACGAGGATGGCACCCGCCGCCTCGGCCTCCAGGTCGCCGACAAGGCCCAGGCCGAAGCCGTCATCGCCCACCTCGCCACGACCATGAAGGACGAGCAACCGAAGCTCATTTGCTACGCCCCGAAGGTGTCCCGCACCATCGAGATGAAGAAGCCCAAGGGCAAGTGAACCCCGAAGACCCCTTCACCTTGCGTACACGGTGGAGGTGCCCGTCGCGTGCTGCCAACCCGTCAGTTGTCGGTGGATCCGAGCGCAGGGTCGGATGGGGATGCATCCAGGGCGCTGCGGGCGCGCTCCAGATGTGTTGCCGCCTGTTCGAGGTCCTGAGGGAGCCGCTCGGCCACCGCGCGGCGCAGATCCGGCGGGAGATGATGACCAATCCGGCCGAGCATGGGGAGGAGCGTCCAGATGTCGGTGTCCGGGTCGCGGAGCATGGCCTCGATGGTCTGCAAGAGGGCTGCCTGATCAGGCGCGGCGATGCGGGTCCACGCTCGTTCGGCCTGGAGTGACGTGAGCACTTCGAGCGGCGGGTCGAGCGTCGAGCCGGTGTAACTGGGCAACCGGAAGCCGAAGAACGGCGGTCGCATGTAGAGGGTTCCGGGAGTTTCGAGGACCGGGGGCACGATGTCCTCGAAGTCCAGGTCGGCACAGACGAGCCAGAAGGTGATGCTGCGTTCGGTCTGGAGGTGGCGAGCGATGCGCCACGCCTCGATGAGGTTGTGCGTGGGAAGGACGGAGCGGTCGCGGACGAGGTTGTCGGCATCCATGGCGATGCGGATGATGTGGACGACCTGAGCGTCAGGTAGGCCAACGAGCGTGCTGGGAGGGGCTGAGAACTCGCCGAACAGGCGGAAGGTCGAGCCGGTGGTTTGCGTCAGGCGGACGCAGAGCGCACCGAGGAGCGCCTCGGCGAAGGGGAGATCCGTTTCGAGATGGATCGGGCCTGGCGATTGGAGGAAGCGTGCGAGTCGATCCTGTTTCTGCAAGGCATCGGCGGGCAGCGCCAGGCTGGGCGCTGACGCGTGACCCGCGAGCCGGAGCGCCGGCTGGACGACCGGGAGCTGGGAAAGCACGGCGCTGGGGCTTGGAGAGCGTGGTCGAAGCGTCGCGACCGCGACCGCGCGGACGTAGCGGTCCTCGTCGCGGAGAGCGTCTGTGAGGAGGCGACGCGCCTCCGGGTGGTTGGCGAGAGCCCTGACCGCGGCTGCGCGCACGTCGCGGTCCTCGTCGCGGAGAGCGTCTGTGAGGAGGAGACGCGCCTCCGGGTGGTTGGCGAGGGCCGTGACCGCGGCCGCGCGCACGTCCCAGTCCTCGTCGCGGAGAGCGTCTGTGAGGAGGAGGCGCGCCTCCGGGTGGTTGGCGAGGGCCGTGACCGCGGCCGCGCGCACGTCCCAGTGCTCGTCGCGGAGAGTGTCTGTGAGGAGGAGGCGCGCCTCCGGGTGGTCGGCGAGGGCCGTGACCGCGGCCGCGCGCACGTAGCGGTCCTCGTCGCGGAGAGCGTCTGTGAGGAGGAGGCGCGCCTCCGGGTGGTTGGCGAGGGCCGTGACCGCGGTTGCGCGCACGTCACTGTTCTCGTCGCGGAGAGCGTCTGTGAGGAGGAGGCGCGCCTCCGGGTAGTTGGCGAGGGCCGTGACCGCGGCTGCGCGCACGTCACTGTTCTCGTCGCGGAGAGCGTCTGTGAGGAGGAGGCGCGCCTCCGGGTAGTTGGCGAGGGCCGTGACCGCGGCTGCGCGCACGTCACTGTTCTCGTCGCGGAGAGCGTCTGTGAGGAGGAGGCGCGCCTCCGGGTAGTTGGCGAGGGCCGTGACCGCGGCTGCGCGCACGTCACTGTTCTCGTCGCGGAGAGCGTCTGTGAGGAGGAGGCGCGCCTCCGGGTGGTTGGCGAGGGCCGTGACCGCGGTTGCGCGCACGTAGCTTTTCTCGTCGCGGAGAGCGTCTGTGAGGAGGAGGCGCGCCTCCGGATGGTCGGCGAGGGCCGTGACCGCGGCCGCGCGCACGTCACTGTTCTCGTCGCGGAGAGCGTCTGTGAGGAGGAGGCGCACCTCCGGGTGGTTGGCGAGGGCCGTGACCGCGGCCGCGCGCACGTTTGGAAAGTCGATGCGGAGAGCGTCTGCGAGGAGGAGGCGCGCCTCCGGGTAGTTGGCGAGGGCCGTGACCGCGGCCGCGCGCACGTCACTGTTCTCGTCGCGGAGAGCGTCTGTGAGGAGGAGGCGCGCCTCCGGATGGTTGGCGAGGGCCGTGACCGCGGCCGCGCGCACGTCACTGTTCTCGTCGCGGAGAGCGTCTGTGAGGAGGAGGCGCGCCTCCGGATGGTTGGCGAGGGCCGTGACCGCGGCCGCGCGCACGTCCCAGTGCTCGTCGCGGAGAGCGTCTGTGAGGAGGAGGCGCGCCTCCGGGTGGTTGGCGAGGGCCGTGACCGCGGCCGCGCGCACGTAGCGGTTCTCGTCGCGGAGAGCGTCTGTGAGGAGGAGGCGCGCCTCCGGGTGGTTGGCGAGGGCCGTGACCGCGGCCGCGCGGACGTAGCGGTCCTCGTCGCGGAGAGCGTCTGTGAGGAGGAGGCGCGCCTCCGGGTGGTTGGCGAGGGCCGTGACCGCGGCCGCGCGGACGTAGCGGTCCTCGTCGCGGAGAGCGTCTGTGAGGAGGAGGCGCGCCTCCGGGTGGTTGGCGAGGGCCGTGACCGCGGCCGCGCGCACGTCCCAGTGCTCGTCGCGGAGAGCGTCTGTGAGGAGGAGGCGCGCCTCCGGGTGGTTGGCGAGGGCCGTGACCGCGGCCGCGCGGACGTAGCTGTCCTCGTCGCGGAGAGCGTCTGTGAGGAGGAGGCGCGCCTCCGGGTGGTTGGCGAGGGCCGTGACCGCGGCCGCGCGCACGTAGCGGTTCTCGTCGCGGAGAGCGTCTGTGAGGAGGAGGCGCGCCTCCGGGTGGTTGGCAAGGGCCGTGACCGCGGCCGCGCGCACGTAGCCGACCCTATCGCAGAGAGCGTCTGTGAGGAGGAGGCGCGCCTCCGGGTGGTTGGCAAGGGCCGTGACCGCGGCCGCGCGCACATCCCAGTGCTCGTCGCGGAGAGCGTCTGTGAGGAGGGGGCGCGCCTCCGAGTCGGTTGCGAGGGCAGCGACGGCCGCTGCGCGCACATTCCTGGCTTCACCTCTCGTCAACGCTGACAGGTCCGCAGGCGTTGGACCCCTGGCGGCGAGTGCCGAGCCCACGCGTCCAACCTGTTCTCGGTCGGAGAGGGGCCTCCGGATCTCTTCCAGGGTGGCTGCCCAGACCATGAGCAGCGCCTCCGTTCCAAGCGCGCCCTTCGCCTCCAGCAGCGGGGTGACCAGCGCCCGATCCTCTGGCGCGAGCACGGTCCCGAGCACCCGGAGCCCTCGCTCCGCATGGACGGCGAGCTGTCGCTCCGCCTCCCCGAAGCGCCCCGAAGGAGACATCAGGCGTTCGACCACCGCCTTCACCACCCGCTGTGCAAGCGCCCGGTCGTAGGTTGCTCCCTGCTCTCCCCCCAGCGCGAGCGCACGCAGAACCAGGCCGAGCATCCGGTGGTCCCAGGTGTCGTCTTCCTCTGCCGCGCGCAGCGCCAGCTCCAGACCCGCGCGCCCTTGCAGCGCCACGGCCATGGGGACCACATCCAGCGAGATCCTCGTGGTGCGTCGGAACCACGCCAGCGCCTCCCCGAGATCCAGCGGCGGTTGCGCGGCCAGGTACTCCCCCAGGGACAGGTGGGCGAACCGCAACCACTCGGCCCCCGTGAACAGCCCCGAGGCAGCCAGAAACTCACCTGCCTCGTCGCGCCGCGCTGCGATTCGTGGTTCTCCATGGGTCGGGAGCAACATGGCCCGCGCCAGGGCCGCCAGCTTCGAACGAGCCTCTGCGACGTAGTTGCTATCCGGCTTGAGGCCCCAGCGCTGCGCCTTGCGACCAAACAACTCATCGACCACATCCCGGTACAGCTCCAGCGTGGCGTGCGGCAGAGCCCGATCTCGCTGGTACAACGAAGCGACCAGCGACAGCAGCACGGGCGTCCTGGACCACTCCGCCCCGGCATGAAGGGTGTGCAGTTCCCGCAACAAGGGCGCAATCCAGTCCGCTACCCCGAAATACCGCTCCAGGAACAGCCGCGGAGAGGCCCCTTGCAGGCCGGTCAAGCTCACGGGCACGAAGCCCGTCCCATCGAGTACCCATCGCGTGTCGACCTGCGGTCGCGAAGCGATCACCGCCTGTACGCCCGCGCCGAGCTCCGCCACCCGGCCTGGCAAGGTTGTCTGGACGGGCGTCTCGGCCTCGTCGAGGCCATCGAGCAAGAGCAGTGCCTTCCCCCCCTGGATGGCTTCACGAAGCTGCTGCTGGGCCACTCGCGCGCTTTCGGGCAAGCGCACCGAGCGGAGCGCCTCGCGCGCCAGTTGCTCGGGCAGCGCGCCCGCAGCCGGCGCCAGCCGATCAATCCACACGGGCGTTCGCGCCGACCCGACACTTTGGCACGCTACCCACTTGAGCAGCGTCGACTTGCCCGTGCCCGCCTTGCCCCAGAGCAGCACCCGGGGCGCCACCTCGGCTAGCCGATCGGCCTCCATCGACCGCACGCCCTCCCGCCGCGAGGCATGGACTTCCCTTCGGTGTGCCTCTCGCGCCCCCAGCTCCACGTCGATTTCCCCCTGATCGGGCCTTGCCGCCTCGTCTGCTGACCCCTTCTCCTCCGCGCCCAGCTTCGCGGCATCCTCGTCCGGCGTGCTCCTCACCGGGGTGACCTGCTGCTGTACCTCCATCCCCACGAACACCCGCTCGATCGGCCTCTCGCCCTCCTCGCCCGCGAGCCGCACCTGCCCGGCCACCACCCGCAGCGCCCGCAGATAGTCCGAAAGCCCCGCTTCATGCAGCGGCCCATCCAGCGCCTGCTCGGCCCGGAACAGCCGGCCTCTGGGCACCCCCGCGAGGTCCTGATCGCTCAGCACCTTCGCCCCCTCCACCTGCGGCACCAGTGCTGACCACGCCCCTCCGAGCGCATCGTCGAACCCGCACACCTGCACCCCCGCCGTGGTGACGTGTTCCCGGAGCTTCGCCTCCAGTCCCGGCACCTTCCCGTCGAGCTGCTGCCACCGACCAGACAGCACGGGCTCCCACGCCCCTTCCGGATCGAGCCAGGATCCCTCCGGAAACGCGCACCACCCCAGCGGATCCCCTTGCGCCAGAAGCTGCGCGGCCCGCGCTGGTTCCTCCACCTCGACGTTCCGGAAGCCCAGGCTCCACCACCGCGCGAACGCTCGCCAAGGGCTCGCATCCACAACCACGTCGTGCCGCACGATGGCCGCGATCTGCGCCTCTTCCACATCGGTCCGCCGCAGCTTCTGCACGATGCGTGCAGCCGTGTTGGGACCGCGCTCTGCCTTCCAGAGCGCTTTCACCTCCTCCCGCAGCCCTGCCGGCAACCCGAAGTACGGCCCCGCGATCAGCACCCGAGGTCTCGGTCGCTCCTCGACAGTCAGCTCGCGCATCGAGACGAGTTCCGCACCCACTGCGCCTGCCGACGCCGCCGGCCTCGCGTCCACGAGCCCCTCAAGGAACGGCCCCAGCTCCTCGTGCTCCTCCCCATAGGACAGCACGAAAACCCGCTCATCCTGCGGATGCTGCCGCTGCATCTGTTCCCTCTCGCTGTCAAGCGCGAGCCGGTAGCACCGATGCTCCGATCCTGCGAACATCTTCCGACTCCAGCGCATCAGAGCCCCGAAGTTCGGATCATCGAGCCCCTTGCCAAACCCGACGAACAGCAGCGTCTGTCTGAGTCGCAACGTGTGCAGCACTAGCTGCGCGTACTCGTCCCGCAGGACGTCTTCATACGAGCGTATCCCCAGAATCACGCTCTCCGGCCGGTCCCAGTACCCGTGCAGGTGAACGATCGCTTGGTCCTCTCCCCGCAGCACGCGCTCTACCTGCGCCGTGTCTTGCCAGGTCAGCGTCGGCAGTCCCGTCGCCTCTTCGAGGATGCGGTCGTAGTTCGTCGTCAGCAGCGGCACCCCCAGCGCCTTCAGCGCCGCCGGCACGCGTCCGTCCCGGATTTGCAGCGACCCCACAGTCTCCCGCAACCACCGCTTGAACTCTCCGCCGCCAGGCCCTCCGAGCTGCCGCGTGATCTTCTCCGCCGCCGACAGCAGATCATCCAGGTGCCCTGACGCAATCTCCCCCCGGATGATCTCCGCCCGCTTGGCGAAGCCCTTATCGAGCTTTGCACACCAACCCACGCCCGACTCCAGCAGCCCCACCCACGACGCGACGTTCGGCTTCCGATCAGGGTCATACGCGGCCCCCATCGACTCAGGGTCACACGCGGCCCCCATCGACACCCCCGCCCCCACGATGCACGTCACCCGCCCCTCGCGGATCTCCCGCTGCAAGTCCTCTCGGAGTCCAGCCATCCCCTCAAGACCTACCCGACCCCGCCCACCCCCTCAACGTTCCCTCATCCCCCCAACCCCCCGCCTCTACAGTTCGCCTCCCCCGCCTCTTATTCCACCTTCCTCACAACCCCCACACCCTCACCGTACCCATATTCCACCATTTTCGTAACATTCTCCTGTTGAATGTCCAGTTCGCCCGGAGCAGCCCTCCGCCCCGCAGATCCCCGAGCCGCGACGACCCCGCAGAGGTCATCGACGAAGACCACGACGAAGAAGAGCCCGCCGAGCCACGGACCTGACCGCGGGCGTCACCTGGGTCTGCCGTGGAGGGCTCGCGCACGAACGACCACCTGGGCGACCGACGTGATGACCAAACTCCGAGACGGCTCGTCTTGTGCTCGTCTCGATGAGTTGATGCCGGATGCCTCGGCCAGAACTCAGGTCGTGGCGGACCGACGCTCGACTCGCTTCACCCAAAGGCAGCCCTTTGCACCTCAAGCTGCTGGGTGTGACGCGCGCCAGTTTGCACTCTGCCGAGCCCCGCCCGGGCCTCAGCTCACCCGATGGCTGCGACGCCGCAATCCTCCCAGGATCATGCCGTTGGCTGGACGGTCACGTTACAAGCCCCTCCAGGAACGGACCCAGGTCCGCGTGCTTCTCGCCGTATGACAGGACGAACACCCGCTCCTCCGGCGGATGCTGCCGCTGCACCTGCTCCTGCTCCCCTTCAAGCGCGAGCCGATAGTGCCGGTACTCCGAGCCTGCGAATACTTCCCGACTCCAACGCATCAGCGCCCCGAAGTTCGGATCATCGAGCCCCTTACCAAACCCGACGAACAACAGCGTCCGTGTGAGTCGCAACGCGCGCAGCACTACCTGCGCATGCTCGTCCCGCAGGACGTCTTCATACGAGCGCACCCCTAGGATCACGCTCTCCGGCCGGTCCCAGCTTCCGTGCAGGTGAACGATCGCCTGGTCCTCTCCCCGCAGCACGCGCTCTACCTGCGCCGCGTCTTGCCAGGTCAGCGTCGGCAGTCTCGTCGCCTCTTCGAGGATGCGGTCGTAGTTCGTCGTCAGCAGCGGCACCCCCAGCGCCTTCAGCGCTGCCGGCACGCGTCCGTCCCGGATTTGCAGCGACCCCACAGTCTCTCGCAACCACCTGCGGAACTCCCCTCTGCTGGGTCCCCCGAGCTGCCGCGTGATCTTCTCTGCCGCCGACAGCAGGTCATCCCCGTGGCCTGACGCAATCTCCTCCCGGATGATCTCCGCCCGCTTCGCGAACCCCTTATCGAGCGTCACACACCGATCCACGCCCGACTCCAGCAGCCCCACCCACGATGCGAAATTCGGCTTCCGATCAGGGTCAAACGTCGCCCCGAATGACACCCCCGTCCCCACGACGCACGTCACTCGCCCCTCTCGGAGCTCCCGTCGCAAGTCCTGTTCGAGCTGGCTCATCCCCTTCAGAACTACCCGAACCCGTCCCCCCTCTCAATATCCTGTTATCCCGACAACATCCCGCCCCTCTCAGCCCCCTCATTCCACCCCCCCCACAACACCCACACCCTCACCACCCACCTTTTCCACCCCCTCCACAACATTCCCTCCTTGACTGTCCAGTCCGCCCGGAGCGACCCTCGTTCGCGCCATGCGAACCATCCAGTTAACCAGCTCCCTCATCACCTTCTGGTCGGACGTCGTCTTCCTCGAAGCCGCCCTCCGCGCCACCCCGGAGACGGAGGCCCTCGCGGCGCCCGTCACCGAGGTCCTCGACGACTTCCCCAAGATCCTCCAGCGCGACCTCAACACCCGCCGCGGCGTCCTCCAGGAGAGCGCGCGGGGCAGCGTTGCTGACGCCTCGCTCGACACCGGCATCCGCCAGCTCTTCAACGGCGTCCTTCACCTCGTCGGCCAGAACCGCAAGCGCGCCGAGTTCACCACCCTCTTCAACGAGCACATCGGCGCCGTCGTCCGCCACGCCCTCCGCAAGCAGATCGACGTCGCCGATGGCCTCGTCGGCAAGCTCGCCGTCAAGATCTACCCCGACGACTTCCGCACCCGCTTCGTCGAGCTTCTCCGCCCTCTCGTCGCGCACGGCCGCAGCGTCATCGAAGCTCAGCGCCAGGCCGAAGTCGGCCGCGTCGATGGCCGCATCGACGTCAAAGCCTGGAAGGAAGAGGTCAACGCCATCCGCCTCTCCGTCTACGCCCAGCTCCTCACGATCGCCTCGCAGACTGGCCGCAAGAGGTCCTGGGCCGAGGTCTTCTTCCTCCGCAGCCCCACCCGCAAGCCTGCGGGCTCCGACGAGCCCGACGACATCATCGACGAGGACGACGACGAAGACCCCCCCGAGCCGCAGACCTGACCCGCGCGGCCTGTCCTCCTGGGCCCTCGCAGCGCTGACGCGAGCCGCCCACGGCCCTGACCCTCCGCGCTCCGGCGCGACGCCTTCCCGTTGCACCCCGCGCGGAGGTTTTGTGTGGGTTGACCCACATGTTGTGAGCGTGACCTCCTCCTGGGTGTGACCTGGATCGCCATCGAACCCTCATCTTGCGTGCATGCGGCCGATCCGCAGGCCTGAGGACCCGTCATCTTGCGCGCATGCGGCCGATCCGCAGGCCTGAGGACCCGTCATCTTGCGCGCATGCGGGCCGCACGCGCGCCTGATGAGACCTCATTGTGCCGACCGATCGCCGATCCCCACCCTTGATGAGACCTCATTGTGCCGACCGATCACCGAACCGCACCTCTGATGACGCTTCGTCATGCCGGGAGATCGCCCGCATGTTCGTACTTCACGGTGCGATGAGGGCTGGGCTTCACCGAACCCACCGCCAGGCGCGATCCGCCTGGGGTGACGTGAGCACGTCGAGCGACGGATCGAGCGTCGACCTGGTGAACCTGGGCAACCGGAAGCCGAAGAACGGCGGTCGCAGGGTGAGGGTCCCCGGGGTGTCGAGGGCCGGCGGCACGATGTCCTCGAAGTCCAGGTCGGCACAGACGAGCCAGAAGGTGACGCTGCGCTCGGTCTGGAGGTGGCGCGCGATGCGCCACGCCTCGAGGAGGTTGTGCGTCGGAAAGACAGCGCGGTCGCGCGCCAGGCCGTCGGCATCCATGGCGATGCGGACGATGTGGACGACCCGAGCATCGGGCAGGCCCACGAGCGTGCTGGGAGGCGCTGCGAGCTCGCCGAACAGGCGGAACGTCGAGCCGGTGGTCTGGGTCAGGCGGACGCAGAGCGCACCGAGGAGCGCTTCGGCGAAGGGGAGATCGGCTTCGAGATGGATGGGGTGTGGCGACGCGAGGAAGCGCGCGAGTCGATCCTGGGGGTCGAAGGGGCCGGCGGGCAGCGCCAGGCTGGGCGCAGGCGCGTGACCCGCGAGCTGGAGCGCTGGCTGGACGACCGGGAGCCGGGAGAGCACGGCTCCGGGGGTTGGAGAGCGTGACCGGAGCGCCGTGACTGCGGTCTCACGGACGTGAACGTTCTCGTCGTGGAGGGCGGCTGTGAGGAGAAGGCGCGCCTCCGGGTTGGTGGCGAGGGCAGTCACCGCGGCCCTGCGCACGTAGCTGCTTTCGTCGCGGAGAGCGTCTGTGAGGAGAAGGTGCGCCTCCGGGTCGGTGGCGAGGGCCGTGACCGCAGCCGCGCGCACGAGCCAGCCCTCGTCGCGGAGAGCGTCTACGAGGAGGGGGCGGGCTTCCGGGTCGGTGGCGAGGGCCGTGGCGGCGGCGGCGCGGACGAGCCCGCCCGGGTCGTGGAGAGCTTCTCTGAGAAGGGGCCGGGCCTCCGGGTTGGTGGCGAGGGCCGTGACCGCGGCCGCGCGCACGTCGTGGTCCTCGTCGTGGAGAGCGTCTGCGAGGAGGGGGCGCGCCTCCGGGTCGTTGGCGAGGGCGGTGACCACGGTTGCACGCACGAGCCAGTCCTCATCGCGGCGAGCGTCTGTCAGGAGAAGGCACGCATCCGGGTGGGTGGCGAGAGCCGCGGCCGCGGACGCGCGCACATGGCTGTCTTCGTCGCGGAGAGCGTCTGTGAGGAGGAGGCGTGCCTCCGGGTCGTTGGCGAGGGCCGTGACCGCAGCCGCGCGCACGTAGCTGACGTCGTCGCGGAGAGCCTCTCGGAGGAGGGGGCGTGCCTCCGGGTCGTTGGCGAGGGCCGTGGCGGCGGCGGCGCGCACGTCGTCGTTTTCGTCGCGGAGAGCGTCTCGGAGGAGGGGGCGTGCCTCCAGGTCGTTGGCGAGGGCCGCGGCGGCGGCGGCGCGCACGTCGTGGACCTCGTCGCGGAGAGCGTTTCGGAGGAGGAGACGGGCCTCCGGGTCGTTGGCGAGGGCCGTGGCGGCAGCGGCGCGGACGTCGCTGTCTTCGTCGCGGAGAGCGTTTCGGAGGAGGGGGCGCGCCTCCTGGTCGTTGGCGAGGGCCGTGACCACGGCCGCGCGCACGTGCGGAAAGTCGACGCGGAGAGCGTCTCGGAGAGAGGGGCGGGCCTCCGGGTCGTTGGCAAGAGCGGTGGCGGCGGCGGTGCGGACGTCGCTGTCTTCGTCGCGAAGAGCGTTTCGGAGGAGGAGGCGCGCCTCCGGGTCGTTGGCGAGGGCGGTAGCGGCGGCGGTGCGGACGTCGCTGACTTCGTCACGCCGAGCATCTGTGAGGAGAAGGCGCGCCTCCGGATCGTTGACGAGGGCCATCGCGGCGGCGGCGCGTACGGCGCTGTCCTCGTCGCGGAGGGCGTCTCGGAGGAGGGGGCGTGCCTCCGGGTCATTGGCGAGGGCCCTGATGGCGGCCGCGCGCACGTCGCAGTCTTCGTCGCGGAGAGCGTCTCGGAGGAGGGGGTGTGCTTTGGGGTCCGTGGCGAGTGCCGCGGCGGCGGCGGCGCGGACGTCACTGTCCTCGTCGCGGAGGGCATCTCGGAGGAGGGGGCGCGCCTCCGGGTCGTTGACGAGGGCCGCGGCGGCGGACGCGCGCACGTCGCAGTCTTCGTCGCGGAGGGCGTCTCGGAGGAGGGGGTGTGCTTTGGGGTCCGTGGCGAGTGCCGCGGCGGCGGCGGCGCGCACGCTCCAGGACTCGTCCTGGAGAGCGTCTCGGAGGAGGAGGCGTGCCTCCGGGTCGTTGGCGAGGGCTGTGGCGGCGGCTGCGCGCACGTTCCAGTGCTTGTCGCAGAGAGCGTCTCGGAGGAGGGGACGCGCCTCCGGATCGGTGGCGAGGGCCGTGGCAGCAGCGGCGCGCACGTCGCCGTCTTCGTCGCGGAGAGCGTCTCGGAGGCGGAGGCGCGCATCCAGGTCGTTGGCGAGGGCGGTGGCGGCGGCGGCGCGCACGTGGCTGCCTTCGTCGCGGAGAGCGTCTCGGAGGAGGAGACGCCCCTCCGGGTCGTTGGCGAGGGCCCTGGCCGCGGCCACGCGCACGTCGCTGTCCTCGTCGCGGAGAGCGTCTCGGAGGAGAAGGCGCGCCTCCGGATCGGCGGCGAGGGCCCGGATGGCGGCCGCGCGTACGGTCCAGTGCTCGTCGCGGAGCGCATCTCTGAGGAGGGGGCGCGCCTCCGGGTCATTGGCGAGGGCCCGGATGGCGGCTGCGCGCACAGTCCAGTGCTCGTCGCGGAGCGCGTCTCCGAGGAGGGGGCGCGCCTCCGGGTCGCTGGCGAGGGCATCGACGGCCGCTGCGCGCACATTCCAGGGTTCACCTCTCGTCCACGCGGACAGCTCCTCAGGCGTTGGAACCCTGGCGGCCAGCGCCGAGCCCACGCGTCCAGCCTGCTCTCGGTCGGAGAGGGGCCGCCGGAGCGCCTCCAGATGGGCCGCCCAGACCAGGAGAAGCGCCTCCGTTCCCAGCGCGGCTTTCCCTTCCAGCAGCGGCGTGAACAGCGCCCGATCCTCTGGCGCGAGCGCGGCCCCGAGCACCCGGAGGCCTCGCTCTGCATGGACGGCGAGCTGTCGTTCCGCCTCCCCGAAGCGCCCTGAAGGAGACATCAGGCGCCCTACGACCGCCTTCACCACCCGCTGTGCAAGCGCCCGATCGTGGGTTGCCTCCTGCTCACCCCACAGCGCGATCGCACGCAGAACGAGGCCGAGCCTCTGGTGGTCCCAGGTGTCGTCTTCCTCCGCCGCGCGCAGCGCCAGCTCCAGAGCTGCTCGCCCTTGCAGCGCCACGTCGATGTCTTCGTGATCAGGCCTCTCCACCCGGTCTGCTGACCTCTTCACTTCCGCACCCGGGTTCGCGGCATCCTCGTCCGGCCTGCTCCTCACCGTGCTCTGATACTACAGCTGTCCCTGCGCAGACCGCGCTCCTCGGCGTCGATCCTGGCAGCGGCGGGTCATCGCTCGGTGGTGGCGGCGCCACCATGATCATCGAAGCACCCAGTCGTCCCATCGTGGTCTCTCGGAGCCATCGCCAGCGCTGAGGCGGCGCCGTTCCTTGGCGGGAACGTGGTCGACCAGCCCGTTGAGCTCGAACTGTCGAGAGTCCCTCCAGACGCGATGCTGGCTGGAAACCGCAAGCACGTACGGTTGCCGGCGCTTTTCTGGCCGCCTGCGTACCTTGCTGTCCTGCCCGTAGACCTCGTCACCGACGATCCAGGCAGCGGCCACCTCAGCGTCCAGTGCGACAGATCGGTGATCCGCACAGTATTTACAGGGACGCTGGTAATCTGTATTTCACAAATTGGATGTTATCGGTCTCACGCCAATCTCTCTGCACACCCATGGGAGAACCCGAACATGCCGCTCTTCATCCCCGTTCTGATCGGGTCTGCAATCGTCGCCACGACCGCCTATGGCACCAGGAAAGCGGGCCAGGGCGTACGTTCGATGAGCCGTGCCAGGTCCATCGGCGAGGAGGCCGAGGATCGGCACAAGCATCACCTCGAGAAGCTGGATGTGGCGCGTGGTTCTCTTTCGGCCAGGCTCGATGAGACGCACGCGCTGCGGACCAGCATCGCTCGAGAGACGCTCGGAAGCATGGTTCGGCTCCTGCAGATCCTCGATAAGGAGGGACGCCTTCGCGCCCCCGGTACCTTCTCGAAGCTCGGCGTTCATTCCGAGCAGGTGCGCGCGTTCGTCGCCAGCTCCCTCGACGCTGCCGAGGTGTTCAAAGGTGCGGTCAAGGCCGTGGAATTCGGCGCTGGCGCCCAGGCGATGGCGACGGGTTTGATCTCGTCTCTGGCGACGGCGAGTACCGGCACGGCGATCTCGGCGCTCTCCGGCGCTGCTGCGCAGAGCGCGACCCTCGCCTGGCTGGGTGGTGGCTCGCTTGCGGCAGGCGGGTGGGGAATGGCTGCCGGGTCCTTGGTCGCCGGTGGCATCGCGGTGGCGCCAGCCGTCGCACTCGGAGGGCTCGTGCTTTCCGTGCAGGGTGAGAAGGCCAAGACCAAGGCCGCGGCCTTCAGCGCCGAGGTCGACATGCAATGCGCAGCAATCGAGACGATGATCGCTCTCCTGGCGTGTGCAGAGCGCCGCGTCGACGAGCTGCAGGACGTCCTGAGGCGCATCGATCATCGTGCCTTGCAGCAGATCGACGACCTCTTCGCCATGGCCGAGGACTTCGATCACGATGACGATGCGCACGTCGCCCAGCTGTCGTCGGCGATGTTGCTCTGCAAAGCCCTGAGCGATCTGATCCACACGCGGGTGCTCGATGACGCTGGGCTGCTCGATCAGGCGAGTGAAGAGCTCATGGCGCGCTACCGAGAACTCGGGGGTGAAGCATGAGCAAGAAGCGTGGCCAGGTGCGCTCGGCGGGAGCTGTGAACCAGGAGCCGCGCTCGCGCAGCACCGACTGGGCCGGGCTGTCGGACATTTCGGCTGTGGAGTCCTTGGCGCACATCCTCGGAGGCATCACCGCCCTTGCTGAAGCGCTGAGAGGGATCGCCGAACAGAAGACGGAGCAGGCAAGGATCGCCGCGAAGGCACAGACGGAGATCGAGCGCGTCCACGCCATGCGGGAGGTGCTTCTCCAGCACCTCGATCGCTCGTTCGAGGAGCGCCGCGTGAACTTCGATGCCCTCTTCTCGAGGCTCGATTCAGCGATTGAAAAGGGCAACCTCGACATGGCCGCGAGCACGCTCGACGCCGTGGTGAAGCTCGCGCAATCGTCACCTTTCAAGGACCTGGCCGACGTGGCGAACGCCAGGAAGGCGCTTCAGGACCAGGGTCGAACGTGGGAGTTCTGAGACCGTGATACGTGCGACGAGGGGAATGGCGGAGGTGTCGTTCATCGAGCCGTTGCCTGGTGCGCTGGCACTGATGCGCCTCGGCCCTTGCTGTCACCCCATGGCCGATGCGGTTTCGAGACCCTCTCCCTGAACGAGGAACCAGAACAGCTCCTGGAGGCAATGATGAGCGAGGTTGCGTCGACTCCGGTCCAGTCGATGTCGGACTATGTGAAGAGGCTCGCTGCTCTCTGGACGGCCAGGACACCGCCGCTCCAGCAGGGGTTCTCGCTGCACGACTATGTAAAGGAGCTCGCACGGCTCGGAGCCCGGGTCCGCATCGACGAGACGGAAGGGCTGAACCTGTTCCGCACGCATGTCATGGCCAAGGCAGACGAGCTTCGAGCGCGGATGAAGCAGGCCAATGAAACGCGTCGAGCAGCGCTGAGCCCACCGCAACGCGAAGCCCTGCGCGCTCTCGAAGTCACGCCTGATCTACTCGGGCCGATGGGTGAAACCCGCTATGAGCCCATCCACACCAAGTTGCTCACGTACCATCTCGATCCCACCGAAGGGTCGGAGCTGGCTCCAAAGCTCCTCACCGCATTCATCGATCTCATCGCAGAAGCCTGCCGAGAGCGTGATCTCGGCGAGCCGATGTATTCGCCTGGCTCGAAGGTGACGGTGGAGAGTGAAAGAAGGATCTCGACGGGGCGTGTCGACGTGAGCATCAGCCTGGAAGACACGCTCATTTTCCTGGAGACCAAGATCGACTCGGGAGAAGGGAACGAGCAGCTTGCTCGCTATCGTCAAGCGATGGACGAGATCAAGAGCACGCAGCACGGGGTGCTCGTCTACCTGACACTGCCGGGGGCCAGGTTGCCGAAAAGCGATGTCGAGTTCGTTCCCCTGAACTTCCGCGATGTGCTGCGCGTCTGGTTGCCTTTCGCTACTGGTGACGGCGGGACTGTCGACTATCTCGCACGTTATCTGAAGACAATAGCCATGGGTTTGCTTCGATTGTGTGGAGATGGTGGATTTGAGCGATGGTCATTTTATGAGCAACGTGCGGCTCTGGACCTGGTGGAGGCGGTGAGGGAATCATGAACGGCGCGATTACAGATGTGTTTGCTTTTGCAGCAAGCCATGGTGACTACTGGGAGCAGATCCTCCATGAGGACGCGAGCTATGACGATGTTCTGAGCCCCGAGGAGCAGAAGGCGTTTGGTGCAGCACGTCTTCACATCGAGGAGAGTATCAGCGGTCTACTTCGAGCTTGCAAAGACAGGTTTGTTCAGATCAATCAAGTGAGAGATAAGCCGTTTGATGTGGCCGCCAGGAGTTCGGTCAATGCAAAGGAAATACGGCCTGTGAAAAAGATCCACAAGAAGCTGTTTTATGGGAGCTTCTTGTTTCGGAAAGATGGTCGTGATGGCCACATCAAGCTTGTTTCGAGCATCGCGGTTCATAATAAGATCATCCAGGATGTGGGGAAGTCGCTGCAGGATGCGAATCTGAAATTCGAAGTGCGTGGCAGTTACTTTCTCGATGCGCCTGGAATCGCGCTCGAACGTGGCGAGCTGTTCACCACAGTTGCTGACAGGGCCGCCGAAGTGCTGATGAAACTCCTCGATGCGTCGATGTCGTGAGTGTGAACAATGACACGGCTGAGAGTGAGATGATGTTGGCGACGGCAGGGGCGTCCAGGTGGCATGGGGAGTCGCGGAGAAGCGTTCGCGCAGCATGTCGTGGGACCAGTCGTGGAGAGTGTCGTAGAAGGGGGCGTCGAGATTGACCTGAGCGCCGCACAGGAGCTCGAGGTGGGGGAGGTAGAGCGGAGGGGGCATCCAGCGCAGCGTCGAGGTGGTGCGCTCCGTGGTCGTGGGGGCAGGTGTGGAGGCAGGAGTCGAGCGTAGAGTCACCCGGGAAGGGATGTGGGGACCGGGTAAGACGTCGCTCGTCAGCCCGTTCTGACGCATCGTGCAGGCTGTGTGGGGACCTCGAGTTCAGGGGCTGGGTGCCGTCGATCGTCGATCGTGGAAGGTTCCACCCCTCGCCGATGAGCGTGAACCATCGAGGGCCGACGAGGTCGTGTCGTCGATGGACAGCGGTTGTCGTCGTCGACGCGCCGTGCTTCATGGACGCCGTCATCAGGCGCTGGTGGTGGCTGCGGCGGTGGTCGTGGTCGCGGCGAGGGCCTTGGACCGAAGCTGGATATCGGGGGCAGGGCGATCCATGGAGGGGGGCATGGACGGGTCGTGTCGCCGAGGCCGAGGAGGGTGAGCGGATGCGTCGTAGCGTGGGCCTGTTCGTGGTGGGGATCATCGGGGTGACCGTGGGCGTCGAGGGGTGTGGCTCCGATGTGGAACGGCCCGGAGGAGAGGCGTTCTGCGTGGATGCCGCCGCAGGGACGGAGCTTCCGGACCAGACGCCCGGCGACTGCGCAGCGCGGGTCTGCGATGGCTCGGGCGGGGTGACCCTGGTGGCGCTGGAGACCGACGCGCCCGACGACGGGAACCCGTGCACGCTGGACTCGTGCGTGGGGATGACGCCGCAGCACACGCCGCTGGGCGACGTGGCGACGTGTTACACGGGGCCTGCCGGGACGCAGGATCAAGGGCGCTGTCGGTCCGGGACGATGCGCTGTGATCCCGACGGGACGCCGGGGGTCTGCGAGGGCGAGGTGCTGCCGGCCGTCGAGGTGTGCGACGCAGGCGGCGAGGACGAGGACTGCGATGGCCTCGTGAACGAAGAGGGCGAAGGCTGCGCGTGCGGCGACGGGTTCGTGTCCGAGGGCGAGGGCTGCGACGACGGGAACACGGTGAGCCTCGACGGCTGCACGTCGGACTGCGTGAAGGAAGCGGTGCTCTCGCTGGCGATGGGTTACGACCATGCGTGCGCGCTCCTGCACGATGGCCGGGTGAAGTGCTGGGGCCGGAACGTGCAAGGGCAGCTCGGGCTCGGCGACACGGAGCCCCGCGGGGATGCGGCGGACGAGATGGGTGATGCGCTGCCCGCCGTGGACCTGGGCACGGGGGTGACCGTCGTGGGGCTCGCCGCGGGCGACAACCACACGTGCGCGCTGCTGGGCGGTGGGTCGGTGAAGTGCTGGGGAGCGAACACCTCCGGGCAGCTCGGGCTGGGGGACACCGCGCCGCGCGGGGATGGGCCCGGGGAGATGGGTGACGCGCTGCCGACGGTGAATCTGGGCACCGGGAGAACGGCGCTCGCGATCGGGGGAGGTGACCGGCACACGTGCGCGCTGCTGGATGATGGATCGGTGAAGTGCTGGGGCTTCAACACGGGGGGAAAGCTGGGCCTCGGCGACACCGCGCCGCGCGGGGATGGGCCCGGGGAGATGGGCGATGCGCTGCTGGCCGTGGACCTGGGCGCCGGGAGGACAGCGGCCGCGCTTTCGGTGGGCGGTAGTCACGCCTGCGCGCTGCTGGACGACGGGTCGGTGAAGTGCTGGGGCGGGAACGGTCAGGGGCAGCTCGGGCTGGGAGACGCAGAGCATCGCGGGGACGGGGCGGGCGAGATGGGGGATGCGCTGCCGGCGGTGGACCTGGGGACGGGCAAGACGGCGGTGGCGGTCCACGCGGGGCATTTCCACACGTGCGCGCTGCTGAACGACGGGTCGCTGAAGTGCTGGGGTGGGAACGATTCGGGAGAGCTCGGGCTCGGCGACACGGCGCACCGGGGAGATGCCGCGGGCGAGATGGGGGATGCGCTGCCGGCGGTGGACCTGGGAACGGGCAAGAAGGCGGTGGCCCTGTCGGTGGGGGTGTTCCGGTCCTGCGCGTTGCTGGAGGACGCTTCGTTCAAGTGCTGGGGCAACAACACGGCCGGGGCGCTGGGGCTCGGCGACACGTCACGTCGCGGGGACGGGCCCGGGGAGATGGGCGACGCGCTGCCCGCCATCGACCTGGGCGCCGGGGCGAGCACGACGCTGGTGGTGACGCGGTACACGCACACGTGCGCGCGGCTCGAGGCGGGGAACCTGAAGTGCTGGGGCGGGAACACGTCCGGGCAGCTCGGGCTGGGCGACACGAGCGCGCGAGGCGGGATGCCCGGGCAGATGGGGGATGCGCTGCCAGCGGTGCGGCTGTACGCGGCGGGGTGGTAGGCGCGGAGGGCGCGACCGGGGGGGTAGGCGCGGAGGGCGCGGCCGGGGGGTAGGCCGTCGCTGGGGGGCCGCGTCGGGCGTCTCGCGCGGGCGTCGCGATCAGGCTTCTCGCGCGATGGCTTCGAAGAGGTCGTCGGCGGTGACGGTGGTCCAGGGGAGGCGCGCGAGGTCGGGGCAGAGCGGGAGGGGGAGGTCCGGCGGGACGGTCAGGCCCCGGAGGCGAGCCAGGTTCAACAGGGCGAGCCCCTCCAGGGAGATGAAGCTGTTGGGCCAGAAGCTGACGTCCCCTTCGCGGACCGCCGCGGAGTCGCGGAGCTGATCGTTCCTGGTGATTTCCTCCTGCATTCGCTCGGCGAGCGCGGTGGCGAAGGCCGCCGCATCCCCCGCGACGAGCGCCTGACAGACGGCGTGGCGCGCTGACGTCGCGCCTTCGAGGGCGCGCTCGAAGCGGTCCAGGATCGGCTGGACGTCGGCTTGCGGAAACGCATGGCCTTGCTGCGCGAGGCGGTGGAGAAGGAGGAAGAAGCAGTGATCGTCTTCGTACTCCCAGTCGCCGTTCCAGGCCTCCGGAGACGCCTCGGCGATCTGCCGCGCCAGCGCCGCGTCGCCGGCCGCAGCGGCGGCGAGGAAGCTGTTCGTGCGGCTGAGGGCGAGGTGCCTGTCGTCCACGTTGCCCTCGTCGCGGGAGCGCCGCAGGAAGTACCGGCGCGCGTGGCCGCTGCGCACCAGGTTGATGCGGAGTTCGTCCTCGTCGCCGAACTCGAGCAGGTGGCAGAGCCCGAGGGCCTCGAACTGCTTCGCGAAAGCGTCGAACTCGTCTCCCAGCGCGGCGATCGGGGCGGTGCCGACGTACGGCAGGCCGTGATGCAGCTCCGACACCAGCTCTTCGTGGACGGCGGCGAGGTCCATCTCAGCCGATGCCCATGTAGTCTTCGGGTTCGAGGAAGCTGAGGCCGGTCAGGCCCTGGGCGCGCAGCTTCTCGGCCAGCTCGCGGCGAATCACGATCTGGTTCTTCCAGTGCTTCAAGCGGAAGACGGCGAGCGTCTCGGGGACGGCTGCGGCATCGAGGATCAAGGCGTCACATCCGCAGATGGAGTCGGGGTCGAGGTCGTTCCATTCGACATTGGAGGCGTCCTTGTCGATGCAATCGCAGATCTCGGTCGGGTTGAGAATGAAGTAGTCCTCCGAGGCGACCCGTCCCTTGTGGTTGATGATCTCGATGGGGAGCAGCTCCACGTTCGTGAGCTGCGCCTCGTCGAGGGCCTTCTTCACGCGGCCGGAGATCACGACGAGGCTCGCGCCCAGCAAGCTGTCCGCCAGGGCGATGTCCTTGGGCCAGTCCGGATCCATGCGGCAATGCGCATCCGCTGGCCAGCCTGCGGCGCGCGGGGCGCCGTCGTCGAGTTCGAAGGACTTCTCGACGCCTTCGACCTCCAGGATCTTGCAGATGCCATCGGTCGCGGATCCGGGTCTCCAAAGCAAGAAGCTCATGGTGATGTGCACTCCTCGAACGAGATTCGATGGTTGTCGGGATTCAGTGGCTCACTTGATGGCGTTCAAGAGTCCGGCGCGTTCGAGCTTCGTGGCCTTGTTTTCGCCGGTCCCGTAAGGCTTCTGGCGTTTGCGGATGGAACTCTCCGGTATCGCCATGGAGAAGGGGATGTGCCACGTCGCTTCCTTGATCGGATCGGATTGACTCGAAGCGCAGTAGGCAAGGGACGAGCGCGTGCCGCCGAACGCGGAGCCTCGCTTCTTCAGCAGCGCCCTCCACCTGTCGCTGCCCTTTTTGAACATGTTCTGGACCGATTCCGGGTCCATGTTCTCGCAGTTCTCTGCCGACTTGTTCGCCCGGATCTTGTTCCAGATGTTGACGGTCACCCACTCCTTGACCTTGGTGAGATAGATGTCGTGGTCGACCTGGTGGCAAGGCAAGCCATTCCAGTCGCTCAGACCGCCGGAATTCGCTCGCTTCGTTTCATCGCCATCGAGCACGTAGGCCCATTTCCGTGGCAACCCGATGTTGTTGTGCCCGGCATTGATGTCCCAATCGGTGATCGCCAGCGTGTTCCTGATGAATTTGCGCTCTTCTTCGGTGATGCCTCTGGGGAGCGTCGCGTCCGAGCAGGCATGCACGCAGAGGATGTGGTGCACTTCGCAGATGAATCTCTGCTTTCCGCCAGACTTGAAGCGCTCGGAACCGCGATCCGTCGGCTTGTAGCCATCGCTGCAGTTCTCGATGTGCGTGTCCCCTTTGCGATGACGCTTGAACTTCCAGTTCAATTCGTCGGGCGGTGGCATGTGCTTTTTCTTGCCGGACATGGTCGCCTCCTTGCGGATTGCCTCGGTCAGTCGGAGAGGCGGCGCAGCGCCAGCGCCCCTCGGTTCGCGCCCTCGGAGCACATCCACACGGTGCACGCGCGGGCAGGTGCGTAGCCTCGTTCGAAAGCGCGGACGGCCAGGCAGGTGCCCATGGCCGCGCTGGCAGCGCCGGTGTCGCCGAAGGACGCGGCCGGGAGCCACAAGGGCACGTCGTCGAGCGTGACCGACGCATGGACGCGGGCCATCGCACGGCCCCATTCCGCAGCTCTGCGTTCCGTGCCGTTCAGATCGCCGACGAACCAGAAGGCTCCGCGTGGGGGCTCCTTCCGCAGGACCCCCAGGATCGCCTGCGCCAGCGAGGCGCCCGTCGGGGGGATGTCGGCGAAGGAGCTGGCCGGTTCGAGCGCGGAAGCCACGGCGTCGACCTGGGCACGGGCGCCGAGTCGGCCCGCCTTCGAGAGCGGCTCGAGCAACAGGAACGCGGCGCCTTCGCCAGGGGTCAGGCCGACGGGGTTGTCCGTGGTGCGCAGCCGGTTCAGCACCGCAGCGGCCTTCAGGAACGAGGGTTCCACGCGGGAGTCGATGCCTCCCACGATGCAGCGCTCGACCTTCCCGGCATGGAGGAGGGTCATCGCTTCCCGTACGGCGAGCGCCATGCCGGCGCTGCCGCCGTGCAAGGTCACCTGGCAGGTGGGGGCGAGGTCGAGTTCGGACTTCGTGGCGAGGCGCTGGGCGAAGGTGGCGGTCTGCTTTCGCCATGCCGCGGAGGGCAAGGGATCGGTCGAGAGATGAGGCGGGTGGACGGCGAGGGCATCCTGCATCGCCCAGTCCGAGAGGTTCACCACGAGACCGGTGTGGCGCTGCTCCTGGAGAGAGAGGCGACGGCGGTTCATCAGATCCCGCAGCGCGAGCGTGCCGAGGACCAGCGCTTTGCCTGGGCCCGCGAAGCCTTCGGCCTGACCGCGCACGATGTGTCCGAGCAGGGAAGGCGGCCCGTCGTACTTCTCCTCGCCGACGAGGGCCTGGGTCTTGACGTCCACGACCTTCAGCTCGGAAGGGATGCTGAGGCCCGCCCTGCTCGCTGCACACGAGGAGAGGGCGTCCCGTCCCAGCGAGCTGACCATGCCGATGGCCGTGACGCCGCAGGGAGGAAGGTGGGGGGGCGTGGAGCTCATGCCAGCGAAGCCTCGGCTCAGCGTGCGCGCCGTGGTGCGGCGAAGGCTGCGGTGTCCTGCGCTCGACCGCTCACAAGGCCTCCTCGCAGCAGGGGCACTCCGACTTGATGTCGTCGACCTTGTGCAGGGCGATCATGGGCTTCTGGATGACCGGGGTGGGAGGCGTGTTCTTGTCGTTGTGGAGCATCATGTCGAACGCCCGCGCCACGCCCTTGCCCTCGAATTTGACGTCGAAGGAGTAGTTGACGAACTCGGCCTTGCCCTTGGTCTTGTTCGAGACGACGCCGCCGCCGGCAGTGCCCGCTTCGTCCCCCATGCTCGTGCTGAAGTTGGAGCTGGCGATGCAGGTGGGGTTGCCGTCGCACTTGACCTTCTTGGTCCCCTTCGCCGTGTCGCTGGACCGAGCGACGTTGGGATACGGGAGGGGAATGGGGCCAGCCGGGGAAGGGGTCTTGCAGACGTCGGGGAAGCAAGGCGAGACGCCGCTGCTGTCCTTGTGAACCACCGACATCCCATTCACGCCGACCGTCACACCCATGGCTGGCTCTCCCGGTGCAATGCATGCTCGTTGCTCACGGTGAAGGCTCGTGACTCACCGCCGGCAGGGGTTCCGCGTCGTTTGCGCGGGAAGTTCTCCGTCGCGCGGGAAGGCCTCCGTCGCGCGGCGAGCGTGAGGGACGTCTGCTCCCTGCTCATCAAGCCCATTCCTCCACGGGTCGCGGGACGACCGCTCGGCCAGGCGCCGTCTGCACGGCGGTGAGCACAACGGCGTCGACGTCGTGCGGTCCGTCGCGGAGTGTCGTGGCTCCGCGGTACTGCATCAGCACGCGGTCGTGGTCGGTGTCGATGATGAGGGTGTCGAGGTGGAGGGGGATCTCTTCGTCTCCGCGGTGGGTCAGGGCAGCACGGCACCTCGGGGGCTTGCCGCCCGGGAGGCGGAACGAGAGGCGTCCCGCAGGAGAGGCGCCCTCGACCAGCACGGGTTCGTCGCCGCGGAGGTAGCCCGGCGCGACGAGGCCAGGGGAGGCGGCGTTGAAGTAGCGGCGATCGAAGTCGCGGGCGAGGAGGGGCATGCGCTCCTTCTGCCAGGCTTCGTCGTAGGTGCCCGCGAGCGCGGCGCGGGGTTGCCAGTGGGGCGAAAGGAAGCCGACGCCCGCCGGAGCGACGACCTGGCCCCAGTGCTTCACGGGGTCGTTCGGGTCTTCGAGGTTGGGTAAGGCGATGCCTTCCTCGAAGCGGGTCTCGGCGCTGCGGAAGCCGGTGCCGACGGGGTTGCGGGGGTCGAAGGTGTGCTTGCTCGGATCGGGATGGCTGCGGTCCCAGCCGCCGAAGGCGCGTTCGTAGGCGAGGGGGATGCGCTCGAACGGGAGGGGGCGGGTGGGGGCGATGGTGCCCGCGCTGCGGACCCAGAAGCGGTCGCCGTGGACGCGGAGGGTCTTGCCCACGGGGCCGACCTTGAAGACGACCTGGGATTCGGCGGTGCGACGGGCGTGGGCGTGGCCGACGAGGACGACGTCGGTGGCAGGCTTGGTGAAGGCGAAGGCCGGTTCGATGCGGTAGCTGGAGACGGCCGGGTCCTCGCCCCAGGTCTCGCCGGTGAGGCTCGGAGGGAGCTGTTCGTCGGCGAGGACGAGGCCGCGTCCAGGGACGATGGCGTAGGTGGCCTGGACGAGGGGGACGAGGAGGGAGCGGCCTTCTTCGTCGAGGAGGAAGAGGAGATCTAAGGCGAAGGGGGTGCCGTTCTCGATGCGAGGGTGCCCCATGGGTGCTTGGTAGAAAGAGTTTCAGAGTTCGGTTGGGGTCGCAAGGTATCTGCGAGGCGTGCGGGGGCCTTCTGGCGGGTTGATGAAGGTGACGCTGGTCTCGAGCGTCTTGCTGGGTGTGGGCGTCGAGGTGAGGTCCCGTCCATGGGCGTGGTCGAGCATTCTCGCGCTGCAGGCGAATGCTATGGGCTGTTGGTGTTGCGTGGCCTCGTTCGGGCTTTAGTTGGCCTGGCGTCGTCTTGGCACTTACGGTCGACCGAAGGGCCCTGGATGGCCGCCGGTTAACTCCGCGGCTGCCCGCTACAGCACCCTTGCCCCTCATTCCATGGCAGCGCCCGTTCAACCTGGTGATGTTCTCCTCGGTAAATATAAGGTCGAGCGTGTGCTCGGTCAGGGCGGCATGGGCGTGGTGGTCGCCGTGCGGCACCAGGATCTCGGGGAGCTGTTCGCGGTGAAGTTCCTGCTGCCCGAGGCATTGCGCGACGAGGAGGCGGTGGGGCGGTTCCTGCGCGAGGCGCGGGCGTCGGCGCGGCTCAAGGGCGAGCACGTGGCGCGGGTGCACGATGTGGGGCGGCTCGAGACGGGCGCGCCGTACATGCTGATGGAGCACCTGGAGGGGAGCGATCTGAAGCAGGTGGTGCGCTCGCGGGGGCCGCTGCCGGCCGAGGAGGCGATCGCGTATGTGGTGCAGGCCTGCGATGCGATCGGGGAGGCGCACGCGCTGGGGATCATCCACCGGGATCTGAAGCCGGCGAATCTGTTTCTGATCCGGCGTCCGAACGGGACGCCGTGCGTGAAGGTGCTGGACTTCGGGATCTCGAAGCAGGTCACACCGGACAAGGTGGAGCTGACGAAGACGGGGGCGATGATGGGGTCGCCGCTGTACATGTCGCCAGAGCAGATGTTCCGGGCGCGGCACGCGGATGTGCGGAGCGATGTCTGGGCGCTGGGGGTGGTGCTGTACGAGCTTCTGACGGGGGAGGTGCCGTTCTTCTCGGAGACGTTGACCGAGGTGGTGGCTCGGGTGCTCCAGGAGGAGCCGGTGCTGCCGAGTCAGCGTCGGCCCGGGCTGCCGGTGGCGCTGGACGCGGTGGTGCAGCGGTGCCTGCAGAAGAAGCCGGAGCAGCGGTTCCAGTCGGTGGGGGAGCTGGTGGAGGCGCTGCGGGCGGTGCTGGGGGGCGTGGTGCCGTGGGAGCGGAGCTCGGGGGCGAGTCACCCGTCACTGCCAGGGATTGCGGTCGGGGCGGGGCAAGCGTCGGCGGGGCTGGGGCAGACGCCAGCGGGGCTGGGGAGGACGCCGACGGCCTTCGGGCAGACGCCGGCAGGGCTGGGGCAGACGCCGGGACTGGGGCAGACGCCGGCAGGGCTGGGGCAGACGCCGGGACTGGGGCAGACGCCTTCCGGCACGTTCCAGATGCCGTCTGGAAGGCCTGCGGTCGGCTCGCTGCCGGGTACGAGCGGGGAGAGCTGGGGACCTTCGGCGCCATCGCATGGAGCGGGGAGCGGGGCCGTCAAGCTCGCGGTGGGCCTCGGCGTGGTGACGGGCCTGATCGCGCTGGGCGTGGGTGGGGTGTGGCTTTCGCTGCGCGGTTCGGAAGTCGACCTTGTGTCTTCCGCCGCGGAGCCGTCTCCGCTGCCGTCCAGTTCGCCGCCCACCAGCAGAGGCGCAGAGGGCGACCTCGCCGTGCCCGTGGGAGACATCGCAGCGTCCGCGGATGCGCTGGCGCTGGTCGAAAGGGAGCCGTCGGAGCCCCAGGTCACCCCGGTCGTTACCGCGGCCAGCAGCGCGTCGCCGCTGGCGTCCAGCGCGTCCAGCGTGCAGCCGAAGGCGGAATCAGGCCAGCAGGCAGGCGCCGTGAAGGCGCAGGAGGGCTCGGTGTCGGGTGGGACGTCGGGGAGCGCGCCGAGTGCGCCGAGCGCGTCGACGAAGACTGCAGCGTCGGCATCTCCTTCGACGCCGCGGCGTGCGCCCGCACCGACGCCAGCGCCGACACCGACACCGACGGCTGCCCCGAGGCGAGGGATCTTCTGAGGGAACAGCGCTGGGCGTGCGTTCTCTGCTCGGAGAAAGAAGGCCGGATCATGTCACTGAAGCGCTGCCGTACCTGTGGTGTCCTGACCCTCGCGCTGTCCTTCGGTCTGCTCGTGAGCCCACCAGCGCGCGCGCAAACCGTGGATGCGCAGACCGTGGCGAGCGCGCAGTCGCTCTACGATCAAGCGGTGTCCGAGATGGACGCGGGGCAGTTCGCGCCGGCGTGCCCGAAGCTGGAAGAGGTGACGCGCCTGATCCCCGAGGGGCTGGGGGCGAAGCTGACGCTCGCGGAGTGCTACGAGAAGACAGGGCGGCTTGCGAGCGCGTGGGCCCAGTACAGCCTGGTGGAGACGCTGGCGGGGCGTACGGGGCAAGCGGAGCGGTTGCGGGAGGCGGTGGCGGCGGCGGCGGTGTTGAAGCCGCGTCTGGCGATGCTGACGGTCGCGGTGCCGGCAGAGGTGCGGGCAATCGCGGGGCTGGTGATCGCGTGGGACGGGGTGACGCTTGGAGAGGAGCAGTGGGAGTCAGCGTTGCCAGTGGATGCCGGAGCGCATCGGCTGGTGGCCACGGCGCCCGGTCGGCGAGCGTGGGAAGAGGCGGTGGAGGTGCGCGGGGAGGGGGCGCCGGTGATTGTGGAGGTGAAGCCGCTCGTGGTGGAGACGGTGGCGCCGGCTGCGGTCGAGGGGCGACGAGGGCCGGAGGAGGCGCCTTCGGAGAGGGCCTGGCAGCGGCCTGCGGCGCTGGTGGCGCTGGGGGTGGGGGTGATCGGTGTGGGGGTGGGGGCGACGCTCGGGGGGCTGGCGATTGCGCGCAACGGGCAGAGCAATGAGGGGCATTGCAATGCGGAGAATCTATGCAATCAGGAGGGCTTCGCGCTGCGGGAGCAGGCGCTGGCGCTGGGGAACGGGTCGACGGTCGCGATGATCGCGGGAGGCGCACTGCTGGCCGGCGGGGCGGTGCTGTGGTTCACGGCGCCAGCGAGGGGGAAGGACAAGGGGGCCGGGGAGCTGGGGCGCGCGCGGGTGGCGGTGGTGCCGGGAGGGGTGCTGCTGCAGGGGAGGTGGTGATGCAAGCGTTCTGCTCGGGCGGTGGGCCGTGCACTGGGTGTCCATATGGCGGTATCGGCCATGGATCCTGGGCGAATCATCGCTTCTGGGAAGCAGGCGTAGCCTCCGGTCGTAGGTCCTACGGGTTGGAAGCGTCCTCTGCGGTGCGTGCTGGAACGTGCGTCGTGTCGAACGTTGCGAGGGACATGGGCCGCGAGCGTCCTGCGACTCCGGAGCCGCGCCGTGTTGTATTCGCCGTGGTGCAAGGGAGATGGTGAAATGCATTCTCGCTCGAGCTTGTGTGTTGCTGGAATCGCCGGGATGATTGCCACTTTGGAAGGTTGCAATCTGCTCGCGGGCATCGAGGAGGGATTGCTGGATGAAGAGCAGTACGCCTTGTATTGTGAGGGAGCCCCTGCGGGGACGCCCCTGCCATGGCAGATCGAGGGTGATTGCGCCAAGCTGGTCTGTGACGGTGCTGGACACACCAAGACCATTCCGCAGACCGGCGACGTGCCAGACGATGGCAACCCCTGCCCGCTGGAGCGCTAGCTTTCGCTTGGTTACGAGCATGCGTGCTGCTGCACGATGGCCGGGTGAAATGCTGGGGTTACAATGACTATGGCCAGCTAGGGCTTGGCGACATGGAGTGGCGCGGGGATAGGCCAGGAGAGATGGGCGATAGCTTGCCTGCGGTGAATCTTGGAACAGGCAAGACCGCCGTGGCGCTCATGGCCGGTGGTTCACACACCTGCGCGTCGCTGAACGACGGGACGGTCAAGTGCTGGGGCTCCAACGACCATGACCAGCTGGGGCTTGGCGACACCGACGCTCGCGGCACATCCGCTAGCCACATGGGCGACAACCTCCCTACCGTGAAGCTCTACTCCGACCTCTGATAGGCCCCACCCCGCCTCATCCCCTTATATTTCTCTGCCCTTTCCTCCCACCTTCAAGCTCTTATCAGCGTGATCCTCCGCCCCCCCGGGCTCGTTATCGGCGCCGCCCCCAGCCGCTCTGCCAGCGGTGGCGCTGACGGCCTCCGGTCGAACAGCACCAGCCACCCCGTATCCAGCCCCAGCCCCGCCAGGTACGCATCGAGCTGGTGCAGCCCCTCCGGCAGCGGATCCGCCTTCTGCTCCGGCCGCCACACCTTGATGGTGATCGCCACCGTCTCTCCCCCATCCCGCACGCACAGGTCCATCCGCCCGCGACCCAGCGCGTACTCACGCTCGATCGACCTTCCCTCGACCACCCGGTGCAGGAACGCCATCAGCACCAGGTGCGGCGCGACCTCCGGGTAGGGCGCCGCCGCGCGCAGCGGCTCCCCGTGGTGCCGCCAGAAGTCCAGCAGCGCCCGGAGCAGCGCCTCCTTGTCCAGCCGCCCCTCCGCCGTGCGCCACGTGGCCGGCAAGTGCGGCAGCGACGCCCGCCGCGTGTACGTCAGCGCCCGGACCAGGGCCTCGCGGTCGATGGGGCTGGTCACCTCCAGACCCCCGGCAGGGTCCATGCGCGTGAGGCCCAGATCCAGCGCGTAGCGCACGTCGTCTTCGCTCACGGTGCCGAGCATCCCGCCGGCGAGCATCGGCTCCAGGATGGCGCGCACGCGCGGCTCGTGGAGGTGCGCCATCCGGTGGTCGAGGTGCGGGTCGCGGCGGCGGAGGAGCTGCTCCTTCGCCTCGTCGACGTGGGCGGTGGTGATCGGCTCGGCGGGGTCGGGGACCAGGTCCTCGGTGATCAAGCGCGCGAGGGCGTTGACCAGCCAGGGTTGGCCCTGGGTCAGGAAGAAGGCGCGGTCGGTCGCGTCGGGCAGGAAGACCTGGCCGGTCTCGGCGGTGTGCTGACCGAACAGCTCGGCGACCTCGGCGCGGGTGAAGTTGCGCAGGGAGATGGACTCGGTCTCGAGGTGGAGGGGGCTGCCGAGGGCGTGGCCGTTCGTGGCACCCGGCGACGGCGCGACCGCGCTGGTCGACGGATGGAAGGCCGCACTGGCTGCGGGGTAGTACCCGGCGTTGCCGGGCTGGAGGAGGCCTGCGCTGCCATGCGCTTGCGGGGTGCGCGTGCTCGCGGGGGCTTCGCTCGGGGCGGGGAGCTGCGGTGCGCCGACCTCGCGGACGTCCCGCAGGCCGACGAGGACGAGGGCGTGCGGGAAGTGGGCGGGGCGCGTGGGGTAGCCGGCGCGGATCTGGCGCAGGATGGACAGGCGGGTGCTGTCGTGGAGGGCGTCGAGCTCGTCGAGGAACAGGACGAGGGGGCGTGACGAGGCTTCGGCCCAGGCGCTCAGGGCGGCTGCGAGGCGCTCGCCAGGGGGGGCGTCGGGCCAGGGGGGCGGCTGGAGGTCGGGCGGGAGCCAGGCGGCGGCGGTGCGGCGCCAGGAGGCGAGGATGGCCAGCTCGGCGGTGCCGGGGTCGTGCGGGAAGGGGTGGCCTTGTTCGAGGGGGAGGAGGAGGGCGAGGTGGTGGCCTTCGGCGGTGAGCTCGCGGGCGAGGGCGAGGAGGGCGGTGGTCTTGCCGGCCTCGCGCGGGGCACGGAAGACGATGTAGCGCTTCTGGTCGATGAGCCGCCGGAGGGTGGGCAGGCGCGTGCGCGCCGGCAGGGTGAAGTGGTCGGCGGGATCGTTGGGGCCGGCGGTGTTGAAGAAGCGGGGCACGGGCAGAGCTTCGAGCGCGCGCCGGGGAAGCGTCAAGCGGCGTCGGTCGAGGCGCGATGTCGGTGGTGGCGTGCCGTCAGGTGTCGATGCCCCAGGTGACCGCTGCGGCGCGCTGGCGGAGGCCGTAGGCGCCCCGGGGGGCCTGGGTGTCGGCGTCGAGGGGGCCGTCCCCTTCGGCGGGGCTGTCATCCGCCGGGGCGCTGTCTGCGAGGCTGCCGTTCGCGGGGGGGCCGTCGCCCGCGAGGGGGGCGGGATCGTCGGCACCGAGGTCGCCTTCGAGGGCGTCGCCTCCGTGGGCGTCCATGTCGTCGCCGAGGGGGAGGTGTGCGGCGTAGAACGGGTGCCACCACCGGGCGGATTGCCAGATGGCTTCGGGGCAGTTCGCGGTGGAGGCGAGGCCCGGGGTCAGGTCGAGGCCGGCGATGCCGTACGCGGCGGTGACGAAGGCGGCGCACGGGATGCCGTGCTGATCGAGCAAGGGGTTCGGTGTGCGGCCCGCGCCCCAGACGAAGGCGAGCCACTGGACGATGAGGTCGGGCAGGTCGGTGGCGCTGCGCTGGCCGCGGACGCGCTCGATGCCGCGGCGGATCTCGCTGCTCCGGACGGGGAAGGTGAAGGCGGCGATGTTGGGGTAGCGCTCTGGGTTGGCGTAGCGGGCGAGGGGCTCTTCCAGGACGCCGTTGTTGCGGGGGACGAGCGAGGCGTCGGGGTGATCGAGCGGTGCGGACAGGATGCTGAAGTCGTCTCCCTTTCGGCGGAGGATGCCGACGAGGGACCAGTAGCTGGGGACGAGGTCCTGGCGGGCGTGCGACTGGGCCACGCGGAGGCGGAAGTGGACGAGGTCGCAGCCGCCGAGGAGGACGATGCCGGAGGTGAAGCCCGAGCGGCGCAGCCAGGCGATGTTGTCCTCGCCAGGCGCCGGAGGGAGCTCGCGGACGCGCCGGTTGACGCGGGTCTCGGGGGAGTTGCGGACGGGGATCATGCGGTCTCCTCAGGGACGTGGACGGGCGGCGTCGAGGTCGGTTGCGACGGCGTGAGCGTGGGCGGAGGGGGAGAGGGAGGCATTCGAGCGCGCTTTCACCGGAGCGGTCGAGGGCGGAGGGCGCGAGGTTGGCTGCGGTCGGGGTGATCGACGGGCCAGTAGCGCACGGTCATCTCGACGGAGTCGCCGGTGGCGATGAAGTCGAGCGTCTTGAAGTGATCGCCCGGGGGGCCGAAGCTCGGGCTGACGCTGACGGAGCCTTTGGGGACGCCAGGGACGCGGTGGACGGGGAAGTGCTTCGGGGGGCGCGCGGTCTCGGGGCGCAGGAAGCTGGAGGCGCCCTGGGAGGTGGCGGCGACGAGGGACATGGGGGAGGCGATGACCTCGATGAGTTCGTGGCCGCTGGCGAGGTGGACGGTGGCGACGCGCGAGAAATGTACGTCGCCGGTGAGGAGGACGATGCTGTGGCGCGTGCCGGAGAGGGCGCGCACGAGGTCCTGCATCTGGGCGTAGTCGGTGAGGTTCCAGTCGATGAGGTGGCCCTTGATGCCAGCGCGCTGGGCGAGGATGGGCTGTCCGAGGACGAGGACGCCAGGGCCGTCGAGGCCGCGCACCCAGTCCCGCAAGGCATCCATGACCTCGGCATGGACGAAGCGGCTCCGGTCCGGGGCGCGGTACATGCGGGTGTCGACGATGGCGAAAGAGAGGGGGTCGACGTGGAAGATCTGGAGCGGGAGGGGATGCCCGTCGGTGTTCGGGTCGCTGTCGGCGGTCGAGGCTCTCGCGCCTGGGACGCGAAGGCTCGGCAGGCCGGAAGTGGCATCGAGGCCGGAAGCGGCATCGAGGCCGGAAGCGGCATCGAGGGAGAAGAGGGGATGGGCCGCGGGGGTCGGTGATGCCTGGAAGGCCGCGATGGCATCCGTGTGCGCTGTGAAGGGAGAGAGCGGGTCGAGGGAGGGCGCGGAGGAGGAGGCGTCGTGCGGTGATGGAGCGCGCGCCGCTTCGTGGGCCGATGCCGGCCCGGGGGAATACGCGGCCTGGAAGGCGCGGAACAGCTCGCGGGCTCTGCGATCCCAGCCGTCACGGCCGGTCTGGGTCCAGGTGTTGGTGACGTAGGCCGCAGCGCTCGGGGCGTTGTTCCACAGCTCGTGGTCGTCGGGCGTGAAGTAGTTCGCGCCCATGCGGAGGAGCGCAGAGAAGCCGGGGTGGGTCCAGGTCTTGAGGTAGGCGTCGAAGAAGCTGGCGCAGAGGGCCTCGTCGGAGAAGGGGGTGGCGCGCAGGAAGCGGGACGCGGGGGCGTCGAGGTACACCTGGTCTCCGCAGAGGACCTTGAGATTGGGGCGGAGCGCGACGGGCATGCGCGCGACGGCAGCTTCGAGGAGGCCAGGGGCCTGGCTGTAGTGGCAGAAGCAGGAGCCGAGCAGGACGGTGAAGGGCTCCTGGTCGCGGCGTGGGAGGCGGAGCGGGAGGGTGCGGACCCGGGCGGTGGTGGTGTCGTCCGCGCTGGGGGGGGAGTCGAGCGTGCGCGCAGAGCGGGGGGCTGGCTCGCTCTGCGAGGTGGGGCCGAGGTCGAGGGCGCGGAGAGGATCCTGGTCGCGGCGGGTGCGGAGCTTCAGTCGGTAGTTTGTGTCGGGTTCGAGGCCGCGGAGGGTGATGCGCTGGTAGTGGAGGGTGGGGCCGTTCGAGGGGACGCTGAAGCTGCGCCAGGGGCCGTCGAGGGAGTGTGCACCCGCGCTGGCGCCAGCGGTGGTGAGCGAGGCCGCTCGCGAGCCGAGGGCCGCGCGGTACGTGACGTGCGTGGGGAGCACAGGCTCGTCGACGGCGCCGATCCAGAGCGTGGCGGTGTAGGGGGTGACCTGGTGCGGGACGAGCAGCAGGGTCATGGCGGAGCCTTCGTGGAGGTACGTGGAGAGCCGCGCGAGAGCGCAGCATAACGCGACGGTCCTGCGCGGTGTCGGCCCAACGCGCGACGAGATCGCGCAGAGCCGTCGAGCAGAGCTGTCGTCGAGCCTGCGGCGAGAGATCGGGCGGAGCCGTCGTTCCTCGGGGAGCAGGCCTTCAGGACGTCAGGGCGAGGAGGCTCGCGCGAGCTCGTGCGCTGGCCTCGCATCGGGGGACGTATTGCAGCCGACATGGGTGGTCTCGGTCTCGCGCAGGAGGTGCGTCACCACGAAGGCGGTGAGGGCGACGTAGAGGACGCCGAGCAGCACGTCGAGAAGCCAGTGGTGATCGAGGTAGATCGCGGCGAACGCCATGAGCGCGGCGTAGGCGATCTGGAGTGCGCGTGAGGGGAGGCTCGCGCGGTGGTAGGTCGCGAACAGGCCCATCAACGGGTAGGCGGCATGCAGGGACGGCAGGGCGCCGAAGACGGTGGCGCCGCGGCTGTAGAGGTCCCGGAAATAGGCGACACCGAGCAAGGCGTCGACGCGGGTGAGGCCGGCGGGGCTGTTCGTGGCGGCGAGATCGGCGGCGCAGCCGTGCGCGTCGACGTACCAGGGGGGAGCCGCAGGGAGGAGGCGGTAGGTGACGAACCCGAGGAGGTGGGTGCCGAAGGCGATCCAGGCGAGCCTGCGCGCCGCGTTGCAGTCCGCGAAGTAGAGGTAGAGGAAGTGCCCGCAGAGGACGAAGAGGTAGAGGCCGTAAGGGACGGCGCAGAGGACGTCGAGCAGCGGGGTCTGGAGGCGCGCGAGGAGCTGGTTGGGGGTGAGCCGTTCGCCGTGGACGCGGACGCCGAAGAGGGTGCGCTCGAGGTCGCGCAGGGAGCAGGTGAGGATGCTGCTTCCGTCGACGCCGAGGTGGATCCAGTAGCGCATCGAGTCGAAGACGAGCACGAGGAGCAGCAGGGGGAGCGCGTGCAGGAAGAAGCGGCGCGTGCTGTGGCTGGCGTACGCGGCAGCGACGACGAGCGCGGTGATGACGAGGTGGTCCCAGCGGACGAGGCCTGCTGCGGTGAGGGCGAGGGTGTACCCGAGCCACGGGAGCGGGGGCAGCCACCAGAGGGCACCCCAGAGGCTGCGGGCATGCTGGATCATGCCCGGAGAGCGTTCAGGTGGTGGTCTGGATGCGGCCGCGCACGCGGTTCGCGTTGAGGTGCGTGGTGGTGGCGCAAGGCTGAGGGGAGAGGGGGAGCCGCCGGGTGGCGAGGCGCGTGGCGCGCGCGGACCGCGACGAGGGTGGTGGTACGAGGCGGGGCGCCGTCTTCGAGGAGGGAGGCGCGACGTCGAGGCGGAGTGCGTTCGGAAGGCGCGCACTGAGCGACGGGAGACCCGGGACCGGGGGGCTCGGGAGGAGCGTCGCGGTGTGCGTGGGGATCGAGCTGGGGATCGGCGCGGGATCGGGCTCGGGGGCGGGGTTGGGGATCGGGCTGGGATCGGGGACGGGGACGGGATCCGGGCCGGGTAGGGGCTGCGGGTCGGGGCTCGGGCCAGGGATGCCGGGCGTCACGGCGGCCCCGCGAGCGAGGGGCGCGAGGGCCACGCGGGTGCGGTGGACGAGGGTGGAGCCGGCGATGAGGCTGACGCCGCCGATGAGCGCCACGACGCCGAGGATGACGGGGTACGGAAGTGGGCCGGTGATGGCGAGGGTGGGCCAGAGGGGGCCGACGATGAGCGCGGCGATGAGGTAGACGAGGCGCTCGTGGCGGCGCATCAGGCCGTTGGGGAGCGTGAGGCGGTAGATGTCGGCCTTGGCGCGGGCGTAACTGACGAGCGACGAGGCGACGATGGCGATGAGGGTGATGGTGAGCGCCGGGAGGGTTTCCCGGTAGTAGAGCGCGAGGCCCGCGAGGGGCGCCGCGTCGGAGACGCGATCGACGCACGAGTCCAGGACGGCGCCTGCTGGAGACGCGCAGGCTCGGGCGCGCGCGACCATCCCGTCGAGCGCGTCGAGCACGGCGCCAGCGATGAGGATGGCAGCCGCGAGCTCGAAGTGGCCCAGCGCGAGGAGGGGCGCGCTGGCGATCGAGAAGACGAGCGAGAGGTAGGTGAGGGCGTCTGGGTCGACGCGGAGCCGGACGAGCGCGCGGGCCGGGGCGTGAAAGGACCAGTAGAAGGCCTCGACGATCCAGCCTGGAAGGAGGGCGCTGCCCGGGGAGGCCCCCAGGCGCGGCATGTCGGGACGGCCGGCGAGAGCCAGTCGAATCCGGTAGCTGCACAGGATCGCTGTGCAGAAGAGGAACGCCAGTGCGCAGGAGAAGAGGACCACGCCGGCCAGACTGCATGCGCCGGGCCGGGCCGCCTCTGCTGGCGTGCGCTCAGGGGCAGGAGACGGTGGTGAGGTAGATGTTTCCGTCGCGCTCGGCGTAAGTGACGGCGAGCTCCTTGTGGACAGGGTGCCAGGCAAGGGCAGGGAAGCGGGCAGCCGCGTCGCCGCTGACTTCCATGTCGACGCCCGCAGGTTTCATGTCGGGCGTGAGCAGCTCGAGGAAGACCGACGGCGGGCCTTCGCGGAACTGATAGTACGCGACGGCGACGTGAGTCCCCGTCCAGACGGGCGCTGGCCAGTTCGCGCTGCCCCCGGCGGAGGGGACGATCATCTCGCTGCCGACGGCACCGTCGGGCGCGACGCGGAGCGCGTAGATCTGCTCGGAGCCCTCGCCAGCGCGGCCGTCTTCCCAGAACACGTAGCCTGCGCCATCGCCGAGGGCGACGCGGGTGATCATGGCGGCGACGCCATCGTGATGGAGGGGCGTCATGACGCCGCTGCCGTCGGGGCGGCCGAAGCCGAGGGTCGTGGTTTCGCTCCAGGCGATCCCGATCTGCTCACCCTCGGTGGAGAGGCCAGGGAAGCGAGCGCCATTCACTGGTACCGTGCTGCTCACGGCGCCCGCTGCGTTGGTGAGGCCGAGGCGTCCGCCGCCCTGGTCCATCCACACGACGGCGGCACCGTTGCTGGTGCCTCCAGCGACGGGCCACGACTCCTGGACGGCGCTCTGGGCGAGGTCGACCACGCCACCGGAGAGCGAGCCATCCGGCTCGAGACGCTGGGCGCGTACGACGCTACCCGTGCCCTCGTCGTCCTGCCAGACGACGAGGAGGTCCTCTCCGACGTGGGCGATGCTGACGTGAGAGGAGACTTCGGGCCCGGTGGCGATGGGGACGCGCTTGTGGACGCTGCCGTCTGCGCCGACGAGTGCAAGGAGGATGTCGCCGTCTGCACTGCTCGTGTCGGCCCAGGCGACGGCGTAACCGTCAGCCATCGCGACGATCGAGGGAGCGGTGCCCTTGGCGGTGCTGATGGGAGCGCCGTGCTTGGCGATGGCGCACACGTCGCTCGTTCCGCCGCCGTTCGCGCCCGTGCCCATGGTGCCCGTGGTGCCCGTGCCGCCGCCGTTCGCGCCCGTGCCACCCGAAGTGCCGCCCGCACCGCCGGTTCCGTCTCCGTCTCCGCTGCTGCTGCACCCGCACGCGAGCGCGACGAGTCCCGTCGAAAGCGAGAAGATGAGCCGCTGATACATCTGATTAGATCCCCCGAGTTGATGAAGAACCGGCTTGGACCACGGCGATCGCTGGTGAGTCTCGTCGTGCCCATCACGAAATGGGCCACGCACGTGTGACCGCCCCATGCCGATGGTTCGCTCCACACGTTCCGATGCACGCCCCGGTCGCAGGTCGCGCGTTGTGTGCGGCTCAGGGAGAGGCCTGATGCGGCTTTACAGGTGTGCAGGTGCTCTGGCCGAGGCGAAACGGCGGGGGGTTGCGGTCGAGGTGGTGCGTTCGCCGGGCGTGGCATCGCGTTCGATGCCCACGAGGGAGGCGCCATTTGTACCGGGTCGACGGACGCGCGGTTCGAGCGAGGACTTCCTCGAACTAGCGGGTCCGTGGCGGCAGAGAGAGCGCGAGCAGCCGGAGCGCGGTCGCCTGCTCCTGCTCGTCGAGGGCAGCAAAGCCTGCGCGGAAGGCCTGGAGGTGGGGGCCGAGGGTGTGATGGCGGCCTGGCGTGAAGAGGAGCCCGCGATCCGAGGCGGCCTGGCGCCACGCTTCCAGATCGATTCCCTCGGCAATGCGGAGCCACAGCGCGAGGCCACCTGGCGGAGAGTGGACGGTGATCACGTCAGCGAGGCGTGGGTCGGCGTGAAAGCGAGCGATCATGGCGTCGCGACGCTGGCGGTAGATGGCGCGCGCTTTCCGGGCGTGGCGCTGGAGCTCGCCGTCCTGGAGCAGTTCGGCCACGGCGCGCTCCAGGACGATGTCGCCTTGACGATCGATGACGGCGCGTCGTCGGGCGGCGTTCTCGATCTGCCGTGAGGGCGCGACCAGGTAACCGACGCGGAGCGCAGGCGCGAGGAGCTTGGAAAGGGAGCCGACGTACACGACGCGCGCGAGGCCATCGGTGCTCGCGAGCGGGAGCAGCGGGCGCGCTTCGAAGTGGTACTCGTGGTCGTAATCGTCCTCGATCACGGTGAAGCGGTGGGTGGCTGCGCGCTCCAGCAGGGCGAGCCGTCGCGCTGCGGAGAGCGAGACGGTGGTGGGGTACTGGTGGTGCGGCGTGACGTAGACGGCGCGGATCTGGCGACGCGCGAGCACTGCATCCAGTGCAGGGATGACGAGGCCTTCTTCATCGACGGGGACGGGGACGATGTCGGCGTCAGCGAAGCGAAAGGCGTCCCATGCCGGGGTGTACCCTGGGCTCTCGACGGCGACGGCATCGCCCGAGCGCAGGAGCGTGAGCGCCGCCATCGTGAGCGCCATCTGGCTCCCGCGGGTGATCAAGACCTGCTCGGGCGTCACCGAGAGACCGCGGGCCTGGTTGAGGAAGGAGGCGAGGACCTCCCGGAGAGAGCCATCGCCCCGAGGATCGCCGTACCCCTGGCCGCTCCGGCCGAGCGCGAGGAGAGCGCGGCGCATGGCGCGTGCGAGCGGTGCGAGGGGAGCCAGGCGGGCGTCTGGAAACCCATCGCCGAGGTGGATCCGGGGTGGCTCGGGCCGTGCCGTGCTCGTCGAGAGGGACTTGCTCCGAGGACGAGCATCCGCGACGGCGTGCTCGGGGAGGGCCGTCGAGACGAAGGTGCCGCGCGCAGGATCGGTGACCAGCCAGCCCTGCGCGACCAGCTCGTCGATGGCGGTGACGATCACCTTGCGGGTGACGCCGAGGGAGGTGGCGATGGTGCGCGACCCCGGCAACGGATCGCCAGCGACGAGCCGGCCACGTCGGATGTCGCGGACGATGCCCTGCACGAGCTGCTGGTACAGGGGTACGCGAGAGTCGCTGTCGAGCACGAGGTCGACGCGCCAGGGACGCCGCATGGCTGGACCCCTTACCATCTACGAACTGGAGCCTCCAGGGGGACCACTTCGCAATTACGAAAGGAGCATGGATCGTCGGTCCCACGACCGATGGAGTCGTCGGCCCACGACGACGGGAAGGACAGCGATGAGTTCCTCAGGCGATCGCAAGTACAGCTCGGCCGACTTCCACAGGACACCGCCGCGGCCTCAGGTGGTGATGCCGGAGCGGCTCGCTCATCCCCAGGTCGAGCAGGAGGGCCCCAAGGACGAGTACTCGCGGGCACGGAAGCACCCCGTGTTCTTCGTGGATCTTCCGAGCCACGCCATCAGCATGACCATCGGCTGGCTCGATCCGGGGCAGTCGTCGAACCGGCACAGGCACACGTACGAGACGCTCGTCTACATCCTGGAGGGCGAGGGGTACTCGTACATCGGCGGGAGGCGCGTCTCCTGGAAGCAGGGCGATGCGGTCTACGTGCCGGTGTGGGCGTGGCACAACCACGTGAACACGGGGACGACGGTGGCGCGCTACCTGGCCTGCGAGAACGCGCCGATGCTCCAGAACCTGGGTGGGATCGCGCTCCGTGAAGAGGTGCCGGATCGAGGGGACCAGCTCGGAGATGCTCCCCACGAGCCGGCTGAAGAGGGCGCAGTGCAGGCCTCGGGCGCAGTGCAGGCCTCGGGCGCGTCGCCGGTCTCGCCGGACAGGCATGGGTCGAGCGAGGGCGCGTCGTCCTCGGTGCGCTTCGCAGGCGGAGGTGCGCAATGAGCGTCCCGAAGAATGCGCCTCTCCGAGGCATCGTCGCGTATCCGATCACCCCCTTCCAGGAAGACGGCCGTGTGGACCTCACGCTGCTGCGTCAGCTGGTGGAGCGAATGGTGAAGGCTGGCGTCCACGGGATCGCGCCACTCGGGAGCACGGGGGTGCTGCCGTACCTCAGCGACGAGGAGCGCGAGGCCGTGACCGAGGCGACGGTGCAGCAGGTGGCCGGGCGGTTGCCGACGCTGGTCGGGGTCTCCAGCTTGACCACGGAGCGGACGATCCATCACGCGCGCTTCGCGGAGCGGGCCGGTTCGACGGCGATCATGGTCTTGCCCATGAGCTACTGGAAGCTGACCGAAGAGGAGATCGTGCGGCACATCGATCGTGTCGCGGCGGCGGTCTCCCTTCCGATCGCCATCTACAACAACCCGGCCACGGGGGGGCTCGATCTGAGCCCCGAGGTGATCGCGCGGCTGCTGGAGATTCCGAACGTGTCGATGGTGAAAGAGAGTACGGGCGACGTGAACCGCATGCACCGCCTCGTGCAGCTTTGCGGAGAGGAGGTGGCGTTCTACAACGGGAGCAATCCGCTCGCGCTCGCCGCGTTCGTGGCAGGAGCCCGCGGCTGGTGCACGGCGGCCCCGCAGCTCGCCCCGGAGCTGAACATCGGGCTCTACGAGGCCGTGATGCGACAGGATCTCGTCGGCGCGCGGGCGCTCTTTCACCGGCAGCTTCCGCTCTTGCGCTTCATGACGGCGCACGGGCTGCCCCGGGTCATCGCCGCGGGGCTCACCTTGCTCGGGATACCTGTGGGGCCACTGCGGGCGCCGCTCCTGCCGCTCGGCGATGCGCAGGTCGAGGAGCTCCGCCGCCTTCTCGATGGACTCGGGGGGCTGAAGGGGTGAGCGGGTCGAGCAGCCGAGCGATGTCGCGCTGACGAGGGACCCTCGGAGCTGCTCCGAGGGGCTCGTGCGGGGTCACCCCGCGCGCATCGCCTCGATGCGGCCGGTGAGGTGGGGATCCCCGGAGGGATCGATGCTGCCGAGGTATTTCTTGAGGGAGCTGCCCGAGCGCGCGAGGTAAGCCTCGAGGTGAGGCGAGATCTTGCGCCAGCGCAAGCTCCAGCCGGTGGCGGGGGCAGCCGGCCTGGACAGCAAGAGCGCGATGATGCGGAGCGAGAGCTCCGGGTCGTTGAGGGCGCCGAGCTGCTCGCTCGCGAGCTTCAAGGCTGGGGCGGTCGGGTGACCGGGAGGCGGAAGCTTCCAGAGGCCGTCCATGACCTTGGCGAAGGCGGAAGCGTCGACCTGGAGCAGGAGCTGGAGAGCACCCACGAGGGGCACGCGATCGCCGGCGCGCGGAGCGATGACCCGCTCGAGGACGCCATCGAGCGCGCGCTCCAGCGCGGGGTGAGCCGAGGGGACGACGCCCGCGATCCGCTCCAGCGCCCGACGTGCGTGCTGCAAGCGGCGGTTCAGGGCCCAGCTCCGGCGTCCGCGTGCGGCGGCGAGACCGTTCAGGGACTCGATGGCCGCCTGGATCCGCTCCGGGGTCGCTTCGCGCTGCACCAGCCGAGGCGGAAGTTCGAGCGGCGCAGCGGCAGCCGCGGCCCCCTTGGCTCCCGCAGGAGCTGCCGCGGCGGCCGTGGCGCTGACCTCCTGGTAGCCCTCGCGAAGCTTCTCGGCGATCTTCTTTTCCATCTCACGGCGCGCAGCATCCGGTGAGGGAAAATCTTTTTCCTTGCGCTGCCCGGAGGTGCCCAGCCGCCCGTAGACGACGACGAAGGCGTTGCCTTGCACGTCGGTCATCCAGAACTTGGCACTCGACCCTTGCACGAATTCGAACCGGCGCATGGCGGGGGACGATACACCAGATGCCACGCTGCTAGCCTCTCCCGGACCATGCGTCGCGTCGTTTCCACCCTCCCCAGGCCCAGCATCGAACCCGTCGTCTGGCACGCGCCGCCAGCGCCGGCCCGCGCAACGCAGCGCGCGAGCCAGGAGCCGCTGCCTCCGCTCACCTTGCTGCCGCTGCCAGGCAGTGGACCCGAGGACGTGGTGGTGGATGCCGAGGGCTGGATCTACACCGGACTCGGCGACGGCCGCATCCTGCGGGTGAGCCCTGATGGATCTCACATCATCACGGTGGCGAACACCGGCGGTCGGCCCCTCGGGCTGGAGATCCTGCCCGATGGCGCGGTGCTCATCTGCGATCCCCACCGGGGGTTGCTCCGCCTCGATCCAGCGACACGTGCGCTCCAGGTGCTCGTGGATCGGGTGGACGGTAGACCGTTGCGGTTCTGTAGCAACGTCACCGCCGCGCGCGACGGGACGCTGTACTTCACGGAGTCGACGCAGCGCTTCGGCTTCGAGCACTGGAAGGCAGACATCCTGGAACACACGGGCTCGGGGCGTCTGTTTCGCCTGGACCCCCAGGGGAAGGTGGAGGTGCTGCTCCAGGGGCTCCACTTCGCGAACGGGGTGGTCCTCACGCACGACGAGACCGCCGTTCTCGTGGCGGAGACGGGGCGCTACCAGCTGACGCGGCTGTGGCTGCGCGGCCCACGGGAGGGGCGGCGCGAGGTGCTCGTCGAGAACCTGCCCGGCTTCCCGGACAACATGTCCCGCGGTCTCGATGGGCGGATCTGGATCGCCATGGCGAACGGGCGTGATCCCATGCTGGATCGGTTGCTCGGCCTGCCACCCATCGTGCGGAAGGTCGTCTGGGCGCTGCCCGAGAAGTTGCAGCCTGACGTCACCCGGACGACGTGGGTCCTGGCGATCGATGAGGAGGGGACGATCGTGCAGGATCTACAGGGTCCTGGTGAGCAGTTCCACATGGTCACCGGGGTGGCCGAGGCGCCTGGGATGCTGGTGCTTGGGAGCCTCGCCGAGAGCGCCCTCGCCGTCCTTCGACGCGGGTGAGCCACGAGGAGGTCAGGCATTCATCGAGAAGGAACGGACGGTTCCTGCAGGAGTTGTGAGGCGGAGGCGGCGACCCGGGTTACCTTTCGAGGATGAACCAGCCTCCGGGACCCGCCGCCCCGCTCTGGGGCGCTTACAGAACGGCCCACGATCGGGTCCCTCGACCTCCGCGCATCCCGACGCCACTCGCGCATGCGGTCCTCTTGTCTGCTCATGGGGCCCGCGGTGCATCCCTGTGGGTCGGCGGGGCGTTCCTGGTGATCGGGACGGTGATGTCCACCGTCTTCTGCTGGCGTCTGCCGATGGATGTGGCCCTCGACGTGAGCGGGGTGCGTGTGCAGGGGACGGTGGTGCGGACCGAGGTGAATCACTCGGTGTCGATCAACCACCGGAACCCGACCGAGATCACGTTCAGCTACCGCGTGGGGCGCTCGACGTACGAGGCCACCAGCTCGACCCTGGAATCGCAGATGATCCTCGCTGCGCGGGAGGGGGCGGTGGTTCCCGTGCAGGTCTTTCCGCTGGTGCCCGCGTGGGCCCGCGTCCAGGGGACGACCGCGTCGTCGTTCGGGTACTTCGGTGCACTCACTTTGATCTTCCCGTCGCTGGGGACGGTGCTCATGATCGCAGCGCTTCGCGGACTCCGCCGGAATCAGCGCGCGTTCACGCACGGCATCCCCACGACCGGGCTGATCGTCAAGCGTGGGCCGAACACGAGCATCCGGATCAACGGCAGCCACCCCTACCAGATCGTCTGGGAGTTCCAGGTCGATCAGCATCGCTACCGAGGGAGCGTGAGCCACATGAATGCTCAGCTGCTCGGTCGCGTTCTGCCAGGGCCGGAGGTGACGGTCCTCTACGATCAGCACGAGCCGAGCATCAACACCGTCTGGTTCGAGTGAGCGCGTGCCCGGGGCCGCGCGACGGTGAGGTCGAGTCCACAGAGCGTGGGATCGTCCGGGAGACCGCTTGCGTGGTAGCCTCACGAGGATGAGTGCCCTCTCCGACCTCTCTCCTTCCACAGGCTCGAGCGGCCCGTACAGAGAGGCGCATCTGCGTGTTCCTCGCGCACCGAGGGCACCATCGGCGCTGGCCCGAGAGCTCATCTTTGCGTGTCACGGGAGCCGCAAGACGCAGCTGTTCGCCGGCGCGGTTCTGCTGGTGCTCGGGCTCGTCGTCAGCCTGCTCTCGGGGCTCGAACCTGCCTCGGGGGGTGACTTTCTGAACGATCATCCGCTGCTCTTTTACGGGGTCGGCTGGAGCGTCGGAGGGGTGTCGCTTCTCGTGCTCGGGTTTCGCGCTCGAAGTGCTCAGGAGCGCGCATTCCGACACGGGCTGCCGGCACCGGGGCGGCTGCTACGCCGTGACTTCGACAAGGCGACCTCGATCGGGAACAAGCATCCCTTCGAGGTGGTGTGGGAGTTCGATGCACACGGGACGACCCACATCGGCCGTCTGTCCCACCTCGACCGCTCCCTGGTCGAGCGGGCCCTCGAGGGGAAGGAACTCACGGTGCTCTACGATCCGGCCGATCCTTCCGCGAATACGCTCTGGATAGACTGAGGCGTCGATGCATGCGCGCGGGGGTTGCGGGAAGGACGATGGATTCCACGACGACCGCATCCAGAAGGCCGGAATCGTTGCCATTCTTTTTCTCGCAGTCTCCGAACGCGACTAGGCTTCGCCTGGCGCTCGGAGCGCGGTCGGTGCGGATCTCCTGTGGAGCCCCACGGTCGCGCGCATGCGCGGTGACCCTCGGCGCTTATTTTCTGGAGAAGACGCATGATGAAGCATCGACATCTCGGGCTGCTGTTCGGCTGTGCATTCACCCTGCTCGTCGGTTGCGGCGGCGATGATGGTGGCAGCGGTGGCAGCGGCGGCAGCGGCGGAGGCGGCGAAGGGGGAAGCGGCGCGAGCGGCGGTGCTGGTGGTGATGGCGGTACGGGAGGCACGGGAGGTGAAGGTGGAGGGGAGGCCGATCTCGCCACGCTCTACCGGAATGCCGTCGCCGACGCCGCGGTGGCCGAGGAGAGCGAGATCGTCGATACGTTGACGCCCATCTCGCTGGCCAATGTGGATCTGGAGCGGGACAACATGGGCCGCGTGCTCATGGTCACGTGGACCAGCTACGACGGTTACGACAACATCATCGGTACGGATACGGGGCTCGGTCCCGATGTGTGGGTGACGCCGGGGCGCGAGCTCCAGGCGTTCTGTCGGAGCACGGGACTGCAAGGAGATGCGCTGAACCTGCGGCTGGAGCAGCGCATGGGCCTGCCCCCCAACAACGGGAAGAACCGCATCGTGGAGCTGTGGGTCGATGCTGACGACATGTTCCGCCCGTCTCCCGATCCGGAGATCGACGACACCCGCGCCGAGCTCGATTTCCCCAACGGGACGCCTCAGGAGCACATCGACTGGATCGAGCACCAGAAGTCGATCTCCTACGGCGAGAACGGCTACCCCTGGACGCGGCTCGGCTACACCTACGACTGGAACCCCGAGGCCTCCTCCGTGGTGGGGGAGAGCGAGTTCGTCATCCGCAAGCTTTCCAACGTCGGCGTCCACTCCGTGACGTCCCAGGACGAGTACTGCCAGGCGCTGTGACGCTCGAGGGCCATGCCCGCGCCGCTTCCATGTGGCGCGGGGGCGCTACTGCGGGGGGGCGATCGTCTTCAGCTCGGTGCCGCCCGCGTAGGCGTAGCTGACGTACGTGTCGAAGCCGGTGACGATGACGCCTACCGGAACTGACGCGAGCACCCGATGCACGCCGTCGTTCTGCTGGCCAGGGAGGACGTTGTCCGGCGACGTCTTCTGAGGGTCGATGACGGGGAAGCTGAGCTGGCAGCGATAGACGATCAGCGGCGGTGTGCTGCGCCCGCGCTCTGTCGCGGTGAGCCCGTCGGCGGGGGTCACCTCGCAGTACTCCGGGCCGAGCGTGGCGCCGTCGAGGGTGACGAGCGCGTCCGGAGGAGCGATCACCGTGACGAAGTCGAAGGCATACTTGTCCGGGGTGAGGAACACGTAGTCGGGCCTGAACTGTTCGATGGGGGGGAAGATCAGCAGGCTCGGATCGCCGCCGGGTAGTCCCGTCCTGACGCCCGCGGCATCCTGGCTGGCCATGACCTGCGCCACGAGGACGGGTTCGTCGCTCTCTGCCATGAAGTCGCGGTAGGCCGTGACTTCCCTGAAGGAGCCTCGACCGGTCAACGTGAGGACGTCGTCAGGAGCTGGCAGGGTGGTGCGGATGGTCGCGCCGTTGGCCGTGGCGGCGACGAAGCGAACGTATTCGGGCTCCGGGATGGGATCGATCTGCGCGCCGGCGGCTTTGACGGCGACGGTGCGGCTCGGTGAGTGGGCGAGCGCGAAGCGCTTCCCGGCGGTGCGGACGGGATCGAGCTGCTCTTCCAGGTGGTCGGCGCAGCAGCGTCTGCTCGCGAGCGTCGCAAAGGTCGGCGCATCGGACGCTTCGCCACCAACGAACACGGCGATGGGGGCGTTGGACTCGATGGTGGAGCCAGTGAAATCGGCGACGAAGTCGCCCGTTTCGAGGTTGAGGACGTCGAAGGCGCCCAGCGTCGCCTCGATGACACCCCCGGCAGGCGTCTCCGCGACCGGTCCGCCCGGTACCACGGCGGTGGTGGTCGTGACGCGCACGCGGGTGTCGGCCTGCGTCCCCACGATGGTGAGGAACGCGCGGAGGTTGGTGGGGTTGGTCGAGCTGAAGTTGGTGTTGGGATCGTCCGTGATGGCGATGGTCTGGGGCCAGCTCGCCACGACGTACGACAAGCCCATCGCGCCGCTGTAGGCGAGGGCTTCACGCGGCTTGAGCAAGGAGGCGTCGTTGGAGAACACGTTGACGTTCTCCAGCGGGTTGAACTGGTAAGCCACCACGGGAAAGTCCGAGGTGACCTTGAAGGCATGGCGGGTGAGCGCAGTGTGCGTGCCGGTGTTGAACTCGCCCTCCGGGCTGCCATCCACCTCGCGCGGGCCGAGCTTGAACACGCGCAGGTTGAGCGGGGCGATCACGGCGCTGGCGATCTCGAGGGGGGCGGGCTCGTCCCCGGGCTGGCCGTCGTCCTGAAAGATGCGGACGACGACGGGGATGTCGGGCTGGGGGTTGGAGATGACCAGCGCGAACTGCTGTGCGGCGGCATTGCTGGTGGCGTCGATGACGGCGTTGTCGAGATCGACGGCCCAGTACTCGCAACCGACGTTGCTCCGCTGCTCCCCGGCCTGCTGGCAGAGGTGAGGGCAAGCGCCATTGCGGCAAGCAGCCCCGGTCGAAGGATCGCAGGTGGTGACCCGAGCGCCGAAGCTGCCGTCGGCGTTGCAGGCGACGACATCCTGGCCCTGGCAGGCATTCTCGTTTGGATAGCAGGCGACGCAGCCGAGCTCCGGTGAGCCGCAGACGAAGCTGCGGGTGGAGCAGTCGTCGAGGGTGACCCAGGTGAGCTGGGCGCCGAGCAGCTCGCAGCGCTGGTGCAGCCAGCCATGGCAGCGGACCTCGCCGTCGTCACAGACGGGTCTGGGCGGGGGCCCTTCCTCGAGGTCCCAGCGGACGCTGCGATCGAAGCAGCTCGGGACGATCAAGGCGGTGAAGAACAGTGCGGCGAGGCGTCGACCGTGCATCAGAGGTGCGCGTTGAAGGAGTCGGTGCTGTAAGCCTTCATGCCCGCCGGCCGGATGTCGCGGTAGCGCAGCTTGGCGTAGTCGAAGCCGTCGACGCGACCGCCGTAGACGCCGATGGTGACCGGGCCGCTGGGCAGGGCGCCATGGAGGAGACCCAGAGCGCGCAGGTCAGGGAGCTGGATGGAGTGGGCAGCGGCGGGAACGGCGACCGTCCAGCGGAGGAGGCCGTTGCCGCTCACCAGGTCGTAGACGCTGATGTCGACGGGCGAGCCCCCCGCGTAGGTGAGAGAGAGGTGGGTGCCGTTCCAGTTCGTGTTGATCGCAGGGCTCTGGAGGACAGGGGGCCCCACGAAGTCGTCGATGACGACGCGCTGGCTGGTGGTGGTGGTGAGCAGGCGGCCGACCACCGACATGGGGGCCAGTCCTCCAGGGCCAGTCACCGCACGCGCCGTGGAGACGTACACCGCGCCCGCAAGGTCGCCGGTCAGCGCCGGGAGGCCGACGAAGGAGAGCTGGCCATTGAAGGGGATGAGTGGCGTCTGAACGCCGACCGGAAGGTTGATGTACCCATCGTTGCCGTACATGATCGACACGCTCGCGCGGATGCGATCGGGCCCCTTGGGGCCGGGCGACGGGGAGCTGATGTCCATCACGAGCGCCTGATCGAGCGTCTTCCTCATGGCGATGTAGACGCCGCGTGTCGTGACGCCGGGAGCGACGGGCACGCCTCGGACGGCGCCCATCACATAGGCCGTGAAGCGGGGAGGGCTGACGGTGCGGTTCTCGATGCCGGCGAGCGCATACAACGCCCTGTTGCTACCTGTCGCATACAGCCTGAACCCATACCCGTTCGAGCCAGCCGAGTCGGGGGTGATGGCACTGGTGGGGGAGGGGAGGTAAAACGAGCCGCTCGCGTCGCTGTTCACGAGCATGACGTAGGCTGCGAGCCGCTCGTTCGGGCCCCGAGGTTCCGGGATGTTCAGCCAGTCACCCTTCTGGAACTCGTGAATCGTGTCCCAGACCAGCTCGCCTTCGATCAGGCCGGGTGACACGGCGTTGCCGCCCACGGGGGGCGGGTTGCCGAACGTCTCGGCGCACGCCGGTGTGAGGACGGGGTCGAGGTACACGGTCACCGTGTTCACCGGGACATCCACGAACGAGATCGGGCTGTGGCAGGTCGCAGCGATCGACACGGTGCGGGGACCGTCGAGCGAGGCGTCTTCGATGAGGGTGACGCCGCTCGCGTCCGTCTCGCGCACCAGCGCGCTCGCGAGATCGGTGCCGACGATCACCCGCGCGGCCGGGATGGGGTCGCCTGTGAAGTTGTTGAAGACGAGGACCTTGAGCTTGCCATCGAGCGGAAGGCCACTCAGGCCACCCTTGAACCCATTCTCGCTGTCCTCGTAGCTGTAACCGTCGAGCACGAGGTGGCTGACGTCACCCGTCGACACCGCCACGGTCTTGGTGCCAGGGGTGCCTTTGGGGACGGTACAGAGCAGCTTTTCCGGGCTGTCGACCACGAGCGGATCGCAGGGTTTCTGATCGACGCGAGCGATGGTGCTCCCGTCCCAGCTCGTTCCGTGGCCGTAGATTTCGATGACATTGCCTCCCGAGACTGGCCCCGCGTTGGGGACCGCGTAGAGGGCGTCATAGGTGTACCCGCCCGGGAGTGAGCGGCGGGTCGAGCTGTCGTCGCCGTTCTGCGAGGTGAGGGCCACGGCGCCTGCGCTGCCTGGCGGCGCGACGACCTGGACGCGGCCCGGATCGACCGGGATGACCGAGGCGGGATCGACCTCGGTATCGCCGAACCACACGCGGACCGATGAGGTGAACCCGCTTCCCTGGATGAGGACACGCTGACCACCCGTGAACGGGCCGTGCGGGGGATCGGCTCCGAGGAGTGCGTGCGGATCCGACGTCGGAGGGAGCGGCGGTCGCTCTCCGGTGGGGGAACCTGGCTCGATGAGGTCGGGATCTTCGTCTTGATCCGTCTGACGTCGGATTCCCTCGGGCGCCGAGGCGATACAAGCCCCGAGGAGTCCGAGCGTCGCGCTCACCACCACCGACGGCAGCAGCCGGGGCGAGGCGTGTCGGCGCGGGGTGGAAAGCACCTGAAGGACGCGGCGAAGCACGGCGGGCAGGATAACCCGGTCACCCGGTCAGGTGGGGTGCACCGGGCGTGGCCAGGGCGAAAAACGTGCGAAAATCCCGCTATCGGAAGGCGAAGACACCTCCCGCTCGTGCTTGACACGGTAGGTCGACCGCGCTAGGTGTGCCGCCCCTTTCGTTGGCCTCCCGCCAGCGAAGGTCCAGTAAAATCCACACGCTCCCCTGTCACACGGCAGGACCCGAGCCCGGTGCCCAGCTTCGGTCGCCTGAAACGATCGAAACCAAGGGTTGGCTGCGGGGTGGGGAGCGGCGGAACAACCGAAAGGACACAGCCGTGACCGAGATCAGCCAGACCGAAGCCCCCGCGGCCGAAACCATGCAGGCCGCCCTGACTCCGACCCAGAACATCGTCGCGCCCGGCGAGTTCCCGTTGCCGCTCCGCTCGCTGCTCGATGCGGGCGTGCACTTCGGCCACCAGACCAAGCGCTGGAATCCGAAGATGCGGCCCTTCATCTACGGCGCACGTAACGGCATCCACATCGTGGACCTGGACCAGACGGTCCGGATGTTCAAGCGTGCGTACGACTTCCTCACCGACGCGGTGGCGCGTGGCGGCCACGTCCTCTTCGTGGGGACGAAGCGCCAGGCGCAAGAGATCGTGCAAGAGGAGGCTCGTCGGGCCGGGATGTACTTCGTCACGAACCGCTGGCTCGGCGGCACGCTGACGAACTTCCGGACGGTCAAGCAGGGCCTGGAGCGCCTCCGCTCGGTGGAGCGGATGAAGGAAGACGGTACCTACGAGCAGCTCCTGAAGAAGGAGACCGTGCGCCTCGAGAAGGAGCGCGAGCGCCTGGAGAAGTACCTGGGCGGCCTCAAGGGCATGGGCGGCCTGCCGGCGGCGATGTTCGTCATCGATCCGCACCAGGAGTCAATCGCGGTGGGCGAGGCGCGGAAGCTCAACATCCCCGTCGTCGCCATCACCGATACGAACTGCGACCCGGACCTCATCGACTACATCATCCCCGGCAACGATGACGCCCTCCGCTCCATCCGCCTGATCACGGCTCGTATTGCGGACGCCTGCATCGAGGGCTCGCACCGCCGCCGCGACTTCGGCGACGGGCACGGCTCGCAGCCGCCGCCCGGTGGTCGTCGCGATGACTTCAGCGTCTACCAGGGCTCGCGCGGTGGTGGCCGTGGCGGCCGCGGTGGCGACCGCGGCCCCTCGGCTTCCTGAGCCGGGGCGTAGCGTCAGCGCTTCCACCCGAGAGTTCACGTTCGTCGTTCGTTTCTAAGGAGAGATAGAGAGTATGGCCGGCATCAACGCGCAGGCGATCAAGGAACTTCGTGAGCGCACCCAGGCGGGGATGAGCGACTGCAAGAGTGCCCTCGTCGAAGCTGACGGGGACATGGAGAAGGCGGTCGAGATCATCCTCAAGAAGGGTCTCGCGAAGAGCGCCAAGAAGGCCAGCGCGGCAGCGACCGAGGGCGAGGTCCGCGCGTCCGTGTCCTCGGACAAGCGGCGCGCGACCCTGGTCGAGGTCAACATCCAGACCGACTTCGCTGCCCGGAACGACAACTTCCGCGAGTTCGTCGGCCAGGTGCTCGCTGCTGCCGAGAAGGCGCCCGCCGGCGCCGAGCTCGGCCAGCTCACGCTGGACAACGGCAAGTCCATTGCCGACACCGCCACGGAGCTCACGGGCCGCATCGGCGAGAAGATCGATGCGCGGCGCTGGGGCGTCGTGGAGATCCCGGAAGGGAAGCACGGCGCGACGACGGCTTACGTCCACCTGGGCGGGAAGATCGGCGTGATCGTGTCCGTGGAGACGTCGACCGCAGAGGTCGCGGCTCACCCCGAGGTGCAGAAGTTCCTCGAGGACACGGCGATGCAGGCGGCGGCGATGAGCCCCGTTGCGCTTCGTCGCGAGGACATCGACGACGAGTCGAAGGCCAAGCAGAAGGAGATCTTCGAGGGCCAGCTCCGCGAGGATCCCAAGCCGAAGCCCGAGAACGCTTGGCCCAAGATCATCGAGGGCAAGTTCAACAAGTGGTACTCCGAGGCGGTGCTTCTCGAGCAGGAGTCCGTGGAGGCCGCATCGCGTGGTCTCTCTGGGCAGACCATCGAGAAGCTCCGCGCCGACGCCGAGAAGGCGGCTGGCGGGAGCGTCACGGTGACGCACTTCGTGCGGTTCGAGCGTGGCGAGGGGATCGTCAAGAAGACGGACGACTTTGCGGCCGAGGTCGCGAAGATGGCCGGCGGCTGATAGGTCCGGATGCGGGGGGGGCTCGCAGCCGTGTCGATCGACCTCGACGAGGTCCACCACTACTTCGCCATCCATGCCCTCACCGCCAGCGCTGGCGGTGCTCACGCGGTGTACGACGCGGCTCTCCAGAGGATCGCGTCGTTCGCTTCTGCGCATGACATTCCGGTCACCTTGTTTGCGGTCGGTGAGGATCTCGACCGTCCGGCAAGCGGCGATGCCCTCCGTGCGCTGAGCGCCGCAGGCCACGCGGTCGAGAACCACTCGTTTCATCATCGCTACGATCTGACCCAGCTACCGCGGACGCAGATCGACGAGGAGATCGCGCGAGGGGCCGAGGCGATCGCGCGGGTGACCGGGCGCACTCCGACAGGGTTTCGGGCCCCTGGCTACACCATCGACGATGCGGTGTTCGACGCGCTCGAAGAGCAGGGGGTGGCCTGGGACAGCTCGGTGTTCCCGTGCCCGACCTACTACGGCGCCAAGGCAGCCGTCCTCGCCGTGCAGCGCGCACGAAACCTCCGATCGGCGGCCATCCTGGGCTCACCGCGTGTTCTGCTCGCGCCAGCGCGACCGTACAGGCCAGGGTATCCGTGGTGGAAGCGTGGGGATCGGAGCGTGGTGGAGCTGCCGATCCAGGTGACGCCCTGGGCTCGTCTACCCGTGATCGGGACGAGCGTGGGGGGCGTGGGCGAGACGGGAGCGCGTTTGCTTGCGCTGGCCTGCCGAGGGGAGCCGCTGGTCCAGCTCGAGCTGCATGGGATGGATTTCCTCGATGCAAGCGATGGACTGGAAGCGCTGAGAGCGCATCAGCCCGAGCTGCACACACCCGTCGAGGCGCGGATGGCAGCGCTGTCGGCGTTCGTCGAGACGCTGACGCGGGCGGGGAAGCGTTTCGTTCGTCTCGATGAGGCCGCGGAGGCGCTGGAGCGGTCCGTGTGAGAGGACCGGAGCGCGCCTCGGCGGCAGGGGAGCTCAGTCCGCGAAATCCGGATCGTCGCAGGCGGCCTGTCGGAGAGAGCGCTTGATGACGCTGCCCGACGACGAGCCCTTCTTCGTCTTGATGGTGACGCTTTCGGGCGAGTCCTGGAACCAGTAGTCGATGGACTCGACCTTCCAGATCGTGCGGTCTTTGTCGAGCGCCTTGAAGCGGTCCTTCACGGAGGAGTCCGCACTGGGGCTGGATTTGTACTCGTCCGTCTGGACGAAGAAGCAAGTCCCCTTGGGGCGGGCCGGCGCGTAGAGGTATCTCCCGCCGAAGTCGATGTCGATCGTGAAGCTCTCCAGGACCTTCCCGCTGGCGTCCTTCGCTTCGATCTTGTGCGGGCCCGACGACAAGGTGACCTGCGCGACGAGCTTCTCGTTCTCGGTGGCGGTGTGCTTCACGTTCTCGGCGACGGGCTTCTCGTCCACGAGGATGGTGAGGCCGTCGGTTCCGGTCACGTTCACGATACGCAGCGTGGGACGAGAGGCGAAATAGGCAACGACGGCAGCGAGGGCGAGGAAGGCCACGAGACCAACACCGACCAGGATCTTCTTGAGGGGGCTCTGCGCGGCGGAAGGGGTGGCGCCGGGAGCTTGCGCCGGGGCACCGCTGAAACCGCCGGGTTGACCGAATCCTCCAGGGGGGCCGAACCCGCCAGGCGGGGCCCCTGGCTGGCCGTAACCGCCAGGCTGGCCCTCGGGGGGACCAAAGCCACCCGGCGGAGCACCGGGGGGACCAAAGCCACCGGGGGGGGCGCCAGGACCACCGAAACCCCCCGGGGGAGCGCCGGGTTGTCCATAGCCTCCGGGCTGGCCCTCGGAGCCACCGAATCCTCCAGGGGCTCCGCCAGGGCCGAATCCACCGGGAGGCGCGCCGGGTTGGCCAGGTTGCCCATAGCCTGGAGGCGTACCGGGTTGTCCGTAGCCCGGAGGCGCACCGGGTTGTCCAGGTTGACCATAGCCTGGAGGTGCGCCGGGTTGTCCGTAGCCTGGAGGCGCGCCGGGTTGTCCGTAGCCTGGAGGCGCACCGGGTTGTCCGTAGCCCGGAGGCGCACCCGGCGGAGCGCCATAACCTTCTGGCGGAGGAGCAGGCTGGCCACCAAAGCCGCCGGGCTGACCATAACCGGGAGGTGCACCGGGCGGAGCGCCATAACCTTGCTGGGGTTGCTGAGGCCCTCCAGCTCCAGGGGGATATCCGCCTCCGGGCGGACCTCCGCCGGGAGGATAACCTCCGCCAGGAGGTGCACCAGGGGGGCCGAAGCCGCCGGGGGGATAGTTGGCCATCGCTGAAACGCCTCCTCGTCGCAATCCACCTCATGCCCGGAACTGCCGGGCATCGACTCCCTGGCACGACGAGGGCCAGGAGAGGTCCTGAGGCGCCGCGATGATACGAAGGCGTTTCATGGCTGCCAGGGAAAAGCGCCGCGGTGCGGCACGAGTCTGGGCGGTGGCGACGCCTCGCGTTCAGTGCTGACAGTTTGCGGAGGCGAGCAAGGAAGAGATCTTCGCCCGGACCACCTCGAACTCCTGAAGTGCAAGTTCCAGCTCTCGCTGCCGGAGCTGCTGTTGCGTCTGCACCAGCTCGAAGCTCGTGGCGGTGCCGGCTTCGAAGGCGACGCGGGTGAGACGCGTGGTCTCTGCGGCGAGATCGCGCGCGGCGGTTGCCACACGCCGCGACTGTTCGGCCACCTCGATCCCACGGCTGGCCTGGGTCAGTTCCACGGCCGCGGCACGCTCGACGACACCGAGCCGCTCCTTCTGCTGCTCGACCTGGGCGCGGGCACTCTTGAGCATGCCGTACCGGGCGCCACCGTCCCAGAGAGGGATGGTGAGCAAGGCCTGGATGGACCACTGGGTATTCGTGAACTCGCTCTGCACGACGTGGCTCACGGTGGTGTTGCTGGAGAGGGTGGCCGTGGGTGCGAATGCGAGCTTGGCATCCGTCACGCTTCGTGCGGTCAGGTCGAGCTGCGCGCGTGCGGCGCGTACGTCGGGGCGTGAGCCGATGTCCCCTGGGGAGCAGAGCGTCCGCAAGGACGACTCGACGTCGTTGAGCGACAGGTTCGGCTCGACGCCATACGCATCCTTGAACCCGAGGGCGAGGCCGAGTGCCTCGCGCGTCTTCCGAAGGGACTCGTCGGCACTGACGATCTGCGAGCGCGCTGCAGCGACATCCTGCTCGGCGCGCACGACGTCCAGCTTGGTGCCGGTGCCGAGGTCGGCGCGACGACGGGTGAGTTCCAGAAGCTCGAGGCTTCCCCGGAGCCCGACCCGGTTGATCTCCGAGACCCGCTCCGCCGTGACCACGTTGACCACACCGGTCGCGACGGTAGCGAACGTCACCCGGCGCTGATCCTCGGCGGTCATCCTCGCGATCTCGGTCTGGAGCTTGGCCGTCCCGACGCCGTACCAGACGCGGGGCGCGAGGAGCGGCTGCGAGATGCTGATCCCCGTGTTGAGCTGCGTGAGCCGCTGCTCGACCAGGCCGACGCCGGGGACGAAGCTCGTCCCGGGAATGAGTGACTGGTTGATGGTGCCAGAAGCGTTGATCGCGGGGAGGGCCTGGGCGAGCGCCTGACGTGCGAGACCCTCGGCGCGCGCAATCTCCTGGATGGCGATGACCAGATCGGGAGATCGGGCCTCGACGAGCGTGACCGCGTCACGCCAGTTGCTGAGCACCCGGGTCGCCGGGGGGACCGACTTGAGGTCGGGATCGTCGATGTTCAGGGGACGCAACCCGGACAGCTCCTGGGAGACGCCAGTGCTCGACGGCGCCGCGAAGGTTCCCGTCGGGTCGGCCTGCGGCGGCTTGGCTGCGGGCGGCTGTGCGCGGTCCGGCTGTGCCCCGATCGTCGGCGCGGACGCCGGCTGCGCGAGGGCTGGCGCGGTGAGGACGAGCAGCGACGTGGCGAGCAGGCTTGAGGCGACGGAGCGTCGGCGCATGAGGCGAATTCGATGCTCCTTCAGCGGAGGGATGACAAGGGAGAAAGGTTCGAGAGAGGGGAGAACAAAAATTCTTAACAGTCGGCTCGTCGAACCGCCGGAGGGCGCCGTCGGCCGGGCAGTATCATCCGCCCCTGTCAGCGCCACACACCAAGGCCGAGGCTGACGCTCTCGTACCTGGGCGCAAAGTCCATGGCTGCACGCAAAGAATACGTCACCTCTGGCACCAACCCCCAGAAGGTCGTGCTGAACATCTTGAGGTCCGCGCCGAACGTGAAATGCTGTCGGCCGACACGGCCGAATCTGCTCGGCTCGTAATAACTGCCGAGTCGGGTCGCAATGAGGTTCGGGATCGGCTCCGTCTCGATCCCGAACCGAGGGGAAAAGTTGACGGCTGCTCCCGAGGTTCCGACCTTGGACGGCTCATCCGGTGCGTTGCCACGCAGGAACCACTCCATGCTGACGCCGCGGTGCACCGGGCCGCTCACGAGCAGTGCGGCCGTGAGGAGGAGATGCTCGCGGGGCCAGTTCTTCGCGCGCGTGCGGCGGTCTTCTTTCAGGGCGTTGTAAGAGCGCGTGAGCACGGCCTCTTCCCTCGCGGCTTCACGTCTCCGTAGATCGGCGTGACGCTTCTCGATCTCCTGTCGCGCCTCGGGCGTCTCGGCGTCACGTAGCTCCTCCACCCAGCGTGCATCTCTGGCTGCGCGTGCCGCGGCCCGTTCCTCGCGCAGCGCCCGTTCCTCTTCGAGGGGGTTGAGCCACTGGGGATTGAGCGGGCGGGGGCCGACCTGGATGGCGAGCCCGAGCTCCAGCTCCCAGGGGAGCACGGCGCGATCTGGGAGCACCAGCGCGCCCGCGCGCCGTACACCGCCGACGCTGACCGCCTGATCGTCGCCGAGTCGGAAGGTGCCTCCGTCCACCGGCATCCGGTAGGTTGCCCCGAAACGCCACGACGACCAGTCGGGTCGCACCATGAAGCCGAACTGCGGGGCGATGCCTGCCAGCGTGAGGGTTGCTTCCGGAGCGTCGATGCCGAGGGTCACGGCGCGCGCTCCGCCCCCCACGACGAACTGGCCGTTGAAGAAATGCATCCCGGCGAGGATGTGATACCGGCCGAGGGTCACGGCGCTGCGCTGCCCGCCGAACTCCAGCGAGTAGCGTGAAATGTCCGCGTTGGCACCAGCCCCGAAGGGCCCGATCTGGAGCATGGCGCCGAACGTCCCGTAGATGAAGTTCGAGTAGTCCGCGTCGCGTGTCCCGCTGTTGTCGAAGTCGTTGTTCTCGAACATCTCCAGGGGAATCGAGATCGAGCCGCCGATGTCGTAGTCCACCCAGCCGATGCTGAAAGGCTCACGCAGCGCAGGTGCCGCTGCGTTGACGACCATGCCGGGGATCCCCTCCGCATACCCCGCATAGGCGCCCGAGATGCCCGTGACCCGGAGCGGCGCGAGGATCGGACCCTGGAACAGGTCCAGCGCATAATCGTTGGTCGGAAGCGAATCGGCCGAGGCGCGGGCAGGCCACGCCGCGGCGAGCGCCAGCGCTGCCAAGCTCAGTTTTCCCGTCCCGGGGCCCCGACGACGCCCGACCCGCTGTTCGCCGTTCCAGCCCATCGGTAGATTCGTCGCCTTCGGCGCGTCGGGCAGGTTGATAGCACTGGTGCGGCCTCATCACGAGAGGAAGGGTGAAGACCCTGGCGCGGTAGCGGTGCTCCGATGGCTCCCCGAGCCGCCGTGGCGGGGCGGGACCGGCAACGGAGGGGCACCACGAGGAGAGCCGCGCGGCCGAGGACCCCCATGGCAGGGGGGAAAGGCCCTCTGCCATCCCTGGGCACCGCAGATTTGCACCCAACCCCTGGCGTGGAGCGGCAAGGATAGATAAGGAGGGAAGCCAGCGCTCTTCACCCCTGAAGAGCGGCACGTGCACCATGTCCGCCCCTGCTCCCCGCCTGTCTGCTCGCGTGCGCGGCCGCCGGCTTGCGATGGTCCTCTATTACGGCCTCGCGGCCGTGGTCATCGTCGTCGCCACCGCGCAGATCGTCCGGCAGGTCTTTTTCCTCCCTGTGAGCCCTTCTCCTTACGGAACCTGTCAAAACGGGCTGCTGGCGCTGGCTCGAGCCGTGGAGCGGGCCCGGGACGCCGCTCCTGGTACGGACGGGGAAGACGCTGCAATTGCCCGCTTTCGGGACGCGCTCGACCCCGAGTGGAGCCACCGGGATGGGATTGCGGCGACCTGTCGGGGCTCGGCAAAGGACGAGCGCGCTCTCGACGCCATCGAACGGCTCCGCTATGCGGAAGAGCACGCCGCGCGGAGGGAGGCAGGTGACCTCGCTCCGCTCCGGCGCCGGGTCCGGGCGATCATGAATGGTGAACTCGGTCCGGTGGACCACGGTAAATAGGGATGACGGCGGCGAGGCATATGGCCGATGCCGGCGTCGCGCTCGACTCCGACTCGCGACTCATAAAGCCAATGACCGACCCCTCAGCCCTTCCTACTTTGAACGGTCCCGAGAACCTGGTGGCTTCCTCGCAGCAGCCTCAGGACGAAGGCCCCGCGCGAGCCGCGCGCGACGTGACGCAGGAAGAGGGCAGGACACCTGCCGAGGCGGACCAGCAAGAGGCCGCTCCCTCCATCGCCAGCGCACCCGACGATCTCGCAGGAGCGTCTCCCGGCTCCCCGCCGCCCGAGGCCCCGACGTTCGACGTGCTCCCGCTCTCCGCCGAGCTGCGCGAGACCCTCGCGGAGATCGGGTACATCCACCCCACCCCGGTCCAGCTCGCCGTCTGGGAGCCCGCGACGCGCGGCCGCGACGCGATGGTTCAGGCGCGCACCGGCACTGGCAAGACCGCAGCGTTCGGGCTGCCGATCGTCGATCACATCGTCAAGCGTTCGAACCAGAACGCACAGGTGCTCGCGCTCTGCCCGACGCGCGAGCTGGCGTTGCAGGTCAGCGGTGAGATCGAACGGCTAGGACGCCGCAAGGGGATCCGTGTGACGGCGATCTACGGAGGCGCACCCATGCAGCGGCAGATCGATGCGATCGCTGCGGGGGCTCAGGTCATCGTCGGGACGCCGGGTCGCGTCCTCGACCACCTAAGGCGGGGCACGCTCTCGCCCAAGCACATCCGGCACCTGGTGCTGGACGAGTGCGACGAGATGCTCTCGATGGGCTTCGAGCGCGAGCTCAGCGCCATCCTCGCCGAGCTGCCGCCGGAGCGTCAGACCCTCCTTTTCTCTGCGACCGTGCCACCCGACATCGAGCGGATCTCGAAGCAGCGGCTGAGAAATCCAGAGTTCGTCACGCTGTCCAGCGATGCCGTCGGTGCGCTCTCGATCCAGCACTTCGTGTACTTGATCACGGGCGATAAGTCGGGCTCGTTGCTCCGCATCCTCGAGATCGAGAACCCGGAGAGCGCGATCATCTTCTGTAACACCCGCGACGAGACGGAGGCCGTCACCGCATCGCTTCGTCGTCATGGCTACGACGCTGAGTGGCTGAATGGCGACCTGCCCCAGTCCGATCGCGAACGGGTCATGACGGCGACCCGCCAGGGACGACTTCGCTTTCTGGTCGCGACTGACGTCGCTGCGCGCGGGATCGATGTCTCCCACCTGACGCACGTCATCAACTACGACTTCCCCCAGGACTCCGAGAGCTACGTCCATCGCACGGGCCGCACGGGGCGCGCAGGGCGCACGGGGACGGCGATCTCGCTGATCACGCCGCAGGATGTCGGGCCCCTGTACCTCCTCCGGCTCGTCTACAAGATCAGGCCTCTGGAGCGACAGATCCCCACCGAGGGGGAGTTGAAGACGCGGGCAGAAGCCGACCTCGTGAACCTGCTCGCCGAGGCGTTCCTTCCCAAGGGCACCCACGCGGATGATCTCGCGCTGGCGCGGCGGATCCTGACGCACGATCAGGCCGATGTCATCGTGGCCGGACTGCTGCGCGATCATCTCGGCGCCCGCCCCACCGTCAAGGACGAGGCGGGAACCGCGCGCCGCGCGGCGCTGCCTCGACCGACGCCGACGGTCGCTGCCAAGCCGGCAGCGGGCGTTCCTGAGCGCCATCCGACCGAACGAGGGCCGTCTCCCTCCCGCTCGCCCGAGACGCCCAGCGTCGAGCCTCGCGAGCGCCCCCGCCAGGTGGAACCGCGGGTCGACGTGCGTGGAGGACGAGAGGCGGGGTCCACGGTCAGGGAACCGCGACCGGCGCCGCCAGTCCCGGTGCGCTCGCCGTCGGCTCCGGTCGGAGAGGAAGGGGGGCATCCCGTCGAGAAGAACTTCACCCAGGCGGCGCCTGTCGCACCGCGGCGCGGCTTCGAGTCTGGCCCTCGCCGCGTCGATCCGCAGGAGCCGGTATCGCCGGAAACGGAGCGGAGTCGGGATCGAGATCCCGAGAGACGAGAACGGGCTGAGCGTCGTGGTGGGCGACAGGACGAATACCGTCGACGCCCAGGGGAGGGGAGGGAAGGGCGGGACGACCAGCCGACCTCGATGACGGAGCCCCCCGCGACACGACCGGAGCCGGTGATCCGGCCACTGGATCGCGCGCGGCTCGTCGGTGACGCTGCCGAGCGCTCCGGGGAGCGCCGGCGTGACCGGAGCGAACCTCGCGTCGAGGACGCCGTGCCGCCGAGCAAGAGCGCTGCTCCTCCCTCAGCGCCGCCCGGGGCACGCCGAAGCCCTTCGCGCGCGGAAGCGCAGCAAGAGCGCCCGCTCACCCGGCATGCCGATTTCATCACCTGGCAGCCCCCCGAGGAAGAGGGGGACGACGAGCCCATCCTCGCCGAGTCGCACGCGGCACCCCAGGCGGCCCGGCATGATGCTGGTGAGCCCCCCGCGGCCACCCCGACCGAGAGTGATCTGTTCGGTGAAATTTACGTGAACATCGGCCGGCGTGATGGCGCCCGCGCCGCGGATTTTCAGCGTGTCCTCGTGGAGCGCGGCGAGATCTCCAAGGACGATGTGGGTCGCATCCGTGTCCGCGAGCGCAACGCCTTCGTGAGCGTGCGCCGGGTCGAACTCATGCGCGCGCTCGATGCCCTCAACGGGGCGACCATCGCCGGCAAAGAGGCGCACGCCGAAGTGGCGAGGGGGCGGTCACCAGGCGGGGCGGAAGCGGACGACAGCTCCACTCCGCCCGAGGCGAGCTAGCGCGAGCCCAGGTCCCCGAGGAGAGTGCGTGCATGAGCGACGCCCCTGGCCAACGAAGCTGGGAGGTCGTATCACGGGAGCATGGTGCGCAGCGGCTCCAGCGAGACCGAACGGCTCCGACGTGACGTCGAGCGGGCGCTGTCCGCCGACGTCGACGCCGACGCGGTCCTGTCGTTGCTCGCACGTCTCGCACGCGCCTCGGCTCCTGGTAGCGAGAACTGGGTCTTTGCACACCGGCATCTCGCCGAGCGCGGGGTGGAGCGCGAGCCCTGGCGTGCCTCCCTGTTCGCGCGGCGCGTCGTCGCCGTCGACCCCGCCGATGACGGGGCATGGGCGGTGCTCGGGCTTGCGCAGTCGCTGCTGGGCAACTATCGCTACGCCGTCCGAGCGTACCGGCGAGCCGTCACGCTGGCGCCGAGCAACCCATGGTACGCACACAACCTCGGACATCTGCTGGATTGCGCGCTGCATTGCCCGGAAGAGGCCCTGCCATTGCTTTCTCGGGCAACCGAAGCGCAACCGGACGAGCCAGAGATCGCGACGAGCTACGCGCATGCCCTGGCCCGCTGCGGCAAACTGCCGCTCGCGAAGAAGATCTTGAAGCGAGCGATCCGTCGGGGCGCGACGGCCGACCAGATGACGCTTCTGCGCTGGCTCGAAGCTGGGGCGCCAGCGGCGGGTCTCGGGGACGCCGGCCGTGCCGAATCCAAGCGCAAAACGAAGCGGCGCCGGAGCCGGGGAGGCACGCAGCAAAGGCAGGGTCCTGCTGGTCTGTCCGGAGCGACACCGGTGTGCGACGAGCACGTGGGCGAGTAGGCGGATCAACGTGGGAGCCCTGACCATACAACCAGCGACCGGCGGTGATGCGAAGCGCCCACCGATCGATTGCTTGACGCTCGGAGCCCCTCTTGGCGATAAGCTGAGTTTCTCTATGGTCGCGTATCCCCACCAGGTCTGGTTCTGCCGGAGCGCCCTGGGGTGGGTCTACCCATGAGTGAGGAGCTGCTCAAACAGGAGATCTCGGGCCTCAAAGCCCGGGTTCAGGAGCTGGAACAGCTCCTCGCCGGTCAGGACGCGGCCTCGCAGCAGCAGTCCACGAGGCTCGAGCAAGCCGTGGCCGATGCCCGCGAGCGATCCGAGCAGCTCGAGCGCTCTGAAGACGAACTGCGCAGGCAGGCCGACATCCTCCGGCTGGTCCTGGACAGCATGACCGATGGCGTTGCCGTGGTGAACGACCGCGGCGACCTCTTGCTGGTGAACCCCGCAGCCGAACGAATGCTCGGCGCCGTGGCCTCCCCCATCGTGGCCGCTCAGGCGGCCGAGCCCGCGCTGTTCTTCCCTGATGGCGAGACCGCTCTCCCGGAGGAGGCGCACCCCCTCGCGCTGGCGCTGAAGGGCGAGATGGTCGATCAGCTCGAGATCTTCACGCGTGCACCTCGGCCCACGCCGCTCTCGACAGAAGGAGAGCCGCGCTCCGCGCGCGTTGCGGACCCGGTTCATCACGGCGAGGGGCTCCACTTGACGGTGACGGCGAATCCGATGCGCCGACGGGATGGATCGATCTCCGGTGCCGTCGCCGTCTTTCGCGATGCCACCGAAAAGAAGCGGCTCATCGAGGATCTCGAGTCGAGGAACCGCGAGTTCTCCGACAACGAGCAGATCAAATCCGAGCTGGTCGAGCGGCTCAGGCTGGCCATCGACGAGATCTCCACACCCATCCTCGAGCTCTGGGACGACGTGCTCGCCTTGCCCCTCATCGGTGTCGTCGACTCTCACCGCAGCATGCAGATCATGGAGCGACTGCTCGAGGAAATCGTCCACCGCCAGTCTCGTCACGTCATCATCGACGTCACGGGCGTCGAGATCATCGACACGCGCACGGCAGACTATTTCCTGAAGCTGTTCAAAGCCGTGGCGCTGCTCGGTGCGCGGTGCCGCATCACGGGTGTCAGGCCCGCGGTCGCGCAGACCTTGGTGGAACTCGGGATCGAGCTCGGCGGCGTGCGCGCCTCCCGCAACCTCAAGCACGCATTGCGGGACATCCTCCGCGATGCATCCATCTTCTCCGCCCGCCAGCCCCACGGCCATCGCAATGGTTTCCCGTTCGATGGCCAGGGCGGCCCCCCGGAGCACCGCACCCACGGACGACTTCCGAAGGGGTATGGTCGCGCCGGTCGCAGCTTCGCGTCCCATTCCGATGGATCTTCGTCGGATCCCGGAGAGCAACGCTTCCTCAGCAAGGAGACGTCGTCTTGATACAGGCCAGCAGAGTCCCCATCGTCGGCCTTTTCGGCAACCTCATCGTCTCGGTGCAGGGAGGGCTCACGGATGGCCAGGTGGAACAGCTCCGCGAGGATGTCACCGGGTCGATCGAGTCTCGCTCGCCGCGAGGGCTGATCGTCGATCTCTCCGGCGTGGAGATCCTCGACAGCTACCTCACGCGCGCGATCCGCGACATCGCGCTCACGGCGCGTCTGATGGGGGTGCGCACGGCGGTCTGTGGTCTGAGGCCGGCGGTGGCCATCGCGCTCGTGGAAATGGACCTCGAGATTCCGGGCGTGGTCACCGCGCTCAACCTCGAACGGGCCGTCGAGATGCTTGCCCCCGCGGATGACGACGACCTTCCAGATGACTTGGTCAGCGAGGTGCCGAATGAAGAGCCCTCCTGAGGGGCCGCCTTCGAGCGGCTCTCGAGGGCCGCCGAGCCATACCGGACCGCTTTCCCGTAGCGTTCAGGGCTCACCCTCGAGTCACAGCCACACCGGGCCACTCTCAGGGCGTGGCAGCGGGACGATTGCGCCCACCGTGGCGCCCACGTCGGCGCGCTCGGGGCCACCGCCTTCGTTTCGTGGTGGCTCGACGCAACCAACGCGGCTCGGCGTGATCGGAATCACCGATCGCATCGAGGGCGTGCTCGCGCAGTTCCTGTCGCCTGCCGTGCGCAAGAGCGTCATCGACTGCGGCGTGCGGCAAGCGAGGGTGGATCGCGACTCGATGCGTGAAGCGGACCTCCGTCGCCTCCTCGTCGAGGTGAAGCGCGGCGTTCAGCTCTTCGTGCGTGATCAGGTGCAGCTCGAGCGCTGCGTGTCACAGCTCAACGAGCTCGACTACGCAGCGCCTGCGCCACGGGAGATCCTTGTCGATGTGCGCACCGAAGAAGATGTGCTTCGTGCACGCTCGGCGGGTCGCGAACTCTGCATCGAGCAGATGGTGAGCGACGTGCTCCTCACGAAGATCGTCACGGCGATCTCGGAGCTCGGGCGCAACATCGTCCGCTATGCGGGGAGCGGTGAGATCAGCGTGCGGTCGATCATGAGCCCGCAGCGGGCCATCGAGATCTGCGCGAAGGATCAAGGCCCTGGAATCACGAACCTTGCCGAGATTCTCAGCGGCAAGTACCGCTCTCGTCACGGCATGGGCGCGGGTCTGCGCGGCACGAAGGCGCTCATGGATGAGTTCGACATCCAGACGGGCCCCGGCAAGGGCACGGTGGTCACGGTTCGGAAACTTCTTGGATGAGTTCACCGCTCCCCAGCTTCACGCTCCCGGTGAGGCGCGAGGAGGACCGGTTCGCTTGCGCGGCCGAAGGGGTGCGCATTGCCCGCTGGGCGGGCCTCTCCGACCGGGCGCAGCAAGAGCTGGCGATTGCCATCGCCGAGCTGGTCTCCAACGCCGTGCGCCACGCCGGGGGCGGTGAGATCGAAGTCCGTGCCATCCGAGGGGTCCCACCGAACCCCAACCCGTCCATCGCATCACCCGTCGACAAGAACCCGCGCCTTGGCGTGGAGGTGATCGTCCGTGACTCTGGACCGGGAATCGATCCCAAGCTCGCCACGGCCACGGAGGAGAGTTCCTCGACGCCAGTCCCTCGCTTGCCAGGGCAGGGTCTAGGGATCGGTCTCGGCGCCGTCCATCGCCTGATGAGCTCTGTGGTCATCCGCTCGGCGCCCGGGATCAGCACCGAGGTCGTCGCCATCAAGTGGGCCTAGCTACGGCGCACCCCTGAACCAGGGAGCCGTCGGCTTCGTCGTGCGCCACCCCCGCCGGCGCTACACAGAGAACCAAGGGCATGGGCCAGAGGCCTCGAGCCAGGTCCGAGTTCCTCGGACTCGGTCGATCTCGCAAACACGCGCTCCGCGCGTCGAGCCGCCCTCAGTTCAGCTCTTTCTCGCTGCGCTCGGCTTGCTCGGCCTCGAGGAACGTCGCCGTGATCTCACGCTCCAGCGCCAGGGTGATCTCGCGCTCGATCCCGTCCACATTCCCGGCGAGACGCGCAACGTTCAGCGCGTACACGAACACCCGCGCGCAAGGCCGGTTGTCGACGGGCCCGCGGTGCCCTCGCTCCCGCTCCTCCGACGCGATCCCATCCAGCAGCACCAGCGCGCGAGGATCCACCCCCTCGGCCACGAGCTCCATCCCGGGCACGTCGGACACGTAGACCTCCGCCTCCTCGACGTAGCGCCGCAGCACCGGGTTCAGCACACCGATCGCGCGCTGAGCGATCTGCGCCATGCCTTCGCGGCTTGGCGCCCACGGGGGCATCCCCAGCTCCACATCCAGCTCCCGCGAGCGCAGGAATGCCTGGGTCGCCCCCCGCATGTCCCCCCGCTCATCGCGGATCAGCCCCAGATAATAGTGAGCCTCCGCGTGCCGCAGATCCTTCTTCACGGCTTCCTCGATCAGTGCGGCGGCCTTGTCGACCTGCCCCACCTCATAGTTCGCCCGACCCACCAGGAACGTGTGGTTCGGGTTGTCGTATGGGCTCTCGGGGATCCTCGCCACCACCCGCGACGCCTCGTCGAGGTCGCCCTTGCCGAGGAGTGCATCGAACTTGAGCAGCAGCGCGTCGATGACCTCCTCGTCGACCTCTGCCAGCTCCAGGGCCTGGTCGCACATGTCGATCGCCTGGTCGTACTCACCCATCGGGTGGATGTAGACCTCTGCCGCGTTCAGCATCGCCTCCAGGTACGTGTCGTCCAGAGCGATGGCCTGCCGGTACGCCTCGATGGCCTCCTCGCCTTCGCCTTCCATGGCAGCGACGAAGCCGAGGAGGTTGTGCGCCTCCGGCGAGTTCGGGTCGAGTTCGAGCGCTCTGCGCGCCGATGCCTCTGCCCCGCGTGTATCACCGCGCTGGACGAGCTCCCAACCGCGGTCCAGATGCGCCGAGAACTGGTCCATGGCGGGTCCAACAACTGGGCGAAGGTCCGCCTCAAGTCAAGAGGCACTGGTGCAATCGACCTCGAACCCCGGGTTCTTCACGCTTCCCGAGGGGCGAGAGTCGACCATGCGCAGCCGGCCGAGTCCGGTCTCACGCTCCTTCTACCAGTCTACCCTCTGTTCGCCTCACCGGCACGCTCAGTCGTGGATCGAGATCAGCGTCCCAGGCTTCTGTGGTGTCGACCAGACACCATGCCAGCCGCGCGGCATCCGGGGCTCGGTCCACATGAACACCCGCTTCGCGTCCAGCGGCGCCAGATTCACACAGCCGTGGCTCCGCTCACGACCGAAGTCGCTGTGCCAGAACGCCCCGTGCAGCGCGTACGAACCGTCGTAGTACGCCACGAACGGCACATCCTCGATGCTGTAGGGCAGATCCCCTGCCGCCGTCCCATCGCCGTCCATCACGGCCGCGATGTGCTTCTCGCGGATGCGGAACACACCGGGCTTGGTCGGGTGATCCTTCTTCTTGTTCGAAGACCGCTTCCCCGGAGAGATCAGCGCCGCGAACACCGGCTTGTCGCCTTCCACGAGCGTCAACGTCTTCCGCGTCAGGTTGACGTCGACCCACTTCTCTCCAGTCGCGAGATCGGAGGGCTTCGTGCCCGGCTCGGCGTACGTCCCGTCCTTGTCCCGCATCCACCACCCGTCGGTGGTCTTCCGGTAGAGCACCGTCTTCACGGTGACGCTCTCCCCGGTGAGCCCGAACGCTGCTTGTCGCGCGATCGACCCCGTCACCTTGACCTTGCCCGCCTCGGCGTCGACCTCGTACTTGCTCGCCTTCGTCGACAGGATGAACCCGACCTGTCGCGCGCCTTCGGGGAAATCGCTCCCCTGCGAACCGGGCGGCTTGATCACGTACATCCGATCGCTCGGCGCCACGAGACCGGAGGTCGTCTTGTACCAGAGCCTGTCGTTCCACCCGAACGACTTGTCGATCGCGACGAAGAACCCCTTCACCATCCGCTTCGCGACAGGACCGTCCGCGTCCTTGTCGAGATCGGCGAGCGTGATGCTCAGCGGCTTGTCCTTGTCGTACGTGCGCTGCCACCACGGCTTGTCGTCCTCCGTCTCCGGAGGCGGCTCCGCAAGCCCGAGCCCCAGCGACGCCGCGGCGGCGGCCGCCGCCGTCTTGTCATCGACCCCGCTGCTCGGCGTCCCCGCCGAGCCAGGACCGTCTCCGCTGGGCAGTGCGCCCGTCGGCAGCGGCGCATCCTTGTCCTTCTCCGGCTTGCGCGGCGTGGCGCTGTCCCCGCCTGAGCCCTCGCTCACGCCAGCGCTTGCGATCGCCACAGCGACCACCGCGTCCTTGCCCGTCGCGCTCGCGGACGACCCCCCCACGCCCTCGCTATCGGAGGCCTTCTTCTCCGCTTCCTTCTTCGCGAGCTCAGCCTTCTTCTTCTCGGCCTGCTCCTTCTTCTTCTTGCGCGCCGCCTCGAGGTACGGCTCGTAGCGGTTCATCTCCTCGCGCGAGGGGACCGACCGGTACAGCGGCGTGCCGTGCGCGTTGTTGTACGCGTACTTGTAGGGCAGAAGATCATCGAGGTTTGGCGGCGTCACACCGAGGCGCACCTGCGGATCCGACATGTCCAGCGTCGAGTATTTTCCGCAGACGTAGCCGCCGTCGAGCAGGCGATACCACCCCTTGGCGCAGTTCCCTCCCTTCAACGGCTTGGGATCGACCGGCACCTTCCCACCGCGGCGGATGTAGCCGACCCGCTTGTTGGAGAACTCCATCGTCGGGTACACCGGCGTCTGGATCCACTGCGCGCCGAGCAGCGGCCCCGTGTAGGGCTTCTCCTCTTCCTCCTCCTTGGGGGCTTCAGCCACCGCCTCGCTCGTCGGGGCTGCGCTCGGCGCCGCACTCTCCGGGGCGGCAGCGTGTGGCTCTCCCGAAGACGCAGGGGAAGGGGAGGGGAGCGCCACGCTGGTCGTGGGCGCTGGCGGAGCGGGAAGCGCGTTCTGACGTTGCGGCTTCTCCGTGGAGGGCCCAGGAGGCGCCTCCCCGTGACAACCGCTCCCCCAGGCCACAGCGCCTGCCAGCACCGACGCCACCACGAAGCCTGCTGCGCTCGAGACCAGCGACGACCGCGCCCGCACGTTCTCGTCGGGCGCTGGCGCCGGCGCGGTGGCCCGCGGATCTCGCGGATTCACGCGCCGCGTGTTTCCCTGGCCACCCGACGCCGAGGAAGGACGGGCCGGGTCCCGCGGGGTGGGGGGGCGAGGCGCCTGCGTACGATTCATTTCCACTTCCGTTCGGGCACCAGAAGGCGCCTTTGCCGAGATCTCTCGGGAAGAACTCGGCCCTTGCGGTCTTAGTACCTGGTCATTCTGGTGTCGATCCACTTCTCTGCAGCCTCCCACCCTGTGCGCTGGGGCTCACCCTCATCGAGGGCATGTTCATGTGCGGCGTCGCCGTCGTCGGCTCCTTCTTTCCAGCTCTGTGCCATCTCCCGACGACGCGCCCCTCGCTTCGATGCCGACGACCGCGACCGCTGTGCAGCGCGAGCACGTGCTGCCAGGGTGAACTTCGGCACATCACTGCTAGGGTAGGCGCGTGGCGGAAACGACCCAGCGGCGTGGCTCGAAGGACGCGCCCGAGGAGACCACGAAGACCATCACGTCCCCGGCTGGTGATCTCCCGGAACACGGCGTGATCCCTGGTGTTCGCGCCGCCTCACGCCGCGCCCTCCAGGCCGCGCTTCTCATCGCCTTCGTCGTCCATCTGCCGTTCATCCCCAACCCTCTCGCCACATGGCTCAGCGTTCTCCTGTCGCTCGGAGACGGGGAAATCTCGGACTACGAGGACGAACCCACGATCATCCCCATCGACCTCGACCTGCTCTCCGACGACCCCAACGCCGCAAGCCAGGCCCCCTCGGCGACCCCCACGGGCACTGCGCCGCCCGAGCCGCCTGCCCCCTCTCCCCCTGCCGCTGCACCGCCGGTTGCTGAGCCTGCTCCCGTCGCCTCAGCTTCACCGCGCGAGGTCCCCGACGCCGGCGCTCCCGACGCTGAACCCACCGACGCTGGCAAGCCGCCGAAGCCGCGCGAAGACGCTGGCCCCACCGACAAACCCCCGGCCGACGATGGCCGCCCCAAGCTCCGGGATCCCCTCAGCGTCGCGGGGGCGCCGGGCAAGATCGCCTCCAAGGACCCCAACGTGCAGGTCCTCATCGCGGGCGATCGACTGCGCGATCACGAACTCGGCGCCTGGTTCGGCCGCGTGCTCACCACCATCCCCCAGTGGCAGACCTTCTTCGCCGGTAGCGAGGTCGACCCCATCCGCGACCTCGACCACCTCCTCCTGGCGGGCCCGCAGTTCCGCAACTCCAGCAAGGTCGTCGCGGTGATGGACTACCGCGTCCCCGAGCCTGCCATCCGCGCTGCCGTCGACGGCATCGTCCAGCGCACCGGCGGCACCTGGCTCCCCGAGGCCCCGCTCCCCACCGCCCGTGCGCGCGCCGATCGCGCCGACCGCCTCTTCTCCCTCGTCCCTGGCAAGCGACTCCTCGTCATCCTCCCGGGAGATCAGGAAGACCAGCTCGACAAACTCAAGGCCCTCAAGCCCTTCAACCGCTCCTCCTCGGTCGGCATCGTCCTCTCGATGCTCACCCCCGCCAACGCTTTCAAGGGCGTCTACAAGCTCCCGACATCGTTGAAGTGGTTGCGCCTCACGGTCACCCCCACCAAGGACGGCGGCGCCGATCTCGCGCTCACCGCAGGGGACACCTCACCTGAAGAAGCCAAGGAGCACGCCGACGAGTTCACGCGCGCCCTCAACGCCGTCCGCTCCGTCGACCTCGGCATCATGAAGGTCAACGTGCTCGACGAGGTGAAATTCACCGCGGATGGCGACGTCATCTGGTCCAAGATTCACGTTCAGAGCAAGCAGCTCAAGTTGATCCTCGGCTTCGCCGAGGAGGCCATGAAGAGCCAGGCCGCAGCCCGCAACCAGCGAGAGCCCGAGCCCCCGCGGCGCGATCCCTCGACGCCGAGCGCCTCCACCGCCGCGCCCACCACCACCACGGCTCCTGCCGCGCCCACCACCACGCCTGCCGCGACGACGGCGCCCACGCCGACCTCTCCTGGCGCAACGGCCAATCCGCCTGGAGCCACCCCGCAGAAAAAGGATGCACCTCAGGCCCCATCCATCTGGGATGACTGAGCTTTCTATCTGCCCCGCCTCGACCTCTCGCTCGTCTCCGAGCGTGCCGCCTTTCAGCTCCGGATCAGCCGACCCAGCGCCGCATCCGCCGCTGCCGGCACCGCGTTCCCGACCGCCACCACCGGCCCCTTGCGCGGCACCAGCACCACCCGACAGCGCCCCTTGCGCCCTGCGTTCAGGTGAGACAGCGCGAAGTCGAGCGCCGCCCCCAGCGCCAGCACCAGCGCCCCCATCCCCAGCAGCTCCGGCGACCCCGAGCGTGCCCCATCCAGGAACAGCGACACCCCCACGTACGTCCCCAGCCCGAGCGCCACCAGCCCTGCGTACAGCCCCGCGCGCGGGTACTGCACCTCGCGGGCCGCCCGCGCCAGATTCTCTGCCGGGATGTGCGTCTCCAGCTCCTTCACCGTGCGCCCGAACAGCTCTGTCCGGCTCCGCACCGTCAACCCTCGTGACGTCACGGTCAGCGTCGCCGGCCGTCGGTAGCGCAGCAGCACCCGACCCAGCAGCCGCCCGCCGCGCGCCACGAGCAGGAGCCCCGTCACCGCGAGCAGCGTGACCACCACCGGATGCCGCGGCGGCGGCACGAGCTCCCCCGTCACCTCCGCCGCATCCCCCGCAGAACCGCTCGCCTCCGCGGAAGCCGCGCCCGCGTCTCCGGCCTTCTCGACGCTCCCGCCCGCGCGTCCCCCGACCGGCTGACCCAGCAGCGCCTTCACCACCGGGTCACGCACCTCGGCCGCGAGCCCAGCGGCTTCTTCCTTGGCGGTCGGCGAGCTGCTCCCCTGGAGCGCCAGCGCCGCGATCACCGCCCCGGCCCGGCCCAGCCCCGGGGCAACCCCCGCGTCGACCCGCCGTACCCGATCGGCCACCGCGCGCCACAGCCCTGCCGACCGCTCCTCCATCGCCGCGTCCAGCGCCGACAGCGCGTCCACTGCGGTGTGCGTCGAGAGCCAGACCAGCGCCTCGGCCACCCGCCCCTCGGCTTCGGCCCCCGAAGGCGGCGACAGCGCCACCCCGCGCGCCAACAGCGTCGAGACCAGCACCCGCGCCGCGCTACCCGAAGCCTCCAGGCTCCCCCGCTCCAGCGCGCGGATCACGTTCCCGAAGCTCGTCTCCGCGTCCTCGACCTTCAGCCCCGACAGCTCGGCCAGCTCGGCCACCCCGTCACCGAGGCTCGCCCGGCGTTCATCGGCCGCGGCGAACGCCGCCGTATGAACGAGACGCGCCAGATCATCGCCTCGGGCGTGACCCGCAAGCTCATCGAGTACAGCGTGGGGAGATCGGTCCTGGGTCATTGCGCGAACCCGCTGGGCATTAACCGAACCCAGCTCCTTTGGCTAGAGGGCAGGGCAGGGGGACCCTCGCGGCCGCCGATCTCCACCCCTTCCGAGCGTCTTTCGCGCGCGCTGGATCACGTCGTACGGACGATGCCCTGCCCACCCTTCGCCTCGCGCTTCACACCACGAACACGCCACGACCCACCGCGCGACACGAACTTGGCCCGGAGCATCCAACTCCGATAGGGCTCGCACGAGGAGGCAGGGGATGCGCTCGAAGTCGGAGATGTTGGCGGAGCTCGGAGGATTGCTGCGGGAAATGTTCGAGGCGCGCGCTGCCGGGGGCCTCAACCCCCGCATCGCACGCACGCAAGGGCAGGTCGACGGCTACATGCGCGCCCTGCTCGACCAAGGCACTGCCACCCGGCAAGAGCTACTCACCCTCGTTTCTGAAGAGCGCACCCGCGCCAGCGGCCCGGCCACCCGCGAGATCGACGTCCTCGACGACGAGCCCGCCTCCGCCGAGCCCGTCGTCCGCGTCGTCGCTGCCTGACGCGGCGCGCCGCGCCGTCCACGTCGACGAGCTGCCCAACGCCGCAGCTCGGCCCAGCGCCTCGACCCCTGAAGCGCACCCCCTCTCGTCCCCCACCAGCGTCCAGCGCCTCGACCTCCGGAGCGCGCATCCTTGCGTGCCGAAGCCCGCTGTCAGCATTCGCTGCATCGACCGCGACGACCGCATCGACTGCGCACCGCCACCCCCAAAAGAAAAGGGCGCTGCCCTCATCGCGGCAGCGCCCTCCTCCTTCTTTCTCTCGGCCGTCAGCGCTCGGCGCTCGGCCGTCGACTCACGGCGTCACGAACGCCACATCACCCGCGGGCGATGCGCCCCCGACGCGCCACCAGTTCGCGATCTGGATCCGCCCGCCCACCTGGACCACCTTCGAGAACGCACCCGCGAAGCTCTGTTGCGGCAGCTCCCGCACCAGCCACGAGTGCGCGCTCCCGCTCGACGTCCCGACCGCGTAGCGCAGCTTCCCGCTCGTCGCGTCCTGGTAGCTCACGTGGACCTCGCCCCCGCTCGTCACGAGCAGGCTCGAGTCGTCGCCCACGATGTGCTGCCCGTCCTCGAAGCGCGTCCCCTCGATCCCCAGGCCATCGTCGATCACCTCGATCGGCAACACATCGCTCAGGTTCTTCACCTGTGCATAGCGCAGCCCCTCGGACAGACCGTCCGCGTAGGTCAGGTGCCAGGTCTTCGCCTCGTCGATGAACAGCGAGAGCCCCATCCCGACGTCGCCGGTGTTCGTCCCGTCCGCGGCCTCGCCGTCCACGATCAGCGTCTTCCAGGAGCCGCTGTCCTTGGACGCGATCACGGCGTTGCCGCGGATGCGATCGTAGAACGCGACGCCCACGCCGCCCGCTTGATCCGGCACCATCGCCACATAGGCGCCGACCGCGTCCGGGTACGTCTCCAGCTTGTCGCTCGTGAAGACCTCCTGGCAGCTCAGCTGCCCCCCGGCGTCGACGCACTCCGAGCCCGACGAGCAGGTGCCGCACCCTTCGGTCCGCGCCGTGCACCGCCCGGTGCTCGCGACGCACACCGTCCCCGAACCGCAAGCGAACGCCCTGCAGGGCGTCGCCGGATCCGCCACCACGTCCTCGAAGCTCCACTGACCGGCGCCCGGCGCGGCCGTATTACCCCGCGCGATGCGCACGCTCGAGGTCACCGCGCCATCCTCCCCGGGCTCGATGGCCAGGTAAGCGATCACCGGTGTCCCGTTCACGAAGAGCAGCTTCGCGTAGCGACCGATGTCGCTCCGCGCCGCCTCTTGCACCACGCTCACCAGCCAGGCGCCGCCGACGTACTGCGCGAACTTCAGCCGGCGGTTCGTCCGGTCGAAGTAGGCCACCGCCGGCCCCCCATCGGGCCCGATGGCGATCGACGTCCAGAGCCCCACGTCGTCGCCCGGTTCGATCTGGCCACCGCGGAACCCCTCCGTATCGAACCGCTTCGGGTCCACCGGCGGCTCCGACGGCACCCCGTCGATCGCCGTCCAGTTCACCTTGTCGCCTTCGAGTGCCCCGACGACGAGATCACCCCACTTGAAGTCGAAGGACCGGTTGCCCTCGGCATATCCGGCCACCCAGACCTTCTCCCCGTCGACCGCCACCGACGTGTAGGCGCCGATCAGCCCCGCCTCGAGCGTCGTGCAGTCCTCACCGCACTCCGCCCCCGGTTTCGACGGCACCTCCACGTCACCGCAGTTGCAGCCCGCCTGCGCGCCTGCCACCGCCATCACCAGGAGGCCACCGAGCATCCCGCGCGTCGCGTGCCGCCCCAGCGTGCGCCGCCCGCCCGATCGCGCAGGACCCTTCGCCTCGATTTCGACCGCTCCGGCCTCGACCTCGGCCTCTGCACCCAGCGAACCAGCCGCGTTGCCGCGCCCAGCGTTCTGGCGTCGTCGCCGGAGCCGCGCACCGAACGCCGCGAGCACACCGGCCACGAGCCACCCCGCAGCGCCGCCCGAACGCGCGCTACCGGCCACCTCGCAACCGCACCCCGAGTCGCCGCCCGGCTCGATCCGACCCCGGATCAGCGCTTGCGTCGAGGTCGCCACGTTGCCCACCTCGTCGCGCGCCTCCACGTCGATGTCCATTGCCTCACCGACCTCGATCGCACCGACCTCGGCTGCCTTCTGCCACGCGGACCACGCGCCCCCGTCGAGCCGGTAGCGCACCTCGGCCCGCGCCGTGTCGCTCACAGCGTCCTCGATCGAGAGCGTCGCGCGCCCGTTCTCCACCGAGCTCACCTGGATGGCCGGCGCTTCGACGTCGACGACCACCTCCACCTGGACCGGCGTCGGATCGAGCGACAGCGGCTCACCCACCACGCGCGACCGCACCGAGATCACGTGCCGCCCTTGCAGCCGCAGCCAGCTGTCCTGCAGATCGATGATCCGGCTCTGCGTGAACGGCCGCCACACACCTTGATCCACCCGGACCTGGTACTCCATCGCCCGGGTCCCATCGTCCAGATCCGAGCCCATCACCAGCGTCACCCGCGGCGCGTTGTCGCGGGTCATCGTCGCCATCCGCAGCCCCTCCACGGGGATGTCGGCGCTCTTGATCGACGCATGCGTGTGCGACACCAGCGACGACGACTGCGACGCCAGCCCGAACGACGCGAAGATGCCCAGGTAGTTGTCGCTCCCCTTGCTCAGCCGACGGAGCCCTGGCGAACCTTGCCCCGGCACCGAGTCGGGGATCGTCAACGACAGCCCCAGCGACGCGAGCGACCCGTTGAGGTCGATGGGATCGATCCCACCACCGAGTGCTTGCCCCACCTGCCCCTCGATCAGCTCCGCCAGCGCTGCTGCGATGCCGTCCGGATCCCCGGTCAGGAGACCGCTGTTGGTCACCTTCCCGTTCTTCACCCCGACCTTGTTCAGCACCGGCGCGAGCCCCTCGGGCGTGACCTCCAGGTTCACCGGCACGTCGAGATCGTACGTGGCCGTCATGAAACGGATGTAGCGATCCAGAGACCACATGTAGAAGTCGAACGACGCCTGATCGAGCTGCAGCCGGATCAGCGGATCGCTGTCCACGTCCGTCCCGTTGCCGAATGCGATCCTCGGCGGCGTCCCCGGCCGGACCACGATCGCGACCGACTGCTTCTCCTTCTGCAGCCCGAGCGAGTCCACGCCCTGGATCAAGAGCCCCAGCGTCCCCGAGCTGATCAGCGGGATCTGGTCCGAGCTGATCGCCAGGCAGAGCAGGCCGCTGTTGTAGACCCCACTCAGCGCGTAGTTCGTGAACCGCTCCGACAGCGCGATGCCCACGTGTGGCCCCGCGACCCCGTCCGGCCACCCGTCGATGGCGTTCCCGAGCAGCTCGTCCGGGATGGGGATCGCCGACGGCAGCGGCAGATCCGAGAACTTCACGCAGTTGCTCACCGGCAGCGGCTCGGCGCCGCCATACAGCCCGAGCGTCGCGCCACCGGCCACCGGGTTCAGATCACCCCAGTGCCGCCCGCTCCCGTCGTCGCGCTGGCTGTGACCACCGGCCGCGAACAGGAAGTCGAGCCCGCCCTTCGTCCCTGGCGAGATCCCTGCGAGGAGCTGCCCCAGGTTGATGTGCCCGTCGGTGCCCAGGATGATCGAGGCGCACGAGCCATCGGGGTACATGCACGTCCCGCCGTCGTCCGTCGTCCCCACCGGGCACGACGGCGACAGCGCCGGGTTCGCCTGCTGGCAGAGCTGGCTGTTGATCTGGTCGCCGAGCGTGCCAATCAACCCGTCCATCAGGAAGGGCATCACCACGCCCTTCAGCCCGTTCAGCACTGCGCCGGTGAACGAGCCACCGCAGTTGAAGTCGATGCTGTCCCGGAGCTGCCCCTCGTTGATGTTGATGTTGCCGACGCGCACCTTCGTGTAGCCGCGGCGCGAGTGCGTCGGGTCCGCATCGATCTCGATGGTGACGTTCACGTCGAGGTTGATGTTCGCGAACGTCTGCGGGTTCGGCGGGCAGGCGTCGTTGCCGTTCAACGTCGCACGCGCGTTGCCGTTGATGCCGAAGATCGTCGTCCGGATCGGCAGATCCTGGAGCCGGATGGGCAGCGGGCCGTGGATGCGCAGGACGTTCGGCGACTGGGGATCGATCTGGAACTGGGCGGCGCCGAGGTTGATCTCCGCGACACACCGCGGCGGGGTCGCGTTCTCGTTCGGCCCGTCGGGGCAGATGCTGTAGTTCGCACCCGAGAAGATGCTCCCGCTGGAGGAGGGGATGGGGAACGTGAGGATGCCCCCGCTGCTGCTGTCGCCGAGCAGCGACTGCGCGAGGGTCCCCAGGTTCTGCTCGAGGAACTCGATCCCCGACGCGGTGAGTCGTGCGGAGCCGGCGTTTTCGATCCGGGCATCCGGTTTGAATCCCTCCGCGAGGGGCGTGACCCCATCGCAGCCGCCACACCCGCCGCCCCCAGCGGCACAACCGGCGAGGAGCATGGCGAACGGTGCGGCAAGTCGATTGATGACGCGGCGCATAAGCGGCCCTCCAGAAGCGCGCAATCCCTTAGCTTGGAATCGTACGCACGCGAAAGCGCGGGCCGCAAGCGCCTGATGCGTGGATCTAGAGGCAGATACCGCTGATGTCGACCGCGCTCGCCGCAAAGGTCGCGCTCAGCGAGAATGCGTCCTGGCAGCCTCCCGCCGTGCCCGTCGTCGAGCAGAAGTCACCCTTCAGCACGATGGCGCCATTCGCGTCCCGAGCGCACCGGTTCGGCGTGGCCCCGTCGCCGCTCGACGAGCCCCCGAGCAGCACGCAGAGGGTTTGCCCCAGGTCCTCGACGATCACCTGATCCGCCTCCTCCAGCGTGACGTGCGCATCGAGCGACGCACCATCCACGAAGGCGGGATAGTCCCGGCTCGGCAGGCAGCGATCCGACGGCAGGAGCCCATCGGCGTTGTAGGTGCCGACGCAGTTGTTGTCCGCGGAGAGCGACAGCTCGGTGACCCGCGCGTCCTTCAAAGGCAGCAGGATCGGCGTCCCCGGAGGATCGAGCGCCAGGTAGATGGGCACCAGCAGATCGCCCACGTTGGCCGAGAGCTTGCCTCCATCGTCCGCGTAAGGGACGGTGACCGGCTCGATGGTGAACGCGCCCTCCTGCGCGCTGATGAAGCAGTAGCCCTCGCGCGGGTTCTTGCGGGGCAGGGCGCCCCCGGTCCGCACCGTGCCGGCCGTCTTGTCGAACTCCAGCAGCCAGTTGAACGTGCCCTGGCCCGTGAGCCGGCACGCCTCCAGGTTCATCAGCACGCCGCCACCGACGATCTGCTGCACCGTCGCCCCGGTCAGCGCCGTGGGCGCCGTCAGCGTGAGCTGCGACATCCGCAGCCCGAAGGTCGACTTGTCCGCGTTGTCCGTGAGGGCGACGCAGCCACCCACCGAGCAGGTCGGCTCCGTCTGCGCGCACTCGTCGTCGGGCAGCGGCGTGATGTCGGCATCGCTCCCGTCACACCCCACGAGCGCACCCCCACCTGCCATCGCCAGCAGCCCGACCACCCCCATCAGCTTCATGAAGCGCATCTCGATCTCCTCCCGTAAGACCCGGCCGTCCTCGAACCAGGACCAGCGCAGGAACACGGTACGTTAGCGCCTCGTACCGCATTCCCCAAGTTCGTCCCAGGCTCCTGGCCAGGCGCGGTGCGGAGGAGCAGGATCACGACCAACGAGAGCGCTGAGGCCTTTCGCCCCCTGATCCGGGCCAGACCGTCCCGACCTCGACGTGGGCCCACGGGTCGACCGAAGCGCACGAAATCGGCGGAACCCGTGGGGTCGCAGCGCTTCGTGGACCTCGCGGGCGGTCCCCGAGGCCGCCGTGACACGCGTGAAAGTCCCTGGCCCCAGCGTGATGAGGGCGCTTCACGGCGCAACGAGTGTCAGGTCGAGCTTAGCATGCGGGCATGCTGGCCGTGGACGAGTCGATGGGTGCCTGGCAGATGGTATCGACCCGGGGAGTGCGGCGCCGCGGCTGGTGCATACCCATCCTGATCCAGAACATGCAACATCACCTCACGCCTCTCTGCGTGTTCGAGGACGGGGTCGTCGATTGCTGGGAGCTGCTCGATGTTCCCCTGTTCCGAAGGAAACTGACCACGGGGTGGATCGCGACCTCGGCCCCCGTGGGCGCGAGGCTGAGTGTCTTCCACCTCGGTGCAGCCACGATCGACGCCTTCGAGCCTCTGCTCGCCCTCGGCGAGGTTGCTGCGCGCGTCATGGCGGCGATTCGCCACTGGAACCCAGGCCTCCTCGATCTGGTCGACCTTCGAGGCTCAGCGACGGAGCCACACGGCAGAATTTCCAGAGACAAGCTTCCAGACCGCAGAGAAACGCACTTCCGACAGGCCCTGGATGGATCCCGCGTCCTAGCGAAGAGCGTCTCCGTCTTCGTCAAGCAATCCGACGCGCTACGCCTGACCCAGTGGTTCGTCTACGCCGATGGGAAATCACGACTGGGGCCTGAGGGCGTGCTCGTGGAGCTCGGCGTCGTCGAGGAAGCAGTACTCGACGAGAAAGTCGTCTTTTCGGTTCCGGACGCGACCTGGGTCGAGCTCGATGGACTCGGCCGGGCGAAGCTGTCTCGCGGACATTGGTTCATCGACCCCATCGAGAGCATCAAGGAACAGCGGGCCCATCTGGCTGAGCTGCGGGGTGGAATGGAGATCACTCAGATCTGCACAGAGGCGTGGGAGGACTACTTGCGAAGTCCGACGCCGGATTCGATAGAGGTCCTGCGAAAGGCCTACTTCGACGTTCCGGAGCACCTCCGGGTCTATTGCGCCAGAAACATGGACAACAAGGATTCCGAGATCAAGGTCGCCCTCGGGCTGAGAGGCTACCGCAACGACAAGCGCTGAGGCTGCGGGACGCTCGTGATCGGTGAGGTTGAGGGCCGCCGGTCATGAGCGCACGGTTCCCCGGACCCGACCTCTCGGCGTCCTAGTACCGCGTGTACCGTGATCCGAGCCGCTCTCCGACGGGGAGGGCGCGCGCCAGGCGGACGAGCGTCCAGACCGTCCCCGCCAGCTTCCTGAGCTTCGAGGTGCCCACGCGCTCGTTGTACTCGATCGGCATCTCCACCACCCGGTAGCCACATTTCGCCGGGAAAAGCAGCGTGTCGATGGGCAGCGCGTCTCCTTCGCCGTCGAAGTCGAAGGCGCGGATCACCGACGTCCGGTAGGCCCGCATGCCGCTGTGCACGTCACAGGTGGGGATCCCGTGCATCGCATGGGCCATCGCCGCGAAGGTCCGGTTGGCCATGTAGTTCGGCAGGGGCATCGCCGCTGGCCGCGTCCGCGTGCGGGCGCAGTTGACCACGTCGAAGCCTTCCTCCTCGACGAGCTGCCGCACCCGCGGGATCTCCTCCGACGGGTAGGTGAAGTCGCAGTCGATGTAGATCAGCAGCTCGCTGTCCGCCGCGGCGCTGTACATCAAGAGCTCCATCGCCGGTCCGTGCCCGCGCGGCGGCATCTGACGCAGCACCCGCGCGCCCAGGTTTCGCGCGATCTCTGGCGTCCGGTCGGTCGAGCTGTCCACGCAGAGGATCGCGGCGTCCGGCGCGACCCGCCGGATCTCGGCGATCATCGCCGCGATGCTCTCCTCTTCGTTCATGGTCAGCATCCCGACCGTGAGCTTCATCCGCCGTGCCCGCGGCGGCTTCCGCGCGACGAGCACGTGCTGGAACGCGAGCAGCCCTGGCGCCCGCTGCGCGATCACGTCCTCCACCGGCCGCACCAGCCCTTGGTAGAGCTTGTACGGGAGCGAGCGCCCCAGTGCCGTCGGATCCGGCGCCGCGGTGCCCCCCTGGGCCACGCGCAGGATCAGCGACTTCCCAGCGCGCACCAGCATCGGGTTCTGGTCGGTGCGCAGCACCTCCAGCCCCGCCTGCTCCAGCAGCTTCGCTGCGGACGATCGCGTGAAGAAGCGCACGTGCGTCTCGTCGAGGATCCCGCTCGGCGTGTAGTCAAAGTTCCCGGCGAGGAGGCCCAGCCGCACCGTCCATGCCGCCACGTTCGGCAGCGACACGACGACCTGCCCGTCCTCCGCGAGGTGAGGGAGGAGCCGCGCCAGCACCGCCGCCGGATCCACCGTGTGCTCCAGGACGTCGGCGAACAGGAGCACATCGAACTGCCGCTCCCCCAGCGCCTCGCGCACCGAGGCGTCGCTGGTGATGTCGCACGCGATCACCTCGTCGAGCACCTGCTTCGCCTGCGCGATGGAGCCGGGCACGATCTCGATCCCGGTGACCCGCGCCCCCGAGCGCTTGATCGCCGCGCCGTTCAGCCCGATGCCACAGCCGACGTCGAGCACCGTCCGGGGCCTGCCGATGGCCGCGACCGCCGCCCGGTTCACCTCTTCCACGACGTAGCGCACCGCGGAAGGCGTCGACGCCTCGGGCACCGCGTCCGTGTCCGGGATCGCTGTGCGCTCGTTCGTGCCTTCGTTTGCGCCCTTGATTGCGCCTTCGTTTGCAAGCGCCGCGTCGGCGGGCACGGAGTCGGCCATCACGCGCGGCTACTTACCACGGTTCGCCCAGGCGGCGTTGAACTCGCGGATCGTCTCGTCCGTCTTCGGGTTGTGCAGCATCTTGCGCAGGATGGGTGGTGGCACGGTGACCACGTGCGCGCCTGCGAAGAGCGCCTCGTTCACGTCGGCGATGTGCCGGATCGAGCCCACCAGCACCTCGGCCGGGAGCCGCTCGCGATCGAGCCGCTCTCGCGTCTGCTCGATCACGCCGCGCGCGTCGTAGCCCATGTCGCGGATCCTGCCGCTGAAGATGGACACGTACGTGCCTCCGGCGAGCGCCGCCAGGTATGCCTGGTTGAAGCTCATCACGCACGTCACGTTCGTCTTCACCCCGGCGCGTGCGAGCGCGTGCGTCACCTTGAGCCCGGCCTCCCCGAACGGCACCTTCACGCAGATGCGCGACGGGTCCCAGGCGTGCAGGGCGTGCGCTTCTTCGAGCATTTCCTCGGCCGTCTCGGCGACCAGCTCCACCGACACCGGGCCCGACGAGGCCGCGATCACCTCCCGGATCCGCGCCTCCAGATCGGCGTCCGGCGCCTCCCGCGCCAGGATCAGCGGGTTGGTGGTGACGCCGGCGAGGACGCCCCAGGAGAAGAGCTCTCGGATCTCTGCGGGGTTCGAGCTGTCGAGGAACAACATGAGCGCGCGCGCCCTCGGGGGGAGGGGTGGCCGGAGGGGACCATAGATCGGCGCCCGGTGGAACGGCTTATCGGCGCGCGCGGTTCATGCGGAGCTTTCGTATCACGGCGTGGCTCACGCGCCCTCGCCCCGCTTGATGCCGTAGGACCTGATCTTCTTGTGCAGGTTGGTGCGCTCGATGCCGAGCACCACCGCCGCCCGGGAGATGTTCCAGTCGAGTCCGGAGAGCACCTCCACGATGTAGCCGCGCTCTGCCCGGTCCCGGAACTCCCGCAGGGTGAGCCGCTTGCCGTCGCCGACCGGCGTGTGGCGCCCGCTCTCCACCGCCTCGTCGGTCAAGGTGATCCGCTCCTCGGAGGGGCCGTCCGACGCGCTCTCGGAGGCCGCCGCGTCCTCCTCGAAGGGGCTCTCGTGCGGATCTTCGGGCAGGTCGGCGATGGTGACCACGTCCCCCGAGAGGATCGCCGCCCGCTCGATCACGTTCTTCAGCTCGCGCACGTTCCCTGGCCACCTCCGGCGCTCCAGCGCGGTGTACACCTCGGGGTCGATGCGCCGCTGCTTGAGGCCGTTCTCCTTGCAGAATGCGGAGAGGAACGCGTCGATGAGGGGCCGGAGATCCTCGGTGCGCTCGCGCAAGGGCGGCGTCTTGATCGGGAACACCGCCAGGCGGAAGTAGAGATCTTCGCGGAAGTTGCCGGCGGCGACCTGCCGCGCGAGGTCCTTGTTCGTGGCTGCGAGGACGCGGACGTCGACGTGCAGCACGTGCTCGCTGCCGACGCGACCGATCTCGCCCGACTGGAGCGCGCGCAGCACCTTGGCCTGGGCGGCGAGGTCCATGTCCCCGATCTCGTCGAGGAACAGGGTGCCGCCGTGCGCCTGCTCGAAGAGGCCCCGCTTCCGGCTCAGCGCGCCGGTGAAGGCGCCCTTCTCGTGGCCGAACAGCTCACTCTCGATGAGCTCCCGGGGGATGGCCGCGCAGTTCACCTTCACGAAGGGGGCGTCGGCGCGCGGCGAGAGGCGGTGGATGGCGCGGCTCACCAGCTCCTTGCCCGTGCCGCTCTCGCCGGTGATGAGCACGCTGGCCTTGGTGGGCGCGACGCGATCGATCTCCTTGAAGAGGCGCTGCATGGCCGGGCCTTGCCCGATCATCTCGTAGCGCGCGTGGACCTCGGCGAGGAGGTTCCTCACCTCGCGGGCGAGGCGGCTGGTCTTGAGCGCGTTGCGGACGCCGACCAGGATGCGCTCGCGGTTCAAGGGCTTCTCGAAGAAGTCGCCCGCGCCGAGCTTGATGGCCTTCACCGCGTCGTGAACCGTGGCGTGACCGCTGATGACGATGACCGGCAGGTCGCGGGTCGTGTCGTCCTGGCGGATGCGATCGAGCAAGTCGAGGCCGTTCATGCCCGGCAGCATCAGGTCGACGATGGCCAGCTCGACCGGGGTGCCCCCGTGGGACAGGAGCTTGAGCGCGTCCTCGCCGCTGGCCGCCTCGACGACGTGGAACCCCTCGCCGCGGAGGACCATGTCCAGGGTGCGGCGGATGTTGCGCTCGTCATCGACGACGAGGATGGTCGGCGCTGCAGCTTCGTCCGAAGGTGCCTGCGAGGAAGCAGGGGGGGCGCTCATGGGCGCGCACGGTAGCAGCACCCGCTCCTGGACCACGAATCGACTGCACCCGGCGCGCCAACTTCGCGGCTTTCCATCGCCAGTGCGAGCCCCTGGCCGCCGCTGTCCCGATCGAGGACCTTTGGGGAGACTACCGTTCTGGGGCGGCGGACCCCAGGCGCGTCATACGAACCTCTGGCGAGGCGAGCTGAGATCCGCTTCTGGCTTTCGGGGACCGTCGACCGCTTGGCCACTTTGGCTTCGCAGATTTCTCGGGTTTCGGTTTGGAACGCTCGTGTTCGTCGACGACGACGGGTTTCGGGCCTGGTTTGGAATAGCGACGCCCCTCTTGGGGTACAGGCAACGGTTTGGTTCGTTTGTGCCGTTCGACAGGAACGACCTCGTTTCTGTCGCTCATGGTTCACCTTTCCGAGGACGGCTGGACCCTCGACCGTCTGAGCGCTGCTACTGCAAGCGCGGGGACGGGCAGTACACGCACCGTGCCAGCTCGATCCCTCTTCGCAGCGTGCGGTGGCGTCGTGCCTCGGATGAGTTTTCGGTTCGAAATCCTTGACTGCATGACGACGCGCCGGCGTGTCGGTTCGACGTCGTTGGTCGGATCCGGCCAGCGTGGCCAGTCCCGGAAGCAACGGTTCGGTCAAAGGTGGCGAGCGACCACGGTGAACGAAGGGTCCTGCTCTTCGCTCCTGCGAAAGCACGTGAACGTTGCTCCGAGATGGTTCGCGGGGCTCACCTCATGCAGGCTGGCTGGCGCAGGAGTGGTCGCGGAAACGCGCCTGGAAGCGGAAAAACGCGTTCCGACATGTGGGAACGGCGCGCGAACGCTAGCCCGCGCGGCTCCGACATCTGGGAATGTCGCCAGAACGCTCTCGGACGCCGTTCCGAGATGTTGCAACGTCGCAGGAGCCGGCGCGGACGACATTCCCAGATGTGGGAACGGTCGAGGAGCCGGCCTTGGCGACATTCCCAGATGTGGGAACGGCGCGGGAGCCGGCCTTGGCGACATTCCCAGATGTGGGAACGGTGCGGGAGCCGGTTCCGGCGACATTCCCAGATGTGGGAGCGCCGTGCGCGCCGAAACCGCGTGGCTCCGACCATCTGGAGCCGCGGTGCCCCCTGGACCGGGGCGATGTTCCCTACTTCCTCCTACATTCTCCGCTGTCAACACGCCTTGGCCCGGCCTGGGCTGCTCGGGCTTGCTTCTCGCACTGGCGGTGGGGGGCGGGATTGGGTAGGACGCCGGCCCATGATGCGTGTCGCCCTCACGGTCGCTGTCTGCCTCACCGCTGTGAGCGCCCTGACGGGTTGCGACATCCAGGCCTCGAACGGGAGCCGGGCGACGCTGACGTACACCACGGACGCGCGCAAGGCGTACCAGGAGGCGCTCACGGCGTTCCGGGCGCGTGAGTGGGAAGACGCGCGGGCGCTGTTCAAGGATCTGCAGAAGCTCTTCCCTTACAGCGCCTACGCGAAACTCGCGGGGCTGCGGGTGGCGGACATCGACTTCGAGCTGCAGCGCTACCCGGAGTCGGTGTCGGCTTACCGGGAGTGGATCCAGAACAATCGCACCGACAAGGATGTGGAGTACGCGCGCTACCGGATCGGGAAGGCGCTGCATGAGGACATCAACGACGGGTTCTTGCAGCCGCCTGCCGAGGAGCGGGATCAGGCGGTGACCATCGATGCGTACAAGGAGCTGCGCGGGTTTCTCCGGCAGTTTCCTCGGAGCCGGTACGGCAAGGACGCGGCGTACATGCTGGAGGCCGTCACCGGGCGGCTGGTGCGGCACGAGCTGTACGTGGCGCACTTCTATCTGAAGAGGGATCGGTTCGAGGCGGCGGTGGCGCGCATCGACTTCGCGCTGCGCAACTACCCGAACTCGGGGCTCGACCCGGAGGCGCTGGTGCTGAAGGGCGAGACGCTGCTCAAGATGAAGCGGGTGCCGGAGGCGCGCTGGGTATTCCAGTCGGTGGTGCGGGACTGGGGTGGGCCGTTCGCGTCCCCGGCGCGGCGCTTTCTGGAGGACATCGGCGACGGGCCGGTCAAGGAGCCTCTGGAGGCGGAGGCGGCGAAGGGCGCCGGGGCGCAGAAGCCGATGAGCCCAGGGGCCGCGCCCGGGAGGCCGCGTTGAGCCAGACGAGGTCGCGGCCGAGCGCGGGGGTGCGCTACGTGGTGGTGCTGGAGTCGGGGGAGGAGGTCGTTTACCGCGGCTTCGCGTTCCTGCCGGACGCCGACCTGCCGCTGGAGGTGCGCTTCGCAGCGTCGGGGGCGGCGACGGCGAAGGTGGATGCAACGGCGCTCCCGTCGCAAGGCGAGGGGGCTCCCGATGTGCCGGAGCTGGAGCGCGAGGCGGCGGCGCTGCTGCGCGCTGCGGTGAAGGCGTCGAGCACCGCCGGGCGCCCTCCGCCGCGCAGGGTGGTGCGCTGGCGGGCGTAGGCGCGCGCGCGCAGGTGGATCCCAACGCTCGTCGGAGCGTGCTACAACCGGGACCACCATGTCCGAGAAAGTACCGATGACACCCGAGGGGCAGGCCCGCCTCCGCGAGGAGATGCGCCGGCTGAAGGAAGTCGAGTTGCCGCAGGTGGTGAAGGATATTGCGGTGGCCCGGGATCACGGAGACATCTCCGAGAATGCCGAGTACCACGCCGCGAAAGAGCGCCAAGGGATGATCGTGGCGCGCATCTCGTACCTGGAGCAGACCATCTCCAGGGCCGAGGTGATCGATCCTTCGAAGCTCAAGGGCAGCAAGGTCCAGTTCGGGGCGCGGGTGAAGGTCGCGAACGTGGACAGTGGCGAGGAGCAGACCTTCCAGCTCGTCGGGCCCGACGAGGCCGACATCAAGAAGGGGACGATCTCGGTGACGTCGCCGATGGCGCGCGGGCTGATCGGGCGCGAGGTGGGTGACGAGGTGCGGGTGGTCATGCCGGCAGGGCCACGCACCTTCGAGATCCTCGAGATAGCCTATCTATGACGGATCCGGATGCCCGGGGGAGGCGTCGGCTGGGCCGGCAAGACCCCCGGACTTCGGAGGACGCGCGCGCGCACCGGGTTCCCAGCCAGGCCGAGATCGTCGAGGGGTCGCGTGGCGCGGCGCCGGCGGCGCCTCGGGGCGGGAGCGGTGCGGGCGTGGTCGGGGTGAGCGGTGGCGCGGGCGCGCGAGGCCCGGCGCGGTCGCTGTCGCCACGATCGCCGTTCTCCAGCAGCGCCGCGCTGACGTCGGGCGGTGGTCGCGTGGAGACGGCGCTCGGCTGGCGGATCGCGGACGCTTACCTCGCGCTGTCGGCGCTGTCGGTGGCCGAGCTGGTCGCGGTGGCGGTGGTGGGGCACCGGGAGCTGGCGTGGCCTTACGAGATGGGGTGGGCGCTGCGGGATTTGCTTCCGCTGGCGCTGGCCGCGGCGGCCCCGGCGGCGCTCGTGGGTGGGGCGCTGGTGGAGCTGTCGACGTGGGCCGATCGGCCGCGGGCGAGGACGGCGCTGGCGTTGCTCGCGGCGCTGTTCGCGGGGGTGGTGGGCTTCGGGGTGTCCGGGGGGCGGCGGGTCGAGGCGCTGCGGGTGCCGTTCGTGGCGGCGCTGGTGGTCGGGGCGGGGTTGGCCGCGTTCTGGATCGCGCCGCGGTTGGCCAGGGCGCTGCGTGCGGTGGACGCGGAGGGGCGCGTTCCAGCGCGGGGCGAGGGGAGCGAAGGACCGGGGAAGGGGAAGCGGGGGGCGGCGCGGTGGACGCGGCGTCTCGGTGCGCGCGCGGGGTTCTTGCTGTCGGTGGGCCTGGGGGTGGTGGCGCTGGAGGTGGCGAACGCGCGGGTGTTGCCGAGGCTGTACCCGGCGTTCCATCTGGGGCTGGGCGTGCTGACGCTGCTGCTCGCGTGTGCGGTGCCGCTCGCGCTGGGGACGTGGCGGCGGTCGGTGGGGCGGGCTTCGGGGGCGCTGGTGCTGTTCGCGCTGTCGGCGGCGATGATGCCAGGGTCGGCGACGCGGCTGTCGCAGAAGGACAACCTGCGCCTGGTGATGCTGGATCGGGGGCCGCTGCTGGGGAAGGCGGTGGAGCTGGGGGCGATGCTGTCGCCGCCAGAGCCGTTCGAGGACGAGCCGCTGGAGGAGATCGCGAGCGGGCAGTCGATCGATCTGCGGGGGCGTGATCTGGTGCTGATCACGGTGGACGCGCTGCGGGCCGATCACGTCGGGGCCTACGGGTACGGGCGCCCGACGACGCCGAACCTGGACCGGCTGGCCGCGGAGGGGGTGGTGTTCGAGGCGGCGTACACGCCGACACCGCACACGTCGTACGCGGTGGCGTCGTTGATGACGGGCAAGTACATGCGGCCGCTGCTCTTGCAGGGGCTGGGAGAAGACTCGGAGACGTTCGCGCAGTACATGCAGCGTTACGGGTACAAGACGGCGGGGTTCTATCCGCCGGCGGTGTTCTTCATCGATGGCGACCGGTTCGGTGACCTGCGGGATCGGGGGCTGGACTTCGAGTACAAGCGGGTGGAGTTCGCGAGCGCGGCACTGCGGGTGGAGCAGGTGGAGCGCTACCTGAGCGGGGTGCGGGACGACGATCGGGTGTTCCTGTGGGTGCATCTGTTCGAGCCGCATGAGCCGTACGAGGCGCGGCCGGATCATCCGTTCGGGGTGCGGGACATCGATCGGTACGACGCGGAGATCGAGGCGGCCGACGCGGGGCTCGGGGCGATCGTGGCGGCGGTACGGCGGTCACGGCCAGGGGCGGTGGTGGTGGCGACGGCGGATCACGGGGAGGAGTTCGGGGAGCACGGGGGGCGCTACCACGGGACGACGGTATACGAGGAGCAGGCGCGAGTGCCGCTGGTGGTGAGCGCGCCCGGGCTGCTCGCGCCGCGTCGGGTGAAGGCGGCCGTCGGGTTGACGGACATCCTGCCGACGGTGCTGGCAGGGCTGTCGATCCCACGGCCAGCGCGGATCCGGGGGGCGGATCTGGGGCCGTTGCTGGCAGGGAAGGTGGAGGGGGCCGAGGAGGAGAAGTTCACGGCGTTCGTGGAGACGGACGCGCAGGCGATGCTGGGGCGGGGGTCGCTGCGGCTGCTGTGCATGCGGCGGGTCGGTGCGTGCGCGCTGTACGATGTGGCGACGGATCCACTGGAGAAGCGGGACATCGCAGCGGTGAAGCCGGCCGAGGTTGCGTCGCTGCGGTTGGCGCTGCGGTCGCTGGAGGCGTCGCACGGGCGGTTCGAGGTGCGGGGGCTGCGGCGCGAGGGGAAGGGGTGGCCAGACGCGCTGCGGCGGGGGATCGCGGGGGACGGGGACGCGGTGGTGGAGGTGGCTGCGCTGCTGGACGACGCGGATGTGGCCATCCGGCGGAAGGCGGCGGAGGTGCTGTTCGAGCTGCGGCGGAGCGAGGCAGGGCCGGCGCTGCGGCTTGCGCTGGTGCGCGATGAGGACGAGGAGGTGCGGCGGTGGGCTGCGCTGTCGCTCACGCGGCTGGGGGAAGGGGCGCCGCTGACGCGAGAGCTGTTGACGGGGCCGGATCGGCGGTTGCGTCGGTTCGCCGCGCTTTCGCTGGCAGAGTCAGGGGATCGGCGGGGGGAAGATGTGCTGGTGGCGTGGCTCCGGGAGGCGCTGTCCGGCAAGGGGGAGCCGGTGGGCTTCGAGCGGACGCGGGAGATGATGGAGGCGCTCGGGAAGCTGAAGACGAAGGCGGCGCTGGGGCCGCTGTTGCGAGCGCTCGAGGATGTGCGGCTGCGACCGTACGCGGCGGCAGCGCTGGCGGCGCTGGGAGAAGAGGCGGCGCGTCCGGCGCTGGCCGAGCGCTTCGGAGCAGAGCGGTACCACACGGCGCGGATGGCGCTGGCCGAGGCGCTGGTGAAGCTCGGGGCAGGGCCGGAGATGCGGGCGCCGCTGGTGCGGTTCCTGGGGATCCCGGATCCGCTGCCGGAGGGGTTGCTCCTGGCGCAGCGAGCGGATGTGCTGGATCTGATCGGGGGGCCGCGAAAGCGGGATCTGGAGCGGCTGCGCCGGTTCGCGCGGAGCGGGATCGGTGTGGGGCTGACGGTGCCGAAGGCGGGGAACGGCAAGGGGCTGCGGGTACTGTGCCGGGCCCGGACGACGGACGATGAGGCGGGGGAGGTGCGGTTCGGGATGCGTCGGCGGGGTGGGCCTCCGCCGAAGCGGGACAGGTCGTCGCTGGTGCCGGCGGCGGCGCCGGATCTGGATCCGGAGCGGTCGGTGTCGCTGTCGTTCGCGCCCGGGGGGGAGGCGACCGAGGTGATGGCGACGCTGCCGGAAAGCATCGGGGTGAAGGCGGGGGAGCACGGGGATTTCGTGGTGTACGCGACGCAGAACGTGGAGCTCGTTGCGTGTGCGGTGGTGCCGCTCTCGGACGAGTTGCCACCTCCACCGCCAGAGCCGTGGCTGCCCGGGGACACGGGAGATGCTGGGGGGGCGGCGGTGCCCGCGGGGTCAGGAGCGCCGGGGAACGCTGCGGTGCCCGCGGCGTCGGCGGAGCCCGGGTCGTCGCCAGGCGGTCGGTGACGGGGCAGGGCGGCGCGAAAGTCGGTGTGAAGGCTGGAGAGGCGGATTGACGCCGCGGGGGGCGGGACTAGAGTCCCGGCCCGTGTCGGACAAGGAAGCCAAGGCCAAAGAGCCGGTAGACGCCGCGGACGAAGGAACCGAGGAGAGCAAGGGGACGAGCCCCAAGGAGGCCGCCGCGGACGAGACGCGGGACGAGGCCGCTGCTCGGATGGCCGAGGCGCTCGGTGTGGACGGGGAAGAGGACGCGGGCGAGAAGGCCGCGGCGGACGGCGAGGGGGAGAGCGCAGAGGCGCAAGCGCCGAAGGCGCCGCCGAACCGTGCGTCGCGTCGCCGTGACGAGGTGCGGAAGCGCCGTGGAGCCGCCGCCGAGGATCTGCCGAAGGACCGGAATGCGCGAGCCAAGGAGCTGCTGAAGCGCCGGCAGGAAGCCGCCGCAGAGCGGCAGGGGCGGGTGAGTTCGCAGCTCGGCACCGGCGAGATGGTCGAGGACGTGCTCGCGCGCGCGACGTCGGGGTCGTGGAAGTGGATCCGGCAGAACTTCGCGCTGGTCCAGATGATCCTGGTCGGCGGGGTGATCGCCACGGGCGTGGTGCTGTTCTTCCTGTACCGCTCGGACGAGAAGTCCGCGACGATCTCGGATGCGCTGGCCGCAGCCGTGGCCGCCGATCGGGGGCGGGTGCTGGCGGAGGACAAGCGGAGCGACGAGGAGAAGGCGTTCGATCCGACGAAGGTCTACAAGACGTCGGATGAGCGCGCGGACGCGGCGCTCGCGGCGTACAAGCAGGTCGTCGCAGAGCACGGTGGTACGGGCGCCGGGGTGCTCGCGCGGCTGGGCGAGGCCGGGGCGCTGCTCGACAAGAAGGAGTGGGGACCCGCGCTGGAGGCGTACAACGCGGTGTCGGTGTCGACGCTGGCGAGCGCCGACGCTGATGTGAAGGGGCGCGCGCTGGAGGGGATGGGCTTTGCGAAGGAAGGCCAGAAGGATCTGGACGGCGCGCTCGCGCACTTCAAGGAGCTGGAAGGGGTCGACGCGCGAGGCTTCAAGGAGCTCGGGCTGTATCACCAGGCGCGTATCCAGCTCGCGAAGGGCGACAAGGAGAAGGCGAAGGAGCTGTTCAAGGCCGCGCGGGAGAAGCTGACTGCGAGCGGGCCGGACAAAGGCTCGCCGTTCCTGAGCGCCATGGTGGAGGATGCGCTGCGGCAGCTCGATCCCGAGGCGGTTCCGCCTCCCGCGCAGCTCGGTGGCGGTGGGTCGAAGGGGCCGGCGCTGTCGCAAGAGGAGCTGGAGCGGCTGATCAACCAGGCGAAGGAGAACGCCAAGAAGAACCTGGGGCAGACCGAATGAGCAAGCGGACGGCGGCGCTCGGGTCGCTTGTCGTCGCGGCGCTCGGGTCGCTGCTGGTCACGGTGGCCAGTGGGTGCGGGAGCATCGGGACGCTGGGCGCCCCCGAGGCGCCGCTGTGGCTCCATCATCCAGGTTCGGCGCTGTCGATCCAGATGCGCAAGGAGATCACGGCGGAGTCGCGCAAGGTAGGCGAGGTCTACGAGCGCGGTCAGCCGGCGATCGACGTGGCGCACCGGCGGGTCTTCGTCGGGTCGAGCGACTGGGGTCTGTACGCGGTGCGCGCGGACACGGGCGACGTGATCTGGCGCTTCGAGACGATGGGGCCGGTGCAGTGCGAGCCCCTGTACGATCCGGTATCGGACTCGGTGTTCTTCGGCTCGAACGACGGTGCGCTCTACAAGGTGCGCGCGACGGACGGCAAGCTGGAGTTCCGGTTCATGACGAACGCCGAGGTGTCGCGACGGCCCGTGCTGCGCGACGGCGTGGTCTATGCGACGAACGCGAACGATACGCTGGTTGCCCTCGACGCGACGACCGGGAAAATGCGGTGGTACCAGCACCGGACGCCAGCGTTCGGGATGGAGGTCGCGGGGTACGCGGGGCCAGCGCTGGGTGAGGACAAGGTGTTCACCGCGTTCTCCGACGGGACCGTGATGGCCTACGACATCAAGGACGGCTCCGAGGAGTGGGTGGCCGTGGATCTCGCCGCCGAGGCCGAGCAGGCCACGGGAGAGACGCCGAAGTACCTGGACGTGGACACCACGCCGCTCGTCGACAAGACGGCGAACGGTGAGGTGGTGTTCGTGGCGGGGTACGCCGCGGGGCTGTTCGCACTCGACGCCGAAGACGGCTCGCGCGTCTGGTCGAACGACAAAGCGGTGGGCGTGACGGAGATGATCCTGTGGCGTCAGCCGGCGCATCTTCCGCGCGACGGCAAGGGGCCCAGGGTGCCGGAGAAGAAGTTGATCATCGCGGCGTCGGGTCTGTCGGGGTTGTGGGCGATCGATCCGGCGGACGGTCGGACGGTCTGGCGGCGGAACCTGCCGGAGGGGGGGATGTCGGCACCCGTGCAGGTCGCTGGGGCCATCATGGTGGCGACGTCGCGGTACGGGTTGTTCCTGTTCTCGCCGGAGGACGGGGCAGTCATCGACGGGATCGACATGGGAGGCGCGCTGTCGACGACGCCGGCCGCCTACGGTCGCCGTGCGTTCTTGCTCACCAACGGGGGCTCGCTGCTGGGTTTGCACATCACAGCGCCGTCGAGCGCCGTGGCCAAGTACCAGGCGCCGCCGCCTTGATGAACGAGACCGGCGCGATGGCCTGAATTCGCCGGTCGGAAACGGAGCCCAGGCCCGGAACGCGGACGAGCTGCGGCTCGGACGTGGGGATCGGGCCTGGAAACTCCGGTGCCGTGGCTCGGAAGCTGGAATGGGCCTAACGTGGCGGAATTGGTTGAGCTGAGGGCGAAACGGGGCCTGGGACAGCCGCGGAACTGCGACTCAGGAGCTGGGATTGGGCCCAAAGTGGCGAGTTCGCTGAGCTGAGAGCGAAACGGGGCCTGGGAAGCGGAACCGGCCGTCGTGTGAGGTTGGAAACGGGGCCTGGAGCGGGCGTTTCGGCGGGGCCGAGGGCCGAGGTGGAAACTGGGCCCGGATGGGTGGGAAACCCCGGTCGGTCCAGAGGCCAGAATCAGGCCCGGGAAGCGGGGAAAACTCACTGAACTGAGGGCGGGGTCGGATCCGAGCGGCGGAAGGTCTGCCGGGTCGGGTCCAAGGGTGGAGAAGGCCGTCGTGTCTGGGCCGGTCGTCGAGCTGGCGCCGGAGGAGGCGAGGCGCGGATCCATCCGAGCGCGCTCGAAGCCGACCTGGGCTGATACGCCAGGACTCCTCAGAAGGGCGGACCGAGTTCGCGGTAGGTCGAGTGGCCCGGAGAGGCGCCTTGCCGAGGGAGAGCAGTGGGAAAGGGGGCGGAACTCCGGTGCAGATAGCCGGTTTCAGGCCCGATTCTTCCCTGCTTACGCAGGTATGTTAGTTCGCATAAGATACATTATGTAAACTAACCTCGAAGGGCCGAAGCGGGCTCGGAGGACCACCGGACGCGCGTGGGATGCGCTGGCAAACGGCAGCGTGTTGGGTTGTCAGACGGCGTTCGAGCGCAATTTCTTCAACGCGCGGAGCGGTTCGCTGGCGGTTCGCTGACGTCTGGTCCGATCTCGCGTCGGGCGTCCGCGCGCGCAGGAGGCGGGGCTCAGGTCGAAAAGACACGGACCGAGCCCTGGAGGCCGAGCTTTCGCGTCAACGCTCCAGCGTTCCGGCCCAGCGTGATGGCCGTGAGGCGGTTCAGCTCTACTCTGGGGCTTGGCGGACGGGAGATCAGGTCTCGGCGTCGTCGATCGGAGGCGGCGTTTCGTCGTCTTCTTCTTCTGGCTCGACGGCTGGTGGGATGGGTCTCCAGACGAGGCGCTCTCCAGGTCGGAGCAGCTCTTCACCTGCCGTCTTCCGCTGCTCGGACCAGCGCTGGATGGCTTCTGGCGCTCCCTCCCCTGCCCTTTCCGTTTGCAGGCCGACCTCCCGGCAGAACGCGAGAGCCCAGGGAGCGCGATCCCAGACGCTGGAGACGATGTGGCTGAGATCGTGAGCGCGTGCGCTGTCTTGCAGGGTCTCGAGCAGCCGCCTCGCGATGCCGAAGCGCTGGTAGTCGGGGTGGACGACGAGATGGATCAAGCGAGCCACGCCCGGGGCTTCGTCGCGCCAGATCAGGAAGCCCACGACCTGGTGGTCGGCTTCGGCCACGAGGAGGTCGTGATCGCGGGTCGAGGCCACGAGCTCCGGGAGGGTGCGGGGGGGCCACGAGGTGTCGTCGAGGCCGATGTCCCTGTACATGGCGGCACAGGCCTGCTCGATCTCGATCAGGGCCGGGAGCTGGGCCTCTTGCAGTTTGGTGACCCGGATCCGGTCCGGTGGTGTCCGTTCGGCTTCCATGGGGCGAGCGTAGCGCCAGATCGAGCGGACTGCGGTGGGTTCCTCGGTCCGAGGATCCCGAAGATCAGGCGCCGCCGCCGAGGAGTCGCGCGAGGGTGGCGCCTTCGCTGGCGCTGAGCGGGACGAGGATGGCGGTGGTCGCGCCGGCGGGAGGCTCGGTGCGCTCGTCGAGGAGGACCACCCGGACTTCGCCCGGGGTCGCGGTGGCGAGAACGGCGACCCGGAGGGCTGGCAAGGCTTCGACGGGAGGGCTCGGGACGCGCGGGGGGGCCGGCGCGTGCCACCGGGTGAGATCCGTGGCCCAGGTGGGATCGGCCTGGAAGGTGGCGGTGTCGTCGCCTTCGGCCGCGCTGTCACGGTCCGACTGGGGAGTGCGCGGTTGTTCTGCGAGGCCCGCCTCGGCGAGGGTTTCACCCTGGACCGGGCCGTCGGGGTTCGTGGATCCCGACCAGGCTTCGGCAGCAGGGCTGGCCGGGATGGGCGGTGATGCGATGAGGGCTGGGGACGTGGACTCCAGGATGAGGGGGGCGACGTCCGTGCGAGCGCCTTCGATGATACGGGTGTCCTCGTCGAGGTCGTCGATGCGGATGTTCGCGAGCTCGGGATGCTCGCGGCCGCGCGCAGCGAGTGCGGCGAGTTCCTGTTCGCGCAGGAAGTCGACGTGGAGCCGCTGCATCGTCACCTCTTCGTCCCAGCGGAGGCCCGCCGAGGCGATGGCAGGGACGCCGCGCTGTCGCTGGGATGGGGTTCGCGCGGTGTCGGGCGCGGTGTTGGGATCGAGCTGGGGTCGCGACTCCGGGGGCTCGGGAGGGAGCCCGAGCGCATCCCGCGCGGCCGCGCTGTCACCGATGGGGGGAGCAAGCCCGAGCTGGGTGGAGACGCGCGGTTGCTGTCGTTGACGCGTCGGGGCCTCGGAGGTGAGGGGCGTGGCGGGATGCTCCGCCGCAGTGCGTGGCTCCTGGGGTCGCCGGTGCTGGCGAGGGTCCAGCTCGGGAGGGGCCGCGATGGAGGGGGGTCTCCCCTGCGCGCCGCTGGGGGCTCGAGCGGAGGTGTGCAGACGCGGATCGATGGAGGGAGCCTGCGCGGGAGCAGGATGATGGGGAGCTGGGTGCGCGGCGGGAGGTCGGGCCGAGGGACCTGGCCTGCCTGCGGGCAGCGGTTGGGGTGGAGGCTGTCGCGAGGGGTGCTGGCCTCGAGGGGGATGCTCCGAACGCATGGCCGGTGGTGAGGCCGAGGCGCTGCGGACCGCTGCAGCGGGAGGTGGCGCAGAGACGTGGCGCGCCAGTCCTGGTGGTGGGGGGGCCGCCGAGGGATGGCGCGGCGCAGGCCCCGGGGCCGCGGAGAGGCTGCGCGCGGGCGGAGGCGCAGAGTGTGCGCGGTTCGGAGGAGGCGGGGGCGCGTTGCGGGCTGGTGGCGCGGCGGACGACGTCCGGGGGGACGGGGGCGGGCTCGCCGTCGGGCCCGAAGGCGCTCGGTGCACGGCGCCGGGCGTTGGGGTCTGCGCCGCGGGGCTCTGCGTGGGGAGCGGTGGCGCTGCGCTGGAAAGGCGTGGAGGGGGCGCTGCGCTGGACATCCGGGGGGGAGGCGCGACGCTCGATGCCTGAGGGGTGAGGCTGGTGGTCTCCGGAGGAGGCGCGACGCTCGACGTCTGCGGTGGAGGGGCCACGCTGGAGGTCAGCTTGGTGGCGATCTCGGCGGCGACCTTGAAGAGCTCCAGCGAGCGAACGTCGGCGTTGGCGTCGGATGCCTGTTCGGCGGCGCGACGGAGCCACTTCAGACTCTCTTCGTGTTCGCCTCGTCCCCAGAGCGCGTTTGCCGTCAGCAACGCCAGGTGAACATCCTCGTTGTCGTCATCCCGGGGCGGCGGGATCTGGCGCAGCTGAACCTCCATATCACCTCGTGAGGAGACGGGCTCTACCGTGTATCACGATTCGCACAGTGGGGTATCGAAACGTCATCGGTCGATGGTGCCCAAGGAGGCGAAGAGTATCGTGAAAGAGCCTGACCCGTTGATACCTGTGCCGAGTCGCCGGCCGCAACCTTGAGCAAGGCGCCCGGTTCGTGGCACGCTGAGCGCCCCGTCGGGGGCCTGACCCCACACGCCGCTGCGGTTGAGGACCGCGCAGGAGCGCCGTTGCTGTTCCCTTCGGAGTTGAAGCCAGGAGATACGCTGGGTCGCTACGAGATCCTCGCGCCCATTGCCAAAGGTGGCATGGCTGCCGTGTGGGCCGCGCGGCTCGTGGGCACGCGCGGTTTCCAGAAGATCGTCGCCATCAAGACGATGCTTCCTGATCTCAGCGACAACGCCGACTTCGAGGCGATGTTCCTCGATGAGGCCCGGCTCGCGTCGCGCATCCGTCACCCCCACGTGGTGGAGATCGTGGATCTCGGTGACGAGGAGGGGCTGCTCTACCTGGTGATGGAGTGGGTCGACGGGGAGACCATCTTCACGCTCAACAAGAGCGCCAAGGCAAACGGTGGCATCCCGCTCCGCATCTTGTTGAAGATCGTGAGCGACGCCTGCGCGGGGCTGCACGCAGCGCACGAGCTGCGCGACGACAAGGGGCAGCTCCTCAACCTGGTCCATCGCGACATCTCGCCACAGAACATCATGGTGTCGTTCGACGGGATCGTGAAGATCGTCGACTTCGGCGTGGCCAAGGCTGCTGGACGCTTGCACGAGACGCAGGTGGGCAGCGTGATGAAGGGGAAGGTCCCGTACCTGTCCCCGGAGCAGCTCATGTCGGGCAAGGTCGATCGGCGCGCCGACATCTTCGCGCTCGGCATCCTCATCTACGCAAGCCTGACGGGGAAGCACCCTTTCCGCGGGGAGAACGACGCGAGGACGATCGAGAACATCGCGCGGCGGGCCCACGTGCCACTGCGCGACTTCGCGCTCGACGTGCCGCCGGAGCTGGAGGACGCCGTCGATCGGGCACTGTCGAAGAACCCTGCCGATCGCTGGCCGGACTGTGCTGCGCTGCAGCGTGCGCTGCAGGAGATGGCGAGCACGGTCGGCCCCCCTGTCACGGATGGCGACGTGGCTCGGTATGTGCGCTCGACGCTGGGGGATGTCGTCGAGGAGCGTCGCAAGCGTCTGGCGGTGGCCATCCAGCTCGCGGACGCCCGTGTGGGCACGGATCGGAGCCGCTCTTCGGGGGTGAGACCCGCCACGCGGGGAGGCGCACCGCTTCCGGCGACCTACTCGGGCATCATCCCGGTCCAGCTGGATGAGCGGGCCGAGGAGCAGGACGCGGCGCCAGAGTCGGTCCCCTTGGCGCCCGATGCGCGCGCGGTGGCACCAGGAGCCATCCTCGCGACGACCCGTCCACGTCGGTCTGCGCTGCCCTATGCGCTGGTCGCCGTCCTCGTCTTGCTGGTTGGTGCCGCCCTCGCCCTCCGTGCGGGCTTGCTTCCCGTGCCGGACGCCGTTCGTCCTCACCTGCCGCGGCTCATCGCACCGCCGCAGAGCGGTGGACCGCCAGCGCCGGCCGACCCAGCCCCCCTCCAGCCCTAGCGATCGTTGCGACGTCAGCGCCGCGATCGCGCGGCGCCACCACGCCGGCGGCATCGCGTTCTGCGATGCTGGCACTGCGAGCCAGCGTCACCACGTGCTGCAAATGCAGAGAGAGCAGGCCACCTGCGCCTGCTCTCTCTCTCCGTCCTACCCAGACCGGGGCAGGTCAGTAAACGCCGGCTCTCGGCTCCGGAATGCACACGCCCATCGTGCAGAGCAGGAGATCGATGTCGCCTGCTGCGCAATACACCTGACGGGTGCAGTAGTCGTCGAAGGCACAGAGCCGGTGGCAAGACTCCTCGTTACCGAGTCCTCCCGTGAACGTCACGCAGTCCCACCCGCTGGTGATCCAGAGCCCTTCGGACTGGCTGGTGTCGAAGAGGCACGCCGGCGATCGGGTCTCGGGATCGAACACCTCCGCCGTGCACGGGCGGTTCGGCTTGAGCCGCGCTCGCGCGGAGGACATCGTGTTGAGCAGGTAGGTGAAATCACACGTCTGCTCGAGCTGCACCTCGCGGCTGACGCGGGTTCGCAGCTGATCCTTCTTCATTGCGTAGGAGCGCACCGCCCGGATCGCCGACAGCAGCTCGGTATTGCCCTCTTCGGGCTTCGTCCCGGATCGAAGGGCAGTGAGCGCGCGATCGACGAGCTGCTCGGCCTCGGGATCACGCCCCGCCGAGCCGTCCTTGGCGTAGCCGAGGCGCACGTAGCTGGGAGGCGTGCGGGAGTTGCAGGGCTTGGCGTGATCCCAGAGTTGCGGATTGACGATCGTCGGTCGCTTGCTGAAAGGCTCCTTGCAAACGCCTACCGCGCCCGGTGGGAGCGCACCAGAGGCCCGCTCGGAGGGTTGCCCCGGGCCTTCGTGCATGTACTCGGTCGATGCACAGCCCGCGGCGTGGGTCATCGCGAGTGTGCAACCTGTCATGAGGAGCGCCGCCAATCGGTGCGGAGCGGACATGTTCTGCGCCACGAAGGCACGGTAGCAGAGGCCGCGACCCCGCCGAAATCTCTGTCGTACACTTCCTCGACGAAGCGGAGAAAACAGCCTTCTCCGCCCTCCCCTACCCCTGCCAAGGAGCCAGCCCGACCCGGTCGAGTGGGGGGTCGAGGGACCCGGGGCCGCCCACGTTCCCCCCGCGCGGACGTCTAGAGCCCGAGGGACGACTGGACGATCAGCTCATCGACGACGGCCTGGTAGGAGCCAGTCTTGGCAAAGACCGCGAGCTGCCGGTCGGCACTGGTGCCTTCCTTCAGGATTCCGCGGATGCGCTCCAGCGCCGCCTGCGAGTGGAAGATGACGGCCGCTTCCTCCACGAAATCGAGCAGCTCGCCCACCAGGTGGCGGACGGGCACCTGCTCCTGCTTGCCGAAATCGATGAGCTGGCCATCGATCCCGTACCGCACGGCGCGCCACTTGTTCTCCTCGATCAGCTCCCGCGAGTACTCACGGAACGCCCAGTTGCGGCGGTAGAGCAGGTAGAGCTTGCCCATGAGCGCCTGGATGAGCGCCGCGATCGCGAGCGTGTCGTCCACGCGGGTGGTCATGTCACAGACGCGCACCTCGACGGTGTCGAAGAACGGGTGAGGGCGGACGTCCCACCAGATCTTCTTCGCGTTGTCGATACACCCCGTCTTGACGAGGGTGTCGACGAAACGCTGGAACTTGCCATACGAGTCGAAGTGACCGGGGATGCCCGTCCGCGGGAAGCGCTTGAAGATCTCGGTCCGGATGCTCTTGAGGCCCGACGGGCGCCCCAGCCAGAACGGCGAGCTCGTGGAGATGGCGAGGATGTGCGGCAGGAAGTACCGGACCTGGTTGGTCAGCGCCATCGCGACCTCCTTGTCCTTGATGCCGACATGCACATGCAGGCCGAAGATCAGGTTCGCGCGCGCGACGTCCTGTAGATCTTCGACGATGCCCTTGTAGCGTTCGCCGTCGGTGATCTCCTGCTTCTTCCAGTCGCTGAAGGGGTGGGTCCCGGCCGCGACGATGCGCATGCCGCCCTTCTCGGCGAGGGTCTTCAAGCTTCCCCGCAGCTCGCAGATCTCGTCGCGGGCCTGGTTGATGTCACGGCAGATCCCCGTGCCGGTCTCGACGACCGATTGATGCATCTCGGGGCGCACCCGCTCGCGCAGGATGGCGCTCTGTCTCCCCTCCTCCAGGATCTGACTGACGTACGAGCGAAGCTCGCGCGTCTCGGCATCGACGATCTGGAACTCCTCCTCGATGCCTATGGTGAACTGACCGTCGAGAAGCCCTTGAACCGTTGTCATGATAAGCGTGGTCCCCTTCAGCGTGGCTCGTGCTCGATCTCGATGATGAACGTGGGCATCGCTTCCCCGCTCGATGGGCGCGGTGCAAAGCGTGTTCGGCAGTGGTGCTGGGCGTGGTCCGGGAAGGTGAATTGCTTCCCGAGGAGGAGGACGGGGAGTGCGCGCGTGCCGAGGTGTCGCCCCCCGAGGTCCGCTCTTCGATCCCGTTTCTCGTCCTGATCTGGAAGGTCTGCCCCGTCCCCCTCCTCGACCTCCTCGGTCCGGGGGACAGGGTAGCGGCCCGCGGTCGACACCGCGGCGCGGGGTTGGGGGGCGACCGAGGTCACGTCGTGCTTCCGAACCGTATCTTCTCGACGTTGGGGTCGATCAGCTTCGCCCAGTGATAGCTGTCGCGCGTCTTGCGCCCCTCTTTTGCAGCGGCCACGGCGAACTCGACCATCCAGTCGATGGAGATGTTGAAGTAGCGCTCGCCCAGGTGCTCGACATGCATGTCGGGGGCCGGGTTCGTGAAGTCGATCGCGTACGGGACCCCGTCCTTCACGGCGAACTCGACCGAGTTCATGTCGTACCGGAGCGCCTTGTTGATGGTGATCGCGTCGTTGATCACCCGGTCGTGCAGATCCTGAGGAAGCCACCTGTCCTCCTCGCGCGGGACGTAGCGGCCCCGGAGCCCCGTCGGACCGATCTCCTTGGGGTTGTACTGGATGGGCAGGATCCGATCCTGGCCGACGCAGATGCAGCGGATGTAGTCATCGAAGTCGATGAACTGCTGCAAGGTCATCACGTTGAGCCCGGAGGCATTGTATGCCGCAAGCAGCTCTGCGGGCGAGCGGACCACCGTCACGTCCTTCCATCCGCCGCCGTCGGCCGGCTTGAGGATGGCGGGGAAGCCCACGTAGTCGACGATCGCCTCCCAGTTCAGCGGATACTCCAGGTTGCGGAGGCTGCGATCCTTGGAGATGGCCGGGATGTAGTCTTGCTGGGGGAGCATCACCGTGCGCGGGATGGCGACACCCAGCTGGGAGGCGAGCGAGTAGCCGAAGAATTTGTCGTCTGCGCTCCACCAGAAGGGATCGTTGATCACGAAGGCGCCGCCCAGGACCGCCGCCTTCAGGTAGAAGCGGTAGTGCTTCACCTCGTGGCTGATGCGGTCGATGAGCACGCGGTAAGGGCTCTCGAAGCGCTCCGCCGTGCCGCCGAGTTTCGCGAGTTCGGCCTGGATCCCAGGGATCTTGTTGCACCTCTCGATGAAGGCCTTGGGGAACGAGTGTTCCCAGCCCACGAGGACGCCGATTTTCTCCGCCATACGCTCCTTCTCTCTTCCGCTCTTGGGCAACCGTGACGCGCTTGCCGGGCAATTCTGCGGCAAGCAGCGTACTGGCGGATAGTCCGGAAACCCAGAGAAGAGAAGCGAGGATGGCTGCTCGAGGCCTCGGGTGTCCCCGGGTCGCATGACGCTCTTCGCGGAGGCCCAAGGCCGCAGGCACGTCACACCACCAGAGCCCCCGCCGTGGTTGGGCCACCAAGACCCTCGCCCGTCATGTCACCCCGGTCCAGCCGGGTCGAGACGGATAGACAGGGTCGAGATGAGGAGACAGGAGGAGTGAGAGAGGGCGGGGGCGAGATGATGGAGGCCTTCTGATGAGGGAGGGGGCATGTCTGTCTCTGGAAACGAAGAAGGCCGCTGGACTGGGGACGAGGAGGGTCTCCGGGAGCAGAGAGGAGGTGACCCAGGCTTTGGTCGAGAGGGCGGAGGACGCGCGATGATGCGTCTGCTTCGAGGGGGGCGTAAGCGAGATCCCCTTCCGGAAGAATCGACATCACCGAGTCGATTCGCCCATTGACAAATGAAGCATCTGCGGGCACTTACCGCGTGCCGGTTGGGTTGGCCCTGGTAGCAGGGCTGGCCTCGCAGGGCCGCGGAAGCATTGCGAATGGTGTATTCAGAAGCCATTCACGAGAAAACGCGATAAAAAAGAAACTTGACAGAATGAGTTTCGCGATTAGAGTGGCGCGACTCTCCGACAGGGCGGGTAGCTCAGTGGCAGAGCGCTGGCCTTACAAGCCGGTGGTCGCAGGTTCGACCCCTGTCCCGCCCACCAGGTGGGGTAGGCACTCTACTTCGTCTTCGTCGTCAGTGGTTTGATTCTTGGGGTGGTAGTTAAGTTGGTTATAACGCCGGCCTGTCACGCCGGAGGCCGCGGGTTCGAGTCCCGTCCACCCCGCCAACTTTTCGACTGATTCGCTTTGTAACTTAATCGCTTCTATCGAGCACCCTGTCTTTGACAGGGTGTTTTCGTTTTGTCTCTGGGTTTTCCGAAGCGATAGGGACGGCTGGACGAGACAGAACCGGGAGCTGGTCGAGCGTGTCTACCTGAAGGCGTGCGCTGCGTCGGCCGGGTGTTGATCGAATTTTCCGGGCGGGCTTGTTCGCGGCAGATACCTCGCGACGATCCTCGTGAGGCAGGTAACCGCGCGTCGTCGAACGCAATCGAGTCATGCGGTCCCTCCCCTGCAAGGTGACCTGCGGGGGGTCGCCAGAAGGGCCGTCGACGCAGACCCTTGGTGCATGTCCCGTTATCGCCCTCTACCCCCGAAAGGCCATCAGCGATATGGCGATCGGGGTCTGCCATGCCTGGCCTGCCTTCGCGTTGACTTCAATGGCGAGCTGAGCTGGTTGGTGCGCCCCCCGAAGCCCTCGGATCCAGGTTACCCTGCCGCGGGCTCCGCGGGCGCTCGCGGGAAAAGCCAAGAGGGATGTCCGTGCGGGAAGGTTTGTTGGAGGTCGGCGCGCGCATCGACGACCGCTACGAGGTACTCGGGTACCTCGGCAGCGGCGGTCACAGCATCGTGTACGACGCGCGCCAGCTCATCACCACCCAGCGCGTGGCGCTCAAGCTGCTCCGGCTCGAGACGCTGAACCGCTCGCGTGATGCCAAGGCGCAGGCCGCGCGCTTCGAGCGGGAGATGCAGGTCATCGCCCAGCTGAACCACCCGCACATCGTGCGGCTCCTGGATGCCGGACGGCTCCCCGACGAGCGGTTGTACCTGGCCCTCGAGTTCGTCGAGGGGGAGACGTTGACCAGCCTCACCCAGAAGAGAGGTGGCGTGGACGCCGTCGAGGCACGGCGGCTGATGCTGCAGGTCCTGGATGCGCTGGTCTATGCGCACGAACGCGGTGTCATCCACCGCGATCTGAAGCCGCACAACATCATGGTCACGGGCTCCGGCGCGCGACGGTACGCCAAGGTGCTCGATTTCGGCATCGCCGCGCTGGTGGGTGACGCCCGAAACGAGGACTACCGGGCGCTGACCGCTCCAGGTGAGTTCAACGGGACTCCGGCCTACATGGCGCCGGAGCAGCTCGTTCAAGGGGCACCGATCAGCGCCTCCGATCTCTACGCCTGGGGGTTGACGTTCATCGAGTGCATCACAGGGGTGCCGGTGATGCGTGACGCTTCCGTCGCCGAGGTGATCTTTCGTCAGCTCAGCACGGATCCCATCCCCCTCCCCGCTCCCTTGCGCGGCCACCCGCTGGGCGCCGTTCTCGCGAGGGCGACGGCGAAGAACGTGGGGCAGCGCTTCGCGTCGGCGCGTGAAGCTTACGACGCGCTGGAGCGCTGTGACGTCAGCGGTCTGCCGTGGCCCCTCCCTCCTGGCGAAGGCGGCAGGGCGGTCGCGATCCCTCCCAGCCCGAACGATCCCACGAGCGAGTTCATGATGCCCGATCCGACCGGCGCCACGCTGGAGGTGTCGCGCACGAAGACTCCTCCAGGGAGTCATCCGCCGATCGCCTCGGCGCCCACGATGGCCCTCGCCGGTCGTAACCCGCTCTCTTCGGGCATGTCGTCCGGGAGCGTCGGGCCCCTGTCCTCCTTGCAGAGGTCGATTCCCCACGCCCCGTCGTACGCGCCCGTCCCCTCGTCCCAGTCGCACGCGCCAGTCCCGCCGTCTCAAGCGACCACCGCTCGCCCTCAGGCGACCGGGAACCCGCTCGGCATGTCGGCGCCGCACGGAATCCATTCGAGCGGGCAACCCATGTCGGTCGCCTCGAACAGCATCCAGGGTCGACAGGGGCCCATGTCGGTGCGCGGCGAGCGACGCCAGCTCACCATCCTGCTCTGCGGGCTCGCCGACGTCGACAGTGTCTCGGCCACGCTCGACCCGGAGGCGTTTCACGATCTCGTGCAGACCTTCCAGGCCATGTGCGCGGTGGTGATCGAGGCGCACGGCGGCGTCGTGGTGCGACATCCGAGCGAAGGCGTCCTCGCGTACTTCGGGTTCCCTGTCGCCCAGGAAGACGATGCCCAGCGCGCCGTGCAGACCGCGCTCGATCTCGTGGAGCAAGTGCCTCGCCAGGGCGCCGAGGCGGGGCTCAGCGTCCCCCTCGCCGTGCGCGTCGGCGTTCACGCCGGGCTGGTGGTGATCACGGACAGCGAAGCCCAGCCATCTCTCGTCGGCCCGACCCTCGCCGTGGTCACGCACCTGCTGGAGCGTGCAGCCCCCGGTGTGGCGCTCACGAGCCGGAGCGTCCAGCGCCGCGTCGAGGGATACTTCCGGTTCGAGCGCTTCGGTGAGGGGACGCCGCGCGGGAGCACGCAACCGCTGGAGATGTTCGTGATCCAGGGGCGCACCCTGGCGCGTGATCGCCTCGATACCCGCGGTCTCAGCCCCATGACCGGGCGCGACGAAGAGCTGCGACAGCTCATGGCGCGGTGGGAAAAGGCGGCGAGGGGCGCGGGCCAGGTGACGCTTCTCAGTGGAGAGGCTGGCATCGGGAAATCGAGGACGGTGCGCGCCTTTCGTGAGCTGCTCGCCTCCGAAGAGCACCGATGGATGGAGGCGCGCAGCTCCCCGCAGCTCCAGAACAGCGCCTTCTATCCGTTCATCGAGCTGCTCCGCGATCTGCTGGCCGAAGGTGACCGGGATCCGCTCTCCAGCTCCTCGGTGACCACGTCGTCCGGCCCGGAGAGCGTGCGCGATCCTCGCACGCTGACGGGTGAGCTGCGCCTCTCGCTGCTCGAGCGCCTTCTCGCCAAGGTCGACGCTGGACCGCTGGCCGTGCCGCTCATCGCCGCGCTGCTCGGCATCCCGACGGGTGGACGCCACCCGATCGTGCAGCTCACCCCCCAGCGGCAGCGCCAGGAGACCATCGCCGCCCTGGTCCAGCTTTTCCTCGGCCTCTCCGACCAGCAGCCCCTGGTCCTCGTTGCCGAGGACCTGCACTGGGCCGACCCCTCCAGCCTCGAGCTGCTGGGGCTGCTCATCGAAGAGACACGTCACGCCCCCGTCCTGCTCTTGCTCACGGCGCGCCCCACGTTCAACCAGCCCTGGCCCGTACGCACGCACATGAGCCACCTCCCGCTCGGCCCCCTGGGCGCCGACGACAGCGAGCGGCTCGTCGGCTACCTCGCGAGCGCCTGGGGCGGGGAGCGCGCTCCCCTGGGCCCGGACGTGATCCGCAACCTCGCGGCGCGCAGCGACGGCGTCCCGCTCTTCGCAGAGGAGCTGACCAAGATGGTGCTGGAGTCCTCCAGCGCCCGCGCCTCCTCCGACGGCGCCGTCGAGATCCCGGCCACCCTCCAGGACTCGTTGATGGCGCGCCTCGACAGGCTCGGCCCCGCGAAGGAAGTCGCCCAGCTCGGGGCGGTCCTCGGCCGCTCCTTCCGCTACGACGTCCTCGAACAGGTCGCGATCGGCCACGGCAACCAACCTGCGCTGCTGTCCTCCGCGGACACCTCGGCCTTGCGGCACGCCCTCGGCCAGCTCGTCGACGCCGAGCTGGTCTTCCAGCGCGGCCGCCCCCCTCGCGCGACGTACACGTTCAAGCACGCCCTGGTCCAGGATGCCGCGTACCAGTCGCTCCTCAGGAGCACCCGACAGCAGGTCCATGCCTGCATCGCCGAGGTGCTCTCGGTCCGGTTCCCGGACACGCCCTCCGAGCTGCTCGCGCACCACTACACCGAGGCCGCACTCATCCCCCAGGCCGTCGCCGCGTGGCAGCGGGCCGGCGAGGCCGCCCTCGTCGCCTCCGCGCATGCAGAGACGCTCCACCACCTGCGTCGCGGCCTGGAGCTCCTGAAGCAGCTCCCAGAGACCATCGAACGCGCCAGGGAGGAGATCACCCTCCAGATCACCCTCGGTGTCGCGCTGATGATCACCCGCGGGTACGGCGCTCCCGAGGTCGAAGCGGCGTACGCCCATGCGCACGCCCTCTGCCGCAAGGTCGGCTCTTCACCGCAGCTCTTCCCTGCCCTCTGGGGACTCTGGATTTTTTACCATGTGCGCGGCGACTACGTGATCGCCGAGCAGCATGGAGAGCAGCTCCTCGAGCTTGCGGAGGCCACGAACGACTCCGGCATCCTGCTCGGCGCGCACCAGGCCCTCGGCGCCACCCGCTTCCTCCGCGGGCGCCTGCGCGAAGCGCGCGACCACTTCAACCGCGCACTCGACATCTACGATCCTGCCAAGCACCTGCCGCTCGCCTTCCTCTTCGGGCAGGACGCGGCCGCGTTCAGCCTGTCGCATCTTTCCTGGCTCGCCTTCCACCTCGGCGAGCCCGAGCGCGCCCGGGCCCACGCGTCCGAAGCGCTCGCCCTCTGCGACGAGCTGAACCAGCCCGTGAGCCGGGGCTTCGCGCTGCACTTCGTGGCGTCCCTGGGGTGCCTCCTCGGCGACATCGAGATGGCCGAGAGCAACGCGCGCACCGTCCTGCAGCTCTCCGAGGAGGTCAGCATGCCCCACTGGAAGGCTCTCGCCGAGATCGACCTCGGCTGGGCTGCGTCCATCCGGGGTGACCACCGTGGAGGAGCCCAGCGCATCCGCGGCGGCCTCGAGTCGATGGTCAACGGCGCCGGGAGCCGCGTCAGCTACACCGAGTGGCGGTCTGCTCAGATCGAGGCCGAGATCGGCGCGGGCCACCTCGACGAAGCCCGCGCTCTGCTCGATGACGCGCTCGCGTTCGTCGACTCCCACGACGAGCGCTACTTCGAGCCGGAACTCTACCGCCTGGTCGGCGTCCTCGCCCTCGCCCGGGGTGGGGAGCGCGCCCGCGAAGAAGCCGACGAAGCCTTCAAGAAGGCCCTCTCCATCGCCGAGCGTCAGGGGGCCCTGGGGCTCGCCACGCGCATCACCCGATCGATGGCGCAGCTCCCTCCGGTCGAATCTTCGAAGCCCTCCCGATCCTGAGCTCGACCGGGGCTTCGAGCCCTGATCGCGCCCGCTCACCGCTGCGGTACGCGCCGACGATCCACGCTCTGCTCAGCGGAACGCAGGCGCAGCCCACGACCGTCGGTCGTCGAGGTGATGTCGACGTGAGGTGATGTCGAGGCAACGAGGGGCACGCGTCGGCGTGAGCGCAGCCGCGTACCCCCAGCGAGCGCTGTTTGCGCCTTACAGGCTCCCCGCGGGGACCTGCCCACCGAGGAGCAGCGCCTCCTGCTCCGGTGAGAACGGCCGCCCCCTCAGCGTCGGATCGCACTGACGCGACCGGAACAGCTCCAGGATGTAGCCCATCCGCGCGGGCAGGTACGCCCAGTCCGACGCACCGCAGCCGAGACTGGTCGAGTCGTGGGCCCCGTACTCGCTCAGCAGCTCGTGCAGCTCCGGATCCTCGATGGTGCGCAGGTACTCCGGGTACAGCGGCTGACCCGGCAGCACGGGCAGATCGTGACCGAGCTGCAGGTAGCCCGTCGGCAGCCGCAGCCGCATCATCTCCCGCGTCGCCAGCTCCCGCCACAGGCCCCCGGCGCGCTCTGCGATCGGCTTCAGCAGCGACTCCATGGCCGACTGCAACAGGCCTGGCAGCCTTCCTGGCGTCACCGTTCGCAGCAGCCTGCGCACCGGCGCGTTCAGCGATCCCTTGATGTAGGGCTGCAAGCGCGTCTGCTCGTGCAGACCCACGCGTGCGTTCCCCAGCAGCATCTGCTCCGCCTTCTCGTCCGGATCCTCCGCCAGGATGGCGCGGTGGTAGTGCGTCAACGCGCTGCGCAAAAGATCCTGCCCACCTTCCGGCGTGGGCCCCACCTTCAGCGGCTCCATCGCTGCGGCGAGCATCTCGTCGGTCGGGCGATCGGTGCCCCCATAGATGTCCAGCATCCGCGCGAACATCGGCCCGATCTCCGCGAACACCAGCAGGTTCCCCTTGGCGATCATCTTGCTGACCTCCTCGAGGATCCGCTCCGGCAGCTCGAACAGGTTCAGATCGGTGCTCGGCGGTCCGAACAGATCCAGGCTGCTCGGCGGTGGCCGGCTCTCCAGATCCATCCGCACATCCTCGACGCCCAGCAACCGACGGAACAGCTCGGGGCAGTCCTCTTTGCGGATGAAGCGACCTGCCGTCTTGGAGGCCCACGTCGCGAACGTGCACCAGTTTGCGTCCTCGTAACCGAGGAGTTCACCCAGGCCTTCCGAGAGTTCGAAGTAGCACTGGGTGATCAGCAGGTTGCGCAGGACCGGATCGCGATCGAGCGCGCAGATGGCATCGATCTGCTCGACGAGCGGCCGTTCGTCGAATCCCATGGCGCCCCTCACGTTGCACGCGCCCGCGGGGGTGGGACCTTTGCGCGCGACTCGGGTGTTGGCCTCGATCGCAACCGACGGCAGGTGAACGTCGCCCATGGTCTGCTTCTATATGATTTGGAATTATGTTCCAAGGGTGGAAAACCCTACTCCCCCCCTCAGGGTGGCTTTGTCACCTCGGGATCTGCCTGTGCCGTGGGCGGCGGCCCTCCAGAGGTCGCTGCCATGGGCAGCGGCCCTCCAGAGGCCGCCCGCGCTGCAGCACCTCGCGGCCATGCGCTGACGATGACGCGGTGGCGTCGATCGAACGTGCGCCGCACCGCCTGACGCACCGTCGTCTGCGAAACGTCTTCGAGATCGCTGAGCAGCCGCTCCACGCTGCCCGGGCTCAGCGCGTCACGCAGCCGGAACCCCGTCAGGGGGGGAGCCATTCCAGGAGCTGGCACCGCGGCTCCGCTCGCCCCTGATTTCCCTCGCCCGACCTCGCGCTCGATCCGGTGCTTCAAGAGGATCTTGGCGAGCGACAGCTCGTTCCAGCTCGGCCCCGTGGTCGCCAGCGAGAGCAGCTCCGCTTCCAGCCGCTGCTCCACGTGGGACGCGTCTCGCCCCGCTGCCGGCGCGATCTCCAGCGCCGCGACGCTTCCTCTCGGCGCCACCTCCAGCCGCCCCTTCACCTCGGCGGCGACCTGACCCTCGGTGACCAGCACCTTCGAGAGCCGCGCGACCCGCGTCCCGATGAGGATCTCCATCGCTACCCGCAGCGACGCTTCTCCTGCCTCGCCCTCCCCTACGCCGAGCCAACCATAGAACAGCCGCGGCCCCGGCACGGTGTCCTCCACCAGCACCCGCTGCTCGCGCAGCGGCGGGGCCACCGAAGCCTCCAGCTCCCGCGCGGCGTGGCCGAACGCGCGCGCCAGTGCCTCTTCCACCTGGGCTCGCGTCAGATCGCCCGAGATCGAGATCACCGGCTTCCCACCCTGTCGCTCGCGTCGCAGCGACTCCGCGACGAGCAGATCCCGCGCCACCTCCGGGTTGTCGCGCGCCCCCAGCACCGTCCCTTCCAGCGGATGACCTTGCGGAAACAGCGCCTCTCCCAGCGCGAGCCACGCTCTCCCGTAGGGCGCTTGCAGCAGTGCCTCACGTTGCGCGCCCCCGGCGCGTCGCCGCAACCCCGCCAGCCGCTCCGGGCTGGCCTCGTCCACCAGCAACCGCAGCCGCCCCGCCACCAGCGACAGACCGACATCGAGATCGCGCGGCGCCACCGTGATCGTGTACCGGGACTCTCCCACCGAGCCCGTACCGCTGCCCCCGCGCCCCCCGTCGGCACCCTTCGCGCCCAGCTCCGCGCCCGTCACTCCCAGGCTCAGCGCCACGAAGGGGGCCGACGGATCCCGCCGGATCTCGACCGCGATCCCCCCGGGCAACCACAACCGCGGCAGCCGCTCTTCCCCCAGCCCGGCGAGGAGCTGCTTCTCGATCTGCGCCTCCCGCCCCTTCAACCGCCCCCGTCGCGGTAGCCGTCCGCTCAGGATCCCCAGCGGATCCTCCTCGAAGTTGCGCTGCCAGCCGACACCACCCCCCACCAGCATCACCGGCAACCGTGCCTGCGTACCCCGCGCGTCACCGAGCAGCGGCATCGCCGAAGGAAGCTGACCTGGCGGAAAGAACGCCGGCAACCGGTTGCGCCCCAGCGCTGCCGGCCGCGCGGGCAACGATTCCTCCTCGAACCGCGCCCCACTGCGCGCCGCCCCCGCCTCGCTCCCGAAGCCGCCGCTCCACCCGGCTTGCATCGCTGCGTCGAGCGCGTCCCCGTCCTCCTCCGCGCCCGCCACCACCTCGTGGTCGTGGTACGCGGGGAACGTCGCCATCGTGCGCGCCACCCGATCCGCGGGCAGCGACACCAGGTAATCTCCCCCTGTCGTCGGCACCCGATCGCGCAGGAGCTGCGGATTGAACTCGCGCAGCACCGCCACCGACACACCCGCCGCGCGCGCCAGCGTCCGGAGCCGCGTCCCTGCCGGCACCGCGATCTCCCCGAACTGCATCGGCCGGCTCGCCTCCAGGTCCGGCTGATCCAGCCCGAACCGCGTCCGGTTCGCCGCGATCAACGCGAAGGCCATGATCTGCGGCACGTAGCTCGCGGTCTCGCTCGGGATCGCTCCCGCCTGCGCCAGCTCCGCCACCCCGATCGGCCCTCGCTCCCCGGGATCGCGGGTGGCCGTCACGTGCTCCAGCGCGTCGAAGATCCGCTCGTACCCCGCGTTGTACGCCGCGAGCGCGAGATCCCAGCGACCGAACCGCTCGTGCAGATCCCGCAGGTGGGCCACGGCAGCCGTCGTCGCCCGCACCAGGCTGCGCCGCTCGTCGACCCACTCATCCTGGTACAGACCGTACACCTCGCCGGTCCTGGGCATGAACTGCCACAGCCCCGCGGCCCCTGCCGGCGACACCGCCCGCGGATCGAAGCTGCTCTCGATCCCGGCCAGCCACATCAGATCCTCGGGGAGCCCTGCCTCCCGCAGCGCGTGCTCGATCACGTCCCGGTACGCCGACGCCCGGCGGAACCGCTGCAAGAACGCCGCGCGCCCCTCCTCGGTCCGCCCGAAGAACCGCACGAACCGCATCGTCCGCCGCGTCAGCGGCATCCGCAGATCCGGCATCGCCAGGCTGGCGATCGTCGCCCCGTCCGGATCATCCAGATCCTCATCGGCCGGCGGCTCGAAATCACGCGCAATCCAGGCCTTGAGCGCCTCCGGATCCTCCGTCGGCAACACAGGCGCGCACGCGATCGGAGGCGTGGCCGCCGCAGCGGCACCCACGGGGGCGCGACCCTCGACCAGCGTCGGATCTCGAAACGCCCTGTACGCAGCGTGGATCGAGGCCCGGAACGAAGTCGAGGCGCTGCCGGCGCCGATCACCATCCCGGCAATCGCGCCCACTCCGATCGCGTACGCAGCGCGGCGTGCGCCTTGCCTCATCGCCAGGAATCATTCTCCAAAATCCACCGAGAACGCCACGGGAAAGCGCGACGGCATCGGCGCGCCCCGGCGAACGCCTCGGCGCCGCGCACTCCCCGGACTCACCGCGTGATCCCCTGGAGACGTGGTAGGTGGATTCTCCATGCCGCCGATCCACCCTCTTCTCCGCAGCCCGGAACGCCGCCCCTCCCCTTGCCTCGCGCTCATCGCGGCGACCTTCCTCCTCACCGCCTGTGCCCCGCCTCCAGCCGCCCCTGCCTCGCCCTCCTCGGCCTCACCCGACGCGACCGCCCCCTCGACCCCCCCCGCCTCGGCTACATCGACCCGCCCTGCTCCCTCGCACGGTCATGGCCCTGACCAATCCGCCCCACGCCACGGAGCTGCTCAGGCCCCACACGGCCCGGACGCTCATGCCCATGACCACCACGGCCACGACCACGCCGCAGGCCATGCCCACGGCCCCCTCGTCCACCGCTTCGAGCGCGCCGACGACTGGACCGCTCAGTTCGACAGCCCCGACCGCGACGCCTGGCAGAAACCGACCGACGTCGTGGCGGCCATGGGGATCACCCCTGGCATGACCGTCGCCGATATCGGCGCGGGCACCGGCTACTTCCTTCCTCATCTCGTGCGTGCGGTCGGCCCCACCGGCAAAGTCCTCGCCCTCGACGTCGAAGCCGACATGGTCCGCTACCTGAAGGAGCGCGCCACCCGCGAGCGCCTCACCACCGTCCAGCCTCGGCTCGTCCCCTACGACGACCCCCAGCTCCAGCCGGCTTCCGTCGACCGCATCCTCATCGTCGACACCTGGCACCACATCCCGGACCGCCCCCAGTACACCCAGAAACTCCGCGACGGCCTCAAGCCGGGCGGCATTCTCGTGGTGGTCGACTTCACCGAGACCGCCCGCCGCGGACCCCCGAAACACCACCGCATCTCCCCTGACCAGGTCGCCACCGAACTGAAAGCGGGAGGCCTCGTCCCCACCCGCGCCAACGTCGACCTCCCCGACCAGTACGTCGTGCTCGGCCGACGCCCATGACGCGCCTCGACGTACCCTCCCCCGGCGCGTCGAACGTCACCATCCATCCGCCCGCCCGATACGTTTCGCCGCCGACCAGCGCCGACCGTCTCAGAAGCAAACACCGCGCCTCGCATTCGCTTCTCTGCACCGCCTGAGACCGCGCGATGAACCCCCTCGTGTCCGCGCGGACCCCCCTAGCCAACGCCTCGCGGGCGAGGTAGCAACTCAAACATTATGCGTCCATCTATTGCGACGCCCAGCTCCAAGGACAACCCTCGGCTGGGTGACGTGCTTGACTTCATGAGGTTGCTCTGGGCCGTCGACCATGGACTCCAGTCCATGTCGAAACGAATGGAAGCGAAGATCGGCGTGACGGGCCCACAGCGCCTCGTCATCCGCATCGTCGGCCGCTACCCCGGCATCTCCGCCGGCGAGCTGGCGGAGATCCTCGAACTGCACCCCAGCACGCTCACCGGCGTCCTTCGACGCCTCCAGGAGCGTGGCATCGTCGAGCGCCGCGCCGACCCCAAGGACGGCCGCCGCGCGCTCTTCGAACTCACCCCCCGCGGCAAGGAGCTCGACGCCATGCGCGTGGGCACCGTCGAATCCATCGTCCGCTCCACCATCAAGACCCTGCCTCGGCGCAAGATCGAGTCTGCCCAGGAAGTGCTGACCACCCTCGCCGAGTCCCTGCGCCCCGAAGACGAAGAGTGATCCTGAAAAGCCCCCTCCGCGCCCTCTCCATCGCCACCTTCCTCCTCGTCACGCCACTCCTCTCGGGGTGTGGCGGTGACGACGGAGACTCGACCGGCAAAGAGGACACCGACCCTCCGGACGACGGCAAGCTGCGCCCGCCCACGAACGGCGTGCGCATTGCCGAAGCCGAAGCGTGCCAGACCCTCCTGGACGCATTCGACGACAAGCGCACGGAGCTCGGCTGCACCCTCTCCACCGGCCGCACGTGCCCCGACCTCGTCCGCGCGCAGGTCATGGGCGACCGCTGCCTGCAATACGATCAGGGCACCGTGAATGGCTGCACGGCCCACTACGATGCCCAGATCGATTGCGCCACCCTCACTGCGGCCATGAACGACTGCGTCGTCACCGCGTACTCCGGCACCACCTCTCCCGACTGCTCCTGATCCCCGCCCTGCTTCCTCGGGGGCACGTCGACGCTCGGCATTTCGGTGTGAAATGCGTCAGCGCCCGACGCATTGGCGCATGGTGAGAGGTGCGTGGGGCGGTTGGTGAGGAGCTGCCTCGGTGGGGAGGCGCTTCAGCCGAACTCGTCGATCAGCACCGACAGCACCTCGTTGTCGGCAAAAATCTCCTCCACGGCAGCCTCGGACTCCAGCACGGCGATGGTCCGCGCTCGCCGCTTCTCCGCATTCCGGATCGCGAGTGCCGTGCTGAGCGCATCGAGCAGCGACTTCTGATCCATCCCCTCGTCGACCGCGACGAGCCCACGCTCCTCCAGCACCTCGAGAAAGGATCGCGCCGTGCGCGCCGCCGTGACCGCCGGTGCGACGGGAAGCGGGGCCAGCGGCGCATCGAGCAGCGTCAGATCCTCCTCCTCCGCATCGGGACGGCTCGCCACCAGGCGCGCGTCCATGTCATCGGCCAGCCACGTCATCCACGTGCGCAGATCCGGCGCCACCAGGATCCCCTCCCCCGTCTCGTGATCCCACGCGAACACCTCCCCCGACCGGAGGTCCACGTACAGCACGTTCCCCCCGGCATCCTCACCGAACGGCAGCCAACGATCCGACCACCCGATCCCGAGATCCAGCATGAACTGGTGCCGCGCGCGCGCCTTGTACATCGGCAGCCACCACATCCACCGCGCCCACTCCGCCTCCCGTGGCACACGCGCCGCCGCGAACACCGTCGGCCGCTCCTCGCGTGCTCCGTCATGCGCGAAGTACGCCTCCTTCAGCGACGCCGGTACCGGCGCGCGCACACTCCGCTCCAGCGCGTGCAGCGCCTCGACCGTCGCCGGGCCGCTGAGCTGCTGCCCGATGAACGGCGCATGCGCACGCAACCACCGATCGATACGAGGCCAAGGGTTCTCGAGAGGTGCGGACAAGTCAGGCATGTTCGCGAGTCTACGCTTCCCATCCGGTCACTGCGCGCTTCATCCCGCGACGATCCGCGGGCGCTGTGGTCCCGGTGACGGCCTGCATCGCCGCGTGTCACACGCTACAACGCTGCCCCTCGACGCCACCGTCCATGCTGCTCGTGGCCCCCTCGCTCGACGGCATCTCCCGACCCCGGACATCGCATCAACGCCGAAAGCGGAAGCCCTCCGGCAGCGGGATGGGATCCTCTTCCACCGCTCGCTTCGACTCCGGCAGCCCCGGGTATCCGCCGAAAGCCGCGCGATACCGGAATACGGCCTCCGCCCCTTCGCCGCGCTCCCGCATGGCGCGCAGCTCGGCAAAAAACGCCGGCACCTCCTCTGCGCTCCCGAGCACCGGCTGATCGAACGCCGGCAACGCCTCCCGAGGCTCGTTTGCGAGACGCCACAGCCGCTCGATCAACCGCGCATGCTCCGGCGTCCGTGGCAGCTCATAGATCATGCTCTCCAGAGACAGATCATCGGCCGCACCGCGCACCACCTCGGCGAGCTGCGCGAACAGCACCTCACTCTCCGGAAACTCCGTCAGTGCCTCGATCAAGAGAAACAGCGCCCCCTCATCCCCGCCGAGCGCGCGCTCGATGCGCACCTGCGCCACCGTGAGCCGCTCGAACGACGCTCCCCCCGTGGCGGCCGCTTCCGATCGCGCCCGCTCGAACGCGACGAGATAGCCCCGACTCTCCTCGTCCGTCAGCTCCGGAGAACGCGCCCGGTGCGCCTCGAACCGCGCCAGCAATGCCTCTGCGACCCCGTCGGTCGACGACGACCCGATGGAGCCCCACGCGAGCGAATCGCTCTCCCCTCCCTCACCGTCTGGATCGCCACCCAGCGCGTGCCGCAAGCCCTGCTCCGGATCGTCGTCGGACGTCGTCATGGCGCCACTCTAGCTGCCCCTCACGCGCCGCAGCGCTTCCATCGTGACGCGTGCCCTCGGTAGTCTCCGGGCGCGGAGGGCGAACTCGACATGAATCCGGTGACTGTGGACGGTGCGCTGACGGTGGCGGCAGGAATCTTCCGCGCTGCACTCACCGAGGACAGGTTCCAACCGCGCTGGACCCTCGACCCAGCGGCGCTCCTCACGCTCACCCACTTCGCCGAGGAAAGCCGCGTGCTCGCAGGGATGCTGCCGCCCGGCAGCATCGGGGCTCCTGGAGTCGTCCTGGCGCAACACGTCGCAGTCACCCTGCGGGCCTTTGCCCTCGCGCTGAACCGCCAGCAGGTGCTCGACGGACGGCGACATCCCACACCGCTCCAAGCGCCAGGCACACGAACCACGCGCGACGTGGAGCACGAACCACCGCGCCCTGATGACCCCGGGCAGCCCCTCCCCGAGCAGCGCTCGAAGGACGCAGAACGTCGCCTGAAGCTCGCGCTGGATCACCTCGCCCGCGCCGATGGACGCCCGCTCGCGGCCCCCTTCGATCCCCGCTCCGCACGGCTCGACGCGCCGCTCGCATCCCCCGTCCATCAAGCTCTCCTTCACGCCTTCGCGCATCCCGCCGCGACATCGGCCCCCGGCGAGAACGGAACACCTCCCTGGCTCGATCGGGAGACCCCGGAGGCCCGCGCGACCTTCGAGCGCCTCTACGTCCTGTGCCACGCAGAGGCGATGACCTCGGCCCTGGGATCCTCCCTCGTCCGCGCCATCCATGCGATCGCTCCCAGATCGCCCCAGCTCCTGCGCGGCGCCCTCCTGCGGTCCCTCTGCACATGGGGAGCACAGCACGTGTTCGGTGAAGTCGACGCGGTGAGCATCCCGCACCTGCCCCTCGAGGCCCTCGACGTGGGTCCCGCCGCCACCTGGAAACCTCCCCCGAACCACCCGCGAACACCGGCCGCCGAGACCGTTCAGGGGCTGCTCGAACAGCTGCTCGCGATCTCCCCCATCGTCCTCGTGTGCGGTGCCCCCGGCTGTGGCAAGTCCCTCATCGCGCGGAAGATCGCCGCTGCATGGGCTGCGTCCCAGGTGACGGCACGCGCGAGCGCGACGACCTCCGATCTTCCCGTCCCCATCGTGATCGACGGCGGCGTGGACTTCGCGAGCCACGACCCCTGCCTGAGCACCGCCCTGCGTCGTGCCCTCCTGCGCCAGGCCGAAGGGCTCGGTCTCGCGCAGCTCGTCGACGACGAAGCACGGAAACCTCCCTCGGACAGCGAGCGCGTGATCTACATCGTGGATGGCCTCGATGAAGCAGGCCTTTCACGTGCCGGCGTGGCGTCCCTGTTCAATGACCTCCTGCAGACCACCAGCGACACCCATCGCGCCGTGGTGTTCTTGCGATGGGAAGCGATCCCGGACGCGAAGGAGATCTCCAGCCTGCCGACGGTGACCCTCCACCCCTCCCTCGGTGGCTACTACGGATCCCGCACCGACACGGCGAGGTGGCTGGAACTCTGGAACCAGCGCAACGGCAAGGCAATGCTCTCGATGGGCCAGCTGATCGCGCGCGTCCCGGGCGAGGCGCTGAAGACGCCGCTTCTGCTGTTCATGGCCGCGCTGACCTGCGAAACCCAGCCCTCGGGCGAAGGGTGGGATGACGAAGGAATGCCCGCGTCCTTCCAGGGCCACGAACCCAGCGTGCTGGGAGCGCTCTACGAACGCTTCTTCCGTCGACTCACCCTGGACCAGTGCGACCACGCACGCACGCACGATCCCGCGACCTGGGAGGCTGTCGGGCGCCTCCTGCAAGCCCTCCGCGAGCGCCATCCAGCAGACCTGTCCGGCCCCGAGCACGCCCCGACGGCGCGCGCCCGGGCCATGCTCTGGCTCCTGTCCCGATTCGCCTGGGCGACCCACGCGCACCAGGGCCACGGCGAGACGCTGAGCCCGACGGACGCCGCGCGACTCCTGCAACGAGAACTCGGCCTCCCGCCCGAGACTTCTGGCCGCCTCCTCGTCCGTGCGGCGCAGTCCATCCTCCTCCAGGCCGACACACCCGGAGAAGACGGCCCCCTCGTGTTCGGCCATCGGACCTTCCGCGAGTTCTTCGTCGCCCGCTACTGGGCCCTCGTTCTGCGCCGGGTCATCGCCGAACCCGACAGAGCGGACCGACGCTCCCACGAGACCACCTTGCTGGAAGGACGCTTGCTCGGCGCGACGGATGAAAGCTTCTCCTTCCTCCTGGGCATGCTGAACGGCCCGTCCTGGAGCGAGCCGCAGCGCCGCGCCCTCGTTCCCTGGGCCCAGGCGAGCTTCCTCGACGAGACCCCCGACTTCCTCCGACCCGAGCGACCGAGGCCCGAGGACGACCGACGACCCGCCTTGCGGGAGGCGGCGCTGGCGATCGGAAGCTCGCTGAGCGGCTCACCAGGGATCGTGGCGACCGAGCCCACGACCCTGAAGACGCTGCTGACCAGGCTGTCGATCACCGTCTCCGAGCCCATCCTGAGAGCTCCTCGCTTCTCCTGCGACGACGCCGATCTCGAGGGCGTCGACCTGCGTCGATGTCACCTCGACGGTGCCAACCTCCCGCGCGCGAACCTCACGTCGGCGAACCTGGAGCACGCTTCCCTGAGCGGCGCGAACCTGAGCGGCGCGACCTTGCAGTATGGGTGCCTGAACTGGGCAGACCTCTCCGGTGCAACCCTGGCGGGTGCGAACGTGTCCCGCACCGTCCTGTACAAGGCAAACCTCCGAGGAGCGAACCTCGCCGGAGCCGACTTCCGAGAGGTGAACGCATTCCTCACCGATCTCCGCGACACGAACCTCGTGGGGGCCAGGTTGGACCAAAACCAGCTTCTGACCGCAAAGATGGAGGGCGCTCTGCGCGACCCGCCAAAACCGGGTGGCCAGCAACGGTGACCGTACGCCGTGACCGCGCCGAACCGACGACGCCGAACACTTCGCCGTGACGCGTCCCCCCGATAGGCTGCCGAGCGTGGAGAGCGAGTTCGACATGGATGCAGTGACCATCGATGGCGCGTGGAAGGTGGCGGGAGAGATCTTCCGCGCCGCCCTCACCGAGGACAGGTTCCAACCGCGCTGGACCCTCGACGCCGAGGCACTCCTGGCCCTCACCCGGTTCGCGAAGGAGACCCGCGCGCTCGCAGCCTTGCTGCCGCCCGGAGCCCTCACCGCCTCTGAAGACGCCGTGGCGCATCACATCGCCATCCTCCTGCGCGCCTTCGCTCTCGCACTGACCCGACAGAGCGCGCTCCACAGCGTGGAACGACGCACGCACCAGGCGCCCGGTGAACGAGCCAGCCTCGACATGGAGAGCGAAGCGCTGCGTCCGAAGGGCGCCGAGCCGCGCCTGAGGCTTGCCCTGGATCACCTCGCCCGAGCAGACGTCGATGTCCTCGGCCCTCCCTTCGAGCGCCTGTCCGATCTGGTCGACGCGCCGCTCGCCTCTCCCGTCTACAAGGCCCTCTGCGCCGTCTTCGCGCAAGCAGCCCTCAGCGCGGACGCGATCCCTCCCGCGCTCGATCTGGCGACCCCCGCCGCCCGCACCCCCTTCGAGCGCCTCTACCTCCTTGCGCACGCCGAGGCGATGACCTCGCCGCTCGGGGCTGCCTTCGTCCGCGCCCTTCATGCGACCGCGTCCATGTCTCCTTCGTTTCTGCGCGGCGTCTTGATGCGCTCGCTCTCCGCCTCGCGAGTTCGGTCCATGTTCGGTGAAGCCGACGCCCTGCGGATCCCTCACCTCCCCCTCGAAGCCTTCGACCTCGATCTCCTGGCGACCTGGACCGAGCCACCGAATTTCCAGCGCCACGCGACGCCACGCCCTCTCCTCGGGTTGATCGACGAGCTGCTCGCCAAGCACCGCATCGTCATCGTCTGTGGCGCACCTGGTCGTGGCCAGTCGCTCACCGCGCGCAAGATCACCTCGGCCTGGGCCGACCGTCACGTCACGGTCGACCCCAGCATGGCCTCGGATCTCACGTTCCCCCTCGTCATCGACGGGGGCCGCGACATCGCGCACCACGACCCCTCCCTGGGCGCCGCCGTGCGCTGCGCCCTTCAGCGCAAGGCCGACTCCCTCGGCATCACTGCGGTCATCGACGAGGCCTCGCTGGCGGTCACCTCGCCTGGCGACCGTGTGGTCTACGTGGTGGATGGACTCGACGAAGCAGGACTCACGCTGACCGCCACGGAAGCGCTGTTCCGGGACCTCGTCCATGCGACCCGTGACACCCACCGTGCGATCGTGTTCTCGCGCAAGGCTGCGCTCCCCGATACGAAGGCCTTCGCCGAACATCCCATCGTGTACATCGAGGATCTCTCGCCCCACACCTCACCGGCTGGCGGCCAGATCGCCGCGTGGCTGGAGCGCTGGAACCTGCGGAGCGGCAAGGCGCCCCTCACCGTGGAGCAGTTCAAGGAGCGCGGCCTGGTCGACGCAGCGGGCACGCCGCTCGTGCTGTTCATGAGGGCGCTGACCTGGGAGGCCCAGCCGCCGACCGATGGATCCGACGATGAAGGCGTCGCCCGCCCCGGGCTGGGTCAGCCTCAAGGACCGCAGGGGGCGCTCCACGAACGCTTCTTCCGTCAGCTCGCCACGGCGCAGTGCGACCATGCGCGAGCGTGCGACGCTGCAACCTGGGAGGCCTTCACGCGGCTGCTGCATGCGGTGAGCGAGCGCCATCCGGGGGAGGTCGCTTTCCTGGAGGACGACCCCTCGGCCGCACGCGCGCAGGGGATGCTCTGGCTGCTGTCGCGGCTCGCCTGGGCGATCCATGGGCGCCGTGGGCGGGGGCAGGCGCTGACGGTGCAGGATGCGGTGCGCCTCCTCGAAGCCGAGCTCGGGGTGACTGCTGAGCCCTGGGGAAGGCAGCTCGTGCGCGCAGCGATGACGCTGATGCTTCCGCTCGAGCCGGCCGGTGAAGATGGTCCCCTCGTGTTCGGCCACCGTGCATTCCGGGAGTTCTTCGTCGCGCGGTACTGGGCGCTCGTGCTGCGCCGGATCGTCGCTCGGCCCGGAGCGGAGGCGCGACGGGTTCACGAAGGGACGTTGCTGGAGGGGCGCTTGCTCGGTGCAGCGGATGAGAGCTTCGCCTTCCTGCTGGAGAAGCTGAATGGTCCTTCCTGGAGTGAGGCGGAGCGCGAGGCGCTCTTGCAGTGGGCCCATGACGCCTTCGTCGATGAGACGTCCGATTTTCTGCGGCCCGAGCGGCCGCGGTGGGAGGAGGATCGGCGGCCGGCGTTGCGGGAGGCGGCGCTGGCGATCGGAAGCTTGATGAGCGGCGCGACGGGGATGGTGGTGGGTGAGCGGCGGGCGTTGAAGACGCTGCTGGCCAGTCTGTCGATCACGGTTCCCGAGCGGAGCGTGAAGGCGCCGCGCTTCTCGTGCGAGGATGCCGATCTTGAAGGGGTCAACCTGGCAGGGTTCGATCTCGAAGGGGCGAACCTGCCGCGCGCCAACCTGGTTGATGCGAACCTTGTAGGTACGAACCTGGTCGGCGCGAATCTGAGCGGTGCGAACCTGACGCGCGCGAACCTGCTGTCCGTGAAGCTCGGGAGGGCGAATCTGGCAGGTGCGCATCTGGAAGACGTGAGCGCGTTCCTGGCAGACTTTCGCGGGGCGAATCTGCTGGGGGCGAGCCTGGAGGAGAAAGCTCTGATGGGCGCGAAGCTGGAGGGCGCGCTGCGGGATCCGCCGAAGCCGACTGGCAAGAAGCGGTGAGAGGCGGCTGCACCCCACCGTCCACCGCCATCCTCGTCACCCCAGCAGATTCACCACCCACGCCCCTCTCACCCATCGCCTCACCACCTCCCCCGCCAGATCCACCCAGCTCTCACACCGGTCCAGCACCACCCCATCCGACGACACCACCCCCCGCCTCCCTCTGAGCACCGCATCCGGATCCCGCACCAACCCCGCCTCCACCCCCACCCGCCCTCGCTCCTCCTCCCCCTCTCCAGCCTCCATCTCCCCCTCTCCTTCCGCCCTCTCTCGCCTTCCCCACCCCGCCTCGATCGCCCCCCTCAGCCGCCCCGACGACGACACCGCCTCATCGATCCACCACCGCGCGCCGGCCACCCCCGCCTCCTGCAGCGCTTTCTCCACCCATCCCAGCGCCCTCTCCGTCTCGTCCAGCACTGCGTAGCTCCCCCGCACCCCTGCCAGATCCCGCAGCGCTCCATCGGCGCCCAGCAACAGCGGTCCGCCGCGTTGCGCCACCTCCAGCGTGATCAACAGATTCAGCCCGTCGATCTCCACCCACGCTCCCCGCATCGCCTCCAGCTTCACGCACCGCGCCCGCCGCGCTGCGCGTTGCTCTTCCGAGCACCCAGCCCGCGTCAGCGCCATTCGCTGCCGCGCATCGAACTGGTGGTGATTCCCCACCATGGTCACCACCATCCCCAACGGATATCCCCGCCCCAGGAGCCAGTTCACCTCCTCCAGCCCGGCGCGAAGCCGCACCAGCGCCTCCCCGCCGAAACGCTCACCATCCCCGGCGTGCGCCCCGCGTCCACCCACCGCGCTCAAGGCTCCACCTCCCCCTTCGGAAGCGAGCCCGCAGTCACCCGGACGAACATCCACCAGGCCATCACGTTCCCCCGATCATGCAACCGAACCTGCCTCCCCGGGAGGGACCACGTATCCTCCCACCCCTCTCCGGCTCCTCTCCCCGCTGATATCCTTGCGTCCATGAAACGCCCCCTCTTGCTCTTATTCCTCGTGGCTCTCCCCCTCGTCGGCGCCTTGCTCCAGGCCTGCGGCGACTCTGGATCGGCAGGCGAAGCTGGCAACGGTGGCGCTGGCGCGGGCGACGGCTACCCGTGCAGCACCTTCGGACCGCATGATCTCGAACGCTGTTCCATCGAGGGGATCTCGTGCTCGTACGCGGACACCGCGTGCATGTACTCCTGGACCTGCGAATCCGGCGCGTGGAAGACCTCCGATCAGTGCCACACCTCGGGCGGCAACGGCGGTGACGGTGGCAGCGCTGGCGGAAGCGGCGGCGCTGCCGGGGCCAACGGCGCTGGAGGCAACGGCGGCACTGCGGGAAACGGTGGCTGAACCCCTACGACCAACCCGCGCGAACCCGAACTCCTGACGAGCTGCGCTCCACGATCCAGAGCGCCGCGAACCACCGCGACAGCCTTCCTTTTCACGCGCGCAGCCCTCTGCACGCCCGAACTCCTGCACGCGCCCGAACTCCTGCACGCGCTCGAATTTTTCGCGCGCTCACCCCTCATCACGCGCGCTCAAAGCCCGCCCCCAGCACCTCCTCCGCCCCCTTCCGATCCCCCTTCCGGCTCACCGCCGCCCTCCCCACATCACCCCAATCTCCCCCTCGCCCTGGCCTCCCACAATCCTGACATAGAGCTGTCATCCCCCCTCGCTACCCTCTCTCTCGAACGCACCGACAACCTCCCTCCACCTCCCGAGGATCCCCATGGAAACCACCCAGCCCGCTCACGCCGCGCCCCAGCCCCGGACCACACCCCGCACACACCGCGGGAGCTGTCACTGCGGCAACCTCACCTTCGAGGTCGACCTCGATCTCTCCGAGGGGGCCACCCGCTGCAACTGCTCCATCTGCACCAAGCTCGCGAGCTTGAGCGCCATCGTCAAACCCGACGCGTTTCGACTCGTCCTCGGCAAGGAACGCCTGTCCATCTATGAGTGGGGGGCCAAGGTTTCCCGTCGGTACTTCTGTAGCCGCTGTGGGATTCACGCTTTTGCGCGGGGCCACCTCGCGGAGCTCGGCGGGGACTACGTGGGGGTGAACCTCAACTGTCTCGATGATGCCGAGCTGAGCCGGCTCGAGACCACCTACTGGGATGGTCGACACAACAACTGGCAAGCCGGCGCGCGCTCCACTCCCTGGCCCATCCACCCCGCTGGCGTCTGAGCATCACCCACCACGACGGCCTGCCTCACGATTCCGCCACGCCGAGCTGGCCGCGAGCGGACGTCAACCGCTCGCTCTCTTCGACGAACGACCGCACGACCCGAGAAAGGACGATGGGCATCCCATGGACCACGACGACACGACACGCGACGCTGCCGCCACGAACGCCACCAGGACGCTGCACGGGAGCTGCCACTGCGGGCTCGTGAGATTCGAGGTCGACCATGACCCCACCGCTGAAGCGACCGGGTGCAACTGCGTCAACTGTACGAAGGTTGGCGTGGCGGGCCTCATCGTGAATCCCGCCGCCTTCCGGCTCGTGCAAGGCGAAGATGCGCTGGGCATGTACACCTGGGGCGCCAGCGGGATGCGGCGCTACTTCTGCAACCACTGCGGTGTGCATGGCTTCGTGCGTGGGAACGTCGCGGAGCTTGGTGGCGAGTATGTTTCGGTGAGTCTGCACAGCATCGACGGGGTCGAGATCACCGAGGTGAAGGTGGCTCACTGGGATGGCCGCCACGACAACTGGCAAGCCGGTCCGCGTGAGACTCCCTGGCCCATCCTCGATGCCGAGATCGCGGTACCCGTGGAAGTCTGAGCGGCTGAGTTCACCCTGCATGGCGCAGGCGAGGTGCTGCGCCAGCAAACGCGCGTCGTCGACCTCGGCAGCCGCGGACGTCTGAGCCGCTGAGCCGCCCCTGCGTGATGCAGGCGAGGTGCTGCGTCCGCAGACGCGCGCGTCGTCGCCCGAAGCTTTCCCCAAGGGCCGCAACAGCGGTCTCTCGCTCTGTACCAGTCGACTTGCGCGCTGCTGAGCGCAGCCCATCGGAAGCGGGCGCGAGGGCTCGTACAGCAGGCTCTCCGCGCTGCACTCGTGGAGCCGCGCGCCGCTGAGCGCTGCTGCATGGAAGCGGGCGCGAGAGCTCGTTCTGTTGGCGCGGGGGCGCTGCGTCGTGAGGGGCACTGCGTCGGAGGCGGGCACTGCGTCGGAGGTGGCAGCGTTTACGCTCTGCCGGCGACGTCAGGGGGGTCGTGCTTTGGGGCGGGTCCTCGTGCTGGGTGACGAGGGGGCGTCGGGGCGGTGCGGGCTTCAGGAGATCAGGGGTGATCTGAGGCTTCGTTCGGTGGGGATCTCCTGGAAGCGGGGGCGCTGGTGGAGGGTCTGCTGGACGAGGGGGAGCTGGTGGAGGGGGCGCTGGAAGCGGGGGCGGTGGGGGGCGGGGCTGCGGTGGTGTCGGGGGTGGGCTTCGGGGGGACGGGTTTTCTGGGGGGGTTGTCGAGGAGGCGGAGGGTGAAGGCGTCGGCGATGACGGGGGTGCCAAGGGCGCGGCCGGCGTGGCGGGCGGCTCGGCGGGCCTGGCGGGCAAGGGTGACGATGATGCCGTCGAGGAGGTTGAGGTGCTCGGTCTCTTCGAGGGAGCTGAGGTTCTCGGAGCGGTGTTCGAGGGAGGTGGTGAGGGTGGTGAGGGTGACCGCAAGGGCGGTGACGATGGCGGGGCCGCCTCGGTAGAGGGCTGCGGTGGTGATGTCAGGGGTCTGGAAGGTGGCGAGGAGGAGGGCGAGGTGGGCGTGGAGCTGGAGGGCGAGGCCTCGGGTGCGTGGGAGGCGGGAGGTCTGCTGGAGGGTGGTGGTGGCGAGGCGTTCGAGGTCCTCGGGGGCGCCGTCGGCGCGAAGGGCGGTGGTGACGGCGAGGAGGATGGTGCGGGCTGCGGCGCGGTGGTGCTTGGCCTGGTGGATGGCGTCGGCGTAGGCGCGGCGGTCTCGGCGGAGCTGGTTGGTCCGGGCGGTGCGGGTGACTTCACCGGCGATGAGGGCGTCGCGGGCCTGTTCGAGGAGGAGGGCGTCGGTCTGGCTGAAGCCGTAGTCGATGAGCTGAGGGGCGTGCTTGGCGAGGGCGAGCAAGGTGGCGCCAGCCTGGGCGACGGTGTCGTGGGAGCTGTAGTGGGTGCCGACGCGGATGTACTTGGCGCGGGCGTGGGGCGAGAGGGTGGCGGGGTCGAAGGTCATGGGTCGTCTCCTGAGGGGTGTTCACGGGGTGGGACGGCTGCCGCCGGAGATGTGAAGGGCTCCGGGGCGTTCCGGTAGACGCGCAGGTGCGTGGGGTTATTCGCAGGGGGAGACGATTTTTTTACGCACTGCGGGGAGAGGGAGAACGCTGCGGGAGAGCGGGGGGATGGAGGTGGGAGGGGGTGGCACCTCGGAGGTGTTCCGTGGAGGTGCAGGAGCGTGCTGGGAGGGAGGTGCGCGGGCGCGGGTTCAGGTGTCGCTGCGCGGGCGCGGGGTTCAGGTGTCGCCGTGCAGGAGCAAGCCCTGGCGCCGAAGTTCGGAGGCGATGAAGGGGGCGCGGTGCTCCAGGTAGACGAGATCGATGCCGCCCTCGCCCGGGCCGAGGTGGTAGCTGGTCACGTATTCTTCGCGCTGTTTTCGGCAGTCACGAAGGTTCAACAGGGACAGGGTGGCGTCGATCTTTGGGTGCTGCGCGTTCGGTGCGCCGTGGCGTCGCTGGACGTCGAGGGTCGCGAAGTCGAGTTCGAACCAGCCGTCCTGCACCTCGAATGGGTCCACGACATCCAGCACGCCCTTGGCGGTGTTCACGCACGCGGCGCTGAGGCGGTAGTTCGACCATTCGTAGGCGAGTTTCCGGTTCTTCGACTTCGCGACGAAGTGGTCGACCGTCGGGCTGCCCGTGGCTCGCTCGATGTACATGGCGAGGTAGGCGCAGCGCTGGCCGTAGAGGGCCATCATGTCGTCGAGCGCGCTCTTGCCGTCGGTCTTGCGAGGTTCGATCCAGAGGAGAGGGAGCTTCGTCGGAGGGATGTCCTCTTCGCGGGCATAGGTGGTTGACGGTTTGCGGCCTCCTTTGCCCTTCACCGGCTTGCCCAGGAGGCGCGTGATTGCTTCCTGGCCTCGCTGGCGGACGTGTTCCTCGAAGCTGGGTGGCTCAGGGGCCAGGGCAACTCGGATCACGTCGTCTTCCTTCGGCTCGACGTTGCCTTGCGGCTCGATGCTGCCTTGCGGCTTGGCATGGCCTTACGGCTCGATGCTGTCTTGGTGCTTGGCGATGCCTTGCGGCTCGATGCTGTCTTGGTGCTCGCCGGTGCCTTGCGGCTCGATGCTGTCTTGGTGCTTGCCGGTGCCGGTGCGGCTTGGCGGTCGCGGAAGTAGCCCCAGCGGACCCAGAACGGGTCGATGTCGGGCAGGCCGGCGTCGCGCAGGGCTTGGTCCGCAGCGGCGATGGCGGTGGCGGAAGCTGTGCCTTGGTGCATCAGCGTCCGAGCTTGTTTCACGGCTCGCTCACCTTCGATGGAGCGGGGCTCCTTCAGATCGAAGGCTTCGCTGGTGAGCCAGTTGCCGATCTCGCCGTGACGAACGTAGGTCCGCGAGGTGAGCTTGACGGACGGGGGCCGGGTCGCTTTGTCGAGATCGAGGTCGAACCAGGCGTCCTTCTCGGCGTGGAAGAGGGGCTCGACGGAGGCCAGGACGAGGGGGGAATGGGTCGCGGTGATGAGCTGGACGCGTGAGCCGTGCTGGCCGGTGAGGATGTCCATCACCGGCAAGAGCGCTGGGACGATGCTTCGCTGCCACCGGGCATGCAGGTGGGCTTCGATCTCGTCGATGAGGAAGATGATTTCTCTGGCGGGGGGCTCGCCGCGGACCTTGGCAGCGGCGAGGTGTTCGTCCCACGTCCAGATGAGCAGGTAGGCGAGTGCGACGATCCGGCGCATGCCGGCCGAGGCGTAGATGATGGGGACATCGTCGCCGTAAGGCATGCGCAGCGGCGTTCCCGGAGAGGGCAGCGGCGTTCCCGGAGAGGGCAGCGGCGTTCCTGGAGAGCGCAGAGACGCTCCCGGAAAGAGGCAGAGACGTTCCCGGAGAGGGCGGCGGCGTTCCTGGAGAGCGCAGAGACGCTCCCGGAAAGAGGCAGAGACGTTCCTGGAGAGCGCAGAGACGCTCCCGGAAAGAGGCAGAGACGTTCCCGGAGAGGGCAGCGGCGTTCCCGGAGAGGGCAGCGGCGTCCCCGGAGAGGGCAGCGGCGTTCCCGGAGAGAGGCAGAGACGTTCCCGGAGAGGGCAGCGGCGTTCCCGGAGAGGGCGGCGGCGTTCCTGGAGAGCGCAGAGACGCTCCCGGAGAGAGGCAGAAACGCTCCCGGAGAGGGCAGCGGCGTTCCCGGAGAGGACGGCTGCGTTCCAGGAGAGGACAGCGACGCGCCCGGAGAGGGCGGCGGCGTTCCGGGAGAGAGGTGGGGCGTTGCCGGAAAGCGCAAAGATGTTGCTGAGATGCGCGGGAGGAAGGGGGGGGAGGTCCGAAGGTGGGTGGGGGACTTCGAGGGGGTTACCTTTTCGGAGCGGCGCTGTGCGTTTGGTCCTCCTGCTCGGTACGGGGAGAGAGAAGGAGGATCGGGGGCCTGGAGGCGGGGTCAGGGGCTGTGCTGTGGTGATGCGTACGCTTCCGCGGGAGGGTCAGGTGGGGGGTAGGCACGACGGTATTGGATGGTCTGGAGGAGGGGGGCGTGGGTGAAAGGGATGGTCGGGGTGCGAACAGGTGGGCGTCCTGAGCGCATGCCCCCTTGACCCCTACCCCCGCCCGCACCGATGCTGCCGGCCTGACGTAAGTCCGCCCCCCACGCATTCCAGATCTCCGTGACACAAGCGGCAGGAGCGCCCGTGGCGACGACAGCGAATCCGATCGACATCTCGAACCTCACGCGCCTCGCCGAGAGCGGGTCGCCCCACCTCTCGGAGTCGCTGCAGCAGTTCCTGCAGCAGCCGGATCCTCAGCCGACCCGGGTACGCGAGGGCGCGCTCACGGTGGAGGCGTTCCTGCGGCTCCTCTCGATCGCGCAGGGACAGGGGACGCCAGCGCGTCGCCGTGAGCGCGCGATGGAGGCGTGGCAGCGCTTCTTGCCGCAGACGGAGCCCGAGCCGCCGCCGCGTTTCCAGCTCGCCGATCTCCTCCAGCGCCTCTACGAGGAAGGCGCCGAGCCGGTGCGCGCGGAGCTGATGGACGCTTTCCGCACCGCGCCGCTCGTTTACGGCGCGTGGGGCGGGATGAAGCGCATCTACAAGCTCGCGGAAGCCCGGCTCGATGCGCAGATGTTCGGCGTCCTCGCCTACCGCTTCGACGTCGAGCTGTCGCGCTACGGGCGCCGCGAGGTCTCGCGCGCGACGCTGATCTACCTGCGCCGGAGGGCGTGGCGGTTCTTGCGGGAGCTCGGGCGCCAGGTGCCGGAGCTGTACCCCCAGTTCGCCGTCGAGGTGCTGCGCCACTTCGACGCAGGCACCAAGGTGAGCAGCCTGTGGATCGCGAACCACATCTGGGGTCACGGGACGAAGAGGTACGACCGGAGGGGGTTCCACGGTCAGCTCCCCCCCGCCGACATCGTGAAGCATCGCGCCTACCCGGATGCGTGGGCGCGCTCCCCAGACGCGCTCATGCTCCTGCTCGAGGTCTGCAAGGCGGACTCCGCAGCGCGCTTCGCCATCGAATGCCTCCGCAAGGACCACCCCGATCACCTCCGGAATGTGACCCCGGAGTGGCTCGGGCGCCTGGCGCACCGCCCTCTCGCGAGCGCGCACGACTTCCTCGCCGAGACCCTGCTCGGATCGCCGGAGCTGCACCAGGGCAAGCTCCGCGGCCTGGGGCTGCACGACGCGGTGCTGGCGCTGCTCGACTCCCCCAGCCAGAAGGCGCGGACCTACGCGATCGAGTACGCGCGGGCGCACGCGCAGGATCTCGGGGCGGAGCGGCTGGTCACGCTCCTGGAGTCGATCTTCAAGGAGACGCGGGCGTTCGCGGCGGCGGTGATCACGGGGCGTGACGCGCGGCAGCTCGGCGTTGCGTTCGTGGGGCGGCTCCTGGCTTTCCCCGAGATGAAGGCGTGGGCGACGAAGGCGCTCAATGAGTCGTTCGATCGGTCGGAGCTGCCAGAGGCGTTCCTCATCGACATGCTCTTCGGTGAGGTGTCGCAGCAGGAGTGGGCGCGCGGGTACCTGAAGAACCGGTACGAGGCGGCGGAGCTGGGAACGGCGTTCTGGATCCGGGTGCTCGACGATCCGCGCGCGAAGGAGCATCGGGCGGCTCGAGACAATGCGCTGTCGCTGCTCGGGAAGTACCCGGCGTCGGCGATCGGGGCTGCGTGGTTGCTCGATGCGCTCGCGCGAAACGAGCTTCAGTCCACCGTCGCTTCCTGGCTCGCGCGCGCCGATGCCCTCCCCGGGCTCGATGTGGAGCGGGTGAAGGGGCTGGTGTTCAGCCGTAACACGCGCTCGGCTGCGCTGGAGGTGCTGGGGAATCCGAAGCTCGTCAAGCCCCGCGACATGGGGCTCCCCTGGCTCCTGGCGCTGGCGCGCCGCGCCGATCCGGCCTTGCACGAGTTCGCGCGCCGCTACCTGCTGGAGCACATGAAGCCCGGCGACTTCTCCGAGTCCGGAGACCGCGCGGCCGGCATCGAGCGCCTCTTCGGCCTGGCGCTCGGGGACAAGGAGCCGGAGCCGATGCGCACCTTCGGGCAGACGTACCTGCGGTGCCATCACCCGGTGCTCGGTCCGGAGCAGCCGGAGGCGAAGGCGATGTCGCTGAAGCCGGCGCTCTCGCGGGAGGCGTACACGGCCGAGCGGGTGTGGCCCGCGCTGTTCGATCACCGGGAAGACGTGCGGCGCTTCGCGGCGACGGTGACGCGGGTGGAGCTGCGGCGCTGGGGCTACCAGAAGCGGGTGTACGCGCTGGCCGAGAGCGACGCGCGCGAGGTGCGCTCCATCGCGTACGACGCGCTGCGGAAGATCGGGGAGCGGGACGCGGATGCGGCGCTGACGCTCCTGGCCGACGAGCTGGAAGCGGCGCCGATCTTCGCGCTTCTGGAGAGCTTGAAGCGGGGGGCACGCGAGCTGGGCATGGAACTCATCCTCCGGCACTACCAGCGGCTCGGTGGCGCGGAGCGGTTGGGGTGGTTGATGCAGAGTGCGGACCGCGATGTGCGGATGTTCGCGGTGCGGATCCTCTGGGAGAAGCATCGGCCGCGTCATCTGCCGTCGGGGTGGAAGCCGCGCGGGGCGCGTGAGGAAGCGGCGCTGCCGGCAGACTTCGATGGGGGGCGGTTCGCGGATCTGGAGGCGCTGCGGGCGTTCCTCCGGTACGTGATGTTCGGTCTGCCGGGGGGGCGTCAGGCGGAAGGGCGGGATGGGGCGCTGTCGAAGCGGAAGATCCCGGCCAGTGTGGCGAAGCGGAATGTGGTCGAGGTGGTGCGCGATCTGGCCGTGGAGGATGCTGCGTTCGCGGCGCTGGTGGTGCCGCTCCTGTCCGAGCTGACGGGGTCGATCGCGAAGGGTGAGTGGCAGGCGTGCCTCGCGGCGCTGATGCACCTGCGCAAGGCCCATCCTGGGCTTGTCATCGAGGGGATCCGCGGATGAGCCATAACATCGAGCATTTCGAGAAGGTCCGGGCCCTCGCGGCGACGTCGCGCATCCTGGCGGTGGGCGGTGTCCGCGCCGTGCCGCGGGGGGCGACGTCGAGCGGGAGCCAGATCACGCTGTACGACGACGTCTCGAACAAGCGGCTGCGCGCGATCGAGGTGCCGGCGCACGTGTTCGGGCTGGCGATCGTTCCTTCGGCGACGGAGGGGGGGGAGCTGCTGGCGGCGGCGCGCGGCGATGGGCGCGTGGGGCTCTATACGCTGGAGGGGGCGGAGAAGCAGGTGCTCCAGGCGCATACCGGCGCCGTGCGCGCGGTGGCGGCAGCGCCGAGCGGGGAGCGGGTGGCGAGCGTCGGTGACGATGGGGCGCTGCGGCTCTGGAAGGTCGGCGAGAAGAAGGCCGTCGGGGAGTGGTCGCTGTCGGCGGCGCCTCTGCGGGCGGTGGCGTTCGATCCTGGCGGGGAGCTGGTCGCCGCTGCGGGCGATGATGGTGTGGTGCGCGTGGTGACGCTCGCCTCGGGCGCGGTGCGCGAGATGTCCGGGCACAAGGGCGCCGTCTTCGCGCTCGCGTTCACGCCGCGGGATGGTCGGGTGGCGTCGGCGGGCGAGGATGGCGTCGTCCGCATCTGGTACCTCGTGGGCGAGGTCGAGAGCGAGACGCGCGGTGAGGGGGGGACGGGGCACACGGGCGCGGTGCACGCGCTGCTGTTCTTGCCGCCGATCGATGCGCTGGTGGACGGCAAGGAGATCAGCGATCGGTTCCTGTCCTCGGGCGAGGATGGGAAGGTGAAGGTGTGGCGGCTCGAAGATCGCCGCAAGCCGCGCACGATCGAGACGAGCGCGGCTCCGCTTCACGCGATCGCGTTCGCAGCGAGCGGCAAGCAAGGCACCGGGATGCTGTTCCACGGTGGGGATCGCCGGACGGTGTGGCGGCAAGCCGTGGACACCACGGGGATGCCCGTGGAGCGGACTTTCCAGCTCACGGACGGGTTCCACGCGCTGGAGGCGGAGCTCGCCGGGCAGAAGGCGGCGAAGCTCTCCGGTCTGAAGAAGGCCGCCGTGCTGGAGGAGCCGGAGGCGGTGGAGCTGGTGCTCCGGTCGGTCCGGAACGACAAGGACGCCGAGGTCCGGGCGTACGCGGCAGCGAAGGTCGCCGAGCACGGGCGGCGCGAGGGGCGCCCGGCGCTGCGGGAGGCGCTCGACGATCAGCACGCGCTGGTGCGGCAGGCGGCGTACGAGGCGCTGCTCTCGCTCGACAAGGAGAGCCCCTTGTCGGCGCTGCGGCTGGCGCTGGCGTCGAAGGCGGCGGATGTGCGGTCGAGGGCGCTGACCGCCCTGCCCGCGCTGAAGGAGTCGTCGCCGCTGGTCCCGGGGCTGATCGCGGACAAGCTCTCCGATCACGATGCGACGGTGCGGCTGACGGCGCTGTCGGAGCTGATGAAGCTGTGGCCAGGGCAGCCCGAGCCGCTGCGGACGGCGTTCGAGCGGGGGCCGGCGGATCTGCGGGCCGAGGTGCTGCTGCAAGCGATCACGCTGGGCTGGCTGTCGACGCCGGTGCTCTCGCCGATCGTGGCGCGGGCACTCGACGACGAGGACGCGGAGGTCCGGCGGCTGGCGTTCGCGGCGAAGGTGATCGAGCGGCGGGCGCTGTCGCATGTGCTCGAAGCGAGGGACGAGGACTTCGCGCGGAGCGTGAAGGACATCGCGCGGCGGCTGGCGCAGGTGCGGCTGGGGCTGGCGAAGGGGGCTGGCGACGCGGCGGCGAGCGGTGGTCCGAAGGGCGGAAAAGACGCCAAGGGGAAGGACGGCAAGGGGGCCGGGAATCAGGTGAGCGAGGCGGCGATCGCCGAGGCGCGGGCGGCGATCCCGGGCGTCGGTGAGGCGGGCGCGGAGCCGTCGGAGGCCGACTTGGAGCCGCTGCTCACCGCGATGGCGTGCCGCACGCCGGACACCGCGGTGCGTGGCGCGCGGGGGCTGGCGCAGCTCGGTGATACGCGGGCGCTGGGGGCACTGCTCCAGCTGTCGCGGGAGCAGGATGCGGGGCTGCGGCGTCAGGCGGCGACGGCGCTGTCGGCGCTGACCGATGGGCGGGCGGCGAAGCGGCTGGTCTGGATGCTCGACGATCCGGATGCGGCGGTGCGCGCGGCAGCGCTGGACGCGTATGGACGCATCGCGCCGGTGGGAGAGCGGCCGCTGGCCGTCGCCGAGGTGGCGCTGCGCTCTTCGCACCAGGACATCCGCGTGCGCGGGCTGGACTGGCTGGTGAAGCTGCCCGCCGAGGGGCAGCGACCTGCGGAAGCGGAGTCGTTGCTGGCCGACGCGATCGAAGATGAAGCGGCGAAGGTCCGTGGCGAGGCGTTCCGCACGCTGTGGGCCTGGCACACGAAGGCGCCCGAGGGCGCCCTCGATCGCGCGCTCGCGGCGCGGTTCCCCGACCTGCGGCTGCGCGCGGTGGAGGAGCTGAAGGCGGCAGGTGAGAAGGCGTGGGCGCTGCCGCGGCTGGAGAAGACGATCGCCGATCGGGATGCGACGGTGGCGACGGCGGCGTACGAGGCCGTCGTGAAGCTGCGCGGGGTGGAGACCCCCGAGCCGCACCTGGCAGCGATGGCGTCGGAGCACGCGACGCTGCGCACGAAGGGGGCGGAAGGGGCGCGCGTCGCCTCGGCCGGGGCGCTGCGGAGTGCGCTGATGAAGCAGCTCGAAGACGGCGAGCCGGCGCCGCGTCATGCGGCGATCGATGCGCTGAATCGGGTGTTCCCTTCGGAGAACGGTCCGATCGCGACGGGGCTCCAGTCGAGCTTCCTCGACCTGCGGGTGCGGGCGGCGGAGCTGTGCGCGGCGCGGGGGGAGGAGCGGCTCATCGATCCGATGCGCGCGCTGCTCGCAGACAAGGAGCTGCTGAAGGTCCCCAATCCGGCGTTGGTGGCTGCGTTCCAGGCGCTGCGAGGGCGGGCGGCGAGCTCGCTGGCGACGCTGGGGGCGCCGCGGCTGCTGCGGTACTTCGCGACGGAGCTGCTGAAGGACGACGACGCCGGGGTGCGCGAGCAGGCGGCGCGCGGTCTCGCCATGGCGGCGCGGCCGGGCGACGAGGGCTACCTGCTCGATGCGCTGGGGCACAAGGACATCGCGGTGCGCTCGTGGGCGGCCGATGGGCTGTCGCGCCTGGGGGATCCGCGCGCCCTGCCGGTGCTGATCGGGACGCTTCGGCACGATCACGCGCCGATCCGGGTGGCGACGATCATGTCGTTCGCTGCGCTGGGGCCCGAGGGCTACGGTGGGATGCTCCAGGGGCTGGAGGATCCTTCCCGCGAGGTGCAGGAGCTGGTCTTCGCGATCGTGATGGCGCGGGACCTGCGCGCCTTCCGCCGAGGGGAAGCGCCGGAGTTGCTGACGAGCGCGCTGTCGTCGCAGCGGAGCGATGTGCGGTTCGCGGCGGCGCGCGCCCTGGAGCTGCGGGTGGAGCCGGAAGGCTACCTGGGGCACCTGATCGAGCTGTTGACCCCGCCGAAGCCGACGGGGAAGGCCGACGCGAGCGAGAAGGCCAGCACCGAGGAGAAGAGCGAGGGCGGCGAGAAGGCCGGCAAGGGGCCGAAGGGCTGGCCGTCGGAGCAAGAGCGGGCGCGGATCCTGGTCGGCCTCGCCGAGGCGCTCGCCGGCGACAGCCCCGAGCAGCGCTACGCCGCGGCGCAGGTGCTGCGGTTGCGCTCGAAGGCCGCGGAGTTCTTCCGCGAGGCGAAGAAGGTCGGTCAGATCCGCGCGGCCGGTGCGGCGTTCGTCGCCGATACGACCCCGCGCGGCGCCGAGGAGACGGACGGTACGCCGCCGAAGGGCTGGCTGCGCCGCCTGTTCGCGCGTGACGAGGTGGCACGGCCTGCGGAGTCGCCGGCGCCCGAGGGCGTGCGCGCGAAGGTCGGCGGCATCGTGCGCAATCTGTTCGGTCGCGGTGAGGCGCCGAAGGCCGCCGTGGCGAGCGAGGCCGGCGTGGTGCCCGAGGCCGAGCAGAAGCGGCTCCGCTGGCTCGCGTTCGGCGCCTACCTGGGCCTCTTGCGCCAGGTGTCCCCGGGCGACGACGAGGGGCACCGCGTGCGGCGGGACGCGATCGACCGGATCGTGGACCTCTGCGCCAAGGGCTTCGTGAGCGAGACCGCGGCCATTCCGCCGCTCGTGCGCGCCCTCGAAGATCCCCACCACCTCGTGCGGCGCGCCGCGCTCGCCGGGCTGCGGGCGCTGTTCCCGGCGGGGTCGGACGAGCCGCTGTCGCTGGCCCTCGGCTCCACGTCGGCCGACGTGGCGCGCGCCGTGCTCGACGAGCTCGCGCAGCGCGGCGAGGTCGCGCGGCCCCGGATCGTGGCGGCGCTGAACGCCCCCGTGTCCGAGGTGCGTCGGTACGCCTTCGAGATCCTGGAGCGGATGAGCCCCAAGGGGAGCCTGGAGCCGCTGCTCGCGGCGCTGGGCAGCGAGCACGCAGACCTGCGGCTCGGTGTGCTGGATCGCCTGGCGAACGCGAGCGACGCGCGCATCGTGCCCGCCCTCTACAAGGCGATGGAGAGCGAGCACGACGATCTGCGCCTGAAGGCGGCCGAGCTGACGGCCCGCCGGCAGGACGACAAGGCCGTGGACGTGCTGGCCGCTTTCCTGCGCTCGGATCAAGCGAGCGCGGTGACGCGGGCGCGCGACGCGCTCTCGGCGCTCGGTACCGCGGCGGCGGTGCGCGCCGTCGCCGCCTGGCTGGAAGAGCAGTCGGAGCCGGCGACGCGCGCAGCGGGCATCCGTGCCCTCGGTGCGATGCGCAATCCGGCTTCGCTTCAGCCGCTCGTCGGTCGCTTCGAAGACGACGCGGCGGAGGTGCGGAACGCCGCGTTCCAGGCGCTGCTCGATCTCGTCGGAGAGCCCTGGGGCGTGGACCCGCGTCACACCCGCAAGGACGACCGCAAGCCCAAGGTCCCGACGGCCGAGGCGATCGCGAACGCCCTCACCTTCCTGCGCGCAGCGGCGCAAGCGAAGGACCCGGAGCTGCGGCTCGCGGCCGCGAAGAAGCTCGCCGTCGGTGACGCGCCGGAGGCGAACGAGCTGCTGGTGCCCCTGATCGCCGATCGGGACGCGGCGACCCGCATCGCCGCGGTGTCCTCGTACGCCTCTCGCGTGGAGGGCAAAGGCGCGCCGACGGGCCCGATGGAGGCCGTGCTGCGCGCCGGCACGCGGGATCTGATGCTGCCGGCCGCGGTGGCCGTGGCCTCGCGCGGGCTGGTCGCCGCGCTGCGGCCGCTGCTCTTGTTCGTGCGCGCGGGTGAAGGCGGCGAGCGGGAGCGCGCGCTGCTCGGGCTCGGTACGCTGGGTGATCCGCGCGCCATCGAGGAGCTGGAGACGGTCGCCGCGGGCGGCACCAAGGAAGCCCCGGTGGAGCTGTCGATGCAGGCGGCGGCCACCGAGGCGATCGGTCGGATGGCGGCCAAGCTGCCAGCGAACGAGGTGCGCGCTCGGCTCGTCACCCGGGTGGAGCAGGCGCTCGACGGCGACGTGCTCGAGCTTCGTCAGAACGCGGCGCGCGGGCTCCGATGGATCGGCGGCGAGAGGTCGCGGGTCTTGCTGGAGAAGACGGCGGAGAACCGCGACGCGCCGGAAGCGCTGAACGCCGTGGCCGTGATGCAGATCGGGTGGCTGGGGGACACGGCGTCCGAGCCGGTGCTCGCGCGGCTCCTCAGCTCGTACGGGCACGAGGTGCGGCACAAGGCCCGCTGGGCGCTGGACAAGCTCTTCCCGAACGAGCGCATGCGCGTCGAGCTGCTCGCGGTCGAGAGCGAGCGCGAAGACATCGCCGACGCCGCAGCGACCTACCTGGCCAAGGAGGCGGATCCGGCGGAGCTGGTACCGCGCCTCGGGAAGCTCAAGAACGAGGCGCTCCGCGCCAAGCTGACCCTGGGCCTCTTGCAGCGCCCGACGCTGCCGGTGGACGCGCTCGTGAAGCTGCTCGCCGAAGAGCACGCCTTCGCACGCAAGGCCGCCGCCTACATCCTGGGGGCGCGCGCGGACGCGCTCCCCGGCGGCGCGGAGCGGACTCCCCTGCTGCGTGCTGCCGCGGACGCGGAGCGACGGACGGCGGCGCGCTGGGCGAGCACGCACGGCCGCGAGCGCGAGAGTGAGCTCCAGGCATGGCTCGACCTCCTGTGGGCGCTCCGTGTCCTCCACGTGGTGGACGCCCTGCCCGTGATGCGCTCTCTCGCGAAGGGAGAGGGCGGCACGGTGCCGGCCTCGGTGCGACGAGAGGCCGTGCGCGCCGTGAAGGCCCTGGCCACCCGCGAGGTGAAGAAGGTGGCCGCCACGGACATCGACGCGCTGCGCGTGGCCCTCCGCGACATGGATCCGGACGTCCGGACCGCGGCCTCTGCGGGCCTCGCCGCCTTGTCTCCCGACGCCTCGGCGAAGGAGGTGGTCGCGCTGTCGCCCTTCGACCCGGTGGCCTTCGGCCCGATCGCGGCCGCAGCCTCGGCGGAGGTGCGCGGAGGGCTGGTGAAGAGCGAGCGTGGGAGGCGCCTGGCGCTGCCCACGGTCATCCCTCAGGGCGAGGTGGCTGCCCTGCTGACCCTGGCGAAATCGGGCAGCGATCCCGCCGAACGTCGGGACGCCATTGCTGCCCTGGGTCGTGCAGGCGGAAGTGACGCCTTGGCATTGCTGGAAACCCTGGCGTTTGATAAACGAGGGACGGACATCGCTTTGCGCAAAGCGGCCTACCGGGCCTACCGCTATGCGAAGCGTCGGGCCGAGCGAGAGAAGAAGGTGAACGCCTTGCTTGCCAGGAACGCGAACAAGACGGCCGGAGCGAGCGCATGACGACGGACACCGCACGGCCGGTCCAGCTCCGGTACAGCGCGCGCAGCGAGGTGAACGCCGACGCTCTGACGTCGAACGTGCGTCTTGCGCTCGACGGCGGGCGTGGCGTGGTGGGCGTGCGCGGTCGGGTCCGTGACGCCGCCCTGTTCCGCGACACGCTCATGGCCGCTGCGGCCATCCTGCAGAGCGACCTTCGCTACAAGGGCAAGGACCGGACGGCGTACCTCGCCTACCTGATGAAGCAGGGCAAGAAGGCGACGGCGGCGATCTGGGAGGCGCAGAAGGCGTTCCTCGACAAGTCCCTGGACGAGGACGAGAAGACCACGTCGGCGCTCGATCCGGTGCTCACGGTGCACCCCGACGAGATCTCGCTGGAGGTGTTCTCGCGCGACGAGAGCGCCTATGCGCGGGTGGCCTTCGCGAGCGATCTGTTCGAGGGGCGCGAGGCGGCCCACGGCACCACCTTCGCCGATCTCTCGCCCGATCTGATCGCGCAGATGGACCGGCTCCGTGCCTACGGCGCGGTGGATCTCGACGCTGGCGTGAACGTCGCCGGTCGTGGTCCCGCCGAAGACCGCTCGACCTCCGTCCCCTACTCGTGGTTGCGCGGCTTCCTCCAGGTGCAGTCGGCGGCGACGTTGCCCGCGGTGACCTGCGAGCTGTCGCCGGTGGACCTGTACAATGCGCTCTACACGCTCCGGACGCGCAAGGCGAAGACGTCGCCGCGCGGCCTCCGCTTCGAGCTGGTGCCCGGGCGCGCGCCGCGGATGATCGTGGAGCCGTGGGAGATCGTGCTCGAAGGCCACGGCGAGGTGTTCCGCGGAGCGCCGCGTGTGGTGCGCACGTTCGGGCGACAGCGCTTGCTCACCCTGGCGCGCGTCCTCCCCCACGCGAAGCGCGTCCGGGTGCAGCTCCGGGGTCCTGGGCTGCCGGTGTTCTGGATCATCGATCTCGGCAAGGCGACGCTGACCGCCGCGATGACCGGCTGGACCGAGAGCAGCTGGGCGAGCGTGGCGTCGTTCGACGCCCTGATGCCGCACAGCGCTTCGAGCGAAGCCGAACGCGATGCGCTCGCGTCCCGTCTCACGGGCGTGCTGCGCGAGCGGGGCCCGAGTGGGCTCGCCGAGCTGGCCGAGGCGGCCGGCGTGAAGGTCGACGCGGTGCGGGCGGCGATGCAGCTCGCTTGCCTGCGCGGTCGAGCCCTCTTCGACGTGGCGCGCGAGGTGTACAGACCGCGAGAGCTCTTCAGCGACGCCATCGACGAGCAGCGCATCCGCTATGGCTCGCCCCGTGAGGCGCGCGCCCACCGGCTGCTGGGGACGAAGGAAGCCCCGGGGGCTGGCGAGGTGACGCTGACGAAGGTGCACGACGTCGCTGGCGAGGGGGTGGAGATCCACGGCCAGGTGACCGACCTGGAGGCGCGGCGCGCGTTCACGCCGCACTTCACGATGGATGTCGAAGGCCGCGTCTCCGACGCCGCCTGCACCTGCCCGACGTTCCGCCGCAGCGGCCTCCGCGAGGGGCCTTGCGAGCACATGATCGCCCTGCGGCTCGCCTACGCGCGCAAGCGGGTGGAGGAAGACGCGCTCCGGCAGACGGAGGAAGGGCGTCAGCTCATCCGGGCCGAGACGCGCACCTACGTGCGGCGTGACGAGAGCGGTGCGGAGACCGTCTTCCGCGTGTCGCTCGACGACAAGGTGGTCTACGTGCAGTGGGGAGCGCGCAGCGCAGCCGGATGGTCTGGCGCGATGGGTGCAGCTCCAGTGGAGCCGCGTGCATCCGTCGTGCGGCACCAGCGCATTTGGTTTGACACGGACCGCGAAGCGCGCGAGGCATACTTCCGTCGTCTGGAAGATCTTGCGTCCGAGGGGTTCGTGGATGCCGACGTCGCGTCGGCCTGAGAGACCGACATCACGTCGGTCCGAGATGCCGGCATCGCGCCGGTGCGAGCAGGAACAGGAGGAGGACGAAGCGAGCGGGTCACCCGTGTCGCAGCACGAAGTGAGGAACTGAACGCACCAGCCTTCGCGCCTCGAGCGCAGGAGCGGCGTCGCGCCGCTCTGGAGGAACACCTGGTCATTGCATCGCAAGGTAGCCTGTTCTTGGTTCTCTTCGCCGGTACGCGCTCTACGCCGACGGGAGAGCTGAGACCACGCCGCGACCGACGGGTCTCCCGTCGGCGTAGAGCGCGTACCGGCGGAGAACCGGTGAGGCTACCGTGCCCCAAGAGATGATTGTGATGCGTTCAGTGCCTCTCTTCGTGATGCGACCGATGTCAAGGTAGACCCGCTCTCCTCGCCTCCCCCGGAACCCCGGGAACGAGCCGTGACCGCCAAGATCGACCCGATCGTCCAGGCAGCAGCGCCAGTCGTCCTCCCCGTCACCACCGCGCCCGCGGTGAAGCCCACGGAGACCGCCGAAGAGCGGCAGCGCGCCCTGGAAGAGCGCGTCGCCCGCTGGAAGGCGATCACCGAAGCGGGCGGCATCGACTCCTGGGTGCAGGCCGAGCTGTCGTCGCGGGGGTTGCTCGTCAGCGGGGACCCGGCGCGCATGTCCGACCGGGAGCGCTCGCAGTGGAAGGAGCGCAAGAAGGCCGAGGTCAAGGAGCGGCGGACGCTCCGGCGGCAAGCGTGGTCGGCCTACCTCTCAAGCCACATTGCGCACCTCGGCCAGGGCGTTCACTGGGAAGAGAAGACCGGCGTCGACAAGTTCGACGTCGCGCAGCGCGAGGAGCGCGCGCGTGCGCTGGGGTTGCCCGCGATCGCCAGCGCCGAAGAGCTGGCGGCGAAGCTGGAGATCCCGGTGGCGCGCTTGCGCTGGCTGGCGTTCCACCGGGAGGTGGACACGGGGAGCCACTACAAGCGCTGGTTCATCCCGAAGCGAGATGGAACGCAGCGGCTGATCACGTCGCCGAAGCGGGACCTGAAGCGCGCCCAGCGCTGGGCCCTCCGCCACGTGTTCGAGAAGCTGCCCGTCCACGGGACGGCGCACGGGTTTCTGTCGGCGCGGTCGATCGTGACGAACGCCGAGGCGCACGCCGGCGCCGACGTGGTGGTGAAGGTCGACATCAAGGACTTCTTCCCCACCGTGACCTGGCGGCGGGTGCGCGGCCTGCTGCGAAAGGCGGGGCTCGCGGAAGGGCCGGCGACGTTGCTGTCGCTGCTGTCGACCGAGGCGCCGCGGGACGTGGTGCAGTTCCGAGGGAAGACGCTGTACGTGGCGAACGGGCCGCGGGTGCTGCCGCAAGGCGCGCCGACGTCGCCCGCGATCACGAACGCGCTGTGCTTGCGGCTGGACCGGCGGATGTCGGGCCTCGCACGGAAGCTGGGGATGCGTTACACGCGCTACGCCGACGACCTGACCTTCTCGTGGCGTGCGCCGGCTGCAGCCGTGGCGAGCGAGACCGGCAAGAAGGGCAAGGGGAAGGCGGACGCGAAGGCGGCCGAGCCCAGGCCGCAGGCTCCCGTCGGCGCGCTCTTGCGGGCGGCGCGAGACATCCTGGGGGGCGAAGGGTTCCGGCTGCACCCGACGAAGACGACCGTGATGCGCCGGGGGGATCAGCAGAAGGTGACGGGCCTCGTGGTCAACGCGGCCGGGTCCTCGGTGCCGGCCGTGCGCGTGCCGCGCGAGCGGGTGCGCGAGCTGCGGGCGGCGATCCGGAACCGGGAGCTGGGGCGCGAAGGCAAAGGCGAGACGCTGGACCAGCTCAAGGGGCTGGCGGCGTTCGTTCACATGGCAGACCCGGTGCGCGGTCGTGCGTTCCTGGAGCGGATCGCGGCGCTGGAGTCGCGCTCGAGCGGCTGACGGGTCGGCGGGTCACTGCGCGATCGACCGACGGGCCTGGAGCACGGTTCCATTTGTTCACTCGACAGGGCTCCGTCGGCGGTGCAGGACCAGCGGGCATGGTCGTGAAGCGTGAGGATGCGTCTCCCCTGCCCCGCGTGGATGCGGAGGCGCTGGCGGGCTACGGGTGGGGCCTCTGGCAGCAAGAGGCGCTGGATGCGCTGGGGGGCGGGGGTGACGAGGTCGGGCGCGTCTCCGCCGAGCACCAGGGGGTGTTCCTGGTGCGCTTCGCGGACGGTGAGCGCGCGGCTGCGCTGCCGGGGAAGATGCGCCGCGCCGTGGTCCGTGGCGAAGCGATCTGGCCGGCCGTGGGCGATTGGGTGGTGGTGGATCGCCCTCCGGGAGGCTCGGTGGTGCTGCGCGCGGTGCTGCCACGGCAGACGCGGCTGGCGCGGAAGGCCGTGGGCGAGCAGCGCGGTGAGCAGGTGCTCGCGGCGAACGTCGACGTGGCGTTCCTGGTGAGTGCGCTGGGCGCCGACCTGAGTCCGCGGCGTCTGGAGCGCTATGTGGCGCTGGCGCTGGAAGGCGGCGCGCTGCCGGTGGTGCTGTTGACGAAGGCAGACCTGTACGAGGACGTGGCGTCCGCGGTCGAGGTGGTGCGCTCCGTGGCGGCCGAGGTGGCGATCCACGTGCTGAGCAGCCACACGGGGCTGGGCCTCGCCGCGCTGTCGCCGTACTTCGCGGGGGAGCGGACGGTGGTGCTGCTGGGATCCTCTGGCGTCGGCAAGTCGACGCTGCTGAACCGGCTGCTCGGCGCGGACGTGCAGGCGGTGGGTGAGGTGCGTGCCGACGGGAAAGGCCGGCACACGACGACCCATCGTCAGCTGTTCCGACGGCCGGATGGCGGGGTGGTGATCGACACGCCCGGCATGCGTGAGCTGGGTCTGTGGGACGCAGAGGCAGGCGTCAGCTCGGCCTTCCCGGACATCGAGGCGATCGCCGAGGACTGCCGGTTCAGCGACTGTCGACACGAGGGTGAACCAGGGTGCGCCGTGGTGGCAGCGGTCGCCGTCGGGACGCTGGAGCGCGGGCGGCTGGACAGCTTTCTCGGCCTCCAGGTGGAAGCTCGGCGCGCAGCAGCGAAGGCCGGACCTCGATCCAGCAACGAGCGCGTGCTCGGTCGCGCCGTGGCAGCGCGACTGGGGCGACGCCGTCGTTGATGCGAGAGGCTACGTCTCAGCACAGCCATCATTGACGCGCGACATCACGCTTCGGTGCAGCCGTCGCTGATGCGCGACGCCAGGCTTCCGCGCCACATGCCGGCATCGCATGCGCTCCAGCGTCTTCGTCTCAGCGAAGGAGCGGAGGAGGCGTCGGGCTGGGAGGCGGGACATCACGCGGCGTGGGCGTCGGCGGTTCGGAGGGCGCCGTGGGGCGCTGCTTCGTATCGGAAGCCGGTGGCCGCTCCGGCGTCTGTGGCGCGTTCTGATCAGGCGTCGAGGGTGCTTTCTGACCTGGCGCAGACGGTGTCGTGCCTGGCTCGGCCGGCGTCCCCTGCCCTGGTCCACCTGACTGCCCTGGTTCCCCTGGCGCCCCTTGACCTGGTGCTCCCGGTGCTCCCGGTGCCCCCGGACCTGGCGCGGCTGGACCTTGTCCCGGTGGGGTCTTCGGGGCTCCCTGGTCCTTCGCGGCGCCGTCCTTCCCGGCCGGTGTCGCCGGCTTCTTGCTGCCCGGCGCAGCGGGCGCTCCCTTCGCGGGCGCAGCCTGACCTTTGCGCGCGCGCTCGGCGTCTCGCTCCCGTGCGCGCTCGGCTTCTCGCTCCCGATCGACGGTCGTCTGACGATCGTTTTCGGTCGTCGAGCTGACGTCATTTCCGGTCGTCGACTGGGTGTCGTTCTCCAGCGTGGAGCGACTGTCGTTCTCGGTGGTGGTCTGCCGATCGACCTCCCGGCTGGAGCGGCTGCGCGGCCCGTCGGGCGCGATGAACTCGGGCGCCATCTGCCGCTCGACGCCCACCAGGCTGGTCTGCGCCGCCGCGCTGTCGAAGCGTGTCAGCGCGGCGCGTGCCGCGCTGCCCTCCATGCCCAGCCGTACCTCGCTCGCGGGCTCGGGTGGCACCATCTGGCGCCGATCCGTGGAGATCGTGCCCGCGATGCCGATGGTCCAGATGGTCCGCAGGCCGCTGTTCTGACCGTAGACGGTCGGGGGATCGAAGCTGGCGCGGAGGAACTCCAGATCGAACGCGCCATACATCTGCACGCCGAGCAAGAGCGGGTAGTCGATCCGGGCGCCCGCAGCGGCGGTGATCGTCATCAGCTTCCCCTCGATGTTCGGCGGCGGGCGCTCCGGATCCACGACCAGCGGCGGGTTGAGGGCGACGGGCAGGTTGCCAACGGCGAATCGCGCCACGCCCGTCATCACGACGTCGCGGTACTTGCCTCCTCGAAGCGGCAAGAAGCTGATCTGGGCGAGCGCGTTGTGCTGCTGCCCGAAGCCGATCCGCGAGCCCAGGGAGGTGTAGGTGTACGCGTAGTCCACCATGAAGTCGTAACGATCCCCGGCGAAGGTGATGCCCGCGCGCGCCGCGGGAGCGACGACGGTGTCGTCCGAGCCGACGATCGGCGGTGGGCTGGCGACGGTGACGCCGCCGCCGATCCGCCCCACGGATCGGCGCCCGAAGGCGTGCGTCCAGAGCATCAGCGCCGTCCCGGCGTGGACGTCGGCTTCGCCGCGGTTGAAGAAGATGTCCAGCAGCGCGTTGTAGTAGTGGATGTACCGGTACTCGAGCTCGGGTCCGATCGCGTCGTTGTCGCTGAGCTCGTAGCTGAAGCGGGTCCGGGCGAACGCCTCGTGCGTATCGACGCCGATCGCGCGAGGGTCGTCGGCGGTGATGGCGCCGGTCTGCTGGTAGCTGGCCGCCATGTCCAGGAACGACCGCCGGGACGTGGTCATGGAGAAGCCGGGGCCCGTGCCGAGCGTGTACTGGAGGCGCTGCCCGTACAGGAACGGGTCACGCTGGGCGAGTGCATCGTCCGCGCGGATGCCGAGGCGCGTGGCGAGGAAGCCGCTGGTGGTCCAGGACAGGCTGGTCAGCGGCGAGGTCTGCCATGCGGCGCGACCGTCCAGCGATGTGGAGGCGCTGTCCCTGGGCAACGCGCCGCCACCTTCGCCGATCGAGAAGTACGAGGCCCGAGCGTAGGCGCCCGTCAAGGCGAGGCCGTACTCCGACCGAGGGTTCCTCGCGACGGCGACGAGGGAGCCTTCCGCACCCGTCAGGAGCGAGCCAGTGCCGACGTCGACGACGCTGGCGGCGACGCCCTGCTCTGCGGCCGCGCGCGCGGTGACGTCGGCTTCCCATAGGGGCAGGAGAAAAGGAAACACGCATCAAGGCAGATGCTCCAGGTCGTGCCCCCGTCGCGATACGGACATGTCCTCGTGTCGAGAAGGGCCGTCCGCGTCGCTCCTCCCCCCCGAATGCAGTTCCCGGCGTACACGCGGATGGGTGCCTCCCTCATGGTAGGCGCCATACCTGCGTGTAACAAAAACAACACTTTGAACCCCCAAGCCCTACACCAAACGTCTCAGGCGCTCCGCGTGCTCTGGGTCACGCGGATCTTCCCCAACCGGATCGAGCCCCTCGCTTGCCCGTTCCAGCGGCAGCAGCTCGCGGCGCTGTCGCGCCAGTGCGAGGTCGAGGTGCTCGCAGCGATTCCTTATTACCCAGGAGCCGGGTTGCTCGGCGAGCGCACGCGCCCCGCGCGGCTGTGCGCCGTGCCCGACAGGGACGAGATCGACGGCATCCCCGTATCGCACCCCCGCGCGCCGTACCTGCCGGGGGCCGGCAAGCTGCTGGCTGCCGTGAACGCGCCGCTCTACCTCGGCGGTTTGCTGCCCGAGGTTCCCCGGCTGCGGGGGCGGTTCGACGTGGTCATGGGCGCCTTTCTTTACCCGGATGCGTGCGCTGCGGCCGCGCTGGCGCGGCTCCTCGGCCTGCCTTATGCGGTGAAGGGCCACGGCACCGACGTCAACGTGGTCGCGCAGTGGCCCTCGGTGAAGCCCCTCGTTCGTGCGGCCCTCCGGCGTGCGGCGGCGGCCTTCGGCGTGAGCCGGCCGATGGTCGACACGCTGGTCGAGATGGGTGCCCCCGCCGAGCGCACGGCGCTGGTGATGAACGGCGTGAACCGGAGCGTGTTCTTCCCGCAAGACAAGCTCGAAGCGCGCCGCGCGCTGGGACTGCCGGAGCGAGGTCGGGTGATCACCTTCGTGGGCACGCTGGCGGCGCACAAAGGGGTGCGCGAGCTCCTCGCGTCGCTCGATGACGTCGCCAGCGCTGCCGGTGAACCGACCTGCCTCGTCATGGTGGGCGATGGGCCTGAGCGCCACGCCCTCGAAGAGGAGGCAGCTCGGCGTACGGAAGCGGCCGGGAAGCTCGTGATCCCTGGCCCCCGTCCGCTGGAGGAGGTGGCCCGCTACATGGCCGCCGGCGACGTGGTGACGTTGCCCAGCCACGCCGAAGGGACACCGAACGTGATCCTGGAGGCGCTCGCTTCGGGCAGGCCCGTGGTGGCGACCCGGGTGGGCGGCATCCCCGACGTGATCGAGAACGGACGTACGGGCTTGCTCGTACCCCCGGAAGACGTGCCCGCGCTCTCCGCTGCCTTGATCGACGCGCTGACGCGGACCTGGGACGAGCAGGAGATCGCCGCCGCCGCGCCGCCCTCGTGGGACGAGAGCGCGGCCCGGCTGCGGGCGCACCTCGAGCGCGCCGTCTTCGGGGATTCGCTGGCGCTCGCGGCGTGAGCTTGGGCTAAGCTCGCGCGGCCTGGATGACGCAATCCGCCACCGGCCCCTCCCCCAGTCCGCAACCGGCGCGCGCCGTCTCCTCGGCGCCGTCGACGTTCCATCAGATCGGGGTGAACTTCCTCGAGACCGCGGCGATGGTGGGGGGCATGGGGGTGCTCGCCGCCGAGATCGTCAAGCGCCTCGTGCGGTTCCGCGTCGACTGGGACGAGCTGAAGCGGAACATGTACCGCATGGGGGTGAAGTCGATCGCCATCGTGATCTTCACCGCCCTGTTCACCGGCGCGATCATGGTCCTCCAGGCGGCGCCGCTCGTGGAGCGCTTCGGGGCCTACGGCTTGATCGGCTGGGGCGCTGGCTTCGGGACCCTGCGTGAGGTCGCGCCGCTCCTGACCGCGCTGATGATCAATGGCCGCGTGGGTGCGAACAATACGGCCGAACTCGGCACGATGGTGGTGACCGAGCAGATCGACGCCCTGCGGGTGCTCGCGATCGATCCGGTGAGCTTCCTCATCGCGCCGCGCTGCGTGGCGATGGTGTCCACGCTCTTCCTGGCGACCATCTTCGCCGACGCGCTGGCTCTCCTCGGCGCCGCGCTCACCAGCGACGTGCTGCTCGGCGTGGCCCCCGCCGTGTTCTTCAATGGCCTCACCAGCGGGCTTCTGGGCCTCGGTGACGTGATGAACGGTCTGGTCAAGAGCGTCGTGTTCGGGGTGGTGATGGCCCTGGCGAGCTGCCAGTACGGTCTGACCGTCACCGGCGGGGCTCCGGGTGTCGGCCGCGCCGTCAACGCCACCGTCGTCGCCTCGGCGGCGGGAATCTTCATCCTGGACTACTTCGTGTCCTTCACGCTCGAGTGAGCGCGCTCGATGGTTCGCTCCGCTCCTCCACCCCCGCCCCAGCACCCCTCTCCTCCCGAGCCGGAGGAAGACGAAGGGCGCCCGTCGATCGAGCTGCGGGACGTGCTCCCCGAGCCGCACGGCGTCGCCTTCCTGGGTGCGCAAGCCATGCACCTGGCGCGCCAGGGCGGTGACCTCGCCTCGGTCTTCGTGCGCACGCTCTACTACTGCGTGCAAGGGCGGCGCGAGCGCGGCGCGGTGCTGCAGCAGATGTACGAGATCGGTAACAAGTCGATCTTCTTCCTCTCGCTGGTGATGGCGTTCCTGGGGATGATCCTCGTCTACCAGGCGGGGACGCAGACGAAGCGGGTGGTGCCCGATCTGACCATGCTCGGCGCCAACTACCTCGAGCTGCTGGTCCGGGAGCTGGCGCCGACCATCGGTGCCCTGATGCTGGCGACGCGCGTGGGCGCCGGCATCGCCGCCGAGATCGGCTCGATGGTGGTGACGGAGCAGGTGGACGCGCTGCGGATGAGCGCCGCCGATCCCATCGACTACCTGATCAAGCCGCGCTTCATCGCGAGCGTGCTGATGACCACCTGCCTCATCGTCTGGAGTTCGGCGGTCGCATTCGTGGCGGGCATGCTCATGGCGTACACCACCTTCGACGTCATGCCGCGAACCTTCATGAACGCGAGCCTGGTGGACGCCGGCGATCTGACCGTGGGCCTGGTCAAGTGCCTGGCCTACGGCGCCGCCATCCCGGTGGTGGCCGGGCACTCGGGGTTGTCGACCTACGGCGGCAGCGAAGGGGTGGGATGGGCGACGACGCGTGCCGTGGTGAACTCGTCCCTGGCCGTGATCATTCTCGATGTGATCATCTCGACCGCGGGGTTCCTGGTCTTCCGCTGATCGTTCGCCGCCCGCCGGCGTCACACCGGGGCGGCGCCTCCCCCCAGCAGGTCACGCTCACTCGATCGGCCCCTCGGCCCGCCCGTGGATGAACTGCTGCACCACGGGATCGGCCGCACGGCGAAACTCCTCCTGCGTCCCGAGCATGCGGACCAGTCCCTGGTAGAGCATCACGATGCGGTCGGAGATGCCGAAGATGCTGACCAGATCGTGGCTCACGACCACGCTGGTCACCCCGAGCGTGTCGCTGAGCTCGCGGATCAGCTTGTCCACGCGGCGGGCGCTCACCGGATCGAGGCTGGTGGTGGGCTCGTCGAACAGGACGTAACGCGGGTCGAGCGTGAGCGCCCGGGCGATGGCCACCCGCTTTCGCATGCCATCACCCAGCTCGGGTGGATACCGCTCGGCGAACTCGCGCATGTGGACCTGGTCGAGCCGCCGGCAGGCCTCGTCGAGCGCCTCGCGGTGCCGGAGCCCTTTGTGCTTGCGGAGCGGCAGCGCGACGTTCTCGGCGCAGGTCATCGAGTCGAACAGCGTGGAGTGCTGGAAGACCATCGCGCACTTCATCCGCACCGGGTACATCTGCGCTTCGCCGAAGCGGCTGATCTCTTCCCCGTCGAGCCAGATCTCGCCACCATCCGGGTACAGCAGGCCGACGAGGTGTTTGATCAGGACGCTCTTGCCCACCCCCGACTGGCCGATGATGAAGAAGACCTCCCCCTCGGCGACGTCGAAGGAGACATCGGAGAGCACTTCCTTCGAGCCGAAGGACTTGCGAACGTTCCTGAAGGAGATCATGGGTGCCTCCCGCCCTGCCGCGCGATGTCGCCCTGACGCCGCCCGTCGGCGAGGTCGGGTGCGCCGAAGGCAGGATTTCTCTCACCTCCGACGGGGGAGATCGGCCATGATCCCGCCGGCATGGCAAGCCCGCGTTCGATAGAGGTCAAGGTAGGCATCCTCATCCTGACGGCGGCCGGGCTCCTGGCTGCGTTCATCCTGGTGATGGGCGGGTTGAACTTCCAGCCCACGTACTCGCTCTACATCGACTTCGACAACCCCGGCGGCTTGCAGTCTGGCGCCCCCGTGAAGATCGCTGGCGTCAAGGTCGGCAAGCTCGGGGGCATCCAGTTTCGTGGTGAGATCAACCCGGCCACGAAGGTGCGCGATCCCCTGGTGCGCATCGAGGCGCGCGTCGAGAAGCGATACCAGAAGAGCATCCGCGAGAACGCGGTGTTTTACGTGACCACCCAGGGCGTGCTCGGGGAGCAGTTCCTCGCGGTGGAGCCTGGCTCGGGAGACCGCGGCGAGCTGCCCGAGGACTCGGTGGTCCGGGGCCTGGACCCTCCCCGTCTCGACATGCTCCTGGCCGAGGGCTACGAGCTCTTGCACTCCACCGTCTCCGCCATGCGCGAGAACAAGTCGGAGATCGCCGACGCTTTCGACGGGCTGCGCAAGACCCTCAAAGGCACCGGTGAGTTCATGCACCGCAACCAGGATCGCCTGGACCGGATCGCCGAGAACGTCGAGCAGGTCAGCCTCGACGCGAGCGAGGCGGTGAAGCAAGCGCGACAGAAGTACGTCGAGAACCCGCAGATCGACCGCATTCTGGCGAACACCGAGCGGGTGACGAGCACGGCGGCGCAGGATCTCCCGCCGCTCACCGCCGATGCCAAGGCGACCCTCGCCAACGCGCGCCGGATCTCCCAGACCGTGGGTGGCGAGGCCGAGCAGGCGAAGATCCGCAAGGTGATCGACGATGTTGCCGAGATCGCGAGCCGCGCCAAGTCGGCGACCAGCGACGCGCAGGCCATCGTGGCGCACGTGCGTCGAGGCAAGGGCAGCGTCGGTGCGCTGGTGATGGACGAGCAGCTGTTCGACGACCTCCAGGAGATGGCCCGCGATCTCAAGCACAACCCCTGGAAGTTCTTCTGGCGCGAGTGATGGCGGGCCGCAGCGCTCGCTGCTCGCCCGATCGCCCTCGCGTCGCACGCTGCGCACCCGGTTCCCCTCGCCGGGCGCTCCCCCCTCGCTCGTCGAAGTGGCCTTCGAGGCGCGTTACTTCAGCGTGACGACGACCTCACCCTCCACCACGGACTGCCCCTCGCTGACGAGGACCTCGGCGACTTCGCCCTCCTCCTCGGCCTCGATGGGCATCTCCATCTTCATGGACTCGAGGATGACGACGACCGTGCCCTCCTCGACCTTGTCGCCCGGCTTCACTTCGATCTTCCAGACCGTACCCGTGATGTGAGCCTTGATTGCGTTCGCCATGGTGCGGCGACCCTAATCCATCGTGGCGAATCTGGGGAGAGTGGAGCCGAGGTCGGTTCCCCCCTTCACGGCCCCCGTCAATCGAGCTGCGCGTCCCGCCCCCCCACGGACGTGAGCGCCCGCAGGCACCTCGTGCGGCACTTCCCGCGATTCCCCGCCCAGGGCGGCGGATGTTTCTCGTGGTCATAGACGCGAGGGAGACGAAATTGGTTGGTTCGCCCCCGCTCCATCACGATAATCTGCGGCGCACGACGCGCGGGGGGCTTCACTGAACAATTGCGCGAGAGTCGCTCTGTGCGTCACAATCCCCCTGTCCTCCGTGAATGTCAGCCAGGGCGCCGCGCCCGCGGGCCCTTGAAGGAAGCCCCGCTCGGCCCCCCCGGATGGACTCACGCCACCCCCATCCGTAACTAAGCGCCGCTTCGAAGGAGCCACGAGGTCATGTCGGAACAGAAGGAAAGCTCGGTCCTGTTCTCGCTCAAGGAGCTGATGAACCTCGAAGAGGATCGCATCAAGACCGAGGAGCACGCGAAGGCCGCGGCGGCCACGGCGGCCGAGCAGGCGAGGCTCGATACGGAGCGTCGGGCGCGCGAGGCGGAGGAAGCCAGGATCCGCGCCGAGGAAGAGCGTCGCCGGATGGAGGAGCTGCGCTCTCGTGAAGAGGCCGCGAGGCTCGAAGCCATCCGCCAGGCGGAGATCGAGCGCGCGCGCGTGGAGGCCGAGCAGCAGGCCCGCATCGCGGCCCTCTCGGCCCAGCAGGAGCACGAGCAGAAGCTCGCAGCCCTGAAGCACGACGAGTCGAAGAAGAATCTGCGCAAGCTGCTCATCGGCGTGGTCGCGGGCGTGGTCGTGCTCGGCGCCGTCGCTGGTGTCCTCGTGAAGAAGGAGATCGATCAGCGCGAGCAGGTGCGCATCGCTCAGGAAGCGGCGATGGCGGAGGCCAACCAGAAGCTCGCGAAGCTCGAAGCCGACCGGAAGGCCTCCGAGGTGAAGGAAGCCGAGCTGAAGCGTCAGCTCGATAGCGCCAAGGACGAGGCGACCCGCCTCGCGCTGCAGAAGCAGCTCGAGGCCGAGCAGGAGAAGCAGAAGCAGATCCGGGGCGCCGCAGCGGGAGCAGGCAGGGGCTCTGGCGCCAGCCCTGGCGCCGGGGCCAAGCCGTGCAACTGCGCACCTGGCGATCCGCTCTGCAGCTGCCTCTAGATCCGTAGGAAAGAAATCGGCGACATGGCAACTCTCCCCCTTTCCTCGCGGGAGCAGCACCGCACGAGCCTGGGGGGGAGCATGCTCGACGAAGCTCGGCGCAGGCTGTTCTTTCCGCTCGACTACCCTACCCTGGAGCAGGCGCGGGAGGCCGCGACGGCGGTCGCCTCGTCGGTCGGCGGGCTGAAGATCGGCCTGGAGCTGTTCGTCCGCGAGGGGGCTCGCGCCGTGCAGATCGGGCACGATCTGGATCTCGATGTCTTCCTCGACCTCAAGCTGCACGACATCCCCGAGACGGTCGGGCGCGCCGTGGCTGCTGCTGCCGCGCTCAAGGTCCGGTACCTGACGGTGCATGCAGGGGGAGGCGCCGCGATGATGTCCCGTGCTGCGCGCGTCGCCGCGCAGTCCGATGGGCTCATCCTGCTGGCCGTGACGGTGCTCACGTCGCTCGACGCCGAGGATCTCCACGCCGTGGGCGTCTCCGGCGGGACCGAAGACCACGCCATGCGGCTCGCCGAGCTGGCCCGGAGTTCCGGGATCCAGGGCGTGGTGGCCTCGACCGCCGAGGTGTCTGCCCTCCGGACCCGGTTCGGACGGGATGTTCTGATTGTGACGCCCGGCATCCGGCCTGGCGTCGAGAAGGCGTCACGGGCAGGAGACGACCAGAAGCGCATCTCGACGCCAGCCCAGGCCATCGCGGCTGGCGCCGATCTGCTCGTCGTGGGGCGCCCCATCCGAGACGCCAAGGACCCTCTCGCCGCAGCCCGCGCCATCGTCAGCGAAATCGCGCGCACGCTGAGCTCGACGAGCATCACCCGATAACCAAATGAGACTCGTTTACGGACTCCAGCCCGTTCGCGAAGCGATCCGGGCCCACGGCAACCGTGTCGACTGGGTACTGGTCCAGCAGGACGGTGGACCGAAGCTCGACGCCCTCGCCCGCTACGCTGGCGATCAAGGCATCAAGGTGCAGCGGGGGCCCCGGGGCGATCTCGATCGCCGCGCGGCAGGTGGGAGGCATCAGGGGGCCCTGGCCGGCGTGCCGGACCTGCCCCTGGTCGGGGTGGAGACCCTGCCCCTCCACGATCCCCGCGCCCCCGGCGAGGCCTCGGTGCTCATGGCGCTCGACGGGGTGATGGACCCCCAGAACTTCGGGGCCGTGCTCAGGAGCGCGGTGGCCCTCGGCGCCGCGGCCGTCATCTGGCCCGAACACAGCTCGGCTCCGCTGTCTCCCGCCACGTTCCGCGCTTCGGCGGGGGCCGTGGAGCACGCCACGCTCTGTCGGGTCCCTTCGCTGCCCGACGCCCTGCGCGTGCTCGAGAGCCGCGGGGTGACGGCGATCGCCCTCGATGCCCAGGGCTCCGTGGAACTGGGGGAGCTTCCCCTCTCGGGCCCCGTGGTCATCGTCGTGGGGGCCGAAGACAAGGGAGTGCGCCGTCCAGTTCGTCAGGCCTGCCAGCACGTCGCCCGGCTGCCGATGTCCGGCACCATCGGCTCGCTCAATGCCTCGGTGGCTGGCGCGCTCGCCCTCTACGAGGTGCTCCGCCAGCGGCAGCAAGCGAAGCGCTCGTCGCAGCAGACTGACCCTGCGCAACCCGCGCCCTGAAGACCGACCCCGCTCGCCCCGCGCCCTGAAGGCCGACCCCGTTCGGCCCGCGTCCAGAGCACGGTGAGCGTCCATCCTCACCATCATCTCGCCGCTACAGCGCCGCTCCCTCGGCCAGACCGCCTCGTGGTCTCTCGTGTCGAGGCCTGTCGCGCTCTCCCACCGGACATCGCCAGGCGCCGGTGTTCCAGCACGCTCCGTGATCCGGGTCGGCCTCCGACCCTCGGTGGAGAACCGCTCCACCGGATGCTCGCAAGCTGAGCAGAGCCCCTTCACCCCTCTGGGAACGGGCACATCGTCTCGCGCCGAAGGCCGGAGCCTGGGATGCCTCCAACTCCGCCAGGGCGGTTGTTTTTCCAGGACCGCTCACTCTGTAGCCGTCCACCCATTCGAGCGACCGCTCCCCTGGGGTCGTTCGTGTTGAACCCACCTGGTGCTTCCTCAGCGTCCTCACGCTTCAGAACACGACCCCATGATTGCGACATGCCTTCCAGGACAGCGACCCCGCCTCCGGGGATCGGATGCTGGATGGCTGGATCCGGTCGAGTGATGTCGAATCGAAGAGAAACGTGTCTTACATTGGCAGTATTATCTCATCAAATCATGATGTTAGTGACTTACTTTAGATGAATTTTCGAGGTGGTCTCGGAGGGCTCGATCTACTGAACACAATGCTAGGTCCACAGGCGCTTCAATCCATTGAATGGATTGTGACTCTGCGTCGGCGACATCGCCGGAAAGCGGAGCCGATACATGGATTTGTACTTGTGGATTCGCCCTCGGGAGACTGGTTGCGAGAAAGGCCTCGCGCAGTGGTTGAAGGAGGGGCGGGAGGGGACGAACTGACCGTTATTACGGCCTTTTCAACTCGACTCAGCGGAGGGGGCGGGCGCGGACCACCACGCGGGACCAGCAGCGGAGCGCTTCGTCGATCTGGTCGAGCGTGGTCTCCTCTCCCAGCGAGATGCGTACAGCCGAGGTGGCGCGTTCCGGTCCGACCATGGCCGTCAAGACGGGGGAAGGCTCGGCAGTCCCCGCGCTGCACGCCGACCCGCTGGAGACGGCGACCCCTTCGAGATCGAGGGCAGCGCACAGCTCGTCACCACGCCACCCTGGCCACGAGAAGTTGGTGACGTGAGGCGCCCGTGGATCGGTCCCATTCTGCTGGAGAGCGATCCCTGCTTCATGTCCGAGGCGGATGAGCTGCCCTTCGAGGTGCTCTCGCAACGAGGCCAGCTCGGCGTACCGTGCAGGGGCACCCTCTGCTCGCTCCGCAGCGACGGCGAATCCTGCCGCCGCCATTGGATCCTGGGTGCCCGGTCGCAGACCCCGCTCCTGTGCACCTCCCCGCAGGATCGGGCGGACCTGGATCCCGGGCCGGGTGACCAGGGCTCCGATCCCCTTCGGTCCCCTGATCTTGTGCGCGGCCACCGTCACCAGATCGGCGCCCTCCCAGGTGCTCCGCGACAGGCGTCCCACCGCCTGGATGGCGTCGACGAGGAGACGCGCGCCACGGGCATGGGCGAGCTGAGCCACCTCGGTGACGGGTTGAATGACGCCGGTCTCGTGGTTGACGGCCTGCAACGCGACCAGACGCACCGGCGCGGTGGTGGTGGCCAGATCGAGGGCTTCAGCAAACCTCGCTGGCGCCACCCGCCCCGAAGGCTCCGGTGTGACCCACGCCACGTGGACCCCCCGCGCTGCCAAGGCTTCGGCCGCTCGCACGACGGAGGGGTGTTCGATGCGTGACACGACCAGCGCGCCCGGCGTGCCCGGAGGGAATGCATGCTCGAGGGCGAGGTTGTTGGCCTCGGTCCCCCCCGAGGTCAGGGTGACGTCACGAGGGTCGAACCCGACGAGCGCCGCGACGGCTTCACGCGCCCGCTCGATCCACGCTCGGGCGCGGCGGCCTGGACCGTGGACGCTGGCCGGGTTGGCCCAGGCTTGTGCGGCGGCCTGGTGCATGGCGGCGAGCACGTCGGGATGCGGTGGTGTCGTCGCGTTCCAGTCGAGGTAGATGCTGCTCCGGTCGGGCATACCGGCGCAGTATCCTTCGATCCCGCCATGTCGACGGCATCATTGCGGCCGCAGTGGGCGGTTCGTGGCAGGCGTACAGGGCCAGCGCCTCCCTCGGGTGCCCGTCAGTCCATCTGCCGGATGATTGGCCCGTCGTGGAGCGGCGCGCGCTTCGCCACCGCCAGATGGAATGAGGCGCCCGTCATCTGGATGCCCTCGATGACCTCGTTGGACGGCGACATCACCCGGATGTCCCCACCGAGACCCTGCGCCGTGCGCCGCGCGATCGCCAGCCCCACCCCGACACCCCCGTAGGCGCGGGTTGCCGATCCATCGACCTGGTAGAACGGCTCGAAGATGCGCGCGATGCGCTCCGGGCTCACGCCGGACCCGGTGTCGGCCACGCACAGCTCGTAGTGCCCGGCGAGGACACTGACGCGCACCCCGGCCGAGCCCCCCGCGGGCGTGAACTTCACCGCGTTGTCGAGGAGCTGGATCATCGCCCGTTGAAGGCGCCCGGCGTCTCCCCAGGCGGGCAATGGCCCCCGAGGCAGATCCTCGACGAGCTGCACCTTCGCCTCTGCGAAGCGATCGGCCACCTGCGCCATCGCGCGACGGGTCGTATCGAGGAAGTCGTACTCGCTGTGGTTGAACCGCATGCGGCCGGTCTCGATCCCGGTCACATCCAGCAGGTTGTCGATGAGGCTGCGCAGGCGCCGGACGCATTCATCCATCGCCCGCAGCGCCTTCTTTTGCGACTTGTTCAGCGGACCGAGCTCCTCGTCCGCGAGCAGCTTCACATACCCCACGATCGGCGTCATCGGCGTGGCCAGCTCGTGAGAGATGTTGCGGTAGAACTCCGTTCGCGCTGCGTCCAGCTCGCGCAGCCTGGCGTTGGCGCGGCTCAGCTCCGCCACCTTCTCCTCGAGGTGCGCGACGATCCGCTGGCTCTGCTCGCGCAGGCGCTGCGAGCGCAGCGATCCGGGCGCGACTTCCCGCACCCCTTGCAGGAATCCGGCGATGACCGCGGAGAACGAGCGGGCATCGATGGGCTTCTGCAAGAAACCGTCGCAGCCGACGGCGAGGCTCGTCTCTCGATCTCCTTCGGCCGTGATGGCCACGATCGGGACGCCGGCCAGCGACGGCTCGCCTCGCAACCGGAGCGTCACCTCGAAGCCGTCCAGGCCGGGGATGTTGAGGTCGACCAGGACGAGATCCGGCCGACCCGTGACGGCGAGCCGGACCCCCTCGAGGCCATCCGCGGCCTCGACGACATCGTGGCCCGCGTTTTGAAGCAGCTTGCGGACGAGGAGACGATTCGCAGGATCGTCCTCGATATGGAGGATCTTGGCCATCCGGTAGGGATCTTATCCCCACCTGGGGGTCGACTCGCCACCTTCCAGCAGCGCAATTTGCTGGCGCACGTGCGGGGCGGGGAGGCGGCGACGACAGTTGACGGGGACACGGCGTCCCTTCATACGAGGACCACCATGCGGCCCTCGCACCCTTTGGCGCTCGGATCCGTGACCCCTTCCGCGAAGCTCGTCCGGCTCGCTCCCTTCCTGGCCCTGCTCGCGCTCCCTCTCGGTTGCAACACCGGCAGCAACGCCGACCCTGCACCGGGGGACCCTGGCGCGACCGCGCCAGCCACTTCGGTGACCGACCCCACCTCGGGCGCGTTGGCGTCACCGGCGCCGTCGGATACCGCGACCATCTCCTTCGCGGGTGAGGAAGCTCCCCGCGTCATCGGCGCTTCCCAGATCCTCATTGCCTACAAGGGCGCCCAGCTCGCCCCTCCCACCGTGACCCGGAGCCGGGAGGAAGCGCGTCGCCGCGCCGAGGAGATCCTGGCCCAGCTCAAAGAGGGCAAAGCCACCCTCGAAGAGCTGGCGCGGAGCTCGTCCGACGACAGCTCCAGGGCTGCCGATGGCGCGATGGGCAACTTCGAGCGAGGTGCCGTGCCTCCTGCCCTCGCCGACGCAGCGTTCGCCCTGAAGGTCGGCGAGACCTCGGGGATCGTCGAGTCTGCGCGCGGCTTCCACGTGGTGCGACGATCCAGATGAACTCCAAGACATCCCCCCTCGGAACCCGCGCGTCCTACGGCCTCGCGGCGCTGACTGGCTTTCTCTACTTCCTGGGCTTCCCCGGCGTCGACCTCTGGCCCATCTCTTTCTTTGGCCTCGTGCCCCTGGTGATCGCCCTGCGCGGGCAGACACCGCGCCGTGCAGCAGGACTCGGCTGGATGTCCGGCTTCGTCATGACGATGACCGGCTTCTACTGGCTGCTGAACATGCTGAAGGTCTTCAGCGGCTTCCCCACGGCGCTGTGCCTGATCTTCATGGTCATCCTCTGCGCCTACCAGGGCGGTCGCATCGCGCTGTGCGGCTACCTGTACGGACGCGCCGAAGCCCGAGGCTGGCCCGCCACGCCCGTCTTCGCGCTCGCCTTCGTGGCCAGTGAGCTCATCTACCCCCTCCTCTTCCCCTGGTACTACGGCGCCTCGGTCCACAACGCCCCCCTCTTCCTTCAGGTGGCCGATCTCGGCGGCCCCTACCTGGTCGGGCTGGTCCTGGTCGCGGCGAACCTCGCCATCGCCGAGGTGATCAAGGTGTGGCTCGACCTCCGGGCGCAAGCAGCCGCTGCGCCTGCCGAAGGAGCGAACCGCCCCGCAACCCCCACCCTTCTCGACGCACTCCGCCCGCATCGCGCCGTCCTCATCACCTGCATCGCCATCCCGGTGCTCGCGGCGATCTATGGCTTCATCCGCCTCCGCGCCGTCGACGCCACGGCCGCCACGGCCGAGCCGATCAAGGTCGGCATCGTCCAGCCCAACCTCGCACTCTTCGACCGCAAGGATGCCTTGCGCATCCACCAGCGCCGCACCCAGGAGCTGAAGGAGCAAGGCGCCGAGCTGGTGGTGTGGAGCGAGGCCGCCATCCCGCGGATGCACCGGGAGAAGGGGTACGAGATCGCCGTCCAGCGCGAGATCACCGGCAAGCTCGGCGTCCCCTCCATCGTCGGCACCCTGCTGCACAGTCCTGGCGCGAGCCGCGCCGAGCCTGGCCGCACCTACAACACCGCGATCATCGCCGACGAAAAGGGCAAAGTCCTCGGCCGCTTCGACAAGCACTACCTGCTCGCCTTCGGCGAGTACCTGCCCTTCGGCGAGACCTTTCCCAAGCTCTACGAGTGGTCACCGAACTCCGGGCGCATGAACCGGGGCACCTCGCTCGATCCTCTCCGCTGGAACGGGCACCAGATCTCCGCGATGATCTGTTACGAGGACATCCTCCCCGACTTCGTGAACCAGCTCGTCGGCCACGGCGATCCGGATCTGCTCGTCAACCTGACCAACGATGCCTGGTTCGGTGACTCCACGGAGCCCTGGATTCACCTCGCGCTCGCCAAGCTCCGCTCCGTCGAGCACCACCGCTACATGGTGCGCGCGACCAACAGCGGCGTCAGCGCCATCATCGATCCCGTCGGCCGCGTGATCGCCCACGGTGGCACCTTCCGCGAGGAGACGGTCTTCGGCGAAGCGCGCTTCATGCGGTCGACGACCGTCTACAACGTGGTCCGGGACGTCCCCTGGTACCTGGCCACCCTGGCGATCGTCCTCATGGCCGTCGTCTCCCGCCGGCGGAAAGCCTCTGCTCCTGCCGCGTCGACGCCGCCCACCACCGCCTGACAGCAACCGGGGTGGGGACCTGCCTCCAGGTCCCTTTCCCCGCGCGGCTCCCTTCAGAGCTTCAGCGCCTTCTTGAAGCGCTTCGCGTCCGCGAACATGTCCACGTTCGTGAACACGTACGTCGCGTCGGTGTGCTTTGCACCCCGCGCGATCTCCGCGAGCCGCTCGATCGCTGGATCCTCGTAGCGTGACTTGTGGCCAGCCGGCCCGTGCAGGCGGTAGTAGGCCACCTTCAGCTTGGACAGGCCGCTCGTCAGCGGATCTCGGGCGGCCAGCGCGCCGACCTCATGGACCAGCTCGTCGCACTCGTCGGGATCCCAGCCGACGGGCGGCTCGAAGACCACCCGCTCGAAGCGCTTTTTCACGCCTCCCAGGAACTCGCGCAGGATCCCCTTGTTGGTCTTCGTGGCGGCGAACTCCGGTGGCCCGACGAACACTGCACACTTCGCCAGCAGCTCCTCGGCGACCGCCTCGATGCTCTTCAGTGCTGTCTCGATGACCTTTCCGTCTCTGAAACCCTCCTGACCGATCTCGCGCGGACCGAGCAGCGCGAATTGAAAGCCCTCGGGTGCTTCGCGGCGCCATCGCCGCACCGTCCCAGGCCCCGGAAGGGACACATGGGTCTCCTGCACCTCCACAAACATGAACTCGCGGAAATACCGCGTCGCCGGCACGGGAAACCCGGCGCAGCCGACGGTAACATTGGCCGCCATCGCCGCACACCCTAGCCCACCGCCGGCCGGGCGAGAAGCGGCGCCAGCGCATTTTCCTCGGGTTGTGCTGGATATGGCGCGATTGCTTACCCTTCCTGGCTCAGCCGCCCATTTCTACAGCGTCCGGTGCGGCTCTCGGTGAGCTGGGGAGCGCAGCGACAGCACCCTCCACCGCGCCTGAAGTGCGCTGGAAGCGACCTCGACCGTGCGCCTACGGGGCTTGCCGCCGCCGACCCTTCCGGGGGCTCGCCACCTCCGCCGGCTCTCCCGCTGCCCGCTCCATCTTCCGCTGCAGCCGCGCCCGGCGACGCGCTCGTGCGGGCTCGGCCTCCGCCGTCCCACGCTCCACCAGCTCCAGCGCCTGGGCGAACGAGCGCACATGGTGCTCGTAGAGCTTGGCCAGGGCCAGCCGCACCCCGGCATCATCGACCTCTGCGGACAGCGCCTCGTAGTCCTGCAGCGCCCGCGCCCGATCCCCCCGCGCCCGGGCGATGTCCCCCCGCGCCTTCAGCGCTGCCGCCCCTCCCCCTTGCGCCACGGCCGCCTCGGCCAGCTCTGCCGCCCGCTCGATCGCGCCTGCCCGCTGCAACGTCGCCGCGACCCCGGCGAGATCCTCCCCGATGAGGCTCCCCAGCGGCTCCCCGTACAGACCCACCAGCGCCACCATGGCGAGCACGTCCGCCGAGTTGTGCTCCACCACCCCGAGCAGCGCGTCCTCGTCCCCCGTCCGGAGGAAATGCGCATACGCCGCCACGATCTCGCCGCCGGGTGTATCCCCGATCCGCACCCGCCCCAGCACCTCGTGCTCCAGTGCGATCAGCGTCCGGCTGCGGAGCCGACCCTTGTGGATTCGCCGCGCCACGTGCACCAGATCGAGGTGGGGCGGCTCCGGGGGCGGGGGCAGCCGGTTCATCACGAACCGCGTTCGCAGGAGTGGCATGTCGAACGCCTTCCCGTTGTAGGTCACGATCATCGACGCCGCGGCGAGGCGCTCGCTCAGCCGCCGCAGCATCGGCCCCTCCTCCCCCAGGCGTCGCAGGAGGAGCTGCTCCACCACGAACCCGCTCCCCCCTTCCTCGGCCGACGACCCATCGTGCCAGGCCAGCCCGATCAGGAAGGGCACCGTCCCCGTGCCCCCTGCCAGCCCCGTCGTCTCCGTGTCGAGGTAGAGCGCTCTCTGCACGTCGCAGCCCGCGAGTCCAGGGTCCAGCGCGAGCAGCGCGAGCATGGCCGGATCCGCCGTCCGCGCGGCCACCAGGGGCGCACGACCGACGCGCGCGGCAGGGAGCGCGCGCACCCGGTTCGTGTAGAGCGGCCCCTCCTCGGTCCGCTCCACGAAGAACGGCAGCTCTCCGCGTGCCGGATCGGCCCGTGGGGGGAGCTGAGCGCCGCGACCCACGATCCGGGCGATCCGCTCGCGCAGCTCCTCCAGACTCGGTCGATGGCTTCCAGACGCAACCCGCTGCGACCCGAGCCGCTCCTCCACCCGACGGTTTGCCTCAGGTGAACGCTCGGCTTCAGGTGAACGCTCCGCCTCCGGCGGAACGTCCACCATGAGCTCACGCACGGACTCGAGCTCATGCACGGAGCGGGTTTCGGGTGATCCCGCCTCGGGTGCCTTCGTCTCTGGTGACCCCGCCTCGGGCGTCAGCGCCGACGCTTCGATCGGGTCCGTGTCCACCGTGACGAGCCGCTGCTGGGCGGCCGCTCCGGGCTCACCTCCAGCGGGCCTGGGCGACGCTCCTCGACTCCCGCTCCCCATCGACGGAAGGCGAGACAGCTTGGCCTGAAATGACGACATCGCCCTGCCGCGACCCTCCCATGGTCGCCACTGGACATCAAGTCAGTGCCCGGCGTCGCCTTCCGCCGCCCGCTGGAGCTGCAGCGCCTTCCACCGTGTCTCTTCCAGCTCCCGCGCTGGGTCCGAGTCGGCCACGATGCCCCCGCCCGTGAAGTACTCGCCTTCCTGTCCCCTCAGCACCGCCGCACGGATCCCCATCGCCAGCGTCCAGCGCCCACCGTGCGCCACGCACCCGTACGCCCCCGTGTAGAGACCTCGCCTCCGGGACTCCAGCGACGCGATGACCTCCATCGCCCGCACCTTCGGCGCACCCGTCACGCTCCCGCTCGGAAGCATCGCCTCCAGCACTTCTTCCCGACGCACGCCGTCCCGCGCGCGCGCCCGCAGCCACGCCACCCGGTGGTGCAGCGTCCGGTGGGTCACCACCTGCGGCTCCCCCAGCGGACGCACCGACCCGAAGGCCGCCACGCGCCCCAGATCGTTGCGCTCCACGTCGACGATCATCGACAGCTCCGCCCGCTCCTTCGGGTCTGCATCGAGCGCCGCCACGAGCGCCTCGTCCTCGAGCGCGTCCCCACCGCGCGGGCGCGTCCCCTTGATGGGCGCCGTGTAGAGCAGCCCGAACCCATCGTGGTCGCGCGGCGCTCCCGCCGCAGGCTCCGCCAGCAGGAACAGCTCGGGCGACGTCGACGCCACCCACAGCGCGTCGTCCACCTCCAGCAAGGCCCCGAACGGGCTCGGCGCCGCCCGCGAGAGCCGCTCGTAGAGCGACAGCGGATCCCCCGCTCGCAGCGTGAGCCGCAACCGCCGCGCCAGGTTCACCTGATACAGATCGCCGCGTCGGATCAGCTCCAGCGCCTCCCGCACCCGTGCGACGTGCAGCTCCGGGGCCTCGTCGTCCGCCACCTCCAGCTGCACCGCGGGTGCGCTCGGTGGTTCACGATGCCCTTCACGAAGTGCATGCCGAAGCGGCGCCACGAGCGCCTCCAGCGCCTCGCGCGAGCGGCCCACCCCCAGCACCCGCCCCTCCAGGTGATCCACCCCGATCACCGCGGGATAACGCCGCCAGCACACCCGCTCCATCAGCGCGGGGGGGCGCGTGTCCACCGGGCGCCATGCGGGCCGTTCCAGCACCCGCCGTGCCTCGTAGGGCAGCACCCCGATCCACCGAGGGAACCCGCGCGCCACCTCGGGCACCTCGTCCACCGCGAAGTCCTCGTCGTCCGCCAGCGGATCCAGCCGTTCGCTCCACCGATCCGGCCCTGCGGCCACGAACGACCAGCGACCCAGCCCGGCGCCGAGCGGTGCCGTCACGTCTCCCCGCCCGGGTCCCTCGGCTGCGTGCAGGAGCGTCAGGTGACGGGCCCCGGCCTCCGTCAGCCAGCGGGCCAGCGCGCAAGGATCAGGCGGGAGACGGAGCTGCCGGACGACGAGCACCCGGAGCCTCTACCACGTCCCGCGGCCGCACCTGCAGCACGCCCCCCGCGAGTCGCCCTCGGCCTCCGAAGTACCACGGCAGGTTGTGCGGCCCGTGCCCCACCCCGACCCCGCACACCACGGGCACCCCCAGCGGCTCCACCAGCTCGACCAGCAGCTCCTCCAGCGTCCAGCCCGCCTCGCGGGGCACGGTACACCGCGTGAATTCGCCCAGCAGCACCGCCCGTACCCTGGCGAGGGCGCCGCTCTCCAGGAACTGGGTCACCATCCGATCGAGCCGGTAGGGCGCCTCGTCCACGTCTTCCAGCACGAGCAGCGCCCCGTCGGCCTGCACCTGCCAGGGCGTCCCGATCAAGCTCGCCAGGACGCACAGGTTCCCGCCCACGACGGGCCCTTCCACGGCGTCGGCCTGCCCGCTCACCAGGCGCCCCGGTAGCGTCACCTCACCCCCCTCGGCCAGCAACCGCTGCACGGCCGCCTGCGTCTCGGCGTCCGTCTTCGTCGCCAGCTTGTCGAGCGTCGGCGCGTGGACCCCGGTGACCCCCGTGCGCTGCCCCAGTGCCACCAGCAGCGCCGTCACGTCCGAGAACCCGAGCAACAGCCGCCCCGGCACCACCTCCGCCCACGGGATTGCCGGCAAGCAGTGCACGCACCCGTAGCCCCCGCGCGCCACGTACACCGCGTCCACGTCCCGCGACGTCAACGCCCACACGAGGTCTGCCGCGCGCTGCTTCACCGTCCCCGCCAGGTAACGGTGCTGCGACCGCAGGTTGGGCCCGACCACGGGCACGTAGCCCCACGCCTTCAGCAGCTCGAGCCCCGCTTCCAGATCGGGCATGCTGGGCATCCCAGCCGGGGCGACGACCGCGATTCTGGCACCTTGGTGGAGCATCGTTGGACCGCCGGCACCGTACGATCCCCCTCACCAGCCCGTCAATGCGGCCCACCCGACGCGGCCATGCAGGTCGTGCTGATCGGTCGCAAACGGGTCGGTCGCATCCCGGTCGGTGGTGTGTCGATCGGTCGCAAGCGGGCCGGTCGCATCCCGGTCGGTGGTGTGCCGATCGGTCGAAGGCGTGCGAACGCTGGCCTCGCGTGGTCCTGCGGGGGTAGAACCCTCCGGTGACGACCCGGATCTCCCTTGCGGTCCTGTGCCTCCTCGCTGCGGCCTGTGGTGACGACGACCCGCGCACCCTTCGCCTCGAAGTCATCCCTGGCCACGAGACCACGGCGTTCCAGGACGATCCCCCCGTCACCCGCATCGAGGTCGTCGCCAGAGACACCACCGGCGTCGAGGTCGCCAGCGCCAGCGCTGCCCCTGGAGGGGAACTCGACTTCGGCGAGCTGCCTGCCGATCTCGCCCTCACCTTCAACATCACCGGGGTCGACACCACCGGGACGCCCGTGGTTCGCGGCCGCTCGCTCTCCGGCATTCTCCTCGGCCAGGTGCAGGGCGACGTCCTCCCCCTCTTCGCTCAGCGCCTCGGCGGCTGGGCCCGGCCCCCGGGGACGTTGCCCTTCACCCGCTCGGGCGGCATCGCGGTGCCCATCGGCGAGCGGTACCTCGCGCTCACCGGGGGCGCTGGCGCAGGAGACGATCCCGCCGCCACCGTGGGCTACGATCTGCTCGGCTGGTACGGCGCCAACGCCGTCTCCTTGCCGCGCCCTGCCCGTTCGGCCATCAGCCGTGGCAACGCGCTCCTGATCATCGATGGCAACGGCGCCACCGTCGCCGACTTCGTCGCCGGTACGGCCACCGAGATCAGCGTCCCCGAAGGCCTCGCCTCGTTCGCCGACGTCGCCGGTGGGTACGCCATCGAGGCCTCCGAGGGCCGCACCTTCCTCGTGGGCGCCACCCGCGCCGAGACCCCCACCACCGGAATCCTCGTCGTCGAAGCCGACGGCAGCTTGCGCGCCGCCCAGCTCTCCGCCCCGCGCGCGGGTGCCGCCGCCGCGTGGCTCGACGGCGTGGGCCTCGTCGTCGCGGCCGGCAGCGCCACCGCCCCTGGGATCGAGGTCCTCGCGGCCACCGCCACCACCGCCGTGCCGCACCCCTTCCCTCCGGATCCCACGCTCGGCGCCGGAGCCGTCATCGGGGGCATCGGCGACATCGTCCTCATCGGTGGCACCCGCGAAGACGGCAGCCCTGCGGCCACCCGCCGTCTCGCGCCGGTGTGCATCACCGACTGCGACACCGTCGCCATCGACGGCGCCACCCTGCCCGTCGCGCTCACCGGCATGCGCGCCTTCGCCCTCTCCGGAGCGCGCGCCATCGTCGTCGGCCACGAAGCGGTCCAGGATCGGCCCTGGGATCGCTCTTACTTGCTCGACCTCGCCGTCGGCACGGCCACCGAGCTTCCCTTGCGTGAGCCGCGCATGGGTGCGGCCGTCGTCCCTGCGCCGAACGGCACGCTCGTCCTCCTCGGCGGCGTCCACGAAGACGGCTCTCCCGCCCTCACGCTGGAGATGTTCTTCCCCGAGTGACGCGCGTCGCGCTCAGCGCGGTGCCACCCAGTCGTCGGCGGCCGAGATGTTCCCCTCGTTCCACGTCCAGGTGATCTTCTCGTAGGTGAACGACACCTCTTCGCGCGCAGGGAGCCCGGACGTCCGAGGGTTCTTCGTGTTCGGCATCCTGAGATCGATGCCGCAGATGTTGGCGTTCGTGAGACAGACCGTGAAGTGCTGCCGCTCCATGCCCGTCTTGTCCGGCGCGTAGAACAGGATCTCGACGCGCGACACGTTCTCGTTGTTGCAGAGGATGGAATAGAGAATCGGGCTGGAGCGATCGATTTCCTTCGTGATCACGAAGGGCATGTGGATCCGCTTGCCCATCGGCCGCCCGCTCGCCGGATCCCTGGGGCCAACGACGAGGTGCTGCGCGGCGCGCACCATCACCGTGCCCTCGCGCCCCTTCTGGGTCACGGAGCCGAGCACCAAGCCCTGCTGCGTCGCGGTGAGCTTGAGGTGCGCGTTCAGGGCCATGGTGGAGCCCCACTGTACCGCATGCGTGTCCTGTCAGCCGCAAGTCACCGCGCAGCTGCGACTGTACCGTGGGAAGATGGAAACGAAACGGGCGGCCCGAGAGCCGCCCGCTGACGCTTTCATGACCTGCCGCTCGAAGCGGCAGCGTCACGAAATCAGACCGGCTGACGCCAGTCGTCGGCAGCCATGATGCCGCCGTCCTTCCAGGTCCACTCGATCTTCTCGTACGTGAAGGCAACCTCCTCGTACTCGGCGAACTTCATGAGCTCCGGGTGCTTGTTGTTGGGCATCCGGAAGTTGATCGAGGCGATGTTCGCGTTGGTAAGGCGGATGCTGTAGTGCTGGACCTCGGAGCCGGCGCCGCGGGCGGCCGTGATCTGGGGCGTCCAGAAGTCGATCGTGAGATCGATGATGTTCTCGTTGTTGGTGAGCACGTTCAGGAGGAGCGGCGACGACTTGTCGAGCTCCTTGGTGATCACCAGCGGCTTGTGCATGCGCTTCCCGCTGGGGAGGCCGCTGGCCGCGTCACGGGGGCTCACGATCTCGTGGCTGACCGCGATCACCATGATCGAGTCCTCACGCCCCTTCTGGATGACGGAGCCCTTGATCTCGCCCTGGGTCTGGCCCTTCAGTCGGAGGTACGCATTAAGTGCCATGGTCGTGTGCCCCTTCCCTACTTCGACTCTTCGCCTGGACTCAGTCTACGCACCATGCGCGCTGGCAGACGCTTCGCCCTTTCGGGAACTGCGACAGTTTTCTCACTGCCGCCCTTCGAGTGGCCCCGAAGGTGGAACAGTCAATCTCGCACTTTTCGTTTGCCGTCAAGCCTTTCTTTCACCTCCCTTCCTTGTCGGATATGTCGGTTTTCCGGAGTCGAAGCTAATACTTTGAAATTACTTAACTTTGCCTGGCTGGTGGTGGTCGCGAGGCGGGCAAGATTTCGTCCGGTGACGCGTTCCCGGTCTTGCTGCTGAGCGCTCGCCGGGAGGCAGAGCCCTTCGGGAGGAGCTTCGAGACTTCCCTGGAGGAACCCCTGGACCTTCCTGGAGGAACCTCCAGACCTTCCTGGAGGAGGTTCGAGACCCTCCTGCAGGAACCTCCAGACCTTCCTGGAGGAGGTTCGAGACCCTCCTGCAGGAACCTCCAGACCTTCCTGGAGGAGGTTCGAGACCCTCCTGCAGGAACCTCCAGACCCTCTTCGAGGAACCCCCGGACCCTCCTGGAGGAACCCCGAGACCCTCTTGGAGGAACCCCGAGACCTTCCTGGAGGAGGTTCGAGACCCTCTCCGAGGAACCTCCAGACCCTCCTGGAGGAACCTCCAGACCTTCCTGAAGGAGGTTCGAGACCCTCTCCGAGGAACCTCCAGAGCCTCCTGGAGGAACCTCCAGACCTTCCTGAAGGAGGTTCGAGACCCTGCTGCAGGAACCCCCGGACCCTCTTGGAGGAACCCCGAGACCCTCTTGGAGGAACCCCGATACCTTCCTGCAGGAACCTCCAGACCCTCCACGGACTGGGGACCGAACCTCCTCCGAGACCCTCCCCGCCCTGTCCCGCAGCCGGTGATCAGGCCTTCTGCGGACCGTTCTGGGCAACCACCAGCATCCTGACGGGAAGCGCGGGTCCAACGTCCTTCTTGGACGCAGACGGGAGCGCCTTCTTCGATATCCTCCTCAGAAGAGACGCCAGGGCTCCGCGCGACGTGTACCAGGCCAAGCGCCCTCGATCTCGTCGACCTCCAGCCGTCGCAGCCCGAGCGCGTACCAGAACGCGCCCGCGAGTTCGCCCCCACGCTGGTGGCGCCCGTCGGGCGTGAGGGCCACCCAGCCACCAGGGAGAGGAAGGAGGCGCGTCGGGGATCGTCGCTGCGCCAGGTCCCAGACGCAGAGGGAGCCGTCCTCCGATGCCGAGGCGACGAGCGCGTGCTCGGGATGAAAGGCCAGGGCGAGCACGCCGCCGGTGTGGCCCACCAGGTCGCCGAGAGGTTTCCCCGTGTGCGCGTCCCAGAGGCGGACCGTGGTGTCGTCCCCGCTCGAAGCGAGCCGTGTGCCGTCCGCGCTCCAGGCCACGCATCGGACCGCACCACCGTGGCCTCCGAGGAGGCCGAGGGGCGCGCCGGTTCGGGAGGACCACAGCCGCACCGTCCCGTCCACCCCGCCCGAGGCGAGCCGCGCGCCATCCGCGCTGAAGGCCACACACACGCTCGGTCCCTCGTGCCCGCGGAGGACCTGGAGGGCCCGAGGAGGTCCTCGGCGCGCGCCGTCGTCGCTCGCTGCCCACACGCGCACCGTGGCGTCCCGCCCGACCGAGGCGACCAGCGCACCCTCGGGGTGGAGAGCGACGCCCAGCACCGCATCCTCGTGTACTCCCACCACGACCCCCTCGTGCATGCCCACCACGACCCCCAGCGGCTTCGCGGGTTGCGCTGGCCACACGCGCACGGTCCTGTCGGCAGCGCCCGAAGCGAGCCGTGTCCCGTCGGGGCTCCAGGTCACGCTGGCGACGAGCGCCTCGTGTCCCTCCAGCGTACCCGAGGGCTCCCCGGTGCGGGCGTCCCACAGGCGCACGGTGCAGTCGAAGGCCCCCGTTGCGACCCGTGCCCCGTCGGCGGTCCAGCCGATCGCCGTCACGCCGCCGAGCTCCCCCACGATCTGCGCCGAGACGGAGGCGGTCCGGGCGGACCAGCGGGTCACGATCTCGTCGCTCGTGCCTGCGGACAAGGACGCACCGTCGGTGCTCCAGGCCACGCCGATCGACCAGCCCACATCGCCCGTGAGGTCCGCGAGCCGTGCGCCGGTCGCGGCGCTCCACAGCAGGGTCCGGGTGTCCTCCGACGCCGAAGCGAGCAGCTCGCCATCTGGGCTCCACGTGACGCCTCGGATCGAGGCCTCGTGTCCGTCGAGCTGCTGCAAGAAGGTGCCAGTCACGGCGTCCCAGAGGTCCAGGCGCGCGTCCTCCCTCCCGGCCGCGATCCTGTCTTCGCGTGGGTGCCAGGCGAGGGCGGTCACGACGCCCGGTCCATCCTCCCCGCCCACATCGAGCCGCTGTTGCGGGAGGTTCGCCACCGCGTCCCAGAGCTGCACCGGCTCCCCACGCGCAGCGGAAGCGAACCGCGCCCCTCGAGGACACCAGGCGACGCTCGTCACCTCGGCTTCGTGGCCTTCATGGATGTGGAGGAGCGCTCCCGTTCGACCCTCCCACCGCCTCAGCGTGCGGTCGCTCGAACCAGAGAGGAGCTGTCGATCGCCCTCCCCGCCCCACGAGAGGCACGTCACCGCGGCCGTGTGTCCTTCGAGCACGCGCAGCGAGAGGCGCGCGTCCTCCGCGCCAGTGCGACCTCCAGGTGCATCCCAGATCCGCACCTGCCCATCCCGAGCCCCCCAGGCGAGGTGGTCGCCCGCACCGCTCCAGGCAAGGCAGGTCACGCCAGCGGACGTCCCCTTCCCCTCCTCTTTTTCTGCCCCTTCTGCGCTCAGCGCCATCAGCGGGCGCCCCGTGTTCCCGTCCCAGAGGCGCACCCAGCCGTCGTCGGAGCCCGAGGCGAGCAGGTCTCCCGTGCGATCGAAGGCCACGCTGGTCACCCTGGCGTGATGCCCGCGCAGCACCCGCAGACCCACCCCGGAGGTGGCGTCCCAGAGGCGCACGGTCCGGTCCTCGTGGGCGGTGGCGAGCAGCTCGCGACGCGGGTGAAACGCCACGGAGAGGGCCTCGGAGCGCACCATCCACATGGGCACGGGGGTCATCGCGTCCAGCGCGCCCCGTTCGTGCGTGCCGGGCGCCGAAAGGCCGAGGCTCTCCCGCTTCTCCGCGTCGCTCATGGCGATCCTGCTGTTAGGCGATTCCTTCTTCTCCGGATAGCGCAACCAGGTTCCGTCGTCGGGAGCTCGGGGGCCTCGTGGCCGTGGTGCGCGCTCGATGGCGATCGGGCTGCTACGCTGCGCAGCGATGACGCGGGTCGATCGAATGATGGCGGTGATGGGCGCGAGCTTGTGGCTGTTCGTGGCGGCAGGTTCCAGCGTGGCGGGTTGCAGCCAGAAGGAGAGCCGTCCCAAGGGGCGTGAGGCCGACCCGACCCGCGACAAGGAATGCCGCGATCCATCCCGTCCCAGGGCTTACTTCTATCCAGCCGAGGACCGCACCCACTACGCGCCCGACGATCCCCGAAAAGATGGGTGCGAGCTGCTCGTGGCCGATCACCTCTTCTGCTGCCCCGCCGGTACGCCGGAAACGCAGACGCCATAACCACACAAATTCCGCGGACCGTGGAATGCACGCCCGCGTGGAAATTCGTCGTGCGTCCACGGAATGACGCCGTTTACAGGGTGCACACCGCCGCCTCCGTGGGTCGGCTGACGGTCGATCGAGGGCATACCGAGAAGTGGACTTGCCCCCGCCGCGCGGCTTATCGATTGCGCACGATGGCGGTGTTTCTCGGAGCAACCGAACGCCGCTGTGCCCTCGGGTGGCGCTCTTCGAACGTGAAATGAGATGGGCGGGACACGCCCGGACGCGCTGGACACGCTGGCTACAGGGGGTCCGGTAAACCATTCAGTGCCGGGCATCGTGCCGCTCGGTGGCCGCGGACATAGCATTGAATGCGTCGTGCGAATCATGCGCGCGCTCGCATCCGAGCCTTGTTTTCACCGTTGCCCCCGGCCATGCTCCTAGGAAGAGACGACCCGAGACAAGGCAAGGGAGACCTATGTCCAAACATGATGTCCTCGACGAGCATCTCGCCCAGCAATTCCTGTGGAGGATCTCGATCCCGGACCTGATTGCGCTGAAAGAATCTCGTCCGAAGCAGTTCGTGGCGAAGGTGCAAGTGAGGGAGGCGCCCGCGGGGGAAGTCCGGGCGCGCTGGGAGCGGGTGGGGCGCGATTGCGCGGAGCTTTCGCAGCAGGTGGCGCGGACCTGGGACATGGCCCCTGGCGCACGCCAGGCGACGGCGACGGCGACGATGCTCGGGCGGGTCCGGAGGATGGGGTTCGACGTCATCGGGATGAGCGCGCACCCGGTGGAGATTCTACGGCTATGGCGGCTGGTCGCGCGGCATCACGGGGCCTTGCCCCGCAAGGGGCGCAAGGACGGGATCCACGCCCTCAGCTTCGTACCCATTCCGACCGAGTCACCCGAATTGCCGGATCTCCTGGTCGAGGCAGCGATCGCGGGGGACGAATGGCTGGCGTTCTTGCTGGAGCAGTCGCTCCAGGACGAGAGCCCCGACCGCCGCTATCCCGAGGCGAGCGAGCGGCTGGCCCAGGTGCTCGACGAGGGGCCTTCCTGGGGAGCCCAGGTCATCGCCGGGCGATTGCTGTTCGTTTTCGCCGATATCGAGGTGGCCATCCCTGCGCTGCGCCGGGCGTTGCGACGGCCGCATGCGGGGGTGCGGACGGTGGCCATTGAAGCGCTGCTGGATCGCGCGCCCCACGCCCTGACGGACGCCGATGTGCAATGGTTGCTCGAGGACGCCGTGAAGCACCCGCCGACGCCGGCCTGTGGCACGCGGGGGCTGGAGATGATCGACGAATACGGTCGAGCGCTCATCACGGCCGTGGGACAGGTGCGGCCCGTCGAGGGCCATCGCCCGCTCGCGGTGCTCGCGGATGGCGGTGGCGTGGATGTTCGTGGGCAGCGGATAGGACTCGATGCGGGCTGGGCCATCCGGGCGCTCGCGGTGGGCTACCCCGAGCGGGCGGTGATGTGGATCGATCGGGCGCTCTACGGGGCGCGTTCGTGGCGTCGTTATGATGCGGTGGAGGCCGCAGGGTTGCTCCCCGAAGCGATGGCGCGACCTCGGCTGCTGGAGGCGGCGGCAGGTCCAGGGCGTTATCCCGTGGAGCGTGCGCAGGCGCTGTGGGTGGAGCGGTTCGAGGAGCCGTGCCCCGTGGTGCCGCTGGCAGGGCTGGACGTGGGGCTCCTCACGGGGGAGCCGAGCGAGAGCTTGCTGTCACGGCTCTCGCTGCTCCGGAGCGGCCCGGACGACGCGCGGGCGCGGATGCTGGAGGCGCTCGTGGCGGAAGCGCGGGAGACGTCCCTGGTGAGCGGCGCCGAGGTGCTCTCGCCGCTCGCGCGGGAGACGCTTTCGCTGCTCCTGTTCAACCTGCGCGATCCGGCGGTGTCCCCGAGGGGGCCGGAGCTGCCGGGCTCGGAGGAGGCGTGGGCCGAGCTCTTGCTCCGTCACTTCGGTGAGGCAGCGTTCGAGGGGCTGGCGGCGCTGGCCGCGCGCGGGGCGCGGGTCGGGGCGGATCACGAGTGGCTGGAGGTGCTCGCCGGGCTGGAGCGCAAGGGGCTGCTCACGGAGTCCTGGCGCGAGCGGCTGCGCGCGATCGCGCGGGAAGCGCTGCTCTCGCCGCTCTATCATGGCGGGACGGGGCCGCTGTACACGCTGAGCTGCCTGGGGGCGCCGGCCGATCTGGTGGAGCCACTGTGGCGCGCGGCGGTGGAGCGGCCGCAGGAAGACGAGCCCGGGGCGCCACGCTCCGCGCTCCCTTACGGGGCGTACTGGGCCGCCGAGGCGCTGGCCAAGGTGAAGGACGCGCCGGCGCTGGAGGCGCGGCTCGGCCGTGAGGCCGAGGCGGCGATGCTGGCGAAGGACTACCGGAAGCTCGAGCGGATCGTACGGATCGGGTCGCATCGCGGGACGGAGGCGGCGCTCGCGCTGGGGCTCCGTTGCCTCGACGGGGTGGACGAGGATCCGGCGTCCGAGGACGCGGCGCTCCAGTGCGGGTACGCCCTGCAAGCGGTGGGGCGCATCGATGGAGCGTGGGTGCTCGCGGCCCTGCGTCGGCCGGAGTCGCTCCGTTTTGCGCTCGCCACGCGGCTCTGCAGGCCCGAGGCCTCTCCCGAGGTGCTGGAGGCGCTGAAGGCCGCGCTGTCGTCCGACGCGCGAAGCGGAGCGGCGGCGGCCGAGGCGGCGACCGCGCTGGTCGCGCTCCAGCTCGTGACCGTGGACGACGCACGGCTCGACGGGATCCTGGAGCGGGCCGCTCCCGGGGCGCGATCGCTCCTGGCGGGGCTGCTCCTGCGGATGGGGGCACCCCTCTCGCGACTGAGGGGGCACTTCCGGGAGCTGCTCCTGGGCAAGGACGGCGCGGCGGCGATCGGCGCCTACGGGATCCTGTCGACGCAGGAGCCCGACGGGCTGCGGTCGCTGCTCGACGAGGTGTGGGCGGAGGGGCCGAACGCGGCGCTGCGAGACTGGCTCGGCTACGATCTCGGCGAACTGAACGAGATCGAGCACTACTGGTGCCACGAGGACGAGGAGCCCTCGGGCGACGCGGACGAGGGGCTCTCGGCCGACGACGAAGACGAGCTGGATCTGGAATAGGACGGCGTACCGAGACAGCGGCCTCTCGGCCCCTGCGCTCCCAGCACAGGGTGGCGTCTCTCCGCCCTCGCGCTCCCGAGGGCCGCTACCCCTGCTCTTTCGTGGAGCCGTCTTCGGTCGCTGCCTTGGCCGCCATGCCGCTGGCAGAGACATCGGGCTCCCAGAGGACCTCGGGGGCCCCGAGGAGCAGCGACGCCCAGCGGCTCCAGACGAAGAGGGCGTCGCTCAGCCGGTTCAGGTAGCCCACCGGGAGCGGGTCGGCGCCGCCCTCACGGCCGAGCTGCACGCACAGCCGCTCGGCGCGTCGGCAGACGGTGCGGGCGACGTGGAGGTCGGTGTTCAGCCGCGCGCCGCCAGGGAGCACGAAGGAGCGCAGGGTCTCGAGATCTTCCTGGGCCTCGTCGATCTCGGCTTCGAGTCGCTCGATCTCGGCCTCGGTGATGCGAGGCTGCCTGGGGTGGACGTCCTCGGGGAGGGTCGCGAGGATCGAGCCGAGGTTGAACAGCTCGTGCTGGACCCGGTAGAGCGATCGGCCCAGGGTCTCGAGCCGCTCGCGCCGGTCGGGCGCGGTGCCGGGGAGCGCTTCGAGCAAGGTCTGGCGCGCAGCGCCGATGAAGGCGTTCAGCTCGTCGACGGTGCCGTAGCTCTCGATGCGCAGGTCGTCCTTCGGGAGCTGCTGGCCGCCTACGAGGCGGGTGAGTCCCCCGTCGCCGTGGCGTGTGTAGACGCGGTTGATGGTGATGCGCGGGGCGCGGAAGGTGCGTTCCTGGGTCACGTGAACGCGGTAGAGCCGGCCCGGCGCGAGGTCAACCGCGCGCTCGGTCGAATCGGTCCCGCGATGTTGACGATGCTCGGGGGGCGGTGGGAGATTGCCCGCCCATGTCCTCTCTGGAATCGCGTTCACTTGGCATTGTTCGCTCGGCGCTCGCCGCCGTCATGGCGCTCACGGCGCTCACCGGCCCGCTGGGCTGCGCCGAGGAGGGGGCGGCGCGTCCCGGACCTGCGGCTGGCACCGACGCCGCCGAGCAGGCGCGCATCGAGACGAGCCGGAAGAAGATCGACGAGGCGGCCCTCGCGATCGACGAGAAGCGCTACGCAGATGCGCGCAAGCTCCTCGGCGAGGCAGAGAAGCTGGCCATCGAGTCGCACCGCTTCGAGATCGGCGAGCAGCGGGAGAAGCTCGACAAGCGCGAGGCCAAGCTGTGGGCGAACGACGTCTCGGAGCAGCTCGACAACAAGCAGTGCGCCGAGGCGTTCACCGCGCTGTCGAAGCAGATCGAGGAGCGCAACAGCGAGGTCTTCAAGGCCGAGGTGCGCAAGCTCGTGCAAGCGCAGGCGGCGGCGTGCGCGAGCGGCAAGCTCGACGAGCTGGCGGTGGCCGGCAAGTTCAGCGAGGCGCGGAGCTTCCTGGGCGCGGAGGGCACGCGGAAGGTGCTCGGCGACGCGGTGTGGAAGAAGCTCTCGGCGGAGACGGAGGGGACCATCGTCGAGGCCCTGGCGGGTCAGCTCGCGGACGATCTGAGGGCGAAGCGCTGGTCCGCGGCCGCCGACCAGGTGGACGAGGCGCTGAAGCGTGGCGACGCGACCGAGGCCGTCGCGCGTGCGCTGATGGTGCGGGTGCGGGCCGCGGCGGCGCCCGAGCTGATCGCGCAGGCCGCGCGCGGGGTGGGGTCGCGCAACGCCGCGGCGGACCTGAAGGAGGTCGACGCGCAGATCGCGCGCCTGGGCTGGGAGGTCCAGGCGGCCGATCTCGCGGGCGTGGCGAAGGACAAGGCGATGCCTCAGGAACTCGCCAGGAAGCGCACGGCGCTGGCGACGTACCTGGAGACGCAGCGGCTCAAGGTGAAGCCCCCGAAGAAGTCCGAGAAGCGCTGGGCCCACGGTACGGTGGCGGTGGCGCCCGCGGAGAGCGCGGAGGGGGCGTCGCGCCGGGACCTGAAGACGGGCACGCCGGTGTGGGTGATCGGGCAGACCAAGGATCTGGCGCTGATCACCGAGCAGGATCCTGGGGCCGCGGGGTTCAATGCAGCGCTGGAGCTGGCGCTGGGCTGGGTGCCGGTGGGCCGGCTCGCCGCGGAGGACACGGCGGAGTGGCTCCCGCCGAACGACCAGCTCAAGGGCGCGCAGGTGTGGGGGCCGCTGCGCGAGAAGGAGCCGCTGCTGGAGCTGGGCACCGTGACCGAGGTGAAGGGCAACGAGGTCACCGTGACCCGGCTCGCCGACGACGTGGAGGTGAAGACCACCCGCGACAAGCTGCGGAAGGGGCAGCTGGTCAAGGGGATGAAGGTGCTCACCCTCTGTGATCAGGAGAACCAGGCGGCCACCATCTTCGAGCACGTTCAGGGGATGCGGGTGGCGCGCGTCCAGTGCGACGGCGGGCTGCAGAAGGAGCAGCCGCTGTCGTCCCTCCGCAGCCGCGCGGACCTCCTGCCGGTCAGCAAGTGATCTTCGCGCCTCGCGCGGATTGACGCGCCGCGCGAGGCGCCTACAACGCCAGCAACCAGGAACGACCCGGAGCTCGTTTCCCGCCAAGGAGCCCTGATGCCCACGACCTACAGCGACCTGATGGCCAACGTCCGTTCGTCGATCCGCGAGGTGACGCTCGGCGATCTCAAGCGTCGCCTGGACGAGAAGGAGCCGATCACGCTCATCGACGTGCGCGAGAAGGAGGAGCACCGCGCCGGGTACATCCCCGGGGCGATCTCGATCCCGCGTGGCTTCCTGGAGATTCAGGTCGAGCAGAAGGTGCCCGATCGCGCGGCGAAGATCGTGGCCTACTGCGCAGGCGGGACGCGCTCGGCGCTCGCGGCGAAGACGCTGCAGGACCTCGGCTACACCAACGTGGAGAGCGCGAACCCGGGGTTCACGCGGTGGAAGGATCTCGGCTACCCGGTGGAGGCGCCGCCGCAGCTCACCGACGCGCAGCGGGACCGGTACTCGCGGCACCTGCTCTTGCCGGAGGTCGGCGAGGTCGGCCAGGCGAAGCTGCTCTCGGCGCGGGTGCTCTTGCTCGGCGCGGGAGGCCTGGGGAGCCCGGCGGCGCTGTACCTGGCGGCCGCTGGCGTGGGCACGATCGGGCTGTGCGACGCCGACGTGGTGGATGCGTCGAACCTGCAGCGCCAGATCCTGCACGCGACCTCGCGCGTGGGCGAGCCCAAGGTGGACAGCGCCGAGAAGGCCCTGCGGGACCTGAACCCGGACGTGAAGGTGGTGAAATTCCAGGAGCGGCTCGACAGCTCGAACGTCGACCGGATCTTCGAGGGCTTCGACGTGATCGTCGACGGCTGCGACAACTTCCCCACCCGCTACCTCGTGAACGACGCGTCGGTGTGGAAGAAGAAGCCCGTCGTCCACGGGTCCATCTTCCGCTTCGAGGGCCAGGTGACGACGTTCCTGGCCGGGGAAGGTCCCTGCTACCGCTGCCTGTACCCCGAGCCGCCGCCGCCCCACCTGGCCCCGAGCTGCCAGGAGGCGGGGGTGCTCGGGATCCTGCCCGGCGTGGTGGGCGTGATCCAGGCGACGGAGGCCATCAAGCTGATCCTCGGGCGCGGGACGCCGCTCATCGGCCGGCTGCTGACCTACGACTCCTTGCGGATGAAGTTCGGCGAGCTTCGGCTGCGGCGGGACAAGACCTGCCCGGTGTGCGGCGAGAACCCGACCATCAAGGAGTACATCGACTACGAGGGGTTCTGCACCATCCCCACCTGACGCACGTCGCCGGGCAGCGCGCCCGGCCCGTCCCCTTCCCCGCCTTCGTGTCCCCCTCCCCTTCGTGACGTGAGCGACCGACCTGCGTGACGCGCGCTATCCCGCGCCGCCTCTGCCGGCAGGGAGCGCGGTGCGCGCAGTGTGGGCGGTGATCCGCGCCAGCGACTCGGCGAAGGGGCGGTCCAGCGGCCCATGCTGGATGAGCCGCCGGTACCACATCGCCCCCAGCACCATGTCGATGAGCGTCTCCAGGTCGACCCCCTCGGCGACCTCGCCCCGGTCACGGGCGCGCTCGAACACCGCCCGGAGATGCCCGCGGCGCCGCTCGATGTACCCCTTGAAGAGCGCGTGGAACGCCGGGTCGAGCTGCGCCTCGGCCATGAGCGCGCGCAGCAGGTGGGACGCGGGCTGCTCGTGGGAGCTGAGCGAGAAGATCAGTGCCAGACGCTCCCGCAGATCGCTCTCCAGCGCGCCCGTCTCGACGGGGACGACCTGCTCGTCCGTCGCCTCGCTCAGCGCCTGGAGCAGCACCTCCGCCTTCGAGCGCCACCACCGGTAGATGGTGTGCTTGCCGACCCGTGCCTCGGCGGCGATGGCGTCGATGCTGACCGCCGCGTAGCCATGGGCGCGTACCAGATCCAGGGCCGCGGTCAGGATGGCCGTCCGCGAGGCCTCGCTTCGCTTCCGGCCGGCGCGTGGACGCTCCGAGGCCGTCATGCGCAGTGGTCTCCGACCGCCAGATTCTCTTGACGGTACGGGTCGTGCCGATATGTTTCGACACGGTTCGTGTCGAAATGCAGCACACCCTTCCGCCGACCTCCGTGGGCGCTGCCGTCCCTGCTCTGGATGGGTCGGCGTCCCCACCGCCGTTGTTCGCTCACTGCCATCGTCTCTGCTGATCCTGGCGCATCTTCGGGTCACGGCCCGCGGCGCAGACGTTCCATTTCTCCGTCTATCCACGAGGAGCACCGCCATGCGAGTTCTTTCGTCGTTCGCACCGTTTCTCGCCGTGATTCCCATCCTCGTCGTCGCGTGCAGCGGCGGTGACGACGGGAAGTCAGGAACGGAGGGCACGGGTGCAGGTGACACAGGCAGCGGGCTCCCGTGCGAGGTCGAGGCCGTCCTGCAGAAGGACTGCCGCTCGTGTCACGGCAGCTCGCCACAGTTCGGCGCGCCGAACCCGCTGGTCACGCACGCCGACCTGCACGCGGCGGGGCGGAGTGATCCATCGAAGAAGGTGTACGAGCTGGTCTCGGACCGCGTCCACGACACCGCCCGGCCCATGCCCCCTCCGCCCGCCTCGCCGCTCGGCGAAGAGAGCCTCCGCCTCCTGGACGACTGGATCGCCCGAGGGGCTCCCGCAGGCAGCACCTCGTGCGAACCCTCGGGCGAAGGCGGCTCGGGAAACCTCCCCACGCTGAACTGCACGCCCGACATCACCATCCAGGCGGAGGCGCCGTACGTGATGCCGAAGGAAGTGGAGGACGTCTACATGTGTTACGGCGTCGACGTGGAGATCGGCGAAAAGCGGCAGATCATCGCCCACGCGCCGCGGGTCGACAACACGACCATCGTCCACCACATGCTGCTCTTCGCCGCCGACGCGGCCTACCCGAAGACCCCGCAGGTCTGCAACGGCGGGAACATGGGGCGCTTGATGGGCGTGTGGGCACCGGGTGGCCAGGCGCTGGAGCTGCCTCCCGAGGCCGGCTTCGCGATCGAGGGGACCGCGCATTTCGTGGTCCAGGTGCACTACAGCAACCTGATGGGCCTCGACGGCGAGCAGGATCGCTCCGGCTATTCGCTCTGCACCACCGACCAGCTCCGGCCGAACGACGCCGACGTGATGGCCTTCGGTACGAACAAGATCGCCGTCCCGCCGAACGGCTCCCAGGACGTCACCTGCGACCTGACGATCCCGGCGCTGTTCCCCCAGATCACGACCATCTCGGGGATGCCGCACATGCACAAGATCGGCACGCACATCTCCACGACGCTCCTCCCTGCGGACGGCCGGAGCCCGGTGGATCTGGGCACGTCCGATCCCTGGGACTTCGATCTGCAGGAGTGGACCGACGTG